>NZ_QEOO01000001.1 GCF_003121585.1 Nocardioides speluncae
AACACAGACGGCACCATCCGCCACGAGAACACCGGACCAGCCATGCGACACACCCATCAGGAGCAGGATGTTGCACTCACCGATGTGACCCACCTAGTGAATTTGGCCGTCAGCGCGGGTCGATGAAGAGGTCGAGCTGGATGTCGTCGCCGCCGTACGGCGTGAGGTCGGTGACGCCGGCCTCACGGAGCACGTCGACGTCGATCAGCGCCTGTCCGGTGAGCTCGCTCGCCGGCCGGGTCAGGATCGCCATCGCGGCATCGGCCACGATCTCGGGTGAGCGGGCCTTGGACACCGCCTCGTCGCCGCCGAGCAGGTTCTGGACGGCGGCGGTTGCGATCAAGGACTCCGGCCAGAGGCAGTTGGCGGCGATGCCGGCATCGGCGTACTCCGCCGCCCAGCCGAGAGTCAGCAGCGACATGCCGTACTTGGCCAGCGTGTACGCCGGGTGCGCGCCGAGCCACTGCGGCGACAGGTTGAGCGGCGGCGACAGGCTCAGGATGTGCGCGTTGGCGGACTTGCGCAGGTGCGGGAGCGACTTGCTGGTGAGCAGGTAGGTGCCGCGCAGCTGGATCTGGGTCATCAGGTCGAAGCGCTTGACCGGGAGGTGCTCGGTGCCGGCCAGGGCGATCGCGGAGGCGTTGTTGACGACGATGTCGATGCCGCCGAACCGCTCGACCGTCTGCGCCACGGCGCGGTCCACCGACTCCTCGTCGCGGACGTCACCGACGACCGCGAGCGCCTGGCCGCCGGCGTCGGTGATCTCGGCGGCCGCGGTGTGCACGGTGCCGGGCAGCCGCGGGTCGGGCTGGTCGGTCTTGGCGAGGATCGCGACGTTGGCGCCGCGTCGGGCGGCCGCAAGAGCGATGGCGAGGCCGATGCCGCGGCTGCCGCCCGACATCAGCATCGTCTGTCCGGCGAGGGTCTGTTCTGTCATCTGTTCCTCCTGGTGGGTTCAGTCGAAGGAGCCGTGGCGGCCGGCGCCCGCTCGGAAGCGCTCCAGGCCGGCCGCCACGTGCGCGAGGGACGCCAGGCCGTGCTCGTACTCGACGCCGAGCGCGTCGGACTCGGGCAGCGACCAGGCATCGAGGGCCGCGGCGCGGTCGCCGCGCATGCACTCCTGGGGGAACTCCGCGATCGAGGCGGCGAGCCGCTCAGCCTCCTTGCGGGCCCAGCCGGGCGCCACCACGCGGTCGGCGAGACCGATCGCAAGCGCCTCCTCGGCCTCGACCGGGCGGCCGGTCAGGATCAGGTCCATCGCCCGGCCGGCGCCGACCAGCCGCGGCAGCCGGACGGTGCCGCCGTCGATCAGCGGCACGCCCCAGCGCCGGCAGAACACCCCGAAGACCGCGTCGGCAGCGACCACGCGCAGGTCGCACCAGATCGCGAGCTCCAGGCCGCCGGCCACCGCGTGGCCCTCGACGGCGGCGATCACCGGCTTGCTCAGCCGCATCCGGCTCGGTCCCATCGGACCGTCGGTGTCGCGGTCGTAGGCCGGGTCGATCCGGTTGCCGCGCTCGGTCGCTGCGGCATGCAGATCGGCACCCGCGCAGAACGTCCCGCCGGCGCCGTACAGCACGGCGACGGAGGCGGTCTCGTCGGCGTCGAAGGCGCGGAACGCGTCGGCCAGTGCGGCCGCCGTCGGGCCGTCGACCGCGTTGCGTACTTCGGGCCGCTCCAGGATCACCGTGGTGACTGGGCCGTTGTGCTCGGTGCGCACACTCATGAACGACGAGGCTAGCCCTCTTGTATGAAGAAGTGAATCAGTGGTTCACTCTTTGACATGGCCTACCGGCGTACCCCCGCGATCCAGGAGCGGCTCGACGCGCAGCGGGACACGATCGTCGCCGCGGCGATCGCACAGCTCACCGAGGAGGGGTACGCCGCGTGCTCGATCGCCGCCGTCGCGGCCCGTGCCGGCGTCGCGACCGGCACCGTCTACCGCCACTTCAGCAGCAAGAGCGAGCTCGCCGTACTCATCTTCCGGACCGTGGTGAGCCGCGAGGTTGAAGCCGTCGCCGCCGCGGCCGCGGCGCCGGGCACCCCTGAGGAGCGGGTGCGGGCGGTGATCGAGACCTTCGGCGGCCGGGCGATCAAGGCTCCGCGACTCTCCGCCGCACTGCTCGCCGAGCTGGTCGACCCGGCGGTGGAGGCGGAGCGGATCGCCTTCCGGCGGGCGTTCCGTGACATCTTCGCCCAGCCGATCGCCGACGGAGTCGCGGCAGGCGTACTGCCCGACCAGGACCCGCAGCTCACCGCCGCCGCCCTGATCGGCGCCGGCACCGAAGCGCTGCTCGGTCCGCTCGGCACCGCCCACCCCGACCCCGCCACCCTCCCGCACCTCACCGCCTTTGTGCTCAGAGCGATTGGAGCCCCCGCTTATGCCAACTCATGAGGTCACCAACCAGGTCCCGCCGCTGGCAGGACACGACATCGCCGACTACCCCGTGCTGCTCGACGCCGTCGAGCGCGAAGGCGCCCGCTGGGCGCTCGACGAGGTCCACGAGCTCGGCCGGCTGGCCGGCACCGCCGAGGTGCAGGAGTGGGGCCGGCTGGTCGAGAAGAACTCGCCGGTGCTGCGCACCCACGACCGCTACGGCCACCGCGTCGACGAGGTCGACTTCCACCCGAACTACCACGACCTGATGACCGTGGCCGTCGAGCACGGCATCCACGCCGCGCCCTGGGCCGACTCGCGACGAGGTGCCCACGTGGCGCGCGCCGCCAAGCTCTTCGTCTGGGGCGCCGCCGATCCGGGCCACCTGTGCCCGATCTCGATGACGTACGCCGCGGTGCCGGCACTGCGGGCCGCGCCGGACCTGGCCGCGACGTACGAGCCGCTGCTCACCGCGTCCACCTACGACTACGGCCTGCGCGTTCCGAGCACCAAGCAGGCGGTGATCGCCGGCATGTCGATGACCGAGAAGCAGGGCGGCTCCGACGTGCGCGCCAACACCACCCGGGCCACCCCACGGCCGGACGGCTCCTACGAGCTGGTCGGCCACAAGTGGTTCACGAGCGCGCCGATGTCGGACTTCTTCCTGACCCTCGCCCAGGCGCCGGGCGGGCTGTCCTGCTTCTTCGTGCCGCGGGTGCTGCCCGACGGCAGCCGCAACCCGATCCGGCTGCAGCGGCTCAAGGACAAGCTCGGCAACCGCTCCAACGCCTCCTCCGAGATCGAGTACGACGGCGCCTCGGCGTGGCTGGTCGGCGAGGAGGGCCGAGGCGTGCCGACGATCATCGAGATGGTCAACATGACCCGGCTCGACTGCACCGTCGCCTCCGCCGCGGGCATGTGGTTCGGCGTACTCCAGGCGGGCCACCACACCCGGCACCGCTCGGCGTTCGGCAAGCTGCTCGTCGAGCAGCCGCTGATGACCAACGTGCTCGCCGACCTGGCCGTCGAGGCGGAGGCGGCCGCGATCACCGCGATCCGGCTGGCCGGTGCGGTCGACCGAGCCGTCCGCGGTGACGAGTCCGAGGTGCTGTTCCGCAGGATCGGCCTCGCGGTCTCGAAGTACTGGATCTGCAAGCGCGCCCCGGTTCACGCCGGCGAGGCGCTCGAGTGCCTCGGTGGCAACGGGTATGTCGAGGAGTCCGGGCTGCCGCGGCTCTACCGCGAGGCGCCGCTGCCCTCGATCTGGGAGGGCTCGGGCAACGTCGCCGCGCTGGACACGCTGCGCGCGATGGCTCGCCAGCCCGAGGCCGTCGGTGCGTTCTTCGACGAGGTGGCGCTGGCCGCCGGCGCCGACGCCCGGCTCGACGACGCGGTCGCGCGGGTGCAGAAGGACCTGAGCGCGCTCGACGACATCGAGTACCGCGCCCGCCGAGTCGTGGAGCAGATGGCGCTGGTGCTGCAGGGCTCGCTGCTGGTGCGGCACGGCGATCCGGCCGTCGCCGACGCGTTCTGCGCGAGCCGCCTGGGCGGCGACTGGGGCGTCGCGTTCGGCACCCTGCCGACCGGCGTCGATGTCGGCCGGATCATCTCCCGGACCGCCGTCGACGCAGGCGCCTGATGAGCGCCGTACCGCTGCGCACCGAGACCGCCGACGGGGTGCGCTCGATCGTGCTGTGCCGGGCCGAGGAGTACAACACGATCACCATCGAGCTCCGGGACGCGCTGGCCGCCGCGATCGACGAGGCCGACGCCGACCCGGAGGTCCGGGTGATCCTGCTGCGCGCGGAGGGCCCGGCGTTCTGCGCCGGCTACGGCCTGGACTGGTCGACCGAGCTGCAGGCCTCCGAGCAGGCGCTGCTCGGCGACCGGGTGTGGGACTCCGCGATGGACCTGCGGGAGATGTCGCGGTTCGTCGACGTCTACATGAAGCTCTGGTACGCCGCGAAGCCGACGATCTCGGCGGTGCAGGGCTGGTGCATCGCCGGCGGCACCGACCTGGTGCTCTGCTCCGACATCATCATCGCCGGCGAGGGCGCGAGATTCGGCTACCCGCCGTCGCGGGTATGGGGCACGCCGACGACCGCGATGTGGGTCTACCGGCTCGGCTTCGAGAAGGCCAAGCGCTACCTGCTCACCGGTGACGAGATCCCGGCCCCGGAGGCGGCGCGGATCGGGCTGATCCTGGAGACGGTGCCGGACGACCAGCTGACCGAGCACGCGATGGCGTTCGCGAAGCGCATGGCCCAGGTCCCGGGCAACCAGCTGCAGATGCTGAAGCTGATGTGCAACCAGCCCGCCGAGAACATGGGCATCGCCTCGGCCCGCACCCTCGGCATCCTCTTCGACGGCGTCGCCCGGCACACCCAAGAGGGCCACGACTTCGTGGCACGGTCGGCCGAGATCGGCATCCGGGAGGCGGTCCGCGAGCGGGACGACCCGTTCGGCGATTACGGCTCCCGACCGCGGTGACTCCTCGGGTGAGACGAGTGCGCATGTAATCGGGATCATAGACAATGGTGGATCTCACCGATCAGCGGTGAACTGTTATGCATGGACAAGACCACCGCACTCCACATGCTCCTAGGCTGGGCCGCCAGCCTGACGCTGGTGACCGTCGCGGCGGTCCTCGCCTCTCCCGCCGCCAGCTTCGTCGCCGACGCCATCCCGGTCGCCGCCGCGCCGCTCCGGCTCACCGAGTTCGCCGTACTGCCGGCCGACGTCCGCGACGGCCTCGCCCGCCGGCTCTCGGTCCTCCGCACCTTCTTCCTCGCCGGCCCGCCGTCCTGCTGCCACCGCGCCTGAGCCGGATCCAACCCCAGTGAGACGCAGGCGCATGCCCTCGATCGCAATAGCGATGGCGGAGGAGGACCCAGGTCCGCTGGGATAGGGCTATGACCACCACGCGCACCGCGCTTCTCCTGCTCGCCACCATCTGCTCCGGCTACGCCGCCGGCCTGTTCACCACCTACGCCAGCACCGTGATGCCGGGTCTGACCTCGACCGACGACAAGACGTTCGTGGGCGCCTTCCAGGCGCTGGACCGGGCGGTCATCAACTGGCACACGATGCTGATCCTGTTCGGTACGCCGCTGCTGGTGATCGGCGCGATCGCGGTCGACCGCAGTACGCCGGTCGTCTGGTGGCTGGTGGCCGCGCTGGTCCTGATGATCGCCACGATCCTGATGACCGGTGCTGTCAACGTGCCGCTCAACGACGCGATCAAGGCGGCCGGCGACCCCGACAAGATCGACGTCGCCCAGGTACGTGCGGACTTCCGCGAGGGCTGGTGGCAGGCCTGGAACTGGGTCCGTGTGGTGACCACGGGCGCCACCTTCGCCTGCCTCGCGTGGGCCTTGGTCCTGCTCGGTCGCGCCACGGGCTGACCGCGAACCTACGCCGCGCGGCGTACGCCGAGTTACGCCGCGCAGCGGATGTCCGGACGGGTGCTGACGACCACGCTTGAGGCAAGAGTCAACCCGAGAAGGAGATCCGAGATGTACAGCACTCTGCCTGCAACGGCGACCGAGGCGGTCACGGCCGCCACCGTCGCGCCGTACGACCATCACGACGACGACTGGGACGGCCCGCCCGGACCGGTCTTCGTCATCTTCCCGATCTTCTGGCTGCTGGTCTTCGGCACCCTGGCGTACGTCGCCTGGCGCTACGTCAGCCGCAGCGGCACCCGCGCCGGCGAGGCGGCACTGGCCCAGCGGTTCGCCGCGGGCGAGATCGACGCCGACGAGTACGCCGCGCGTCGCGCCGTCCTGCGCGACCGGAAGTGAGCCGAGCCCGGGGTCCGGAAAGCGGGCCTCGGGCTCGCCTTTTCCCTGGTCGGATCGAGATATTCACCAACAATCCCTTGTGGGCGATAGACACCATTTGTCCGAATCCGATTGGGTAGGTCTATTGAGTTGTTGACCTACTCGGAGGACACCGATGACCGTCACTTCGGCTGCGCCGGCCGCGGCCCCCGCCACGGTCGGCGCACCTGCCGGCACCCACCACAGCACCCACCACGGCGCACGCGCTGGCGCACATGCCGGCGCCGTACCCTCCCGCCTGTTCAGCCAGGGCCTGATCGGCCTGACCAGGATCGCGCTCGGGTTCGTCTTCCTGTGGACGTTCCTCGACAAGACGTTCGGCCTCGGCCACGCGACACCGCGGGATCAGGCATGGCGGGAGGGCGTCTCGCCGACCAGCGCCTTCCTCTCCAGCCGCGACGGCATCTTCGGCGAGCTGTTCAGACCGCTGGCCGGACAGGCCTGGGTCGACTGGGCGTACATGGTCGGCATGGCCCTGGTCGGCACCTCGCTGATCCTGGGCATCACGATGCGGCTGGCCGCGGTGGGCACGGTCTGCCTGATGGGCGCGGTCTACGTCGCCTCGCTGCCGCTGGAGCACAACCCGGTGGTCGACAAGCACCTCGTGTACGCCGGCAGCGCGATCACGCTGGCCCTGGTCGGCGCAGGTCGGAGCCTCGGCCTCGGCCGCTGGTGGACCGCGCTCCCGCCGGTCCGCAAGCTCCGCTGGCTCGGCTGACTGCACCAAGCCGGAAACTAGAACGTGTTATCGTTCGGCATGTCGTTGCGCGTCGTCGAATGGTCCACGGGCACCGTCGGCCGGCTGGCGGTAGCCGGCATCCTGGCCCGCCCCGAGCTGGAGCTGGTGGGCGTCTGGGTCTCCAGCTCCGAGAAGGACGGCAAGGACGTCGGCGTGCTGGCCGACCTCGGCCGCGAGCTCGGCCTGACCGCCACCACCGACAAGGACGCGCTGCTGGCGCTGAAGCCGGACTGCATCGTGCACACCGCGATGTCCGACGACCGGCCCTTCGAGGCGTTCGCGGACCTGCTGTCGTTCCTGGAGGCCGGGATCAACGTGGTGTCCAGCGGCCCGGTGTTCCTGCAGTACCCGCAAGGCGTGCTCAGCCCCGAGCAGGTCGCCGAGATCGAGGCTGCCGGCGAGCGCGGTCAGGCCAGCTTGCACGTCAACGGCATCGACCCGGGCTTCGCCAACGACCTGCTGCCACTCGTGCTGACCAGCCTGTCCCACCGGATCGACGAGGTCCGGGTCTCCGAGATCGCCGACTACTCGACGTACTACCAACCCGTCGTCAACGGTGAGATCTTCGGCTTCGGCAAGCCCGTGGACGAGGTCCCGATGCTGTTCCAGCCGGGGATCCTCGGCCTGGCCTGGGGCTCGGTGGTCCGGATCATCGCCGCGGGGCTGTGCCTGACCCTGGACGACGAGCTGGTCGAGACCGTCGAGCACGGCGTGCACGACGCCGACATCGACACCGTGTCCGGCCATATCCCGAAGGGCACTCGCGCCGGTGTCCGGTTCACCCTCGCCGGCACCGTCGACGGCACGCCGCGGGTGGTGCTGGAGCACGTTACCCGCAACCACCCCGAGATGATGCCGGAGTGGCCGCGCCCGCTCGAGGGTGACGGCATCTACCGCGTGGAGATCACCGGCGACCCGTACCTGAAGCTCGACCTCACCCACCACGGCGAGCACGGCGACCACAACGACTCGGGGATGCTGGTGACCGCGATGCGCCTGGTCAACTCCGTCGAAGCCGTCTGCGCCGCGCCAGCCGGGCTGGTCACCGCCCTCGACCTGCCCCTGGTCACCGGCCGCGGCCTGGTGGCTCGCTGACCCCTCTTCCGTATGTGACATCAACTATGTAACATCAAGGATGTCGCATTGCTACGAGAGAGGCATCCTGCCCATGGCCACGAGCACCGCCGAGCGGCTCCTCGACTCCTCCGAGCAGCTCTCCTACGACCCCGTCGTCGAGGTGGACTGGGACACCCCGCTCGACAAGGACTTCCACGGCATGAGCCCCGAGTGGTGCTCGCTGTACGGCACGGCGTACTGGTCGGAGCTGACCGAGGAGCAGCGCAAGGAGCTCACCCGCCAGGAGGCCGCGTGCGTGGCCAGCACTGGCATCTGGTTCGAGATGATCCTGCAGCAGATGATGCTGCGCGACTTCTACGCCAAGGATCCGACCGACGCCGGCTTCCAGTGGGCGCTCACCGAGATCGCCGACGAGTGCCGGCACTCGATCATGTTCGCCCGTGGAGCCGCCAAGCTCGGCGCCCCGGCGTACCGCCCGCATCGCTTCGTGGTCGAGCTCGGCCGCGCCTTCAAGTCGATCGCCTTCGGCGAGGCGGCGTACGCCGCGATCCTGGTCGCCGAGGAGGTCCTCGACGTGATGCAGCGCGACTGGATGCGCGACGAGCGGGTGGTGCCGTTCGTGCGCACCATCAACAACATCCACGTCGTCGAGGAGTCGCGGCACATGAAGTTCGCCCGCGAGGAGGTCCGCCAGCACCTCGCAGGCGCCGGCTGGGTACGCCGTCAGATCAGCGCGCTGGTCGTCTCGATCGCGTCGTTCTTCATCGTCAGCAGCATGTTCAGCAAGCAGGTCTACAAGCACGCCGGCCTGGACGTGAGGCGGGCGACGCGGGAGGCCAGGGCGAACCAGCACCACAAGTCGACGATGCGGTCCAGCTGTGCCGGGCTGATGGAGTTCCTCGGCTCGGTCGGACTGCTCACCAGGCCGGCGCGGTTCTTCTACCAACGCACCAACCTGCTCTGATGGCCTTCGCGATCACCCAGACCTGCTGCAGTGACGCCACATGCGTGTCGGTCTGCCCGGTCAACTGCATCCACCCGACGCCGGAGGAGCGGGCGTTCGGCTCCACCGAGATGCTGTACGTCGACCCGAAGTCCTGCATCGACTGCGGCGCCTGCGCCGACGCCTGCCCGGTGGACGCGATCTTCCCGGTCGAGTCTCTGATGGGTCCGATGAAGGAGTACGCCGAGATCAACGCGGCCTACTTTGAGCAGGTCGACCCGACGCCGGTCACGGAACCGGCGCCGCTGTTCCACGAGTGGGAGGCGCCGACCTTCGACCGAGTGCTGCCCTCGGACTTCAAGGCGCTGCGGGTCGCGATCGTCGGCACCGGTCCCGCCGCGATGTACGCCGCGGAGGACCTGCTGCTGAACACCCCCGCCGAGGTCACGCTGGTCGAGCGACTGGACGTCCCCGGCGGCCTGGTGAAGTGGGGTGTCGCGCCGGACCACCCGTCGACCAAGAAGGTCGGCGAGTCCTTCGCCCGGCTGCTCGACCACCCGCGCTCCCGGCTGCACACCGGCGTCGAGGTCGGTCGCAACCTCAGCCATGAGGAGCTGGCCGCCCACCACGACGCGGTCATCTACGCCGTCGGCGCCTCGACCGACAGGCGGCTCGGGATCGAAGGCGAGGACCTCGTCGGCAGCGTCGCCGCGACCCGGTTCGTGGCCTGGTACAACGGCCACCCCGACCTCGCTCCCGACGCCTTCGAGCTCTCCGCCGAGCGGGTGGTCGTGGTCGGCAACGGCAACGTCGCGGTCGACGTGGCCCGGATCCTCGCCGCCGACCCCGCCACTCTCGAGGGCACCTCGATCGCGCCGCACGCGCTCGAGGCGCTGCGCGCCAGCAAGGTGCGCGAGGTGGTGCTGCTCGGCCGCCGCGGCCCGGACTGCGCGGCGTATACGACCTCGGAGCTGCGCGCGCTCAAGCACCTCGACGGCGTCGACCTGGTCGTCGATGATCATGACCCGGCGGTCGGTGGCACCATCGATGCCGCCTTCCGCGGCGATAAGGCTGCCGTCCTGCAAGGCGTACGACGCGAGCGGATCGAGTACGACGCCGCGCCACCGCCCGGCCGCCGGATCGTGCTCCGCTTCAACTCCGCCCCCGAGGCGATCGCGGGTGACCAGGAGGTCCGCGCGGTCCAGGTCAGCGGTGGTCAGGAGCTCCCGGCGGGCCTGGTGATCCGGGCCATCGGCTACCGCGGCCGGCCCGTCGCCGACCTGCCGTTCGACGAGGCCACCGGTACCGTCCCGCACGACGCCGGCCGGGTGCACGGCTGCGACGCGACGTACGTCGTCGGCTGGATCAAGCGCGGCCCGTCCGGCGGGATCGGGGCCAACCGCGGCTGCGCCGAGGAGACCGTCGGCACCCTGCTCGCCGACGCCGTGGCCGGGCGGCTGCCGGCGCCCAGTGGCAGCCCGCGCTCGTTCCGCCGGCTGGCCCGACGCGCGAGCCGCACTTAGGAGAGCAGCTTCTCCAGGTCCACCGGTATCGCGTCGGTCGGCAGCGAGATCAGGGCGGAGACCAGCGCCTTCACGCAGAGCTCGCGGACCTCCTCGCGCGGAACGTCGGGCTGGTCGAGCCACTCCAGGCAGGCGGTCCGGTTGAACATCTGCCAGGCCCGGATCGTGATCACCAGCAGCGCGCTCGGCGTACCCGACGGCACCAGCACGGCAAGGATCCGCTCCTCCTGGGCGTGCTGGTTGCGCTCGATCAGGTCGAGCACGTGCTGGTCGCCCCCGACGGCCGCGCGCATGATCGCGCGCATGCCGTGCTGGTCCTGCTGGAAGTGCCGCAGGTAGGCGTCGATGCCGTGCCTGAGCTGCTCGATCGGGGTCAGGGCCGGATCGGGTGCAGTGGCCGCAAGCATCGAGTCCAGCGCCCGCTCCACCAGTGAGGCGAAGAAGACCCGCTTGGTCGGGAAGTAGTGGTACAGCAGCCCGCGGGAAACGCCGGCCATCTCGGCCACCCGCTCGATGTGCACCTGCTCGTAGGGCTCGTCCGCGAACAGCTCCGCCCCGAGATCGAGCAGCTGTCCGCGCCGCTGGTCGGGAGAGAGGCGGGTACGGGCCATGGGCGGCATGCTACTTGACATTGGTTCAGTAGGTGGAGCAGGCTAACTGAACTGACTTCTAGTAAGAGCCCAGCCACGAGGAGCGACGATGGCCAACACCTGGTCGGGGCAGCGACTGCCGACCCCCGAGGGCCGGCGCCCGGTCTTCGGCCATGTGTTCCAGCTCGACCGCCGGGCGGTCGTGCAGAGCATCCTGCGCCTCACCGAGGGCCTGGGACCACTGGTCGAGATCGACATCCTCGGCCAGCGCTTCGTCTTCGTCACCGGCGCCGAGCTCGCCCGCGAGTTCAACGACGAGACCAGGTTCCGCAAGTCGCTGCCGCCCGGGATCCTGGCCCTCCGCTCGTTCGCCGGCGACGGCCTGTTCACGGCGTACTCCGACGAGCCCAACTGGCAACTGGCCCACGACCTGCTCGCGCCGGCGTTCACCAAGGCCGCGATGCAGAGCTACCACCCGGTGATGCTGGGAGCCGCGTCGGAGCTGATCGACAAGTGGGACCGCGCGCCCGGTCCGGTCGACGTCACCGCCGACATGACCCGGCTGACGCTGGAGACCATCGGCCGGACCTCGTTCGGCCAAGATTTCGGCTCGTTCGAGCGCGACGAGCAGCACCCGATGGTCGGCGCCATGCTGGCCGCGCTGACCACCGGCCAGCGGATGGCCGGCACCACGGCGCTGCCCGGCGTCGGTCGCCTGCTCCGCCGTCGGCTCGAGCGGAAGGTGGCCGACCAGATCGGGTACGCCGAGCGGTTCGTCGACGACGTCATCGCGCGGCGGCGGGCGGCCGGTGACGCGCACCGGCACGACCTGCTCGGCATCATGCTGGACGACGCCCACCCGGAGACCGGGGAGCGGCTGAGCGACGTGAACATCCGCTACCAGGTGCTGACCTTCCTGGTGGCCGGCCACGAGACCACCTCGGGCGCGCTGTCGTTCGCGCTCTACTACCTCTCGCGCAACCCCGAGGTGCTGCGGAAGGCACAGGCGGAGACCGACGCGATCCTCGGCAGTGACCCGGACGCCGAGCCGACATACGACCAGGTCGCGCGCTTCCGTTACCTGCGCAAGGTCCTCGACGAGGCGCTGCGGCTGTGGCCGACCGCGCCGGGCTACGGTCGCGGACCCCGCGAGACCACTGTGCTCAGCACCGGGCACACGATGACGCCCGAGGACACCGCGATCATGATGCTGCCAGCTGTCCACCGGGACCCCGAGGTGTGGGGTCCGACCGCGGACCAGTTCGACCCGGAGCGGCCGCGGCCCAAGCTCGGCGGGGCGTCGAACCGGCCGTTCGGCACCGGGGAGCGCGCCTGCATCGGCCGCCAGTTCGCGCTGCACGAGGCGGTGCTGGTGCTGGCCCGGCTGCTGCACCGCTACGACCTCGCCGGCGACCCGTCGTACCGGCTCAAGGTCAGCGAGCGGCTGACGCTGGTGCCGAAGGGGTTCGAGCTCACCGTGACCCGGCGTACGCCGGGAGCCGCCGAGGCCCCGATCGAGGCCGAGGACGAGGCGCCCGCGGTGTGCCCCTTCACCGGGCAGCCGGCGAGCTGACCTCCGCGTCGGTCCAGAACCTCAGCAGGATCTCGGCGGTCTGCTCGGGCGCCTGCTCGGGAATCCAGTGGCTGACCCCGGGCAGCTCGTGGAACGAGTACGGCGCGTCGACGTACCGCTCGGTCAGCTCGCAGCCGCGGCGCCCGAGCGCGGCGTCGGCGTCGCTCCAGATCAGCGTGGTCGGGACGGTCACCTTGAGCCGCAGGTCGCTGGGGCTGGCGAACGGCATCGCCCGGTACCAGTTGAGCGCCCCGGTGAGCGCGCCGGTGTCGAGCACCTCGGCGTGGACCCGGTCCAGGCCCGCCCGGTCGAGCCCGGTCTTGGCGAGCAGCCGGTCGCTGCGGCCGCCGCGCTGGCGCAGCAGCCGCTCCGGCAGCCGCGGCGGCTGGAAGGCGAGGAAGTACCACGAGCGGCGGGCCTGGTCGCTGCTGAGCATCGACCTCATGAACGCGCCCGGGTGGGCGACGGAGAGCGCTGCCATGCTGCGCAGCCGCTCCGGGTGCCGCGCGGCGTACGCCCAGGCGACCGCGGCACCCCAGTCGTGGCCGACCAGGTGCACCGGGCCGGCGTCGAGGCGCCGGATCAGCGCGTCGACGTCGCCGACCAGCTTCGAGGACCGGTACGCTGTCCGGCCGCGCGGCCTGGCACCGGGCGAGTAGCCGCGCTGGGTGGGTGCGATCGTGCGGTAGCCGGCCTCGTGCAGCAGCGGCGACAGCTGGTCCCACTCCGCCGCCGTCTGCGGGAAGCCGTGCAGCAGCACCACCGCCTCACCGTCGATCGGACCGGTGTCGGTGACGTCGAACTCGAGGCCGTCGTGGCTATAAGACATCAGTCGTGTCATATATCCACGGTAGAGGGCGGCAGCGCTCCCGGGCGTCCTACCCAGGGCGGATTTCCGGCGTGTCCGGAATAGCCGTCCCGGCCCGGCGTTCCTCTCATGTGACCAGTACCCAGAAGACACCGGTGCCCCTGACCGAGGAAGCCCGCCGCCTGCTCGACGGGAAGAACTTCGCCACCGTGGCCACCATCGGCCGCGACGGCTCGCCTCAGACCTCGGTGGTCTGGATCGGCCGCGACGGCGACGACGTCGTGTTCTCCAGCCGCGAGGACCGGCAGAAGGTGCGCAACCTGGCTCGCGACCCGCGGATCAGCGTCTCCCTCTTCGACGCCGAGAACCCCTATCGGGCGGTCGACATCCGCGGCACCGCCGAGCTGGTGCCGGACCCCGACCGGGCACTCGGTCAGCGGCTGTCGCAGAAGTACCTCGGCGAGGACCCGCCGCCCGAGCCCCCGGAGGTACGCCGGGTGATCGTGCGGGTGACTCCCGACAAGGTCACCGGCTTCCGCGCCTGACCAACGCCGGACTGGAAGGGCGAAATGAGCACTGGGAGGGCGATATTTCGCCCTCCCAGTGCCGGTTTCCCCGGCCAGCCGGGGAAACCTCCCCGTTAGCTCAGACCTTGATCAGACGCGGGTCCTCGTCATCGTCCGGGTCGCCGACCTTCTGCTGCTGCAGGTGCGGCCGGTGCAGGTTCTCACCTTCGACGTCGACGTTCGGCAGGATCCGGTCCAGCCACGTCGGCAGCCACCAGGCCTTCTCGCCCATCAGGTACATCAGCGCCGGGATCAGCGCCATCCGCACCACGAAGGCGTCGAAGAAGACCGCGATGGCGAGCGCGAAGCCCATCGACTTGCCGACCGGGTCGTCGGTCAGCATGAACGCGGCGAACACCGAGATCATGATGACGGCCGCGGCCGAGACCACCCGGGCGCTGTTGCGGAAGCCGTCGATGACCGCGTCGCGGGTGGACATGCCGTGGACGTGCGCCTCCCGCATCCGGGTCACCAGGAACACCTGGTAGTCCATCGCGAGGCCGAACACGAGCCCGATCAGGATGATCGGCATGAAGCTCACGATCGGCTGGCCGTCCATGAAGCCGAACGTGCCCTCCTGGAAGATCGCGACCGTCGCGCCCAGCGTCGCGAGCACCGACAGCAGGAAGCCGAGGGTTGCGGTCAGCGGGACCAGGATCGAGCGGAACACGAGCATCAGCAGCAGGAACGCCAGCCCGATGACCACCGCGAGGTAGAGCGGCAGCGCGTCGGCCAGCCGCTCCGACACGTCGACGGTGATCGGGGTCAGGCCGGTCACGCCGGTCGTGGTCCCGGTCTCCGCCTCGATGGCGTCCTGGCCGTCGCGCAGCTCGGCGAGCAGGTCCTCGGTCGCGACCTCGTCCGGCCCGGTCTCGGGCGTGATCATCACCAGCGCGCCGGTCTCGTCCTCGTTCATGCCGCCGACCTGGGCGTTGGCGACACCGTCGTGGCTGCCGACCCACGCGACGTACTCGCCGATGGCCTTGCCGCGGTTGGTGTCCGACACCTCCCGAGCGTCGACGACGGCCAGCATCGGGCCCTCGCGGCCCGGGCCGAAGCCCTCGGTCATCAGGTCCGACGCCTTGCGGGCAGTGGTGTCGGGCGACGCGGTGCTGTCGGTCGGGAAGGCCAGGTGCAGGTCCTTCATGGGTACGGCGAGCGCGCCAAGCCCGACAACCACCAGCAGCACCACGGCAAGCGGCGCCCGGCCGACCAGCCGCGCCCAGCGGACGCCGTTGTTCACGATCCGGCCGTCGGCCTCACGCTTCGGACGGTACTTGCGGAACCGGCCACCGAACGCCTTCGACTTGAGCAGGCCGAGCAGCGCCGGCAGCAGGGTCAGCGCGACGAGTACGGCGATCAGCACGGTCGCGGCGGCCGCGAAGCCCATCGCGGTGAGGAACGGCATCCGGACCACGGCCAGCGCGGAGAGCGCGATCAGCACGGTCAGGCCGGCGAAGACCACGGCGGAGCCCGCCGTACCGACCGCGATGCCGGCAGCCTCCTCTCGATCATCGGTGTGCTCGAGCTCGGCTCGGTAGCGGGCCAGGATGAACAGCGCGTAGTCGATGCCGACCGCGAGACCGACCATCGAGGCCAGGATCGTGGTCGACGAGCTGACGTTGGTAAACGCGGTCATCGCGGTGACACCGGTGAGCCCGAGCCCGACGCCCCACATCGCGGTCACGATCGGGATACCGGCGCTGACGGCCGCGCCGAAGGTCAGCAGCAGCACGACCAGGGCGAAGCCGATGCCGATCAGCTCGGACTCGCCGCCCGGCGGCTCCTGGTTGGTCATGCCGGCGCCGTTGGCCTCGATCTGGAGCCCGTCGGTGCGGTGCTCGTCCATGATCTCGACGATCGCCTCGCGGGTCTCCGGCTTGACGTCCATCACCGTCTTGACGTCGAACTCCCAGGTGATGGTGCCGATCCGGCCGTCCTCGGACAGCGGCGACAGGGCGTCGGCGTTGGACTGCGCGACGTCGGCCGGCGTGCCCTGCTCGTTGGCCATGTCCAGGATCTGCTTCTCCTGGGTGGGTGCCGCGGCGACCGGGTTGAGCAGCGGACGCTCGGGGTCGCTCGGCATCTGCGGCGCGTTGTTCAGGTCCGCGATCAGCGCGTCGACGGCCTTGGCGTACGTCGGCTCCGAGAGCGTGTGGCCCTTGGGTGCGGCGACGACGAGGTTGACGTTGGCCTCGTCGAAGGCGTCCTTCGAGTTCGGGAACAGCTCGGACTGGAGGTCGGCCGCTTCCTGCGACGGGATGCCCGGCACGGAGAAGTCGTCCGACAGGGGCTTGGACATGGTGCCCGCGACGGTGGCGACGCTGGCGAACAGCACGAACCACGCCGCGAGGAAGATCGGCCACCGGCGGTAGGCGGTCTTGCCAAGCCGGTAGAGCAGGGTTGCCATGGTGTTTGGACTCCTGGTTGTGGGTGGGCCCGCGCCACGGTCGGCGGCGCGGAGTCTGGGTGGTGGAGGGGTCTACTGCGCCAGCAGCTCGCGCGCGATGCGCAGGTTGTCGGCGTACACCTCCGACAGCGGCCGGTCGTCGGCATCTGCCACGTAGTGGTCGAGGGTGAGGTCGAACAGGGCCGCCAACATCCGGATGGCGACCCGGGCACGCGTCTCGTCGAACTTCGCACCCTCGCGGGTCCGGATCTCCTCGACGAACGCGTCGGTCATGTGGGTGAACCTCTCGTGGCAGGCGAGGAGCAGCCGCGGCGAGCTCATCAGCACTCGCTGCATCTGAGCCACCTCGTCGCGCGAGAGGTCCTTGGTGTCCAGCAGCTGCCCGGCGAGTACGCCGAGGTCGCTGATCAGGTCACCGTGGGGACCGCCGGCGTGGAACTCGGCCAGCAGGTCCGGATCGAGGTCGGGGTGTACGCCGAGAACGGCGTCGATCTTGCTGGGGAAGTAGTTGAACAGCGTCCGGCGAGAGACGCCCGCGCGCGCGGCGAGGTCGTCCATTGTGAAGCCCTCGAGCCCGTGGGTCTCGGTCAGCAGGCGCGCCGACGACGTGATCTGCTTCGTCGTCGCGTAGCGCTTGGCCTCCCGATGCCCGCATTCGAGTGCACTCTTTCCCATAGAGTGCAGTATTGCACTCTGGTGGTAACGAGTGCAAAACGGCGTCCGCCAACCTGAAGGTTTCCCGAAGGGTTCGGGCAGATGCTGCTTGCATGCGCCCTCCCACCACATCCCAGACAGGAACCGCCATGCCTCGATTGCGCACCCGCCTGGCCGCCACCGCCGCCGGCGCCCTGACCGTCGTACTCACCGCCGCAGGTGGCTCGGCCGCCGTCCCAGTCTCGCCGCCGGGGCCGAACCTCTTCCCGAACCCCAGCTTCGAGAACCCTCAGATCGCCGCCAACTCCTTCAAGATCTACAACCACGGTTCAAGCGTGGGCGGCTGGCTGGTCAAGTCGGAGGCGAAGGGCAACGTCGACGTCATCAACGGCACCCGCCTGAACACGGCCTGGGGCGAGCAGTCGCTCGACCTCAACGGCACCTCGAAGGGCGGCATCTGCCACAAGCTGGTGCTGACCAGGGGCGCGAAGTACCGGCTGTACTTCCGCTACTCCGGCAACCCGCACCACGGTGGCAGCTTCGGGCCGGCGGTCAAGGGCGTCCTGGTCACCGCGAACTACAACAACACCTACATGGTGACCAAGAACCTGTCGTACGACGTCACCGGCAAGACCCAGGCCGACCCCGGCTGGAAGTCCTCGCTCACCTACTTCACCTCGCCGGTCACCGACAACTACCACGTGTGCTTCCAGGCGACCACGCCTGGCACCGCCGGCCTGGTCCTCGACACGATGTCGCTGCGTCGCGTCTTCCAGTGACACAGGTCGTCCCCTGAGCGAGCGCATGAGGCTCCCCTCAGGGGACGACTCATGTTCCGGATGCCAGCGCTGAGGCATTGGCAAACCACCGGCGAGCGAGCAGGATTCGCTGCACCCGTTGACCGCGGGACATTTCGGAAAGGCAGACCCATGAATCGATACCTGCAACGACTCGTGGTTGCCACAGGCGCGATCACCCTCGCGCTCGGCAGCGCCTCGGCCGTGGCCCATGACGACCACGGTGGAACCTGGGACCCGAGCCCCATCAGCAACACCAAGAACCTCCATCTCATTGGAAGCGCCCCCAAGACCAGCGAGGTTCGGAGCTACCGCAACTCCGACCTTGCCTTCCAGGGCAACCTCACCTTCGCCGGCAACTACGACGGCTTCCGGGTGATCGACATGTCCGAGCCAGGCAGCCCGGTCGTCGTCAGCGACGTGAGCTGCCCCGGCGCCCAGCACGACATCTCGGTGTGGAAGAACCTGATGTTCCTGTCGATCGACACCCCGTTGACAGCCCCCGAGTGCGGGAGCCCTCGCGCCGTGGACGCCGACGGTCATGCCATCGCGGGCTTCGAGGGCATCCGGATCTTCGACATCAGCAACCCGGCGAACCCGGCGTACGTCGGGGGAGTGGCGACCGACTGTGGCTCGCACACCCACACGGTCGTGCCCGACACGGCGGACCCGTCGCGTGTCCTGCTGTATGTGGCGTCCTACCCGTCCGGGACTGCAGACCTCCCGCCGTCGACGTACGGCAACCAGTGCGACAAGACCGGCAACCAGCACAGCCAGATCTCGGTCGTGGAGGTCCCGCTCGCCAACCCCGCCGCTGCATCGGTAGTGAGCGAGCCGAGGTTCGAGCTGAATGACTACCGAGGGATCGCGGGCAACCGCGGCTGCCACGACATCAGTGTCTTCACCGGGATCGAGCGGGCGGCCGCGGCATGTCGTGGCGAGGGCCAGATTTGGGACATCAGCGACCCGGAGCAGCCGACGACCATCGCGCGCATCCAGAACCCGCACGTCGACTTCTTCCACAGCGCGACTTTCACCTGGGACGGTAAGACGGTGCTGTTCGGTGACGAGGCCGGAGGCGGTGTGTCGCCCCGGTGCCGCACTGTCGACCCGTCCACGTTGGGTGCGATCTGGATCTACGATCTGGCGTCCCTCGACAACCAGGACGGCACGACCGTGGAGCCGTGGCAGAGCCACTTTAAGGTCCCGAGGGTCCAGGGCGACGGGGCCCGCTGCACGATGCACAACTTCAACGTGCTGCCGATCCGGGGCCGGTACGTCGCGGTCTCGGCGGCGTACTCCGCGGGTACGACTGTGTTCGAGTTCACCGACACCAGCAACCCCGTGGAGGTTGGGCACCAGGACCCGCACGGCGCCAACACCTGGTCGTCGTACTGGTACAACGGCTTCGTCTACACCAATGACACCGGTCGCGGCGTCGACGTACTCCTGCTCTCCGACAAAATGCGCGCGGCCGCCAAGCGGCTGCCGTACCTGAACCCGCAGACCCAGGAGCACGTGATCGACTGACAGACGGGAGGCCCGGGCAGAGCCCGGGCCTCCTTCACCTTCAAGGACAGCTGGTCAGCTGCCGCCTCCTCCACAGCCGCCGCCTCCACCGCAGCTACTGCCACCGCCGCAGCTGCTTCCACTGTCGCCCGACGAGCTCGAGCAGGAGTTGACGAAGGTGCCGCTGGAGTCGTAGTAGCCGCGCCGCCGGCGGCGGCCGCCTGAGCTTGCGAGCACGATGACGAACACAACGATCACGAAGAAGAACGCGAACATCACCATCGCGATCGCCCCGAAGATGATCAGTGCCTCCATGACATCCTCCCAAGTCTCGGCTGCAGCCTGCCCATCTAGGAGCCACCCCCGCAGCCGCCCCCGCCGCACGAGCTGCCGCCCCCGCACGAGCTGCCGCCGCTGCAGGAGGCGCCGCCGCCCCCTCCGTCCCAGAAGCCGCTGCCACGGCCCCGCCCGCGTCGCCTGCCGGAGTTGGTCAGGCCCACCATTGCGCTGATCAGGATCGCGATGAGAATCACCATGATGACTAGTTCGCCCATGACCGTTCCCCCTTCGTTCGGGTCCGGCAGGCCAGCCGCCAGACCGTGTTGCCGATCCCGACGGCCAGCGTGTGCCGGCCGCCGATCTTCACCCAGGCCACGCGGCGTACTCCGTCGTACACCTCGTGCAGCCTGAGCCACTCCGCCAGCTCGTCGTCCGACGCGCCGGTGTGCTGTCGCAGGTGGTCGACGAAGGCGAGCACGTCGTCGTGCGCGCAGCCGGCCTGCGGATGTTCGCCGGCCCAGGCGTGGAAGTGCTGCCGCCAGCCGGGTAGGAACTGGAGCTCCTCGGCGGCGCGCAGGGCCGCGTCGGAGCGCTTGCGATGCAGCACCCTCGTGGTCATCGCGGTGCCGCGGGCGTCGAAGCCGTCGGGCAGGCGACCGGCCAGCAGGTCGTCGAGTACGCCGCGCTGCCGGGCCGCGAGGGCCTCGCGGGTGGAATCCAAGTCAGCCATGGCTCACCTCCCGTGCCACGGCCCGGCGGAGTGCGTCGTACTCCGGCCGGACCACCTCCGGTGTCACGTCGGTGTCGCGCTCGAGCATCACGCCCGGCAGCGGGCCGTCGGTGTAGAGCCCGGCCAGCTCGGTCAGCAGGTCGAGCACCGGCTCGACCATGTCGTGGCCGTGCGTGTCGAGGTAGAGGTTCTCTCCATCGACCGTGCGGAACTCGCCGCCGGCGATGTGCACGTAGGCGACCGCCTCCAGCGGGAACCGGCGCAGGTCCGCGCCGGCGTCACTACCGCGGGCGGTCGCGCTGGCGAACAGGTTGGCGACGTCGAGCACCAGGCTGACGCCGGTGCGCTCGACCAGCTCGGTGAGGAAGTCGGCCTCGTCGATGGTGTCCTCGGGCCAGGTGAACAGCGCGGCGATGTTCTCGACCGCCAGCGGCACCGGCAGCGCGGCCTGTGCGGCCCGGACGTTCGCGACCAGTACGTCGAGCGACTCCCGGGTGCGCGGCGGCGGCAGCAGATGGCCGGCCTCCAGCACGTCCGGGTGTAGCGCGTCGGGGGTGTCGGCGGCGCGGACGAAGGCGACGTGCTCGCTGACCAGCGGGCTGTCGAGCGCGCCGGCCAGGTCGGCGAGGTGGCGCAGCCGGTCCGGGTCGGGCAGCTCCGCCCCACCCAGGCCGAGGGTCACGCCGTGGGGCACGATCGGGACCGGCAGGGCGCGCAGCTCGTCCGGGATCCGGTCGGGGTGCATGTTCTCGGCGATCACCTCGGTGAAGCCGAGGTCGCCGGCGACGGCGTACTCGAACAGCAGCTCGGCGATCGTTGGCCGCCAGGCGACAGCTGTGCCTCGAAGCCTCATTCGGACCACCTCCCGTGGGTCTCCCTTGCCTCGTACGGCGACGGTAGCGGGCGTGTGTGTCCATTCCCTGGGCGTCGCCCGGGCAAACGGTGGGCAGTATCAGGCGTCTGCGGTGGCCGGCTGCGGCGTCTCCGTGCGGACCCACCAGATGCCGCTTGCGAGCAGCACCAGCCCACCCGCGCCCGACAGAGCGAGCGGGACAGCGACCTCGGTGCTGAGGACCACGGCAAGCACGATGACCGCGATCGAGAACGCCGCCCACAGCGGTGCCAGCCAGGCGAACCGTCGCCAGGCAGGCGAGAGCACCCGGGCGCTGCGGCCACCGAACTGCAGCAGGTTCCGGTAGCCCCGCTTGTGCCACTTCGGCAGCGACGCCGGGTTGTCGGTGACCGGCGCGACCTCGAACCCGTGACGCTGGGAGTACGCCGTCAGGTCGGCCGGCTCGAACCAGGCCGGGATGTCGATGGGTGAGCGCCCGCGGGCGGTGACCAGCAGCCCGTGGCGCGGTCGGCCGGCGTCGGCGGGCAGGTCGTACGGGCGGAGGGTCAGCCGGTCGCGGCCGCCGAGCGGGTGCCGGCCCAGCAGGTCGACGACGACCACATCGGCGGGCTCGACGTGCACCGCGACGCCGTGCTGGCGGCGCGGCCGGAGCGCGTCGGACTCGGGAGGCCGGCGCAGCGAGGCCCACAGCAGACCGAGCGGCGGCCCGAGCACCGCACCGAGCAGCAGCGAGCCGAAGCCGGCGATCGCGACACCGACCTCGGCGAGTCCGCTGACCCCGCGGCTGATCGCGAGCACCACCCACGGGAAGACCAGCAGCATCGCGCCCAGCGTCATCGCCGCCAGCACCCACTGCCGGCGCGGTGCGACCTGCACGTCTCTCCGCCCTAGTCGCGAGCGGTGCTCGGCGGCGCGCCGTACACGAGCGGGACGTAGTCGGCGTGCTCACGGATCCAGCTCTTGACGAACGGGCACAGCGGCAGCACCTGCCGCTTGCCGGCGGCGCGGACGTCGTCAAGGGCGGCCTGCACGATCGCCGAGCCGACGCCGCGGCCCTCGAACTCCGGCTCCACCTCGGTGTGGGTGAACACCACGAGCTGGTCGGTCAGCTGGTACTCCGCGAACCCGGCCAGCCGGTCGTCGCACCAGCCTTCGTAGCGGTGCCGCTCCTGGTTGTGCTCGACCCGGACGTCGCTGGCGTCGGTCACGCCGGGCTCAGCTCGAAGCGAGCGCGCTCGCTCTCGGGCACGAGGTCGAGGTAGTCGGGGTTCTTGGCGATGAAGCCCTTCACGTACGGGCAGAACGGGAGTACGGCGAGCCCGCGGGCGCGGACGTCGTCCAGCGTCTGCGTCACTAGCACCTTCGCTAGCCCACGCCCCGCGAACGCCTCGACGGTCTCGGTGTGGACCAGCGCGATCCGGTCGCCGTCGAGGCGGTACCTCACGAACCCGGCCAGCTGCCCGTCCTCCCACACCTCGTAGCGATGTGCGTCCGGGTTGTCCTTCACCTCAGCCATGGCGCCAACGCTAGTCGGTCAGCCGAGGGAGTCGAGGACGACCGGGTCCTCGCAGGCCTTGGCGTACGCCGCGATCCGGGCCCGGATCTCGCGGCCGAGCAGCCACTGCCCGATCGGCTCTGCGACGTACCGGAGCCAGGACGGGCGGATGGAGTAGGTGTACTTCCACACCGCCTGGGTCCCGTCGATCCCGTCGCGGGTCTCCGGCTTGAACCGCCAGCCGCCGCCGAAGCTCGCGAAGAACCACGGCCCCTTGACCATCGTCATCCCGACGCTGGTCGGCGGCCGGTACGACGCGTACTGGCTGATCATCTTCGGCCCGACCCGCGCCTTGGTCAGGGTCTGCACGCCCTTGCCGGGCACGTCGGCGTCGATGAGGTGCTGGTGCCGGATGAACGGGTCCCAGCGGAGCCGGATCTTTCCGGTGGTCTGGGACACCGCGAACGCGATGTCGGGAGCGACGGGCACCCACGTCTCTGCGGTCACCTGCGGCACGACTCGAAGCCTACGTGGCCACAGGTCGAGATTGGCATGATCCGGACAGCCGATAGCGATACGGGAGACGCCCGACTAACGGCACAATGGGCCCCGTGCCCAAGCCCTCCGCCGACCGACGGAACGCGAACCGCAAACGGGTCGGCGACTTCTCGGCCCCCTCTCTGACCGGCGACGACGTCGACCTCGCGACGTACGACGGCCAGGTCCTGCTCGTGGTCAACACCGCCTCCAGGTGTGCGTTCACGCCGCAGTACGACGGGCTGCAGTCACTCCACGACCGCTTCGCCGCCCAGGGGTTCAGCGTGCTCGGCTTCCCGTGCGACCAGTTCCTGCACCAGGAGCCGGGCGACGAGCAGCAGATCGGCGAGTTCTGCCGCGGCCAGTACGGCGTCACCTTCCCGATGTTCGCGAAGGTCGACGTCAACGGTCCGAACGCCCACCCCCTCTGGCTGTGGCTGCGCACCTTCCGCGACGGGTTCTTCGGCAACAAGGTCAAGTGGAACTTCACCAAGTTCCTGGTCGGCCGCGACGGCGAGGTGATCCGCCGCTACTCGCCCTTCACCAAGCCCGAGCGGATCGCGGGCGACATCGAGGCGGCCCTCACGGTCGCTGAGCGGTGACCTGTGCACAAGCTTCTTTGCGCTGTCGGTCGCGTATGGGATGGTGTTAACGCGTAGAGGGGAGCGCGGAGATGAAGACCACGACCGCCAGAGCCGAGACAATTTCGGCAGTCGAAGGGCGCACGCTGCTCGCTGAGGCAGCCCGCCGCTGGCTGAACATGTCGCGCGAGGAGTTCATCGCAGCCTGGGACTCCGGTCAGTTCGTCGACGACGAGCGACTTGGTGTGCAGCAGGTGGCCATGCTTCTTCCCTTTGGCCGGGCGTAAGCCGAGTGAGGCGGTCCAGAACTTCCTGGAGCCGCTTCAACTCGCTGCGAGCTGTGTCACCGACTCGATCTTGCGCCCCTCCGAGAACGGCTATCGCGGCAGGACGGGTCACGCCCTGATCTTGAACAAGGGCCAGCCCGTCCAGTTGGCCGGGCCGGACAAGCTCCAGCTTTCCGCACAGCTTCAGCCCTGATCCACCGATGGCCGCGTGCTGCGCGCCACCATGCGGGCGCGCTGGCTGCGTTGGCGAAGACTCGACGGGCCTCCGGCCCGCCTTCGCTCCGCCGCCTTGCCATCACACCCGCCTGATGACGCTCGCGACGGCGCCCATCGGTGGCTCAGGGCTCAGTACGACGTAGTCCGTCTCGACGACCCGGCTCCCGACGCCGAAGGACCCTGGAAGGTCGTGACCAGGGCGTACCGGTACCACCTGATCACCGCCGATCTGTGCGAGGTCGTTCTTTGGCACTGGCACCCTGGTGGATCAAGCACCTACGCCGACCCGCACATGCACCTCGGGCAGACGCAACTCAAGCGAGATGCGGTGGCTCAGCGCGCCAAACACCATCCGACCGGGCGGATCGCGTTCGAGCAGGTTCTCCTCCAGCTTCTCGGTGAGTACGGCGTGCGGCCCCGCCGCGACGACTGGGAGCGACAGCTCAACGACACTCTCGGACGGTTCGCCCGGTGGCGGACCTGGTAGTGACTTGCCCGTAGCGCCCGGCGGCGGGAGGGTTGGCGCATGGCCGCCACCCTCTCGTCGTACTCCATCACCATGCGCCTGTACTGCGCGCCCGACCACGGGGTGGTCGGGACGGTCGCGACCCACATCGCGCAGTCCGGCGGCATCGTCACCGCGATCGACGTCGCGGAGTCGAGCCACGAGCGGCTGGTCCTCGACGTCACCTGCAGCGCGAGCGACTCCGACCACGCCAACCAGGTCGTCGCCGGCGTCGAGGAGATCGACGGGGTCGAGGTGCACAAGGTCTCCGACCGCACCTTCCTGCTGCACATCGGCGGCAAGATCGAGGTCCACTCCAAGGTGCCGCTGAAGAACCGCGACGACCTCTCGATGGCCTACACCCCGGGCGTCGGCCGGGTGAGCATGGCGCTGGCCGAGAACCCCGACGACGTCCACCGGCTGACCGTCAAGGGCAACTCGGTCGCGGTGGTGACCGACGGCAGCGCGGTGCTCGGGCTCGGCAACATCGGTCCGGGGGCGGCGCTGCCGGTGATGGAGGGCAAGGCGGCTCTGTTCAAGCGGTTCGCCAACATCGACGCCTGGCCGATCTGCCTGGCCAGCCAGGACGTCGACGAGATCGTGAAGGCGGTCGAGATGATCGCGCCCGGCTTCGGCGGCATCAACCTGGAGGACATCGCCGCGCCGCGCTGCTTCGAGGTCGAGGCCCGGTTGCGGGCCAAGCTCGACATCCCGGTCTTCCACGACGACC
The DNA here is from genome assembly GCF_003121585.1 of Nocardioides speluncae. Taxonomy (GTDB): domain Bacteria; phylum Actinomycetota; class Actinomycetes; order Propionibacteriales; family Nocardioidaceae; genus Nocardioides; species Nocardioides speluncae. The sequence continues at coordinate 25,622 of NZ_QEOO01000001.1, forward strand.
AGCACGGTACGGCGATCGTCGTGCTCGCCGCCCTCACCAACGCGCTGCGCTGCGTGAAGAAGGACCTCGCCGACATCAGGATCGCGGTCGCCGGCGGCGGCGCCGCGGGGTCGGCGATCGTGTCGCTGCTGCTGGCCGGTGGTGCCCGCGACGTCATCGTCTGGGACCGGGAGGGCTGCCTGTCGGCCGATGACAAGACCCTGCCGCCGGCCAAGGCTGAGCTGGCCAGCCGGACCAACCCGCGCCAGGTCCGCGGCGACCTGCTGGCCGCGCTGACCGGCGCCGACGTGTTCATCGGGGTGAGCGGGCCGGGCGTGCTCAAGCCGGAGTGGATCGACGAGATGGCCGACAACCCGGTCGTGTTCGCGCTGGCCAACCCGGACCCGGAGGTGGACCCGGCCGAGGCCGGCAAGCGGGCGGCCGTGGTGGCCAGCGGGCGGTCGGACTACCCGAACCAGATCAACAACGTGCTGGCGTTCCCCGGCGTCTTCCGCGGCCTGCTCGACGCTCGCGCCAAGGAGATCACCACCGACATGCTGCTGCGCGCCGCGCGGGCGATCGCCGGCGTGGTCACCGACGACGAGCTCAACCCCAGCTTCATCATCCCGAGCGTGTTCCACCCCGACGTACCGAAGGCGGTCGCCGCCGCGATCCGCGGCAAGGCCCACGACTCAGCCGCGGCCGCTCCCCGCTAGCTCCTCGGGGCTCACCACGGGCGCCTCCTGAAGGGCGGTGACCGCCTCGTCGAGGAGCTCGGGGTCGACCTCGGTCACCAGGGCGCCGATGCGCAGCAGCGTGTCGCCGCGCACGACGGCCGCATCGCTCATCTCCTCGAACGTGTAGCGCATCACCCCGTCGGCGTACTCGCAGTGGCCCGCCGGGTCGACCTCGAGTACGACGCACAGGTTGCCCTTCGGTGCCGGTGCCAGCGACGTGCTCCAGGCGTAGCTGCCGTCCTCGGTGTAGTTGATCTCCACCCGGCCGTCGCGCACCTTCAGCTTGTCGGGCACGGCGTCGCGAAGGCGGATCTCGTAGAGGGTCAGGCCGGTCGCCTCGAGCTCCGCCGTCAAGTCAGGCTTCGCCGGAGGGTCTTCGTCATCGTCACGGACCGCGCGCCATCCGGCGTACGCAGCCACGCCCAGGACGACCAGCACTACTGCCCCGATGACCGCCTGCCGAGAGTTAAGAGCCACCACGCCAGCAAACCAGTAGCTGGTCACCTCCAGCGACATAGGAGGCGCGAGCCGGCCTGATCTCGGTGCTGACGCCGTGCTCGGCCAGCGCGGCGAGCAGATCGTCGAAGCGCGGGTGTGGTGCGCCGGCGGTATCCACGAGCGGGAAGATCCGCACCTCGTGGGCGGTCACCCGAACCAGCTCGAGTATGCCGGCGAGGTGGTCGTCGAAGCTGAGGTACTCGGGGTAGGAGAAGAGCAGATGGCTGGAGAGCGCGAGCCGGAACTGCCCGTCGGTGAACGGCAGCGATGGCAGCAGGGCCGGCACGTACCGCTCGCCGTCGGGCTCGAAATCGGTGAAGAAGAGCTCGGCCGCCGTCTGCCAGTAGCGGTCGACCACGCCCGGCCCGCCGAGGTAGCTCCAGTCGAAGTTGTCCGGGTTCGCGGCCGCCCACGCCATCAGGGTCTTCAGGTCCGCCGCCGACCGCTCGGCCAGCTCGGCCCGCGGCACGTCGTACGACGGATCGACGCTGACCACGGTCCCGCCTCGCCTCCGGACCTGGGCGCCGAACGGCGACGTACCGCCCGGGCAGTCCAGGATCGGACCGGCCGTCAGGTCGTCGTCGGTGAGCAAGAACATGTCGCGGTAGTCGGCCAGCGGCCGGGGAGTGATCACCAGCTCCCCGACCCGCTCGCGCTTCGGCTGCGCCATCGTGCCTCCCGAGTCAGGATCCCTTAGTCCGCGCCTTCCAGGTCGAGCAGCTTCTCCCGCGGCACCTCCGGCGCGGTCCGGAGTGCGTCGCGGGCGTCGGTGACGCTGAGCAGCTTGGTGTCGACGCGGTCGGCGTACAGCAGCGTATTGCCCCGGACCACGGCGACGTCCCGGTACCGACCGTAGCGCCGTACCGTCACCCCGCCCTCGCTCCAGCACTCTCCGCCGGGCAGGTCGTCGCTGCCGATCCGGGCGTCGCAGAGGTCACCGGCAGGCTTCGGCACCAGCGTCACCACCGGCGGCGCTGGCTTGCCTGTCTTGGTCTCGGTGGTCAGCACCAGCCCGTTGCGGTAGCCGGAGACCGCGGTCGGGGTGTGCCCGCGAAAGCTCGGGAGGTACGTCGTCACCTCGGCCCGGGCGACCGCCTCGACCTCCGGGTCGTGCGCCCGCGTGTCCTGCCACCGGCCCGTGACGAAGACGGCGGTCGCCAGCGCCAGCGCGGTGGCGCCGCGCAGGTCCCAGGCGCGGATCGGCGGCCCGTCGATGCGACCGGCGAGGGAGCCGGCCACCGTGCCGCCGATGAGCGCGGCGATCAGAGTCACGCCCCATGGCGTCGCCGGCGTCGCGAACGGGTCCAGGTCGGGGTGCTCCGTGAACCAGGCCGACCGCGCGGCGTACCGGACCAGCGTCGCCGCCACCGTCCCGCCGACCGCGTGCGCCACCGCCCGCGGCACCTTCACCAGCCGGAGAGCCAGCCAGGCCAGCACCGGAACCACGACCCAGGCGTAGCCCGCTGCCACCCACTGCTCGCGCACGCAGGCTCCCGCGCTGCCGCACGGGTCGGTGGCGTCGCGCTGCAGGACCATCAGCGGCACGGCCAGCACCGCGAACACGGCCAGGCACCGGATCAGGCGGTCGCCGAGAAGCATGTCCCGATCGTGGCCTATCGGGCGCGGCTTCGGGTAGCGAATCCATGGCAACCGGGGCTCCTAGACTGTCGCGCATGGCCGCGAACGAGACCCGGATGTTGCTGCTGGGTGCGGTGGCGATGTTCCAACCGGTCAACGGCTACCAGATCCGGCGCGAGCTGAGCTCGTGGCGGGTCGACGAGTGGGCCAACCTCAAGCCGGGATCGATCTACCACGGCCTGACCAGGCTCGCCGAGCAGGAGTTCCTGCTCCGGCACGACGTCGTCGACGGCACCCGGCCGGTCGCGGTCTACGAGATCACCGGCGCCGGCCGCGAGGAGCTGGACCGGCTGCTGGTCGGCGCTTTGGAGGAGTACGTCGCCCAGGGCAACGTCGGCTTCTCGGTCGCCTTCGGGATGCTGCCGCTGCTCTCGCGGGACCAGGTGCTGGCCAGCCTGACCCGGCGCCGGGTCAGCATCGAGCGGGCGGTCGCCGAGCTGGCCGCGGGTGCCGAGGCGAAGGACCAGGCGCCGCCGCACGCCCGCCGCGGCCTGCTGCTGTGGATGGACCTCGCGGTCGCCGAGCTCGGCTGGCTGCGTGAGGTGATCGAGGACGTCAAGGCGGGCCGGCTGCGGTTCCAGATGGGCGAGGACTGGGGCTGGACGCCCGCCGCCGCCGACCCTGGGTTGCAGATGAATCTCGACCGCGAGAAATACCGCGCGCTTCTGGGCAGGTAGGTGCGACGCTGGCCGCATGGCCACCGACTTGACTGTCTCGGAGCATCTCGACGGCCTCAGAGAAGCGCTCCTCGCCTTCGTCCGGTACGCCGATCGCGCAGGCTCCACCGCCACCGTCCCGACCTGCCCGGACTGGACCGTCCACCAGCTGATCGCCCACCAGGGCATGGTGCACCGCTGGGCGCGGGCGACGCTGCTCGGCGAGGAGGTGGACCCCGACGCGATCGAGCGGGACGGACTGGCCGCGTCCGACCCGATCGACTGGCTGCGCGCCGGCGCCGCCGAGCTGATCAAGACGCTGGTCGACACTCCCGACGACGCCGGGGCGCTGGTCTTCCTCAACGACGCGCCGCCGGCCCGGGCGTTCTGGTGCCGGCGACAGTGCCACGAGACCACGATCCACGCAGTGGACGCGCTGTCCGCGGCGCTCGGCCGCTACCCGAGTGCTGCCGACACCTGGATCACCCGCGAGGTCGCGCTGGACGGGATCGACGAGCTGCTCGCCGGCTTCCTGACCCGGCGCAAGTCGCGGGTGCGCAGCGAGGAGCCGATGAGCGTCGCCGTACTCCCGACCGACGCGAGCCACTCCTGGCTGGTCGAGATCAGCGACCAGCCGCCGGTGACCACGCGGCGCGACCACCAGGAGCGGGCCGAGGTCAACCTGGTCGGCCCGGCCGTCTCGCTCTACCTGGCCCTGTGGAACCGGTCCAACGGCGCCGACCTCGATGAGAGCGGTGACCTGCTCGACCGCTGGCGCAGCCTCGCCACCATCACCTGGTCCTGACGGCGGCCGCACATCGCGATGAGTTAGCGGCCGCCCGCCGGTCAGCATCGAATGAGCGCGGTAGGCCGGCTTGACGCGCCGTACTCAATCTTGAACACTGGGCTATGTTCAAACTTGAACATAAGGAGATCCAATGATCCACGCACGGGGACTCGTGCAGACCTTCCACACCGGGCAGGGCAAGAAGAAGCAGGCGGTGCACGCCGTCAATGGCGTCGACATCGACGTTGAGGAGGGCGAGGTCGTCGGCTTCCTCGGGCCCAACGGCGCCGGCAAGACCACCACCCTCCGGATGCTGACCACGCTGCTCAAGCCGACCGCGGGCACCGCCACGGTCGCCGGGTACGACGTGGTCAAGGAGTCCGAGCAGGTACGCCGCAGCATCGGCTACGTCTCCCAGGTCGGCTCCACCTTCTCCGGTGCGTACGCCGGGGACGAGGTCGTCGACCACGGCATGCTCTACGGGATGTCGCGGTCGCTCGCCGTCAAGCGCGGCGAGGCGCTCTTCGAGCAGCTCGACCTCGACGGACTCTGGCGGCGTATGCCCAAGAACATGTCCGGCGGCCAGAAGCGCCGCCTCGACATCGTGATGGGCCTGATCCACGAGCCGACCCTGGTCTTCCTCGACGAGCCGACCACCGGCCTCGACCCACAGGCCCGGGCCAACCTCTGGGACCACATCGAGGGGCTGCGCTCGCGGCGCGGTGCCACCGTCTTCCTCACCACCCACTACCTCGACGAGGCGGACGCGCTCGCCGACCGGATCGTGATCATCGACAAGGGCACGATCGTCGCCAGCGACACCTCCGACAACCTCAAGGCCAACGTCTCCGGTGACCTGGTCGACCTCGAGGTCGCCGACCCCGAGCTGGTCGCGCTGGCCGCCGAGAAGCTCGGCGGCATCGCCGACAAGGTCACCGTCACCGACCGCCACGTCAGCGGCCGCGTGCAGCGGGCCGGCAAGGTGATCCCCGGCCTGATGCGCGACCTGGAGTCCGGCGGCATCTCGCTGGACGCGATCGAGGTGCACCGGCCCACCCTCGACGACGTCTTCCTGAGCCTGACCGGCCGGTCGCTACGCGACGCGGAGGATGCGGCGGAGGCCGGCACCGATCAACCAGACAGCGGCGACAGCGCGCCCGAGGGCGCCGTACTCGAAGGAGCGAAGCGGTGAGTGTGACCTTCTGGCGCGAGTGCTGGATCGTCTTCCGGCGGCAGATCCGGATGAACCTGCGCAACCCCGCGTGGGTGCTGATCGGCGTGATGCAGCCGGTCCTCTACCTGGTGCTGTTCGGGCCGCTGCTGAAACCGATCGTGGAGTCGTTCCCGGGTGCGCCGGACAACGAGTTCACGTTCCTGGTCCCCGGCCTGCTGGTGCAGCTCGGCATGTTCGGCGCGTTCTTCGCAGGCTTCGGTCTGATCGCCGAGTGGCGCGAAGGCGTGATCGAGGCGGAACGGGTGACGCCTGCCAGCCGCACCGCCCTGCTCGTCGGCCGGCTGATGCGCGACCTCGCCCAGCTGCTCGTGCAGGCGCTGATCCTGGTCGGCCTCGGCTACTGGATGGGGATGCGCGGCTCGGTCGGCGGCATCGTCTTCGGGATCTCGCTGACCCTATTGATCGGCGGTGCCTGCGCCGCGGCGTCCAATGCGCTCGCGCTCACCACCAAGAGCGAGGACGTGATGGCGCCGGTGATCAACATGGTGATGATGCCGGTGCTGCTGCTGAGCGGGATCATGCTGCCGATGACGCTGGGCCCGGACTGGCTGAAGCGCGCCAGCGACTTCATGCCGTTCCGCTGGATCGTGGACGCGGTCCGCGACGGCTTCGTCGGCGACCTCGGCACCAGCCACTTGGCCTGGGGCACCGGCTGGGCGCTGGCCCTGTTCGTCGTCGCCGTCTGGTGGGGTACGGCGGTCTTCCGCAAGGAGAACGCCTGATTGCCGGCGGGGTTTGCGTCATACGAGCCGTGACCTATAGCTGCCGCCTCGTATGACGTCCGGCGGGACGTCATACGAGGCGTGACCAATTGCTCCCGGTTCGTATGACGTCCCCGCCGACCTCAGTCGACCCAGGCGAGGCGGTGGAGGCGGAACTCGACGGTGGCGCCGCTGCGCAGCTCGGCGAAGATCTCGAGGGTGTCGGCGGTGCGTACGTCGCCGATGCTCAGCGGGCGGAAGTAGTGGCCCTTGAGGCCCGGCCGGAGGACGAACGTCGGCCGCGGCTTCTTGGGCTTCTCCTGCAGATCCCACTTCCACCGGGCGACGCGGGCGCCGGCCTGGTGGAAGTCGGCGTAGAAGGTGACCGCTCCGCTGACCTCGACCAGCTCCAGCTCGAACCGGACGCCGACGACACCATCCCCATCGGGGCAGGCGAACGCGACGCCGCCGTACCGCCCGGACTCGTCGTCCAGGCCGTCCGGCGGCAGCGCCTCCAGGCGTACGGCGAGGGCCCAGCCGTCGGCCGGCTCCTCGGCGTACTCCTCGCCGAGCGGTGGCGCGTCGACCAGCTCGGTGGTCACTGACGCGAGCCGTTTGTTCCATCGCGACGCCTGCGGCTCGATCTTGCGGATGTCGACGTTGGTGACCCGGGTGGGCCGGTCCGCGGGCGCGACCGGGCGCACGTCCGGAGCGCCGCGGGAGACCGCCTGCGCGGCCCGCGCCGACGGGCCGCCTCCGCGGGAGCAGAGGATCAGCACCCACTGGTTGGCGACCGGCTCGACGTGGTGCACGGTCAGCCCGGCGCGCTCCATCAGCTGCTGCAGCCGGGCGACGCCGAAGATCGCGACGTGCTCCCATACCGTCTCGAGCCGGCCAAGAAGCGGCGTGGTCACCAGCAGCTCGGTGCTGTCGGGCAGCGACTCGGCGAGCACCTGCAGCGCCAGCTCGGGATCCGGGACGTGCTCGATCACCTCGCAGCAGACCAGCAGGTCGCTGCCCTCGACATCGGCACGAGTGAGGTCGTAGAGGTCGCCGACCCTGGCGGTCGCGCGGGCGGCGTACCCGTTGACCTCGAGGGTCTGCCGGGTGGCGGTCGCGTTCTCCTCGACGATGTCGAGCCCGAGGTACGACGCGGCGCCGGCCTCGCGCATGATCCGGGTCCCGAGGTAGCCGCGGCCGATGCCGACCTCCAGCACCCGGTCGCCTTCGAGCACGAAGTCGAGGGTGCGGCGGAAGCGGGACAGGTTGGTCGGCGTCTCGTACATCGCCCGGTCCCGCTCGGACACCAGATCACCGGTCCGCAGCGGCCGGTAGCCGGCCTCGCCTCGCTCGCGCTCTGTCCGCCAGCGGTCCGCGAAGTGCCGTTCGCCGGCGCCGGCGCCGAGCCGCTCGACGACATCGGTCAGCTCCCAGCCGGCTCTGACCAGGCCGTTCTCGACCGCGAGTGCGTCGGCTGCGGATGGTGTCCTCATGACTGCCTCCAGACGTTCAGCGGCCAATCATAAGTGATCCACTCTAGTTAGACGCCTTTGCTGTTCTCGAATTTAGGGTTGACGACAACGCTTTACAAATGGTTCCATCTTGTAAAGCGTGTGATGGAGGTCACCGATGTCTAGCGAACGTACGAACCAGGTCTCTGGGGGTGCAACCGGCACCTTGCCGGAGGGCTCGACGGAGCAGTGGAAGGACAACAAGCGCTACCTGTGGCTGATCGGCCTGGTGGTGCCGTCGCTGGCCTTCGTGGCCTTCGGCGCCTACGCCTTCACCGGGTGGGGGGTCTGGTTCTGGATCGGCCCGATCATCATCCTGGGCGTGGTGCCGGCGATCGACCTGTTCGCCGGGCTCGACCGCTCCAACCCGCCGGACGACGCGATCGAGGCGCTGGAGAAGGACAAGTACTACCGGTGGATCACCTACCTGTTCCTACCGATCCAGTACCTCGGGTTCGTGGCCGCGATGTGGGCGGTGACCGGCGCCAACCCGGCCGCCGAGCTGCTCGACGTACTCGGCCTGACTTCGTGGGTCGCCGACTGGGCCCCGGACCGGCTGACCGGTGACCTCGGCCTGAGCCTGGTCGACAAGATCGGCCTCGCGATCTCGATCGGCTGCATCGGTGGGATCGGCATCAACACCGCCCACGAGCTCGGCCACAAGCGCGAGGAGAACGAGCGCTGGCTGTCCAAGATCGCGCTCGCGCAGAGCTTCTACGGCCACTTCTACATCGAGCACAACCGCGGCCACCACGTCCGGGTGGCGACGCCCGAGGACCCGGCGAGCTCCCGGATCGGCGAGAACTTCTACCAGTTCTGGCCGCGGACCGTGGGGGGCTCGCTGAAGAGCGCCTGGCGGATCGAGAAGAAGCGGTACGCACGGAAGAACCAGCACCCGTTCCGGCTCGGCAACGACGTCCTCAACGCCTGGCTGATGTCGGCGGCGCTCTGGGCCGTGATGATCGCCTGGCTCGGCGTCGAGATCCTGCCCTACCTGGTGGTCCAGGCCATCGTCGGTTTCTCGCTGCTCGAGGTCGTCAACTACATGGAGCACTACGGGATGCTGCGGCAGAAGGTCGGCGTACCCGGCAAGGAGCGGTACGAGCGGGTCGCTCCGTCGCACTCGTGGAACTCCAACAACATCGCGACCAACGTGCTGCTCTACCACCTGCAGCGGCATAGCGATCACCACGCCAACCCGACCCGTCGCTACCAGACCCTGCGCGACTTCGAGGAGTCGCCGGTGCTGCCGACCGGGTACGCCGGCATGATCGTGCTCGCCAGCGTCCCGTTCGTGTGGCGCCGGGTGATGGACAAGCGGGTGCTCGCCCACTTCGACGGCGACCTCTCGCTCGCGAACATCAGCCCCCGCAAGCGCGACAAGATCCTCGCCAAGTACCCCCCGCCGAGCGCGCACCACGAGTCGCTGGTGCCGGACACGGCGCACGTCTTCACCTCCGAGGTGCTGGCCGCGCGCTGCCCGGGCTGCGGTTACACGTACGACGTGAACGCCGGCGACGAGCACGAGGGCTTCGCTGCCGGTACGGCGTGGGCCGACATCCCAGACAGCTGGTGCTGCCCGGACTGCGGAGTCCGGGAGAAGGTCGACTTCGTGCCCGTCGACGTGGCACGAGCGTGATCGTGGTGGGGGCGCGGGCAAAACCCTCCTTCTTCCTGCCTGCGCCCCCGCCTCGGCTGAGTGAGGAGGGCTGATGGGCCTCTCTACACTCGCTGGCATGACCCAGGCTGCCTCGACTCGCGAACGGATCATCGTGGCTGCGTCCGCGCTGACCACGGAGGAGGGCTGGGCGGCGGTGACCATGGCGCGGCTGGCCGACCGGGTCGGCGTCAGCCGGCAGACCGTCTACAACGAGGTCGGGTCGAAGCCGGCGCTGGCCGAGGCGATGGTGCTGACCGAGCTGTCCCGGTTCCTCGACGTGGTCGACCAGGCGTTCACCGCCAACCCCGGCAACCTGCTGGAGTCGATCCGGGCGGCGGCGCGCGGCGTGCTCGAGATGGCGCCGCAGAACCCGCTTCTGCGAGCGGTGGTGGCCGGCAGCCACGGCGCGGACGTCGAGCTGCTGCCGCTGCTGACCACCCACGCCGAGCCGCTGCTGACCACGGCGAAGGAAGTGCTGAAGGCCGAGGTCGCGCCGTACCAGCTGCCGTTCGACGAGTTCCAGCTCGACGCTGTGGTCGACCAGCTGGTGCGCGTCGTACTCAGCCACGTCATGCAGCCGAGCGACACCCCGGCCAACACGGCCGACCGGATCGTCTGGATCGCCGAGCGGGTGCTCAGGGACTAGGCAGTTAACCAACACAGCGTCAGGCACAGCAGCGCGGGAGCCCTCGGGTCCGGTCCATATCCGAATCTGTACGTACGAATCTGTACGTACAGATTCGGACACCGACGAGACCGCCGTCAGCCCGCGGCCGGCGAGTTACTCAGGTTGGCGGCTTCGTGAATCCCAGAGCGTCCATCAACTCGGTCTGTAACGCCGCAATCGCTGCGCGGTGATCAGCTTTCGTCATCGCGTGATCTCGAGGTAGGTCGTCTACCCCGAGTCCAAGAGATTCCGCCTTGATGTACTGCTCCCATGACAGTGGCGTACGACGCCCGACGCGCTCCTCACACCGGCGCTGCATCGTCGGCCTGATCGATTCAGGCTGGGCCGCGTCGAATCCGTCAAGAAAGGCCACGGTCAAGTCGAAGCTGATCCGACCAGTCCACATGCCGATGCGCGGCAGAACAGTCCGGCAGACCCACTCCCAGTCGCGGGCGTCAGGGTCGAGGCTCGAAGCCACGGGCGTCAGCCTCCATTCTGCCTGTGTTGGCCGGTCGCGCCGGGCGGGAGCAGCGGCCCGCAGTCCCAGTGCTGGAAGATCAGCCGGGTCTCCACCCTGGCCACCTCCGGCTGGGACGTGAAGGCGTCGAGGACCAGCCGCTGCAGGTCGGCGGTGTCGGCGACCGCGACCTGTACCAGGTAGTCGTCCGGCCCGGTCAGGTGGAACAGCGCGCGGGACTCGGGCAGCGCCCGGACCCGCTCGACGAACGGCCCGATCAGGTCCCGGCGGTGCGGCCGCACCTGCACCGAGAGCAGGGCCTGGAGCCCCCGGCCGACCTTCGCCGGGTCGATCCGGAGCTGGTAGCCCAGGATCACGCCGGCGCGGCGGAGCCGGGTGACCCGGTCCAGGCAGGTCGAGGGAGCCACGCCGACCGCGGCTGCCAGGTCCTTGTAGGTGGTCCGGCCGTCGTTCTGCAGGATGCGCAGAATGTCGAGGTCGACCGGATCAAGAGCGACGGACTCCACCATTTGCCGAACGTAGCACGGAGATCTGCCACTACTTCCCGGTAGATCGTCAGGGTGTGGCCATGATCGACACCGAAGCCGTGCACGCCGGTCGCGAGGGTCTCGCGGAGTCCGGCCGGCACGCCGTTCCCATCGACCTGTCCACGACCTACCCGTCGTACGACGTCGAGGCGGAGGCCGCTCGGATCGACGCCTTCGCCAGCGACGGCGGCCGGCTGAGCGGACCGCCGGTCTACGGCCGGCTCGACAACCCCACGACCTCTCGCTTCGAGGCTGGCCTGGCTGCGCTGGAGCGGACCGCCGACGCGGTTGCCTTCGCGAGCGGGATGGCCGCGCTGAGCGCCGTACTGCTGGTCATCGCGTCCCAGGGCCGCCGCCACGTCGTCGCCGTCCGGCCGCTCTACGGCTGCAGCGACCACCTGCTCGAGTCCGGCCTGCTCGGCACCGAGGTCACCTGGACCGACCCAGCGGGCGTGGCGGCCGCGATCCGGCCCGACACCGGGCTGGTCATGGTCGAGACGCCGGCCAACCCGACCCTCGCCGAGACCGACATCGCGGCGCTGGCGCGGTCCTGTGGGACGGTGCCGCTGCTGGTCGACAACACCTTCGCCACCCCGGTCCTCCAGCGGCCCGCCGAGTACGGCGCCCGGCTCGTGCTGCACAGCGCGACCAAGTACCTCGGCGGCCACGGCGACGTGATGGGCGGGGTGGTGGCCTGCGACGACGAGTTCGCGGCGGCGCTGCGGCAGATCCGGTTCGCCACCGGCGGCGTGCTCCACCCCCTGGCCGGCTACCTGCTGCTGCGCGGCCTGGCCACGCTGCCGGTGCGGGTCCGGGCGGCCTCGGCCACGGCCGCCGAGCTGGCCGGCCGGCTGGCCGCCGACCCACGTGTGCTCCGGGTCCACTACCCGCGGATCGGTGGCGCGATGGTCGCCTTCGAGGTGGCCGGCGACCCGCGCGAGGTGGTGGCCGGGGTCCGGCTGGTCACGCCGGCGGTCAGCCTCGGCAGCGTCGACACACTGATCCAGCACCCGGCCTCGATCAGCCACCGGATCGTCGCCGAGGGCGACCGGCACTCCGCCGGGATCAGCGACCGGCTGCTGCGGCTGTCGGTCGGCCTCGAGCATCTCGACGACCTGTGGGCCGACCTCGACCAGGCCCTCAGCGAGTCCCGCTCACCAGCCTTGGCGGCCCTCTAACCTGGACGGCATGACCGAGGCCGCCGCAGGAGAGATTCGCTACTCCTCGCGCGTCGGGTACGCCGTGGTCGGCGCGGCCACGCTCGGCTCCGGGCTCACGCTGCTGGACGGCACCGTGGTCAATGTCGCGCTGCGGACGATCGGCGACGACCTCGACGCCGGGATGGCCGAGCTGCAGTGGATCAACAACGGCTACCTGCTGACGATGGCCAGCCTGATCCTGCTCGGCGGCTCGCTGGGCGACCGGTTCGGGCGGCGGTTCATCTTCGTCGTCGGGACGGTCTGGTTCGCGCTCGCCTCGCTGCTGTGCGGGCTGGCGCCCAACGCCGAGCTGCTGATCGTGGCCCGGCTGCTGCAGGGCATCGGCGCGGCGCTGCTCACGCCGGGCAGCCTGGCCATGATCCAGGGCGCGTTCACCCCGCTCGACCGGGCCCGCGCGATCGGCGCGTGGAGCGGCCTGGGCGGGATCGCGGCGGCGCTAGGGCCGTTCCTCGGCGGAGTACTCATCGACTACGCGTCCTGGCGTTGGATCTTCCTGATCAACCTGCCGTTGGCAGCAGCGACCGTGCTGGTCACGCTGCGTGCGGTCCCGGAGACCCGCGACCCGGAGTTCTCGAAGTCGTTCGACGTCGCCGGCGCGTTCCTGGCGGCCGCGGCGCTCGGCGGCACGACGTACGCGCTGATCGAGTGGGGTCAGCGCGGCGCGCTCGCCGCGGGCATCGCCGGCGTGGTCGCCGGTGTCGCGTTCGTGGTGGTCGAGGCGCGCAGCCCGCACCCGATGATGCCGCTCGAGCTGTTCCGCACCCGGCTGTTCTCGGCGGCCAACGCGATGACGCTGCTGGTGTACGCCGCCCTCGGCGCGGTCTTCTTCTTCCTGGTCCTGCAGCTGCAGACCGTCGCCGGGTACGGCGCGCTGGCCGCCGGAGTGGCCACGCTGCCGGTCACGATCGCGATGCTGTTCCTCGCCGCGCGGTTCGGCGCGCTCGGCAGCCGGATCGGGCCGAGGATCCCGATGACCGCCGGGCCATTGCTGATGGCTGTCGGTCTGCTGATGATGCTCGCGATCGACTCGACCACCAGCTACTGGCGCGACGTACTGCCCGGGCTGAGCGTCTTCGGCATCGGTCTGGCGATGATGGTCGCGCCGCTGACCGCCACCGTGCTCGCCGCCGCCCCGGACCGCCACGCCGGCGTCGCCAGCGGCATCAACAACGCCGTCGCCCGGACCGGCTCCCTGCTCGCCGTGGCCGCTCTGCCGCTCGCGGTCGGCCTGTCCGGCACCGACTACGAGGACCCGGTGGCCTTCGACGACGGCTTCCGGCTCGCGACGATCATCTGCGCCGGCCTGCTCGCCGCCGGCGGCCTGGTCTCCTGGCTGACGATCCGCAACCCGGGACCCGTGGCCGTGGTCACTGCCCCGGCGCCCGAGCGGCAATAGATGTCGAGGTCCGAGGGCTCGCGCACCGAGCGCCGCTCTTCACGCACGCTGGCTGCGTTGCCGACGCTCGACGGGCCGCCGGCCCGCCTTCGCGCCGGCGCCTTGCCAGCGCACGCGCTGAGCGACGCTCGCCCGCGCGACCCCTCGGACCTCGCCATCTAACACGTACCCTTCTCGGGGGAGGATCAACGAGGGATGAAGACGTCACGCACGCATGCCGTCGCCGGGGGACTGCTGTCGCTCGCGGTGCTGGTCGCGGGCTGCAGCAGCGCGGCGCCGGAGGGCGAGCCGGGTGTCGACAAGACGGCGAGTGAGGGCTCGCCGTCCGGGTCGAGCACGCCGACCGTCCCGGTCGCCGACCCCGAGCATGCCGTAGACCCGCCGCCGAAGTTCAAGGGCGTCGCGGCGCCGGCCGACATGCTCGTCTACGACCAGCACCCGCTCAGCGACGACCTGGTCAACCGGATCAAGAAGGCCGAGGGCGTGGAGTCGGTCGTGCGGATCTCGCTCGCGCAGGCCTCGATCCAGAACGAGCTGATCATGGTCGCGGCGATCGACCCCGCGACGTACCGCAACTTCACCCCGTCCAACGCCGCCAAGCTGCAGGAGATCTGGGACCGGGTCGCCGGCGGCGAGGTCGCGATCCTGCCGGAGCTGAAGTCCAAGCTCGAGGACGACGAGGGCTACGTCCGGCTCGGCAACGACGCCGACGCCCCGCGCGTGCACGTCGGTGCCTACTCTCCGCAGGCCGAGCAGATCGACGCGGTCGTCAACGAGAAGTGGGGCGAGGAGCTCGGCATGCGGCTGGGCAACGCGCTGCTGATCACGACCGGCATCCACTCGCCGGCCGCGGTGCGCAAGCCGGTGGAGAAGATCGTCGGCAAGCGGGCGTCGGTGCAGAACCTCGACGTGGTGGCCCGGCTCGGTCTCGACATCGACGCCGTACAGACCGCGTTCCTGACCGGTGGCTCGGTCGCGGCCGCGGTCGGCACCTTCAGCTACCGCGTGCTGGCCGGCGGCAGGATCGCGCCGGACCCGGCCTGGGTGAACGAGAACATCCGCAGCGAGGTGGTCCCGATCCTCGGCAGCGTGACCTGCCACAAGGTGATCTTCCCGCAGCTGCGGGCGGCGCTGAGCGAGATCCAGGGGCAGGGAATGGCGTCCAAGATCCACCCCGACGAGTACGCCGGCTGCTACTACCCGCGCTTCATCGCCAACACCAACAAGCTCTCCCTGCATGCCTTCGGAATCGCGCTCGACCTCAACGTCCCCGGCAACCAGCGCGGCACCGTCGGCGAGATCGACCGTAAGGTGGTGGCGATCTTCGAGAAGTGGGGCTTCACGTGGGGCGGCCGCTGGTCCTGGACCGACCCGATGCACTTCGAGATGAACGCCATCGTCGACCCGCGCTGACCGCCGCAACGAGTCGTGGGCCTGAGCGCACGCTCAGACCCACGACCGTTTGTTGTAGCGACTGGCGGCTAGCGAATGCGGAGCGTCCGCGTCGCCTTGAAGTAGCCGCTCTTGATGCCGACTGCCTTGCCTCGCCGAGCAGACATCTTCGGGAAGCTGATCTTGCAGTACCCGGTCGCCTTCGTCCGGCACTTCTTGCCGAAGGCCTTCACGAGCACGCCCGCCACCGGCTTCCCGGCGTCGGTGGCACGGAACTTCACGACCTGCGCCTTCCCGGCCCGCCAGCGAACGGGGCTGGCGGACAGGGACAGCCCGGGCACCAGCTGCTGGTGGTAGAAGCCGGTGCCGGTGTTGACCACGAGCTCACCGCGGCTGTAGCTGCTGCCGAGGTAGACGCCGTAGATGAAGCCGCCGCTGCCGCGCGGGGCAGGCAGCACCCGGGTGTAGCTGGTGCGCAGGCCCCTCGCCGCGGTACGGGTGGCGTAGACCTTGTCGTCCTTCTCCCAGGCAACCCACATGCGCCCGCCGGAAGCGGCAGCCAGCGAGATGTTCGTGCTGGCGTTGGCCGACCCCGGAACCTTCGACACCGTCGAGGTGCCGAGCTTCCACATCCCGATGTAGGAGCAGGACGGGTAGCCGACGCAGTAGGCGAGGTAGACGCCGCCGGTCGTACGCCGGACCATCGCGACCGGGCCGCCGGGCTCGAGCGAGGAGGGCTTGCCGGCGAAGGTGACCGTTGACTTGGGCGCCTTGATGGTCGGGCCGACGGTCGGCTCGATCTGCTTGACGAAGATGCCCTGCTTCGAGGCCGCGCTGCCGTTGGCGTACCACGCGGCGTACACCTTGCTGCCGTCGCGGATCAGCGTCGTGTGATAGATGCTGCCGCTGCCGACGTTGTGCCGCTCGTCGGTGCCGACGGTGTCCCCGGGAAGGGTGCCGGTGTGCCAGGTCAGGTCTCCGTTGAGCGCGTACGCCGCCACCGGGGTGCCGGACGAGGTCGTCACCGCGCCGGTGCCGTAGCTGCCATAGGCGGTGTTCGACTGGCCGAGCCGCTCGTGCGGCAGGGTCCAGGTACCGGTCCCGTCCGAGGTGGCGGTGTACATCTGACCCTTCGAGTAGTACTCGTCGGTGTCGTCGGTGCGCTGCCCGCCGAACGCGAGCCGGACGCCGCCGCCCGACATCGCCATCGCCGCGGGGTCGTCGATCGCCTCCCAGTTGTTCAGGGCGGTCCGGCTCTTGATGCGCGTTCCGTTCTTGCCGACCTCGTTCTCGCGGATGTCGTACAGGTCGCCGGACTCCTGCACGTGCAGGATGTGCAGGATGCCGTCGGTGTCCCGGTAGAACGTGGGCGCCGAGAAGTTGTTGATCCCGGCCGTGTTGAGCTTGGTCCAGGTGCCGGCCGGGCCGCGCTTGGCGGCCTCCGGGCCGGACGGGCTCGGCGCTGCCGTGCCCTGCGCCGACGCGCCGGCGAGGAGCAGGCCGGGAGCGAGCGCGATGGTTGCTAACAGAGTGAGCGGCCTTATGGGCAGCCTCATCCCAATACCTCCGAGTGTGGTGGGTCGTCCCAGCTTTGTGACCTGGGACTTTCGAATGCCTAAGGAGTCTGTGCAGACCGTGCGCAATACAGGTAACTGGGGACCGCCCCAGTGCTGGGTACTTGAGATACCCACTTGCGAGCGCCGACCCCAGCCTCGGCGGGCGCTTTACGCGGGGCGGAGGCGGGCTCGGGCAGCGGCGGCACCCGTCGCGGGCAGCCGACGCCTGCCCGCTCGGGCAGGTCGACCCTGCCCAGGTGGCCACAATTTGCTGCGCCGGGTGAGCCTCGTCTCGGAGCCCGCTACGCCGCTGCCAGGAGGGTTAGTCTCCGATTCATGCGCGCAGCCCAGGTAGTCACCCCGTCAGGTCCGTCCGCCATCGAGGTGCGAGAGGTGGACGAGCCCGCACCCCAGCCGCACGAGGTGCTGATCGACGTACACGCCGTCGGCGTCAGCTTCCCGGACCTGCTCCTGAGCAAGGGCGAGTACCAGCTCAAGCCCGAGCCGCCGTTCACGCTCGGCGTCGACTTCGCGGGGACGGTGGTGAGCGGGCCGGACGGCTTCGAGCCCGGCCAGCGGGTGGTCGGCGTGCTGCCGTACGGCGGCGGCGCCGAGCGGGTCGCGGTGCCGGCCGACTTCGTGTTCCCGCTGCCCGACAGCCTGTCGTACGACGAGGGTGCGGCGCTGCCGATGAACTACCTGACCGCGCACTTCGCGCTGGTCGAGCGTGGCGGCATCCGGGAGGGCGAGACGGTGCTCGTGCACGGCGCCGCCGGCGGTGTCGGCACCGCGACCATCCAGGTCGCCAAGGGGTACGGCGCGAAGAGCATCGCCGTGGTCAGCAGCGACGAGAAGGCCGAGGTGGCGAAGGCGGCCGGCGCCGACGAGGTCGTGCGGGTCGACGGCTTCAAGGACGCGGTCAAGGAGCTGACCGGCGGCCAGGGCGTCGACCTCGTGATGGATGTCGTCGGCGGACCCGTGTTCACCGACAGCCTGCGCGTGCTCGCGCCGCAGGGCCGGCTGCTGGTGGTCGGCTTCGCCAGCGGCGAGGGCATTCCCGAGGTCAAGGTCAACCGGCTGCTGCTCAACAACGTCGACGTCCGCGGCGTCGGCTGGGGCGCCTACGCGATGATCCGGCAAGGCTACATGCAGGAGCAGTGGGCCGAGCTGCTGCCGCTGATGGAGAACGGCACCATCAAGCCGTCCATCGGGGCGACGTACGCCTTCGACGAGTTCGGCCAGGCCCTCGCCGACCTGGACGCCCGCAAGGCGATGGGCAAGCTTGTGGTGAGGCTGCGCTAGGCCCGCTCCCTGCGCCAGGATCGCGGCCCGACGGACGCCGCCGCGGCGACAGCCCCACTGACGACGCCGATCACGACCGCGGCCACGACCGGGATGCCGGCTCGACCCGATGGGTCAGCCTCTCCCGGGATCGGCCACCACAGGTTCTGGGCGGTGGCGTAGCCACCGCTGACCAGCAGCGTCGCCAGCACCGTGATCAGCCACGGCCGGAACACGCCGAGCAGCCAGAGCACGAGCGTCCCGACGACCAGGACCAGCGCCGCCATCGCCTGCCAGCCGGCGTACCCAGCCTCGAAGCAGTCGGGTTCGTCGCCGCCCACACAGGTCTGCGAGCGGGTCCACAAGCCAGTGATCGGCAGCGCGAGTCCGACGACAACGGCGGCGGCACCGACCGACGAGGCCAGTCCGCGACGGGGCAGGGGCGCGCATCCGCCAGATTCTGTCAGGACGTGTTGCCTGGTCAGGTAACCCGCAGCGGCCGGGTGGCCGGGTGGTAGCCGGACTTGGTGGCCTTCGCGGTCATCCGCCGGGGGTTCATCTGCGGGAACCGGATGGTGCAGCGGCCGGTGCTGTTCGTCGTACACCGGCGGTCGCCGACCTTGATGAGGGCACCCGACACCGCGTCGCCGGCGTCGTTGACTCGGAAGGTGACCACGCGGGAGCGGTCGCCGTTCCACCGGCCCGGGGTCGCCGACAGGCGCAGGCCGGGCTTGACCTGCTGGTGGTAGACGCCGGAGAAGGTGCTGACGAAGCCGTCGAGCAGGCTCCGTGAGCCGTTGGCCGCGTGGCCGGTCCAGCAGCACGGCACGCCGTTGGTCTTAATCGTGCGCGCTGGCCCGAACGCCGTCGCCGCCTTGTTGGTGCGGACCGCGACGAGGTTGTCCGAGCTGTGCCAGCTCAGCCAGAGCCGGCCGCTCGGGCCGCGCGAGAGCGCCAGGTCGCCGACGTTGTACGCCGCGAGCGTCCGCGGCGTCGCGGTGCCGATCCGCCACAGCGCGATCCGCTTGCAGCCGGTGACCGGGTCCCGCTGGCCGTAGCAGTAGGCGAGGTAGGCGCCGCCGTTCGCGCGGGCGGCCAGCGGGCTGGCGCTGATGTGCTCGTTGGAGCCGGGCGCCCGCTTCACCGGACCGGCGCTCGGCAGCAGCTGCTTGACGAAGTAGCCGCGCGTGGTCGCCGTACCGCCGTCCTCGTACCAGCTCAGCCAGACCTTGCTGCCGTCGCGGACCAGCTCCGCGTTCTGGGCCTGCACCTCGCGGTGGATGTGGTTGATCCCGCCCGGACCGAAGCCCGACCGCCACTTGATCCAGCCGCCGTCGTCGGGGCCGCCGATGGTGAAGTTCGACCAGGCGACGACCGGGGTGCCGCTGCTCAGCGTGGTCGCGGCGAGGTCGCCGGTCGGTACGTCGCCACCGCCGATCTGGTCGGTCTGCAGCACCCAGCTGGCGCCGGACGCCGGCGCAATGGCCGTGTACGTCGCCAGGTCGCCGTACGGCTCGGCGTCGTCGGTGACGCGGCGCCCCTGGAAGATCAGCCGGATGCCGCCGCCGGGGGCCGGGACCAGCTGCGGTGCGACGGTCAGCGTGTGCCAGTTGTTGAGCAGGGTGTTCTGCCGGATCACCCGGCCGGACGGGCTGATCGCGGTGTGGCCGTACGCCGAGCCGGAGCTGCTGCCCGGCTTGCGATAGACCAGGTGCACCACTCCGTCGGCGGTCCGGTACGTCGCGTGGTCGCCGTACGAGATCGCGGTGGTAGCCGAGACCCGGGACCAGGTGCCAGGTGGGCCGGCACTCACCGGCTGCGCCAGCCCGATGGCCAGCCCGATGGCCAGCACCGCGGCGAGGACGACTGCGAGCGTGCGTAGAAACTTCACGCCTGTATCCAAGGGGACCGGCCGGGCGCTCCGTGGCGGTTTCACCGAATATTTGCCGACCGGCGGCCACCCGGTGCCGGTTAGGCTTGCGCGCGTGACGATTCTCGATGACGCCCGGGAGGGCATGGATCCCGCCATCCGTCCGCAGGACGACCTGTTCGGCTACGTCAACGGCACCTGGCTGGAGACGGTCGAGATCCCGAGCGACAGGTCGAGCTGGGGCCCGTTCATCCAGCTGGTCGACACCGCGGAGGAGCAGGTCAAGGAGATCATCCTCGACCTCGCCGCCCAGGTGGCCGACGGCGCCGAGGGCCTGACCGCTGACGCCCGCAAGATCGGCGACCTCTACGCCTCGTTCATGGACGAGGAGGCGATCGCCAAGAAGGGCCTCCGTCCGATCCAGCGGCTGCTGACCGGCGCGTCCGAGCTGGCGACGACCGCCGACCTGGCGGCGTTCCTGGGCGAGTTCGAGCGGATCGGCGGCGGCGGCCTCTTCTCGTCGTACGTCAACACCGACGACCGCAACTCCGACCGCTACCTGTTCCACATCGGCCAGGGCGGCCTCGGCCTGCCCGACGAGTCCTACTACCGCGAGGACAAGTTCGCCGAGGTCCGGGAGAAGTACGTCGCATACCTGACCGAGCTGTTCACGCTTGCGGGCCGGGAGGACGGCGCAGAGGCCGCGCAGACGGTGCTGCGGATCGAGACCCGGCTGGCTGCGGGCCACTGGGAGCGGGCCGAGACCCGCGACGTGATCAAGACCTACAACCTGACCCCTGCGGAGGAACTGCGCGCGGCGCTGCCGAACTTCGACTGGGCCGTCTATGCAGCCGCCCTCGGCGGCTCCGAGGAGACGCTGGCCGAGTCCTGCGTCCGGCAGCCGTCGTACCTCACCCACCTGGCGACGGTGCTGGACGAGGTGCCGGTCGAGGACTGGCGTGTCTGGCTGGTGGCCAAGGTGCTGCGTGCCAGCGCGGCGTACCTCACCGACGACTTCGTCGAGCTCAACTTCGACTTCTACGGCCGGACCCTCAACGGCACCCCGGAGCTGCGTGCCCGGTGGAAGCGGGGAGTGTCGTTCGTGGAGGGCGCGATCGGCGAGGCGGTCGGCAAGGAGTACGTCGCCCGCCACTTCCCGCCGACCTCCAAGGCGCTGATGGACGAGCTGGTCGCGAACCTGATCGAGGCCTACCGGCAGTCGATCACCGACCTGGACTGGATGAGCGAGGAGACCAAGCAGCGGGCGTTCGACAAGCTGGACCTGTTCCGGCCGAAGATCGGCTACCCCGACGAGTTCCGCGACTACTCCAAGCTCCAGGTGCGCGCCGACGACCTGCTCGGCAACGTCGCTGCCGCGTCGGCCTTCGAGACCGACCGGCAGCTGGCCAAGATCGGCTCGCCGGTCGACCGCGACGAGTGGTTCATGCTGCCGCAGACCGTCAACGCCTACTACAACCCCGGCACCAACGAGATCTGCTTCCCGGCCGGCATCCTGCAGAAGCCGTTCTTCGCGCCGGACGCCGACGCGGCCGAGAACTACGGCGGCATCGGCGCGGTGATCGGCCACGAGATCGGCCACGGCTTCGACGACCAGGGCGCCCAGTACGACGGCAAGGGCAACCTCCACGACTGGTGGACCGCCGACGACAAGCAGGCCTTCCAGGTGAAGTCGAAGGCGCTGATCGAGCAGTACGACGGCTTCGAGCCGCGCGCGCTGCCCGGCGAGCACGTCAACGGCTCGCTGACCGTCGGCGAGAACATCGGCGACCTCGGCGGCCTGACCATCGGCCACAAGGCGTACCTGATCTCGCTCGGCGACGAGGCGGCGCCGGAGGTGGAGGGCGCCACCGGCTCGCAGCGGCTGTTCATGAACTGGGCGTTCTGCTGGCGCACCAAGCGGCGCAAGGAGCAGGAGCAGCAGTTCCTGACCATCGACCCGCACAGCCCGCCGGAGTTCCGCGCCAACATCGTGCGCAACCTCGACGAGTTCCACGACGCCTTCGGCACCGCCTCGGGTGACGGCCTCTGGCTCGACCAGGCCGACCGGGTCCGGATCTGGTAGCTCAGCCCGCGCTGAGGAGCGCCTCGACGAGCTGGCGGTACACCCGAAGCTGGGCCCGCATCGCCGAGGCGTCCTCGAGCGTGCGGCACAGGATGAAGCCGCCCTCGAACGTCGTGTAGAGGTGGTCGGCGAGCGCGTCGAGGTCGATCCCCGCGACGGCGGCGCGGCCGGCCAGTGCGGGCCGCAGCAGGTCCACGATCGCGTCGCGCCAGGCGACGGTCGCCTTGGTGACCAGCCGGTTGATGTCGCTGCCGGTGAACTGGCGCTCGGCGAGCACGCTGGCGTACAGGCAGCCGGACTGCTCCGACATCAGCTCGTCGGCGCCGTCCTCGTAGAACCGGAGGAACGCCACCAGCCGCGCCGCCGGATCGTCGATCTCCGCGACCGCGGCGAGTCCGGCATCGAGGTGCTCGAGATCGCGGGCGGCGTACCGCTCGGTCAGCTTGAGGGCGAGGTCGTGCTTGGAGCTGAAGTGGTGGAAGAACGCGCCCTTCGAGCTGGCTGACTCCGCGATCACCTCGTCGAGCGAGGTCGCCTGGTAGCCCTGCTCGGTCATCAGTCGCTCGGCGGTCTGCAGGATCCGCTCGCGGGTGGCTGTTCCGTCTCTTGGCACAAAACCGTTGTACCAGACCAGGCAGTCTGCTAAAACAGACCAATCAGTCTGGAACGATTCGGAGCCCACCATGAACACGACCCTGCCGCAGCTCTCGGGCAAACCCGTTGTCACCGACGGCGGGCTGGAGACCGACCTCATCTACCACCACGGCGTGGACCTGCCGGACTTCGCCGCCTTCCCGCTCCTCGACGACGAGCGCGGCCGCGAGCTGCTGCTCCGCTACTACGGCGGGTACGTCGCGATCGCCGGGCGGGTCGGCGCGGCGGTCCAGCTGGAGACGCCGACCTGGCGGGCCAGCTCCGACTGGGGCGAGCGGCTGGGCTACTCGGCGGCCGACCTCCGCCGGGTGAACCAGGACGCGGTGCGGCTGCTGCAGCGGCTGCGCGACGACACGGGTGACGTGTCGGTCCTGGTCAGCGGCAACCTCGGGCCCCGTGGTGACGGGTACGTCGCCGGCGAGGCGGTCGACCCGGACGACGCCGCGGCGTACCACTCACCGCAGATCGAGGCGCTCGCCGAGGCCGGCGCCGACCTGGTGACCGTGCTGACCCTCACCGGCACCGGCGAGGCCGTGGGCATCGTGCGAGCGGCCCGGGCGGCGGGGCTGCCGGTCGCGGTCTCCTTCACCGTCGAGCAGGACGGCCGGCTGCCCGACGGGACCACGCTGGCGGCGGCAGTCGCCGAGGTCGACGCCGAGGGTGGCCCGGACTACTTCATGGTCAACTGCGCCCACCCCACCCACATCGCCCCCGGGCTCGCCGAGCCCGGATCGTGGCGCTCGCGCATCGGCGGGCTTCGCGCGAACGCCTCGAGCATGAGCCACGAGGAGCTGGACGCGGCCACCGAGCTGGACGAGGGTGACCCGGTCGCGCTCGCTACCGCCCAGCACGCGCTGCGGCCGTCGCTGCCGAACCTGGCGCTGGTGGGCGGCTGCTGCGGCACCGACGCCCGCCACGTCGCCGCGATGTGGGGCGTTGCCTGAGACTGGCCCCATGAGCTTCGACCCGGCCCACACGCAGCGCGAGTACGCGGTCCGGTTCGACTGGGGACCGACCGGGGCAGCGGCGACAGCGGCCGACATCGCGGTGGTGGTCGACGTCCTCTCCTTCACCACCACGCTGTCGGTGGCGGTCGAGCGCGGGATCGAGGTGCTGCCGTTCCGGTGGCGCGACGATCGAGCGGCGGCGTACGCCGAGGAGCAGGGTGCGACGCTCGCGGTCGGCCGGTTCGAGGCGCGGTCCACGACCGCCGGTGCCGAGGTCAGCCTGTCGCCGGCCAGCGTGGCGGCGGCCGAGGGCCTGAAGCGGCTGGTGCTGCCGAGCCCCAACGGCTCCGCGATCAGCTTCGGCCTGGCCGACTCCGGCGCGATCGTGTTGGGCGCGTCGTTGCGCAACCGCCGCGCCGTCGCGGCGTACGTCGCGACGCTGGCCGCCGAATCCGTGACCGTCATCGCCGCCGGTGAGCGCTGGCCCGACGGCTCGCTGCGCCCCTGCGTCGAGGATCTCTGGGGAGCCGGCGCCGTGCTCTCCGCGCTGGCCGACCTCGGCGTCACCGGCCTCAGCCCGGAGGCGCGCGTCGCGGAGGCGTCGTACCGAGCGGTCGAGTCACGCCTCGCCGAGGACCTCGGAGCCTGCGCCGGCGCCCGTGAGCTGGCCGAGGCCGGCTTCGCCGACGACGTCGAGGTCGCTGCCCAGCTCGACGTCAGTCACGCCGTACCGCTTCTAGTGGACGGCGTTTACGTGGCACAGCCCGGATAGTCCAGTACGTTTCGCATCAACTTCCGGCCGAAAATGATGTCGAACGTACTGGACTATCCGGTCGACGCGGCAGGTGTCGCCGGCTGAGCGCGGAGCCGGTAGCCCATGCCGCGGACGGTCTCGATCCGGTCCTGGCCGAGCTTGCGGCGCAGGTAGCGGACGTAGACGTCGACGACGTTGGAGCCGGGGTCGAAGTCGAAGCCCCAGACCTGGCTGAGCAGCTGCTCGCGGGAGAGCACCTGGCCGGCATTGCGGAGGAACGTCTCGACCAGCGCGAACTCGCGGGCGGTGAGCTCGACGATCCGGTTGCCGACCGCGGCCTTGCGGGTGCGCAGGTCCAGGACCAGGTCCTCGCAGCGCAGCACGGTTACCTCCGGTGACCGCTCGTCGCGCAGCCGGAGCCGGATCCGGGCCAGCAGCTCGTCGAAGCGGAACGGCTTGCTGACGTAGTCGTCGGCGCCGCCTTCGAGCGCGGCGACGGTGTCCTCGACCGAGCCGCGGGCGGTCAGGATCACGATCGGGATCGAGCTGCCGGCCGCGCGCAGCTCGGCCAGTACGTCGAAGCCGTCCAGCTCAGGCAGCCCGAGGTCGAGCACGAGCAGGTCGAACTCGGCGGTCAGCGCGTAGCCGAGTGCGGAGCGTCCGTCGCCGACCACGGTCGGGGTGAACCCGTTGGACCGCAGCCCCTTGGCGACGAACGACGCGATCCGCTCTTCGTCCTCGGCGATCAGCACCCTGCTCACTAGTCGTCACCGTCGTTATCGCCGCCGCGGTCATCGTCATCACCGCCGCCGTTCCCGCGGCCGCGGTTGTCGTCACCACCGTCGTCACCGTCGTCGTCGCCGCCGCGGTCGTCGTCATCGCCCCGGTTGCTCGGTGTGCTCGGCGACGGCTTGGGCCGGGGCTTCGGCGTACTGGACGTCGTCTGGGTCGGAGTGGTCTCCACGACCACGGGCTCACCGAGGTCCGGCGGCTGGTCCACCTGCCCGAGTACGACGCCCGCGAGCGCACCGCCGACCAGCAGGCCGGCCACGGTGATCGCGGTGATCCTTGTCGGCTCGTTCATGGCGACCACCATCCCTGACTCAGCGACGATCCCGATGAGAACAAGATGAGGTTCTTCTCATCTGGACTCACCGCCGCTGCAACCGGTAGCCCATCCCGCGGACCGTCTCGATCCGCTCGCTGCCGATCTTGAGCCGCAGGTAGCGGATGTAGACGTCGACCACGTTGGAGCCGGGGTCGAAGTCGGTGCCCCAGACCCGGCTCAGCAGCTGCTCGCGGGACAGCACCTGCCCGGGGTGCCGCAGCAGCGTCTCCAGGAGCACGAACTCGCGTGCGGTCAGCTCGACCTCGCGTCCGCCGGCCACCGCGCGGCGGGTGCGCAGATCGAGCATGAGGTCGGCGGCGGTGATCGTGGTGGCCGGCGGCCCGGAGGCGTCCCGGATCCGCAGCCGGATCCGCGCCAGCAGCTCGTCGAAGCTGAACGGCTTGGTCACGTAGTCGTCGGCCCCGCGCTCCAGGCCGGCGACCGTGTCGTCGATCGATCCGCGGGCGGTCAGGATCACCACCGGCATCGTGCTGCCGCCGGCCCGCAGCCGGTCGAGTACGCCGAACCCGTCCAGGCTGGGCAGCCCGAGATCCAGCACCAGCAGGTCGTACTGGCTGCTCTGGGCGTGGTCGAGCGCCACCTTTCCGTCGCCCACGACCGTCGGCGTGAAGTGGTGGGCGCGCAGGCCCTTCGCGACGAACGACGCGATCCGCTCCTCGTCCTCGGCGATCAGGATCCGGTTCACGGGACCGCACCGTCGGTGAGTACGACGCCGGCGCGGGGGCCGCCGCCGGGAGCGGCCGCACCGGGGATCTCGAGCACGAACCTGGCGCCGCGGCATACCTCCTCGTCGGGACTTCTGTCGAGCCAGGCCCGCCCGCCGTGCGCCTCGGCGATCGCCCGGACGATGGCCAGCCCGAGCCCGGAGCCGTCGGCGCGTGCCGAGCCCGGGCCGCGCTGGAAGCGGTCGAAGATCCGCTCCTCGTCGCCGGCCGGCACGCCTGGCCCGGTGTCGCGGACCCACAGCCGCACCAGGTCGCCGGACGCGGCCGAGCCGATCGCCACCTCGTCGCCGTCCTGGGTGAACTTCACCGCGTTCTCGGCGAGCTGCACCAGCGCCTGGGTCAGCCGCTGCCCGTCGCCGGTCACGGTCGCCCCGGCGAGCTCGTCGATCCGCCAGTCCCGGTCGCCGAGCGCGCGCGCCTTGTCGAAAACGTCCTCGGTGAGCTGGCCGACGTCGACCCGCCCGATCCGCAGGAAGTCCGGCCGCTCGGCCTTGGCGAGCACGACCAGGTCCTCGACCAGCCGGCTCATCCGGTCCAGCTCGTCGAGCACCAGTGCCTGGGTCTCGGTGACCTCCTCCGGGTCCGCGACGTCGAGCAGCTCGATGTGGCCGCGCACGATCGTGATCGGGGTCCGTAGCTCGTGGCCGGCGTCGTTGAGGAACCGGCGCTGGTTGGCGAACGCGTCCTCGAGCCGGTCCAGCATGTCGTTGAAGGTCCGCGCCAGCATCGAGACGTCGTCGCGGCCGGTGACCGCGATCCGGCGGGCGAGGTCGGTCTGGCTGATCCGCTCCGCGGTCCGGCGTACGTCGTGCACCGGCCGCAGCAGCCGGCCGGCGGTTAGCCAGCCCACCAGCGCGACCAGGGCGAGCGCAACGACCGCCACCGCGATGTAGGTGCGGATGGTCTCGGCCAGCTCGGCGTGCTCGCGCTCGGTGAACGCCGCCACCACGAACGTGCCGCGCTCCTCGCCCTTCACGACCGGCATCGCGGCGAACCGGACCTGACCGTCGGCCGACTCGTAGTCGCCGTACCGTGGGCGATCGGAGGAGGTGGCCGCGTCGCGGAAGCCGGGCTCGTTGTGCAGCGTCAGCTCGCCGCCGACCGGTGCCAGCGGGGCGTCGGTGTCGCCGACGAAGGCGGCCAGCGTCTGGTGCTCGTCGGGGACGTTGCGCGACAGCGCAACCTCGAGCAGCCGGTCGATCGTCGTGAACGACTGTCCGTTCTCCGGGTCGACGCCGGTGCGCTGGAACGACGTGAACTCGTCGATCTCCTGCTTCAGCGACCGGTCGATCCGGCGGTCGATCCGCTCCGTCTCCAGCAGGTACGCCGCACCCGCCGCGCCGGTCATCGCGAGCGCGGTCAGCACGATCACCCACGCCATGATCCGCGCCCGCACCGAGCCGAAGGCGTCCGTGGCCGCGCGTAGGACCTTCATCGCACCAGGGTAGAACCGAGTCGTCCCCCTGAGCGTGCGTCGGAGCGCACGCCCAGGGGGACGACGTACCTCACTCGAAGCGCTGGAAGCTGACGGTGTAGTCGTCCAGCCAGCCGTTCAGCGTGTGGGCCGGGCTCGAGTCGTGCAGGTTGGTGTAGACCTGGAACCGGTGCGCACCGGGCTTCAGCTTGGCGCAGAACTGCACCGAGTTGCTGTTCCAGCTCGAGACGCCGGTGATGGCGAGCTTGTCCGCGCCGGCGGTGAACGGCGGCACGTTGACGCCGTCCAGCTTCAGCTCGAGGCCCATCCAGTCGTTGGCGTCGCCCCCGGTGAGCTGGGTCTCGGCGGAGAAGGTCACCAGCACGGTGTCGGTGCCCGAGGCTGGCCCGTTGGCGGACAGGGAGGCACCCGGTACGGCGCGGTCCTGGTCGTTGACGGCGGTCTCGGCGAAGATGAACGGGCTGCTGACGATGCGGCTGTGCATATTGATCGAACGGCCGCCGTCGCACTTGACGACGACGGGAGCGGCGGCGCTGGAGGCGGCCCCGCCCTGGGCGGCGCGCTGGTCACCCTGCGCGGAGGCGGACCCTGCGGCGTACGCACCGCCGGTGGCGGCGAGCGCGAACACACTGGCGGCGATGAGCTGCTTCTTCATGGGAGCTTCCTTTTCGAGAGCGGGCCGCCCCCGCGGCGGCCCTGCTGCCCACTGAAGAGTGCAGTGCCGCTGCCGCCGATACCTCGCCAACCAAGACTTAACCCACTTAACTCACTTAACCGTCGGTACGGCGCTGGCGGGTGCCTGTGGATAGCGACTCCGGCTTGTCGGTCGACGCTGGTAGACAGTGGTCATGGCTTCTGATGTCGACCGCAGCACCGCTCGCACGCAGGCGGAGGCGCACCTGCGCGCCCTGGTGGGTCGCGACGACGCCGTGCTGCGCGAGGACCAGTGGACCGCGATCGAGGCGCTCGCGGTGGACCGGCGGCGGGCGCTGGTCGTGCAGCGGACCGGCTGGGGCAAGTCGGCGGTCTACTTCGTGGCGACCGCACTGCTGCGGGCCGCCGGGTCCGGGCCGACCGTGATCGTGTCGCCGCTGCTCGCGCTGATGCGCAACCAGATCGCCGCCGCCGAGCGGGCCGGCATCCACGCGGTGACGATCAACTCCACCAACCTGGAGGACTGGTCGCGGATCGAGGAGGAGATCGCTGCCGGCGGCGTCGACGTGCTCCTGGTCAGCCCGGAGCGGCTCAACAACCCGTCGTTCCGCGACAACGTGCTGCCCCGGCTGGCGGCGACCGCCGGTCTGCTCGTGGTCGACGAGGCCCACTGCATCTCCGACTGGGGCCACGACTTCCGGCCCGACTACCGCCGGATCCGGACCATGCTCGCCGACCTGCGCCCGGGCATCCCGGTGCTGGCGACAACCGCCACCGCCAATGCCCGGGTCACCGCCGACGTCGCCGAGCAGCTCGGGACCGATGTTCTCGTCCTGCGGGGAAGCCTTGACCGCGAGTCGCTGAAGCTCGCGGTGGTCCGCCTGAGGACCGCCGAGCAGCGGCTCGGCTGGTTGGCCGACCACCTCGGCGAGCTGCCGGGGTCCGGGATCATCTACTGCCTGACGGTGGCGGCGACCCAGGAGATCGCGGCCCACCTGCGTGCCCACGGCCACAACGTCGCGGCGTACTCCGGACAGACCGAGACGACCGAGCGGGAGGCTCTCGAGCACGACCTGGCCAGCGGCCGGGTCAAGGCGCTGGTGGCCACGAGTGCGCTCGGGATGGGCTTCGACGCGACCCTCGGCTTCGTGGTCAACGTCGGCGCTCCGCAGTCGCCGGTCGCCTACTACCAGCAGGTCGGCCGCGCCGGCCGCGGCACCGACGAGGCCACGGTCGTGCTGTTGCCGGCGACCGAGGACCGCGACATCTGGAAGTACTTCGCCTCCCTTGCCTTCCCTCGCGAGCAGCTCGTCCGGCAGACGCTGGCGGCGCTCACCGACGCCGCCCGCCCGGTCAGCACCGCCGCGCTGGAGACCTACGTCGAGCTCAACCGGACCCGCCTGGAGACGATGCTCAAGGTGCTCGACGTCGACGGCGCGGTCCGCCGGGTCCAGGGAGGGTGGGAGGCCACCGGCGAGGAGTGGGAGTACGACGCGGAGCGCTACGCGCGGGTCGCGGAGGCGCGCGAGCGGGAGCAGCAGGCGATGCTCGACTACCTCGCCACCGACGCCTGCCGGATGTGGTTCCTGCGCGACCAGCTCGACGACCCGGACGCCGACAAGTGCGGTCGCTGCGACAACTGCGGTGGTCTCGACGTGTCTGCCACGGTGTCGGAGGCGGCGCTGGCCGACGCGGAGGAGGCGCTCACCCGGCCCGGCGTGGCCATCGCCCCACGCAAGCTGTGGCCGATCGGCCTGGCCAACCTCAACATCGACCTGAAGGGCAAGATCAACCCGCTGCCCGCGGAGGGCCGGGCGATCGCCCGGATCACCGACCTCGGCTACGGCCAGGCGCTGCGCGAGCTGTTCCGACCCGGGGCCGGCGACGGCCCGGTGCCGGTGCCGCTGGTGAAGGCGGTGATCCAGGTTCTCGACGACTGGCGCCCGGCCGCCGACGGGATCGTGTACGTCGAGTCGCTGACCCGGCCCACCCTGACCAGCGACTTCGCCGAGGGTCTGTCCCGCTACCTGCGGATCCCGGTCGTCGGCCGGGTCGCGATCGTCAACCACGATGTCGCGGCCGGCCAGGGCGCGGTCAACTCCGCGCAGCGGGTGGCGGCGGTCCGCCGGCGGTTCGCGCTGGATCCCGGCGCGCAGACCGGCCGGATCCTGCTGCTCGACGACCTGGTCGTCACCGGCTGGACGCTCACGGTCGCCACCGCGCTCCTCCACGACGCCGGCGCGACCGGCGTACTCCCGCTCACCCTGGCCGTCGAGTCCTAGACGGCCGGTCGCAGACCCCGCCAGCAGCAGGCCCCGCACGACAGAAGAAGGGGCCGACCGCTTGTGGCGGCCGGCCCCTGTCCGGGGACACGCACTGACGCCCGAACGGCAAGCGCCAGCCTGGCAGGGGAATGTGGTGTCCCCGCCCGTTCGATCGGAAGGTCAGCTCCCTGCCGGCGACGGCAGCTCGCAACCCTCCTTCGCCAGGTCCAAGCTGTTGTCGTCGGCGAGGCAGGTGTAGAACCAGGCGGTCTGCTGGCCGTACGCCGCACCCTGGTCGACGGTCACCTCACCGTTCTCGTCGACCTCGCACGGGTTGTTCATCGTGCACTCCTGGCCGTCTTCGTTGCCGGTGTTGTTGACGCCGATGACTTCGCCCGACTCGGTGGCCACGATCGGCGAGCCCGAGGTGCCGCCGATGGTCTCGCACGGCTTGACGTACTTGATCGAGCTCTCCATGGTCCACTCGGCCTCCTTGAGCTGGTGGACCGTCTTCTCGACCGAGCAGTCGTAGATCTTCTGCCAGTAGCCCGATACGACCTTGCTCGACGTACCGTCGGCCGGCGACTCGCTGGCCAGCGTCAGCGGCTCGAAGCCCTCGACCTCGGCGGCGATCTCCTCGTAGGTCTTGTCGAGCTCGTAGAGGGACACGTCGGTCTTGGTCATGGTCGCGTAGAGCAGCTTGGTCGCGGTGGCCTCGCCGGCCTCCGAGCCGTCGGCGCCGAGCAGCGTGAACGCCCGGTTCGACGGCTGGTCGACCAGCACCTCACCGGCGCCGGGCATGCCGCCCTCGTAGCAGTGACCGTTAGTCAGACCCAGCGCCTTGTCGGTCGGCTGCGAGTCGTCGTACCGCACGATCGAGGCCGAGCAGTTGTTCAGCGCCGCGACACCGGTGAAGTCGACCTCGCCGGCCGGCGGGTCCGTCGGCGGGTCGGTCGGCGGGTCGGTGGGCGGGTCGGTCGGGTCGCCGCCACCTTCGCAGGTCGGCTCGTCGGACTGAGCGGGCACGCTCACGGCGTCCCAGGCAGCCTTCACGGTGTTGAACTCGGCGCAGCTCTCCGGGAACAGCGTCTTGGCCGCCTCGAGCGTCCAGGTCCGGTACTTCAGGTACGACGAGTCCGAGGTCTTCAGCAGCATCGCGTTGTAGAGGATCTTGCCGGCCTTCTGGATGCCGATGCCCTGGACCGACTCCGGGCCGCCCTCACAGATCGGGCTCTCGGGTCCGCCCTCGGGCGCGTTGCCCTGGGACAGCAGGTAGAACCAGTGGTTGCCCGGTCCGGCGGCCGCGTGCACCCCGGTGTTGGGGATCTCGTCGGAGTAGCAGTTCGGGTCGCCGTCCACCTGGGACGGGTCGTACATGTTGCGGATCGGGCCGGAGCCGACCAGGTCGACCTCCTCGCCGACCAGGAAGTCGGGCTCGTCGAACTCCTCGCCCTGCGCCGAGTAGGCCTCGGTCAGCGCGCCGAACACGTCGGCCACGAACTCCTGGGTGCCCTCGCCCGAGATGCCGCCCGGCGTCTTGTCGTCGATGCCGTGGCCGTACTCGTGGGCCACCACGTCCATCGAGCTGATCCACTTGCCGGCCTGGCTGTGGCCGATCTGGACCTGCGAGCCGTCGTAGTAGGCGTTGATGTCGTCCAGGCCGACCCGCAGCGGCACATAGCCGCCCTCGCCGTCCTGACCCGAGCGGCCAAGCCACTCGGTCAGCATCTTGTCGAGGACCTGGGTGCCGTAGAAGCCGTCGACGCAGCCGGTCTCCTTGTTGGTGGCGTCACCGTCGCCCCAGGTGTCATCGGGACCGGTGTGGGTCTCGCTCGTGTCGGCGTCCTGACACACGATCGCGTTGTTGTTCGGGTTCTGCAGCGAGAACTGCCCGCCCGACTCCGAGGTCTCCAGCTGCAGCGGGTCCGGGCCGCTGTAGGCGCCGTCACCCTCGCCATAGATGACGTGCTCGACGGACTCGAAGATCGAGCCGGTCTGCGCGTCGACGTACACGGTCTGGCGGGACGGCTTGCCGGCCTTCTCGCCCGCGACAGTGGTCTCCCAGGCGAGGCGGGCCTGCTGACCGGTCTGGCCGAGCGTGTGTACGACGAGCCGCGGCTTGGTCGTGGTGACCACCCGCGACAGGCGGCGCTCGGCGGCCTTCTTGGCGCGCTTCGCGGTGATGCCGGCCTTGGTCGAGAGGCCGGAGATCGTCCGGTCCTGCGCCACCGAGGTGTTGATGACGTTGCCCTTCTTGTCGGTGACGACGACGAAGTCGCCACCGATCACGGGCAGACCACGGAAGGTCCGCTCGTACGGCACGTACTGGGTGCCGTTCGCGCTGATCACGTCACCGGCGACGAACTTCTCTGCCTTGGCGGCGTGCAGAGCCTTCGGGCGGCTGTCGACGAACTTGTCCGCACCCGAGGCAGCCAGGCGCTTGGCCTGCACCTTCGGCTGTGGGTCGGAGGAGGCGCTGGCGCCCGCGAGTCCGGGTGCGGCAATCGAGAAGGCCGCCAGTCCGGTTACGGCTGTCGCCACCGCCACCTTTCGGATGGACGATGAGGAAACCATCATGGTTTTACCCTTCGTGGGGGAACTGGTGCCCGACATCGTGCGTGCCTGGACTAGACCAGTGGAACCAGTTCCTAGTGGCCGAGCAGCGCCATGACCATGACCGGTCAGGCATCGCAGGCCCGCGGCTGGGCGCTAGATCAGATCGCGCCGCGCGGCTTCCACGCCGGCCTGGAATCGGGACTCGATCCCGAGCTCCTCGAAGAGCGCCCGCAGCTTGCGGGTGAAGGTGCGGGGGGCGACGCCGAGCTGGCGGGCGATGGCCTGGTCGGTGAGACCGTCGGCCAGCAGCCGCAGCATCAACAGCTGCTCGTCGTCGAGCTGCTCAGCGTGGGCGGCGTCCGGAACCCGGCCGACCGCCCGCGCCAGCGGGGTCGCCTCGGCCCAGCAGTAGTCGAACATCCGCCGCAGCAGCTGTACGAACGCGCCACCGCGTACGACGATCGCGCCCGACCGGCCCTCGGCCCAGCGCATCGAGCAGACGGCCGTGGCGCCGTCGGCGAGCACCATCCGGAACGGCAGTGTCTCCCGGATCCGTACCGAGGCGCCGGCCTCGGCGAGCCGTTCGAGGTAGCCGCGGGTCGGCACGCTGCGGACCGCGCTGGACAGGTAGATGGTGCGCACCTCGATGCCGCGTTCGAGTACGGCGAGATCCTGCGGCAGCGCGGCGTCGATCGCCTCCTGGGGCAGCGCGCCGCCGGAGTGGACGGTGAGCAGCTCGCGCTGGACGGTGCCGCCGAGCTCGGCCAGGAAGGCGCGTGCGGTCTCGTTGCCCTCGAGCACGGTGTTCATGGCGGCGTCGTCGACGGCGGCCCGCAGCGCCGGCACCATGCCGACGAGGGACTCGATGTCGGCGGCCAGCCGGCCGGCGGTGCTGGACCACTCGGCGATCGCGCGACCCTGGTCGGCCATCACCTGCTCGACGGCGAGCATCGGGTCGACGACCAGCCATCGCGCACCCTGCTCGTCGAGCCCGGCGACGCGGCGTACCAGCCCCATCCGGGCCAGCTCCTCCCGAGCCTTCGAGAGGGCGTCCGGGGAGACGGCCAGCGCCTCGGACAGCCGCTCGTCCGACCAGTCGTCGTGCTGGCGCAGTAGGCGGTAGAGCCTGCTCGCGAGTTCGTCATTGTGGTCGGGCACGACGACACCTTTGCCGTTTCGCTTACGGTTGTCGAGAGCGAACCGCGGTGGGCGACTGGATAGCTGATCGCGATGGCGGGGTTTGGACACGGCCATGATCGGCCACCCTGGACCAATGGAAGGTCCGACTGTGCTCGGGCGATCCTGACGGACAGTGTCCCGTCAGGGGGACAGAAGGAGGGAAAACGACAGCATGCGTACGCACCGGTGGATTCTCGGGCTCCTACCTGCTTCGCTCCTGGCGACGGTCGTGGTCGGCGGCGTTCAGCCCGCCAGCGCCAGCCTGGCCTGGGCCGATGACCCCTGCGAGGAGAACGGCGGCCAGGTCGCCGTCGTTCCCGACAAGGCGGCAGCGGCCGCCGCCAGTCACCCGATCGCCTACGTCGCCTGCGGCGACGGCTCGCTGCTCTACCACGGCGAGGACGGCAAGGGCACCAACTACAAGATCCCCGAGGTCGACACCGACGACTTCGTCGACGTCGCCTCGACCACCAACCACGGCATGTACGCGCTGACCCGCTACGGCCGGATCGAGACCGTCCACGGAGCCACCCATCTCGGTGAGCTGGCGTCGTCGGCCGACTCCGTCGCGCTGGAGACCACGCCGTCCGGCCAGGGCTACTGGATCGTGACCGCGGCCGGCCACGTCGCCGGCTTCGGCGACGCGAACGACCTTGGTCCGCAGGAGGACACCACCGTGCACTCCCCGGTCGTCGCCTTCGCGCCGCACGGCACGACCGGTGGCTGGGTGGTGACCGCGCTCGGCGAGGTGGTCGCCGTCGGGAACGCACCCGACCACGGCGGTGTCGCGGGCCGGGTCGGTCAGAACGACCGGGTGGTCGGCATCGTCGCGGACCGGAGCAGCAACGGGTTCTGGGTAGTCACCCGGGGTGGCCACATCCTGGAGGCCGGTGGCGCCGCCGCCGAGCCGGACGCCGCGAAGTGCCAGAGCGAGCCGGGCGGCCAGCCTCCGTTCACCGGCGCGGTCGCCGACCCCGACCCGAACTCCCGCGCACCCCTGTGGATCTACAGCGCCAACGGGGGCATCTGCGGCTTCAACCCCGGCGCCTGAGGACGGATAGTCCGTCACGCAAATCATGGGCCGTCAACCCCGACCCATGATTTGCGTGGCGGACTATCCGGATTTCGGGCCCGACTACGGCAGCACTACCGCAGCCAGGTGCGGCTGAGCACGATCGGGTGGTCGGTGGCCCGGCGGACGAGCGGGCCGTACCACTTGGCGTGGTCGCGGAAGCCGACGCGTGCGGAGCCTAAGATCCAGTCCACGCCCATGCCGCGCGGCGGCCGGCAGCCGCTGCGTGACACGCTGCCGCCGCTCGAGGCGTGCATCTGCGGTACGGCGGCGACGTACCGGCAGAAGAACCGGGCGCGGTCGTTCATGTCACCGATCACGTACACCGGCAGTCCGGTCCGGAGCAGCTGTCGGGTGACCGCGATCTCGCGGGTCACCGCGCGGTCCCGCCACTTCTGCTCACGCGGGAAGTGCCGGGTGTCAGCCGGGTTGTGATGGTTGGCGACCCAGATCCGCGCGCCGGTGGCGCGGTGCCGCAGCAGCACCACGGGCATCCGCCGGACCGCTGCCGGTAGGGCACGTCGTACGTCCGGGTCCGGACCAGCTCCCAGGTGGCCTTGCGCCACGCGATTGCGTTGTAGACCCACTTCGGTCGGCGGACACCCGGGTACAGCGTGTACGTCGACCCGGCGTACCGCACGAACGCGTGCGCCTGAACCGGCTGCTGCTCCTGGAAGCCGACGATGTCGATCTTGTACTGCCGAAGGATCTTGGCGACCAGCCGCGTCCGCTCCGGGCCCTCGGCCATCTGCTCCGCCTTCCCGCCCGGGGCGGTGTGGCTGTGGCCGAGGACGTTGAAGGTGGCGATCGTGAAGGCGGGTTGTCTCGACGACGGTTGCTGCGCTGCCGGAGCCGGTGCCACACCGGTGAGCAGGAGCGCGACCAGGGCTACGAGGATGAGCGGCTTCACGCCGGTAACGCTCGCAGCGGCGCATGAGCCGTCCGTTAACTGCGGGTGAAGGCCCTCTCATCCCCGGCCGGCGTACCGTCCGCTGAGGAGGGCGGGCTCAGCAGAGCTGGGACTCGACGGCGGCCACGATGGCCGGGTCGTCGGGCACCACGCCGGGGTTGAAGCGGGCCACCACCTCGCCCGCCGGGGAGAGCAGGAACTTCTCGAAGTTCCACTCGATGTCGCCGGCCTTGCCCTTCTCGTTGGGCGTCTCGACGAGCTTGCGGTAGATGTCGTGCCGGTCATCGCCGTTGACCTCGATCTTCTCCGACATCGGGAAGGTGACGCCGTACGTCGCCGAGCAGAACTCCGCGATCTCCTCCGAGGTGCCCGGCTCCTGTCCGCCGAACTGGTTGCACGGTACGCCGATGACGGTGAATCCCTGCTCGGCGTACTTCTCGTGGAGCTCCTCCAGGGCGGTGTACTGAGGCGTCAGTCCGCACTTCGATGCGACGTTGACCAGCAGCGCTGCCTTGCCGCCGGTCAGGTCGCCGAGGGTGCCGGGGGTGCCGTCGAGACGGGCGATCGGGGCGTCGAGAAGAGTCATGCGCCGAGCCTACGCAACCGGTGAATACCGGCCTGTGCTCCGGTCGGGACGCCCGATTGATGTCAATTGTTAATGACTGGCCGACCCTTGAACTCGACTCTTGGGCCACGAAAAGTAAAGTAGGTACTGCCGAGGCAGTGGCGCGAGCCGAGGAGGAGACGTCGGTTTCGCGCCGCACTCGGCTCTCTGTGGCGGAACAGCTGATGGCGCCCCGGCCGGTTTGGTGGCGGGTCGGGAGACGCCCCGCCCAGAGAGGGTCGCGAGCGGTGGGGCCAACTGTGGTGGGTGGCCCCACCGCCGCGATCCGCTAGTTCGGAACTTCCTGTCGGTGCCGGGCGTTAGCGTCTCGTCCACCCCCTCCCCGGCCCGGAGATGCCCTTGTCGTTTGTCCCCGTCACTGGTCCCGCCACCTTCCGCTTCGGTGAGCCCGCGCGCGAGAGCGTCGTCGAGTTCACCGACGAGCAGCGCTCGGTCAGCCTGCCGATCCGCGCCGCGCTGCCGGTTCTGACCAGGGCACACGCCAACGACGAGGCCCATCCCAGCGTCGGCCTGCTGGCGGGCGCGTCGATGCTGGCGATGCGGCTGGTCGCGGCTGGCAGGTTCGAGCCGGACGAGTCGGGCGGGCAGTGGCGGATCGGCGAGCTCGACGCCGCGGACTCCGACCGCTTGCAGATGCTGGCCAGGGCTCGGGTGTACGACGGACTCGACGCTGCGACGGCCGAAGGGATCATCCGCAAGGTGCTGGACGCCGTCGCCGACGCGATGCCGCGGCGGCCACCGAGCACCCGCTCGACGGTGACCAACCCGCCGGCCGGCAGCTTCCAGGACCGGCTCCGGCGGCGGCTCGCCGAACACGCGCCGCGCGCGGCCGACAGGGATCTGCCACAGCTGGTGACCGTCTCGTTCCGGGTCGAGGCCGACGAGGAGGAGCTGCACGGCGGCCGCGTGCGCGTCGTACTCCAGGTGCACGAGCAGGCCAACCACACCCACGTGTGCGACGCGGCGGTGCTGTGGACCGAGGGCCCGGAGGCGCACGGCTTCGGCGAGCGCGCCCGCACCCACGCCAGCATCGCGCTGCGGCACGCCGCCGATGCCTGGCCGGTGCTCGACCGGCTGTTGGAGCTGCGCGTCCCCGACCAGATCACGCTGGACACCGACGAGCTGGTCGGTCTGCTCGACCACGGCGTGGCCGCACTCCAGGAGCGTGGCTTCGACGTGCTCTGGCCGCGCTCCCTCGGCCGCGACCTGACCACCCGCGCCGAGCTCAAGCCGAAGGGCGCCGGCACCCGCGAGGAGCCGCTGGTCAAGGGGCTGTTCGGGCCGGACGCGATGTTCACCTTCAGCTGGCAGGTCGCGCTGCACGGCGACCCGCTCACCGAGGCCGAGATGGACCAGCTCGCGTCGGCGACCACCCCGATCATCAAGCTCCGCGACAACTGGACCGTGGTCGACGGCAAGGTCGCCAAGGCCGCGAAGAAGCGGCTGATCCGCACCGTCCGTCCGACCCAGGCACTGGCGGCCACGCTGACCGGCGTGGTCGCGGTCGAGGACACCGACGAACCGGTCATCGTCGGCGCCACCCTCGAGAAGATCCGCGAGCAGCTCCGCACCGCCGCCACCCGGGAACCGGTCCCGACGCCGTCCGGGCTGAAGGCCGAGCTGCGCGAGTACCAGCGGCACGGCCTGACCTGGCTCGCCGACATGACCTCGCTCGGACTGGGTGCCTGCCTCGCCGATGACATGGGCCTCGGCAAGACGATCACGCTGATCGCGCTCCACCTGCACCGGCTGGAGGCCTCGACAGGCTCGACCGACGACGGGCGGCGGCCGACGCTTGTGGTCTGCCCGGCGAGCCTGCTCGGCAACTGGGAGGCCGAGATCCGGCGGTTCGCGCCCGGGGTTCCGGTACGACGCTTCCACGGCTCGGCGCGGAGCCTGGACGGGGTCCACGGCGCCGACCTGCTCGGCGATGGCGGCGGGTTCGTGCTGACGACGTACGGGACGATGCGGCGCGACCACGCCGCGCTCGCGGAGGTGCCGTGGGATCTGGTGGTGGCCGACGAGGCGCAGCACATCAAGAACCCGCAGTCCTCGACCGCCAAGGCGCTGCGGGCGATCCCCAGCACGGGACGGGTGGCGCTGACCGGCACCCCGGTCGAGAACAACCTGACCGAGCTGTGGGCGATCCTCGACTGGGCGATCCCCGGCCTGCTCGGCAGCCGTAACGCCTTCCGCAAGGTCTGGGCGGCGCCGATCGAGGCCGGCGTCGACTCGAAGGTGACCGCTCGTTTCGCCGACCTGATCAGCCCGTTCCTGCTCCGCCGCCGCAAGTCCGACCCGGGCATCGCGCCGGAGCTGCCGCCGAAGACCGAGACCGACCACCTGGTGGGGCTGACTCGCGAGCAGGTGGTGCTCTACGAGGCGCTGGTGCGGGACTCGATGGCGCGGATCGAGCGTGCGGACGAAGATGTGCGCCGCGGGCTGGTGCTGAAGCTGCTGACCGGGCTGAAGCAGATCTGCAACCACCCGGCGCACTACCTCAAGCAGGCCAACCCGCGGCTGTCCGGTCGGTCGGAGAAGTTCGACCTGATCGACGAGCTGCTCGGCACCATCCTGGCCGAGGACGGCGCGGTGTTGCTGTTCACCCAGTACGTCGCGATGGCCAGGCTGCTGGAGGCGCACCTCGCGCGCGCCGGCGTACCCCACCAGTTCCTGCACGGCGGGACGCCCGTGCGCGAGCGCGAGGAGCTGGTCCGGCGCTTCCAGGACGGCGCCACGCCGGTCTTCCTGCTGTCGCTCAAGGCCGGCGGCACCGGCCTCAACCTGACCCGCGCCGACCACGTCATCCACGTCGACCGCTGGTGGAACCCGGCCGTGGAGGACCAGGCGACCGACCGGGCTTACCGGATCGGCCAGACCAAGCCGGTCCAGGTCCACCGGGTGGTGGCCGAGGGCACGATCGAGCAGCGGGTCGCCGAGCTGCTGACCCGCAAGCGGGCGCTGGCGGAGTCGGTGCTCGGCTCCGGCGAGGCGGCGCTCACCGAGCTCAGCAACGACGAGCTGCGCGACCTGGTGACCCTGCGCCGCGGTGAGGAGCGGCGATGAGTGCCGCGGTGACCTACCCGCGGTTCGCCCCGCGGCGGTCAGGCGCGCGGGCCGCGTCGTGGTGGGCCAAGGCGTGGGTGCGCTCGGTCGAGGAGTCGGCGTTCGCCGAGGCGGACCTACGCCAGGCCCGCGCGCTCGCGCGCGCCGGAGCGGTCGGTGGGCTGACCCTCGACGCCGGCTCGGCGGTGGCCGCGGTCGCCGAGGGCGACGACGCGTGGACGGTCTCGCTCACGCTGCCCGTTCTGGAGCCGGGCGCCCGGCGCGCGTTGGTCGAGGTGGTGGCCGCGGCGGCCGGGCGGGTCGCCGCGCTGCTCTCCGGCCAGCTCCCGCACGAGCTGGTCGAGGACCTCGAGGAGTCAGGCGTCGAGCTGCTTCCGTACGGCGCGGAGCTGGAGACCAGCTGCAGCTGCGACGCCTGGATGCAGCCGTGTCCGCATGCCCTGGCGGCGTCGTACCAGGTCGGCTGGCTGCTCGACGGCGACCCGTTGGTGCTGCTGTTGCTGCGCGGGCTCTCCCGCGAGCAGCTGCTGGCGGACCTGCACGACCTCGACCAGCAGCCGGCGCAGCCGGGGGACGACGACCTGGAGGTCGGCGTCGAGGCGGCGCTCAGTGCTCAGGCGATGCTGGAGGACTCTGCGGTGGGCCCTCGCCCGGCCATGCCTTCAACATGATCGCCGCGATGTCGATGGTCCGAAGTGCGCGGACGGCCGGCTTGTCGAGCTCGCGGGAGATGTACTTCGAGATGAACCGGCGCAGCTCGCTGTCGATGTCGGCGACCTTGCGCATCAGCTCGGCGCGGACGGAGTCGCCCTTGACCACGACGTTGAGGTCGCGGCTGCGGGGCGGGGTCACGTCGATGTAGATCGTGAGTGGGTTCCGGGCGTGCGCGGTGATCGTCAGCGGCACCATCACATCCGCGTCGAAGCGGTGGGTGTCCACGAGCAGGTCGAGGGTGAAGGCGAGCGCGACCGGGAGGTTCACCTGGAAGCTGACGGGCTGCTCGGACACCTGGGTGGTGAGCGGCTCGCCGATCTGCCCCTTCGCGGACACGCGTGCGATCCGCCCCGGACCGACACCCATCGGCCCGAACTCGATCGGCTCCGCGGCCAGGCCGTGGATCGCGCCGAGGATCCGCTCCGGCGTCACCGCCTCCCGGAAGAACGCGACGCCGAACTCCTCGTAGCTGATCTCGTCATTGCTGACTTCTTCGGCCGGGGGCTCGTCCTGTTGTTCAGGCTCCTGGCTGGTCAACTCGGTCATCGCCCTTCCTTCCCTCACTGACGGCCCTTCCCTCGCTAGCCGTCCCCACTCCCAGTGAGGCAACGGCCATGTCCCGCAGCAGGTCACGCATCTGCTCGTCGGGCAGCAGCGCGCTGTGCGGTGTCGAGTTGATCAGGCCGAAGGCCGCGTGCGCCATAGCCCGCGCCCGATCGAGATGCAGGTCACCATGGATCCGTCGCAGCTGGGTGGCCCACAGGTCGACGTACTCCCGCTGCAGGCTGCGCACCCGCTCGCGGGCCTCGGCAGGCAGCGACTCCCAGTCGCGGTCCTGGACCACGATCAGTGGCCGATGCTCCAGCGCGAACTCGATGTGCCACTCGACCAGCGCCACAACCGCGGCCGTCGGCTCCTCCTGTGCCCGCGCGGTCCGGGTCCGCTCGGTGCCGACCCGGAGCAGCTCCTCGCTGATGCTCACCAGCATCTCGGCGAGCATCGCGTCCTTGGACGGGAAGTGCTTGTACAGCGCCGGCCCGCTGATCCCACAGGCCGCGCCGAGGTCGGCCACGGACACGCCGTGGAAGCCGCGGGCAGCGAACAGGTCCGCGGCAGTGGCCAGGATCTGGTCGCGCCGGGTCATTCGCCTAGGTTAATGGTCGTTAACGAGCGACCTCTACGCCCAGGGGTTCTCACGCTCCCAGACGGTGGGCAGGTGCAGGGGTACGCCGTCGGCGGCGGCGAGCTGGCCGAGCACCGTCATCGTGACGTCGAGGTCGTCGCCGACGTACGGCAGTGCGCGGAGCGGCTGGTCGAGCGGCCGGAAGAAGTCGTCCCAGTGGATCAGCACCACCCGGCGGGCGCCGACCGCGCGCACGGTGTGCTCCCAGTAGTCGCGTAGGTAGTCCTCCGGCTGGACGCCGAGCTGGCCGACCCCGAGGTAGACGACGTCGGCCCGCTGGTCGGCGAGAGCGCCGGGGACGAAGCCGGCGCTGCCCTGGACCAGCAACGAGGCGCCGCTGCGATGACGGAGCAGGATCGACCAGGCCTCCCCGCACTTGTAGTCCTTGGCCTTCGCGGGCGGGACGATCGGCTCGTCGATGGTGCCCGGGAACCGGTCGGGTGGGCAGTGCTCGGACTCGATCATCGTGATCGTCCAGGCGCCGTACTCCCGCGGCTTGCCGGGCGTGGCCACCACGATCCGTTCCGCTGGCAGCCCGTGTCCACGGCCGATGTTGGCGGCCGACTCGCCGCCGACCAGGGTGGCACCGGTGACCTCGGCGACGACCGCGGAGTCCAGGGCGTGGTCGAAGTGGGTGTGGACCGGGAGTACGGCGTCCAGCTTGGTCGTCCCGGCCCGGGTCAGGCACTCGTCGATCGGAGTGAGGTCGGGCGCGAGCCGGCCGAGCAGCACCTGCCGGAGTCCCGGCCGGGTGAAGAAGCCGTCGGTCAGCACCGCGGACTCACCGTCGTCGATGAGCAGGGTCGCGACGCCGAGGAAGGTCACCGAAGGTCGATGGTCGTCCGCGGGCGGCACGTCGAAGCGGTCGGCGTACTGGCCGATGTCCGGTCGCCCCAGCTTCAGTCGCATGGCTGGACGCTCCTGACTTGAGCCCTCATGGTTGGGGACTCTAGTGGGCATCTCCGGAAGTTCGTCGGGGTATGAGCGGCCAGGGCACGCACATCGCTGCGTTGTCGTCGGTCGACGGGCCACCGGCCCGCCTCCCTCCGAGCCTTGCGCTGCACGCACCCTGACCACTCATACCCTCGACGAACGTCCGGAGATGCCCACTAGTGCGTTCAGGCCTCCGGAAACGCGCAGAACTCGTTGCCCTCGGGGTCCGCCAGGACGGTCCAGGGGGTCTGCTCGGTGGGCTCCGCGAGGATCGTGGTGCCGGCGGCCACGATCGCGGGCAGATCGGCGGTGGTGACGTCGATGTGCACGCGGTTCTTGACCGTCTTCGGCTCGGGTACGTGCGCGAAAGTGATCGAGTCGAACGGCGCGCCCGGGATCTCCTCGAGGTAGGAGTGACCCTGCTCCTCGTCGTGCCCGAGCCGGCCCCCGATCAGGTCCGCCCACCAGCCGGCGACCGCCGCCGGGTCCGCACAGTCTTGGCCCAGCTCGTAGAGCCGTAGCTCCGGCGGCTGCTCGCGCACGAACACGCAGAACTCGCCACCCTCCGGGTCGGCCATCGTGGTCCACCGGAACGACTCGCCGTCGATCACCGTGGCGCCGAGCGCGACCACCTCCTCGACACTCGCGGCATGGATGTCGAGGTGCAGTCGGTGCTTGACGGTCTTCGGCTCCGGCACCCGGTTGACCCACACCGTGTGTTGTGGGGTCGGCCCGGTCAAGTGGGCGTCACCGTCGTCGTGGAGGTGCAGCTCCAGCCGGAGCGCGTCCGCCCAGAACCGCCCGAGCCGCGCCGGCTCGGCCGCGTCGATGCAGAGGTCCTTGTACGCCGCGAGTGCCATGGCGGCCAACGTACTCGGCACCACCGACAATCCCTGGAAAGTAAATTCTTTCGTCCGTGGGTCGCGAATGCGAACCATGATCGGCTTGGCCTTCGTCTAGACGGAGTAAGCGCACAACAAGTGGAGATCGGCAGCATCTCCTGCGGCGGCTGGTCAAC
Source organism: Nocardioides speluncae (assembly GCF_003121585.1). Taxonomy (GTDB): domain Bacteria; phylum Actinomycetota; class Actinomycetes; order Propionibacteriales; family Nocardioidaceae; genus Nocardioides; species Nocardioides speluncae. Next base: position 69,311 of record NZ_QEOO01000001.1, read on the forward strand.
AGGCCGCAATCACATGGGGGCTCGAGACGAGCCGGATCGAGAGGGGACAAACATGCGCCACGCTGCGCGAACGCTGGTCGTGCTGGCCGCACTTTCCTGGACCGCTGCGGTGCCCGGAGCCGCCCACGCCGGCGAGGAACCGCCCCCGCCGCCGCCCTCGGAGTCGTGCCCGATCTGGGTTCCGGACGGCGGCAACAGCATCTGCTGAGCGGCACCCGGCGCGCATGGCCGCTGCAGTCGGCCGTGCGCGCCGCACGGGGCGGAGTTAGGCTCCCGGCGTTATCGGTGACGCGGGTGGTCGAGAGGGGGGCGCACGTGCGGATCGAGGTACTCGGTGCGTTTCGTCTTCTCGACGGATCGCAGGAGGTCGCCTTTGGCGGCCGGGTACCGCGGTTGACGCTTGCTGCGCTGGCGAGTCAGCCTGGCCGGCCGCTGTCGGTCGACCGCATGATCGACCACATCTGGGCCGCTCGGCCTCCGAAGTCCGCGCGTAACAGCCTGCAGATCGCCGTACACCGGCTGCGCCGGGTGCTCGGCGAGCAGGCAATCGAATACCGGGACAACGGGTACCGGCTGTGCATCGATGAGGAACAGGTCGACGCCTGTCGCTTCGAGCGACTGGCGGGGCAGGCCCATGAGCTGCACGGGTACGGCGACTTCGATGCCGCGGCCTCCTTGTACATGGAGGCGCTCGGCATGTGGTCCGGAAGTCCCTATGACGGCTTCGACGAGGACATGCTGGTGAGAGAGGCATCGCGCCTGAGTGAGCTCAGGCTGGTCACGCTGGATCGCGCCTACGAGGTCGCGCTCCGGCTGGGCCGGCACACCGAGGTCGCCGCTCAGCTGCCCACCCACGTCTCGACGTACCCCTTGCACGAGGGCCTGCGCGCGCACCTGATGCTTGCCTTGTACCGCTGTGGCCGACAGGCGGAAGCGCTCGAGGTCTACCGCGAGGGACGCGTCCAGCTGATCGAGGAGCTGGGTCTGGAGCCGGGGCCGCAGCTGCGCGGACTCGAGGCCGACATTCTCAGCAGCTCGCCGGACCTCGACTGGCTGCCTCCTGTCATCATGCCGGTCCGGGCGAGCCGGCCGACGCCCGCCGAGCTGCCGCCGATGAGTCCGGTGTTCACGGGCCGACACGACGAACTGACGATTCTTGCCGATGCGCTCACCGGTTCGCTGGGATCGCGGTTGGTCTGTGTCTCCGGCGCGGGCGGCTCGGGGAAGTCGGCGCTGAGCGTGCAGGCCGCACACCATGCCGCCGCCGAGTTTCCCGACGGCCAGCTCTACGTCAACCTCCAAGGTGCCGCGAACGGCCTCAGCCCGCCGGACACGCTCGAAGTCCTCAACCGCTTCATCAGGGCGCTCGGTGAACAGGCAGCGCCGGTGGACGTCGACGAGGCGGGGTCGACGTACCGCACGGCCACCGCGGCCCGGCGGCTCCTGATCCTCCTCGACAACGCGGCCGAGCCGGCTCAGGTGCGGGCGCTGCTCCCGGGTGGCGACGGATGTGGCGTGGTTGTCACCAGCCGGGCACCCCTGACGACGCTCGACGGCGCCACTCAGCTGCGACTCGGCGAGTTCTCGGACGCCGACGCGCACGCCCTCCTGTCGCGAATCGTCGACCCGTCGCGGCTCGGCGCCGAGCCGCAGGCCACGTCGGACATGATCCGGCTGTGCGGCCGCTGGCCACTGGCGCTGCGGATCGTGGGTGCCCGCCTGGACGCAGAGCCCGGCCTCTCGGTTGGGCAGCTGGCCGAGCGGATGCGCAGCGACCAGGAGCGACTCGACGTCCTGGAGTACGGCGACCTCGCCGTCCGCTCGAGCGTCGCGGTGGGGATGGCCGCGGTCGCCGACGGTGACGCGCACCGGCTCTTCCTAGCGCTCTGCACACTCGACATGAGCGACTTCGCCTTCGGCGCGATAGCGGCGCTCATGGACTCGCCCGGCGAGGCGCGGCGGGCACTCGACCAGCTCGTCGCCCACCAGCTGGTGGAGCCCACGCCCCAGGGTCGCTATGCGCTGCATGACCTCGTGCGCCTGGTGGGACGAGAGGCGGCCACCGACGAGCTGCGCGGCGAGGCGGCCACGCGGATCGCGCACTACTACCTCGCGAGCGCGCGCGCCGCGCTCCGCCGGGTCTATACGAAACCGGAGACCTACCTCTCCCGGGGACTGCCGCCCGAGGCCCATCGGTCGGAGGGTGAGCCGTTCGCGGATGCGCCCGCCACGATGCAGTGGGTGGCCGCCGAGCAGGACAACCTGCCCCGGGTCGCCACGCTCGCTCTGGAGTACGCCGCGGACGGCCCTGCCGTGACGGTGGGTCTGGTGAACGCCCTCGACCGGCCGCTGACCAGAGGGGCGTGGTTCGACCTGCTGGTGAGGATGAGCGAGACCGGCGTCGCGGCCGCGACCCGCGCCGGCAATCATGGCTGGCTGGCGGCGGCCCACGCCAACACCGCTCTCGCGCTCCAGCGTTCGGGCCGGGTCCGCGATCCGCAGGCGATGGAGCACCTCGCGATGGCGTTGGAGAGTGCGCACCAGGCGGACGACGTGCAGGGTGTCGCTCGGTGTCACAACATCCGGGCGGTCGCGTACCTCGGCTACGGAGACCCGGCCGGCGCCCGCGACGAGCTAGTGGCAGCACGCCAGACCCTCGGCGACACCTGGCCGGTTGCGCCGACCCCGCTGCGCTGGGCGATCCTGCTCAACCTCGGCATCGCGTTCGCCCAGCTCGGCGAGCATCTCCGCGCCCTGGAGATCTTTGCCTCCGCCGAGCCGGTCGCGGCCGAGCTCGGCGACGTCGCCACCCAGGCGACCCTGACCTACTCCGTTGGCAAGACCCTGCTGCAGCTCGGCCGTCACCCGGAGGCTGTCGAGCACCTCACCCGCGCCGTACAGCTGTCGCAGGGGACAGGCGACCGGCTCGCCGAGGCGGCCGGGCTGTGGACGCTGGGCGATGTCCATCGAGCCACCGGTGAGCTGGACCATGCCCAGGAGCTGCGCCGCCGCTCGCTGGCGCTGCTCAACGAGACTGGCGCGGTCAGCGACCAGGAGATGGCTGCCGTACTCGCTGATCCCAACGCCGCGCCGCCGTCGGCACTCGCTGCGGCCGGCTGACGTCGCCGCGCGCAAGAACGGACGCGCCTCCGGCCCCGTCGAGGACTCGGAGGCACGCACGTTCCTGGCAGTTCAGCAGTTGTGGATCGTCACCCCGTTGTTGTCCTTGGCGATGTCGTTCCCCCAGCGGGAGAGGTAGTACGCCGAGACCCACTGGGCGCCGGGTCCGATGTCGGGGTCGGTCTTGAGCCACCAGTGGTTGTAGCTGGTGTCGTTGCCGACCTTGCGTCCCCACGCCTTGCAGTAGACGTAGTTGGTGCCGCCATACAGGGTGCCGGTGGCCGTGGAGCTGGTCGACGATCCGAAGACCGACGCGTTGGCGAAGGTGTCTACCCAGTACTTCGACGGCGCGGGTGGCGGTGACGGTGGGCTGGTCCCGTCACACGACGGGATGATGACGCCGTTGTTGTCCTTGGCGACGTCGTTGCCCCACTTGGACAGGTTGTACGCCGAGACCCACTGGGCGCCGGGTCCGACGTCGGGGTCGGTCTTGAGCCACCAGTGGTTGTAGCTGGTGTCATTGCCGACCTTGCGTCCCCATGCCTTGCAGTAGACGTAGTTGGTGCCGCCGTAGAGCGTTCCGGTTGCGGTCGTGGACGTCGGCGAGACGTAGACCGACGCGGTCTGGAACGTGTCGACCCAGTGCTTCCCCGGCGACGGTGGCGGCGGCTCCGCGGAACCGTCGCAGGTCGGGATCACGGTGCCGTTGTTGTCCTTGGCGACGTCGTTGCCCCAGCGGGAGAGGTAGAACGCCGACACGTACTGGTTGGCTGGCCCGATGTCCGGGTCGGTCCTCAGCCACCAGTGGTTGTACGACGTGCCGTTGCGGATCTCGCGGCCCCACACCTTGCAGAAGACGTAGTTCGTGCCCTGGTAGAGGGTGCCGGTCGACGAGGTGCTGGTCGGCGTGGAGAAGACCGAAGCGTTGGCGAAGGTGTCGACCCAGTACTTCCCCGCGCCGGACGGTGGCGGTGGCGGAGGCGGCGGCGTACTCCCGTCGGGGTTGTACAGCCGGATCGCGCCGTAGTAGTCGCTGTGGGCGCTGACCGCGATCACGCGCACGTGGCCGCCGGAGAACGGCGCCTCGATCATGTAGCCGTTGCCGATGTACATGGCGACGTGGTGGATCCTCGACGCCGAGCTGCCGAAGAACACCAGGTCACCGGGGAGCAGCACCGACAGGCCCTGCGAGCGCGAGAACCGCGCCACCGCCCGCGACGAGGCGTACTGCGTCCGCGACGTGCCGTTGATGACGTCCGAGCCGACCGCGAGGTAGTAGGCATGGCGGACCATGCCGGAGCAGTCCAGCCCCTTGACGTTGCAGTCGTTCGGGGCGCCGTTGGACGCGTCGCATATGCCGTAGGTCGGGCCGGGCGTGCCGCCATGGCCGCCGCCCCAGGAGTAAGGCGTGCCGATCAGGCCGCAGGCCTTGTTGACAGCGGTGTTCGCCTGCGCGGCGGCACCGGACTGAAGGACTCCGCAGGCGGGTGCGGCGGCGGCCCTTGGCGCCGGCTCGACCGAGACCAGGAATCCGGCCAGCACCATCGCGAACAGGGCCAGGGCGAGGCGTCCGCGGAGACGGCGGCCCGGGTGGCGTGCAACACCCCCTTCGGGATGCGTCGCGGTGAAGAGACTCATCGACGGTTCCTCTCTGCTCATGCCCGTCGGCTCGACTGTCGAGGGCGCTTGCGCGAATCGTCGATGGCGCCGCTTTGGGCGCCCTTATCCGAGGCTTGGTGCCCTTCTGACCTGGGGATTTGCCGCCGAAAAGCGGTCCTAAAGCGCCCCGCAAGCGCTGCCCGGTTCGCTTGCAACACCGCCGAACAAGCGGCGGACGCGGGGAACCGCACGAAGAAAATTGGGGAGACGAAATGCGCACGATGACGAAGATCGCGGCGGGCCTCGGTGCGGCGGCCGCACTGAGCGTCAGCTTCGCGGGTGTCGCCACCGCCGACCGCGGCGACGGCCAGCTTGCCTGTAACTCCGGCGAGATCTGCTTCTCCGAGCACAGCTACGGCAACGGCGGGCAGCGGCACTTCTGGAACGGCGCCGAGCACAGCGGTGCTGGCAACTTCACCAACCCCAACGGCAGCACCGGCGTGCGGTTCTACCACAACGCCAGCGCGGTCAAGAACCGCGACACCGCCTGCGGCGTCTGGGTGGAGGAGTCGGGCGACTGGACCAACGACAAGCAGTACTTCGGTCGGTGGAACGGCTGGGCCAACATCAACTCCGACATCAACGACGAGAACGCGCGTCACTGGCGCTGCTGATCCAGACCAACCTGGGTGGGGCAGCCGCTTCGGCTGCCCCACCCACCAGTCGTTAGAGGTGGTGAAGATGCTCAAGAGGTTGCTCAGCGCCGGCGCCATCGTGGCGGTCCTTGCCGGCGGCACCGGCTGCGTGGTTGATGGCCAGGCGCAGCCGCATCGGCCGGCCGGTTCGTTCGACCAGTTCCTCCGCGCGGACCTCTCGCTCATCGAGAAGGCCGACATCGCGCTGCTGCAGCGCTGTCTCACCGAGGCCGGCTATCCGCGGCCGGAGGGATCCGCGCCGCCGCCGACCGATCTGTTCGACTGGCTGACCGACCCGCCGCTCCAGCCACGCACCGTCGCCCAGGCTCGCGAGCTGGGATTCGGCGGCACGATCCCGGCACAGCCAGCGCAGGTGCTCCGCTCCGGCCGGGCGTACCTCACCGCCGTCAACCGCTGCGAGAGGACCGCCCGGGAGTCGCTCGGCGACCCGGCGGAGGTCGAAGACGTCCGGGTCCGCTATGTCGAGTTGGGCAACCGGCTGGGTCGCGAGCTAGGGCAAGGGGTCAAGGCGGTTCTCCAGGCGGAGAGCGACGTACTCGTGCCCTGCCTGGCCGGCAAGGGCTACTCGCTGCCGAAGGGCGTCCGGTTCGACGCGCAGCAGAACATCACCCAGTTCGGCGTGACCGTCGGTGACAACGCCCCACCCGTCGAGAAGCCGGTGCGCATCCTGGCCAAGGGGGTCAAGCTGCGGCCCGCAGTCCCGGCCCGGCCGTACCAGCCGACCACCGAGGAGCGGGGGCTCGCGGTCGCGTTCGCGCAATGTGGTGACAGCACCGGGCTGTTCGATCGCCTGGACGATCGGCTCCCCGAGCTGCGCAGGGTGATCGCCGAACGGCACGCCGAGGAGTTCGCCGAGCTCAACCCGAAGATCGAGTCGATCGCTAGCCGTGCGGAGGCGGTCCTCGCCGAGTGAAAGGCTCCACCTGGACGGCACAGGTTAATGACCGTTAACCTCGGACGCGTGGCCGAAGAGATGAAGGAACTCGTCGACGAGCTGCGCGAGCGGCTGGCGGTGGCGCGGCAAGGTGGGTCGGAGGCGGCCCGCAAGAAGCACGCCGACCGCGGCAAGCTGCTGGTGCGCGACCGAGTGGACCGGCTCCTGGACCCGGGCAGCCCGTTCCTGGAGCTGAGCCCGCTGGCGGCGACCGGGATGTACGGCGACGCCGTCCCTGCCGCCGGCATCGTGACCGGCATCGGCCGGGTGAGCGGCCGCGAGTGCGTGGTGATCGCCAACGACGCGACCGTCAAGGGCGGCACCTACTACCCGATGACGGTCAAGAAGCACCTGCGCGCCCAGCAGGTCGCCAGCGACAACAACCTGCCCTGCATCGCGCTGGTCGACAGCGGCGGCGCGTTCCTGCCGATGCAGGACGAGGTGTTCCCGGACCGTGAGCACTTCGGCCGGATCTTCTTCAACCAGGCCAACCTGTCCGGTCGCGGCATCCCCCAGCTCGCGGCGGTGATGGGGTCGTGCACGGCCGGCGGCGCCTACGTCCCGGCGATGTCCGACGAGACGGTGATCGTGCGCAACCAGGGCACGATCTTCCTCGGCGGCCCGCCGCTGGTGAAGGCGGCGACCGGCGAGGTCGTCTCCGCCGAGGACCTCGGCGGCGGCGACGTACACGCCCGCACCTCCGGCGTGGTCGACCACCTCGCCGAGGACGACGCCCACGCCCTCGCCATCCTCCGCGGCATCGTCGCCACCACCGAATGTCGGCGGCCCGTGATAGACCCCACCCACGGAGGGCGGGGTCCGATCGAGGAGCCCCACGAGTCCCCTGAGAGCGTGTACGACGTGGTCCCGATGGACACCCGCACGCCGTACGACGTCCGCGAGGTGATCCGGCGGATCGTCGACGGAAGCCGGCTGCAGGAGTTCAAGCAGCTGTACGGCGAGACGCTGGTCTGCGGCTTCGCCCGGATCCACGGCTACCAGGTCGGCATCATCGCCAACAACGGGATCCTCTTCTCCGAGTCCAGCCTCAAGGGCGCGCACTTCATCGAGCTGTGCAACCAGCGCGGGATCCCGCTGGTGTTCCTGCAGAACATCACCGGCTTCATGGTCGGCCGCGACTACGAGAACCGCGGCATCGCCAAGGACGGCGCCAAACTGGTGACCGCGGTCGCCTGCTCGGTCGTCCCCAAGTTCACCGTGGTGATCGGCGGCAGCTTCGGCGCCGGCAACTACGGCATGTGCGGCCGCGCGTACGACCCGCGCTTCCTCTGGATGTGGCCCAACGCCCGGATCTCGGTGATGGGCGGCGAGCAGGCGGCGGGGGTGCTGGCCACGGTCGCGGGCCGGCCCGACGACGACGAGTTCAAGGCCCCGATCCGGGAGCAGTACGAGACCCAGGGCTCGCCGTACTACTCGACCGCGCGGCTCTGGGACGACGGCATCATCGACCCCGCGGACACCCGCCGGGTCCTCGGCATGGGCCTGGCCGCCGCCGCTAATGCGCCCGTCCCCGCCCCCAACTACGGCATCTTCCGGATGTGAGCCCCACGATGACCCACGCCGCCTTCACCTCCGTCCTCATCGCCAACCGTGGCGAGATCGCACTCAGGGTGATCCGCGCCTGCCGCGAGACCGGCCTGCGCAGCATCGCGATCTACACAGACCTCGACCGCCAGGCACCCCACGTCCGCGCCGCCGACGACGCGGTCCGGGTCGACAGCTACCTCGACATCGACGCCGTGGTTGCGGCCGCCGAGGCGGCCGGTGCCGGCGCGATCCACCCCGGCTACGGCTTCCTCTCCGAGCGACCCGCGTTCGCCCGCGCGGTCGAGGCCGCCGGGATCAAGCTGGTCGGCCCCAGCGCCGACGTGATGGACAAGATGGGCCGCAAGGACGCCGCCCGCGAGATCGCTGTCCAGGCAGGCGTCCCCGTCGTGCCAAGTTTTCACACCCCGGTGGATGGCATCGATCTGATTCAGATCGAAGACTCAGACTTCCCGGTCCTGGTGAAAGCCGCGGCGGGCGGCGGCGGCAAGGGCATGCGGATCGTGCGGAGCCAGGCGGAGATGTCCGAGTCTGTGATGGCCGCACGACGTGAGGCGAAGAGCGCGTTCGGCGACGAGACGATCCTGGTCGAGAAGTACGTCGAGCACGGCCGCCACATCGAGGTCCAGATCCTGGCCGACGCCCACGGCAACGTGGTCCACCTGTTCGAGCGTGACTGCTCCACGCAGCGCCGGCACCAGAAGGTGCTGGAGGAGGCGCCGGCGCCGACCATCTCCGACGACGTACGCCGGGTGGTCACCGAGTCCGCGGTGGCGCTGGCGCAGGCGGTGGGCTACGAGAACGCCGGCACGGTCGAGTTCCTGCTCGACACCGACACCAACGAGGCTTACTTCCTCGAGATGAACACCCGGCTCCAGGTCGAGCACCCGGTCACCGAGGAAGTGGTGACCATCAACCACGCCCGCCTCGACCTGGTCCAGCGCCAGCTCGCAGTCGCGCAGGGCGAGCCGCTGGGGTTCACCCAGGACGGGGTCGCGGTGCGCGGCCACGCCATCGAGGCGCGGGTCTACGCCGAGGACTCCTTCAATGGCTTCCTCCCGCAGGCCGGCACCACCAGCATCGTCAGGTGGCCGGACGCCGCGGTCAGGGTGGACGCCGCGCTGGAGAGCAACCAGGTCGTCAGCACGTCGTACGATCCGATGCTCGGCAAGGTGATCGCCCACGGCGCCGACCGGGAGTCCGCCCGGCTGGCCCTGCTCAAGGCGCTCGACGACACCGCGATCCTCGGCCTCACCACCAACGTCGGCTTCCTGCGGGCACTGGTCGCGAGTGATGAGTTCCGCGACGCCACGATCGACACCGCCTGGCTCGACCACGCCGAGGTCCCTGCCCCCAGTGACGAGGTCGCTCGGGTGATCGCGGGCTGGACGACGGCCCTGGTCGAGACGGCGGTCAACGGGCAGAGCAGCGGCCCGTTCCAGGCCGACGGCTGGCGGCTCGGGGCCGACCCGGCCCCGGTGTACGTCGATCTCGACGGCCCACTGTGGGTCGACCGGGCCCGCGGCACCGTGACCGACGGCGAGCGGACCTGGGTCGTCGAGGAGGTCAGTGCCGCCGACCATGTCGTCGTACTCGTGGTCGACGGTCGCCGCCAGCGCGCGGTCGTCAACGTGCAGCCACACCTGGTCGACATCGTCCACGAAGGCCAGCGCCGGACCTGGGAGCCACCGGACGTCTTCGCCGACCACGGCCCGGCGGTCGGCGACGGCAGCGTCGCGGCGCCGATGCCCGGCACCGTGCTGGCGGTCAACGTCGAGGTCGGCCAGGCGGTCGCCGAGGGCGAGGTGCTCGGCACCATGGAGGCGATGAAGATGGAGCTTGCCCTGAAGGCGCCGTACGCCGGGACCGTCACGACGGTCGGCGCGAAGCAGGGCGACCAGGTGCCGCTCGGCGCCCCGTTGTTCCACGTGGAACAAACAGGATCCGTCGATGCCCAGTAGCCGAGGAGCGAGCCCGATGCAGGTCCCCGAACCCGGGCTGCCCGCCGAGGTCACGATCTACGAGGTCGGCCCGAGGGACGGCCTCCAGAACGAGCAGACGATCGTGCCGCTGGAGGTCAAGGCCGAGTTCGTACGGCGCCTGGTCGCGGCCGGGCTGCCGATCGTGGAGGCGACCAGCTTCGTGCACCCGAAGTGGGTGCCGCAGCTCGCCGACGCGGCCGACCTGATGACCGAGCTGGGCGAGGCCGGCCGGGAGCACCCCGTGCTGGTGCCCAACGAGCGCGGGCTCGACCGGGCGCTGGAGCTCGGCTGCAAGCACATCGCGATCTTCGGCAGCGCGACCGAGACGTTCGCCCAGCGCAACCTCAACCGCAGCCTGGACGAGCAGTTCGCGATGTTCGAGCCGACGGTACGCCGGGCCCGCGAGGCCGGTCTGGACGTCCGCGCCTACGTCAGCATGTGCTTCGGCGACCCGTGGGAGGGCGACGTGCCGATCGACCAGGTGGTCTCGGTCGGCAAGCGGCTCTTCGACCTCGGCGCCAGCCAGCTCAGCCTCGGCGACACCATCGGGGTCGGCACCACCGGCCATGTCACCGCCCTGCTCGACGGCTTCAACGCGGCCGGCCTGGCCGACGACGTACTCGCGATGCACTTCCACGACACCTACGGCCAGGCGCTCGCGAACGCGGCCGCCGCGCTCCGGCACGGCGTGACCACCTTCGACGCCAGCGCCGGTGGGCTGGGCGGCTGCCCGTACGCCGAGAGCGCCACCGGCAACCTCGCCACCGAGGACCTGGTGTGGATGCTGCACGGCCTCGGCATCCGCACCGGTGTCGACCTCGCCGCGCTCGTCGAGACCAGCGTGTGGATGGCCGGCCGGCTCGGTCGGCCGTCGCCGAGCCGCGTGGTGACGGCACTCGGCTGACGCAGGCCGAGACGCTGGGTCGGCGGGTGCCCGAAAACCTCCGCCCGGCTGGCACAATGCCCCGCATGGCCCGCTCTGATCGAGTTGTCTATCTGCACATCGGAGCGCCCAAGACCGGGACGACGTACATCCAGGACCGGCTGACCCTCAACGCCGCGCGGCTCCACGAGCACGACGTACTCCTGCCTGCCGGCCCCCGCAACATCGGCGCCGACCTGTTCCACTTCCGGGCCGCGCTCGACCTGCTCGGCCAGGACTGGGGCGGTCGCCCGGGGCACGCGCAGGGCTACTGGGACGCGCTCACCCGGCGGGTACGCCGCAGCCGGGGCACCGCGATCATCAGCCATGAGATCCTCGCCCCGGCGCCGCCCGACAAGGTCGCCAAGGCGATGAACGACCTGGCCGGCAGCGAGGTGCACATCGTCTACAGCGTCCGCGACCTGGCCCGGCAGCTCCCGGCCGCCTGGCAGGAGTCGATCAAGCAGGGCCGGCGCTGGACCTTCAATCGGTTCCTGGACGCGGTCGAGGACGGCAGCGCCTGGTTCTTCCACGCCTTCCACGTGCCTCGGGTGCTCAGCAGTTGGGGCCGCAACCTGCCGCCGGAGCGGGTGCACGTCGTCACCGTGCCGCGCAGCGGCAACCGCGAGCCCGACCTGCTCTGGCACCGCTTCTGCGAGGCGTTCAACATCCGGCCCGAGTGGGCGCCGCTGGACAGCGTGCGCGCCAACCGCTCGCTCGGCATCGCCGAGACCCAGCTGATCCGGCACCTCAACCGGCGGATGGACCGGCGGGTCCGGCACGAAGCGGAGTACGACCAGCTGATCCGCGACCTGCTCGCCGAGGACCACCTGCACGACCACGGATCGCCGCGGGTGCTGCTGCCGCCGGACCGCTTCGAGTGGGCCGAGCAGCAGTCCCAGCTCTGGGTCGACTGGATCGAGGGCAGCGGGGTGCACCTGATCGGTGACACCTCCGAGCTCCGCCCCCTCCGGCCGCCGGACGAGGCCGGCTGGGTCGACCCCGACCGGATGCGCCCGCGTGAGGTGCTCGACGCCGCACTCGACGCGCTCGAGGTGATGACCCGAGAGGCCGCGATCGCAAAGCAGGCCGGCGACAGCAGGTTCGCCGAGCTGGTCCGGGACAACGCACGGAGGTTCCTGATCCGGTGACCGGTGACGACGGCGTGACCCGCGCTTGGGCGTGGGTCGACCACCTACGCACCGGCGGCACCACCCCCTGGGCCTCTTGGTCCAGCACCGGGATAGTCCGTCACGAAAATCATGGCTCTGGGCCGCGGGACCATGATTTGCGTGACGGACTATCCCGGCTGCCCGGCGCCCAGCAGCTTGAACTGCTCCGCCGCCTCAACGAAGCCGGCACCGTCGTGCCCGCGCTCGCCGAGCAGGTGCTCGCAGCGGCACCACCCGGCCGCGGCCAGCCGGCACTCCGGCTGCCCGGCGTCGGCGTGACCGAGTACGGCGCCCGCCCGGTCGACCCGGCCGACGTACCCGCCGACGAGCTGCTCCGGGTCGCGGCCGGCGTCCTCGCCGAGCACCTCGTGAGCCAACCGCCACCCCACCCGAAACGGCGTCGTCGCCTGCCCGGGCGGCTCCCCTGGCACCGGGCCTACCAGGTCAGCGGCAACCCGCTCCGGACGGACGCGGTCCGGGCTGAGATGACCGCCCGCGGCCGGCGCCCAGGTGGTCGCAATCCCGTCGTACTCCTGCTCGGCGGAACGCCGGACCGGATGGTCGCCGACACCTACGCCTGGCGGATCCTGCACACCGCGACCGCCAGCTGGCGGTGGTGGATCGCGCACCGGGCGGGCTTCGACGAGCTGCCTCCGCGGGCCAACGTCGCCGCCGCGGCCCGGCACTGGCGCAGCGAGGTCGACGCCGACCGGATCCGGATCGTGCTCGACGACGACGCGCTGCCCGAGCTGCTCGGCGTACCCGCGCTGGAGGGGCCGCCGAGCCCGCCGGCGGAGGCCCTGGAGCTGATCCGGCACGTGAACCAGGTGCTGCGGGTGCTGGTCGACCGGGAGCGCCATCAGGCACTCCTCGACCACGACCTGGTGCCGCTGCTCGCCGGCGCCGAGGGCGGCCGCCTGGTGGTGCCGTACGCCCAGCGCCGCTGGTTGAAGGCCCAGGCCCGACGCGCGTACGACGAGCTCACCGGTGCTGGCTACGCTGTGGTCGGCGACCCGGCGAGACTCATCGCCGAGCCCGAGCGCGACGGGGTGATCGCGCCGGCGGACGCGGAGGTGCTGGCCCTTGCTGTGCGCACGCTGCTGCGTGCGCACTCGGGTGGTCAGGATGGGCACGCATCAGGCGGGTGGGGGGACCCCGATCGCATGGAGGCGAGCAAGCGGTGAGCGCGGTGAGCACGAAGCGTGTGCTGCTCCACGTCGGCACTCCCAAGACGGGTACGTCGTACTTCCAGGAGGTCCTGTTCCGCAACCGGGCGCTCCTCGCGAAGTCCGGGATTCTCTATCCGGCGGAGCGGTTCGACGCTCACTTCCTGGCGGCGCTGGACCTGATGCGGATGCCGTGGGGCGGCCTGGAGCAGGAGGCGGTCGGCGCCTGGGACGCGCTCGCCGAGCAGGTCCGCGCCTGGGACGGCACGGCGATCATCAGCCACGAGATCCTGGCAACCGCGTCCCGGCCGCAGGTCGAGCGGGCCCTCGCGTCTCTCGGGCTCGGTGACGGGACCGAGATCCACCTGGTGCTGTCCGTGCGCGACCTGGCCCGCCAGATCCCGGCGGAGTGGCAGGAGAACATCAAGCACCGCCGTACCTTCAAGTACGCCCGCTACCTCGAGCAGATCATGGACCCCGACCGGACCAGCCGCGCTGCCTCGTGGTTCTGGGGGGTGCAGGAGCTGCCGGACATCCTCGACCGCTGGGGCTCCGACCTGCCGCCGTCCCACGTGCACCTGGTGACGGTGCCGAGGAAGGGCGCCAAGTCCAACCTGCTCTGGGAGCGGTTCAGCGAGGTCTTCGGCCTCGGCGGCATCGACCTCGACCTCGACGTCGAGCGGTCCAACCCGTCGATGGGCGCGGCCGAGACGGCCCTGCTGCGGCGGATCAACCTGCTCGCGAACAAGGTGCTCGACCCGGTCGACTACCGGCCGCTGGTCCGCGAGCTGCTCGCCCACCAGACGCTGTCGCAGCGCAGCGGCTCGCCGCGGCTGACCCTGCCGCCGGCCGTCCACACCTGGGCGACCGAGCTCGCGACGTCGTGGGTGGAGGACCTGGAGAAGCGCGAGTACGACGTCGTCGGCGACCTCGGCGACCTGCTCCCCGGCCCGCCGTTCAAGCACTTCGCCGACCCCGACAAGCCCGCCCTCAGCCAGGTCAACAACGCCGCCATCGACGTCATCTCGGCCCTGCTGGTCGAGAACGCCCGGCTGCGTCAGACCGCCGAGGACCGATCGTCGGAGCTGTCGGAGGCGCGGGCCGCCCTGTCGGCGACCTTCCGGGCCAAGGTCCGCGAGACCGCCGTCCGCCGCCTCGACAAGACCGTCACCGGCCAGCGCGCCCTCAACGCCTACCGTCGCTCCCGCCACCAGCGCGACGACCTGCCCTAGCTGCCGGGGGCAGTTTCACTAGGTACCTAGTGAAACCGTCCCTTGCCTGCCGAAGTTTCCGCAGGGCGGAGACAGTTTCGTACGGGAACTAGGACCGCTTGGCGGCGCGGGGGAGCAGCTCGCGGTCGGCGTAGCGGCCGACCCGCCAGGTCGCGAAGCCGTCCGCACCCATCCCGACCAGGCCGCCGACGACCGGCACCCGCCGGCCGAGGGTGGTCGCGAGCCGCTTGCCGGCGACCCGGGTGATCAGCTCGGCGGCGATCTCGGTGGAGATCAGCTTGTCGAGCTCCGGGTTGGTCGTGGGCGCGGTGGCCAGCGCCATCGGCGGGGCGGGCAGCTTCTTCTTCTTGACCAGGCGGTTGACCTCGTCCTCGCCGAGGATGCAGGTCAGGATCGCGTTGCGGACCCGCGGGTCATCGAGGTCGTAGCCGCGCAGGTGGGCGATGCCGGCGACCATCCGGCACTGCAGCAGCGCCAGCCCGGTGATGTTGGTCGGGATCGTGAGCGCGGCCGTCACCAGGCCACCGAGGTTGGTGACGAAGCCCTGGGCGCCGGCGAACCGGACGTGGTTCTCGATCACCTCGTGGATCGCCGCGTCGACGTTGCCGCGCTGCTCGCGCAGCTGCTTGTCGGCCGCCGCGGCCGCACCCGGCAGCGGTCCCACGCCGGCGATCGCGCGCTGCAGCGCCTCCCGCACGAAACTGGTCGTCAGGTCCGGCGCGAGGTCGGTGATCCGCGGCGCGAGCTTCTTGCCGACACTGCTGGTGACTCCCATACCTCGAATCTTAGGGCGTACAGCACCCCGGCTACGGTGAGCCCGTGCCCGTGGAACCACCGCCGACGCCCTGGCAGTTCGGCGATCCGCGCACAGCCGAGGACGACCTGGCCGCGATCGGCGCCGACCTCGAGCCTGGGACGGTGCTGGCGGCGTACCGCCGCGGGCTGTTCCCGATGCCGTCCGGCCACCGCGGCGACCCGCCGTACTGGTTCTCGCCGGTACGCCGCGGCGTGCTGCCGCTGTCCGGCCTCCGGGTGTCGCGGTCGCTGCGCCGCTCGGTGCGGGAGTTCGAGATCCGGATCGACACCGCGTTCGCCGAGGTGCTGGCGGCCTGCGCCGCCCCCAGCCGGCCCCAGGGTTGGATCGACCGCGACATCCGCGATGCGTACACCGAGCTGCACGAGCTCGGCTGGGTGCACAGCGTGGAGGCCTGGCGCGACGGCCGGCTGGTCGGCGGTCTGTACGGCGTCGCGATCGGCGGCCTGTTCGCGGGGGAGTCGATGTTCCACCGGGAGCGCGACGCGTCGAAGGTCGCACTGGTCGGCTTGGTCGACCTGCTCAGCGACGAGTACGCCGACCGCCGGGTCCTCGACGTGCAGTGGCGAACCGAGCACCTCGCCTCGCTCGGAGTCGTCGAGGTCGACCGCGCGGCCTACCTCGACGCCCTCCCCGACGCGCTCGCCGTCCCGCTGCCGGCTACTTGGCGAGCCGGCTGACGAACCAGTACCAGACGCCGCCGACGATCAGGTGCATCGCGCCGAGCGCGACCTTGGTCCCGGCCTCGGCCTCGGCGAAGGCGGGAATCGTCACGATGCCGATCACCAGGCCGACCCAGGCGAGAACCTGCCAGGCGCGCGGCGCCCAGCGGCGGGTGAGGAGCAACGCGATCCCACCGACGACGACGGTGGCGACCGACATCACGGCGATGGACACGCCGTTGACCGTCTCTTCGGACTGGCCCGGGGCAGTGATCGCGAAGTCGACGTCGGCGAGCTTGGCGATCGCGAACACGATCAGGTTCGCGACCAGCGAGATGCCGGCGATCAGGCCGAGCGGGCGGAGCAGTCCCGCGCGGTCGGTGCTGGCGGTAACAGTTGCGGTCGTCATTGGTGGTACCTCCCGATAGTTGAGATTCATAAGTATTGCCTTCAGCATGAGAGGTGATACTTATGGTTGTCAAGTGTTGGGAAGGTAGAGTGTTGGCATGGCGGCACAAGAGATCAGCAGCCTGACGATGCTGCTGTTCGAGGCAGTGGGGGCGTTCCGGCACCGTTTCGCCGAGGTCGCGGCCGAGCTCGGCCTGACCCCGCTCCAGGCGCGCGCGATCCTCGAGCTCGAGGAGCCGATGCCGATGCGCGACCTCGCCGGCCTGCTCGGCTGCGATGCGAGCAATGTCACTGGCCTCGCCGACCGGCTCGAGGACCTGTCCGCGATCGAGCGGGTTCCCGGAACCGACCGCCGCTACAAGCTGCTCTCGCTTACCCCCGATGGCCAGCGGTTTCGCGGCGAGCTGCACCAGCGCGTGACCGAAGGCTCGCTGCTCAGCGAGCGCCTCACCCGGGCCGAGCGCCGCCAGCTCGGCGTACTCCTGAAGAAGCTGGTCTGACCCCAGGGTGTACGCCGCCGACACGGCCCGACGTTTGGTGGTCGCGCGAGTGGTGCAGGATGCGGCAGTGTGTTCCACACCAACCGACTGACAGGGGTATAGAAGAATGAAGCACGCACTACTCGCCGCCAGCCTACTGCTGGTGGCGGGCACCGCCGTGGGCTGTGGTGGCGCTCCCACCGACGCGTCCAAGGAAGACTTCTGCAAGCAGTACACGAAGATCGGCGAGGCGCAGTCGGCGGACGACGCCAACGACTGGGGCAAGGAGATGGAAGACGTCGGCACGCCCGAGGGCATCTCCGACGACGCCCGTGACGGGTTCGAGATCATCGTCGACGCGGCGAAGGACGCCGAGGAGAAGGACGGCGAGATCAAGGAGCCGGACATCGACAAGGACGACGAGAAGAAGGTAGCGGCGTTCAGCAAGTACGTCGGCGAGGAGTGCGCTCCCGACGCAGGCTGATCGACGCAGCCCACGCGGCAGGCGGGTCGGGTCTCCGGCCCGCCTTTCGCATGCGTCTGCAAGGGTGGGCGCAGATGTCGAGCCGATCTACTGAAGGAGACTGGCAATGCGCCACGTACTCACCGGTGCCGCCATGCTTCTCGTGGTCGGCACCACCGCGGCCTGCGGCGGCGACGCCCCGGACGACGCCAGCAAGGGTGACTTCTGCGAGGCGTTCAGCAGCGTCACCAAGCTGGACGACGGCAAGGACCTCAACGCGCTCGGCGACGAGCTGGAGGAGGTCGGCACCCCGGACGACATCTCCGACGAGGAGCGCGACGGCTTCGAGGTCTTCGTCGAGGCCGCCCAGGACGTCGATGAGGACGCGAAGCCCGACGACTTCGAGGGCGAGGCCGACTTCAGCAAGGACGAGGACAAGGACGTCGAGGCGTTCACCACCTACGCCAGCAAGAAGTGCGCGGACGAGCTCGACGAGGCGGCCGGCGTCCCGTCGACCGACGAGACCCCGGCCGAGTCCGAGACCGACGTGCCCACCGACGGCGTACCCACCGATGACGACCCCAGCGATGACGACCCCACTGACGGCGACCTGACCGGTGGTCCGTTCGACGAGTCGGACGGGCAGGGTGACACCCCCGATGCCGCGAAGGACGAGTTCTGCGAGGAGATCCTCGGGGCCGGCGAGATCACGACCGCCAAGCAGGTGCGCGACTGGGGCGAGGCCATGGAGCAGGTCGGTGCTCCCGCGGACATGTCGGACGACGAGCGCGAGGGCTTCGAGATCGTTCTGGACGCCGCGCGGAACGCCGAGAACGGACCCGACGGCGAGGTCAAGGAGCCGGACATCAGCGCCGCCGAACAGAAGAAGGTCGACGCCTTCGGCCAGTACGTCGGCGAGGAGTGCGCGCCGCCGTCGACGCCCGCGCCCAACCCGACCTGACCGGCGGTCGGCGCCGCCCCGGTCAAGGAACTGCGGTTGGGACCTGCAAGGGTTGGGGAGGCTGCAACACGTCAAACCGATCTATTGAAGGAGACGGGCAATGCGCCACGTACTCACCGGTGCCGCGATGCTTCTCGTGGTAGGCACCACGGCCGCCTGCGGGGGCGGCGCTCCGACGGACGCCAGTGCCGACGAGTTCTGCGAACAGGCGGTCAAGCTCCAAGAGGTGGAGACCGCAGATGACGCGAAGGACTGGGCGAAGGATGCCGAGGACGTCGGAACGCCCGATGACCTCACGGATGAGGAGCGCGAGGGCTTCGAGATCCTGCTCGACGCTGCCAAGGACGCCGAAGACGAGGACGGCGAGATCAAGGAGTCGGACCTCAGCAAGGACGAGGAGGAGAAGGTCGGAGCGTTCAGTGGCTACATGACCGAGACCTGCGCGGATGAGCTCGGCGCGCCCGACACCGACGACCTGCCGACCGACCCGGGCGACATCGAGACCGACGACCTCCCGACCGACGAGACCACGGACATGCCGATCGACCCGGACGAGATGCCGACGGACCCGGAGGAGATGGAGAGCTACCTCGAGGAGCTCGAGAGCGAGATGGCGGACATGGAGTCGCCCTGATCAGCAGCGACGCAGCGTGAGAGCCCCGGCCTCGGCCGGGGCTCTTGCCATGTCCGGGTCAGACGACCTGGGGCTGGGTGCCCTTCTCGCTGACCATCGGGCGGCCGGCGCCGGCCCAGTCGAGCATGCCGCCGTCGAGGTTGACGACCTCACGGCCCTGCATGGTCAGCCAGGCCACGGCCTGGGCAGAGCGGCCGCCGATCTTGCACACCACCAGGGTCTGCCCCTCCGGCACCTCGTCGAGGCGGGCGGGCAGGTCCATCATCGGGATGTGGATGGCGCCCTCGATGTGCCCGTGGTCCCACTCGATCTGCTCGCGTACGTCGAGGACATGCAGCCCCTCGGGCAGCGGGTTTGGTACGCCGTCGATGGAGACCGTGGGGACCTGAGCCATGCGCTTACGCTACTTCAGCAGCTTGGACATCCGCCGGTCGGCCAGCGGCTTGCCGCCGGTCTGGCAGGTGGCGCAGTAGTTGAGGAACGAGTCGGCGAAGGACACCTCGCGGACCACGTCACCGCACACCGGGCACTTCGCGCCCTTCTTGCCGTGGACGGCGAGGTTGCTCTTCTTCTCACCCTTGAGCTCGCTGGCAGCCAGCCCACGCGAGCGCTCGACCGCGTCGCCCAGCACGTCGCGGATCGCGTCGTACAGCACCTGGACGTCGTCCGGGTTCAGCGACGACGCGGGCTTGAACGGCGACATCTTCGCGGCGTGCAGCAGTTCGTCGCTGTAGGCGTTGCCGATCCCGGCGACGATGCTCTGCTGCCGGAGAACACCCTTGATCTGGGCACGCCCGGCGTCCTCAAGGATCCGCTGCAGGACGTCGATGGTGAACTCGTCGGCGAGCGGGTCCGGCCCGAGCCGGGCGATACCCGGGACGTCCGCGGGCTGGCGGACGACGTACACCGCGAGGCTCTTCTTCGTCCCGGCCTCGGTGATGTCGAGGCCGGAGTCGTCGTCGAGTACGACGCGCGCGGCCAGGCC
Organism: Nocardioides speluncae; assembly: GCF_003121585.1. Classification (GTDB taxonomy): domain Bacteria; phylum Actinomycetota; class Actinomycetes; order Propionibacteriales; family Nocardioidaceae; genus Nocardioides; species Nocardioides speluncae. Next base: position 89,126 of record NZ_QEOO01000001.1, read on the forward strand.
CGACTTCGTCGACGGCCGCGGTGGCAGCGCCGGCACCTCGGCCCGCCACCGGATCCACCCGGCTCGGGCGAGGTGCACCACCAGGTGCAGCCCGCCGGTCGCGATGTCGAGGAACTTGCCGTGCCGGGTGACGTCCTCCACGAACGTCCCGTCCAGCGAGGACAGCGGCGGATCGAAGGTCTTCAGCGCACTGAACGCCGCGATGTCGACCCGCACGATCGCGCGACCGTCCAGCCGGCCCTTCAGGTCGAGGGCCAGCGCCTCCACTTCAGGCAACTCCGGCACGCCGCAAGTCTAGGGTGTGTCTCCTCGTCCCTGGCCTGCTGCGCGACGCCCGGCGCGCACGCTGGCTGCGTTGTCGTCGGTCGACAGGCCGCCGGCCTGTCTTCCTCCTCCGCCTTGCCATCGCACGCACCGGACGCCGTGCCGCGACGGCCATTGACGAGGAGACACACCCGACACCGCCACCGACGGTCGCTGGCTCAGACAGCCGGCGCGAGGTTGACCAGCACGGCGGTGGCGGTGAGTACGCCGACAGCCAGCGCGAACTCGGCGCCGACCGCGACCGCTGCGGCCTGGGCGCTGCTGGGTCGGGTGCGCCCGCGGGTATCGGTGACGGGCCGCCGGGCCAGGCGTACGGCGTACCGCCGCCCGGCGCTGCCTAGGAGCAGCATCGCCCCGAGCACGACCATCTTCATCAGCAGCACGGTGCCGTAGTCGCTGTCGACGAGCTCCCTGAGCCCACCCGCGATGGCGAGGGCATGCAGCAGTCCGGACACCACCAGTGTCACCACGCTAACCCGGACCAACACCCCGAAGCGCGGCAGTACGCCGGGAAGGAAGGACAGGTCCGTGCCGGGGATCAACACGGCCGCCAGCGTGAGCAGCCCACCGAGCCAGACGGCGGTGGCGCCGAGGTGGGCCGTGGCCGCGACGACCTTGACCGCCATCCACGGCCCCTCCCACGCGTCGGATCCGAGCACGTAGGTCCCGATCAGCGCCAGCTGCCAGAGACTGATCGGCACCCACAGGGTGTGTGCGTAGACCGGCAGCCGCGCGCCGAACGCGAAGACGATGCAGGTCAGCCCCATTCGCGCCAGCACGCTGGCGCCCTCGCGACCGCCGTAGCTCGACCAGCCCGCCCTGGCATCGAGCAGCGGCAACAGCGCCGAGGCGATGAAGCAGAGGATCGCTCCGGCCAGCAGCAGGTGCCAGAAGACCCGGCGGACTCTGCCTTGCGGCCACAGCCAGGTGAGGAAGAACGTGGTCCCGACCATCGTCACGAAGCCGACGTAGCCGACGACCCGGACCAGGGCGAGCAGCGCGGCGAGCGTGCCATCGTCGCCCGCGGCAATGAGCGGGCTCACGAAGTGCCCGGATCTGGCAGGTCCAGCTGGGCCACGACCACCGCAAAGTCCGCCGGGAGTGGCCCCGCGGTCCACACGTTGCCGCGCCGCGAACCGCAGACCTGGTCCTTCGCGGGAAGCTCGGGGCACACAAGGTTGCGCACGCCCTTGCCGACCAGGTCGACCAGCACCGGCGAGGCGTCCGAGATCAGCGGCGCCAGGCGGACCAGAACCCGGCCGGCCGGTGCCGGACTGCTGCGGACCGCCGCGGCAACCAGTCGGTAGCGCAGGGTCACCTCCGTGGTCGGCTCATCGAGCTCGATCCGTATCGGGATCTGGGCCAACGAGGTCCTCGGCAGCGCAACCGGCTGACCGCTGATGTCGACCTGCAGCTGGGTCACCTGCGGTTCCTTGTCGCCCGCGCCGTCCCTGGCCAGCCCACTGGGCGGGCTCAGCGTGAGGCCGGACACCGGTAGCGCGAACCGGACCCGTTCGGCAACCTCGAGGTCTCCGGTGGCGTACGGCTCCGCCGCCAGGTGTACGCCGACCGTCGTGACCCCAGGTCCGGACATTCGGTCCGCCGCGGGCGGCGGACCGGTGTGCTGGATGATCGGAGCCCGGTCCTGGGTGTCCCTATCCGATTCATCCGAAACATCGACCAGAACGGCATACACCGCCGCACCAACCAACGCTGCTGCGACCGCGAGCCAGGCGATGCGCAGAGTCAGAACGCGCGCAGGCATGGCCCACCCCCAGGTCCGGACAGATGGAACCGAGGAAACCCCAAGGGAGGAACGTTTGGGGGACGAATACAAACATCCTCGGGTTCGCTGGCTTTAGGTCCGGTCGACTCGTCCGGACCTGGGGACCGTTGGGGGCTTCACATGAGCCACACCTTGATCAAGCGCGGCGTCGCCGCACTCACCGGAGCAGCCGCAGTGCTGTTCGTCGTTCCGGTCGGCGGAGCGGAGGCTCGGGCCGAGACCGCCACCGTGTACGTCGTGCAGGGCGTCGCCGGGGAGACCGTCTCGATCGCCGTCGACGGCAAGGCGGTCGACGACGCCGCGGCCGCCAAGACCATCGTCGGACCGCTGGCACTGACGCCGGGCGAGCACACCCTCACCGTGGACGGTGAGGGCGACACGCTCGACGTCGAGGCGTCCTTCGACGTTGCGGCCGGCGCGAGCGTCGATGCCGTTATCCACCGCCAGGTCGACCCGACGGCGGCGCCGATCGTCACGACGTACGACAACGACCTGTCCAAGGTCGCGAAGGGCAGCGGCCGGGTGGCGGTGGCGCACGTGGCCGCGGTCGGGCCGGCGGACGTCCGAGTGCAGGGCGAGGTCCTGTTCGCCAACATCGCCAATGGCGAGGTGCTCACGCTGACAGTGCCGGCGAAGACCTACCCGGTCGAGATCGTGCCGGCGGCGACAGATGGGCCGAGCGTCCTCGGTCCGGTCGACCTCCCGGTTGCGAAGTCCGCGCTGACTCGAGTGTTCGCGATCGGCGTCGCCGCCGAGGGCACGATGGACGCCATCGTCCAGGTGCTGCCGCTCGGCGTCCGCGGTTCCGGCAAGTCGCCGACCCTGATCGACGCCGGCTCCGGCGGACAGGCCGCCGAGCTGGGCCTCACCGAGCCGTCGCAGGGTGACAGCGGTTTGCCGCCGTACCTCGGCGTGGCGGCGCTGCTCGCGATCAGTGCCGTCATCGTCATCAGGCGGCCGGCACGGCGATGACCGCACGACGCACGGTCGTGGCCGCAGCGGCGCTGCTGGCGGCGGTCTCGACCGGCTGCGCCGCGTCCGAGCCCGAAGGAACCCCTGCCGACTCGCCGACACCGACCTCGACGCCCGCGTCGGACGCGGCACGCGAGGCGCGGGTCGGCCCCACCCAACGGCTGACGTTCGTGCCGACCCGGCTCACGCTCGACGGGGTGCCTGCTGCCGCCACGGTGGAACGGGTGGACACCCTGCCGAGCGGGGTCCTCGGCCTGCCGGCGAACTCGGACCACGTCGGCTGGTGGGAGAGCGGGGCACTGGCGGGCGAGGCCTACGGCACCGTCGTGATCGCGGGTCACGTCGACTCGGCGACCCAGGGACTCGGCTTCTTCGCCCATCTGCTGGCGATCGAGGTCGGCCAGGATGTGACCTTGAGCGGGTCCGGGGCAACCCAGCGGTACCGGGTACGCGCCGTACACGACGTGCCGAAGGCCGAGCTCGCCGTGAACACCGACGCCTTCGCAGGGGACGTCCGCGGACGGCTGCTCCTGGTCACTTGCTCGGGCCCGTTCGACCGGCGTACCGGCAGCTACGCCCAGAACCGCCTGGTCTACGCCGACCCGATCGGGACCGCCGAGCGCACGGCAGGGTGACAGCGCAGTGACACCGCGCCAGGTTCTGCACGCTGACAGGCAACCAGTGGCCAGGCATGATGGGGAGATGCACCCGATTCCCGACACCGGAGCCGTCTTCATCGACAGCCGTGGTGACGCGCGTGCGATGCGGGTTTCGTGGCACCACGAGTCGGGCGTGGTGGTGCTGTCGATGTGGCGGGAGAACGTCTGCGTCGGCACCTTCCGGCTCCCCGCCGAGGACGTGCCCGAGCTGGTCGACCTGCTCCGCGGCGGCCTCGATGAGGCATACGACGCGATCCGGACCGACGAGCTGCCCGAGCCCTTCCACGAGCGCACCCTCGAGCGGTTCGACCCGAGCCGGCTGCCGCAGCAGCGCCCCGGCGCCTGACGCCGACTTCCCCACCCGAATCTGTCCCAACCCGCTGGATGTTTCTCGTGGGCTGGGATGGTTTCACTAGGTACCTAGTGAAACTGCCCCGTCCGCCGCTACGACTCGCTAGCGAAATCTACGGAGTCGGCTAGACACGCCGATACCGTCGAATCGTGGACCCGGTGACCAATCCCTACGCGCCCGGCGCGGGCCAGCGGCCGCCCGAGCTGGCCGGCCGCGACGAGCAGCTCGCGGCGTTCGACGTCGTCCTCGAGCGCATCGCGAAGGGCCGGCCGGAGCGCAGCCTGGTGCTAACCGGGCTCCGCGGCGTCGGCAAGACGGTGCTGCTCAACGCGCTCCGCTCCGGCGCCGTACGACGCAGGTGGGGCACCGGCAAGCTCGAGGCCCGTCCCGACCAGCGCCTTCGGCGCCCGCTGTCGAGCGCGCTCCACCAGGCGGTGCGCGAGCTCGGGCACCCGCAGTCCGACGAGGTCGACCAGGTGCTCGGTGTGATCAAGGCGTTCGCGCAGCGGGACGCGGCGCGCGGCGCGAAGGTGCGCGAGCTGTGGAGCCCGGGCATCGACGTGCCGGCGGCCAAGGGCCGCGCGGACTCCGGCGACATCGAGATCGACCTGGTCGAGCTGCTCACCGACATCGGCGGCCTGGCGGCCGACATCGGCAAGGGCGTCGCGGTGTTCATCGACGAGATGCAGGATCTCGGCCCGGACGACGTGTCCGCGCTCTGCGCCTCCTGCCACGAGATCAGCCAGTCCGGGCTGCCGGTGATCGTGGTCGGTGCCGGCCTGCCGCACCTGCCCGCCGTACTGTCGGCCAGCAAGTCCTACTCCGAGCGGCTCTTCCGCTACCAGCGCATCGACCGGCTCACCCGCGAGGCCGCCGACCTCGCGCTAACCGCGCCGGCCAAGGACGAGCACGCCGAGTTCACCTCCGACGCCCTCACCGCGATGTACCTCGCGACCGGCGGCTACCCCTACTTCATCCAGGCCTATGGCAAGGCCGTCTGGGACCGCGCGCCCCGCTCGCCGATCACCGAGGACGACGTCCGCGTCGCCGCGCCCGAGGCCGAGAGCGAGCTGGCCGTCGGCTTCTTCGGCAGCCGCTTCGAGCGGGCGACGCCGGGGGAGCGCGAGTACCTCCGCGCGATGTCGGACGTCGCCGTCGCCTGCGCCGAGCGCGGCGACGACCAGGTCGACGACATCGGCTCGGTCCCGACAGCCGACGTCGCCGCCGCCCTCGGCAAGAAGCCGCAGTCCCTCTCCCCGGCCCGCGACTCGCTGCTGAAGAAGGGCCTGATCTACTCCGGCGAACGCGGCCGGATCGCCTTCACCGTCCCCCACTTCGGCCGTTACCTCCGCGACCACACCTAGGTCTGTGTACCGTCCCGGCCATGAAGCTGGCAGCAGTTGGACTCGCGACGGCAGTGGTCGGGGTGGTGCTGGGCATCCCCGGGCTGATCGGCATCGGATCGTTCTGGGTCGCGATGGGACTCGTCGTCCGCTCTCAGGCCGAGACCTTCAAGAGCCTCAAGGCCAAGAACGTCGATGGCAGGACCTTCGCGCGCAGCACGGCCTTGTTGCTGGCGGTGGGGCTGCCGGCTCTGGTGGTCGGCATCCTCGGGCTCGGCTTTCCCGCCGAGCACGCGGACTGGCGCTGGCTGCCGGTCATCGTCGGCGGTCTGGCGGTCGGGTTCGGGGTGCTCGGCGGCGCCCTGTTCCTGGCCGGCTCGGCCGTCGAGGCGAAGACCGGCGCGGACAAGGCAATAGTTCCCGCCACGATCACGATCAAGGCGATGCGTGAGACCGGCACCTACATCAACGAGCGGCCGCGGCTGGAGTTCGACCTGCTGGTGATGCCCGACAAGAGCAGCGGCGTCACGTCGTACGAAGTCACGAAGAAGGCGACCGTGCCAGCCACCGCGCTCGGGTCGCTGCGGGTCGGCGACGGCTTCAAGGCGCTCGTAGCAGGGCCGGAGAGCCCCACCGCCATGGAGATCCACTGGGACCAGCCGGTGTCGGGCGCCGCCGACGTGTCGACCCGGCTGGAGCAGCTGGACCGGCTCCACCGCGAGGCGAAGATCTCTGACGAGGAGTACGAGATCCAGAGACAACGGATCCTCGGCTCTCTCTGACTCATACAGACCCAGGGCTCTCAGCGCCGGCTCGAACCGACAAACGGAGGGCACCGGGTGTCTTCGGTACCGCGACGGCTCAGCCGCGCAAGGCGACCTCACGAGCCTCGGCGACCAGCGTGTCGCCGAGATGAGCGGGTTCGAGGAAGTCGGCCCGATGGGCGCTCATTCGATGGGTACGACGTGCCGGTCCCCGGTGGGTGGCTCGACGACATCGCCATCGGTCAGGTAGTCGATGGTGAGCGTCTCCGTGCCGGGCGGCACCTCCAGCACGTAGTACTCGCCGCCCTCGTGTTCGAAGATCGCGGCGTTGAAGGCCTCGCCGTCGTCGAGGACCACCCGCACCTGGTCGATGTCCGGGTGGAGTGCCCCCATCCACAGCATCCCGTCACCGATCTGGAGGCCGCCGTCGGCGAAGTAGGTGGACTCGGGCGGGTCGGCGGGCTGCCGGCTCGGGCAGCCATCAGCCGTCTGCTCACCGAAGACGGCGCCGACGGTGCTCCACTCCTGGCCGACGACATTGTGGGCCTCGGCGATGAGTTCGATGCCGGACGGCGAGCCCGGGCAGCGCGGGTCGTCGCGGCCGTCGACGACCCAGTACCGCTCGCCGTCGAGGCTGCCGCTGATGATTGGGTTCTCGGGCGGGATTTGGTCGACGTACTCGCTGCCGGACCGGATGATGGCGGCCGCGGCCAGCGGGATTGCAGCGATGGTCACGCCGGCACCGATGAGCAGCCGGCGGCGCTTGCGCGAGCCGGTCCGGGCGGGTGACGGGGCGGGCAAGGCGTGCTCGGCAGCCTGCACGGTGTCGGCGACGGCGGTCAGGGTGCGCCGGAGCTTGTCATCCAGGGAAGTGGTCATCGCAATGCCTTTCGGAGGCGGTCGAGCGCACGGCGCAGGTCGGAGCGCACGGTGCTCGCGGGACGGTGGAGGAGCCGAGCGATGTCGACCAGCGGGAGATCCTCGTAGTAGTGGAGGACGACGACAGCGCGCTGCTTGGGCGGCAGCTGCCGGACCAGCGCCCAGGTCTCGTCGAGCTCGGGATTCGCGGTGACGGACTCGGGCTCCGGAGGGAGCAGGCGACGACGCCGGTACTCCCGCCGCTGGCCGTCCTTGGCGAGGTTGACCACGCTGCGGCGCAGGTAAGCGGGCGGGTCGTCGATCCGGTGCCAGCGGGGCTGCGCCGAGAGGAAGGCACTCTGTACGACGTCCTCGGCGGTCTCGCGCGAGCCGGTCAGCAGGAAGGCGAGCCTGAGCAGTGGCAGCCGAAGCTCGCGGTAGGTCTCCTCCAGCAACGGAGCCTCCGAGTCACTCAGTTCCAGGTCGGTCACACCCCCTACGTCGTCCGACGCTGGTCCAGCGTTGCACCCGACCTGGCCGCTTCACATGATCTCGACGTCACGGATTCCCACACCGCATTCGCTAGCGGTCGCTAGGTGCCAGAACCGATGACGGAAGCGGTCGGCGCTGGGACCATCGTGGAATGACCCCAAGGTCCGTAGTGGCTGTCTGCGCGGTTCCGGTCGTCGCGTTCGTCGCAGCCGTGCCGCTGGCCGTCCGCGCGTCGGGCTTCGACGATTTCGGGAACCACCCGGTCATCGTGCTGCCGATGGCCGCGGCGACGATCACCCTGCTGCTGGCGGCTGCGCTGCTGCCCGGTCGCACACATCGCGGCACGAGGACCTGTCTCGGGTGGACCGGGACGGCGCTGTTCGTCTACCTGACGCTCACCGCCGCGCTGGCCTGGTACGGCGGTGAGCGGGGCGCTCGGGACAAGCTCACCGAGCTGCTCGTTGCCGCTCAGGGAGTCGCGTGGGCACCGCCGATCACGCTGCTGACGCTTACGTTCCTGGTGGCGCTGTCGGATCTGGGCGTCAACGGACGCGCGATCAGGCGACTGGGGCGCGGCATCGTGGCCTACTCCGTGATCGTCTTGCCGTTCGCGCTGTTGACGACACCACCGCCGCCCGACTCGCCGTACGCGCAGCTGCCGCCAGTGTGGGACGCGCCGGTCCTGGCCGCGGTGGCGAGCCTCCTCTTTGTCCCGTGGATGCTCGCGATCTTCCTCGGACCCGCCGTCGCCTGGCGAGCACTTCCGGAGGCGCCGGCTGAGGTTCGTGGGCGAGTTCTTGCGGTCGCACTCGCCGCCATGACCCCGCCGGTGACCATCGTGTTCTGCCTTGCCGCGACGCTGCTTGCGTACGTCGCCGGCGTGCTTTCCGTCGAGGTCGGAGCCGGGAGTCTGTCGGTGGCCTACCACCTCCCGTTCGTCCTGGCCGGTCCGGCGGTCGTCTACGCATTGCGCGGTCCCGGGGACACGCTGTCCGCCCGGCACGTCACCTCCGCGCTCACGGTCACGGTGGGGACTCCGCTACTGATCGTCGCCGTCACGCTGGCCTGGCTGCTGGCCGCCCAGGCAGGCGCCGGTGGTGCGGCGCTCGTCGTCCTGGGCACGCTGGCGTTCGGCGCGGTCTTCGGCGTGGCTCGGCGCCGGCTGATCCGCGGCCTGTTACTGCGCGTGGACCCAGTGCGGGCGCGGGCGGTTGCCAGGTTGGCTGCGTCCGATGGAGCCGCGTCCCCGGCGCTCGAGCTGGAGCGCTTCGTGCGCGCCGTACTGACCGAGGAGCCGGAGACGACGGTCTCGGTTCGGCTGCCTCGGGGTGAGTGGGTGTACGCCGATAGCAGCGCGGCCCCGCCTCCCGACGAGCCGACCACGCCGACTGTCCACGTCGAGCCAACCAGCGCCGACGCAGCCACGGCGCTCCACGAGGCTCGCGGGCTCGTGGATCGGGCGGTGCTGGAGCTCACGGTTCGTGACCAGGAAGCCTCGCTCCGAGCGGCCGCGGCGCGGACGCAAGGCGCCGCGGCAACCGAGCGCAAGCGGCTCGAACGCGACCTGCACGACGGTGTGCAGGGCCGTCTGCTGGCCCTCGCGCTCGACCTCCGGGTGGCCCAACGGACTCTGCCTGGCGGCGAAGCTCACCTGGTGATCGCCGATGCCGTGGACGCGCTCAGTAAGGCGATCGACGAGCTGCGGGCGCTGTCGCAGGGCACTGGTTCGGACTTGCTCAGCCGGCGCGGCTTGCGGGCTGCGCTCACCGAGTTCACCGGCCAGATGCCGCTGCCGGTCAACCTCGTGCAGGCACCGTACCGGCTCGTCCCGGCGGCGGAGTCCGTCATCTACCTGGCCGTCTGCGAGGCGGTCACCAACGCGGTCAAGCACGCCCGCGCGACGCGCGTGGACATCGACATCACTACCGAGGACGACGTAGCCCTGGTCACCGTGTCCGACGATGGCGTGGGCGGCGCTGATCTGCGTGCTGGAACCGGCTTGCAGGGTCTCTCCGAGCGCGTCGCAGCGGCCGGTGGCCGGCTGGTGGTCAGTGACCGGACGCCCCACGGAACGCTGTTGGAGGTGACCGTGCCGTGCGGATCGTGATCGCCGAGGACCTGGTCCTGCTCCGGCAGAGCATGGCGCGGATGCTCGTGGCCGATGGCGTCGAGGTGGTCGGGCAGGTCGGCGAGGCGGGCGCGCTGGTCTCGGCGGTCGTGGCCGAGCGGCCAGACGTCGTGGTGACCGACGTGCGGATGCCGCCGTCGTTCACCGACGAGGGCGCCCGCGCGGCGATGCTGATTCGGTCGCGGTTTCCCGACATGGGTGTGGTCGTCCTCTCCCACGTCATCGAGCCGAAAGTCGCGCTGACGCTCGCTGGCCCGCGGGTGGACCGTTTCGCGTACCTGCTCAAGGACTCGGTGCTCGGCCTGGAGGAGTTCGTCGGCGTGCTCGAGACCGTGCACGCCGGCGGCACCGTGATCGACGAGCGCGTCGTCTCATTCCTGCTCGACACGGCCGAACACCGCAGCCTCGGCGCACTCACAGCTCGCGAGCAGGAGGTGCTCTCCCTAGTCGCCCAGGGTCTCAGCAACGGCGCGATCGCAAGGCAGCTCATCGTCAGCGAGCGGACGGTCGACGCCCACATCAGGTCGGTCTGGGTCAAGCTCGGTCTTGAGCCGAATGCCGATGAACATCGGCGGGTCCGGGCCGCTCTCGCCTGGCTCCAGGACGCCCAACGTCGCTGAGCGTCGCTGAGCCGCAGATAGGTGCTGACGCCGATGTGCCGAGGGGCACGCCGTACCTACCGTCGACGTCATGACCACCACAACCGAACTCCCCACCACCGACATCACCTCGGACCCGCTTCGCCGCCTGGTCGCCTGGGTCGCCCCGCTGGGACCGCTCGCGATGGCCGGCTGGTCTCTGTCCATCCCCTATGACCTCACCGACGCGCCGGCCGACTTCATCCCGAAGCTGGCCGACGACACCCGCGTGGAGCTGGCCTTCTGGATGATGCTCGCGTTCGTCCTCACCATCGGCGTCGGTGTCATCGTCACCGGCCTTGTCGCCCGGCGCGGCTCCCCGCGGCTGGGAATCGTCGGCCTGGTCCTGGCCTACCTCGGGTTCAGCGCGATGGGCTTCGGCGGGATCGCGTACGACGGCATGGCTGCGGCGTCGGTCCGCGCCGGCCTCGACGTCGGCACCATCGAGGACATCCTGAAGCAGGCCGACACCTTCACCGCCCCCTTGGTGGGCGGGATGATCTTCATCCCGATGAGCTTCATCGGAACCCTGCTCCTGGGGATCGCGCTGTGGCGCGGCCGCTCGGTGCCTCGCTGGGCAGCCGCCCTGCTGATCGCCGCCTTCCCCGTGATTCTCGCCGGCGGAGCGCTCCTGATGACAGTCAACGCGCTCGGTTTCGTGATGATCGCGGTCGCGTTCGCCGTGGCGGGCCGCGAGTTCGTGCGACCGGCGGAAGGGATGCTCCCATGAGCAAGCGGATTCTCCACCACCTGCGCGGCAACGTCGTCGCCTACCTGGCACTGTTCCTGGCGATCACCCTCGCCCCCACGTCGGCCTATGCAACCCACCTGGTCGTGCGCTCCAACGACATCGTCAACGGTCAGGTCAAGAAACCTGATCTCGCCGCTGGCGCGGTCACCGGGCCAAAGATCCGCAACGGCACCATCGGTCTCGGCGACCTGTCAGCGGCCGCCCGGCCGAAGCCTCCCCAGTGGCGCGGCTCGGACAATGGCTTCGGGGTCGACATCCCGGCGGGCCAGTCGACCACGGTCCTCACCCTCGCCCTCCCGGCCGGACATTGGTTCGTCTTCGGCAAGGGAATCATGTCGACATTGGGCACTCAGGTCACCTGCGACCTGGTGAGCGGCGGCCAGATCTGGGACCGGACAGCTGCCGTTCACTCAACCAACGAGGAGCACGTGGCCATGCCGATGAGCCTCGGCCAGCGGGTCGTGATGGGCCGCGCCGGCACCGTCGAGATCCGGTGCATCGCCGGGTCCGGCACGCAACGAGTGCTTGACACCAAGCTCAACGCGATCCGAGTCCGCAACTGATCGGCCGGGCCGCCGCTTGCCCTTCCCTCCACGCCCGGGTCGCCGTACTATGACGGTCGTCATAGTCCACGCACTGGAGGCGCGCGATGACCGAGACGACCACCTGGCAGAAGTCGGCCTGCATCCTGTGTGAGTGCAACTGCGGGATCGAGGTGCAGGTCGAGGACCGGCACCTGATCAAGATCCGCGGCGACAAGTCGCATGCCGCCTCCGAGGGCTACACCTGCGAGAAGGCGCTGCGGCTGGACCACTACCAGTCGCGGACGCAGCGGCTGACCAGCCCGCTCCGACGCCGGGAGGACGGCAGCTACGAGGAGATCGACTGGGACACCGCGATCACCGAGATCGCGGTCCGGCTCAGCGCCATTCGTGACGAGCACGGCGGCGACAAGATCTTCTTCTACGGCGGTGGCGGACAGGGCAACCATCTCGGCGGGACGTACAACAAGGCGCTCCAGGGCGCGGTCGGCGCGCGTTACACCTCCAACGCGCTGGCCCAGGAGAAGACCGGCGAGATGTACGTCGACGGCCGGCTGTACGGCGGCCACACCAAGGGCGACTTCGAGCGCGCCGAGGTGGTGGTGTTCGTCGGCAAGAACCCCTGGCAGTCGCACAGCTTCCCGCGCGCCCGCCCGGTGCTCCGCGAGCTCGCCAAGGACCCGAAGCGGACGATGGTGGTGATCGACCCGCGTCGCAGCGAGACCGCGGCGATGGCCGACATCCACCTGCAGGTCCGGCCGGGCACCGACGCCTGGTGCCTCGCGGCGCTCGGCGCGGTGCTGGTGCAGGAGGATCTCGTCGACCACGCGTTCCTCGCCGAGCACACCACTGGTGCCGAGGCCGTGCTGACGGCGTACAAGAGCGTCGACTTGGCCGACTACGCCGAGCGCTGCGGCGTACCCGAGGAGCTGCTGCGGCAGACCGCGCGGCGGCTCGCCGAGGCCGAGAGCGTGTGCACCTACGAGGACCTCGGCGTCCAGCAGGCGCCGCACAGCACCCTCAGCTCCTACCTCAACAAGATGCTCTGGATCCTCACCGGCAACTTCGCCAAGCCGGGCGCGATGTTCCTGCACTCGACGTTCGCGCCGATCGCCGGCTCGGCCGCCAGGAGCGGCGGTGGTGGTGGCAAGCCGCGGCGTACTCCGAAGGCCGTGGAGCTCGCCACCCGCGTTCCGTCCCACCTCCCAGGCTTCGCGAGCAAGCCGCTGGCCGGCCTGGCCCACCCGCTGTTCGCCAAGGTCGCCAACGGCCCGGAGCCGAAGGCACCGAGCAAAGAGGCGAGCCGCGGTCGCCGTACGCCGGTCACCGGCGCCCGGATCATCGCCGGGCTGGTGCCGTGCAACTCGATCGCCGAGGAGGTGCTCACCGAGCACCCGGACCGGTTCCGGGCGATGTGGATCGACGCGGTCAACCCGGCGCACTCGCTGGCCGACTCGGACTCGTTCCGGCGGGCGATGCGGGCGCTGGAGCTCTCGGTGGTGGTCGACGTGGCGTTCACCGAGACCGCGCGCGAGGCCGACTACGTGCTGCCGGCGTCCAGCCAGTTCGAGAAGTGGGAGTGCACGTTCTTCAACGTCGACTTCCCGAAGAACGTCTTCCACCTGCGTGCTCCGGTCATGGACCCGCTGCCCGGCACGCTCGCCGAGGTCGAGATCTACGCCCGGGTGATCCGAGCGCTGAACGTCGTCGACGAGCGCGTCCTCGACACCCTGCGCCGGGCCGCCCGCCGCGGCCGCAGCCAGTTCGCACTGACCTTCTTCGCGACCGTCGGGGCGAACCCGAAGCTGATGCCGCTCGCGCCGTACCTGCTCCACGAGGCGCTCGCCGACACCCTGCCACCGGGTACGGCGTCGCTCTGGGGTGTCTCCCACCTGTGCGCGATGGCCAACCCCGACTCGGTACGCCGCGCCGGCTTCACCGGCCGCGGATTCGCCCCCGGTGAGCAGCTGTTCGAGCGGATCCTGACTGGCGAGGCGGTCGCGTTCACCGTCGACGACTACGCCGACACCTGGCGTTACGTGAAGCGCCCGGACCAGAAGTTCACGCTCGACGTACCCGAGCTGATCGAGCGGCTCGACGCGCTGGCCGACGAGCCGAGCACCTGGACGACCGAGGAGTTCCCGTTCGTGCTGTCGGCCGGCGAGCGACGCGCGTTCACCGCGAACACGATCATCCGCGACGCCTCCTGGCGCCGGCGCGACGGCGAGGGCGCGCTCCGGCTGTCGCCCGCGGACGCCGCTGACTTCGGGGTCGAGTCCGGCGACCGGCTGCGGGTGGTCACCGAGCGCGGCAAGGCCGAGACCGTGGTCGAGGTGACCGAGATGATGCAGGCCGGCCACATCTCGCTGCCCAATGGGCTCGGGGTCGACCAGGACGGCGTCACCGGCGTCGCCCCCAACGAGCTGACCTCGCTGCACCACCGCGACTGGCTCGCCGGTACGCCGTGGCACAAGCACGTGCCGGCCCGGCTGGAGCCGATCGATGGCTAGCGGTGGCCCGGCGGGCGCTCGGCAGAAGATGATCGACAGCGCGATCGTGCTGTTCCGCGAGCGTGGGGTGGCGGCCACCTCGATGCGCGACATCGTCGACCACGGCGGCGCGCCGCGCGGCTCGATCTACCACCACTTCCCGGGCGGCAAGCAGCAGCTCGCGCTGGAGGCGACCGAGTTCGCCGGCGACTTCATCGCCTCCCTGCTGGACGCGCTCGCTGCGGAGGCGCCGGAGGCGGCGGTGGACAAGTTCGTCGGCTACTGGCGCTCGGCGCTCACCGAGAAGGAGTTCCAGGATGGCTGCCCGGTCGCGTCCGCGGCCGTCTCCGGCACCGAGACCCCCGAGGCGCGGGCGGCCGCGGGCCGCGCCTTCGGCCGCTGGGAGGACATCCTCGCCCGGGCGCTGACCGAGCGCGGCGTACCGGCGGCTCGCGCCGGCAGCCTGGCCACGCTGGTGATCGCGGCCGTCGAGGGCGCGCTGATCATGGCTCGCGCCCAGCGGTCCGACGAGCCGCTGCGGGCGGTGGCCACCGAGCTGCGGGGACTCCTATGACTCGCGCCGCGACCCTGCCCGCGACCGCCGCCGAGGCGATGGTGACCGTGCCGAAGACGCTGCCTGTCGGTACGACGGTCGGCCAGGTCCGCGCCGCGTTCGAGGACGACCACGTGCACATGCTGTTGCTGACCAGCGAGGGCGCCCTGCTCGGCACCCTGGTCCGCGCCGACCTCGACAGCGCCGTACCGGCAGCGGCGCCGGCCCTCGGCCTGGCCACCCTGCGCGGCCGCACCGTGGCCCCCGACGAGGACCTTGAGGAGGTCCGGCTCCGGATGATCGCCGCCGGCCGGCGCCGGCTCGCCGTCGTCGGCCCCGGCAACCGGCTGCTCGGCCTGCTCTGCCTCAAGCGCGACCAGTCCGGGTTCTGCACCGACGCCGGCGTCGCGGCCCGCGCGAGGGCCGGCCACCCGTGACAGGATCCTCGGCATGCTGCCGCGGCTCCGAGTCGGTTCGAACGATGTCATCGCACTCACCGACGGGACCGGGCCGTTCTTCGACGCCCGGGTGAACGCGTTCCCGGATGCCGGCGACGCGCAGTGGGAGGCTGCCGACCGCTTCGACCCCGGCGCGGTCAATGCCGACGGCCGGTGGATGCTGCAGTTCCGGGCCTTCGCCATCCGTAGCGACACCCACACGCTCGTGGTCGACGCCGGAATCGGTCCGGCCGACTCACCCGCGGCCGCCTGGGCGCCGGTGCCCGGTCGGCTGCCCGAGGAGCTGGCGGCGGCGGGCATCGATCCCGCCGACGTGGACAGCGTCGTACTCACCCACCTGCACACCGACCACGTCGGGTGGGCGGTCGTCGGCGCCGAGCGCCGCGCGTACTTCCCGAACGCCCGCTACCTGATCCAGCAGGCCGAGCTCGACGCGATCGACCGGATCAACCCTCAGCTGCAGGAGTCGCTCGTCGACCCGCTCCTCGGGGCCGGCCAGCTCGGGATCATCGCCGGCGACACCGCGCTCGGACGCGACGTACAGATCGTCGCCACGCCCGGCCACACGCCTGGCCACCAGAGCGTGCTCGTCGAGTCCGGCCGCGATCTTCTCGCCGTCACCGGCGACCTGCTGGTCCACGCCGTCCAGCTGCTCCACCCCGAGCTGGCCTACGCGTTCGAGGACGACCCAGCGGCCGCGCGGCGCTCCCGGGAGTCCCTGCTGCAGCGCCTCGCCGAGGCCGGCGGTCACCTGGCCGCCCCGCACCTGACCGAGCCCTTCGTCCCGGTGGCCGCTCGCGATTCGGGTACGACGTAATCGTTGAGGACGGCTCCGCGGCGGGCGGAAGGTGACCGGCATGAAACCTTCAGTCCTGGCGGTTCCGGCCGCCCTTCTCCTCGTTGCCGCCGGTACGGCGACCGCGACCTCGTCGCCGGCCGACCAGGGACCGGATCACCGCTACCGGGTCAGCATCCTGGACGCCCTGAGCGGGCCCCGCGCGTTCGGCGCCGCGATCAACAGCCGCGGCCTGGTCGCCGGCGCCTCGACGACCGACAACGGCAAGCTGCACGCCACGATCTGGCGGCACGGCGAGCCGGTGGACCTCGGCACGCTCGGCGGGCCCGACGCCAGCAGCGCGGTTCTCTGGCCCGGGACCAACGACGCCGGCGCGGTGGTCGGGGTGACCCAGACCGACGACGTCGACCCGAACGACGAGCCCTGGAGCTGCGGCGCGTTCCTGCCCGCCCGGATCGGCTACGCGTGTGTCGGCTTCGTCTGGCGGCACGGCGAGATGCGCGCGCTGCCCACGCTCGGCGGCACCCACGGCTTCGCGACCGACGTCAACAACCGCGGTCAGATCGTCGGCTGGGCCGAGAACCAGGTCGAGGACCCCGACTGCAACCCGGAGAGCGGCCAGGTGCTGCAGTTCCGCGCCGTCCGCTGGGACCACTACGGCCGCCGGACCACCGAGCTGCCGCCGCTCGCCGGCGACGGCGTCTCCTCGGCGACCGCGATCAACGATGACGGCCGGGTGGTCGGCATCTCCGGGATCTGCGACCAGGCCGTCGGCCGGCTCAGCGCCCGGAACCCGGTCGTGTGGGACCACGGCAAGCCGCGACTGCTCCCCGACCTCGGCGGCCTCGCCTGGGACACCCCGATGGCGATCAACGAGCGCGGCGACGCGGTCGGCTTCGCGAACCGCAGCGCCGCCGACGGCCAGAGCTTCCGGCCGCTTCCGGTGCTGTGGACCGCCGACGGGAAGCTGCACAAGCTCGCGCTGCCGGACGGCTACGCCTTCGGGCAGGCACTCGGCATCAACAAGCGCCGTGAGGTCGTCGGGGTCGCGCTGTCGCCGGACTTCACCAAGTGCACCGCGATGCTGTGGCGCGACGGGAAGATGGTGGTGCTCCAGGACGAGGTGCGGCCTACGTCGCTGGACCTGTGCAACGCCAACCACATCAACAACCGCGGCCAGATCACCGGCGAGGCCACCGACCGCGACTCCGGCAAGGTCGTCGGTTTCGTCCTACGGCCCTAACCGCGCCCGAACGCCTGCGAGCCACCGATGCCCGACGTACTGACGGCGACCAGCGATGCGGCCAGGGGGGTCTGGCGGTAGAGCACGCTGCGCCCCGAGCGCCAGCTCACGACCATCCCACTGTCTCTCAGGATGGCGAGGTGCTGGCTGACCGAGCCGGGACTCTGCCCGAGGTCGCGAGCGACCTGGGTGGTCGACATCGGGACCGACAGCATCGCCAGGATGGCGGCGCGGGTATGGCCCAGGAGCGCACCGAGCCGATCTTCGGTGCGCTCCTCGGGCTCGACGCCCTCCCACACCCGGCCGACCCCGCGGGCGGCGTACGTCAGCTCGAACTCGCCGGAGTCCTCGTGGTTGATCAGCAGCCGCGGCCAGGTGAAGACCGACGGGACCAGGGTCAGCACCGCGCCCGGGTACGTCGCGTCGGCGTGCTGGGGCTTGTCGATGCTCAGCGTGTGGCCGTCGAGGGTGACCTCGGGGTGCAGGTCGTTGAGAAGGTCGAAAAGACCGCCGCTCAGCGACACCCCGGCCCGGTGCGAGACGTCGTCCTCGAGGACGCCGCAGATCCGCACCCGGTACGGCGCGATCGCGGCGTCCCAGTACGCCCAGATCGCCTCGCAGATCATCGCCGGACCGCGCTCGCCGGCGTCGAAGAGCTCGCGGACCGGCCGCGGCAGCGGGCGGCCCGACCAGACCAGCTCGAGGTTCTCGCGGACCTTCGCCGGCGATACCTGCGCGAGCGCGTTGAGCTGCTGCTCCAGCGTGGTCGTCGCGCCGGTCGCGCGGGGGTAGAGGAAGGCCGGTGCCCACTTCCCGGGTGGGGTGATCGCCAGCAGGAGTTCCAGGTCGACGTCGCCGAGCTGGTCGCGGACCCGGCGCAGCCACGGCGTGTGGAGATGGGCGGGCTGCGGCTCGCCCAGCAGCCGCAGGCTGGAGCTGACCTCGGCGAGCGGTGAGAACGCGAACCGGGTGTTGCCCAGCACGTCCACACTCAGCTTGAACTCGATCACGGATGCCAGCATCGACCGCGCCCTGCCACCAGGCAAACATTCCGGCCCAAGCGAATGGTTGCCGCCGACAGTCGGGCACCCGAACCATCGCCGCATGACTGAAGACACCAGCGACCCCGTCAGCGACCACGCCAGCGACGTCGTCCAGCTGCGCGAGCTCAACGGCCGGTTCATCGCCGCCTGCCGGCTGGGTTCGTGGGAGGACCTGAAGCCAGTGCTGTCGGACCGGTTCGCCTACGTCGACGGCAGCACCGGCGAGCGCTGGGAGACGGCCCGCTACATCGAAGACCTGCGCGCGAACCCGATCCCCAACCTGACCATCGACCAGGTCGACATCCACGTCGCGGGCGACACCGCCGGCGTCTCCGCGCGCACCACCGGCGGCACCGGCCGCTTCAACCGCTACCTCGACGTCTACGCCCGCGAGGCCGACGGCTGGCGGTGCGTGCAGGCCAGCGTCTGGCCGCTGCGACCAGAGTCCGGCCACGCCGTCTCATAGGCCGCCGCCGGCGAGGTAGGCATTGAGGGTCATCGCATGCCGCAACGCAAGTGACCGGTGAGCTCGGCAGCGGTCGAGCACGGCGGGCTCGGTCGTGTGCTCGAAGCCTTGAAACGTGCCGACGCTGTCGTAGTGCATGAGGAGAGCGAATGCGGCTGGCTGGTCGCCATCGAACAGCCAGAAGTCGCCGGCAAGGTCGGCTAGCGCGGCGTCATCATCCCGAACGGCGAGTCCGATCGTCTCGCCCGCCGCTTGGGATTCGACGTAGCCCACCAGCTCATAGCGGACGTACACCGACAGCGGGTGCTCGACGACATGCGCACGCTGCCAGCGCTTGCCCT
Source organism: Nocardioides speluncae (assembly GCF_003121585.1). Classification (GTDB taxonomy): domain Bacteria; phylum Actinomycetota; class Actinomycetes; order Propionibacteriales; family Nocardioidaceae; genus Nocardioides; species Nocardioides speluncae. Next base: position 108,124 of record NZ_QEOO01000001.1, read on the forward strand.
GCGCAGTGGTGACGGCGATGCGTGCCAACCACGGCGTGTTGCGCACCGACCGGAGTGGTCTCGGCGCCCCAGTGCGGAAGGCAGCCAGGCGCTCGTCCTCCTCAGCAACCGCGTACGCCTGCAACGTCTCCAACCGAAACACATCAGATGAGAACTTGTCGAAGTAGGAGTCGAAGCGGTCCTCGCTCACGTGCCCTCCGAGGTGACCAGGTGGGTGCTAACGGCAGGCTGCACGTGCGACGCCCTTGACCCTTCCCAGGCGCGCACGTGAGGCTTGGTGCCCGCACAGGGCCGTTGACTACGAGGGTGGAACATGGAGCAACTCCCCAGCCAGGACGACAATCTCACGGCTACGTTCTACTGCAAGGACCCGGACTCGGAAGGGTTCGACGACTGCGAGACGTTCTACACAACCGACCGAGACTCATGGCTGGTCCAGGGCAAGCGCCGCGGCCCGGCAGTCGCCGAGCAGCTCGTCGGTCTGGCCGATGACGAGACGTTCGTGGAGATCTCGGGCCGGACCGCCGCCGCGTTCGCCCGCAAGTATGTGAAGGAGCACTATGGAGTTGATCTCGGTTGAGCAGCGCACGGCGCTGATCTGGGCTGGCCGCCGCCCGCTCCTCAAGCTTGAGCTGCGTGACCGATACGCCTTTGACGACGAGCTTTTCGACGCATGGCGGCGCGGCGACCAAGCAGCAGTCGCCCGGCTCACCTCCGCCTGGCGCGACAGGGTGGCATCCGAGGTCGCGGCCGGGCGGCGGCTCCGGCGAGTTCGGGTGGTGTCCGAGCCGCTCTCGGAGTACCAGCGAATGGGCGTCGAGATCAGCGGCCCTCCGGTCGAAGCCGGCGAGGAGCTCCGCTGGCTCCCCCGGCGGCTGGTCTCCGGTCTGCCGATGCCGGGCAACGACTGCTTCGTGCTCGACGACTTCGTGATCTTCAATGTGCTCGGCGGTAGCGACGAGCGCGCCGAGATCCAGCTGCACCGTGACCCGGACGTTGTGAAGTTCTGCCGCGAAGCCTTCGAGGCCGCCTGGGACCTCGCCACCCCGCACCGCGAATTCGAGCCCGCCTGAGGATTGCCGTGGCCGACCTGCAATTGTCGACCGCTGCAAGGCGAGCGTTCGCCATCCGGCTTCGTGATCTCCGGCTGGAGGCCGGCCTAAGCGGCGTGGCGTTGGCCGAGCGGTGCAGCTGGCACAAGTCGAAGGTCTCCAAGATTGAACACGGGACGCAGAGCCCGACCGAGGCCGACGTGAGGGCATGGGCGACGGCGTGCGGTGTCGAGGGGCAGTTGCAGGAACTGGTCGCAGCACATCGTGAGGTCGGGCAGATGTGGCTGGAGGCCCGCCGGGAGCTCCGTGCTGGCATGAAGCACATCCAGATCCGCAGCATGGCGCTGTACGAGCGAACCAAACTGCAAAGGGTGTACGAGGCGTTGTTCGTCCCGGGCTTCCTCCAGACGTTCCGGTATGCGGTGGCCCAGTTCGAGATCCATGCCCATCTCCACGGCCTCCCGCGAGCGGACATCGAGGAGGCCGCCCAGAACCGGCTCGTGCGGCAGCGCCTGCTGGGCACGGGCACAAACTCGTTTGTGTTCGTCCTGGAAGCGTCGGCGCTGCACACGAACGTCGGTGGCGCCGAGGTGATGAGCGAGCAGTTCGACCGCCTGCTCGAGGTCGCATCGATGCCGTACGTGTCGATCGGGATCATCCCGCTCGGGCAGCAGCGGACGCTGTACCCGGGTGCGGGCTTCTATCTGTTCGACGAGCAGCTCGTCAGGCAGGAGTTCTGGGCGGGGGCGCTCCGGTCGTCGCGGCCAGAGGACGTCGGGTTCTTCCTTCGGGCGTTCGACGCGCTCAGGGACCAGGCGGTGTTCGGTGCCGCCGCGGCCGAGCAGGTCGAGGCCGCACGCGCCCGGATCCAAGCAACCTGAAGCAACTTCCTGGCTGCCGTTGCGCAAACCGGACGAATGTAGGCGCAGCCGGACCGGCGATGTCAGGACGTCCCGAGCCCGTCGCCGGTCTGGCCTGCCACGCGGAAGGGAGCTAGGGATGTACACGGCGGCGGTGCTTTCAACGGCGGGACTGTGCGGCGTACTGCTGACCTACCTCGCCCCGCGCGCGGTCATGGTCGTGGTCCTCGTTTTGCTGGCCTTCGTGCTTGCCGCGCTCGTCCGAGGTGGTTGGTCCCGCCTCTGAAAGTCGACGGTCGGCCAGACAGCCGAGCATCGCCGTCGCGGAGCGTCCGCGACCAAAGTAGGCGGCAGCGCCGACCTTCCGCCGATGTGCGAGGGTGCCCGGAATCGCTTCACTGCTGGGTATGACCACGGACAGCGCACCAACCACGAGCCAGCAGGCGGGCCCGGTCGCCCTGTCCGCCCGGGCACTCGGACCGGACCTGGCGCGCGGCTTCATGCTGCTGTTCATCGCGCTGGCCAACTCCCACTACTTCCTGCGCGGCGACAGCTACCGCGGCGGCTTCCCCGTGGGCGGGTCGGGCCTCGACTCGGCCGTGACCTGGGCGACCTCGACCTTCGTCGACGGCCGGGCGTTCCCGATGTTTGGCCTGCTCTTCGGGTACGGCGTGGCCCACATCGTCCGCCGCAACGAGGACCTCGGTCGCTGGCCGCTGCGCAAGCTGCTGTGGCGGCGCAGCCTGGTGCTGATCGTGGTCGGCTTCCTGCACTGCATGTTGCTGTACACCGGCGACATCCTCGCGGCGTACGGGATGTTGTTGCTGCTCGGCGCCTGGGCGGTGCGGTGGAAGGACCGCTGGCTGTTCGTGGTGGCGGCGCTGTTCTTCCTGCTCGCCTGCTTCCCGGCCATCGACGGCGCGACGATCGACACCGCCGGGCCGGACCAGGCGATGCTGTCACCGGACCTGCTCACCCAGCTCGGCGAGCGGATCGTGGTGCAGCCGCTGATCATGTTCCTCGGGCCGATCGGCTTCGCCTGCCCGTTCCTGATCGGCCTGTGGGCCGGCCGTCGCAAGATCCTGGAGCGGCCGGAGCAGTACGCCGTACTGCTGCGCTGGGTGGCCGCGATCGGGATCGGCGCTGCTGTCATCGGTGCGCAGCCGGCCGCCCTGCTGGCCGCCGGCGCCGCCTCGGCGCCGAGCGACGACGCGCTCTCCTGGTTCAGCCCGATGCACGACGCGACCGGCATCCTCGGCGGCTTCGGGTACGCCGCCCTGATCGCGCTGGTCGCGGGTCGGCTCAGCCGGCAGCCGGATGGGGAGCGCGGCTGGCTGGTGACCGCCATCGCCGCGACCGGCCAGCGGTCGATGACCTGCTACCTGGCGCAGTCGGTGGTCTGGGCGCTGGTGTTCACGCCGTACCTGCTCGACCTGTCCGACGACCTGAGCGTGACCGCGAACGCGCTGCTGGCGGCAAGTACCTGGTTCGGCACCGTGCTGCTCGCCGACCTGATGCACCGGCGCGACTACCGCGGCCCGTTTGAGCTGCTGGTCCGCAAGGTCACCTATCGACGGTGAATACTTCGCGTTCGCAAATTCTTTACCGGGGGCGGGTTTCGGGACGGCGATTTCGACGCATAACCAAGGCATGAGTCGTCGGTGACCGGGAGGTCACCCAGGCGCCCACCACAAGCCGCCCCGGCCGCCCAGCGGAGGCCGGGGCGTTCCACTGCCGGCCACCGTGCCAGGGACCCGTTTTACTCGGTGGCCGGCAGCTGGGCAGGACCCGGATGATGGAGCGCATGGCCGCGCTGACAGATCCCTTGGCAGTGCCGCTGGCAGGGCCGCTCGAGATCACCTGTGACGAGTCGGGCTCCGAGGGCGAGCGGCTGATCGGCGGCACCACCGACGTCTTCGCCCACGCCAGCGTGCAGATCGACGCCGACGTCGCCGCCGCCTGTATCGACCGGGTCCGGGTCGACGCCCGGTCGCCCGCCACCGAGGTCAAGGCGAGCGTGGTGCTGCGCCAGCAGAACCGGCGGGTGCTGGAGTGGCTGCTCGCGCCCGGCGGCCCGCTCCACGGCAACGCCCATGTGCACCTCACCGAGAAGGTCTTCCACCTGGTCGCCACCTTCGCCGCCCCGCTTGACGACCCGGACGCCACGCTGACGCTCTACCACGAGGGACCGAGGAGCCTCGGGTACGGCGCCTGGCACCGAATGCTCGCCGCCTACAACGAGTGGGTCCGCGACGCGCCCCCGGAGGCTGCGGGTGTGGTCCTGGACCCGCTGGTGCCCGCACTCGAGGCCGCGGTCCGGCACTGGGCAGGTGCCGGCCGGCCGGTCGCGATCGTGCACGACATCCAGGGCGCGCTCACCCCCGACCGGATCGCGGATCTCGAACGCCGCTGCGGAGACGACCTGGCGAGCCTGACCTTCATCGACTCCGAGACCGACCCGCGGATCCAGGTCACCGACTTCCTGGCCGGCGCCGCGCGCCGGATCGCGTCCGAGGAGCTCAACGGGCGCCGCGACGACGGCCTGGCCGCGCTGCTCCGCCCCTACGTGAGCAGCAGCTCGATCTGGGCACACGGCCCGTCGTGGGCACGGATCGGCCGCACTCCCGTCAACCGACCCAGGGGTTGAACACCCGCAGCGAGTACGGCGCGAACGCACGCACGTTGCGGGTGGCGATGCCGAGCCCGTGCACCGATGCGGTGGCCGCGATCAGGGTGTCGCGGTCCGGGCCGTTCAGCGCGGCCGCGGCGCGGGCGACCGGGGCGTCGACGGCGAGCACCCGGCCCTCGAACTCGGGCACCACCTGGTCGTCGTACCACCGTCGCGCCTCGATCCCGCGCGCCCGGTCCCGCTGCTCCAGCGTCCGCACGCTCAGCTCCAGCTCGATCAGGGTGACCACCGAGATGTGGTCGACGCCGGCCGGGCGGCGTGCCGCCCAGCGACGGAAGGCCGGGTCGCCGCCGTCCAGCAGCGAGGTACGCCGCAGCCCGCGGACCACATTGGTGTCCAGCAGCCAGCCCATCGACGGCCTGCTCACTGTGCCCAGGTGACGGTGTCGACGGCGAGCGTGACCAAGGGCAGCTCCACGACCTCGTCCATGCCGAGGGTCTCGGCGAGCGAGCGCTGTTCACCCCGGAGTGCTGCGTAGTCCTGCGCGCTGAGCAGCACGTGCGACGGCTGGCCGTGGTCGGTGATGAACACCGGGCCGGCGCTGGTCGCCTGCTGCGCGGCCTGCGTGTCCCGGCCGAATGCGCGGGTCGAGATGGACTTCATGGCCCCAACTATGCCCAACTTCCGGGAAATTTCACATCTGCAAAGACCGCGGATCTCACCGCGTTGCATGTGAACGGCGAGCACGACTCCGGCAGGATCTGCACATGAGACCGAAGGTCATCGCCCATCGGGGCGCCAGCCACGAGCTGGCCGAGCACACTCTCGGCGCCTACCTCGCCGCGCTCGACGCGGGTGCGGAGGGCCTGGAGTGCGACGTCCGGCTGACCGCCGACGGGCACCTGGTCTGTGTCCACGACCGCAACCTGCGACGGACCGCGCACAAGCGCGCGGTGGTCTCGGAGATGGAGCTCGCCGAGCTGTCCGAGCTGGACTTCGCGTCCTGGAAGAACCCGTGGGCCGACCTCGACGACGAGGCGCCCGATATCGACCCGGAGCTGGGCGGCGTACTCACCCTGCGCAAGCTCCTGGAGACGGTCGCCGGCCTGGACCGCCGGGTGGAGCTGGCGATCGAGACCAAGCACCCGACCCGGTACGGCGGCTTGGTCGAGCGCCGCGTCGTGAAGCTGCTGCGCGAGTTCGGCTGGACCGAGAAGGGGTCGCCGGCACGGGTGATGAGCTTCTCGTGGACCGCGCTGCAGCGGATCAAGCGGGCCGAGCCGGATCTGGACGTGGTGATGCTGATGGACAGCGCACAGCGGTGGCCGGTACTGAAGCCGACCATCGGCGACGACTGGCTGGTCGGCCCCGGGATCCGCGAGCTGCGCGAGCACCCCAGCCTCGGCAAGCGGCTGCGCAAGGCGGGGCACCGGATCCACGTCTGGACCGTCAACACCGAGGAAGATCTCAACCTCTGCCTCGACCTCGGCGTCGAGGCCGTGATCACCGACCGCCCGGCGTACCTCCTGGAGCTGCTGGACGGATAGATTCCGCCCTATGGGAAAGAGCTCACGCACCAAGGCCCGCGACGTCGCCACCAATCCCGGCGAGGTGGGCCCTCGGCAGCCGTGCCCGTGTGGCTCGGGCCGCCGCTACAAGGCCTGCCACGGCGACCCGAGCGGCGCGCCGGTCGCGTTCGTACGGCGGCCGTTCGAGGGCTTGCCGTCCGAGTGCGACGTGATCGCGCTCCGCGAGCTGGTCCCGGCCGCGACGGCGCCGCTCACGCTGAAGGACTCCGACAGGACGGTTCAGCTGTGCACGCTCCTGCCGGCTGCCGCGCCGGCGCTGGTCCGGGAGAGCGGCGAGATCTGGCTGGGCCTTCAGGTGCAGCACAACTTCGGTGACCCGGCCCGCGACCTCGGCGCAGTGCTGCTCAAGGCGCTGGACGCCGAGGAGGGCGTGGTCGGCCTGACCGCCCCGCCCGGTGACGGCCCGCGGCTGCAGGACCTGGTGACCGGCGACGTGCTCGCGGTGTCCGTGCACGACGGCTTCGGCTACTGGCTGTCGGATGTCGACGAGTCGCCGGAGGCGACGGCCGCGCTCGAGCAGGCCAACGGCGCCGCGAACCCGACCACGCGACTGGCGTCGGTCGAGGCGGCGTACTGGACGAACGTCGGGACCAAGGAGCACCTGCGATGGGTGATGCCGGAGCCCGAGGACGAGCTGCTCAGTGCGCTCGCCCGGCTGCACGCCGCCGGCAAGGACGTGATCGCTGAGGGCTCGCGGTTCGTCGGCATGTTCCGGGCGCATGGCCTGCTCGCACCCGTGTGGGATCTGCCGGTCGGCACCGGCGCTGAAGCGGTCGAGGACTCCGCGGCCCAGTTCAAGAGCGACCTCGACGCCGCGCTGGCCGACGACTCGCCGCTCACCAGCGAGGAGCGTTCGGCTCGCTCCGGCCTGGCCAACCGGCAGGTGACTATCCGGTGAACACCTTCGTGTCCAGGGTCACCCCAGGTTGAGAGAACTCACGTCGGAAATCTCGTCGTTTCGCTTGTGGCGCAGCATCTGACGACGTAAGTTTTCCACTGCCCGGTCGTTGTTGCATCCCCCGTCAGCAACGGCCGGGCTTTCCATGTCCCGGGCATCGAGGGGAGCCCAGCGCATGCGAGGACCCCTGCGCGCAGCGGCGGCCGTCGTCGCCGTGGCCCTGGGTGTCACCGGCTGCGGGCCCCCGAGTTCGGTGACGAGCCGAGCTCCTACTCCTCCAACTGGCCCCAGGCCGACCCCACTCCGAGCGATTCTCCTGCCGACGAGCCGGTCATCCATCTTCCGTCCTCGATCGGCGGCGAGGGCCAGGACGGCTCGGAGCCGAACTACGCCGCTGAGGTCGAGCTCCCGCTCGGCGGATCCCGCGTCGGCCGCAGCACCTGCGCGGCCAAGTCGACGTTGAGGGTCTGCTGGCGAGCCGACGATGCACTCGTCGTCTCGGTCACCGGCAGCCGGAAGCGATCCTTCGAGGACCTGGCAGCGGCTACGGACGACGGTTGGGCAGCACAGCCGGAGTCGTGAGCCGCTCTTGGTCCGATAGCCGGTCTAGTCCGCATTGCGGACATCCGTGACTCAGATACCCGTGCATCGTTCAACAAAACGCGCGAATCGACCATCGGGGGATGGTGAACCGCGAGCAAGAGGCGGTGCCCGCGACGCTCGTCCCAGCATCGCGGGCACCGCTGCCTCTTCGGCGGGTTTGGCATACCCCGGACGCCCGCGCCGTGCGGCGGTGATGTCAGGGCTTTACTTAAGTAGTCTGAAATCATGTCGCGTTCGGCCGCCGTCGCCGTCGCCGCCGTACTTGTGCTCGCCGGATGTGGGGCGCCCGACTACGGCGGCTACGACAGCGATGCCGACGACTGGCCGCAGGCGGACCCGATCTCGTACACCCAGCAGCCGGACGCCCAGCAGCAGCCGCAAGGCTCGCGACTCCCACTCAGCCTCGCCGGCGAGCCGCTCGATCCGGGTGCCGAGAGTGCGAAGTGGTTCTCGGGTACGACGCGGGGACTCACCCGGGACACCGGTCTGTACGCGCGCTCGGGCGGCCCGTTCGGGGTGGCGCTGATGGTCTACACAGGCAAGCCCGCGGCGATCGACACCATGGACAGCTTCTACCGAGGCGGCCGGGTCACCAGCGTGGGCCGGTCGGCGTGCGGGACCTACCCGGGCCGGCCGGACGCGCCGTTCTGCTGGCGTTCGGCCCGACGTCAGCTGGTGACCGTGATCGGAGTCGGCCAGCCGACCGAGCAGCAGCTGGCCCGCGCCGTCGACGAGGCCTGGACCTACCTCGAGCGCAACTCCTAGCCTTCACCCTGTGTTGCGACCGGCCGTCCTCGCCGTCACCGCCGTGCTCGTGCTCGCCGGATGTGGCGCGCCCGACTACGGCGGTCACGACAGCGACGCCAACAACTGGCCGAAGTCCGACGAGTCTTCTTCTACCGCATCGCCGGTGGGCAAGAGCCCCTCAGCCAAGCCGACGCAGACGGCCGACCCGTCTGAGCCGCCCACGGCTCCGGCGTCGCGGCTCCCGGAGAACCTCGTGGGCGTGCCCCTCGAGCCCAGGTCGAGGGCGATCGACGACGTCGTTACCGAGTTTGTGGGCGACGTGTCGGGCCTTGCCTGGGACGGTGGCATCTACGTGCGCGAGGGCGGCGACTTCGGTCTCGGCTTGTTCGTCTTCACCGGCAAGCCGCCGGCCATCGACGAGCTGGACCGCTTTCTTCGGAGCGGCTCTGTCACGAGTGTCGGCCGGTCGGCATGCGGCACCCTTCAGGCCCGTCAGGCGGCGCCGATCTGTTGGCGTTCCGCAGAACGGCGGCTCGTCTGGGTGCTCGGCATCGGTGAGCCGAGTCACCAGCAGCTCGCCGGGGCGGTCGACGAGGCCTGGGCCTACGTCAACCGACACCGGTAGCCGCGCGTCAGTCCTTGGTCTTCTGGCTCCAGGAGAGGCCCCAGCCGTACCGGTTGTCGAGGTGCTCGGCGTTGCCGACGTACACCACCTCGCGGCTGACGGTGAGCGCGCCGTTCTGGTTGGTGAGCAGCGCGATCCCGCAGGCGGGCGACTGGCCGGTGGCCTCGTCGAGGTGCACCTCGATCGGCGGCGCGCCGACCGGGTAGAGCGTGACCACCGCACGGGCGTCGGCCCAGTTGATCGCTCCGGAGTAGATCGCGGTGTAGATCAGGATCCGCTTGATCTGGTCCAGCCGGTCCAGGTTGATGGTGAGGTTCTCACCGCCCTCGCTGAAGCCGGAGCGGTCGTCACCGTCGAGCAGGATGTACGGCGGGCCGTCCAGCGAGCCGAACTGCTTGCCGAGCGCGTCCACGCCGCCCTTGAAGCCGTCCTGCATCTCGAACAGGCAGCGCAGGTCGAGGTCGACCTCGCCGGCCGCCTTGCTCTTGAACAAGCCGCGCTTGCCGCCCTGCTGCCAGTTGAGGTTGACCCGCATCAGCCCGCTCGCGCCAGCCGACTTCGCCAGCGAGATCGCCGGCGCCGCCTTGGTCAGCGTGACCTTGCTCAGGCTCACCTGCGGAGGGGGAGGACCGGCCTGGCCAGCCTGGGCGGCCTGGACGTACTGCTGCTGCCCGGCGAACTGCGGCGGGATCTGCGGCGTGTCCTCCCAGCCCTGCGGCTGCGCGGGCGGGGGAGGCGGTGCGGCGGGTGGCTGCGGCGGCTGGCTCGGCCGCTTGTTGTAGTCGATCCCCATGACGAGTCCTCTCGAGTGGATCCGGGTGGAAAGCAGGAGGGGCCGGCGTCGTCACGCGGACGACGGCGGCCCCTCCCGGCGTACTAGTGGGCATCTCCGGAGGTTCGTCGGGGTCTGAGCGGCCATGGCACGCACATCGCTGCGTTGTCGTCGGTCGACGGGCCGCCGGCCCGCCTCCCTCCGACGCCTTGCGCTGCGCGCACCCTGACCACTCAGACCCTCGATGAACCTCCGGAGATGCCCACTGGGTCGGTCTCAGACGTTGACGCCGAAGTCCGCCGCAATGCCGCGCAGGCCGGAGGCGTAGCCCTGGCCGACGGCCTTGAACTTCCACTCCTCGCCGGCACGGTAGAGCTCGCCGAAGACCATCGCGGTCTCCACCGAGGCGTCCTCGGTGAGGTCGTAGCGAGCGATCTCGGTCCCGCCGGCCTGGTTGACAACGCGGATGAAGGCGTTGCGGACCGCGCCGAAGTTCTGCTTGCGGTTGTCGGCATCGTAGATCGACACCACGAAGACGACCTTCTGGGCCTCGGCCGGCACGCCGGCGAGGTTGACCTTGATCAGCTCGTCGTCGCCCTCGCCTTCGCCGGTCAGGTTGTCGCCGGTGTGCTCGACCGAGCCGTCGGCCGACTTGAGGTTGTTGAAGAAGACGAAGTGCTGGTCGGAGATGACCTTGCCGGTGTCGTTCGTGATGATCGCCGACGCGTCGAGGTCGAACTCACCGCCGGAGAAGGTGTTGACGTCCCAGCCGAGACCCACGTTGACGGCGGTCAGACCCGGCGCCTCCTTGGAGAGTGAGACGTTGCCGCCCTTGCTGAGCGAGACTCCCATGAGCTTCCCTTTCGATTTTCCATGTTGGTTGCAATGTCAGTTCTACGCCGTCGCCCAAACTCACAACAGTCCTGGGCGACAACAGATGAGGAGTACGTCGAGTCTGTCCGACGTACCTGATTCACATGTTCGACTGCTGGGCGCGGGCGATCAGCTTGTGGCCGAGCGCACCGGCCGAGTTGGCGTCGAGCAGGTTGGTCTGCGACTCCACGATCCGCATCAGGGCGGAGTCGACCCGCAGCATCTCCGAGGACTGCATCAGGATGGTGCCGGCGCCGGTGAAGTCGTACTGCCGCTCCTCGCCGGACTCCCGGCCGAACATCCCCTGGATGCCCGCCATGAACGACTGCGCCATCCAGTTGTAGTCGTAGTGCTGCGACGGCGACGGGCAGTCGGCCCAGCCGAGCAGCGCGTCCGGGTCCGCGCGGAACGGCGGCTCCACAAAGATCACCGGGCCGTTGGACGACGCCAGGAACTTGCCGGTCCCGATCAGCGTGACGAAGCCGGGCACGATCGACTGCTTGAGCTCCAGGGACGGCTGGAAGGCGAGCAGGTTGACCGCCTTGATGGTGAGGTTGCCGTCCTCGAGGTCGTAGGAGTTGATGTCGTTGCCACGGTCACCGATGACGAGCTTGCCCTGACCGGCCGCGACCACCCAGTCCTGGGTGTACAGCGGCGACGAGAAGCGCGCGGCCACCCACGCGGCCCGCGACGCGAACGCCGCGACGCCGGAGAAGTCGATGTTGCCGTAGTAGGCGATCATCGCGCCCTTGGACGTGAACCACTCGCCGTTCAGGTCGATCGAAAAGGCGTAGTGGTTGATGTTGTCGTCGACCGGAAGCGAGTTCGGGTCGTAGATGGTGGGCATGAGTCCGCCGATCATCAGAACTTCTTCTCCGATGCTTGTACGTACACGGTGCCGTGTCCGGAAATGTGCAGTTGGAAGGCCTCGCCCGAGCCACGGCCGATCGCGTCGCGGAAGCCGACGGAGGCCTTGAGGTCGACCTGCAGTGCGCCGACGTGGCCGACGTACGCCTGGGGGTCCACGCCGACCATCTCGCCGTTCAGCTGGAGCGGGAAGGTGCCGCCGTGCGACAGCAGCGCGACCGTGCCCTGCCCGGACAACTTGGTGGTGAACAGGCCCTGGCCGGTCATCGCGCCGCGTACGGCGCCGCGGATCGCGCCGCCCATGCCGCCCCCACCGCCGACCATCTCGATGCTGGTCTGCAGGTTCGCGGAGTGGGCGAGCAGCCGGTCCGCCTCGACGGTCAGCGAGTCGCCGGTGATCTGGATAATCGTGACGTACAGGCCGCGGAAGCCGTAGAGCACTCGGCCCTGGCCCTCGGTCGCCATCATCTTGTTGGACTCGCCGGACATGACCGCACCGACTCGGCCGCCCACGCCCTGGCCCTGGCCGGCGAGCGGCCGGAACGTCACCTGGCCTTCGTAGCCGAGCATCGCGCCGCGCCGGGCCAGCACCTCCTGACCGGGGCCGACCTGGGCGCGCACGACCTTGGCGTTGATCTGTTCGAAAGTCATTCGCCCCTACCTCTCGGCCGGCTGGATGTAGACGGTGCCCTGGCCCTCGAAGCGCAGCGAGAACGGCTCGCCGCCGCCCTCGCCGACCAGGCTTCGCCAGCTCACGCCGGAGACCAGCGACATCTGGGTCTGGCCGGTGCCCGCGACGTACGCGTCCGGGTCGACGACCAGCGGCATGCCCGGCGCGACCGCGAGCGCGATCATCGGGCCGTCGGAGATGATCGCGGCCTGGCCGGTGCCCGACAGCTTGGTCGTCGCCAGGCCCTGGCCGGACGTCATCCCGCGCAGGCCGGCGAACTGGACGTCGTGCTGGATGCCCTTGGTGAACGCGAGGATGTGCTCGGACTCCACGGTCAGCGTGTCCTGCTGCAGGTCGACGACGGTGACGTCGAAGGCATCCTGGGCGAGGTAGACACGGCCGTGGCCGGTGCACTCCATGAGGTTCACGGCCTCTCCGGCGACGCGCTGGCGGACGGCAGCCCGCAGGCCACCACCGCCGCCCATGCCGGCGTTCTTGAACTCCACGTTGCCCTGATAGGCGACCATCGAGCCGGCAGCGGCCTTGACGGAATCACCTTCGAGGTCGGCGTGGAGGACCTTCTTCTCTGCGGTCAGTCTCGCCACAGAATGCCCCCTGATGCAGTGTGAGTGGGTTACGGCTAGCCAATCTTCGGGCAGCCTAGCGGTGCGACGGGTACGTCGTACCCCAGACCTGCCGGGCGCAACCCTGCGGTCTAGACGAGTGCCCTAACCGCTGCCCGTCCCGCTGATCGTCACCGAGGCATCTCGCGGAACCACCGCCGGCGGTCCGCGGGGTCGGGACCGACGCGGCGTCGGACCGGCGGCTCGGTGGTCACCGGCGCGTAGTGGTCGAGCCGGTTGGCGAGCACCGCCTCGCCGCCGGTGAGGTCGGGGAGCTGGCTGGTCAGCGCCCGGATCTGGGTCGCGGGCAGGTCGCCCTCCAGGCGGGTGACCCCGTCGCCGGGATGAGTGGTGAGTACGACGCCGCCCAGCCGCCCGAGCAGCGCGAGTACGGCGCCCAGCACCGTGGTCGGCACCTCCAGGTCGATCCGGTCAACCGGCTCGCACACCGTCGTACCCGCCTGCCGCAGCGCGGCCGTCACCACGACCTGCCCCAGGTTCCGGAAGTCGCCGGCCACGCTGGAGAAGGCCTTGTTGAACTTCTGGTGCGCGTGGCTCTGCCGGGCCCAGTAGCCGGAGTCGGTCATTGTCACCACGCAGTCGGTGACCTGCCAGCCGTGCCGGCCCTGCTCCAGCGCCTTCCGCACGCCCTCCTCGGTGGCGGCGAAGAACGCCGGCGGCATCGCGCCGCGCTCCACCTCGAGCTCGAACCGGATCCCGCTGCCGACCGGGGCCGGCTCGATCCGCAGCCCGACGGTGCCGAGGTAGGGGTTCTCGTCGACCTTGATCTGCTCCAGCGCCTGCCCGGTGCCGCGGACCCGCTCGATGCAGACCACGGTGGTCTCGCGGAAGGTGACCGCCAGCCCGTACCACTCCTGCAGCAGTGAGGCGATGACCTCCTTCTGCACCTCCCCGAAGAGGCTGACCGCGATCTCGTCGCCGGTGGTGCGGAGCGCGATCAGCGGGTCCTGCTCGGCGAGCTCGGTCAGCGCGGCGTACACGGCTCCCCGCTCGTGCGGCGTGGCCGGGACGACGACAGCCTGGAGCGTCGGCGGCACGAATCCGTCAACCTCGACCTGTCCCGGGCCGAACGAGTCGCCGATCCGGGCCGCGTCCAGCCCGCGGAGTACGGCGATCTGGCCGCCGACCGCGCGCTTGGCCGGGGCCAGCCCGCCGCCCGTCGAGACCTGCAGGCCGGTCACCCGCTCCCGCGACCGGCCGGTCAGCTGCAGCCGGTCGCGGACCGCCAGACTGCCGGAACGCATCCGGACGAAGACCCGCTTGCCGCGGTCGTCACGCTCGATCTTGAACACCACGCCGGCGGGCTCGGCCTCGACGTTGGGAGGCGACGACGGCAGCTCCGACGTGATCGCCGCGGCCAGCTTCGCCACCCCGTCGCCGGTGAGCGCGGAGCCGGCCAGCACCGGCGTCTCCTCGCTGCCCGGGAGCCGGCGCCGGATGTCGGCGCGCACGCGCTCCGGGTCGGCGCCGCGGCGGTCAGTCTTGTTGATGAACAGCAGCGTCGGCACGTCCAGCCGGCGCAGCGCGCGCCAGATCACGACCGTCTGCGGCTGCACGCCCTCGACGGCCGACAGCACCAGTACTGCACCGTCCAGTATCGCGAGCGCGCGCTCGACCTCGGCGATGAAGTCGGGGTGCCCGGGGGTGTCGACGATGTTCACGACGGTGCCGCCGGGGTCGTCCGCGACGTACGACGCGACCGCGGACCGCACGGTGATCCCGCGCCGCCGCTCGACGTCCATCGAGTCGGTGCGGGTGGTGCCGGCGTCGACGCTACCGACGGCGTCGAGCTCGCCGGCGTCGTACAGCAGACGTTCGGTGAGGCTGGTCTTGCCGGCGTCTACGTGGGCAAGGATGCCGAGGTTGAGCGAAGGGGACATGTGCATAGGGCTGTGGGCTCCGGGAGTCGACGGACGAGGGGCGGGGCGACCACAGCTGCTCGCATCGTTCGGCTCTCCTTCACATGTCGGTTTCGTTTCAACGTAGATCGGCGGGCCGTCGGCGCGCGACAGGTTTTCCGGTGTACGCCATGATTCAGCGCGTGACCGGCCCGGATCGCCAGCTCGCTGCCCACCGCCACCTGCTCATCGTCGCGGCCGTCCTGGTCGCCTGCCTGGTCGCCGTGAGCGGCCGATACGGCTACCACCGCGACGAGCTCTACTTCATCCTGCTCGGCGGCCACCCGCAGTGGGGGTACGTCGACCAGCCGCCGCTGATCCCGCTGCTCGCGCACGCCACCCACGTGCTCTTCGACGGGTCGCTGGTCGGGTTCCGGTTACCCTCGGCGCTGGTCGCCGGCGCCACGGCGTACGTCACCGGGCTGATCGCGCGCGAGTTCGGCGCCGGCGCGCGAGGGCAGGTGTTCGCGGCGGTCGCGTGGGCGATCTCTGCGGTGACGCTGGCGACCGGGCACCTGATGGGCACCACCTCGTTCGACCTGCTCTGCTGGGCGCTGGTCTGCTGGGCCGGCGTCCGGGCACTGCGCGACGGCGGCCGGGCCTGGCTCTGGGTCGGCCTGGCCGCGGGGGTCGGCATGGAGGTCAAGACGCTGATCGCGACCGGCCTGCTCGCGCTGCTGATCGGCGTGGCCGCTGCCGGACCGCGGCGCGCGCTGGCCTCGCCGCGGCTCTGGCTCGGCGCGCTGCTCGCGCTGGTCCTGGCCGCTCCGAACCTGTGGTGGCAGGCCGCCAACGACTGGCCGCAGCTTGAGATGTCCTCACAGATCGCGGCCGGCGAGTCCGGGACCAGCGAGCCGCGGTCGCTGTTCCTGCCGTTCCAGATCGTGCTGCTGTCGGCGTTCCTGGTCCCGGTCTGGACGATCGGCTGGTGGCGGCTGGCTCGCTCTGCTGATCTCGCGCTGTGGCGGGCCTTCGCCGTCGCGTACGTCGTCCTCGCCGCCTTCCTGATCGCCACCGGCGGCAAGCCCTACTACCTGTGCGGGATGTACCCGGTGCTGCTTGCCGCCGGCGCCCAGCCGGTCGTCGACTGGGCCGCGCAGGCCCGAGTGCGGGTGGTGGCGCTGGCCGCCGCGCTGGTGCTGACCGTCGCCGGCAACGCCTACCTGATGCTTCCGCTGCTGCCGCCCGGCGACGTCGCCGGATCGCCGGTGGAGGAGATCAACTACGACGCCGGCGAGCAGATCGGCTGGCCCGGCTTCGCCGACACCTTCGAGGCGGCGTACGCCGAGCTGCCCACCGCCGAGCGCCCGCGGACCGTCGTGCTCACGGCGAACTACGGGCAGGCCGGCGCGGTCAGCCGCTACACCTCGCTGCCGGTCTACAGCGGCCACAACAGCCTGCGCACCCTCGGCCCGCCGCCGGAGAGGTACGACGTGGTGCTCGCGGTCGGCTACCCGCAGACCGCGCTCGGCGACTGGTTCGGCTCGTGCGACGAGGTCGGCCGCACGCCCACGCCGTACGGCCTGGAGAACGACGAGGCCGACACCCCGGTCTACGTGTGCCGCGACCTCAGCGGCAGCTGGCGCGACCTGTGGCCGGAGATGGAGCGCACCGCCTGAGGCGCGCTTAGCTGGTGCTCTCCGCGACGACCCGGCAGTCGTCGTTTCCGACGTAGCAGCGGATCGCCGGCTGCTCCGACGCCTCGGGGAGTACGACGAACGCGGTGCCGCTCTCCCACACGATCCGGCCGGGCTCCAGGTCGGTCGGCCAGCCCAGCTGGTCGCCGTCTCCCGTGCCGTCGGCCGCGACCCGCAGGTCCGAGCCCTCGAACCAGGCCACCGCTCCGGTCGGCGACCAGGCGGCCTGGGCGCCGTCGACCGCGTGGCCCTCACCGAGGCCGGCGGGATACGGCTCTCGGTAGTTCGTCGAGGTGTCGCTGGTGCTGACCACCAGGCCGGTGCCGCCGGTCGCCACCGACTCGACCTTGTCCGGCGTGTCGAGGACGTAGGTGTTCTTCTCCCGGTCCCAGGCCCAGAGCCGGCCGTCCGGTGCGGCGATGTATGCGCGGGCGGAGCCGTCGAGAGCGACCGGCGCCGGGCCCTCCGGTCCGGGTGGGAACGGGAAGGCGGGCTGGCCGACCGCGCGTGCGGCAGAGAGGTCCCACACCAGCACGCCGGTGTGGGTCGGGAAGCGGCTGTCGGGGCTGAGTGGCCACACGGCGTACTTGGCGGCGGCGTCCACGACCGGCACCGCCGAGGCGCCGGAGCCGAGCTCGGTCACCCGGCCGGTCCTGTCGATCCGGACCACGCGGCCGTCCAGCGTGCGGAGCAGGACGTCGGGGCCGGCGTCGACCACATCGCCCCCGGGACCGCCGTACGGGATCGGCCGGCTGTCGGCGTACAGCGTGCCGTTGCTGAAGTGCGCGAGGGTGAGCGGGCCGGCACCGTCGAGGTCGGCGAGTACCGGGCCCGTGGCCTCGCCCGTCGAGTCGTCGTCGCCGCGTCCGAACCAGACTCCGGCCGCGGCCGCGGTCACCGCGATTGCGGCGATGGCCACCAAGGCTCCGAAGGCGCGCAGATCCAGTCCGCGCCTGCTACGCGGTGCGACCCGCGCACCTCGGCTCCGTTGTTCTCGCACCCTCGAAACCCTTCTCAACCCCCCAACGCGGCAGGGTAGTCGCGAACCGCGATCCGCGACCTGCCTTTCCTCATCTCGGACGCTGAGTCCGCTACCTATGATCTGGCGACCACTCCCACAGCGCCGAGATCGGCATCCCCCACAGTTTCTGTGCGTACTGATACCCGGAGTCGCTGGTGTTGAGTACGACGCCGCCGAGGAACCGGTCACCCGCATGATCGCGGAGCGTACGCAGGCCGCGGAAGTCGTCGCTCCGGTAGGTCCCGGATGCCTTCACCTCGATGCCGTAAAGGCGGCCGTCGGACAGCTCGATGATGATGTCGACCTCCACTCCAGCTCGGGTTCGGTAGTGGCTCAGCCGGAAGTCGGTGTCGCTCCAGCCCCGCTGCTTGATCAATTCGGCGACGACGAGACCCTCAAGGAGCGGTCCGAGGTGATCAGACCCGGTCAGGGAGACGAGAACGTCGTCGCTCACGTCAGCCAGGCGCATTGCTAGTGCGGGGTCGTTGACGATGGTCTTGTGTCGGCCAGCTTCGCGCCGAGTGAGGTTCGGTGTCCACGGCGGCAGCGAGGACACCAGGAACAGCGTGTGAAGCGCATCGAGGTAAGCGGTCACGGACGTTGCCGGGATGCCGGCATCGCGGGCGACTCTCGCTTTGACCAGCTCTCCGCTCTGGTTGGCGGCGAGCAATCGAAGCACGGACAACAGCCGCCCCGGCTGCGGTGTGTCGAGGATCAGGGAGGCGTCGCGCTGCACGATCCGATCGAGATAGCTGTCTATCCACATCGTTCGCGGACGACCTGCCTGGTCGCGTAGCTCCGGATATCCACCCTGGCGCAATGCGGCGACATAGTCCGCACGCCCCCACGTGGACGCGAAGTCCGGCGCCAACCTCAACGCGTCGAGTCGGCTCACGAAGTCGTCCGAAGTACCGGTCAGCTCGCCTTGGCTGAGACCGTGGAGCTTGAGTGTCACTGCGCGTCCCGCGAGGCTGTCTGGCGTCCGTTCCAGCCGCAACAGGTCGGACGAGCCGGTCAGCAGAAACCGGCCCGGCCGGCGATCTCGGTCTACCGAGGCCTTGAGGGGGAGGATCAGCCGCGGCACACGTTGGATCTCATCGATGAGCAAGGTGCCGTCGTGGAACTGCTCGGCGAACGAGGTGGGGTCGGTATGCGTGGCGGTCTCGGTCCGCGGGTCATCGAGGGTGACGCTCCGGGAGCGTCGCCCGTCGATCAGCATCTGCGCGAACGTGCTCTTGCCGACCTGACGTGCGCCCTCGACCACCACGATCGGAAACGCATCCAGCACTTCGGTCGCGACCTTGTGCAGGTGACGAGGAATCAGGTCATTGCTGCCCATGAGCGTTGATCGTAGCCGTGGGCCGTAGATTTGCCGACTCCAACTCGTAGGTTTGCCGCGCTTCGTTCGTAGGTTTGCCGGCTCCAACTCGTAGGTTTGCCGGGCTCTGGTCGTAGGTTTGCGGTCCCTTAGTTCAACGGCTCACGGGAGACGGGACAGCTCATGCAGCGCGGGCCGCCGCGGCCGGAGCCGAGCTCGGAGCCGGCGATCCGGACCACCTCGATGCCGGCGGCCTCGAGGCGGGCGTTGGTCTCGTCGTTGCGCTCGTAGGCGACCGCAACGCGGGGCGCGATCGCGAGGGTGTTGTTGCCGTCGTCCCACTGCTCCCGCTCGGCGGTGACCGGGTCCAGGCCGGTGTCGATCTGGTGCAGGGTGTCGATGTGCATCGCCTTGGCGGCGGCGACCAGGAACGGCTCGGCGGAGGCGACGTCGAGTTGCAGGTCGGCCGGGGACTCGCCGACCTCGCCGACGGTCACGGCGTACGCCCGGAGCGAGTCGGCCACGTTCGGGTACATCACGATCTTGTCGGTGTCGACCATCGTGCACACCGTGTCCAGGTGCATGGTGGCCCGCTCCTGCGCGATGGGTACGGCGAGCACGGTGTGCGCGAGACCGGCGTGGAAGACCTGGCGGGCCAGCCGCTCGACGCCGGCCGGCGTGGTCCGCTCGCCGACGCCGACCGCGATCACGCCCGGCGCCATCAGCAGTACGTCGCCGCCCTCGACGTGCTCGAAGTGCCAGCCGTGGATCTTGCGGGTGCCCTCCGGCACGTCGCGGAAGCGCGGGTGCTCGGTGTAGATCAGCTCGGTCAGCTGCGTCTCCCGCGCCCGCGCTGGCATCGCGAGGGAGGTGATCGCCACCCGGTCCCTGATCCACACCGACGAGTCGCGGGTGAACAGCAGGTTCGGCAGCGGGTCGATCAGGAAGTCGTCATGGGCGAGCAGGCTGGTGACCAGGCCGTGGCCGCCGCCGACCTCGTCGTTGCGGATGCCCGCCGTGAGGTACGACGCCAGCTCGGCCGGGCTGGCGTCGTGCAGCGCGCCGGCCAGGTAGGCGCGCAACGTGTCGCCGAGGTGCAGCCCGGACAGGGCGGTGGTGATCGCGAGGTTGCGGGCGATGTCGCTGTCAAGCGCCTCGACCAGCAGCTCGGTCAGGTAGAGGACCTCGACGCCCCGGTCGCGTAGCGCCGCCGCGAACGCGTCGTGCTCGTCCTGGGCCCGGCTCACCCACGGGATGCCGTCGAAGAGCAGCCGGTCGTTGTTGCGCGGCGTGAGCCGCTTCAGTTCCGGGCCGGGCCGGTGCAGCATCACCGTCTTCAGCCGGCCGACCTCGCTGTCGACGCCGTGAGATTCCATGGAGGGACTCTAGAACCTCCAGCCCAACAGACGGAGTCGAGCTCTAGACATCGGATATCTGGTCCGGCATTCTGGGTGCGCGCAGCGCGTGACCGCCATCACATCGCGTTGCGCCTAACGAATACCTCCGATGACTGCCACGAGTGAGGGTGCCATGACCGACCAGTTCCGTCTCGACCGACGCGGTGTGCTGAAGGCAGGAGGCGCGGCAGCCGCCGTCTCTCTCGCGTACGGCGCCGTCGGGGCCGCCGCGCCCGCCGCCGCTGGCCCGCGCTCCGGATCCCTGGTCTGGCCGCGGCTGTCGCCGAACTCGCTCTGGTACGGCAAGCCCGCGACCGACTGGCAGCGTCAGGCGCTCCCGCTGGGCAACGGCCGGCTAGGCGCGATGTTGTTCGGCGGCAGTACCCAGGAGCGGATCCAGTTCAACGAGGAGAGCCTTTGGGGTGGCGTCAACGACTACGACAACGCGCTGATGGGCCAGCCCGACGGCGCCTTCGACACCAGCGTCACCGGCTTCGGCTCCTACCGGAACTTCGGCGACCTGCGGGTCACCTTCGGCGGCACCGTCGAGGTGACCGCGCCGGGCGGCCCGTACCAGGACTCCAACAGCAACGAGAGCATCGCCCAGACCTACGACGGCAACCCCCGGACCAAGTGGTGCATCATCGGCCCGCCGGCCGAGGTGCTGTGGCAGGTGAGCCTGCCGGAGCCGGTCGCCGTCTCCTCCTACTCGCTGACCAGCGCGAACGACGTACCCGCGCGCGACCCGCAGACCTGGACCTTTGCCGGCTCGGCCGACGGCGTGACCTGGCAGGTGCTGGACAGCCAGGCGCTGGCGGCGCCGTTCGAGCAGCGGTTCCAGAAGAAGACGTTCGAGTTCACCAACACCACCGCCTACTCCTACTACCGGTTCACGTTCGAGCCGAAGGCCGGCGTCAGCCACTTCCAGGTGGGCGAGGTCGGGATCGGCGGCGTGGAGCTCCAGGGCGGCCAGGCGGTCTATGTCTCGTCGCCGAGCGGTGGCGACCTGTGGGCCACGGTCGACGGTGAGCCGGGTACGGCGTGGCGGGTGCGCCACGGCGGCGACAAGGTCAGCTGGCAGGCCGACCTGCCCAGCGGCGTCGCGCTGACGTCGTACCGGATCACCAGCGGTCCCGGCTCCCGCGACCAGGACCCGGTCGGCTGGACGCTGGCGGGCTCGACCGACGGCCTGGCCTGGGTCGACCTCGACGAGCGCACGGAGCGGTTCGCCGCTGCCGGCGAGACAAAGTCCTTCTCGGTGACGGTGCCGGTCGCGTACCCGGCGTACCGGCTCACCCTGCGCCCGAAGGCCGGGTCCGACTACGTCCAGGTCGCCGGCATCGAGCTCGCCGGCGCGGACTTCGACACCGCAGAGCGCGAGGTGCTCGCCGACTACCAGCGCGCCCTGGACCCGACGATCGGCATCCAGGTGACCCGGTACGCCGAGCGCGGGCACCGGGTGCTGCGGGAGGCGTTCGCGAGCAAGGCCGCGGACTGCCTGATCCTCCAGTACCGCACCGACGACCCCGACGGGCTGTCCGGCACGATCGCGCTCGCCTCCGCCCAGCCCGACACCCCGACCACCGTTGACGCCGACGGCCGCCGGCTCGGCTTCGCCGGCGTGATGGCCAACGACCTCAAGCACGCCTGCGCGGTCCGCGTCGTGCCGACCGACGGCACCGTCAGCAAGGACGGGACCGCGACCCGGTTCACGGGCTGCAGCACGCTCACCGTCTACCTGGACGCCCGCACCGACTACGCCATGAACGCCGCTGCCGGCTGGCGCGGCGAGGACCCCGCGCCGCGGGTGGCCGCCACCCTCGCGGCCGCCGTGGGCCAGGACTACTCGACGCTGCGGAGCAAGCAGGCCGCCTGGGTCCGCGAGCAGCTGTCGCGGGCCACGGTGACCTGGGGCGCGACCGCCGCCGCCGTCGCCGCGCTGCCCACCGACCTGCGCCGGGTCCGGTACGCCGCGGGCGCTGAGGACCCGAGCCTGGAGCAGCTGATGTTCGACTACGGCCGCTACCTGCTGATCAGCTCCTCGCAGCCGGGCGACCTGCCCGCCAACCTGCAGGGCGTGTGGAACGACAGCAACCAGCCGCCGTGGGCCTCGGACTACCACACCAACATCAACGTGCAGATGAACTACTGGGCCGCGGAGACCACGAACCTGTCGAACACGCACCGGCCGCTGGTCGACTTCGTCGAGCAGGTCGCCGTACCCAGCCGGGTGGCCACCCGCAACACCTTCGGCGCCGAGACCCGCGGCTGGACCGCGCGGACCAGCCAGAGCATCTTCGGCGGCAACGCGTGGGAGTGGAACACGGTCTCCAGCGCCTGGTACATGCAGCACGTCTACGAGCACTACGCCTTCAGCCAGGACCGCGAGTTCCTCCGCGACCAGGGTTATCCGCTGGTCAAGGAGATCTGCCAGTTCTGGGAGGACCGCCTCATCGAGAATGACGAGGGCCTGCTGGTCGCCCCCGACGGCTGGTCGCCCGAGCACGGGCCGCGCGAGGACGGCGTGATGCACGACCAGCAGATCATCTGGGACCTGTTCAGCAACTACCTCGAGCTCGCCCAGGCGCTCGACGTCGACCGCGACTACCAGGCCCGGGTCACCGAGATGAGGGACCGGCTGGCGCCGAACAAGGTCGGCCGGTGGGGTCAGCTGCAGGAGTGGCAGACCGACCGCGACGACCCCAACGACATCCACCGGCACACCTCGCACCTGTTCGCCGTCTACCCGGGCCGGCAGATCACCCCGGCCGGTACGCCGGAG
Organism: Nocardioides speluncae; assembly: GCF_003121585.1. GTDB lineage: Bacteria > Actinomycetota > Actinomycetes > Propionibacteriales > Nocardioidaceae > Nocardioides > Nocardioides speluncae. The sequence continues at coordinate 131,006 of NZ_QEOO01000001.1, forward strand.
CTCGCGGCCGCCGCCGTGGTCTCGCTCAAGGCGCGCTGCGGCGAGAAGGAGGGGGTCCCGTTCACCGCGGCCACCGTCTCCGGCGATAGCCGCCGGTCGTGGACCTGGCCGTGGCGGTGCGCGCTGTTCGCGCGGCTCGGCGACGGCCACCGGGCCCGGATCATGCTGCGCGGCCTGCTCACCTACAACACGCTGCCGAACCTGTTTTGCGACCACCCGCCGTTCCAGATGGACGGCAACTTCGGCATCCCGGGCGCGGTCACCGAGATGCTGCTGCAGAGCCACGACGGCGCCATCTCACTGCTCCCCGCCTGCCCCGCGGAGTGGTCGGCCGGCCAGTTCACCGGGCTCCGGGCGCGGGGAGGCTACGAGGTGAGCGCGACCTGGCGCGGCGGCCGGGTGACGTCGTACACGATCGTCGCGGACCGCGTGCACTCGCGCGCGAAGGTGAAGGTCCGGGTCAACGGCAAGGAGGTCTGGGTCCGGCCTGCGAGCGGCTAGGCCACCAGCTCGTACACCGTCAGCGCGGCCAGCGCCAGACAGACGAGCGCGCCGAGCTGGTGCAGCAGGCTGAGCCGGACGTGGTTGAGCAGCACCCGGCCGACGAGTACGGCGAGCCCGGAGACCGTCAGCAGCGCCACGAAGGCGCCGACGAAGACGCTGGCGGGCGCGTCGTACTTGGCCACCAGCGAGAGCGTCAGCAGCTGCGACAGGTCGCCCCACTCGGCCGCGAACAGCACCAGGAAGCAGGTCAGCACGATCCGGAAGCCGTGCGCCTCACCGGCCTTCGCGGCGTACTCGCGCTCCGTCTCGGCCTCCTCGGCGTCGGCCTCGCGCGACTCGCGATAGAGCAGAACCGCGCCGACTAGGAACATCACCGCAGCCGCGACCCGGACCACGTCGGTGGGCAGCAGTCCGGCCACCCCGCCGATCGCCACCGCGATCCCGGTCTGGACGGCGAACGCCAGGCCTACGCCCAGCCACACCAGCGGGCCGGGATAGCGGGTGGACAGCACCAGCGTCGCGATGAAGGTCTTGTCCGGCAGCTCCACCACGAAGATCGCGGCAAAGGCCAGGGCGACGACGATGGGGTCCACGGTCGCCGACGATACGTGGACAGTCGTCGGCGACCGCGGCCCCTACCCCACCGGCAGCTTGAGGAGTGTGCTGAAGGATCCGCCGTGCTGCGCGGCGCCCGGCACGCACGCTGGCTGCGTTGGCGTCGGTCGACGGGCCACCGGCCCGCCTCCCTCCGCCGCCTTGCCAGCGCACGCACCGGACACCGCCCAGCGACAGCCGGATCCTTCAGCACACTCCTGTGGAGTGACTAGAGGAACTGCACCCCGAAGTCGCGGCACTGCGGCTGGAAGCTCGCCGGACCGTCGGAGAGCGCGTTCAGCGTGAGCTGCATGGTCGGGCCGTCGTTGAACACCCCGACGTGGCCGGCCTGGTCCCACGGGCACTTGTCCTGCAGGAGGATGTTGGTGACGCCCGGCCCCTCCAGTACCTGCGAGGTGTACGGCGTGACCACCCGGTCCTGCTTGGTGTAGATCACGGTGTACTTCGGCCCGGCCGGGACCTGGTTGCCGTCGGCCCACAGCTCCCTGGTGTAGTCGCTGGCGTAGGTCTGGTCGGTGGCGCCGGGGAACTGCAGCAGGTTCGCCACCCCGGTGACGAAGCCGAGTAGGCCGAGGGTGTCGGCGAGGGTCGCGAGGCCGTTGAGCGTGGTGCCGTGCGAGGACGGCGCCCAGCCGACGTAGTGGGCCACCTCGGACGCGCCACCGAGCTTCTTGATGTACCACATCGGCGCGTTGCCGCCGCCCGAGTGGCCGACGATGTCGACCTTGTCCGCGCCGGTCGCCGCCTGCACCCGCTCCACGAACGCATCGAGCTCGGCCGCCGCGGTCTTGAGCGGGGCCAGCCCGCCGACCCGCCCGAGCGACGCCGCGTTCAGGCCGTGGGTGAACCCGAAGACGCAGTAGCCGTTGTTCTTCAGCCTCGGGCTGAGCTTGACGAAGTTGGCGCCGATGTTGGCGAACGTGCCCGGCAGCAGGATCACCGGGTTCGGGTGCGCCGCGGTGGGCTGGCAGTCCCAGTCGTTGCCGCCGCGCAGCGCGTTCGGCGCGAAGGCGTAGTTGTAGCCGGCCTCGATCAGGCCGCCCTCCGGCAGCGGTGCGGCCTGTGCCGCCGGTGACGTGCCGACGGCGAGCGCGACTGTGGTGGCGGCGGCAGCGACGAGCGTGCCGGCGCGGCGCACCAGGGTGATGGGTGTAGTCATTGGTCTCCCTCCCGAGACGTGACGACGATCACGTGACGACGATCACGCAAGGTTACTCGCGAGTCACTTCGTGAGGGAAGGGCTTGACCGGGAGTTGTCAGGCGGTGGCTCAGGATCCGTGGAAGAACGTCCGACTAGCGGCCACCGCGTCGGCGAGTACGTCGCTCACCGGTCGCCCCAGCGCGGCGGCGGCCCGCGCCACATCGTCGTACTCCGGCTGCGCGTTGACCAGTACGCCGTCGTGCCGGGCCAGCTTGACCGCGATCTCCTGGCCGGCGACCTCGACGGCGACCATCTCCCGGTCGAGTGCGTGCTTGCCGAGCGGCTGCTCGCGCAGGCCGATCGTCGAGGTCTGCCGGAAGATCGCCGCCCGGACCGAGGCCGCGTGGTCGGCGCGGGTCAGCACCGAGAGAGTGTGCGCGGGCCGACCCTTCTTCATCAGGATCGGGGTCAGCCAGGCGTCCGACGCACCGGCCTCGAGCAGCGCGGCGATCACGGCCGGCCACACCCGCGGGTCGAGGTCGTCGATGTTGGTCTCGATCAGCAGCGGCGCGCCGGTCGAGGCGCCGGCGTCCGCGGCGGCGCCGACGAACAGCCGCACCACGTTGGCGTGGGTCTCCGGGTCGCGGTGGCCGGCGCCGACGCCGACCTGCTCGGTGGTCATCGCCGGCTGCGGCCCGTACGCCGTTGCGAAGGTGGTCAGCAGCGCGGCGCCGGTCGGCGTACACGACTCGCCGGTGCCGGGCCCGGCCAGCGACGGCACCCCGCGCAGCAGCTCGGCCACCGCCGGCGGCGGCACCGGCAGCGGGCCGTGGGCTCCCCTCACCGACCCCGAGCCGACCGCCACCGGTGACACAACGATCCGAGCGGCGCCGATGTGGGCGAAGCCGGCGCAGACCCCGACGATGTCCGCGATCGCATCCAGCGCCCCGACCTCGTGGAAGGCGACGTCGAGCGGGTCGGCACCGTGGACGGTCGCCTCGGCGCGGGCCAACCGCTCGAAGACCCGGAGCGCGAGGTCGCGGACCGGCTCGTCGAGATCGGCCGCGCCGAGGATGGTGCGAATGTCGCGCCACGACCGGTGGTGGGCGGAGTCGGCCACCCCCACATGGCAGCGGGTCGCGGCGAACTCGTTGCGCCGTACCTGCTCCACGCGCAGCGTCACCGGTTCCGGCGACGCCGCGTCGACGGCGGTCTGGATGACGTCCAGCGGCACCCCCGCCCCGAGCAGCGCCCCGAGCAGCATGTCCCCGCTCGCCCCCGCCGACGCATCCACCCAGAGCGCCCGGCCCGGATAGTCCAGAACGTTTGACATCAAATTTCTGCCTCAGGTGATGTCGAACGTTCTGGACTATCCGGGGCTGGGCGCGGGCGGGCGTTGCGGGCGACCCGGGCGGCGAAGACGCCGGCGCCGTACCCGTTGTCGATGTTGACCACGGTCACGCCGGGGGCGCAGGAGTTGAGCATCGCGAGCAGCGCCGCGACCCCGCCGAAGGAGGCGCCGTAGCCGACGCTGGTGGGGACCGCGACGAGCGGTACGCCGGTGAGGCCGCCGACCACCGAGGGCAGGGCGCCCTCCATGCCGGCGACCACGATCAGGCAGTCCGCGGCGGTGAGCCGGTCGCGCACCCCGAGCACCCGGTGCAGACCGGCCACGCCGACATCGTCGATCTGGTCGACCTCGGCGCCGTACACCCGCACGGTGAGCGCGGCTTCGGCGGCGACCGGCCGGTCCGAGGTGCCGGCGCTGACGATCGCCACCCGTCCGGTCGGGCTGGGTAGCGGGCCGAGCGTGGCCGCGCGCGCAATCGGGTCGACGTCGGCGCCGATCGCGGCCACCGCGACGATCGCCTCGTCGGAGAGCCGGGTCGCGAGTACGGCGCGGTCGGGGTGGCGCTCGTGCAGCTTGGCCAGGATGGTCACGACCTGCTCGGCGGTCTTGCCCGCGCCGTACACCGTCTCGGTGTCGCCGGTGCGCGCCGCGCGCTCGATGTCGAGACGTGCGAACCCCAGATCATCAACACGCGGGTCCCCGGTCACGATCTGAAACCTAACCCAAGCATTCCTAGATGGCTCTGCTGGTAGCCCGGCGGGACGACGTAGATTGCGTTGTTGTCTGGATGAACTGGACGAACTGGACGTGAAGTGAGGAACTGTGCTTTTCGACAGCTATCCACCCGGTACGCCGAACTGGATCGAGGTCACCGCCCCGGACGTGGCGGCCTCGACCGAGTTCTACGGCGGCCTGTTCGGATGGACCTTCCACTCCTATGACATCGGCTTCGCCGAGCAGTACGTGCTCGCCTTCAAGGACGGCGACGTGGTGGCTGGGCTCGGCGGATCGCGGGTGGGGCAGCGTGCCGAGCCCGCCTACTGGAACGTCTACTTCGCCGTCGACGACCTCGAGAGCGCGATCAAGCGGGTCGACGTGGCCGGTGGCCGGCTGATCGCGGGACCGTACGTCGTCGAGGACGCCTGCCGGGCGGCCGTCGTGACCGACGCGCTCGGTGCCCAGTTCGGCCTCTGGCAGGCGATGGCGCTGCCCGGCGCCCGGCGCTGCAACGAGCCCGGCACGTTCCAGTGGAACGAGCTGGTCGCCGACGACGTGAGCGTCGCCGAGGAGTTCTACCGCGAGGCGTTCAGCCTCACGCTGGAGGACCATCCCGTCGGCGACGACGGACGCCCGTACCTCGGCTTCACCCTCGACGGGCACGCCGTTGCGGGCACCACGCCGTCACCCGTCGAGGGCATCCCGCCCTTCTGGAACATCTACCTCAACGTCGCCGATGCCGAAGCCACCTGCGCTCGTGCAGTCGAGCTCGGCGGGTCGGTGCTCACGCCGACGTTCGAGGTCGCGGGGATCGGCAGCGTCGCCGGCCTCCTCGACTCGCAAGGGGCGATGTTCTTCCTGCTGCAGGCCGAGCCGATGGAGCTCTACGACACCATGGTCTCGCAGCAGCACCCGGACTGAGCCCGGGCTGAGCGCGCCTGCCCATCGGTCGCCGGGTCCACCACTAGGCTCCGGCCCGTGCCGTACGTCGCTCTGGCCGTCGCCCTCCTCGCACTCGCGTGCGCGGCGCTGGCGCTGCGGCGTACCACCGGCGTGGTGCGGATCGGCGCCGACAGCGGCACCGCCCTGCCCGCCGACGTACACGGTCTCCGGCAGGAGGTCGCGGCCCTGCGGGCCGAGGCGGGCGACGCACTGCGGCACCTCGCCGTGGTCCGGTACGACGCCTTCGGCGACATGGGCGGCCACCTGTCCTGGTCGGTCGCGGTCCTCGACGACGGCGGTCACGGCGTCGTGCTGACCTCGATCCACGGCCGCAGCGAGGCCCGCACCTACGCCAAGAACATCGCCTCCTGGAGCTGCGAGCAGCAGCTGTCCCCGGAGGAAGAGGAAGCGATCGCCCACGCACGCCCGCGCTGAGCGCACGGCCTTCGCGCAACCTCGGTGGTCGCCACACGTCTAACCGGGTGTGACGACGGAAGTGAGGGGAGGGCCGGTGATGCTCGACGAGCTGTACGCCGCACACCGGCTGTCCCTGATACGGCTCGCGATCCTGCTGGTCGACGATCTTGCCTCGGCGGAGGACGTCGTGCAGGACGCCTTCGCCGCCTACGTCGCGCGGGCACCGCGCGTGGCCGACTCCTCCGCGGCTCTCGCCTACCTGCGCACCTCGGTGGTCAACGGCTCCCGCTCGGCGCTGCGCCGGAGGCGCACCGCTCGTGCCTATCAGCCGCCCCACCAGACTGGTCCCGACGGCCCGGACGAGCTGGCCGTCCTCGGCGAGGAGCACCGGGAGGTGCTGGCTGCGCTCGACCGGCTCGGCACCCGGCAGCGCGAGGTCGTGGTGCTCAGGTACTGGTCCGGTCTCAGCGAGGCCGAGATCGCCAGCACCCTCGACATCTCCCGGGGCGCGGTGAAGTCCACCGCCAGCCGCGCCCTCGACGTACTCGAGAAGATCCTGGAGGGAACCCGATGATCCCCGATCTCGAGGACCGCCTCACCGCTGCGCTCGCCGCTCGCGCCGACCTGATCCAGCCCGACGACCTGCGCCCGCTCGCCCCGCCGCGCCGCCAGCCGCGCCGCTCGGTCGCACTGCTCGCCGCTGCCAGCGTCGTGATCGCCGGAACGATCGCGGCGGTCTGGCTCACCAGTGGCGACGATCGGCCCGAGCCGGCCAAGCCACTGCCCGACGGGTACGTCGAGATCGACCGGCTGTCCGGCGATGTCGACGGCGACGGCCGCGACGATCTGGTGCGCCTCGCCCGGCCGACCGACCAAAGCCAGATCCCGTCGTCGCCGTTGCTGGTCGCAGACCTGGCGACTGCTGGCCGAGAGGTCGCCAAGCTCGATGCCGGACCGACGTCCAGGCAGATCGGCCTGACCGGGATCGGTCTGCCCGGCGAGGCCGTGGTCGTCCGTCGGCCCGAGGCCGGTGCGGACGCACTCCGGCTCGAGATCTATGCGATCGACGGCGACGCCGGGCTTCGGCGTATTCCAGAGCGCAAGCAGAACCGATCCAGCCTGACCGTACGAGCCGATCGGGCCGCGTTCGCCACCACGCCCGAGCTGACCACGTGGTCCTCGCTTGGTCGCAACCCGGACCGGCTCCAGGTTCAGAACGTTTACCGATGGGCATACCGCGACGGCGAGGTGGTCCCCGAGTCGACCGGCATCTACTGCTGGCGAGCAGGTGAGCCGGTCCCGACGATGTGCCCGGCAGTCCTTACCGTGCCGAGCGGGGTGAGCGCGACCGACTCGGTCTCGGCAGATCTGGACGGCGACGGCTTCGTCGACCCGATCGCGGTCTATCCGGCGTACGGCGCTGTCTCGATGAGCCTGATCTTCGCTCAGACGTACGAAGATGGGAAAGCCGGCGCGTACCTGCCCACGTCAATCTCGGGCCGGATCGACCGGGTTCGGCTCAGAACCGACGGCTCGACGGTGGAGGCAGTGATCGTGGAGGACGCACTCGCCTCGACGCTCTTCCACGTCTTCGGATGGGCTGACGGGCAGCTGCGAGAGCTCCGGGTGTCCAAGGACACCCCACTCCGACCGGAGACTGCGCCCGGGCTAACCACCGCGCCCGCACCCAACCGCGAACTGTTGACCTGGGAGTTCACCGAAGACTCGCCGTCTGGCGTGCGGACCGTCCAGGTCTACCGCTGGGACCTGCGGGATCGGGTTCTTGTGCCGGTCGACCTCGGCGAGCGGTGCCTCGACCCGGGACGCGGCAAGCTCCCGCGCGCGTGCTGAGGCCTACCCGTCAAACCCCTTCTCGCGGAAGGGATCGGCGGGGTAGACGCCGAGGATGGTGACGTCGGTGGTGAAGAAGGCGAGCTCCTCGAGCGCGCGCCGTACCGGCAGGTCGTCGCGGTGGCCGTCGACCTCGGCGAGGAACATGGTCGCGGAGAACTCGCCGCCGACCATGTAGCTCTCCAGCTTGGTCATGTTCACGCCATTGGTGGCGAAGCCGCCGAGCGCCTTGTAGAGCGCGGCCGGCAGGTTGCGGACGTTGAACACGAACGTCGTGACGACCGGGCCGTTGTCGACCGGCGGCTCGATCAGCTCGCGGGAGAGTACGACGAAGCGCGTGGTGTTGTGGTCCTCGTCCTCGACGTCCTCGCGCAGGATCTCCAGGCCGTAGATGCCCGCGGCCAGCGGCGGGGCGATCGCGGCCTGGCTGGGGTCGGCGTACTCCGCGACCTCGCGGGCGGCGCCGGCGGTGTCGCCGGAGACGACCGCCTTGAGCCCGAGCTCGCGGATCACCGAGCGGCACTGGCCGAGCGCGTGCACGTGGCTGTGCACCGTCTTGATCGTGTCGACCGTCGCACCGGGCAACGCCATCAGCGAGAACTGGATGCGCAGGAAGTGCTCGGCGACGATGTGCAGCCCCGAGGTCGGCAGGAAGTGGTGGATATCGGCGACCCGGCCGGCGATCGAGTTGTCGATCGGGATCATCGCCAGGTCGGCCTCGCCACTCGACACCGCCGCAAAGACGTCCTCGAACGACGGGCAGGCGACGGCCTCGGCGTCCGGGTAGCTCTGGACACAGATCAGGTGCGAGTTCGCGCCAGGCTCTCCCTGGTACGCGATGCGGCGAACGGTCACCCTGCGCATTCTGCCCCGGGTCGTGGGCCCGAGCATGCGCAGTAACGTGCGGTGAGACCCACGACCAGTTGTGATGCGCGTGATGCAGATAGTTGATGCTAGAGTCATCACCATGCGCACCACGGTGAATATCGACGACCGACTCCTTGAGTTCGCCAAGGAACGAGCCCACGAGCGGCACCTGACTCTTGGCGAGATGCTCGAAGAAGCCCTGCAGCGCTACCTGATGACACCGATCGTCGAGGAGTACCCAGAACTCCCGGTCTTCGAGGGAGGCGGCGGCTTCCTGCCCGGGATCGATCCGTCCAGCAACAGTTCGCTGTACGACGCGATGGATGAGGGCGAGGACTGGGTCAAGCTCCGGTGATCGTCCTCGACGTCAACGTCCTCGTGGCGCTCTTTCACCCCGGGCACCCACACCATGAAGCCGCCCGCGACTGGTGGCGCGGGACGCAGGAGGAAGGGATGCCGATCACGGCTCCCGACCTTGTGTGGGTCGGCTTCATGCGGGTTGTCACCAACGCCAAGGCGGTCAGTCCGCAGGTGAGCCCAACTGAGGCGTGGAGATTCGCAAGCACTTTCATGCGTCACCCGCTCTATCTGACCTACGCGCATCAGCCGCGAGTGCTTGGCGAGTTCGCCAAGCTGTGCGACGACGCTCGCGCCACGGGCAACCTCGTGACCGACGCCTATATCGCCGCCTCGGCTCGCGTGCTCGGCGCCGCGGTGGCGACGTTCGACCGCGACTTCCGCCGCTTCGACGACCTCCGCTTGGTCGAAATCGCCTGATCGGGCCGTCGTTGGCTGGCCGGTCATCGCCAAGCCAACTGGACGGGGTGGCACGCCCGACTGTGCAACTGCAAGGATGCGTCCACGTTCCAAAAGGGGAGGAGAAGGACGTGGCTGGACAAAAAAGGCGCAGTTCACGCCTGGTGGTCGGTGCCCTTGCATCGGCCGCCTGCGCACCGATCTGGATGGCTGGCGGCGCGGTCGACAAGCCGGCCCAGGCAGCGGGGTCGAGCTGTGGAGAGAACGAACCGCTCCTGGTGGGGCGAGGTTCGTCGTACTCGACATCGATCTACGGGGCCCGCGCCGCGATCGAGCGAAACGTGCCACAGCTGTGCAGTTCGGCGGGCGGCAGCCCTAGCCTGAGCACGGCCTGGGCGATGGTCAACAGCCGTAACGACTACTGGGCGCAGGCCGGCTACATCAAGGTCGGCGAGGAGAGCCCGAACTTCCCCGACCGCGAGGGGATGCTGATCGTCTCCCAGTGGATGCGGGCGAACCGTGGCCTGGTGACCAGATTCGCGCCGGACCCGGGTGGGGAGCGGATGTACTCCGCCTACCAGTCGCGCGGCGACGGCCATATCCACATGAAGGCCGACAACATCCAGATCGACGAGACCGAGTACAACCCCACCGGGGTGTGGGACCCGGCGTGGTCGGCCCAGTACGCCGGCGAGACCAGGCACTACGCCAGCGATGTCCCGGGCACCGCCTCGGACAAGACCACGTTCTCCTACCTGCAGCGGTTCGACGGCAACGGCGGCATCCACTTCGTGGGGAGCTTCCCGCTCGACGTCAACGAAGCCCCGTGGCGCTACAACAAGACGCTGTTCCCGGCCGCCGTCGGCGGTTACGGCATGAACATCTGGACAGATCCGCTCTAAGGAGGATGCCGAGATGACACTGCGCAGACTTGCCCCGATCGCGCTCGCGGTCGCCGTACCCGCATCGATCCTTGCGTACGGCGCCGCCGCCTCACCCGGCCCGGCGCCCGCCGCCGCGCCCGACCGGCCGACGTACGGCTCCCTCAACCTCAGCACCCACACCGAGCTGGCCAAGCTCGGGGTGGTCGTCGCCGAGCAGCCGGGCCGGGCGAAGACCATGCCCGGCAGCGTCACCTTCGTGGAGGCGAGCGACCGCGCCCGCGACCAGCTCGGCCTCGCCGGCTGGGTGAACGCCGACCGGGCGATCGAGGCCCTGATCACGACCCGGACCTACGGCAAGCAGCTAGCCGGCCCCAACGAGCCGTCCCAGGTCGAGCCGGAGCTCAAGAAGCAGCCGGTCTGGCTGGTCACGTTCGTGAACGCGCCGATCCCTGTCTTCGGACCGCTCACGGACCGGCCGAGGCAGGACACCGTCGCTGGTGAGTACGTTGCCGCGATGGACCTGGAGACCGGGAAGTTCCTGTACGCGGTGTCCTACTCCTCGACCGGGGTGAAGCCACCGCGGTAGAGCTCGCCGGTGGTCGCGTCGAACGCCGACCACGGGATCGCGCGGTACTTCGGGATCGCGCCCTCGTGGTCGAGCGGCACGCCCACGGCCTCGACCCACCGCACCTGGTCGGCCACGATCCAGCAGGTCCGCCAGGTGGTGTACGGGGTGCGGCCGTCGGGGTCGTGCCGGTAGCCGACCCGGAACGGCCCGTACGCCTTCTCGCCGTTGCCGAGCTCGATCGCCTCCTCCTCGGTGACCACCGGCCGCTGGTTGGCCGAGCGCCGGAGCGGGGTCGACCTGCCGACGAGCGCGCGCGCCTGCGCCAGCTCCGACTGCGGATCCTCGGTGGACGACGGGCTCGGGCTCTCGGGCAGCGCGCTGCCGCTGGGCCCGGCGGGTTCGGCCGTGTTGGACGGGGCTCGGTTGCGGTCAAGGACCAGCGTCGGCACGAGTACGGCGAGCAGCACCGCCGCGCTGGCCGCGACCACTGTGACCCAGGGCACATTGCGGCGAGGCCGCTCAGCCGTCAAGGCGGCGGACAGGTCGGGGACCTGCACCCGCTGCGCGACATCGCTCAGCATCTGCCGGACGTCGTCTTCGGTGGGCGTCATGGCTCCTCCTTCGCGGGCGGAGTTGGTACGGGTCGCAGCGGATAGTCCTCGTATTGCGCCCGCAGCCTGGCCAACCCCCGTGCAGCTAGGCTGCGGGCCGTCGTGGGAGGACAGCCCAGGACTTCGGCGATTTCGGGATAGCCGAGATCCTCGTAGTAGCGGAGCACCACGGCGGCACGCTGCCGCGCGGGCACGACCTGCAGCGCGGACCAGAGCTGGTCGCGCAGTGCCGAGGTCTCCTGCGGACCCTCGGTGACCTCGGGCTCGACCAGGCGATGCCGGAGCCGCAGCCAGCGGGCGTACCGCCGGCCCCGAGAGGTGAAGTCGTTGGTCAGCATCGAACGGGCGTAGCTGCGCGGGTTGCTGATCCGGTGCCACTCGGCCTCGCGCTCCAGCAGCTTGACGATGACGTCGTGAACCAGGTCCTCGGAGTCGGCGCGGGAGCCGGTGAGCAGGTAGGCATAGCGGAACAGGTGCGCGCTGTAGTCACGCACGAAGTCATGCACCGAGTGCTCTTCGCTCACGCGCTCCTCGATCGTCACAGCCTGAAGGCTCACACAATGGGGACGGATAACCCGGCCTCACTGTTGCAGTTCGCGGAAATTACGGCGAGCAGGGCTTTCCGGACAGACCGGACGCCGGTCGCCGGACGGTCAACGCGGGACGCGGACCAGGAGCCGGCCGTGGATGCACTCCATGTGCAGCTCGCGTCCCGGGCCGATCGAGTCGCCGTCGAGCTGGCGCGGGGTGTCGGAGGCGGCCCGGATCGAGACGGTGCGGCCGGTCATCCGGTCCAGGGTCTCGTCGGTCTGCGGGCGCCGCGCGAGCACCCGCCACACGATCGGCAGCCAGTTGATGAACCGCCGCGGGTGCAGGAGTACGACATCCAGCATGCCGTCGTCGATCCGGGCGTCGGGCAGCAGCGGCATCCCGGCCTGCAGGAAGCCGACGTTGCCGACGACCACGGTGCGTGCCCGGTGCTTGGTGTACGGCGCGCCGTCCACCGAGACCTCCACCTTCACGGCCGGGAACATCAGCGACTTCGCCCCCGACAGGAAGTACGCCAGCCAGCCGACCTTCTTCTTGATCTCCTCGTTGACGCCCTCCATGATCGCGGCGTCGAAGCCCATGCCGGCCATCACCATGAAGTTGGTGTCCTCGATGCCGTCGCCGGTCACCGCGACCAGGTCGACGGCCTGGTCCTGGCCGTTCAGGGCGACGTCGATCGCGGACCGCAGGTAGAGCGGGATGTCGAGGTTGCGGGCCAGCAGGTTGCCGGTGCCGGCCGGGACGATCCCGACCGGGATGCCGGTGCCGGCGAGCTCGGCGCACACCTCGCGCACCGTCCCGTCACCGCCGCAGACCAGCACCAGGTCGGCGCCACCGACCGCGGCCGCCTCGGCCATGCCGGTCCCCGGGTCCTCGATCGTCGTGTAGAACCAGGACGGTTCCGACCAGCCCGCCTCGGTCGCCATCGCCGAGACGATCGCCTTGAACTGGTCCTCGTCCTCGACCTTGATCGGGTTGAGGACGACGGCCAGCCGGCGCTCGCTGGCGAACACCTCCGGCAGCGGCTCGGCCTTCTCCGCGTGCCCGCGCGGCACCGGAGAGTAGAGCGCCGCGCCGAGGAGCACGAAGCCGAGCCCCAGCAGGGCGCCGCCGATCACGTCGGTCGGGTAGTGCCGGCCGAGCAGCAGCCGGTCCAGGCTGACCGCGATCGCGACCAGCGCGAACACCGCGACCAGCGCGTGCCGCGCCGCGGCGCGGCGGACGAAGGTCAGCACCAGCACCGCCCCGATGCCCGCCAGCGCCGCCGTGTACGACGCGTGCCCGGACGGGTAGCTCAGCCCGCTCAGAGCCGAGCCGGGGTCCTGCCAGGCCGGCCGGTCCCGGTCGATCAGCTCCTTGACCAGCCGGGTCGTCACGTAGGTCGCGGTCATCACGCCGGCGGTGTAGTACGCCGCCCGGCGCTTGTTGCGGACGAACAGCACGACCGAAAGCAGCGCCGTGTAGGCCAGCATCGCCAGGGTGCTGAAGGTCTCCTCGATCACCCGGAGTACGTCGCGTCCCCAGCCGGCGTCCACGCTCCAGGCATCGGTGGGCTCGCCGTAGTGATCGAGGTCCTGGAGCGGTCCCCAGTCGTTGGCCACCAACACCGCCAGGAGGATGAAGAGGCCGAAACAGAGAGCCGCCCAGCTCAGGGTCATCCACGACGATCGGTCCCGCACAGCGAGAAGTATGCCGCTCGTCTGGCTACCGACCAGCCGGTGACCCACGGGTAGCGGCACTCAGCCGCTGTCCCGGACCACGAGGGCCGGCGGGAAGATCACCCGGATCGGCTGCGGTTCGCGTTCGCCCTCGACCTGTTCGAGCAGCAGCCGGGTGGCCTGCTCGGCCATCTCGGCGATGGGGTTGCGGATCGTGGTCAGCGGGGGATCGGTGTGGTCGGCGACCCCGAGGTCGTCGTACCCGGTGACGGCGATGTCGTCGGGCACCCGCCGCCCGGCGGCGGCGAGCGTGCGCAGCGCCCCGACGGCCATCAGGTCGGACGCCACCATCAGGCCGTCGAGGTCGGGGTACTCGCCGAGGAGCGCGGCAGCGGCGCCCTGGCCGCCGATCTCGGTGAAGTCGCCGTAGGCGACCGCGTCGTCGGGCAGCCCCGCATCGCGCAGCGCGGACCGCCAGCCCTCGAGGCGGTCGACACCGGCGGCCATGTCGGCCGGGCCGGCGATGGTCCCGATCCGCCGGCAGCCGCGATCGACGAGGCGCTGGGTGACCAGCCGCGCCCCCGCCGCGTTGTCGGTGTCGACGTAGGTCACCTTGTCGGCGGCGCTCCACGGGCGGCCGATGAACGCACACGGCAGGGCCAGCGAGGCAAGGTGCTCGGCGAGCCGGTCGCCGGAGTGGTGGGAGACGACGATTGCGCCGTCGATGTGCCGGCGGCGCAGGTAGCGCAGCATCCGTCGCTCCTCCTCGCCCGGCCGGGCGAGGAGCAGCACCAGCTGGAGGTCGCGGGGCGCCAGCACCCGGTTGACCGAGCGCAGCGTGTGGACGAAGAACGGGTCCGAGAACACCCGCTCGTCCGGCTCCGGCACCACCAGACCGACCGACTCGGTACGGCGGGTGACCAGGCTCCGGGCGGCGGGGTTGGGGGTGTAGCCCAGCTCCTCGACCGCGGCCGCCACCGCCGCCTTCGCGGACGCGGAGACCCGGATGCCGCCGTTGATCGCTCGCGACGCGGTCGCCCGGGAGACACCGGCGAGACGCGCGACCTCATCGAGCGTCGGCGCGTTCCCGGTTCCCTTCGGATCGGTCGGCGGCTGGCTCACTCTGGGCACGCTATCTGTCGCCGCCAGCCGGCAGCACCGACGAGGCCGCCACGTCTCCGTAGCGGAGCCCACTGGTCTTGGGCGTCCGTAGCTGCGTCTCGAAGTCGACGTGCACGATCCCGAAGCGCTGCCCGTAGCCATAGGCCCACTCGAAGTTGTCGAGCAGCGACCAGGCGAAGTAGCCGCGGACGTCCGCGCCCGCCGCCATGGCGGCGTGCACCGCCCGCAGATGAGCGTCGATGTAGGCCCAGCGCTCCGGGTCGTGGACTGACCCGTCAGCGCCGACCACGTCGTCGTACGCCGCTCCGTTCTCGGTGATGTAGATCGGCGGGACGGCATACTCGTCCCGCAGCCGGATGAGCAGCCGGGTCAGACCCTCAGGCTGGACCTCCCAGTCCATGCCGGTCGTCGGGTAGCCGCGACGGGGGAAGGTCAGGTCCTCCCCGCCCGGGAACGCCGTCCGGGCCCGCCGCACCGGCTGCTCGACCTGTGAGCCCAGCAGCTGCTCCGGCGGGTGTGGACGGCCGGAGGCGCCCTCGCCGTGGTAGTAGTTCACGCCGAGTACGTCGAGCGGGGCGCCGATCAGGGCGAGGTCGCCGTCGCGGACGAACTCCTCCCACTGCCTTCCCTGCCAGGTCATCCCGGCGGTGATGTCGGTCAGCTCCGGCGCATAGCTCCCGCGCAGGATCGGGTCGAGGAAGACCCGGTTGAACAGGTGGTCGACCCGGTGCGCCGCGTCGACGTCGGCCGGCTCGGTTGCGTCGTACGGGTCGGGGACGGTCAGGTTGAGGGTGATGCCGAGGTCGGCGGAGGTGCCGCGGCGCCGGAGCTCGTCGACCACCAGCCCGTGGCCGAGCATCAGGTGGTGCGCCGCGACCAGCCCGGCGGCGCCCTCCTGCCGGCCCGGCGCGTGCTGGCCGCCGGTGTAGCCCAGGAACGCCGAGCACCAGGGCTCGTTGAGCGTGGTCCAGTAGGGCACGCGGTCGCCGAGGGCGTCGTACAGGGTCAGCGCGTAGTCGGCGAACCGGTACGCCGTGTCGCGGTTGGTCCAGCCGCCGGCGTCCTCGAGGGCCTGCGGCAGGTCCCAGTGGTAGAGCGTCGCCCACGGCGTGATCCCCTCCGCGAGCAGCCGGTCGACCAGCCGCGCGTAGAAGTCGATCCCGGCCTGGTTGGGCGCGCCGCCGTCCGGCAGTACCCGCGGCCAGGCCGCGGAGAACCGGTAGGCCCCGAGGTTGAGCGACGACATCAGGGCGACGTCGTCGGCCATCCGGCGGTAGTGGTCGCACGCCGCGTCGCCGGTGTCGCCCGCGACCACCGCGCCGGGCACCCGGCTGAAGGTGTCCCAGATCGACGGCGTGCGGCCGTCCTCGGTGACGGCCCCCTCGATCTGGTACGCCGCCGTGGCGGCGCCCCAGAGGAAGCCGGTGGGGAAGGTCAGCTCGTCACCCAGGTCGGTGGTCGTGCTGGTCTCGGTCGTGGTCATCCCTTGACGGCTCCTTGCATGATGCCGGCGACCAGATGGCGGCCGGACAGGGCGAACAGGATCAGGAGCGGGACGGTGGCCATCCCCGCGCCGGCCAGGACCAGGGCGTAGTCGGTGGTCTGCCCTTGGCCGGTGAGGGCGAGCCGGTCCAGCGCGATCTGGAGAGTCTCTGTCTCCTGGAGCGCGACCAGCGGCCACATGTAGTCGGTCCAGACCATCATGAACGTGAACAGGAACAGGATCGCCATCGCCGGTCGGGCGGCCGGTACGGCGACGGTCAGGAAGGTGCGGAACATCGTGCAGCCGTCCATGCGGGCGGCCTCGATCAGCTCGTCCGGAACCGCGTCGACCAGGTACTGGCGCATGAAGAAGACGCCGAACGCCGTGACCAGGGTCGGGAGGGCGACCGCGACCAGGGTGTCGAGCAGCCGGTAGTCGCGCATCAGGATGAACAGCGGCACGATCGCGAGCTGGGTCGGTACCGCCATCGTCATCACCACGAAGCCCATCAGCAGGTTGCTGCCGCGGAACCTGAGCTTGGCGAACGCGTAGCCGGCGAGCGTGGAGACGAAGGCCACCGACAGCCCGCACGCGGTCGAGACGACCAGGCTGTTGAGCATCGCCGACCAGAACTCGGTGGTGTCGAGGACGCGCTTGGCGTTGTCGAGGAAGTGGCCGCCCGGCAGGAGTGGCGGCGGGATCTGGTTGCCCTCCTCCTTGGTGTGGGAGCCGATGACGAAGGACCAGTAGAGCGGGAGGGCCGAGCCGATCACGAAGGCCGCGAGCAGGCCGTAGACGACGAATCCGGGCCGGCGGTTCATGCCTGTCGCCCCCTTGTGAGCAGGCGGGTGAGCGCGAAGTTGAGCAGCGCGATCCCGACGATGATCAGGAACAGCACCCAGGCGGCGGCCGAGGCGCGACCGTAGAACTGGTCCTCGATGCCCTTCACGTAGATGTAGAGCGTCGAGGTCATGTACTGGTGGTCGGGTCCGCCCTCGCGCTGCGGGGTGTCGTCGAACAGCCGCGGCTCGGTGAAGATCTGGAGGCCGCCGATCGTGCTGGTCACGATCACGAAGATCATGGTCGGCCGGATCATCGGCAGCGTGACGTGGAAGAACTGGCGGATCCGGCCGGCCCCGTCGAGGGCGGCGGACTCGTAGAGGTCCCGCGGCACCGCCTGCATGGCCGCGAGGAAGATCAGCGCGTTGTAGCCGGTCCACCGCCAGTTGACCATGCCGGCGATCGCGAGGTGGCTCCACCAGCGGTCGACGTGCCAGCGGATCGGCTCGAGGCCGATGCCGTCGAGCATCGCGTTGATGACGCCGTACTTGTCGGCGAAGAGGCTGCCGAAGATCAGCACCGCCGCAGTCGGCGCGACCACGAACGGGAGCAGCACGCTCATCCGCCAGAACGTCCGCCCGCGGAGCCGGGTGTCGAGCAGCGCGGCCACCGCCACCGCGACGATCACCTGCGGCACCGAGGACATCAGGAAGATGCTGAAGGTGTTGACCAGCGACTTCAGGAACACCGGGTCGGTCAGCACGAACCGGTAGTTCTCCAGGCCGATGAACTCGCCCTGCCGGTAGTAGAGGCGCTCCCAGTCGTGGAGCGACAGGTAGCCGGTGTAGGCCAGCGGGAAGAGACCGACCAGGCCGAACACGATGAAGAACGGCGAGATGTAGAGGTACGGCGACAGTTTCACGTCCCACTGCGACAGCCGTTGGCGCCGTACCAGCTTGGGGCGGCCGCCCGCCGGTGCCGCGCTGACAGCGGCTCCGGCGGGCGACTCGAGCCCCGCCCGGCGCCACCGATGGGCGCCTACTGCGCGCCGCGATGCGGGCGCGCTGGCTGCGTTGGCGGAGACTCGACGGGCCGCCGGCCCGCCTTCGCTCCGCCGCCTTGCCATCACACCCGCCTGACGACGCTCGTTACGACGCCCATCGGTGGCGCCGGGCTTAGTGCTCACTGGAGCGCTGCGACCTCGGTCACGAACGTCTCCCACGACTCCTTCGCGTCCCCACCCTGGTCGACGCGGGTGATCGCCTCCTGGAACTTGCCGAGGATGTCGGAGTAGAGCGGGCCGTGGTACGGCTGCGTGGTGATCGCACTCGCGCGGTTGGAGAAGATCTCACCGACCGGTGCGTCGTTGAAGTACGGGTCCGCCGACTTGAGCAGCGCCGGGTCCTCCAGCGCCGCGACCTGGGACGGGAAGTTGCCGTACTGCTCGAAGATCCGGATCTGCTGCTCGGGGGCGGTGATCCAGGCCGCGAACTCCTTGGCCGGCTCCTGGTGCGGGGAGGACTGCGGGATGGTCAGGTAGGAGCCACCCCAGTTGCCGCCACCACCGGGGAAGACGTCGGCGACGTCCCACACCACGCCCTTCGGCGCGGGGTTGCCGGTGTTGTCGCGGATGTTGCTGCGCATCCAGCCCGGGCACGGGATGGTGGCGAAGCCGTCCTTCTGGAAGCCCGCGGTCCAGTCGTCGCTCCACTGCGCGGCGCCGGTCGAGAGCGCGTCGGCGTTGCCGGTGACGGTGTCGTAGACCGCCCGCAGCTCGTCGTTCTCGACGTTGACGGTGTTGTCCTCCTGCTCGAACGGGAACTCGACCTGGTTGAGCATCGCCTGGGCGACGGACCCGGAGGCGTCGTACCACTGGGCGTCGCTCTTGGCGACGAACTGCTCGCCCAGCGCGTAGTAGTCCTCCCAGGTCGTCATCAGCGCGGCGACCTCGGCTCGGTCGGTCGGCAGGCCCGCCTTCTGGAAGAGGTCCGCCCGATAGCAGATGGCCTCCGGGCCGGCGTCGGTGGCGTAGCCGAGGAGCTTGCCGTCGGCGGTGGTGGCGGCGTCGGACTTGAACTCCAGCCAGCGGCCGTCGACGTCTTCGCCGGACAGGTCGACCCACCGCTCCGGCGCTGCCACCAGCGCGGGCATGAAGTCACCTTCGATCGCCACGATGTCCGGGAGGCCCTCGTTGGCCTGGAGGAGCGTGTTGAGCTCGTTCTTCCAGTCGTCCCAGAGCGAGACCTTGGTCTGCTCGACCTGGACGTCCGGGTTCTCCTTGTTCCACTCCTCGATCAGCTCGTCATAGCCGAACTCTCCGAACGTGGTGATGGTGAGGGTCTCGCCGTCGCCCAGCTGCTGCTGGTCGGCGGACTTCGTCGGGTCGTCGTCGCCACCACAGGCGGCGGTGAGCCCGAGCACGAGAGCGGTGACGGCACCGATCGCGAGCCGCCTGCGGTAAGAGGTTGGCCGTCGGACCGGCCCGGTGTCGGTGATGCGCACGGTGGCTCCTGGCGGTAGTGCTGGCAGGTGTGAGAGCGCTTCCACTCTCGTTCGCTCGTCACCATGACACGCGTCACATGTAGTGTCAATCGTTGTGCGGATTCAGGCGTAATTCGGTGGCGGTCCCGATGGAAGACGACTGGGAGCGCTTCCACCTTCGACGCCTCGATACGTCTGCTTGCCGCGGAGTTCCGTCCATCAAGCGGCGGCAGGCCCACCTGTCGAGTGATAGGAATACTTAGCAAATGACAGGCTTTCTGACACACTCGGAACCATGGACCTCGCTCAACCACTGAGTTCCCTCATCCCGAGCGTCGACGCAGATGTGCTGACCGTCCTGGCTCGAACCGAGGCACCGCTCACCGGCCGCAAGATCGCCACGTTGGCACGCCGCGGAAGTCAACCAGCGGTCCAAGCAATCCTCGACCGCCTTGTCAAGCACGGCATCGCCCACGCCCAGCCTGCCGGTCCCTCTGTGCTCTACACACTCAACCGCGACCACCTACTCGCCGAGGCCGTCCTCAACGCTGTAGGCGCGCGCGCAACCCTGCTCACCAGGCTCTGCGACGACATCAATCAATGGCCCGTGCCCGCGATCCACAGCTCCCTCTTCGGATCAACCGCACGCGGAGACGCACGCCCCGACTCCGACATCGACGTCCTCATCGTCAGACCAGACGACATCGCCGGCGACTCCCCAGTCTGGTCAGCACAGCTCGAGTCCCTGGAGAGCCGCACCCTGGAGTGGACCGGAAACCACCTCGCCTGGTTCGAGACCGACCGCGCCGGCCTGGCCAAGGCCATGGTCGACGGCGAACCACTGCTTGACTCCCTACGCGCGGACGGCATCCACCTCACCGGCGTACCCCTCGCCAGTCTCACCACCCCAACCAAGAACACCACCGGCCAGCAATGACACCCACGAACCAGAAGACCAGACCCGGCGGGCGCGGCGAGGCCAGAAACCGCCGCGACATCGCAGCCAAGTACCTCGAAGCAGGCGAGCTCGCCGCGACCGAAGAAGGGCCCGCCGCAAACAACGTCGTCGTCGGGATCTGCGTCCTCGCCGGAATCGCCGCCGGCGACGCCCTTTGCCTCACCTCCGTCGGCGAACGGTACGCGGGCCAGGATCACGCCGAGGCCGCCGCCTTCCTGCGCCGCATCGATCCGGCAAGAGGACGCGACCTCGCTGCCCTCGTCCGCCTCAAGCCCATCGCCCACTACGGCACAGGATTCGTCAAAGATGCCGAACGAACCCGTGCCCTACGCGCCGCCCGCGCCCTGGTCGAATCAGCGACCGAACGCACCACAGGATCCTGACCGGCCCGCCAGCGCTGCAGGCAGCAACGGCTCGATCCACCGCTCAGCGGTCGGTGCTGAACGCCGCGTCGAACGCAGTCGCCGGCGGGTCGAAGGCGAGTGAGCGGACGAAGCCGACCGCCTCGGCGGCGCCGACCAGCCGGTCCATGCCGGCGTCCTCCCACTCGATCGAGATCGGCCGGGTGTAGCCGATGGCGTTCAGGGTGCGGAACGAGTCCTCCCACGGTACGTCGCCGTGCCCGGTCGACACGAAGTCCCAGCCGCGCCGCGGGTCGCCCCACGGCAGGTGCGACGAGAGCCGGCCGTTGCGGCCGTTGCTCATCCGGCGCCGGGTGTCCTTGCAGTCGACGTGGTAGATCCGGTCCCGGAAGTCCCACAGGAAGCCGACCGGGTCCAGGTCCTGCCAGATCATGTGGCTGGGGTCCCAGTTCAGCCCGAACGCCGGCCGGTGCTCGATGGCCTCCAGGGTGCGCACCGTCGACCAGTAGTCGTAGGCGATCTCGCTCGGGTGCACCTCGTGCGCGAACCGGACGCCCATCTCGTCGTACACGTCCAGGATCGGGTTCCAGCGGTCGGCGAAGTCGGCGTACCCGGCGTCGATCGTGGCCTCGGAGACCGGCGGGAACATCGCGACGTACTTCCAGATCGCCGAGCCGGTGAAGCCGACCACGGTGTCCACGCCGAGCGCGGCCGCGGCCCGGGCGGTGTCGGCGATCCGGTCGGCCGCGCGCTTGCGCACGCCTTCCGGATCGCCGTCGCCCCAGACCGACGCCGGGATCATGTCCCGGTGCCGGTCATCGATCGGGTCGTCGCAGACCGCCTGCCCGACCAGGTGGTTGGAGATCGCCCACACGCCGAGCCCGTGCCGCTCCAGGATCTCGCGGCGGCCGGCGATGTAGTCCGGCTCGGCGAGCGCCCGGTCCACCTCGAAGTGGTCGCCCCAGCAGGCGATCTCGAGGCCGTCGTACCCCCAGGAGGCCGCCAGCCGGCAGACCTCCTCGAACGGCAGGTCGGCCCACTGGCCGGTGAACAGCGTGATCGGTCGGGTCATGCGGGTCATCCTCCTAGGGTCAGGCGTTCAGCTGCGCGATCAGCGCGTCGGCGTCCCGGATGAGTACGGCGCGCACGCCGGCGTTGCGGATCTCGCGGGTCTCCTTCTTGAACGCTTGGAGCCGCTGTACCGCCTTCTGCCGCGCGCCGCGCGCCGCGGCCTTGGCCGCGGCGTCCAGCTCGGCCTCGAGCGCGCGCCGCACCTTCGGCGTGATGATGCCGTCGTCGGCGTACCGCAGGATCAGCTCCTGCACGTCGGCGAACGAGGTGCGCACTGTGAAGCCGACCCGGCGGGTGGTCCGGTTGCCGGCCGTGTCCTCGGCGGTGACCACGAGCTGGTGGCTGCCGAGGGTGAGCGTGCTCAGCACCTGCGCGCCGGGCTGCGCGGTCCGGCCGTCGAGGGTCGCGGTGAGCGACGGGCTCCCCGACGTCGCGTCGGTCGCCGACCAGGTCAGGTCGAGGGCGAGCGAGTCGCCGTACGTCTCGCCGTCGGTGACGCCGTCCACGACCACGGCCGGGCCGGTGCCGTCGATCTTGACCACGCGCTCGCGCACCTGCTCGGCGTTGCCGGCCTCGTCGGTGGCGCGGTACTCCACCTTCCGGGTGCCGTCGCCGGTCAGCGCCACCGCTCCGGTGTACGGCGTCCACGCGCCGCCGTCGATGCGGTACTCGGTCGACGTGACCCCGGAGCCGGTGCCGTCGTCGGCCGCGAGCGTGAACGACGGGGCGGTGACGTACCAGTCGCTCTGCCCGTCCGGAGCGGCCGGTGAGAGGGTCAGCGTCGTGGTCGGCGCCTCGGTGTCGTCCTCGGTCGGGTCGAGGTGGAAGTAGTCGAACCCGACGTTGATCGGCTCTTCCTGGTTCGGCCCGATCGCCATCAGCCCGAGGCCGGTGAGCGGCTTGTCGAACGTGATGCCGGTCGAGCCGATCGGCGTCCAGGCGAACGCGCCGCCGTCGCTGACCTCCGCGGTGTAGCTGGTGCCGGTCTTGGTGACCCGGAGGTACCAGTAGCCGCTCTCGGAGGTCTCCGGGATCGCGATGTTGCGGTTGCCGATACCGGCGCCGGCGACCTCACCCGCGAGCTCGGCGCGGTAGTCCTCGGCCGCGCCGGGGGCGTTGTAGGCGACCACGTCGGCCTTGACGTAGTTGTCGTCATCGCCGTACATCAGCAGCCCGGCGAGCTGGTAGCGGTGCTTCAGCGGGGCCTTGAACCGCGTGGTCGCCACCCAGTCGTCCTCCGGCGGCGCCTGCAGCACGAAGTTGCGCGGGTTCACCGGGTTGTTGCCGTTGATGTCGCCGAGCTGGGTCTCGATCCGGAGCTCGCCGCCGGCCACGCTCGCGTGCCGGGCGTCGTACCGCACCGAGCGGGCCCAGCGGCAGCCGTCGAGCCCGCTGCCGTCGAACTCGTCGTCGGTCGTGAACGCCGGCGCCGCCCGGTCCGGGGTCACCCGGAACCAGTCGACGGTCGCCACCCGCGGGGTGGACCCGGTGTCGCCGGCGGCCGCGACGCCGAGGCGGGCGTCGGTCTTGGCCGGCGCGGTGCCGGACAGCGCGGTCCAGGACTCGCCGTTGGTCGAGTAGTGCGCGGTCAGGCTGGTCCCGTCACTGACCAGCTTCAGGTACGCCGTCGTCGGGAAGTCCGCGGGGACCGTGAACGAGCCGTGGTTGGTGCGGACCCCGCCGGTCTCGGACTGGAACTCGAAGAACCTCGATCCGTTCTGGTGCTTCACGAAGGCGAGCTTGTTGTACTCGTTGTCGCTCTTGTGCAGGAACAGGCCGGTGTACTGCCAGTGGCTGGCGTGGTCGAGCGTGATCTTCGTGCTCGCCTCCCACGCGCCGCTCGGCGCCGGCTGCCCGGCGAACGTGAACGGCCCGGGGCTGAACTCGTTGATGTCGCCTGCGGCGACCGGCAGCTGCAGCACCCCGCCCGCCGTCTTCACCGGGAGCCCGGTCGGCTGGCGCACGCTCCACTTGCCGTTGAGGCCGGTCGTGAACTCGTCGGAGAGCGGGCTCGCGCAGGCCAGCGCGGCGTACGTCTCCTCCGGCTCCACCGGGGCCGGGTCGGAGTCGACGGCGAAGTCCTGGAACTCGACCGCGCCGGCCGCGGTCGCGTGCGACACCGTGAACGTCCCGATGTCCTGCTCGGTCGCCGCGCCGGTCAGCGTGGCGGCCGGGCCGACCTGGGTCCAGGTGGTGCCGTTGCGCGAGGAGTACGCCGTGTAGCTGCTGCCGGCGCGCTTGATCTTCAGCCAGGTCGGGTACGCCGAGGTGCCGGCCTGGTCGGACGACTCGATGTCGCCGTCGCCGTTGGCGTCGCGCAGCCACTCGACTCCGCCGCTGGGCCGGATGCCGAGCAGCGCGTAGCCGGGCGAGGTGCCGGGCTGGGTGACGTCGTTGCGGACGATCAGCCCGGCCTTCGCAGCGCCGTGGGTGTTGGCCTGGTTGTTCACCCGGACCACTGCCTCCCACGAGTCGTCGGTGACGCCGCCGGGCAGGTAGAGCGAGCTGTACTCGTCGATGCCCTGCCAGGTGTCGTCACCGGCACCGGTGATCCGGAACGCGCCGGTCCCGATCTTCTCGAAGACGCCGTCGGCGTTGCTGAACTGCTGCAGGTCGCCGAAGAGCTCGCCGACCTGGGCGACCACGATCCGGGACTTCGTTGTCAGGCCCTTGTCGTTGGTCGCCACCGCGGTCAGGTTGTAGAGCTTCTCGGCGGTCGGCGTCCAGGTCACCGAGTACGGCGCGCTGGTGTCGCTGCCGAGCGAGTCGCCGTCGGCGAAGAACTCGACCTTGGTCACGGTGTTCTGAGCATCCGCTGCAGAAGCGGTGACCTCGACCGGCTGGTTCGGCTCCAGCTGCTCGCTGCCGGGCGCGGTGATCGCGACCGTCGGCCGGGTCGTCGGAGAGGAGCCCTGGCCGAGCGCCTCGATGAAGTTCAACTTCCGCTCACCGGCGCCCGGCAGCACGACGTACAGGTCGAACGTCTCGCCCGGGTCGGTCACGTCGACCACGACGTCGGCGTACCCGGTCCCGGTGTCGGGCACGGTGACTGTGTTGATTAGAGGCCCGTCGGCCGCGCCGCGGCGCAGCTCGATGGTGCCGGCCGTTCTTGCCGAGACCCGCAGCGCGAGCTGGGAGACCCGGTGGAGGTTGACCGGGCTGTACATCGCCCAGGCGCCTTCCTGGCCGGCGAGCACGGTGCCGCCGCCCTCGACGTCCCGGCTGGGCGCCGAGGTCATGGTCGCGGACTTGCGGTCGAAGAACTCGGCCTGCTTGACCTTGGGGAAGACCAGCGTGGTGGTCGAGCCGGTCAGCGGGTTCGCGCCACCCTCGCCGCCGTTGTCGGTGTAGCGGGCGTCCAGCGCGAAGAAGATGTTCTCGTCCGGCTGGTGGCCGCCGAGACTCGTCGGGGTGGTGCCGGTCAGGCCGGACAGCGGCGTGGTCGGGTGCGCGTGCTCGTCATGGCCGAGCGCCGGCTGGATCACCACGTCGTCGCCCGACGGCGTGCCGTCCTCGGCGTCGGTGACCGTGACGTCCCACGACAGGTCGTCACCGAAGTCGAAGAACGACCCGTTCGGCGGCAGCCCGAAGTCGAGCTCCGGCCGGGTGTTGCCGACCGTGATCGGCACCGACGTGGTCCCGTCCTTGCCGTTCGGGTCGGTCACCGTCAGCCGGGCGTTGAAGACGCCGGCGGCGTCGTAGGTCTGGGTCGCGGTCGGCCCGGTGGCGTCGGTGACGCCGTCGCCGTCGAGGTCCCAGGTGTAGGTCAGCTCCTCGTTCTCGGGGTCGGTGGAGCCAGTGCCGTCGAACGCGACGGTGAGTGGTGCCGGACCCGAGTCCTTGTCGACCGAGATCCGGGCGACCGGCGAGCGGGAGCCGCTGATGTAGTCGATCCGGTGCAGGCCGGAGTTCGGGTTGTCACGGCCGAAGCCGCCGCCCCAGTCGAGCACGTACATCGAGCCGTCCGGCCCGAACTTGGAGTCGATCGGCGCCAGGAACTGCTCCTGCGGCAGGAACGGGTTGACCTTCTCCGCCTGGCTGCCCGAGCCGGCTGCCGGGTTCTTGACGTCGATCGAGTACATCTTGTTGCGGGCCCACTCGTAGAAGAACGGCTTGCCGTCGTACGACGCCGGGAACTTGGTGTCGGACTCCAGCGCCGCGTCGTACCGGTAGAACGGGCCGCCCATCGGGGCCAGCCCGCCGCCCTGCGGGATCACAGAGGGCACCGAGGAGCGCTTGTAGCCGTAGAACATGTCGGCGGCGCGGGCCGGCGGCAGGTTGGTCAGGCCGGTGTTGCGGGGCGAGTCGTTGACCGGGTTGGCGCAGTCGAAGAAGTCGCCGACCACGACCGGCCCGGACGACGTGGTGCCGTAGTCGACGTCGCGGAACGGCTCGTTGTTGCCCATGCACAGCGGCCAGCCGTAGTTGCCGGCGCTCTTGATCAGGTTCCACTCCGAGATGCCGGCCGGGCCGCGGGTCGCGGGCGCGTCGTTGCCGTTGTCGGGTGAGTAGTCGGCCAGGCTCACCCAGCCGGTCTCCTGGTCCACCGAGAACCGGAACGGGTTGCGGAAGCCCATCGCGTAGATCTCGGGCCGGGTCTTCTCGGTGCCCGGCGCGAACAGGTTGCCGTTGGGGATCGTGTAGGTGCCGTCCGGCTCGGGGTGGATGCGCAGCAGCTTGCCGCGCAGGTCGTTGGTGTTGGCCGAGGTCTCGCGGGCGTCGTGGAAGGTGCCGTTGCGAGTCGACAGCGGCGCGTAGCCGCCGGACGGCTCGGAGTGCGGGTTGACGTCGTCGCCGACCGAGAGGAACAGGTTGCCCTGGGCATCGAAGTCCAGCCCACCGCCGGTATGGCCGGGCTCGTCCGGCAGCCGCCTCGCCGGCACCTCCAGGACCACCTTCTCGGTGGCCCGGTCGATGGTGTTGCCGCTGACGGTGAACCGGGACAGCCGGTTCTTGAAGTTCGCCGGGTTGGTGTCGTCGCCGCTCGCGGGCGAGTAGTAGACGTAGAGGTGCCCTGAGGTCGCGAAGTCGGGCGCCAGCGCGATGCCGAGCAGTCCGTCCTCGCCGCCGGAGTAGACAGGGATCGTGACCGCGGTCGTGGTGTTGTTGGTGCGAGGGTCGAAGACCCGGATCTGGCCCCGGACCAGCTCGGTGTAGAAGACCCGGCCGTCGCTGGCGACGTCCATCGCGAACGGCGCCGAGGTGTTCTCGTCGAGCGGCACCCGCTCGAAGTTGTTCCACACGGTGCCGCCGCAGTCGCCATCCTCCAGGCCGGCCGCCCACTTCACGCCGCCGACGATGTGCTGCACGAAGTCCGGCTCGCCGGTGTAGTGGGCGCCGAAGTGGCCCATCGCGGTCGCCCACGTACGGCCGCCGTCGTACGGCTTGCACCACGAGATCGGGTGGTCGTAGCCCATCGCGTTGCCGCCGGCGTCGTACGTCGTCTCGTCGGCGGTGGCCAGGATGTGTGCGGTCCCGCGGACGTTGTTCGAGAAGTTGTACCACTCGTCCGCGCGGGCCCAGCGCTGGTCGAGGTGCTGGGTCGACGGGTGGCTGCGGTCCTCGATCCGGACCGTGCCGGGCTGGCCGGGGCTGGTGCCCGTGTTCGCGTGGCCGGGCATCAGCGAGCCGACCAGGTTGTCCCACCACGGGTAGTTGCCGCGCATGTCGGTCGCGTTGTGTACGGCGACGATGCCGCCGCCCGCCTGCGTGTACCGCTCCAGCGCCGCCTTCTGGTCGGCGGTCCACGGGTCGCCCGAGGTCTGGAACATGATCAGCGCGTCGTACTCGGCCAGCGACGCGTCGGTGAACAGCGACGAGTCCTCGCTGTGCACCGAGTCGATGTCGGCGTTCGTGAGCGCCGCCTGGAGCACCGGCACGCCCTGGTCGATGGCCTCGGTGTGCCGGAACTGGGTGGTCTTGGTGAAGATCAGCACCTTGGTGGCGTGCGTGTGGCCGGGGTGGGCGTCCGCGCGGTTGAAGCCGGGGACGATCGCGATGGCGACCAGCAGCGCGAGCGCTGGGCCGAGCCATCTGCGGAGCGGGCGGGCGGGCTGCGACATGGTGGGTCCCTCCGTCGGGGGTCGGGGGTTGTGTCGTGCGTGCCGTGCGGGGTCGTGCTTCAGCTGGTCAGGCCTCGGAGAAACGTCAGTCCTGCTGTGGCCAGCTCGTCCTGGGTGTCCGCGAGCGGCCGCCAGATGGAGGCGGCGGTCGCGATGGCGTCGTTGTCGCCGGTGAACGACTCGATGCAGAGGGCGCCGTCGTACCCGATGTCGGCGAACGCCGCCATCACGCCGGGCCAGTCGTGGTGGTCAAGTCCAGGGGAGCCGCGGTCGTTGCCGCAGACCTGGACGTGCGCGGTCCGGGAGCCGGTACGCCGGATCGCGTCCGGCACGTTCCGCTCCTCGATGTTCAGGTGGTACAGGTCGAGGAGTACGCCGACACCCTCGGCCGGCAGCCCGTCGAGGGCGGTCAGCGTCTGGTCGACGGTGTTGAGCAGGCTGGTCTCGTAGCGGTTCAGCGGCTCGACCGCGACCTTGATCCCCGCCTCGATCGCGTGGTGGACGACCGGGGCCAGGTTGGTGCGGAGCTCGTCGTACGCGTCGAGCCGCTGCTGCGGCGTCATCCGCCAGGTCCGCCCGACCGAGGAGTACGCCGGCCCGCCGATGACCGGCGAGCCGACGGTCTGCGCTACGTCGATGACGTGTCGCAGGTAGTCCTGGGTCGCCCGGATCGTCTCCGGCGGCGCCGCGACCAGCTCGCGGCCCGGCGGCATCACCAGGCAGACCGTGGCCGTGAGCCCCTCGTCGGTGAGCACCTTCGCGGCCCGGGCAGGGTCCCAGTCGCCCGGGTTCTCGACAGGGAGCTCGAGCACGTCGAACCCCCAGTCCGAGACGCGTCCCGCAAGATCGGCCAGGGCGTCGTCATCGAGCGGCGACGTCCAGACCCAGGTGCTCACCCCGAGGGGATTCACGGCGCTACTCCCTTACTTCCAGGCGTCCGGGTACTCGGGCAGCTCCTCGCACCCACACATCGCGTAGTGCAGCGGCGGCATGTCGGTGTTGACGTACTCGCCGAGGTTGTCCGAGGTGATCGTGGGCTGCGGCAGCACCCACTCCTTCGGCACCTGCTCGCCGTTGAGGATCCGCAGAGCGGCGATGACCGGGGTCCGCCACTGGTACGTCGGGTAGGTCGGCGAGATCGCGGTCAGGCCGTCCTCCTGCCACTTGGTGAGGAAGTCCTGCTGGTCCTCGCCCACGATCGGCGGCACGTCCACCCCGGCGTCCTCGAAGGCTTCGATCGCCGCGACCGCGGTCGCGCCGGCGTCCATCCAGATGCCGTCGATCTGGCCCTCGCGCTGGATGTAGTCGTCGACGATGGTCTTGGTCTTGGCGGCGTCGCCGTCGGTGAACTCCACGCCCACGACGTCCAGGTCGCTGTCGTCGAAGATGTCCTTGGCTGCACTCCACCGGGTCTCGAGCACGTCGACGCCCGGGAGGATCCGCAGCGCCAGCACCTTGCCGCCGCCGTCCACCTCGTCGACCAGGAACTCGGCGCCGTCGGCACCGAACGCGTAGCCGCCGATCGGGTGGATGAAGGTGACCGGGCAGTCGGTGGTGACGCCGCGGTCGAACACGATCACCGGTACGCCGGTCTTGCACGCGCCGTCGACCGCGGGGGTCAGCGTCGAGGTGGTGTTCGGCGAGACGATGATCGCGCTGCAGTTCTCCGAGGCCAGGGACTGGATGTCGGAGATCTGCTTGTCGTCCTCACCCTCGGCGTCCAGCACCTTGAAGTCGGAGATCTCGTCGTGCAGGTCCACCTCTGCCTGCATCGTCTTGAAGCCGACCTGGCGCCACGGGTTGTTGACCGCCGCGTTGGAGAAGCAGAGTTTGTAGGGGCCCTCCTTCTTGAACTTCGCGGTGTCGACCATCTCCGGGGAGAGCATCTGCTCCCACGGCTGGTCCGCCGGTCCCTCGGCGGTGGCGGTCCGGAACCCGAGCTGGCGGTCCAGCTCGGCCTTGTCATAGAAGTCCGAGTGCGAGCCGGTGTCGCCGGAATCGTCGTCCGAGCCTGTGTCGGACGGGTTGTCGCTGCTGCAGGCGGTCGCTGCCAGCACGAGCGCGGTGGCGGCCGTGACGACTTGCCAGGTGCGCTTCATCGTTACTCCTCGAGGGTTGGCCGGCGGGCGCCGGCAGGGGTGGATCAACTGGTGGTGACGACGTCCGGTGCGGGTGGTCCGGGTTGCGCCGTACTCCTGGCCTTGCTGCGGAGGACGCGGTCGCGCCATCCGGTGTCGGCCGCGGCGTAGGCGACAGCGGCGACGATGATGACTCCCTGGACGGTCGATTCCAGGGCCCCCGAGATCCCGAGCAGGTTGAGCAGTGAGAACAGCGCCTTCAGCGTGAGCGCGCCGGCCATGGCGGCCACGACCGAGCCGCGACCGCCGCCGAGCGCCACCCCGCCGAGTACGACGGCGGTGATCGCCTCGAACTCCAGGCCGCCGCCGACCTGCGCGGAGACGCCGGAGAAGCCGCCGAGCAGGATCGCCGCGACCGCGGCGGAGATTCCGGAGACGACGAAGGCGAGGGTGCGGATGGTGCGCACCCGGCCGCCGGCCAGCCGCACCGACGTGTCGTTGTCGCCGACGGCCAGCACCAGCCGGCCCATGCCGGTGCGCATGAACAGCGCGGCGGCGGTGCCGAGCGCGAGCAGGATCAGCACCGAGTACGGCAGCTGGCCGATCCAGGGCACGTCCTCGAAGCCCATCCGCCCCCACTGCCGGAAGCTCTCGGTGAGCGCCCCGCGCGGCGCGCCGTCGGTCCACAGGAAGACCGCGCCCTCCAGGATCAGCAGCATCCCGAGCGTGGTGATGAACGACGGCACCTCCAGCACCGTGCTGATCAGTCCGTTCACCAGGCCGACCAGCGCGCCGAAGCCGATCAGGAGCAGCAGAACGGGCCAGGTACGGTCCTCGTTGCCGTCCAGCAGCCGGGCCGCGATCACCACCTCGGCGGTGACCAGCGAGCCGACCGACAGGTCGAAGCCGCCGGTGACGATCACGAAGTACTGGCCGAGCGCCAGGATCATCAGCGGCGCCGCGCGCTTGAGCAGCGCGATGTAGCCCTGCGGGTGCTCGTACGCCGGACCGGCGAAGGCCAGGGCGACCAGCAGGATCGCGAGTACGGCGAAGACCGGCAGCGTGCCGGGGGCGAGTCGCTTCATGTCCGGCCTCCCGGCTTGCGGCGGGCGTAGAGGGCGACGGCCACGATGATCACCGAGCCGCGGACCACGTCCTTGAGGAACGGGTCGACGCCCAGGTCGTCGAAGGTGGTGTCGAGGCAGGCGAGCAGCATCACGCCGCCGATGGTGCCGATCACGCCGCCCCGGCCGCCCGCGAGCAGCGCCCCGCCGAGCACCACCGCCGCGATCGACTGCAGGTCATAGCTCGCGTCGGTCCCGACGTACGGCGCGCCGGCGCCGAGCCGGCTGGCCAGGAAGATCCCGGTCGCGCCGGCGGCCAGGGCGCACAGCACGTGCGCGGTGATCACGGTCCGGGAGACGCGGACGCCCGACACCCGAGCGATCTCGGCGTCGCCGCCGACCGCGTAGATGTGGTGCCCGGTCCTGGTCCGGGCCAGCAGCCACCAGGCGAGGGCCGCGACCCCGAGCATCACCAGGAACGACACCGGCACCGGGCCGACGCGGTCGTAGCCGAGCCGCTGGAAGTCGCGGGTGGTCTCGCCGGCCGGGCCGGTGTAGCGGTGCTCGAGCACGCCCTGCAGCACCAGCGCCATGCCGAGGGTCGCGATGAACGGGTTGACCTTGAGCTTGGTGACGACCAGCCCGTTGACCGCGCCGACCAGGGCGGCCACTCCGAGTGCGGCCGCGACCGCCAGCACGATCCGGCCGTTCTGGCCGGCCATCACCTCGGCCGTGACCAGGCTGGTGAGCCCGATCAGGTGGGCCACTGAGAGGTCGAGCGACCCGGCCACGATCGCGATCGTCTGGCCGATGGCGACCAGGCCGAGCGCAGTACACAGGGTCAGGATCTTGGTGATGCCCGGCTGGTCCAGCAGCGTGCCGCCGCGCTCGGCGACTAACAGGCTGCCGACCACGAGCGTTAGCCCCAGGGCCAGGTAGACCGTTGCGGTGGAGCCCGGCATCTGCAACTTGCGCCGCGGCACCGCCGTCGCCGTACTCGCGTCGAGGGCGGTCATGACTCGGCCTCCTCACTCTGGCCGTTCTCGCCGGGCTGGCCGTGGCCGGTGGCGAGGCGCATCACGTCCTCCTCGGACGACTGCGGCGGCAGCTCGCCGGCGATCCGGCCGCGGTGCATCACGAGCAGCCGGTCCGACATCCCGATCAGCTCGGGCAGCTCGGAGCTGATCAGGAGCACCGCCACGCCGGAGCGGGCCAGGTCGCGGATCAGCTGGTAGATGGTCGCCTTGGCTCCGATGTCGATGCCGCGGGTGGGCTCGTCGACGACCAGCACGGTCGGGCCGACCGCGAGCCACTTGGCCAGCACCACCTTCTGCTGGTTTCCGCCGGACAGCAGCCGGACCTCACTCGCCGGCGACGCGGCGACGACCGTCATCTCCCGGAGCAGGTCCGCGACCGTGCTTCTGGTCCGCCGACCGCTGACAGAACGACGGACCAGCAGCACGTTGTCCTGCACCGTCTGGCGCAGCGCCAACCCCTCGCCCTTGCGGTCCTCGGTGACGAACGCGATTCCGGCCCGTACGGCGCGGCGCGGGCTGCGGATCCGGGCCGGCCGACCCTCGACCTGGTAGCTGCCGCGGGTGAACGGGGCGACTCCGCAGAGTGCCCGGGCGAGCGCCGACCGGCCGGAGCCCTGGAGGCCGGCCAGGCCGACCACCTCGCCGGCGCGGATGGTGAGGTCGATGTCGTGGATCCGGGCGTTCCCGCCGCCCGCGACCGCGATCCGCTCCTTGCCGAGCTCCTCGGCCGCGGCCAGGTCGGGGAAGAGTGCGTTCAGCGGCCGACCAACCATCAGCCGGACCACGTTGTCGGTGGTCAGCTCGCCGGTGGGCTCGGTGGCGACGTGCGCGCCGTCCTTCATCACCGTGATCCGCGAGCTCAGGTCGAACACCTCGGGCAGCCGGTGCGACACGTACAGCACCGCCAGCCCGCGGCCGGTGAGCCGGCGTACCAGGTCATAGAGCAGTGCCACCTCGGCATCGGCGAGTGCGGCGGTCGGCTCGTCCATCGCCAGCACCCGCGCGTCCAGCACCAGTGCCTTGGCGATCTCCACGATCTGCTGCTGGGCGACCGACAGCCCGGAGACCACGGCGCTCGGGCGGATGCTGGTGACGCCGAGGTCGGCCAGCACCTCACCCGCCCGGCGCTCCATCCCGGCCTTGTCGACGCGGCCGAACCGGCCCGGCTCACGGCCGAGGAAGAGGTTCTCCGCGACGGTGCGGTGCGGGAGCAGCGTGAACTCCTGGTGCACGATCGCGACGCCGGCCTCCTGGGCCTCGCGCGGCGACCGGAACCGGCGGACGACGCCGTCGATCTCGATCGTGCCCTGGTCCGGAGCGTGGATGCCGGCCAGGCACTTCATCAGTGTGGACTTGCCAGCGCCGTTCTCACCGACCAGGGCGTGGACCTCGCCCGGTTGCAGCTCGAGGTCCACGCCATGGACGACCTCGTTGCCCTGGAACGACTTGCGGATGCCGGTCAGCCGGACCACGGGCGTCCCGGGGTCCTCACCCGACCGGCGCTTGCTCAGAGTCACCACGGTCATCGCGCCACCTCGGTCCAGGCTCCGTTGTCGCTCACGGAGGCAAGCACGGTCTCGGCCAGGGTCGCTGCGCGCAGGCCGTCCTCGAAGGTGGGCAGACCCGCCGGCTGCTGGCCGCGGCTGGCCGCGTAGCTGTCGGCGACGAAGGCGTTGAAGCAGTCCTGGTAGCCCTGGGCGTGCCCGGCCGGGAGGTGGGAGAGGCGGGCGGCGTCCGGGCTCAGCGTCGCCGGGTCACGCTGCAGCAGCCGGGAGCCGTCGCGGCCGCCGACCCAGAGCAGCTCGGGGTTCTCCTGGTCGAACGCGAAGCTGGCCTCGGTGCCGGAGATCTCAAGCGTCAGCCGGTTCTTCCGGCCGGCCGCCACCTGGCTGATCACGAGGACGCCGAGCCGCCCACTCGCGGTCTCGAAGCTGACCGTCGCGACGTCGTCGTCGGTGGTCGCGTCCGGGCGGTGTACGACGGCGGCCGTGCGCG
This sequence comes from Nocardioides speluncae, assembly GCF_003121585.1. Classification (GTDB taxonomy): domain Bacteria; phylum Actinomycetota; class Actinomycetes; order Propionibacteriales; family Nocardioidaceae; genus Nocardioides; species Nocardioides speluncae. The sequence continues at coordinate 164,930 of NZ_QEOO01000001.1, forward strand.
CCGACAGCCGCGCGATCCGGTCGTCGGCGACGTACTCCAGCAGGTCGCACCAGTGCGAGCCGATGTCGCCGAACGCGCGCAAGGCGCCGCCGCTGTCGGCCTGCAGCCGCCACGAGTCGTCCTCGGGCCGCGAGAGCCAGTCCTGCAGGTAGCTGCCGTGCAGCGAGGCGATGTTGCCGGCCGCGCCGGCCCGGACCCGGGCGCGCAGCTCGCGGACCATCGGGTGGAAGCGGTAGACGAACGGGACCGCTCCGACAACGCCGGCCTCGGCGGCGACGGCCACCATCGTGGCGGCGTCCTGGGCGGTGGTGGCCAGCGGCTTCTCGCAGATCACGTGGACGCCGGCGGCAGCGGCGGCGACCACGGCCTCGAGGTGCAGCGAGTTCGGCGTACACACGTGGAGTACGTCGAGCTCCGCGGCGGCGAGCATCGCGTCCAGGTCGGCGTACCCCCGCTCGGCGCCGATGGTCTCGGCAGCGCCGGCGGCGCGCTCGGGCGAGGACGCGACGACACCGACCAGGCGAGCCTGGGCGGTGCGTGCGGACCGAGCGTGCACGCCGGCGATGAAGCCCGCGCCAACGACCCCAACGCGGAGCATCCCGGCACGTTCGTCGGGTTGTTCCGCCACCGTGGTGGTGATCGCTGTCACAGACATATGCGTCAACGTAGTGAGACTTATGCATGATCGTCAAGCAAAAGATGTGGACAGTTTGGTTGTGTTTTACTGGATGACATGTCAGAAGTAGCGGCACCGGCGCGTGGAGCCGGCGATCTCCTCCAGCTGCTGCGCGACGGCACTCCGCGGACCCGCAACGAGCTGATCGAGCTGACCGGGCTGGCTCGCTCGACGGTCGGGCTGCGGGTCGACGCCCTGCTCGGGTCGGGCCTGCTCGCGCCGTCCGGCACCAGCCGCTCCACCGGCGGCCGGCCGCCCGCCCAGTTTGCCTTCAATCCGGCCGCGCGTCTCGTGCTGGCGGCGGATTTCGGCGCCACGCACCTGCTGACCGCCGTGACCGACCTCAACGGTCAGGTGCTCGCCGAGGACCGGCAGACCCTCGACATCGCCGACGGTCCCGAGGCCTGCCTCGACAAGCTGGTCAAGACCGCCACCAAGCTGCTCGACGGCCGGCAGGCCGGCGGCCTGGCCGGCGTGGGTATCGGCGTACCCGGCCCCGTCGAGCACAGCTCCGGCCGGCCGGTGAAGCCGCCGATCATGCCCGGCTGGGACGGCTTCGACATCCCCGGCTGGATCCGTGAGCACCTCGACGCGCCGGTGCTGGTCGACAACGACGTGAACCTGATGGCGCTCGGCGAGCACTCCCAGGTGCACGCCGACGTCCAGCACATGGTGTTCGTGAAGGTCGCGACCGGCATCGGCGCCGGCATCATCAGCGGCGGCCGGCTGCACCGTGGGGCCGAGGGCTCCGCCGGCGACCTCGGCCACGTCCAGTCGCCGCACGGCTCGGACGTGCTGTGCCACTGCGGCAACCGGGGCTGCCTGGAGGCGATCGCCTCCGGCCGGGCGATCGCCGGGCAGCTCCGCGAGGAGGGCGGCGCCGACGTCCACAACTCCCGCGACGTACTCGCTCTGCTGAACCAGGGTGACCAGGCGGCCACGGCTTCGGTTCGCCGGGCTGGCCGCGATATCGGCGAGGTGCTGGCCACCTGCGTCAGCCTGCTCAACCCGTCGGTGATCGTGATCGGCGGCTCGCTCGCGCACGGGGCCCCCAGCCTGCTAGCCGGCGTGCGCGAGGTGATCTACGCGCGCTCGCTGCCGCTGGCCACCGGCCACCTGCTGGTCGTGCCGTCGCAGACCGGCGAGCACGCCGGCGTCAACGGCGCTGCCGCGATGGTGATCCAGCAGTTCCTCGCGCCCGACAGCGTCGACGCCATGCTGGCCGCTGATTGATCTCGCCGGCTGCTTGGGGCTGGGGCTTTCGGGGCCGAAAATTACGCGGTCGCCGTCAGCGTTTGGTTGCGGTACTTGGTTGCGGTCGGCGGCCGGCTCACGGTCGCTTGTGGTCGACGGTCCGTGGTTGCGGTCAAGAATTGATTCGCTGAATTTCTGAATCGGCCTGTGGATAACCTCGAATGGGTGTTCGAGCGGCTCTACCATTGTGTTAGTCGAATTCGTCGATACGCCACGAGGAGGTGCCGGAAGAATGCTTGTCAATTCACCGCATCCGGTGCTTGCCTGTGCTGCTGCTATTGAGGCCGCGCTCAAAGATGTCGAGGGCGTGGAGCCCGTTTTCATGCGGACCTCGGACAAGGCCGACGCCCTGCTCGCACTGTCCCGGCTCGAGGTCCAGCTGACCGCGTTGCGGCTGCGGATCATGGCCTCGGCGGACGACGTGGCGGTCGAAACTGGTGCCCGGGACGTGGCTGCCTGGCTGGCCCACCAGACCCAGGCGAGCCCGAGGTCGTGTCGGGCCGAGCAGCACCTGGCCGCCGCTCTCGACGCGCGGTGGACCCGGCTCGCCACCGCACTCACCGAAGGTGTGGTGAACGTGGAGCAGGCCCAGGTGATCGCACGCGCGCTCGACGAACTCCCGGACGACCTTGAGCCGGAGCTGCTGGTGCAGGCCGAGGAACATCTGGTCGAAGCCGCCGGCGAGTACCGCCCTGACCAGCTGCGGGTGCTGGGCCGCCGGATCCTGGACGTCATCGCCCCCGAGGTCGGCGAAGCCGAAGAGGCCAGGCAGTTGCAGCGCGAGGAAGAGCGCGCCTGGGAGGCGACCAGCCTTACGCTGACCAGTCGTGGTGACGGCATCACCCGGCTGAGCGGGCTGCTGCCTGATGCCGCGGCGGTCAGGCTGGCCACCTACCTCGACGCCTTCACCTCACCTAGGCAGACAGCTGCTGCCGCACCTCAGCATCGCGCACGCGGCCAGGCGTTCATCGCACTGCTGGAGCACCTCGACCCGGCCAGGCTCCCCGACCACGGGGGCGATGCCACCACCGTGATGGTCACCATCAACCACGACGCACTCACCAAGGACCTCGCGGCCGCCGGCCTGGTCGGAACCGACGACAAGATCACCGCCGCCGAAGCTCGTCGGCTGGCGTGCACCGCCCAGATTGTGCCGGTGGTGCTGGGTGGGAAGTCCGAGATCCTCGACCTGGGCCGCACCCGCCGCCTGTTCGCCCGCGCCCAGCACAAGGCATTGCGACTCCGCGACCAACGGTGCCGCGGCGAGAACTGCACGGTCCCGGCACCGTGGTGCGAGGCCCATCATTTACGGCCGTGGTCAAAACGCGGAAAGACCAACCTCGCCGACGGAATCCTGCTCTGCAGCCACCATCATCACCGTGCCCACGACCCGAGATATTCAGTGGAGCGAATGCCCAACGGCGATATCCGATTCCATCGCAGAAACTAATGGACCGCAACCACAGAACGTTGACCACAACGGCGCGCAAGAATAGGCGCCGACACTGAGTTGTACCGCAACCAAAAGACGACGGTAACCACGTAACTCGGTAGTCACCCAAACCCAAGCGAGCCCTCGAGACTCGCCAGGCGGGCGCGCCGTGACCTCCGGTGCAACCGCGACGGAGTGGGGCGCGTCGGATACTGGACGTCGTACCAACTCGGACCCGGAGGACCTGGATGAGGATTCGCCTGCTCGCCGTTGCTGCTGTGCTGACCTTGGCGGCGGCCGCCTGTGGGGAGGAGGGTGCCGAGCCGGCCGCGAGCGACAAGGCCTCGGAATCGCCGACAGAGTCGGATTCGAGTCCGGGCACGAGCGCAGGTGCTGTGGTTCTCGACCAGCCCTGGCTCATCCAGCTGGCGAGCACCCACGAGAACGAGATGGGCACGACCATGGTCTACCTCCGGGTCACGCCGAGCACCGGCGCGAGCACCTCGCGACAGGTGCAGCTCGGCGGCGACAGCCTGGGCGGCAACCACCACACCCTGGTCGATGGATCCGGCAGCTGGGCGATCCCAGGCAACTACCCGGCCGACCCGAAGCGGCTCCCGATCACCTCGCTGGCCGGCGACGAGGACGGCGAGAACGGCGAGGACATCGTCCTCGACCTCCGTCAGTTCACCCCGAAGCCCGAGGCCGTGTCGTTCGACCCGAGCCGAGACGGCGTGCTTCGAGTGCTCGGCGAGGACGACTCGCTGACCGACTACGATCTCGCGACCGGCGAGAAGATGCCGGTCAACCTGGGCCGACCGGGCGCCGGGCAGGAGTACCACTGGTGGTTCAGCTCGGAGGACGGGCAGCCGCTGCCGGGCGCCCGCGGCGACGACCCCGAGCTCGGTGAGTACCAGCCGCGCGGGGCGGTCGCCGGCGACCCGGAGGCGAAGGTCTGCCCGGACGAGTACGGCGGCTGGATGCTGTCCTACCCGTTCACCGACCCCACCGGGAAGCAGTCGGCGGTCTGCCAGAACCTCGACGACGGCCCCCGGCTCCAGTTCATGGAGCGTTCCGGCACGAAGTGGAAGCAGGTCGGCACCGCGGACGTGACGCTCCCGACGAACACCGAGATCTACGCCGTCATCCCCGCGGTAGACCTCCCACGTTGATCTCGGCCGCGCCGCCGAAGGCGTTGCCCGCGATCGAGGTCAGGCCGGTGAGCCGGACGTACCGGCCGCGGGTCGCGGCGAAGGCGACGTTCTGCGGCACCGTGCTCGCCGTGAACGACCCGGTCGCGACCGGGTCGCTCCAGGTCACGCCGTCCACCGACACCGCGATCTCGTAGTCCTTGAACCGGCCGTTCGGCGCGTTCTGCCGGGTCAGGTAGGACAGCCCGGTCACGTCGTACTCACGGCCGAGGTCGAGGGTGATGTGGTGCGGGAAGCCAGGAGTGGCGGCCTGCCACTGCGTGTGCCAGATGCTCTCCGGACTGCCGTCGATGGCGTTCGTTGCGGCACCGTCCTCGCCGACGGTCTCCTCGCTGTCGACGTCGTGCACCGTCAGCGTGGTCTGGTCGATGAGATCGGGCAGCGGCTTGAGGTCGGAGTGCACGCGGAGGGTGGCCTCGGCGCGGCGGTCACCCTGGGCCGCGGAGACCGTGTGGTCGCCGTCGTACAGGGTCGCGGCGATGACGCCGTGCCGCTGGAACCGGCCGTGCTCGTCGGCGCGCACCCGGTAGGCGAGCGTGCCGTCGATCGCGATGTCGACGTACCCGGCCGCGAAGCCACTCAGGGAGAGCGGCACCCAGGTCCCGGCGTCGGCCTCCCCGTCCTCGCCGATGCTGAGCAGCGGCTGCGAGCTAAGAGCGTCAGTCTCGGCGCGGCCGTCGTCACAGACCGTGACCTTGACCGGCACCGGCTCGCCTTCGGACGGCACCAGCGTGCAGGTCGCCGAGCGGCCGAACCGGTGCCGGACCGAAGCGGTGTAGAGCCCGGCGCCGTGCAGCGCGTCCCGGACCTGCTCCTGCCGGAACCGGACCGGCAGCGACGTCGAGCCGCATCGCAGCTCGGCGGTGAGCGGGGCCGTGAGGCTGCTCTTCGACGCGGGGTCGCCGTCGGCGGTGATGGTGTCTGGCGTGATCGTGGTGCCGTCCGCGGACAGCTTGGTGCCGGGCGCGGCGACCAGGCCGACGTCGTACGACGCGGTGTACCGGCCGGCGCGGACGTCGGTGCCAGCAACGCTCGCTCGCCAGGTGGCTCGACGGCTCTCGTAGTAGTTGGTGCCGCCGCTGGTCAGGTGTACGCCGAGTCCGCCGAGCCGTTCTGCGAAGCCGGCCGGGTCCTTTCGGTCGGCGGCGGTCCACCCGGTCTCCAGGATCGCGGCCGCTCGCGGCAGCGCCAGGTAGAGCGCCTGGTCCTCGCCGCGCACCGTCTCCGACCACAGCGGTCCTTCAACCCCTAGAACGCCGGACTCGGCGACACCGCCCTCGACCGTCGTGGTCGGGTCCCAGTTGTAGTAGCGAGGGAAGTCGCAGTCGCCGGAGCAGGCCCAGTCCAGCCCGATCGGCGTGCTCGGGTCGTACTTCATGTCGAGGTAGGAGCCGTCGGCGTCGGAGATCACGGCCTTGCCGCCCTTGGCCACGAAGTCGCGGACCCAGTCGCCGGAGCCGACCCAGTACTGGACGACCGAGCCGTCCCAGTAGCCGGCGCCCTGGTCGAGCCCGGCCTCGGCGTACTCGCTCCAGCCGATGGTGCCGACGCCGGTCGCCTCGCGCACCGCGGGCACCGCCTGCCGGATGAAGTCGACGTACCGGGTGTGGCCCATCGCGTGCGACTCGTCGCCGCCGATGTGGACGTACGGCGACTCCGACATCTCCGCGACCTGGCGGAACACGTGCCGGACGAAGTCGTAGGTCGGCTGGTGCTTCTCGTCGAGCGCGGAGTAGCCGACGGCGATGGTGCCGTTCCAGTCCACGACCCCGGTCTCGGGATCACGGGCCGGCAGCGACCGGTCGGTGTTGAGCTGCGGGATCGCGTGTAGCGCCGCATTGGTGTGCCCGGGGACGTCGATCTCGGGGACGATGGTGACGAAGCGATCGCGCGCGTACTTCACGATCGAGCGGTACTCCGCCTGCGTGTAGTAGCCGGTCCGGCCGAGCTCGCGCTGGTAGCCGCGGTTCAGGTCGTTGACCGCCGTCTTCCCGGACACCGAGGTAAGCCGCCGGTAGTCGATCGTGTCGCCGGCCGCGCGGTCCTCGTTGGTGATCTCGATCCGCCAGCCCTGGTCGTCGGCGAGGTGAAGGTGGAGGTGGGACATCTTCAGCTGGACCAGGGTGTCGATGTACCGCTTGACCGCGTCGGCGTCCTGAAAGGACCGCGCCACGTCGAGCATCACGCCGCGGTAGGCGAAGCGCGGCGCGTCCTCGATGTGGACCGCGGGCACCTGCCACGGCGTGTTGATCCTCCGGCCGGCGTTGACCCAGCCGGGGAGCAGTTGGCGCAGCGTCTGTACGGCGTTGAACGCGCCGTGAGCGGTCCGGGCAGTGATGTCGACCCCCGTACGGTCGACATCCAGCACGTACGACTCCGGCGCCGGTGCGGCGCCGTCGACGGTGTAGTCGGCCGCAGGGTCGACGGTGATCGTGATCGCGCCGGAGCGTGAGCTGACCGGGACCCGGTGGCCGGTCGCCGTACGCAGCAGGCCGGCGAGGCGGTCGGCGATCGCCTTGCTGCTCGTGCCGCGGGCGCGGATGCCGGTCTGCGAGGTGACGGCGTACGGCGCGGCGCCGGCGGGCTGGTCCGCGACGACGGGTTGCGGAACCAGTGGCAGGGTGGCCGGCGCCGCGCCCTGGGCGGGCGCGTTGTCCGCGCTGCCAGGGACGGCGGCGAGCGGGACGAGGACAAGGGCGGCGAACAGCGAGCGGAGAAGCATGGGCGGCCTCCGAGAGCGGTCGGTCCAAGATCAATTATGATCGAATATGACCACAATCACGCATATTGCGTCAATGATGAGCGGGTGGCGAATTCGGCCGAAGCCCGGCGTAATCGACTGCCCGTACGTAACGAAGTCGGCCCTGTCGGCCACGGCGGATAGCCTTTCCCCGTGATCGATCCAAAGCTGCTCCGCGATGAGCCCGACCGTGTCCGCGCTGCCCAGGCCAAGCGTGGGCTCTCCGACGACGTCGTGGATCGGGCCCTCTCTGCGGACAGTGCCCGGCGGGCCGCGATCGTGGAGTTCGAGCGGTTCCGGGGCGAGCAGAAGCAGCTCGGCAAGCTGATCCCGAAGGCCACCGGCGACGAGAAGGTGGCGCTCCTCGAGCAGACCAAGAAGCTGGCGGCCTCGGTGAAGGAGGCCGAGGCGGCGCAGGCGGCCGCCGAGGAGGAGTGGAGCACCGCGCTCCGGAGCATCCCGAACGTCGCGGCCGACGAGACGCCGGCCGGTGGTGAGGACGACTTCGTGATCCTCGAGACGGTCGGTACGCCGCGCGACTTCGCCGCGGAGGGCTTCGAGCCCCGCGACCACATCGAGCTCGGAAAGCTGCTCGGCGCGATCGACATCGAGCGCGGCGCCAAGGTGTCGGGGTCGCGGTTCTACTTCCTCACCGGCGTCGGCGCCCAGCTGGAGCTGGCGCTGATCAACCTGGCGATGGACCAGGCCCGCGAGGCCGGCTTCACCCAGATGATCGCGCCGTCGCTGGTCAAGCCGCGGGCGATGGAGGGCACCGGCTTCCTCGACCAGGCCGCCGACGACGTCTACCGGGTCGAGGGTCAGGACCTGTACCTCGTCGGCACCAGCGAGGTGGCGATGGCGGCGTACCACTCCGACGAGATCCTCGACGGGGCCACGCTGCCCAGACGGTACGCCGCGTTCAGCCCCTGCTTCCGCAAGGAGGCCGGCTCGCACGGCAAGGACACCAAGGGCATCATCCGGGTGCACTGGTTCGACAAGGTCGAGATGTTCGTCTACACGACCCTGGAGGACGCCGCCGCCGAGCACGAGCGGCTGCTGGCCTGGGAGAAGGAGTTCCTCAACAAGCTGGAGCTCGCCTACCAGGTGATCGACGTGGCCGCGGGCGACCTCGGCCCGTCGGCGATGCGGAAGTTCGACTGCGAGGCGTGGATCCCGACCCAGGGCAAGTACCGCGAGCTGACCTCGGCGTCGAACTGCACCGACTTCCAGACCCGCCGCCTCGACACTCGCGGCCGCTTCGAGGACGGCACCAAGCCGATCGCCACCCTCAACGGCACGCTCTGCGCGATGACCCGGACCATCGTGGCGGTCCTGGAGACGCACCAGCAGGCCGACGGCTCGGTCCGGGTGCCCGAGGCGCTGCGCCCCTACCTGCAGGGCCGCGAAGTGCTGGAGCCGCTCGGTGGCTGAGCCGACTCCGCCGGTTGAGGAGGTTGCGCAGCAACCGTCTCGAAACCAAGGCTGGCAGCCCAAGCTGGTCGCGCTCGACATCGACGGCACCCTGCTCAAGTGGGTCGATGGTGCTGGCGCGACCCACGAGGAGATCGCCGAGCCGGTGCGCGCGGCGGTCCACCGGGCCGTCGACGCTGGCGCCCACGTCGTACTCTCCAGCGGCCGGTCGCCGCACGGCATGACCCGGATCGCCGACCTGCTCGGCCTGCCGCGGTCCGGCGAGGACCGGCTCTGGGTGGTGGCGTCCAACGGCGCGGTGGTCTTCCGCTACCCGCCGTTCGAGCTGGCGATGGAGGAGACCTTCGACCCGCGGGCCGCTGTCGAGGCGGTCCTGGAGCACCACCCGAAGGCGCTGGTCGCGGTGGAGGACCGCGCGCAGCGCGGCTACCGCCTCAACCGGCACTTCCCCGACGGCGAGCTGTCCGGGCAGATGACGATCACCTCGGTCGAGGAGATGGTCGCCGAGCCGGTCAGCCGCGTGATCATCCGCGACCCCGAGTCGACCGCCGACGACTTCGTGGCGACCACCACCAAGCTCGGCCTGCACGGCACCGACTACGTCGTCGGCTGGACCGCCTGGCTCGACCTGACCCCGGTCGGGGTCTCCAAGGCGTCCGGCCTGGAGTACGTCGCCAAACAGCTCGGCCTCACCGCCGCCGACTCGCTGGCCATCGGCGACGGCCGCAACGACCTGGAGATGCTGCGCTGGGCGGGTCGCGGCGTGGCCATGGGCCAGGCCGTGCAGGAGGTCATCGACGCGGCCGACGCCACCACCCTCGGCGTCGACGAGGACGGCGCCGCCACCGAGCTCTCCCGCTGGTTCCCGGGCCCCTAAGGCCGGAACCGTAGGCCCTCCTGCTCCAGCAGCCACTCCACTCGGAGCCGCTCGGCGTCGCGCTCAGTGCCGGGTGCGAGGGCGGAGAGCGCGTCCGGCAGGCCGAGTGCCGTCAGCGCCTGCCCGAGCGCGTCGTCGTACGCCGCGGTGGCGGCCCGGCGCCGCACCATGCTCTCGCCCGGCGTGTGCTGGTTGTGCGCGACCCGCAGCCGGCGCAGGTCGCGGACCAGATCCTCGATCGGCGGCACGAGCGGCCGCGGCGGCGGCTCCGGGAGCACGCCGAGCCGCCGGCCGAGCACGATCAGGATGCCGCGCATCCCTCCACCGTACGACCGCCCGATAGGCCCCGATAGGCTCAGAGCGTGCCGTCGCCGCCGTCGTACAAGCTCGTTGCGACCGATCTCGACGGCACCCTCCTCCACACCGACGGCACCGTCACCGACCGCACCCGCGATGTGCTGGTCGAGCTCGACCGGCGCGGAGTCCCGGTCGTGTTCGTCACCGGCCGTCCGTACCGCTGGATGGAGTCGCTGTGGGCCGACGTCGGCGGGCACGGGCTGGCGATCTGCTCCAACGGCGCGCTCGTGTACGACGTGGCCGAGCACGGCATCCGCAGCTCGCTCCCGATCGACCCCGACACCCTGATCCGGGTCGGCAACGTGCTGCGCAAGCGGATCCCGGGCACCGCGTTCGCCGTGGAGAAGACCACCGGCTTCGGCCTGGAGCCGGGCTACCTCGCCCGCACCGACCGGATCGACGGCATCCCGATCGCGCCGCTGGAGGAGCTGGTCGACGGCACCGTGGTGAAGCTGCTCGCCCAGCACGAGGAGCTGGCGGCCGACGCGTTCTGGAGCGCGGTCGAGGAGTACGTCGGCGACCTGGTCACCACCACCTGGTCGTCTACCCACGCGATGATCGAGATGAGCGCGTACGGCGTGACCAAGGCGTCCACACTGGAGCGGCTGTGCGGTGAGTTCGGCGTGGCCGGGGCCGACGTCGTCGCGTTCGGTGACATGCCCAATGACATTCCGCTGCTGCACTGGGTGGGTGCGTCGTACGCGATGGCCAACGCCCACCCGAGCGTGCTCGCCGCGGCGACCCACCAGGCTCCCGCCAACGACCAGGACGGCGTAGCGCAGGTGCTGGCAGAACTGTTCGGGATCGGGTAGGAGCGTGACATCCTGACAACGTCGTGCTTGGCCGGCTGGGAGGTAATCATGCGTCGACTGGTTCCGGGACTCGTGTTGGCGTTCGTCGGAGCGCTGATGAGCGTCGCTGTCACCCAGCTGCCCGCTCACGCCTGCTCCTGCAAGGCGTCGGACATCAGGCAGGACGTGGAGCGCGCCGACGCCGTGTTCGCCGGGACCGTGATCTCGGTTCAGCGGCCGCCGGACGAGAACGCCGGTGTGGTCGTGGTCCTGGCCAAGGCGGACCGCAGCTGGAAGGGCCGGGTGCCGGCTCAGGTCGAGCTGACCACGCCGGCCAGCCCCGGGTCCTGTGGCGTCGAGGACCTCAAGGCCGAGAAGAAGTACCTGTTCTTCGCGCAGAGCGACGACGCCAAGCTCACCATTGACTCGTGCGGCGGTACGGCGCCGCTCACTACCGCGCTCGGCGACAGCATCACCAAGCTGCGCGGCGCGGGCGAGGACCCGGCCGCCGCCGAGGAGCCCACCGAGGAACCACCCCCGCCGCCGCCGTCCGCGGACCGCGAGGTGATCGACGACACCGAGCCGGTCGGCTTCGCCCGGATCGCCGCGCCGGGCGGAGCCTTGGTGATCATCGGAGTACTCGGCCTGCTGGTGCTGCGTCGCTTCAGCGCCAGATAAAAGCGACGGATCGGGCGGGAACCGGGCGGGGTGCGGGTGCGTCTGACGGGCGTGGCATTCTGGCACCACCACAGGAGGTAGGTCATGCGTCGACTCGTTCCGGGCTTTGTGTTGGCGTTCGTCGTTGCGTTGACGAGCGTCGTACTCATGCAGCTGCCCGCCCACGCCTGCAAGTGCGTGGCATCCGACATCGCGAGGGACGCGCAGCGTGCCGACGCCGTGTTCACCGGCACGGTGGTCTCGGTCCAGAAGCCGCCGAGCGGCAACTCGCCCGAGGGCGACGGGCCCACCGGTGAGGGTAACAAGGCCGACGCGACCGGCGTGATCACGATCCAGGTCGAGGCCGACCGGAGCTGGAAGGGCCACGTCCCGACCAAAGCCGAGCTGAGCACCGCGGCCAACTCCGCCGCCTGCGGCATCGAGGACCTCGAGGCCGACAAGAAGTACCTGTTCTTCGCGCAGAGCGACGGCGCCAAGCTCACGATCAACTCGTGTGGCGGTACGGCGCCGCTCACCGCCGAGCTAGGCGCCACCATCAGCAAGCTGCTCGGCCCCGGCAAGGACACAGCCGCCGACGAGGAGCCCCCAGCGGCTCCGAGCGCGGACCGTGAGGTGGTCGAGGGCAGCGAGCCGGCCGCCTTCACGCGGATCGCCGCGCCGGGCGGTGCGCTGGTTGTGGTGGGCGTACTCGGCCTGCTGGTGCTGCGTCGCTTCACCGGCGTACGCCAGAGCTGACCGACGACACGGGGGTGGCGGTGTCACTGGTGTCCCTACGCGGCCTGCTGGTGCTGTTCGCGGTCGGAGCCTCGCTGGCGCTGTGGCAGCCGTCGGCACAGGCGAGGGCCTGCACCTGTGACGGCGACCAGGCGATGGCCGAGCAGATCGACGAGGCCGACGCGGTCTTCACCGGCACCTACCTCCGTGACGCGGAACCGACCCTGACCCCGGACGGCGGGGAGCCGGCCGAGGCAGCGCTGCGCCGGATGAGCGTCGAGGTGGAGCAGGTCCGCAAGGGCAAGGTGACGCCGCTCGTGACCGTCGTGACGCCGCGCGACGCGGCCGAGTGCGGCCTGCAGCGCATGGAGCGTGGCACCCGGTACCTCTGGTTCGTCGCCGAGGACGACGAGGTGCTGACCGCGGACCTGTGCGGCGGCACCAAGAAGGCGACGCCGCCGGTGCGCGAGGAGCTCGCCGGCCTGCTCGGCGACTGGTACGCGCCGGCAGCACTCGACCCACCCGAGGAGCGCCGCCGAGCCGCTGCGCCGAGCTCCGAGGAGACGCCGGGCTGGGTGATGGCTACCGTCGGTGGACTGTTCCTGCTGGCCGGCGGCGCGACGTACTGGCTGCTGAAGCGGCACCGCGCCGAGGTCGACGAGCGGACCGCGGCCGAGGACGCGGCCGCTCGCGGAGACGTCTCCTAGAGGTACATCCCGCTCTGGTTCTCGTCCGGGTGGCCGGGCTGACCGCCGTGCGGGGCGGAGCCGGGCTGGGACGGACCACCGGGCTGCTGCGGGCCGCTTGCGCCCGGCGGCATCATCCCCGGAGGCAGCGCGCGGCGCATCTGCTCCAGCTGAGCGCGGGCCGCGACCTGCTGGGCGTAGATCGCGGTCTGGATGCCGTGGAAGAGGCCCTCCAGCCAGCCGACCAGCTGCGCCTGGGCGATCCGCAGCTCGCTCTCGCTCGGCGTACCTTCCTGGAAGGGCAGCGACAGCCGCTCCAGCTCCTCCACGAGCTCGGGAGCCAGGCCCGCCTCGAGCTCCTTGATCGAGGACTGGTGGATCTCCTTGAGCCGGATCCGGCTGGCCTCGTCGAGCGGCGCCGCCTTCACCTCTTCGAGGAGCTGGCGGATCATGCTGCCGATTCGCATCACCTTGGCCGGCTGCTCGACCAGGTCGGCGATGTGGCGCTCCTCCTCGTCGTCGCCGTCGGTCACGACCGCGTGCTCGCTGATCGCGCTCGCCGGTACCGTGCCGACCGGCTGCCCGTCCGGCCCCACGACGATGATCTGCTCCTCCGCCTGCTCTTCGCTCATGCCGCCAACCTTATGGCCCGGTGCCGAACCGGGCGCTGGCTGAGGGTGGAGGAATCCCCGGCCGGCCGGGGATCCCTGACGTTGTGGGCCATTGCAACGCCCCACAACGTCAGGGAGTGCCCGACAAGTCGGCCTTATGTCAGCCGGATCAGTAGACGGTGACGCCGTACCTCTGCGCAGCCTCGACGACCGGCTGGTAGAAGGTGGTGCCGCCGGCGCTGCAGTTGCCGCTGCCGCCGGAGGTCAGGCCGAGGGCCTTCGAGCCGTCGTACAGCGCGCCGCCGGAGTCGCCCGGCTCGGCGCAGACGTTGGTCTGGATCATCTGCCGGACCGTGCCGCCGCCGGAGTACCGGACCGTGACGTTGAGCGCGGTGACCCGGCCGTTCTTGGTGCCGGTCGTGGAGCCGCGACGGGTCACCGACTCACCGACGAACGCGTTCGCCGCGGTGAAGCCGCCCGGGTGGCTGAGCGAGGTGTTGTCGTAGCGCACCAGCGCGTAGTCGTTGCCCGGGAAGCTCGACGCGACGGTCGGGCCGATCAGGGTGCTGTGGCTGGAGTTGGTGTACCAGGTGTCGGCCTCGTCGCCGCAGTGGCCGGCGGTCAGGAAGTAGTAGGTGCTGCCGCTGCGCACGTTGAAGCCGAGCGAGCAGCGGAACCCACCTCCGTAGATGGCGTCGCCTGCCGACCCCATCGGCCGGAACACGCCAGCGGTGCGCTTGATCGTGATCTTGGTGGCGTCACTCCCGGCAGTACGGCGGATCTCGGCCACCTCGGTGGCGTCGACCGTCTTGTCGATGGTGACCACGACCCGGTCGGTCTTGGCGTCGACGTACCAGGCGACACCGCCGACTCCGGACTTGTCGACGGCGGCACTGGCCGCCGCCAGCCGGCTGATGCCGGCGTTGTCTGCGGGCGCCGCTTGGGCGACCGGTGCGGCGAACAGCGAGGCCGAGACAGCGCTTACCGTGGCGGCCGCCGCGAGGGCGGACCGATTCCGAGCAGGGTTGCGTTGGATCCTCACAGATTCCTCCTGAGGTGAGTGGGACCGTGGCGGGGTCCCGGGCGGGGTACCGAACCCTGGCCCCCGACCACCTCACGTGGTCTAGGCCACTGCTCGGTAACTCAGGAGTATTCGCACCCGTCGCGCGCCCCGGCAAGGCATCCGGCTGGCGGATCTGGCTGCGGGATGGACGCGGGTACGGCGAGACTCAGGCCGGCTCGAACAGGTGCAGCCGGTGCGCGGTCGCGGCCGCCTCACCACGCGAGGCCACGCCGAGCTTGGCGAGGATGTTGGACACGTGCACGCTCGCGGTCTTCGCGGAGATGAACAGCTCGCCGGCGATCTCCCGGTTGCTGCGCCCGGCCGCCACCAGCGCCAGCACCTCCAGCTCGCGCTCGGTCAGCTGGAACGGCACCCGGGCCGCCTCGCTGTGCGCCCGGGCGCCGGCACCGAGCTCGACCCGGACCCGCCGTGCCAGCAGGTTGAGCTGGTCGAGGAGCGGTTCGGCGCGCAGCGGCTCGGCGAGCGCGGCGGCCTCGCGCAGCCGGTCGCCGGCTGCCTCCCGGTCGCCGAGTGCGGCGTACGCCGCCCCGGCCCGCATCAGCGCATAGGCGCGGGGGTGTGGCGCGGTCCAGGCAGCAGCCGCCTCGTCCCAGAGCGCCGGGTTGGCACCGGCCGCGCGGCTGACCTCGGCCGCGAAGCTCGCCGCGTACGCCGCGGCCACCGGCCCCGGCCGCTCGGCGTCGCCGGCGATCGAGCCGAGCCGGTCCAGCGCCGCCGTGTCGCCGGCGTCGACCGCGGCCCGAGCCGCGATGCAGAGCAGCGGCCAGGCGTAGCGCGGGCTGGCCATCACCAGCCGATCGCCGACGGCGTCGGTCAGCGCGGCGGATGCTCCGGCCGGGTCGCCCGCGGCCAGGGCCAGCTCGATGTCCAGCTCGGCCAGGGGCAGCACGAACGGCGACGGCGTCTCGCCGATCAGCTGCCGCAGCTCGTCGGCGACCCGGATCGCGGCCTCCACCTCGCCGCGGTCGATCGCGATCCGGCCCCGGAAGACCAGCAGCTGGGCGCGGCCGAACGCCGTCGGGTCCAGCGCGAGCGCGTCGTCGACCACGGCCAGCGCGTCGTCCCAGCGGCCCTCGGCGGTGAGCGCCTCGGCGAGTCCTTGGGCGATGTTCGCCGCCCCGAACCGGGCCAGCCCGAGCTGCGCGGTGCGGCGGAGGCCTTCGTGGCCGGTGGTGATCGCGGCGGCGTGCGCACCGGTCGCGGTGTGCGCCTCGACCAGGGCGGCGTACGCCATCAGCTCCAGCCCGCCCAGGTCCAGCCCGCGGGCGCGGCGCACGGTCTCTGCGAGCGCCGGGAGTACGTCGCGTCCCTGCCGCGCGTCGATCCTGGCCAGGACTACCTGCGCCTCGACGGCGTACTCCGGTTCACCGATCTGCTCGGCGAGCGCCAGCTCCTCGGTGGCGAGCGGCCGCGCCTGCGCACACTCGTCGCGCCGGATCAGCGTGCGGGCGAGCTGGCCCAGGGCCTCGGCCCGGACCACGGTCGGCTTCGCGGCCACCTCGACCGCCTCGCGCAGGTCGTCGAGCTCGCCGGGGAGCATCACCTGCAGTCGCACGTAGGCCCGCTCCAGCAGCAGCCGGGCGCGGGTCTCGGGGTCGCCGTCCGGCCCGAGCTCGCGCAGGCCCTCCTCGACCAGCTCGAGTCCGCGCGTGGTGTCGGCCGCCCAGCAGGCCGCGTCCGCTGCTGCCTCCAGCACGGTCCCGCGGTCCACCCCGATCGCGGCCGCGGCGTCCGGCGCCACCGGCCACAGTGCGAGCACCTGGTCCAGCATCCGCACCTGCTCGGGGTAGGCGAGCTGGCGTGCCGCCTCTGCCGCCGCCGTCCAGGCGGCCGTGAGGGCGCGCTCCGGCTCGCGGGCGCCGTGCCAGTGCAGCGCGAGCCCGACCGGCGCCCAGAGGTCATCGGGCTCGAGCCCCGGATCCTCCGTGAGTGCCTCGGCGTACGCGCGGTGCAGGCCGGCGCTCTCGCCGGCCAGCAGGTCGTCCTCGACCGCGGCCCGGATCAGCTGGTGCCGGAACGCGTAGCCGCCGGGGTCGCGGGACAGCACCTGGCCACCGACTGCCGCCCGCAGCGCCGCGTTGAGCTCGGCGTCCGGCAGCCCGGTGACCCGGGCGAGCAGCGGATGGCTGACCCGGGTGCCGCCCACCGCGGCTGCGCGCACCACCTGTTGCGCCGCGTCCGGCAGCTCACCCACCACCTGCAGCATCAGGTCGCGCAGCGAGGTGGGCAGCTCGGTGCGCAGCGAGCCGTCGGCGTCGACCAGCGACTCGGTGAACAGGGGTACGCCGCCGCCGCGCGCCAGCACCTCGTTGACCACCGACGGGTCCGCCGGCCGGCCGAGCATGCCTTCGAGCTGGGCGGCGACCTGGTCCCGGTTGAGCCGGGCGAGCACGGCATGGGTGACCCCGCCGAGCCGCTCGACCCGGCCGAGCATCGCCCGGAGCGGATGGCCGTCGGCCAGGTCCTCGGTGCGGTACGTCGTCACCAGCTGGACGCGGGTCGAGCACAGGTTGGGGACCAGGAACGCGACCAGGTCGCGGGTCCCGGCGTCGGCCCAGTGGAGGTCCTCGACGACCAGCACCACCGGCCGCTCCTCGGCAAGCCGTTCCAGCAGCCGCAGCAGCGCCTCGAACAGGCGGGCCTTGGCCAGCTGCGGCTCGGCGTCATCGGCGGGTACGCCGAGCGTGGGGAGCAGTCGGGCCAGCTCGCGGGCGGCGTACTCGTCGACCAGGCCGGCCACGCCGTCCGCGCCGTACTCCCGGACGACGTCGCGCAGCGCCGCCGCGAAGGGCGCGTAGGGCAGGCCGGCCTCGCTGAGCTCCAGGCAGGACCCCTGCAGGATCCGCGCGCTGCCGCGCACCCGCGCGGTGAACTCGCGCACCAGCCGGGACTTGCCGCCGCCGGCCTCGGCGCCGATCAGGGTGATCTTGGGCGTCCCGTCCGCCGATGCCTCGTGGGCCGCAAGCAGCCCGGCCAGCTCTTCCTCGCGTCCCGCGAACAGCGGGCTGACCAGGCGACTCACGCTCGCCATCTTGTCACCCGCCGCTGGTTGACGAAGTTGCGCTAGCAACTGTCTCGAAACCAAGGCCCTCACCTATGGGTGTGCCGGAGCAGGGCCGGCACGAACACGTCCCAGGACTCTGGGGGTACGTCGTGACCGACGTCCTCCAGCACCAGCAGCTCGGCATCCGGGATCGCGGCCGCCAGCGCCTCGCCGTGCTTCGGTGGGAAGTACGGGTCGAGCTCGCCCTGGACGACCAGCGCCGGAGCCGCGAGGTCGCCCCAGCCGCCGCCCTTGGGCTCGTCGAACCGCATCGCGAAGTGGTTGGTCAGCGAGGCCGCCATGTCGGTCGCCCGGGCCACGTCCCGCTCCGCCCGGGTCCGAACCGCCGCCTCGTCGAAGTACGGCGACCGGCCGGCGCACTCCCGGATCGCCTCGACCAGCTCGTCGACCACGGTCGCCGGCTTGGCCGGCTCGGTCGGAGCGCCGCCAGGCTCCTCGGCGACATCGCCGCCGTCCTCCACCTCGCCGGTCGTGGTGGTGACGAACGTCAGCGTGGCGACCCGCTCCGGGTGGTCGACGCCGAGGAACAGCGCCGTACCCCCGTTCATCGAGCGGCCGACCACGTGCGCCCGGTCGATGCCGAGCGCGTCGAGGACGCCGACCGCGTCGCGGGCCAGGTCGCTCATCGCGTACGGCGGCTCGCCGACCGGGTAGCTCACCGAGCGTCCGGTGTCGCGCTGGTCGTAGCGGACGACATACCTTCCGCCGGCCGCCAGCAGCGAGCAGAGCTCCTCCTCCCACCAGAGCATCGACGCCTGCGCCCCGTGGATCAGCAGCAGCGCCGGGTCCGCCGGGTCGCCGAAGGTCTCCACGCAAAGGGGTACGCCGTTCGCGGTGACCATTCGCTCGCTCATGCCACGGCCGCCTCTCGGGCCAGCGTGGGGAGCTCGGCCGCCGGGTGCTCCTCCGGCTCGCCCGCCAGCTCCTCGATCTGCCGGCGCGGACCGGCGGTGGCCAGGATCGAGCCGAGGATCACCAGCGGGAAGCCGACCAGCATGCCCGGGGTCAGCGGCTCGTTCAGGATGGCCACGCCGAGGACCAGGGCGACGGCCGGGTTCACGTAGGTGATCACCGTCGCCCGGGCCGGGCCGGCCTCCGCGACCAGCGCGAAGAAGATCAGGAACGCCGCGGCGGTGCAGACCAGGCCGAGCCCGATCACCGACCACACGGCCTCGGTCGAGACGGCGTGCTGCGGCCAGGCGGCCGGGGTGAACGGCGCGTACACCAGCGTGGCGATGGTCAGCGAGGTGGCGATCACGCCGAGCGGCGGTACGTCGGCCAGGTGGCGGTTGATGATGATCGGGCCGACGGCGTACCCGAAGGCGACGCCCGCGATCGCGGCCACCGCGCCGAAGTCGCTGACCTGGATGTCCAGCCCGACCAGCCCGGCAACGCCGCCGAAGCCGACCAGCAGCCCGGTGATCCGGCGCCGGTCCAGCTTGTCGGCACCGATCCGGGTCACGATCACCGCTGCGATCAGCGGCACGACCGCGATCATCAGGCCGGCCGTGGAGCTGTTGATGGTCCTCTCCGCGTGGCCCAGCAGGAACCACGGGCCGACGATCTCGACGGCCGTGAAGGCCAGCAGCGGCTTCCAGTGCCGCAGCGCCGGGCCGACGACTCCGGCGCGGACCGCGATCGGGAGCAGGACCGCCACCGCGATCAGGCAGCGCAGGAACGCCACCACAACCGGGTCGATCTCGAGAACCGCAACGCGGATCATCAGGTAGGGCACGCCCCACAGCACGCTCAGCGCACCGAACAGCATCCAGCCTCGCTTGGTCATCACTCTGCTCCGCTCTCGTTGCGGTTCTCGTCGGTGGTGTCACTCGTCTTGGTGGCCAGCACGGTCAGCCAGGGCTCATCGGAGTCCTCGAGGCTGCGCGCGGCCCAGGTGGTCGTCAGTCCGGCAGCCGCCAGCCGGGCCCGGAAGTCATCGCCGTCCCAGAAGACGACGTGGTAACGGCTGCCGGACTCGCCGACCTCCCACTGCTCGCCGACGCCCTCGCGGACCGAGACCAGGAAGCTGCCGCCCGGCCGCAGCGCCGCCGCGACCTTCGCGAGCACCCGGTCGGTGTCGTCGCGCTCGATGTGGAGCAACACGCACAGCGCCAGGACGGCGTCGTACGGGCCGCCGTACTCGTCGTAGATCGCGTCCAGCACCTCGGCCTGCTTGCCGCGGCCGCGCTGGAGCTCGACGAACGCGCGGGTGATGTCGGTACGCCGTACCGTCGGCCCGAACGACTCCACGAAGTCGGCGTCCCAGCCGGGCCCGGACCCGATCTCGAGGATCTGTCCGGTCGGCGGGACGGCGACGACCAGGCGTCGCAGCGCCGCGGATCCGACGCCATCCGGGCTGGCGGTCGACTCGGCGTAGTCCCGGGCGATCCGCTCGTACGACGCCACGGTCTCCCTGTTGCTGGTGATCGTGTGCTGGCTCATGCCCACAACCTGTTCCTAAGGCCCCCTTTGTGGCATGAGGCACCTGCCCTATCTCTCGGGGTAGGGCGGTCTCAGGAGTGTCCGGAGTAAAGAAATTCCGGACATTTCGGAATTCGGAGACATGGCATCGGAGGCATACCTACGCTGATGGCGCTTCACCACCCACCACCTGCTCCACGCTGGAAGGACCGGCACCGTGCGTCCCGTTTCTCGACCGCTCACTCGGGCGGCAACCCTGTTCCTGGCGCTCGGTCTCGCCGTCGCCAGTCCCCTCGGCGGGCTCTCGCCCGTCGCGCCGGCAAGCGCCGACGTGGTTCTCACCGACTACGGCTTCTCCAACAGCGCATGGGGCACCGAGGTGGTCGGCGGCAGCCTTCCGGTCGGCAGCGGCGCGACCGCCCACATCGTGACCTCCTGCACGCGCAAGGCCGGGCTGGACAAGACCAACGAGATCGTCGGCGTCGACCTCGGCGGCCAGGTCAAGGTCAGCGGCGTCAAGAGCCGGAGCCGGACCTACCGCGGCGGCGGCGGCTTCCACTCCTGGTCGCAGAGCTACCTCGCGAAGGTGGACCTCGGCGGCGGCGCGCCGTCCTCAAGGGCATCACCACGACGTCGCACTCCTGGGTGGACGCTGCCGGCAAGTACCACGCCTCGTCCAGCATCGGCGGCACCCTGAAGATCGGGCCGCTGCCGGAGGCGCCGCTGCCCGACCCGGGCTCGACCCCGATCCCGATTCCCGGCGTCGGCCTGCTCTCGATCGGCCACTCCAACTCCACGGTCAAGGCCGGTCAGGCCTACAACCAGCGGATCGCCGTACTGATCAAGCTCGACGCGAGCGGCAGCACCGTGAAGATCGGGCGCGCCGGCTCGATGATCGTCGGCAAGGTCAAGGAAGGCGTCATGGGCGGCAGCGCCTACGGCTCGACCGTGACCGCGCTGAACGGCGTCGTCACCTCCGGCAAGACCGCGCTGCTCGGCGTACCGTGCCAGGGCACCAACGGCAACTGGCTGCACCGCAACACCGCCGGCATCAACGTCCCCGGCGTCGCCGCGATCGGTGCCACCAACAGCGCCACCATGGGTGACCGCGGTCCGGCCGGCGCCGCCAAGGCGGTGGCCCGGAACTCGGTGGCCAGCATCAACCTGGGTGGCGGCCAGCTCGTGATCAAGGGCATCTCCTCGGAGGCCCGGGTCGAGAAGTCCAGCTCCGGCAAGATCACCACCAAGGCCACCTTCGGCGTCCTCAAGCTCACCGACCCGACCGGGACCACCCGCGACCTCTTCCCGGGCCAGACACTCGAGATCCCGGGGCTCGGCGTGATCAGTGCCGGCAAGGTCTCCAAGTCGAAGTACAAGGTGACGGCGTCCGCGGTCTACATCGAGCTCCTTCCGGGCACCCCCGGAGCGACGATCATCAAGCTCGGCAACTCGCAGGCGAGCCTGGTCCCGACCGGCTGAGCCGCGCGCGCCGGTCAGTCTGGTCACATCTGGGGCGGCCGGATCGTCAGGGGGTCATGAGCGACGGAAGAATGACGCGAGTGACCCCCGAGCCCCAGGAGTACCTCGCCCAGCAGTTCGAGGCCGACCGCACCCACCTGCGTGCGGTGGCGTACCGACTGCTCGGCTCGACGCACGAGGCCGACGACGCGGTGCAGGAGGCGTGGCTGCGGCTCAGCCGCTCCGACGCCGGCAGCATCGACAACCTCAGCGGCTGGCTCACCACCGTGGTCGCCCGGGTGTCGCTGGACATGCTGCGCTCGCGCAAGGCGAAGCGGGAGTCACCGATCGAGTTCGACGGCTACGAGGTGGCCACGCCCCTGACCACCCAGTCCGCACCGGCGGCGCAGGAGCAGGCCGACCGCGCGGACCCGGAGCGGCGCGCCGTCCAGGCGGACGCGGTCGGGCTGGCGATGCTCGTCGTACTCGACAAGCTGACGCCGCCGGAGCGGCTGGCGTTCGTGCTGCACGACATGTTCGCGCTCGCTTTCGACGAGATCGCGCCGATTGTGGACCGCTCGCCAGCGGCCACCCGGCAGCTGGCGAGCCGGGCCCGGCGGCGGGTGCAGGGGACGCCGGAGCCGCAGGCGGACCTGCCCCGCCAGCGCAAGGTGGTCGACGCCTTCCTGGCCGCCGCCCGCGGCGGCGACTTCGAGGCGCTGCTGGAGGTGCTGGACCCCGACATCGTGATGCGAGCCGACCAGGTCTCGGTGCGGAACGCGGCGGGCAAGGAAGCGGCGGGTGCGCCGAGGCTGGCCCCCCAGATCCGCGGCGCGGCTGCGGTTGCGGCGGCGCTCAAGGGTACGATGCAGGCGGCCCGGCCGGCGCTTGTCGACAACCAGATCGGCGTCGCCTGGGCGGTCGGTGGCGTGCCGAAGGCGGTCTTCGTGATCACTTTCGACGGCGACCGGATCGCCGACATCGACCTGATCGGCGAGCCCGACGGGATCGGGGCGCACCGTCTGCAGCTGCTCGACGGCTAATTCGGCCCAGATCGCGCCGCGACACGAAATAAGAAAAAACCCGGACAATTCGGGATTTACTTACATAGAACGGCCAATACCGCTACGTTGTGGGACGGCTCCTAGAAACACCCATTTCGTACGTCGGAAGGACCCTCCCAGATTATGCGCTTCGCATCCCGACCGCTCACCCGAGCGGTCACCCTGACCGCCACCCTCGGGTTGGCGGCTGTCAGTCTCAGCTCAGTCGCGCCCAGCGCGACCTCGGCCGTCGTACTCACCAACTACGGCTACTCCAACAGCGCGTGGGGTACCAGCGTGGTGGGCGGCAGCATTCCGGCCGGCAGCGGGGAAACCGCACACATCGTCACCTCCTGCACCCGCAAGGCGGGTCTGAGCAAGGTGAACGAAGTGGCCGGCGTCAACCTGGGTGACCAGGTGAAGGTCAACGGCGTCACCAGCTTCAGCCGCACGTACAAGGACTCGAAGGGCTTCCACTCGGAGTCGACGAGCGAGATCGCCAAGGTTGTTCTCGGCGACAACGCGGCAGTGATCCGTGGCCTCACCACCACCTCCCACTCGTGGGTCGACAAGGCCGGCAAGTACCACGCCACCTCCAAGATCGACGGCATCATCAAGATCGGGCCGCTTCCGGCCATCGAACTTCCGGACCCGGGCTCGATCCCGATCCTGATTCCCGGGGTCGGTCTGATCACGCTCGGCCACTCGAACTCCACCGTGAACGCCACCCAGGCCTACAACCAGCGGATCGCTCTGCTGGTCAAGGTCTTCGGCACCGGCAGCACCGTCAAGCTCGGTCGCGCCGGCTCGCTGATCGTCGGTGGCGTCAAGGAAGGCGTCATGGGTGGTAGCGGCTACGGCTCCACCGCGAACGTCGCCAACGGCACCGTGACCTCCGGCAAGACCGCGCTGCTCGGTGTGCCCTGCCAGGGCACCAACGGCAAGTGGCTGGAGCGCGACACCGCCGGCGTCAACATCCCGGGCGTGGCCCGGGTCGGCGTCACCCAGAGCGAGACCATGGGTGACCAGACCGGTCGCGCGGGCACCGCGGTCTCCGCTGCTCGCAACTCGGTCGCCAAGGTCACCCTCGGCGACAACCAGCTGATCATCAAGGGCATCCACTCGGAGTCCCGGGTGACCAAGTCGGCCAGCGGCAAGGTCACGACCAAGGCCAAGTTCGGCATCCTCGAGATCACGATGCCGGACGGCTCGACCCGCGAGCTGCTGCCCGGACGCACCATCGAGATCCCGGGCATCGCGAAACTGACGGCCGGTGTTGTGAAGAAGTCGAAGTACAAGATCAGCGTCATCGCGCTGCTTGTCGAGGTGCTGCCCGGCGAGTCGTCGTCGGTCGTGGTGCTGAAGCTCGGCAACAGCCACGCTTCGCTGGTCCCGCAGGGCTGATCTGCACTCTCGACGGGTACCCGGCCCAGGGGCCGGGCCGGGTGCCCGTCAGCAACACCGCAACACCCGCAACACCGCAACACCAAGCTGAACCCAAGGCCCCACCCGGAGACGGGGGTTGGGCGTCCCGGGGCCGCTGGTCCGGCCCCGGGCGTTTGGCTCTCCTTCTTCCTTTGCCGCCTGCACTTGCAGGCGGCTGTATTCATTTGTGGCATGACCGATGCCGTCTTTGACGCCGACACCTGGGCCTGAGTGCGGCGAGACGCCATCGGGTGGGTGGCGCGGCTGACACCGGCCAGTCCGCCCGCGCGCTGGTCGCCGGGGCGGCGCGTCGGCCGAACGGCGCCATCGTGGGTGACGGTCCGCTGCGGCCGCCGCGGCCAAGCCCCTTGACGCGCCCAGCGTGCGACCGGCCTGCCCGGCGCCAGCCGCGGGTGGGCGGTGGAATCCCCGGCCGACCGGGGATCGCTGACCTTGTTGGCCGTTGCAACGCCCGACAAGCTCAGGGAGTGCCCGACAACCCTGTCCGGTTTGCCCGGTCGACGCCGAGCAGGGTGGGCTGCTCTCGCTGATCGGGCACAACGCCGCCGGCCGGACCCTCTTCACGCTGTTGCGCGAGGGTCCCGCGGCGGCGTACGACGGGCTCGACCGGACCAGCCGGCGGACCGAGCAGTTCAACCACGACGTGCGGGTGGTCGACCCGGATGAGACCGCTGACCGGCTGACGGCGGCCGGGCTGGAGATCGTCGGCAGGTACGGCGGCCGGATCGCCAACGACCTGCTCACCGACGACGCGGCCAAGCGGGACCCCGCCTACTACGCCGACCTCGAGCGCCTCGAGCTGGCCCTGTGCGACCGGGAGCCGTACTCCCGGATCGGCGCATTCTGGCAGCTGGTCGCTCGCAAGCCGGGGCTGACGGTTTCACTAGGTACCTAGTGAAACCGTCACTTCCCGTCGGAAGTTTCGCGTGGGCTGGGACGAATTCACTAGGTACCTTGTGAATTTGCTCCGCCCGCTACGCCGCGAGGCCGCGGCCGGCCAGGTAGCCGGCCGGATCGATGGGGTCGCCGCCGCCGGGCCGGACCTCGAGGTGCAGGTGCGGGCCGGTGCTGTTGCCGGTCGAGCCGACGTAGCCGATGACCTGTCCGGCGGTCACCTTGGTGCCGACACCGGCGTCGAAGCTGGACTGGTGGCAGTACCAGATCTCGGTGCCGTCCTCGAGCTGCAGGACGGTCTTGTTGCCGTAGGCCCCGTCGTACACCGTCTCGGTGATGACGCCGGACGCGATGGCGTGGATCGGCGTGCCCTCGCCGACGGCGAAGTCCAGGCCGGTGTGGTTCGACGACCACATCGAGCCGCCGGCACCGAAGCGCGCGGTCAGGTGGTAGCCGGAGACCGGGAGGACGGCCTCCGGGGCCGGCGGCGGGGCCGGCGGGGGAGGCGGCGGCTTGAGCTTGAAGGTCTTGGCCGGCGCGGGCGGGCTGTACGGCGGGATGATGTAGGGCTTGGACTCCTCCGGCGGCGGGGTGACCGCCTGGGAGGCGCTGACACCGAGGCTGAGGACGGCGCCGGCCACGATGACCGGGGCCGCCAGCGCGGCGCGCTGCATAGGGGTATAGCGAGGCATGGTTTTCCTTCCCACGCCTGTGAGGTGAGCTGTCGGGTTAGGGCGGAGAAGGTGCCCTGTCACGTGGTGGTGACTTCACCCCGAGCGGCTGGTACGGCGGCGCCGAGCCGGCGTCGTACACAGGGACCGCGGTGTTGATGTGGGTCCCCCACTCCTACCCGTCGGATCGACTACATCCGGGCCGGCCATGGGCGGGTAGGACTCGGCGTACCCACGGCGGCTGCTAGCTGTTTGCTAGCAACAAGTGGGCCAGACGAATCCGCGTTTTCCCAAGTCAAACGGCATGAAGCCGTGAGCGTGACCACACGACTGGGTCACACTCCCGCGTGCAGAGCAAGCAAACTGCGACCGACGACACACCACGCAAAGGCGCGGATTTCAGCCGCCGACATGCACCTGTGGACGCCGAGCCGGGTCCTTCTCGCAGCGGCGCAGGATCTCGTGGGTGAGCGGCGGGATGTCGCCCTCGCCGGCCAGCAGGAAGCGCAGCGCGTTCTGACCGGGCGCCTTCTCGCTCCACTCGAAGTAGACGTGGGGGACCTGGGTGTCGTGGTCGCGCACCCACAGCAGCACCGCAGCGATCGCATTGGGCACGCTGGTACCGGTGGCGCGCAGCACCCGGTGGTGGCCGACCCGGACGCTGTCGAGTCTGACCGTGCCGACGAATTCGCTGGCGTCGGTGACCTCTACCTCCAAGAAGATCCGGTCCTCACCCTCGGTGAGGTGGTTGTCGAGCATCACCTCAAGCATCTTCTCGTCGTACTCTGCGTCGTCGCCGGCGTCGAGTTTGTTGGCGATGAAACGGATCGGCCGCGGGTCGGCGATGGCGGCGTCGAGGATCTCTCTCGCACCCGGTTCGACGTTCACCTGCTGCACCCGTAGCTCGGTGCTGCGGACCGCCCGCGACCAGATGCTGACCACCAGGATCATCACGATGAACAGCAGCGCGATCAGCAGACCCTCGGGCCGGTCGACGATGGTCACGCCGATCGTGTAGAAGAACACCGCCGACACCAGGCCGAAGAACGCTCCGGCGACTCGGTGCCCGCGTCGCCACTCGGTCAGCGTGACCGCGACGGCGGCCGACGTCATCAGAGCGAGTACGCCGGTCGCGTAGGCGCCGGCCTGGTCCTCGACGCTCGCCTGGAACAGCACGGTGACCACGATCGCGATCACCGTCATCACGACGGTGAGCGGGCGGGTGGAGCGGGCCCAGTCCGGCGCCATCCCGTAGCGGGGCAGGTAGCGCGGGACGATGTTGAGCAGGCCGGCGAGCGCGGAGGCCCCGGCGAACCACAGGATGCCGATCGTGGCCGCGTCGTACGCCGTACCGAAGGCCTCGCCGAGCCGCTCGTGGGCGAGGTACGCAAGCGCTCGACCGCTGGCCTCGCCGCCCTCCTCGAACTCGTCCTCCGGGATCAGCAGCGTGGTGGCCAGTGAGGAGCCGAGCAGCATCACGCTCATGATCAGCGCGGCGCCGGTGAGCAGCTTCTTGGCGTTGCGGATCCGGCCGGCCGGCTTGGCGTGGGTGTCGGTCGGGTCGCCCTTGACCAGCGGCATCACCACGACGCCGGTCTCGAAGCCGGAGAGACCGAGGGCCAGCGCCGGGAAGACCAGCAGCGCCGCGGCGATCACGCCGAACGGCGCCGCGTGTTCCAGGGTCATCGCGTCGGTCCAGTTGTCGAAGACCGACGGGTGCTGGAGCGCGTGGATCAGCGCCTCGATCACCACGACCAGGCTCAGCCCGAGGTAGACCACGACCAGGACGACCGCGATCCCGATCGCCTCCTTGAAGCCCTTCAGGAAGACCGCCGCCAGCAGCAGGATCAGCGCCAGCGTCACCCACACCTCACCGCCGTGCAGGGTGTCCTTGAAGAGCGGGTTCTCGATCAGGTGCGCGCTCGCGTCGGCCGCGGACAGCGTGATCGTGATGATGAAGCCGGTCGCGACGAAGCCGAGCAGCGCGAGCACCAGCAGCTTGCTCGGCCAGTAGGACAGCAGCCGCTCCAGCATCGACAGGCTGCCGTCGCCGTGCGGGCTCTCCTCGGCGACCCGTCGGTACATCGGCAGCGCGCCGAACAGGGTGATCAGTACCAGTACCAGGGTCGCGACCGGCGCCAGAGCGCCGGCGGCCAGCGCGGCGATGCCGGGCTGGTAGCCGAGCGTCGAGAAGTAGTCGACGCCGGTCAGGCACATCACCCGCCACCACGGCTTCACGTGCTCGTGCTCGACCGCCTCGGTCTCGCTCTCGTAGAAGCCGCCCGGGTCGGTCTCACCGGCGTCAAGGAACCACCGCCGGAATTTCGTTTGAGCCTTGGCGCTGCTCTTCGCGTTCACGGAGGGGAGGCTAGCGGGTGGGCTTCCGCTTCTGTGGGTACGGCGTCTCCTCGCGGGCGAGCATCTCGACGAACTCCCGGATCTTCCGCTCCCGGGTCTCGGCCCGCTTCACGGCGCCGAGCCGGTTGATCAGCGCGAACCGATTGGACGAGGTGAGGACCTCGAACATCGCCTGCGCGTCCGGGTTGGCGGCGATCGCGGCGGCCAGGTCGTCGGGTACGACGGCGGTCGCGGGGCCGGCGTACGCCTCCTCCCAGCGGCCGTCGGCCTTGGCCGCGTCGACGGCGGCGCGACCGGCGGGCCGCATCCTCCCCTCGCCCTCGAGCCGCTCGATGTGGCCGACGTTGCGGGCCGACCACCTGCTCTTCGGGCCGCGCGGGGTCATCCGCTGCAGCGAGGTCTCGGCGTCCCGGCTGCGCGCCTGGCCGTCGATCCAGCCGAAGCAGAGCGCCTCGTCCAGGGCGTTGGCGTGGGTCATCGTGGTGACGGTGCCGCCCTTCTTGCCGAGCACCAGCCAGACGCCGGGCGAGGAGTCGTGGTGCTCCTCCAGCCACGCCCGCCACTCCGACGGCTCGGTCACCAACAGCTCCTCCAGCTCCGCCTTCGCCATAGAGCGGAGCGTATCCGGAGCGATTTCGTCCCTACGATGAGCCGCGTGGATCTCCCTGCAGGCGCACCCCGCCCCACGTCCCGCCAGCTGGCGCTCTGGACGCTGGTCAGCACCGTGGCCTGGCTGGCCGAGTCGCTGGTCTCGACCGGGCAGTCACGCAACATGTACGCCGGTCAGCCCGGCGCGGCGCCACCGCTGGTCGACCTATGGGTCCCGAGCCTCGGCTCGGCGATCCTGTGGGTGCCGTTCACGGTGCTGCTGCTGTGGCTGGCCTATCGCTTCCCGGTGACCGGCGCCCGGGTGAACGTCCTGGTCCACCTGGCCGCCCTCGCGGTGGTGGTCGTCGGCCGCGCGCTCGGCGTCGTCCTGTTCAACGGCATGTTCGACTGGTACCCGAACGGCGTCCCCGGCTACGGCGAGCTGCTCAACACCAGCCTCTTCAACAACCTGGTGACCTTCGTCTTCGTCAGCGGCATCGCACACGCGGTCTTCTACCAGCACACGATGCGCACCCGGGAGGCGCAGTTCGCCGACGCGCGGATGGCCGCGCTCACCAGCCAGCTGCAGCCGCACTTCCTCTTCAACGCCCTGAACACGATCGCGGCGTACGTCCATCAGCGGCCGGCGGTCGCCGAGCGGATGATCGTCGACCTCTCCGCGCTGCTGCGCTACTCGGTCGACCGCGACCATGCGGCGCTGGTCGCGCTCGACGACGAGATCGAGATCGCCGAGGCGTACCTCGCGATCCAGCGCAACCGGTTCGCCGACCGGCTTCAGGTCGCCGTCGAGGTCGACCGGGCCGTTCGCGACGCTGCGGTGCCGCCGTTCCTGCTGCAGCCGCTGCTGGAGAACGCCGTCCAGCACGGCCTGGCCCCGCAGGACGGAGCCAGCGCCCTGACGATCACCGCCCACCGCGACGCCAAGGAGGTCGTGGTCGTCGTCGGCGACGACGGAGTCGGCGTCTGCGACGACGGGGCGGTCGGCGTCGGGCTGAGCAACGTCCGGGCCCGGCTGGCCCAGGTGTACGGCGCCGGCGCGGGGCTCACGCTCGGGCCGCGCAACGGCGGCGGCACGAACGCGACGATCCGGCTGCCCTACCGCCGGTACGCGCCGACCGCCGCGGTGCGGGCGACGAAGGAGCCGGCGTGACCATCAGCGCGCTGATCGTCGAGGACGAGCCGCCAGCCCGCGACCGGCTGCGGGAGATGCTCGCCGACCACCCGGACGTGGTGGTCACCGCCGAGGTCGGGAGCGTGCCGGCGGCGATGGCCGAGGTGGTGCGCGAGCGGCCCGACCTGATCTTCCTCGACATCGCGCTGCCCGGCGACGAAGGACTCACCCTGGTCGACCTGATCGGCCGGGGCCGCGGTGGTGGCCGGGTGCCGGCGGTGGTGTGCGTGACGGCGTACGCCGACCATGCGGTGCGCGCCTTCGACGCTGCCGTCGTCGACTACCTGCTGAAGCCGTTCTCGCGGGAGCGGCTGGCCGACTCGCTGGCCAGGGTCCGCGAGCATCTCCGCGTCGGCGCTGCCGAGCCGTCGCGGGCGGTCCGGCGGTTGCCGATCCCGGTGTCGGGTGGCGTCCGGTTCCTCGACGTACGCCGGATCGACAGCGTGCGCGCGGAGCGCAACTACGTGCGCGTCCTCGCCGGCGACCAGCGGTTCCTGGTGCGGATGACGATGAAGCAGGTCGAGGACCGGCTGCCCGCCGAGGAGTTCGTGCGGGTGAACCGGTCGCTGATCGTGCAGCTGGACCGGGTGGTGGAGATGCAGCCGCTCGCGCACGGCGAGGTGCAGCTCCGCCTGGCCACCGGCGAGCTGGTCGCGTCCGGCCGAACCTATGCGCCGCGGGTCCGGGAGGCGCTCGGCCTGTAGGCCGCGCCCTCGTCCCGCCGTACCACCAGGTCGTCCCAAGCCCGCCCGGCGGTGCCGCCGATCGCCACCAGGCTGACCTCGACAAGCCCACCACCGTTGGAGGTCACCCCGTGCGAATCGCCACCCTCGCCGTCGCCGCGCTCGCCGCGCTGGCACCGCTCGCCATGCCGTGGACCGGCGAGGCCCAGGAGGACTGCCCGGTCGAGCCGGAGCTGTTCGCGCCCGGGGTCATCTCCGGGCCGAAGGAGGAGTACCGGATCACGTTCACGCCGGACGGCCGGACGGCGTACTTTGCCCGCGCCGACGTGAGCTTCCTGGAGTCCCGCGAGGCGACCATCCTGGTCACCCGCAAGACCCGGAACGGCTGGACCGAGCCGGAGCCGGCGTCGTTCTCCGGCACCTACCCGGACATCGACCCGGTCATCACCCCGGACGGCAAGCACCTCTACTTCTCCTCGATCCGGCCGGTCGACGGCGAGCCGCGCACCGATGTCGACGTCTGGGTCGTCGACCTGCGCCGTGATGGCACCTGGGGCGAGCCGCGGCACCTCGGTGCGGTCAACCGGCCCGACAGCGACGAGCTCTACCCGACCGTGGCGCGGGACGGACGGCTGTACGTCGGCAGCGACCGGGCCGGCGGCCTCGGCGGCTGGGACATCTGGACCGCCGTACCCGACGGCCGCGGCGGCCACCGCGAGGCCACCAACGTCGGCGCTCCGGTGAACTCGGCCGACTGGGAGTTCAACCCGGCGCTCACCCCGAGCGGCCGCAAGCTGGTCTTCTCCCGGCTGGGCTTCACCCCTGACGGCGGGGTCGAGCCGCCGTGGAGCGACCTGTACGCCGCCCGCCGTACCTCGACCGGCTTCGCCCAGCCCGACAAGGTCGCGATCAGCACCGAGGACTACTGGGAGTTCCACGCCTCCTTCTCCGCCGACGGCGAGTGGCTCTACTGGATCCGCGTGGACGACAACGGCGGCGACTTCTACCGCGTCCCCACCTGGAGCGACGCCCTCTCCTAGGGCCAGGCCCAGATAGTCCAGAACGTTTGACATCACTTTTCGCCGTAAGAGGGTGTCAAACGTTCTGGACTATCCGGGCCTCACGCAATTAGTTCCCAAACTACATAGTGAAGTATCATCACGATATGGCGAAACAAGGCAGGGAGTACGGCGGGGCGCTGGACCAGCTGCTGGAGCTGACCATGCTGCTGAGTGCGGACATGGAGCGCGGCCTGGGCGAGCTCGGGCTGACCGGGCCGCGCACCCACCTGCTGTGGGTGGTCCATCACCAGGGGCCGTCGACCCAGCGGGTGCTGGCCGATGCGCTCGGGGTCAGCGCCCGCAACATCACCGGCCTGGTCGACGCGCTGGTCGACACCGGCTTCGTCACCCGAGAGCCGCACCCGACCGACCGGCGCGCGACGCTGGTGTCGCTCACCAAGCACGGCGCCACGGTGATGACCCAGATGGCGGCCGACCACGCCGAGCTGGCCGAGGGGCTGTTCGGCGGCCTCGGCCCACGCCAGTTCGGCGCGTTCGTGACGACGATGACGACCGTGCTCGACGAGCTGCGGCGACGAGTGGAGGAGGCCCGATGATGGACAGGATCAAGAAGCTGGGTGGGCACGCGAGGTTCGCGGGGCGCTACGAGATCGCGATGTACGTCTCGCTCTTCCGCTGGATCGCCCGCCGTCCCGCCGTCCCGCACGGCAGCCGCCGCTTCACCTACCACAAGCTGGTCACCCCGGTGCTGGCGCTGTGGATCTTCGCGTCGGCCGCGGAGATCCCGCTGTTCCACGTGATCACGCCGTGGGCGTCAGTGCGGATCTTGCTGCTCGCGATCAGCGTGTGGGGGCTGCTCTGGATGCTCGGCTACTTCGCGAGCCTGCGCGTCTACCCGCACTCGGCCTCGGACACCACCCTCACTGTTCGCAGCGGTGCGCTGACCCGGATCGACCTGCCGTGGGAGGCGATCGAGTCGGTCAAGCAGACCCGCCGCGACATCGAGGGCCGGTCGGCCCGGGTCGAGGACGAGACGCTGCTGCTACCGATCAACGGGCAGGTCAACGTGCTGGTCACCCTCCGCGCCGAGCGCGACCTCCGGCTGCCGCGGCGTACCGTCACCGCCACCAAGGTCGCTCTCTGGGCCGACGACCCGAAGGACCTCGTGGCCGCCGCAGCCCCGACCGCCGTTACAGGTCGATCGCGAGGTTGACCCAGGTCGAGGTCGGCTCCATCCCGACCTTCTCGTAGAGCGAGAGCGCGCCGGTCCGGGTGTCGGTGGCAAGCTCGGACCGGGGCGCGCCGTGCGCCCGCCCCTGCGCGAACGCGTCGGCGAGCAGCGCCTGGGCGAGGCCGCGGTTCCGCTGGTCGGGGCGGACGGCGAGGTGGGAGACGGAGGCACAGCCCTCGGAGATCGAGAGGACCGCCGTGCCGACGACCTCGCCGTCGGGGTCGAGCGCGAGCCGCAGGTGCCACGGCTCGAAGCCGGGGCGCTCGAACACCGTGGCGCTGAAGTCTTCGAAGGAGGCTCGCTCCCGCTCCGACCACTCCAGGAACGCGTCCTCGACCACCGTGTACGCCGCCCGGTGGTCGGCCTCGCCGGCCTCGCGGATCGAGTAGCCGTCGGGCAGCGGCCGGGCAGGTACCTCGCGCCCAGCGGGCAGTTCGAGCACCCACGCC
The DNA here is from genome assembly GCF_003121585.1 of Nocardioides speluncae. GTDB lineage: Bacteria > Actinomycetota > Actinomycetes > Propionibacteriales > Nocardioidaceae > Nocardioides > Nocardioides speluncae. Next base: position 197,992 of record NZ_QEOO01000001.1, read on the forward strand.
GTCCACCGCTCGCGGTAGCCCAGCGCCCGCAGCAGTACGTCGCTCGGCGAGCCGGCCGGAACCGGCTGACCGATCACGGTCGACCCGCCCGCACGGGCCCGTTCCTGCATCCACTGGGCGAGTGCGGTGCCGATGCCGCGACCGCGGTACGCCGGGTCCACGGCCGCGTCGCCGCGGTCCGCGTCGGTCACCTCGGCGTACCCAACCAGCCGGTCGCCGTCGTACACGCCGATCGTGGAGGCGGAGACGTCGAAGCTCGGGCGCTGCCAGTCGCCGACGATGTCGGCCTCCTCGATGTGCACCTCGCCGAGGTCGTGCTTCTCCTGGGCCGCCATCACCTCGAACACCGCGGTCGACTCCGCGGGCGTGAGCGGGCGGGAGGTCAGGGGCGAAGGAAGTTCCATATCGCGATTGTGACCGTGACGGTCCGCTTGGCGCGCGTCATTTTCGCGGCTGGCTCGTCCGTGCCGCCTGTGCCGGGTACTCCCACCGGATCCCGTAGATGCCGGGCGCCGGATCGAGCCGGGCGAACTGGAAGGAGGTCCCGGCCGCGTCGCCGCTCAGGTCGGCCACCACGTGCTCGTCGGCGCCCGCCTCCTGCTGCCGGTAGCCCCAGCAGCGGGCGGGCCTGTGTGCGGCGTCGAAGTCGACAGTCAGCGCGAAGTCGCGGCACCCGGGCCGCACCCGCAGGTTCTGGTAGTTGGTGCCCAGCTGCGGCGGCATCACGACGGAGAACTCGACGTACGCCGTGCTGTGCGGCGGCAGCGGCGGGTCGAGCATCAGCTCGTGGGCGCACAGGCCATTGGGGAAGTCCCCGCGGAACCGGCCGGCGGTGACCCCCGTCGTCGCCACCACGGACGGCAGCTCGCCGACCCAGGGGAACCGCTGCAGGTAGAGGACCCGAGTCGCCGGCTGCGACCCGGTCCGGAGCAGGTCGCCGACGGTGACGTGTCGCGGGTTGCCCTGGGCGTCGACGCGGAGCCGCATCCGGCGCGAGACCCGCGGTGGGAGGCTGAGGTCGTCGGTGACCGCGCCGAGACGCGCGAGCAGCCGGCGTACCGCGTCGGGCTTGTTCCACAGCCGGACCGAGTCCGGCTCCGGCCGCGGGCCGCGCCGGCGTACCGGGGACGCGGCGCCCAGCAGGGCGAGAAGCTCGCCCGGCGGCAGGTCGAGCACGCTCTCCACCGCCGCGAGCGCCTCCCGGGTGGCGGCCCGGGAGGGGCGGGACAGCCCGGACTGCCAGGCGCTCAGGGAGCTGGTGCTGACCCGGGTGCCGCGCTCGGCGAGCCGGGCCACGATCTCCTCCAGGCTCAGCCCGCTGCCGTCGACGGCCGTGCGCAGTCGCTCCGCGAAGTCCATGCTGACGCTCTCCTAACGAGGCTGCACTGGGCGGGCGGGCGAGAGCTCCCAGCGGATCCCGTACATGCCGGAGGCCGGGTCCAGCCGGGCGAGCTGGTACGACGTGCCGATGGCGTCGCCGGTGACCTCGTGCAGCACTCGCTCGGGGGAGTTCGGGTCGGGCGTGTGGTAGGCCCAGCAGTGCACCGGCGGCCGGCGCTCGTCGAAGTGCACATCGAGGACGACGTCCCGGCAGCCGGGCCGGACCCGGATGCTGAGGAAGTCGGACAGGAACCGCGCCGGGTAGGCGATGGTGAAGCTCACCGCCGCGACCTCCCCGGGCTCAAGCGGGCGGTCGAGCAGGAACTCGTACGCCGCCAGCCCGCTTGAGGGGTCCGCCCGGAACCGGTTGAGCGACACTCCGTGGCTGTGCACGACCGACGGCACCTGGTGCAGCTGCCCGTAGTCGGACATGAAGATCAGCCGGGTCGCGGTCTGCTGCCGGCCGCGGACCAGCCCGGCCACGCTGAGCCGGAGGTGGCAGCCGTCCGGGCCGATGTGGGCGCGGAGGTGCCGGGTCAGCCGCTCGGGCTCGGACGGGTCGTCGTACACCGCGCCGAGCCGGGAGAGCAGTCGGGTGGTCACGTCGGGGTGGACCCACTTCTCGGGGCCGTCGTCGCCGCCCGACACCCGCCGGCGCTGCGTAGCTCGCTCGGGAAGCAGCGAGGCGAGGGAGCAGGGCGCGACGCCGAGTATCTCCTCCAGGTCGGTGACGGCGAGCAGGGACGCCGCGCGCACCGGCCGGGATAGCCCGGACTGCCAGGCGCTCAGCGAGCTGGTGCTGACCTTGCGGCCGCGCTCGGTGAGCCGCTCCGCGAGCTCCTCCAGGCTCAGCCCACTCACGGCGATGGCGGCGCGCAGCCCTTCGGCGAAGTTCATGGCGGCGGCTATCGGGACTGCTGGGTGGACTCGGGTGGGAACTCCCACCGGATGCCGTGGGTGCCGGGGCCGGGGTCCAGCCGGACCAGCTGGAACGCCGTACCGTCGCGGCCGCCGTCGAGCTCGTGCAGGACCCGTTCCTCGCCCTGGGGGTCGATCTGGTGGTAGGCCCAGCAGCGGCTGGGGAGTCGCGCCGGGTCGAAGTGCACGTCCAGGATGATGTCGCGGTAGTGGTGCCGGTTGCGGGCGCTGATGAAGTTCGACTGGAACCGAGGCGGGTAGGCGATCGTGAAGCCGACCGACGCCACCTCGCCGTGGGCGAGCGGCCGGTCCAGCAGGAACTCCTGAACGGTGATCCCGTGGTCGGACTCTCCCCGGAACCGGTTGAGGGTCAGGCCGTGGGTGTGGACGACGGCCGGCACCTGCGGCAGCGACCCGTGGAAGGAGAAGAAGAACAGCCGGGTCGAGGGCTGCCGCCGGCCGCGCACCAGCCCGCTGACGGTGAGCCGGCGGTGGCTGCCATCGGCGGCGATCTGGACCCGCAGGTGCCGGGAGAGGCGCTCCGGCTCCGCGGGATCGTCGTACACCGCGCCCATCTTGGCGAGCAGCCGGTCGAACACCTCGCGGTAGTCCCAGACGCCGGCGTCCCGGGTCTTGTCGTCGGCCCGGCGTCGGCGCGGCTCCTGCTCGGTCAGAAGCGCGGCCAGCGAGCCGGGAGCGACGCCGAGCACCACCTCCAGGTCGGAGAGGGCCCGCAGGGATGCCGCGCGTACCGGCCGCGACAGGCCCGACTGCCACGCGCTCAAGGAGCTAGTGCTGACCCCCTGGCCGTCCTTGCCAAGACGCTCCGCCAGCTCTTCCAGGCTCAGTCCACTGGCGGCGATGGCCGCGCGCAGCCCGTCGGGGAATTCCACAAGTTCGGGAGTGTATGTGGCGAATGCTGCCCGGCATAGTGTTGACGCTCGTGAGCGAGCCTTCGTTTAAGACCATCATCGAGCCGTTCCGCATCCACAGCGTGGAGCCGATGCGGATGACCACCCGTGCTGAGCGCGAGGAGAAGCTGGCGAAAGCGGCGTACAACCTGTTCGCGCTGCACTCCGACGACGTGCTGATCGACCTGCTCACCGACTCCGGTACGGGCGCCATGTCGACCGAGCAGTGGGCGGCCCTGCAGCGCGGCAACGAGGCGTACGCCGGGGCACCGTCGTGGTTCCGGTTCCGGGACGCGGTCCACGACCTCTTCCCGTTCACCCACCTGCTGCCGACCCATCAGGGCAGGGCGGCGGAGAAGATCCTGTTCACCGTGGTCGGCGGGCCCGGCCAGGTGATCCCGAACAACACCCACTTCGACACCACCCGCGCCAACATCGAGTTCACCGGCGCCGAGGCCGTCGACCTGGTGATCCCGGAGGGCAAGGAGCCGGCCTCGCGACACCCGTTCAAGGGCAACATGGACGTCGCCGCGCTGCGCTCGCTGTTGGAGACCCGCAGCGCCGACGTACCGCTGGTGCTGATGACGATCACCAACAACTCCGGCGGCGGGCAGCCGGTGTCGCTGGCCAACCTGCGCGAGGTCCGGGCGGTGTGCGAGGAGTTCGGCAAGCCTTTGTTCCTCGACGCCTGCCGGTTCGCCGAGAATGCGTGGTTCATCAAGACCCGCGAGGAGGGGTACGCCGACACTCCGGTCGCCGACATCGTCCGCGAGATCGCGGCGCTGGCCGACGGGATGACGATGTCGGCGAAGAAGGACCCGCTCGGCAACATCGGCGGCTGGCTGGCCCTCAACGACGACGAGCTGGCGGTGCAGTGCCGCAACCTCGGCATCCTCACCGAGGGTTTCCCCACGTACGGCGGCCTCGCCGGCCGCGACCTCGAGGCGCTGGCCGTCGGCGTCCACGAGGCCATCGACGAGGACTACCTGCGCTACCGGATCCAGTCCACGTCGTACCTCGGCGAGGCGCTGGAGGCGGCCGGCGTCCCGGTCGTCGTGCCGTTCGGTGGCCACGCGATCTTCCTCGACGCCCGGGCGCTGCTGTCCCACCTCGGCCCGCTCGACTACCCCGGCCAGGCGCTGGCCTGCGCGCTGTACGTTGAGGGCGGGGTGCGGTCCTGCGAGATCGGCCAGGTGATGTTCGGGCTCGGCGCCGACGGCGTCGAGCGGGAGGCGCCGATGGACCTGGTCCGGCTGGCGATCCCGCGGCGTACCTATACCCAGTCGCACATCGACTACGTGATCGAGGTGGTGACCCGGGTGCACGCCCGCCGTGACTCGATCTCCGGGATGACCATCACCTCACAGCCACCGCAGCTACGCCACTTCACCGCCACCTTCGCGCCGATCTCCTGACCGACATACTGGCGACTGTGCGGGAGGACGAGTTCGCCGACCAGGTGGCGCCGCTGCGCCATGAGCTGCGGGTGCACTGCTACCGGATGCTGGGCTCGTGGGACGAGGCCGAGGACCTGGTCCAGGAGGCGCTGCTGAAGGCTTGGGACCGGCGGGCGTCGTACGAGGGGCGGGCCAGCTTCCGGGCCTGGCTCTACAAGATCGCCACCAACGCCTGCCTGGACTTCCTGCGCCGACACGAGCGGACACCGGCGCCGTACGACCGGATCCCCGGGATGGAGCACGGCGACGCCGAGCCGCCGGACCGGATCGCCTGGCTGCAGCCGTGCCCGACGCCGGATGTGGCGGCCGAGGCGCGGGAGACGATCGAGCTGGCCTTCCTGGCCGGGCTGCAGCACCTGCCGCCGCGGCAGCGCGCGGTACTCGTGCTGCGCGATGTGCTCGGTTGGCCGGCGGCCGACACCGCCGAGCTGCTGGAGCTGAGCGTCGCGTCGGTCAACAGCGCCCTGCAGCGGGCCCGGCCGTCGCTGCGCGAGCGGCTGCCGGAGCGGCGCGAGGAGTGGCGGTCCCGGCGCGGGCCGTCCGGCGCGGAGCGGGAGATACTGGACCGCTACATCGCGGCGGCGCAGGCGCTGGACGGCCACGCGGTCGCGGAGCTGCTGCACGACGACGTGGTGCTGACGATGCCGCCGAACCCGTTCTGGTTCGTGGGTCGCGACACGATGCTGGCCTTCCTCGAGCCGAGCTTCGACCCGGCCTCGCCGACGTACCTCGGCGAGTGGCGGTCCATCGCGACGTCGCTGAACTCGATGCCGGCCTCGGCCAACTATGTACGCCGGCCCGGCACCACCGTCTTCAGGGCGCAGGTGGTCGACGTGCTGACGATCGTCGACGACCGGATCGTCGAGATCACCGCGTTCGAGCCGCACCACCTCGTGGGCTGTGGGCTGCCGATGGTGCTGACCGAGGAGCGGCCTGAAATTGACCGATGAGGAATCGCCGCGGGCTTCGTCGTACGGGTGAGCAGCGCACTCGGCGCCGCCGAAACTAGAGGAGTCACAGTTCATGAACACCGCCAAGGGCAAGGTCACCACCGGCGCCAGCGTCTCCCTCGACGGCTACATCGCGGGCCCCGGCGAGTCCGGCTTCGAGCACCTCTTCGCCTACATGGGCAGCGGCGACATCGAGGTGCCGACCGCCAACCCGAACATCCCGGTCCGGATGACCGCCGACAACGCGGCGTACCAGCGGGCGCTGGTGGACCGGGTCGGCGCCATCGTCGTCGGCCGTCACCTGTACGACATGACCAGCGGCTGGGGCGGCATCCACCCGATGGGCTGCCCGGTCGTCGTGCTCACCCACAACCCGCCGGCCGAGCCGGCGTCGGACCAGTTCACCTTCGTCACCGGCGGCATCGAGGAGGCGATCGAGACCGCGCACCGCCTCGCCGGCGGCAAGGAGGTCGGACTCAACGCCGGCCAGATCGCCCAGCAGGCGCTGGCCGCCGGCCTGCTCGACGAGATCCACCTGTCGCTGGTGCCGGTCTACCTCGGCGGCGGCAAGTCCTTCTTCCCCGACCTCGCCGAAGACGCCCCGCTGCTGCTCGACGGTCCCGAGGTCATCCCCGGCACCGGCGTCACCTATCTGCACTATCGGGTACGTCGGCCCTGAGGACGAGCAGCGTGGCGAACCCGCAGAGCAGCCCGAGAAAGGCACCGCCGATGACCATGCCGAGGGTGGCGACCAGCATCTCGCCCTCAGGGTCGTCGACCAGCCACCATCGGGCCATCGCAAAACAGCAGAGCGCGCCGGCCAGGGCGGTCGGCAGCGACGTTGGCGCCTTCCGCCCGGTCAGCTCGTACGCCGCCACCCCGACCGCCCCGATCACCGCACCGAGGCCCAGCCCGACGCCGATAACAACCGCATTCAGCGTCGGGCTGACCGCGGCCGCGACGATGAGCGTGCCGACCGCCATCGCGGCCAGCACCGCCAGTGCCCGCGACGGTCTGTCCTTGGCTGTCATCGCTCGCCTCGCCCCGGCAGTTTCACTAGGTACCTAGTGAAACTGTCCCAGCCCGTTGGAAACTTCGCGTGGGGTGGGACAAATTCGCTAGGTACCTAGTGAAACTTCCCCCGCACCAGATCACGGGAACGACGGCGAGGCGCCGGGTCCGAGCAGCTCTGGGGCGCCGGTGCCGTCGGCGGGGAGGATGTAGACGGCGGGCTTGCCTTCGTGGGGCTTGGCGTAGGCGATGGTGGCGTTGTCGGCCCACGCGATCTGGTCGTCGACGTTGCCGGGTTCGGCGAGGGCGACGTCCTCGCCCGACGACAGGGTCAGTACGTGCGGCCGCCAGCGGTCGCCGACCCGGTACTTGTAGGCGATCCGGGTGCCGTCGGGGGAGAGCGAGGGGCACTCGACGTGCTCGCGGATGGTGGTCAGGGTCCGTTCCGACACCGAGCCGCGGATCAGCCAGTTGGTCCCGGCCGTTCCCATCGTCGCGTAGAACGTGTCGTCGTCGGCGAACGTGATGCCCCAGAAGTTGCGGTCGACGGCGTCGTACGGCTTGCCGTCCAGCACCACGTCGAAGTCCTCCAGCGAGCCGACGTGCAGGTCGCTGTCGAGGTCGTAGAAGCCCGCGGTCGTCGAGAACTGACCGGTCTTGGCGTACGAGTCGCCGGTGCGGAACACCGTCCACGCCACGAACCGGCCGTCGGGCGAGACCTGCGCCCGGCTCGGGTTGCCCCACAGGTCGAGCCGGATCTCGGGCTTGGCCAGACCGTTGCGGTACGCCGTGAGCTCGGCGCTGAAGGGCAGGCCGCCGGCCCGCACGCAGACCAGGGTGCCGCCCCGCAGGTGCGCGCGCTGGCAGACCGGGCCGCGACCCAGCAGCTTGCCGGCGTCGGAACGCTGCTCGACCCGGCTGCCGGTGTTGGACACCAGCGTCACCGCGCCGGTGCGGTCCAGGCTGAAGCCGCGGATCTCGGCCGCCGTCGAGGTACGCCGCCACACGCCGTACCCGACAGCGGTGCCGAGCAGCGCGGCGATCAGGAGTGCGCCGACCACGAGTCGGGTCCGGCTCATGAGGACCCCCTCGCTGCCAGCCGGGTCGCCGCGAGTACGGCGGCCAGCGCCAGGCCCGCCGCGAAGACCAGGAACGCAGTACCGACCGCAAGCGACGCGGCCAATGCCCCGAGCAGCACCGCGCCGCCGGCCCGCGCCAGCGCCTGCGCGGTCTGCACCACGGCCAGCCCGGTCGCGCGCACCTCGGCCGGGATCGCGGGACCGGCGTACGCCATCAGCACGCCGTCGGTCGCGGCGTAGAAGACACCGTGCAGGCAGAGCGCGACCGCGGCGAACACCCAGCCGTCGAGCGACCCCGCCACCACCAGGTACGCCGCCACCAGCACCACGTGGCCGCCGACGAACATCGACCAGCGGCCCACCCGGTCCGCCAGCCGGCCGATCGGGATCGCGGCCAGCATGAAGACCAGCGCGGTCCCGAGCGGCAGCAGCGGCAGCACCTGGCTGGGCAGCCCCAGCTGCCGCTGCACCGCGACGAAGAAGAACAGGTCACCCGCGGTCATCAGTCCGAGCAGCCCGGCGGCGAGCGTCATCCGCCGGATCGCCGGCGCGTTCATCGACGACACCGCGCGGCGCAGGCTCACCCGCGCCCGGCCGGCAGCGCTGACCCCCGCGGCGTTCGGCACGAACAGCACCAGCACCACCACGCCCACCGCCGCGATGCAGAAGCTCGCGAAGAAGACCACGTCGTAGCCGCCGGGAATCGCCCACAGGATGAAGAACGCGACCAGTGGTCCGAGCAGCGCGCCACAGGTGTCCATCGCGCGGTGTACGCCGAACGCCCGGCCCAGCCCCTCGGTCGGGGTGGCGTGGGTGATCATCGCGTCCCGCGGCGCTGTGCGGACGCCCTTGCCAGCGCGGTCGGCCATCACCACGGCGCTCAGCCCGGTCACCGACCCCCCGACAGCCGGGAAACCTAACTTGCAGACCGCGCTCACACCGTACCCGAGGGTGGCGACGTGCTTGGGCCGGCCGAGCCGGTCGGCAGCGTACCCGCCACCGAGGCGGAGCAGCGCGGTGGCGCCGGTGTAGAGGCCGTCCATGGCGCCGAGCGCGAGGTAGCCGAGCCCGAGCCCCGCCGTCAGGTAGAGGCCCATGGTCGCGGTGATCATCTCCGCGGAGACGTCAGTGACCAGGCTGACCATCCCGAGCGCGAGCACCGCCGCCGGCACCCGCTGCCGGATTCCGGCAGCGGGTGCGGTGGCAGGTTCGGCGGCGGGACCGGCGGACCGAGCGTTGTCACCGGCGCGCATCGTGGAAAGGTACATCAGCTCAGAACTGCAGGCTCCACGAGTTGATGTAGCCGGTGTCGCGCGCCTCGGCGTCGGTCACCCGGAGCTTCCAGGTACCGGCCCGAACCTCGGCCGTGGCGTTCACCGAGAAGTTCTGGACGATGTTGTCGGCGCTGCCGCCGGTGCGGTTGCGCAGCGGGTAGACGGTGCCGTCCGGCGCGATCAGGTCGACGATCAGGTCGCCGACGTAGGTGTGCACGATGTTGACCGCGACCTTCAGCGTGGCCGGCGCGTTGCCGGCGCCGGTGACTGCCAGCGAGCTGGTGGCCGAGCTGAGGTCCGGGATGTTGACGTCGGTGGTGTTCTCGAAGAAGTCACCGCCCGCCGGCTTGGTGGCGAAGCTGCCGGTCAGCGAGAGGCCGGAGTACGCCGAGTAGCCGTACAGCATCACGTGGTAGGTCCCGGACTGGATGTTGCTGATCGTGCAGGTCTCGGCGTTCGTCGAGCCCTGGCTGCGGCAGTCGTAGGTCGAGTTCGTCGGTGCCGCGCCGTACCGGACGAAGAGGTCCATGTCGCCGGTGCCGCCGGACGTGACGAACTTCAGGTTCGACGCCCCGGCCGGAACCTCGAGCGTGTACGCCGTGCTGCTGCCTTGCGCGCCGGACAGCCCGGTCTTGGGTACGCCGTTGGTGAGGACGTTGCCGCCGCCGGCCGGGCTGACCGTCCACGAGAACGACGCGGTGCCGGTCCGGTTGGCGCTGTCCTTGGCGGTCACGGTCACGTTCGAGCTGCCGGCGGTGGTCGGCGTACCGCTGATCAGGCCGGTGCTGGCGTTGATCGACAGCCCGGCCGGGAGACCCGTCGCCGAGTAGGTCAGCGCGCCGCCGCCGGTCGACGAGGCCTGGATCTGCAGGCTGTCGGCCGTGTTCACGGTGCTGGTCTGCGCGCCCGGGTTGGTCACAGTGACGCTGCCGGTCGTGCCCTTGGACTTGCAGGTGCCGCTGACGTGGTCGGTGTAGTCGCGGCCGGCGACGGGCCGGAAGTTGAAGTCGTAGCCGGTCGCGGTCAGGTCGAACTCGCCCACGCCGAAGGTGTCGTTCTGGAACGCCTCCTGGGTGCCGTCCGAGGACTGGGTGGAGGAGTAGAGCGAGCGGCCGCCGGTGCCGATCACGAATGAGCGGAGGCCGGTCGAGCTGTCGGTGCCGTTGGACAGCGCAGGCGCGAACCGCTCGTAGGAGTGGTCGTGGCCCTGCACGACCACGTCGGCCTTGGCAGCGACCAGCGCGTCCCAGACCGCCGACATCTTGGTGTCATCACCGTGGTCGCCGGACGAGAAGCGCGGGTGGTGCCAGTAGGCCATCGTGCACGGCTGGGTGCTGGCCGCGAGATCGTTCTTCAGCCAGGTGACCTGCGCCGAGGAGGCCGTCGAGGAGACGTTGGAGTTGAGTGACACGAAGTGCCAGTCGCCGAGGTTGAAGCTGTAGTACGGCTGGCTGGACGTGCCGACCTCGACGTTGTTGTTGCCGAAGTACTGGAAGTAGCCGGACGCGCCCGAGGTGTAGTACTCGTGGTTGCCCGGCGATGGGTGGACGATGTTGTTGAACTTGCCCCAGTGAGTGTTGTAGGCGCCGTTGAACTCCGAGAGCGTGCCGCTCTCATAGGCGATGTCGCCCGGGATCAGCACCGCGTCGGGTCCGATCCCGGTGATCACGTCGTCGGTCTGGTTGCACGCCGAGCCGCAGACGTCGCCGGCGACGGCTACGGTGATGGTGGCTTCTGGGTCCTGGACGGTGGTCTGCGATGCGGCACCGCCGACATGTCCGCTGGTGAGGGTTCCGGCAGCGAGCAGAGCGCCGAGGGTGCCGAGCACGCGGGCGCGGGTGAATGAGTTCTTCATCATCGACTCCGAGACTGATGACAGGCAGGGGAACGGGTCACCGTGAGGGTCCTCGACCGGATCGGGACCGACAACGGCGCCGTACTGGATAACTCTGGATGTTCACGGGGACGTCACGGCGCGACGCCGTTCGGCCATGTTGGTCAGAAGTCTTGGACGTGGCCCGCTAGAATCGCCGGTGAGCTAAGCCGAAGGAGCCGCACGATGCCACGAGTTTCCGCCGATGTACGGCGCGATCTGCTGGTCGAGGCCGCGATCCGGGTGATGGTCCGCGACGGCGTCGCCAAGGCCACGACCCGGTCGATCGTCGCCGAGGCGGAGATGCCGCTGGGAGCGTTCCACTACTGCTTCCGCTCCAAGGAGGAGCTTCTCAACCACGTCATCGAGGCGATCTCCGGACACACCCTCGACCGGGCGATGGAGGCGCTGCAGCAGCCCGGCACGCTCGAGGAGCAGCTGACCGGTGCCCTCGACGCGTACTGGCAGCACCTGGTGGAGAACCCCGACGAGCACCGGGTCACCTACGAGCTCACGTCGTACGCCGTCCGGCAGCCGGGGCTGGAGCACATGGCCCGCAAGCAGTACGAGAACTACATCCACACCTTCACCGCGGTGCTGGAGATGCTGGCCGTGAACGCCAGCGTCAGGTGGGCGACACCGGTCCCCGTGCTGGCCCGCTACGCCACGGCGATGGTCGACGGGCTGACCCTGCTGTGGCTCAACGAGGGCGGCGACGACGGCCTGGCCCGCGCCGCCCTGGCCAACGCGATGGGCTACCTTCTCGGCCAAGCAGTGCCCGCCGCCACGGCGGCCACCGGATAGCCACCGGGCATCTCCGGACGTTCGTCTGGGCCTGAGCGGCCAGCGCACGCACATCGCTGCGTTGTCGTCGGTCGACGGGCCACCGGCCCGCCTCCCTCCTCCGCCTTGCGCTGCACGCACCCTGACCACTCATACCCTCGAAGAACGTCCGAAGACGCCCAGTAGAACGAGTTCCAGTTCGTCCAGTTGAGTCCATTGACCTGGACGATCGCCCAACTCTACCCTGACGTGACCGTCGTCACGTGCTTGGGAGGGCGCATGCGATCACAACAGAAACTGGCTCGGGGAGTCTCCGCGGTCGTCGCGGTGGCTCTCGCCGTACTCGTCGGGACCAACCTCGCCAGCACCAGCGGCGCCACCGCCAGCAACCCCTGGTGGGAGCCGATCAGCCGGCCCAGCCCGGACTCCGGCGTCAACGTGACCGGCGCGCCGTTCAAGGGCACCAACTCCGCGGGTGAGGTGCGCGGCTTCGCCGACCTGCACAACCACCTGATGACCAACGAGGGCTTCGGCGGCCGGATCATCTGCGGCAAGCCGTTCTCGGAACAGGGCGTCGCCGACGCGCTGAAGGACTGCCCCGAGCACTACCCCAACGGTGAGTTCGCGCTCTTCGAGCAGGCGACCGGCGGCGGTGCCACCCACGACCCGAACGGCTGGCCGAAGTTCAAGGACTGGCCGCGGTCGAACTCGATGACCCATCAGCAGAACTACTACGCCTGGGTCGAGCGGGCCTGGCGCGGCGGCCTGCGGGTGATGGTCACCGACCTGACCACCAACGGCGCGCTGTGCGCGATGTACCCCTACAAGGACCGCGGCTGCGACGAGATGGAGTCGATCCGGCTGCAGGCCGCGAAGACCTATCAGATGCAGGCCTTCATCGACCAGATGTACGGCGGCGCAGGCGAGGGCTGGTTCCGGATCGTCAAGAGCGCCGACGAGGCACGCAATGTGGCCAAGCAAGGCAAGCTTGCGGTGATCCTCGGCATGGAGACCTCCGAACCGTTTGGCTGCAAGCAGATCCTCGACGTCGCTCAGTGCAGCAGGGCCGACATCGACCGCGGCCTGGACGAGGTCTACGCGCTCGGTGTCCGCAGCATGTTCCTGTGCCACAAGTACGACAACGCGCTCTGCGGCGTGCGGTTCGACTCCGGCGCCACCGGCGCCGCCGTCAACGCCGCGCAGTTCTTCTCGACCGGCACTTTCTGGCAGACCGAGGCGTGCAGGGGGTCGCAGCAGGACAACCCGATCGGTCTGGCCGGCGGTGCCGCGCTCACCTCAGCCAAGGTGCCGAAGTACGCCAGGCCGGCCAAGGGCACCGAGCTGCCGACGTACGCGGCGGGAGCGCAGTGCAACGTCCGCGGCCTGACCGCGCTCGGTGACTACGCCATCCGGGGCCTGATGGACCGCGGCATGATGATCGAGATGGACCACATGGGCGTGAAGGCGGCCGACCAGGCCTTCCAGATCCTCGAGTCGGAGAACTACCCGGGCGTGATCTCCAGCCACAGCTGGATGGACTCCAGCTGGACCGAGCGGGTGTACAAGCTCGGTGGCATGGTCGCGAACTACGGCTTCAACGGCCAGTCCTTCCTCGACGGGTCGCGGCAGGGTGCGGCGCTGCGGGACAAGTACGACGTCGGCCTGCCGTTCGGTGCCGACATGAACGGCGTCGGCGGCCGGCCAGGCCCGCGCGGGGCCGGCACCGAGAACCCGGTGACCTACCCGTTCCGCAGCGTCGACGGCGGCTCGGTCATCGACCGGCAGGTCAGCGGCGACCGCACCTGGGACGTCAACACCGACGGCGCCGCCCACTACGGCATGCTGCCGGACGCGGTCGAGGAGCTGCGCAAGCTCGGTGGACAGGACGCGATCCAGGACATGTTCCGCGGCGCGGAGTCCTACCTCGACACCTGGGCCGCGTCCGAGCGCTACCAGTCGCCCACCAACCTCGCCGCGCGGGCGCCGGCAACGGCGAGCTCGTACGAGTGGTGGAACCCGTTCGTCAGCTTCGCCCCCGGCAAGGCCACCGATGGCGACCGTGGCAGCCGTTGGGCCAGTGAGTGGAGCGACCACCAGTGGCTCTACGTAGACCTCGGCCAGGAGCGGACCGTGGGTCGTGTGGTCCTGGAGTGGGAGTGGGCCTACGCCAGGGCCTACCGGGTCGAGGTCTGGCACGAAGGCAGCCAGACCTGGCGCCAGGTCTGGTCGACCGACGCCGGCGTCGGCGGCATCGAGACGGCCAAGTTCGCCCCGACCACCACTCGTTGGGTCCGCGTCGTCGGCACCGCACGCGGCTCCAGCTACGGCTACTCACTATGGGAGCTCGGCGTCTTCAGCCGCTGAGGGAGGGCTGCGGTACCGAAGGGTACGACGGATCTCGGCGCCCCCCGAGCGTCGTACTCTTCGGTACCGCGTTGGCCTGAATTCGATGGACGAGGCGTCCGGCGCGCTGCGATAGTCCGGGCCATGACGGGGACTCCCCTCGCCGACGGGCTCATCCTGCGCCAGGCGCAGCCGACCGACCTGGACCAGATCGGCGCGCTGCTGGTCGAGCGCGGCGAGCCGGACGACGCACTCGACCATCGCCTCGTCGTCGAGGATCCCGACGCTGGCTGGGCGTCCTGTGCCGTCGTCATCGACGGTGACCGGGTCGTCTCCACGGCGACGCTGCTGGACGAGCAGGTCCGGATCGGCGAACTGGTGCTGCCCAGCGGCCAGGTGGAGCTGGTCGCCACCGACCGTGCGTACGAGGGTCGCGGGCTGGTCCGGGCGCTGATGGGCTGGGCCCACGGCCGCTCCGCCGAGCGCGGCCACGTGATCCAGCTGATGATCGGGATCCCGTACTTCTACCGTCTCTTCGGCTACGAGTACGCCGTCGACATCCAGCAGGCCCGGTCCGTCGCCCGCCCGGCCGAGCCTGCAAGCCAGCCCCTGCGCGCCGCCGTACCGGAGGACCTCCCTGCCCTCGCGGCCCTGCAGGACTCGGTGCAGGCCCGGGTCGACCTGGCCATGCCGCACTCGGCCGCGTGCTGGCGGTGGCTGTTGCAGCACGACGCGAGCAGCCTCCACCTCGTTGAGCGGGACGGCGTCGTGGCTGCCGCCGGACGGGTACGGCGCGACGACGAGGAGCTGCTGCTCGCGGAGGCGGCGGCGGTCGATGCGGCGGCAGCAGTGGACCTGCTGGGCGGCGTCGGCGACCTGGCCCCGGACCGCGGGCTGCGGGTGGTGCACCGGCCGGGCACGGTCACCGGCGCCGCGTGGGCGGACCTCATCGACGACGAGCCGAGGCCCCAGGCCGAGCAGTACTACGTCCGGATCCCGCAGCCGGCGGCGCTGCTCGACCGGCTGCGGCCGCTGTTCTGGGAGCGGCTGACCAAGGCCGGAGTCGACCGGGTCGGCCGGGACATCGTGATCTCGACCTTCGGCGCGCACTACCGGATCCCGGTCCGAGCCGACGGCCTCGACCAGGTCGTCGCCGGCGGCCCGATGCAGGGCCCCGGCGCGGCCCGCGGCATCGGCGTGGCTCCCGACCAGCTGCCCGCGCTGCTGTTCGGGCAGCTCGGCATCGACGGTCTGACGCGGATCCGGCCCGACGTCTACGCCACCGACCAGGAGCTCTTCCGGGCGCTCTTCCCGCCGCTGACCGCCGACGTACTCAGCTACTACCTGCCGTTCTAGCCGAGGGCTACCGCTACAGGCCGCGCTGCGTTTGGATCTCCTCGACCGCGTCCTTGGCCTCCTTCAAGCCGACGCCGGTCGCCTGCCGGTAGAGCTTGATCGCCTCGATCTTCCGCCCCCGGAGCAGCGCCTGCTCGAAGTCCGGACCGAGCTGCTGAGGTGCGGCTTACGTGGCTACCGGAGGCAGCCCGAGATGCGTGGCGATCTGCTCGATGCGCTGCTCAAGGTGGCGAATCCGGTTCAGGATCTCGCGCTCACGGCTGTCGTCGAAGAGGCCCATGCCCGCGACCGTAGCCGAGACGACCTCGTCGCTACGCTACCGATAGCAGGCGTTCTACCCTACCTTTAGCAGGCCTCGCGCTCAGGTCTGACGGGCCTTGAGCAGCTGCTGGAACCAGCGGTAGGAGTCCTTGGGCGTGCGGACCTGGGTGTCGAAGTCGACGTGCACGAGGCCGAAGCGCTCGGTGTAGCCCTCGGCCCACTCGAAGTTGTCCATCAGCGACCACGCGAAGTAGCCGCGGACGTCGACGCCCTCGTCGATCGCCCGGGCGACCGCGCGCAGGTGAGCGTCGTGGTAGTCGATCCGCGCCTGGTCGGGTACGCCGCCGTCCGGCTCAGGAGTGTCGTGGTAGGAGCAGCCGCTCTCGGTGACGTAGACCGGCGGCAGCGCGTCGCCGTACCGCTCCTTGAAGGCGACGATGATCTCGCGCAGCCCGTCGGGGACGATCGCCCAGCCGAAGTCGGTGGTGTCGACGTCGGGGATCATCCTCGGCTCGAAGGGCAGGCCGGCGGCGGTGGCGCCCTCCAGCACCGGCGAGACCACGGGGTCGCTGCCGGGAGCGCCGACCAGGACCGGCTGGTAGTAGTTGATGCCGTACCAGTCCAGCGGCGCCGAGATCACCTTGAGGTCGTCGTCGACCGGGCCGGGCATCGCCTCGGCGAAGCCGTCCGGGTAGGCGCCGCGCAGGATCGGGTCGGCGAACAGCCAGTTGGTCAGCGTGGCCAGCAGGTCGGCGGCGCCCACATCGTCGGCGGACTCCGAGGCCGCCCACGCCGGCTGGTGATTGTTGGCGATGCCGATGTTCGACGCTCCGGCATCCCGCAGCGCGGCGACCGCAAGCCCGTGGCCGAGCAGCAGGTGATGGGCGACCGGCAGTGCGTCGAAGCCGAGGGTCTGGCCCGGCGCGTGGGTGCCGAGCGCGTGCCCGAACATGGTGACCACGACCGGCTCGTTCAGCGGCATCCACATCGCGACCCGGTCGCCGAGCCGCTCGCCGACGGTCGCGGCGTACTCGGCGAGTCGCTGCGGGGTGTCGCGGTTCAGCCAGCCGCCGGCGTCCTGGAGGGCCTGCGGCAGGTCCCAGTGGAACAGCGTCGCGGCCGGCTTGATGCCGGCCTCGAGCAGCCCGTCGACCAGGCGGTCGTAGAAGTCGAGACCCTCGGCATTGGCCGGCCCGGACCCGGTCGGCTGGACTCGCGGCCACGCGATCGAGAACCGGTAGGCGTCGACGCCGAGGTCCTTCATCAGCGCGATGTCCTCGGGGTACCGGTGGTAGTGGTCGCAGGCCACCGCGCCGGTCTCGCCTCCTCTGATCCGGCCGGGCTCGGCGCAGAAGGTGTCCCACACCGACGGCCCGCGGCCGCCCTCCTCGACGGCGCCCTCGATCTGGTACGACGCGGTCGAGACGCCGTACACGAAGTCGGCGGGGAGCTGAGGGAAGTCAGACATGTTGGCCTTTCGGGTCAGGGAATTGGCACGTGGAGATCGCGTGCGCCACGTGACACATTGTGTTTGTGACAAGGAGAAGCCTCACCGTCGAGCTGGACGACGACGTGGTGCGCCGCGCGCGGGTGCTCGCCGCGCACCGGGGAACATCGGTGAGCCAGCTCGTCTCGCACCAGCTCGAGAAGCTCGTCGATCAGGCGGAGCGACACGACGCGTCGTGGGAGCGCGCCAGAAGGGCGATGGCTGAGGCAACGCCGTGCGGTGGCCGCAATTGGACACGTGACGAGCTGTACGACCGGTGACCTCGGACGCCACTGTCGGCACGACGGCCGTCGACACGCGCGTCCTTGCCGGCTCCTGAGGCACGACGGCTGATCGCCGACTACGCAGCGTGGGAGGTGGTCTCACCGGACGCCGCGCTGGTCCTCGACGCGTCGCTCCTGGAGTCCAGTCACTCCATCTCGTTCTGGGACGCCCTGATCGTCGAGGCCGCGCGCCGTGCCGGCGCCGACGTCCTGCTGACCGAGGACCTTCAGCACGGGCAGAGCTTTGGTGGGATCACGATTCAGAATCCGTTCCACGGGCTCGACGAGGACGTCCGCTAGCACCAGCTCGCTGTCGTCGTTCATCTGAGTACGCTCAGCCCTTCGTATCGCGCGGGTGGCCGTAGAGGGTGCCGACCAGCTTCTGCAGGGCGTTGAAGTTCTTCGCCTTGAACGGCATCCCGTGCAGCTCGTTCTTCATGCCGAAGCGGGTGACCAGCACCGACTGCCGGTTGGCGAACTTGCGGATCCCGTCCTTGCCGTGCCGGGCGCCGAGGCCGGAGTCCTTCCAGCCGCCCATCGGCAGCTCCAGCGCGAAGTAGTTGGCGAGCGCGTCGTTGATGGTCACCGTGCCGGCCTGCAGCCGGCGGGCGAGCTGCTCGCCCTTGCTGGTGTCCTTGGTCCAGACCGCCGCCTGCAGACCGTACGCCGTGTCGTTGGCCAGCCGGACCGCCTCGTCGGCGTCGGCGACCTTCATGATCGGCAGCGTCGGGCCGAAGGTCTCCTCGCGCATGCAGGCCATGTCCTGGGTGACGCCGGTCAGCAGGGTCGGCTCGAAGAAGCGGCCAGCACCGGCCTTGACCCGGCCGCCGGTGACTGCGGTGGCGCCGTCCTTGACCGCCTCGTCGACGTGCCGGCTGACGATGTCGAGCTGCGGCGGGAAGGTCAGCGAGCCGGAGTCGGAGGTGCCGAAGCCGGTCGACTCGCCCACACGCAGCGCCTTGAACCGGTCGGTCATCAGCGTCACGAACTCGTCGTACACCGGCGCCTCGACGTACACCCGCTCCGAGGAGGTGCAGGTCTGGCCGGAGTTGTGCATGGCGCTGAACAGGGTGACGTTGGCGGCCCGCTCCAGGTCGGCGTCGGCCAGCACGATCACGGGGTCCTTGCCGCCGAGCTCCAGGCTGACCGGGATCAGCCGCTCGCCGCAGCGGGCGGCCACCTTCTTGCCGGTGCGGGTGGACCCGGTGAACATCAGCCCGTCGACCTGCTCGACCAGCGCTGCGCCGGTAGCGCCGCTGCCAGTGGCGACCGCGAACACGCCCTCCGGCAGGCCGACCGCGAGGCACATCTCGGCCATCAGCAGCGAGGTCAGCGGGGTGACCTCGGACGGCTTGAGGACGACGGCGTTGCCGGCGGCCAGGGCGGGGATGACGTCGCCGAAGTTGTTGAGCAGCGGGTTGTTCCACGGGCCGATCACCCCGACCACGCCGAGCGGCTCGTAGCGGATCACCAGCTTGCGGCCGAGCACGAACGGCGACCGGCTGGAGACCTTCTCGTCGGCGAGGTACTTGCCGGCGTGCTTGGCCCAGAATGAGCTGGCGAGGACGCCGTACATCACCTCGATCGTGGCCTCGTCGATCGACTTGCCGTTCTCCTCGTGGATCTGGCGGGTGAGCCGCTCGGTGTTGTCGAGGAACCACTTCTGCATCCGCTTGAGGTAGCGGGCCCGGCCGTCGAAGCCGAGCGCCGCCCAGTCCGGCTGTGCCGCGCGGGCGCGCTCCACCAGCTCGGTGACCTGGGCCTCGGTGAGGTCCGGGACCTCCTGGATGATCTCGCCGGTGGACGGGTTCTCGACCTGGATGACGGCCGGCTTGGGGGCCTTGGCGGCCTTGTCGCTCGTGGTTGCGGTCATGGCGTGGTGCTCCTAGTGCGTGGGACGAACTGGCCGGCCATCAGCACGAGGACCGGGGCGAGGACGAGGGGAAGGACGAACATCGCGCGGTGGCTGACCTGCTCGGCGATGATCGCGATGCCGAGCGCGGCGACCAGGTAGCCGACGTAGTTGGAGACGTTGACCCGGGCCAGCGCCTGGCCGCCACCGTCGGCGTCCAGGTGGCCGGCGGCCACCATCGACAGCGGCGGGATCATGGCGAGCCCCGCGCCCAGCAGGCCGAACCCGGCGATCGCGACACCGACACTCGGCGCGGCCACGACCATCGCGACCGCGACCACGCAGATCACGCCGCTGCCGCGCACGGTCGCCAGCGCGCCGTACCGGCGGACGACCTTGTCGCCGAGCAGGCGGGTGATCAGCAGGATCAGCTGGTACGCCGTGAACGCAAGCGGCGCGGCACTGTCGGAGGAGCCGAGGCCGTCGATCAGGTAGATGCCGCCCCAGGCCGACGTGGCGGCGTCGAGGAACCACATCACGAAGGTCGGGACCGCCAGCAGCAGCACCGGCACCCACGGCACGTGGTGGGTCGGGTGGTCGAGCAGGTCTCGACTGGCTCGACCCCCGACGTCGTCGAGACCACCCTCCGCGTCATCGGGAAGCGCGTGCGCCAGCAGGCTCCGGGTGAGCAGCGCGACCACCAGCAGCGCGACCGCGGTGACGATGAGGAGCGTGGCCAGCAGCGGCAGGTCGAGCTCGATCGTGATCGTGGCGTAGACGCCGCCGATCACCGCGCCGAGGCTCCACATGCCGTGGAAGCCGACCATGATGCTGCGGCCGTAGCGGTCCTGGATGCCGACGCCCTGCATGTTCATCGTCGCGTCGATGGCGCCGACGAAGAGCCCGTAGACACCGAGCACGACCAGCAGTACGGCGAGGGTGCCCGGCAGCGCGACGGCCGCGATGCACACCGCAGCGGCGGCGAGCGCCAGCCGGAGGACCCGCGCGCTGCCGAGCCGGACCGCGAGGTAGCCGGCGGCGACGCTGCCCACCGCGCACATGACCGAGACCGCGCCGAGGACGGCCAGCACCTGGTAGTCCGACAGGTCGAACCGGTCCTTGATCGTGGGCAGCCGGGTGATCAGCGAGGCGAACATGAAGCCCTGGATCGCGAACGCCGCGAAGCAGGAGGCGCGCGCGGCCCGGTCCGCTGCGGTGGGAGCGGCGTGCTCGGTCGTGGTGGTCATAGGAAGGTCTTCCCCTCGCCGCGGTAGGTCGGGACCACATCGACGATGCGGTTCCCCTCGACGAGGTGGACCTCGTCGACGTGCTCCGAGAGCTCGCCGGCCTTGGTGTGCCGGAACCAGACGTGGTCGCCGATGCCGAGCTCGTCGACCCGGTCGCCGACCAGCGGCGTCTGCACTTCGCCGGCCCCTTCCTGATCGACGAGAGACAGGCCTTCCGGCCAGACCGGGGTCGGCAGCCGGTCCTTGCCGGCGGCGCCGGAGGCGACCCAGCCACCGCCGAGGACGGTGGCGTGCTGCGGTGAGGGACGGCGTACCACCGAAAGCACGAAGTACGCCGCGGGCTCCGGGCGGAAGCGGGTGTAGAAGTCGAACAGCCGCGGCGCGAAGAGGCCGGACCCGGCCGCAACCTCGGTGACCGCGTCCTCGGCCGCGGTCAGCTCCAGGCTGCCGGTGCCGCCGCCGTTGACGAACTCCAGCGGGGCCACCTGTCGTACGGCGGCGACCGCGGCCGCGCGCCGCTCGGCGAGCTCGGCGGCCGACCGGGCCTGCATCGCCCGGACCGCGAACCGGCGCAGCCCCGGCTGGTTGTCGCCCAGTCCGGCGATCTGGCCCTCGTAGCCCATCAGCCCGACCAGCTCGAACCGCGGGTGGGCGACGACCCTGCGGGCGAGCGCGGCGGCGTCCTCCGGGGAGTGGACCGGCGACCGGCGGGCGCCGAGGTGCACCCGGCCGCCGGCCAGCCGGAGCGAGACGTCGAGCTCGAGGCAGATCCGGATCGGCGGGCCGCCTCGGCTGTCGGCGCCGACGGCCTCCGCGGTCAGGTCGAGGTGCTCGGCGCTGTCGATCATCAGCGTGACCCGCGAGGCGAGCTCGTCGTCCTTGGCCAGCCGCCGCAGCGCCTCGCGGTGCGTGGTCGGGTAGCCGACCACCACGTCCTCGTGGTCCTCGGCCAGCCAGAGCGCCTCGGGGAGCGTGTAGGCGAGGATGCCGGACATCCCGGGGACCTCGAGCGCGTCTCGGATCACCGAGCGCACCCGGATCGACTTGCTGGCCACCCGGATCGGCTTGCCGGCCGCGCGGCGTACCAGCTGGTGGGCGTTGGTGCGCACCGCGGCCAGGTCGAGTACGGCGAACGGTGGGTCGAGGTGCTCGGTCGCGGCGAGCAGGTCCGGCCAGAGAGTGCGGGCCGGGCCGTAGGGCTTGCTGAGGGTCATCGTCGGGCCTCGCTCGTTGATTGCGGAGCCGGGCCGAGAACCCGGTCGAGATAGGGGTTGGCGAACACGCCGGTCGGGTCGAGCCGGTCGCGCAGGGACACGAAGTCGTCGAAGCGGGAGTAGATCTCGCGCAGCGCCGCGGCGTCGAGCCGGTGCATCTTGCCCCAGTGCGGACGGCCTCCGGCCGCGCCGAAGACGTCCTCGCAGGCGCCGAAGAAGGTCTCGTGCGGCATCCGGTGGTACTGGTGGAACGAGATCGGGACGACGTCGCGCTCGTGCGCCACCGAGAGCGGGATGTCGTCGGCCTTCACGTAGCGGACCTCGAACGGGAACGACACCTTCTCGCCGGTCTTGTCGATCCAGCGTTTGATCTCGCGGAGGGCGTCGACGGCGGCGGCCGGCGGCACGGCGTACTCGCCCTCCTTGAAGCGGACGTTCCGCTCGGAGGCGAACACGTACGGCGCGTGGTCGGTGAACTCGCGCGCGGTGACGGCCTTGGTCACGAACTTGGTGATGCCCGGGATCGCGCGGGGCACCCGGGTGCCGAAGCGGAGCAGCGCGTCGAAGGCGACGTTGGTGACCAGCTTGTCGTCGATGGCGCGACCGAGCTTGCTCAGCGGCTTCAGCTCGGTGTCGGCGGGCAGCCGGGTGAAGCGGCGGGTGAGCGCGGTGGTGGTGTGCGGGAACCAGAAGAACTCGAAGTGGTCAGCGGCCGCGACCAGCTCGTCGAACCGCTCGAAGACCTCCTCCACCGGCATCGGCGCGTCCACGACCTGGAGCGCGTACAGCGGCACGCACTGCAGCGTCACCTTGGTGATCACGCCGAGCGCGCCGATCGAGGTGCGCGCCGCCTCGAAGAGCTCCGGCCGCTCGTCGGCGCTGCAGGTCACGACCGAGCCGTCGGCGAGCACCAGCTCCAGGCCGCGCAGCTGGGTCGACGTCGTACCGAAGCTGCGGCCGGAGCCGTGGGTGCCGGTGGAGACCGCGCCCGCGATGGTCTGGCGGTCGATGTCGCCGAGGATCTCCATGGCGAGCCCGTGGCGCAGCAGCATCGGGTTGAGCTGGTGCAGCGGGATGCCGGCCTCGACGGTGACCAGCCCGGACTCGTGGTCGACCGAGACCACGCCGTCCAGCGCGTCCGGCCGGATCTGTACGCCGGGTGCCAGGGCCGCGCCGGTGAACGAGTGTCCCGAGCCGATCGCCTTGACCGCCAGCCCGTCACGGACCGCGTCCTTCACCGCCATCGACACCTCGTCGGCCGACGCCGGCGTCACCACTCGCGCCGGTGTCACCCGCTCGGTACCCGCCCAGTTGCTCCAGCCAGCTGCCATGCGGTCCAGCATGACGTGCCTCACATGCTCCGGTCAAGTGTCTTGGTCAAATGACCTAGACTGTGGGTGCGACTCAGTCAGGTGCGGATGTCCCCAGGATTCTGGGGACATCCGTGGTCCCCGGTCGGGTGCCTCTCTTGTCGCTCCATCTGCTCACGGGCAGCCTGCCGCCGTGGCAAGTCGTCGTTGATGCAAAGGATCGACTCCAGCGCCACGAACAGGTCGTCTGCGGGAGCGAACTCCGAGTGCTGTTCAGTCATGGTCAAGGGCTCGAAGGGCGTCGATCAGTGCTCACTACCTATCGTCCCCTTCTGGGAAGGATCTTGCTGATGTGGTCGTGCAGGGGCTGGACCAGGGCGCCGTACTCGCCGTGCTCGGCCCTGAGCAAGATCCGAGCAGCAACCGCGAGCTGCGAAACCCGGCCGTCCGGCGTGTCGAGCACCTGACTGAACTGGTCCATCACCCGCTGCGCCGTCGGCGGGTGGAGGAGGCTGTGACAGAGCAGGGTGGCGGCGTCGTAGCCGCGTGGCGCAAGGCCCCAGTGCTCCCAGTCGAGCAGCACAAGGTTGGGTGCGGTGATGTTGCCCCAGTGCAGGTCACCGTGAGCGCATACCCAGTTCTCGACATCAGAGGGCACGCGGTCACCCCAGAAGACCCGCAGTCGGCGGGTGATCACCTCCTGCGTCGTCCGCTGGCGCGTGGTCACCGTCTCCGCGACGCTGTCAAGGTTGCGGCGCAGATGGGACCACCATTGGCCGGGTAGGTCAGGCGGAGCCGTGACCATGTCCTCGCCCGAGCCACCCGACACCGGCTGCTCGGCGACGAACGTGGTCAACTCGGCGCGCTGCCGCCGCCCATAGGACTCCTCGTCCCACTCGTGGGCCGCGAGCAACTCGGGCTTGGCGACATCGGCTATCCCCTCGGCGTCCGCTGTACCAGTCCAGGTATCACCGGACGCGGTCGCGAACGGCTCGGAGTGCACCCGCAGCCAGCAGGTCCCGTGGTCAGCGTGCTCGACCCGGCTCCCGATCGACCGGAGGTACCAGCCGAAGACCGGCTCGCCGGCGACCTCGGCCGACAGCACGGCGGCCGCGTGCGCCAGGTTCTCGTGCATGAACGCACGGAACTGCTCGTCGGCAGCCTCATGTGTCGTCATGGGGTGCCGATGACGTGTCGAAGGTAGGCGCTCGGGTCGCTCAGGTAGCGCCGCCAGTGGTCGACCAGTTCCAAGTCCGCCCACTTGGCCGTCTGCATGCCGTCTTGATCCAGCTGGATGATCTGCGCTCCGGGAGTCGCCGCAAGGAGCGGGGAGTGGGTCGCGCAGATGACTTGGGCGCCGATCTCTCCGAGCTGATGCATGAGTCCGACCAGCCGCAGGCAGGAGCTGAAAGAGAGAGCGGCCTCGGGCTCGTCCATGAGGAAAAGACCGGGCTGGGTGAACATCGACTCCAGGACGGTCAGGAAGCCTTCGCCGTGGCTCATCTCGGTGACGTCGTCCTCCCAGTAGCCGTGCATGCCACTGACGAACCCGAGGAGTCCGAACGCTGTCTCGGCCCGCAGGAAGAAGCCTCGCTTCTTCGATCTGGGTCCGGTCTGCATCCGTGAGCCAGCCAGGGTGTAATCGAGCCTGATCGCCTCACCCAGTGGGGTTTTGGGGCGGTCGTTGACGTACTTTCGGCCCGCCCGGCCGCCCCGCGCGTCCAGCCCGAACCCTTCGGCGATCGCCTCGACCACCGTGGACTTTCCCGAGCCGTTCTCGCCCACAAGGAAGGTCACCGGCGCCGTCAGTGCCAATCCACCCTCCGCCAACGCGCGGACCGCCGGTACGTTGAACGGCCAGGCGTCGGCAGCCGATGACGCTATGCGCCGCCGCGCATCGACGGTGACCCGCTCAACCAGCAAATGCCTCACCTCACCCGTAGTAGCTCGGCACGCAAGCTCCGACGGGCCGGCAGTTGTTGGCCGGAACGCATGCAGGCGAGCATGACGGTCCGCACTGTGGGTTGCACATGTTCGGTACACACGGCCAGGAAACCCCGCCCGCGTCGTGTCTACCATCTCGCTGAGCGAACTGCTCGCTGAGTCGTTGCTGAGTTGTCAGCCAGCGGTCGCCATCGAGAATCTCGGCGAGGCTGGCGTCTGTGACGTTGCCCGCTGGCAGCCAGCGCGAGAAGACACACGGCCAGACGTCCCCGTTGGGACCAACGGCTGCAACACCGCGGCCGCAGTTGCCACACAACTGCTCAACGTCCCCGCCTCCTGACCGGCCGCCCCGTCCTACCTCGCGCAGTTCATCGAAGCCGATCTCAGCCACGCCAATATCGCGGAGCTGCTGATACGCCTGATCCACGCGCTGACCATCGCTCGTACCCACGACGCCAACACGAAGCCGAATCCCGCGGCGTACGGCTTCGCCGATATTCGCTCGCGTCTGGCGATGCGTATCGCGCTGCGTGATCGCAGTGTGTTGGTCGGGGGAATCGGTGTAATAGGAGGTTGCGAGGCGCACCCCCGGCTTCTCGAACATCGCCCACAGCTGCGGTGGTACGCGGACCAAGTTCGAGAACACCTCGACTTCAACGTCGAGGTCCAAGGCGTGGTCGATCAGGTCTGGCAGTCCGGCATAGAGGGTCGGCTCGCCGCCGATGAACTGCACCATCTGTACGCCGAGCGCGGCTCCCTGACTGATGACGTCTCGCCACCTCTTCACGGCCAGTGAGCTGTGGCGCCCGCCCGGGCCCGAGTCCGCGTAGCAGTGCACGCACTCCAGCTGGCACTTGCCGGTGACCTCCAGCCACAGGAACGAAACTGGCAGCGAGCTCGCAGCCTCTGTCTTCATCACACCCTCCTTGATCTGCCAAAGGGGCATGGCGGACCGGGCGCGGCCTCTAGGGATGTTCGGCACGCCCGCTCCGCCGGCTTTGGGTGGTGAGTTATCGCCGACGCGCGACGTTCGAGTGATCTGCCCGCGACCCAGGTAGCGCGCTTCGGTGTTGGCGAGTGCGATAGTCATCGAGTCGCAGACTCTGCGTATGGCGGGGGCTGACGCGTCCACGCGCACGGCATCAACTGTGGCTCCGGCCCAGGCATCACTACCGCACTGGCGCCTGTGCGAGCCGCCTCGGTCATGAGCGCCTCGAACGCGGCTGGCACGCGATCGGTGCGCTCGATGAAGACGGTGCCAAGCGTGTAGCCCTGGCGCTCAGCGAATCCGGCCAGGTCGGCGGTGCTGAGGGCTAGCTCGCGGTCGGTGGCCAGTGCGTCGGCGCGAAGGTAACCAAGCACCAAGGGCCGGATCTGACTCATGGGCTGTCACGTCCTTCAGGGTCGTGTTGAGCTGACCCCGATAGCGTCACAAGCGCACACCTATGTGCGGAATGTCCTCCTGCCCGCGCAGTGCCGAACTTCCGCCGAACTTCGGTACTCCGACGCCCGATCGAGGGGTGATCACCTGCAAGACTCGCGTCCATGGCTCAACTCGAAGGCGCACCGGTCACCGTCGAGCAGATGCAGGCCCTTGCCCTCACCAACTACGGCCATTTCACGTCGATGCGGGTCGAGAACCTCCGAGTCCGCGGGCTCGACCTTCACCTTGAGCGGCTCCGGCGCGACTGCGGCGTGCTGTTCGGCGCCAGCCTCGATACCGATCACGTTCGTCAGCTCGTCCGGCAAGTCCTTGGGAGTCGAGTGGAACCGGCGGTCGCGCGGGTCACCGTCTTCGACCCAACGCTCAACCTCGGCCGCCCCGGCGATGCGGACGCTCCGAAGATCTTGGTGAGTGTCCGGCCGGCCGTCGCTATGCCTCAACCACCGATGCGGGTTCAGTCGGCCATCTACCAGCGCGACCTGCCCGCTGTGAAGCATGTTGGTCTGCTCGGCCTCTTGCACCATCGACGCCAAGCCCAACGGGCCGGCTTCGACGACACCCTCTTCATCGACAGCGACGCGCATGTGGCCGAAGGTGGGACCTGGAACGTCGGCTTCATCGACCACGACGGAACCCTGGTCTGGCCGGAAGCCGACGTGTTGCCTGGGGTAACGATGGCCCTCGTCAGCCAAGCGCACCGCGGACGAGTCGAAACCAGGCCAACATGCCTAGGTGATCTCGGTGCTCTGCGAGCGGTGTTCGCCACCAACGCCGCTTTTGGTGTCCGGCCGATCGACACGGTCGACGACGTCCAGGCTCCATGCGATCACGACCTCGTTGAGGAGCTCAGCAATCGGTATCTGGCGATCCCTGGCGACGAACTCTGACGCTTACCGACGAGCGACGAAGAAGTCTGCATGCAGCGTGTCCGGTTCGACCGAGATGGGCGTTAACCTGTCGCGCGATGACATCCGAGGAAAAGCAGTTGCCGGGAGTCCGGCGCTGGTCTGGCATCGAGGTCCGCGCGCTGCGTGAGGCCCAGCGAATGAGTATCCGCGACTTTGCCGCCCACCTCGGAGTCAGCGACCGGATGGTCTCCAAGTGGGAAGCGGGCGGAGGGGACATCCATCCACGACCGGTCAACCAGGCAGCGCTCGACACGTCCCTCGCCAAGGCAGCCGCGGAGGCGAAGGCACGTTTCGCCGTCCTTCTTCGGTCACCCGTCGAATCAGCCCCGGCCGAACACGAGATCGTGCAGGAGACAGCGATCCGGCACGCGGCCGACGGAAAGCTCATGCAACGGGTCGAGGCCGGCGTCCTTCTCTCCGGTGCAGATGACAAGCCCGTCTGGCTCGACGAGTACCTCATCGACGTCTACCCCGTCACCAACGAGGACTACGCCCGCTTCCTCTCGGCCACCAGCCATCCGGCGCCTGTCCACTGGGACGGTGGGAAGGTACCCGCGGGGTCTGACAATCACCCTGTCGTGTTCGTGACGTGGCACGACGCCACCGCCTATGCGGCCTGGGCGGGCAAGGACCTCCCCACGGGCCACGAATGGGAGAAGGCGGCTCGCGGACCCTCCGGCCGGCCATACCCGTGGGGTGACACCGCCAGTCCCGCCAAGTGCAACGTCCGCGAATCCGGCCCCGGAACCACGACCCCGGTCGATCGGTACCACTCCGGCACCAGTCCATATGGCGTCTACGACCTCTGCGGCAACATCTGGGAGTGGTGTCGAACCGAGACCGAACCCGGCCGCCACGAACTCAAGGGCAGCGCCTTTACAAGCTCCTTTACCCGAGCCGCCCCGTCCGCCTTCAACGACGCCTCCGCCAGAATGAACGACGACGACACCGGCTTCCGCTGCGTTGCAAGGCAGACGTAGCCGTGCACAGGCCGGTTCTGGAGTCGACGTGCGGCTGTGTCCGCCGACGGGACTCGCCGACCGATCCGGTCCAGATATCTGATCGGACAGCGTCGAGAAACTTGTCAGCCGCGTAGCTTGCGAGCTCGCTGGTGATAGTCCACAGGGGTGTTGTCCAAAACTCTACTCAGGATCACCCGAAAGAAGCGGGCCGGATCGACCTCCGGGGTGACCAGGTCATGCCTCAGTCGGACGCGCGGGAGCGACGTCAGCTGTTGGTTGACCTCACTGAGGGCAAGCGTTGGTTCGGGTTCGGCGTCGGTGACCACGGGCTGGCCGACCGGTGCAGCATCGTTCGGATCCTCGCCTGGCAACTCGCCACCGTATTCAGGGACGACTAGGGCGACAGCGTGGTAGGCATCGTCCTCACGTCCCAACTTGGTCAGCAGGTCAACGAGCCACGCGGCCTTCTCAGGTGTTTCGTCCCAGCAGGTCGAGCGGAGCGCGTACACGAAACCGCAGGCGGCTTGCGGGTATCGGAGGCGAAGGTTCTTCGCGTCACCGTATGACTCCTCGACACGGTTGGCGGCGTTCTTTCCGAATGACGAGTCCATACGCTTGGTGGAGATCATGATCTCTGGCCCGGTCGACCAGTGACTCATGATGACGTCGACCTGCTTCACATAGTTCTTGCCGAGTAGGTTGGCGCTTGCGCCGACGGTTCCGCCGAACGTTCCACCTTCCTTGACCCGGCTCCAGATCTCCGCCTTGGTTTTGGCGTACTGCGCGTTCGTGAAGTCGATGATGTCGCGGGCGATGATCCGCGGCGCCTGCTCCCGCGGCCAGACTGCATCTGGGTCCAGCCCAGCCCGCCTCAGCTCGTATGCCACCCAGACGTCAAATGCGAGCGCGGGGACGCCGGAGGTGGTGTCCGCGTCGAGCAGTAGGGGAACTCCGAGAAGGCGCGCGAGCGTCTCGTAGTCAGGAACGAAGGTCTCCCGGCCCTCCCATGGGTTGAGATGCCGGAACGGAGCCTCTGTGACGATGGCGTCGAAGAGCGGCCAAGCCTTCTGCTTGGTGGTCGGTTCCTTCGGCTTCTTGTCGGACACGGTCAGTTGCCTTTCGCGCGCGCCGCCCGCCGCGCGGCGAGCTGTGCATGGTCGCGGCGTACAACTGCAATTGGTTTGCTCCCCATGCCGATGCCGCGGACGAGGATGAGTTCGTCGACGAGGGCTACGGCTTCGAGCAGCCTCCCACTGTGAAGCGCGGCTGCGACCTCCGGTCGTAGGTCGCGCAGCGCATCGCGATGCTCGCGAACGAGCGCGGGCGACGGCATCGGCAGATGGTCGGCTTCCTTAGGCTCGATTTTCAGCATGCCGCCGCCGTAGGCCCGGCCGACAGTCTCTGCACCGAGCAGCGTGATGCTGTTCAGACTCGCGATTGGGAGTAGATCCATGCCGTCTCTTCGGACGTCGTCACGGAGGTAGACGCCATGGACAGAGTTCAGGTGGTGCGCGCCGGCGTAATTGGTGCAGAGCCGAGGGGTGTCGGCGTTCATGTACGTCAGCAGCAGATCGGCGGGCCGCACCATTGGCACTCGCCACCACGGCGACCGAACTCGACACTTATAGGCCCGGTGGATTTCGAGGTTCTCGCCACCGCGGATGTATCGCCACGCGGCAGCCGACGGCTCATCCGTTGGGCGGAACAGGTAGGTGGACCGACCCGCCTCGCCGAGATACGTCAAGGACTCCTGTGTCAGGGTCAGCGTCCGAAGATGCCGTGATCCCGGGGGGGAGAGCTGGACGATGTCCGACGGCTCGAGTTTCAGCTCGTCGACCTTGGATGGCGACAGCGTGAAGTACTTGTTGTTGCCGGTGACCATCCCCAGTGTCGTGGCCCCCCACGCGTTGAGCGTCGTGAAGCCATCGTGGCCGATGGCGTGTGTATACGCGGACAGGCCGTCCCGCGACAACATGCCTGCAGACCACTTCGCGGATTTGCTGGGCGGCGTCCACTTTCGGGCAACTGAGAGATCCTCAAGCCCGTCGGCGTTGTGCACCTGAAAGAGGTTCATGTGCTCTGCGCCCCGCTCGCCAGCCGGAGTGTACCCGTCTGCCAAGAGCAAGACTGCCTCGACATCAACGCCCGGAAAGACCCGTTGCTCGAACAGGACGAGGGTGATATTGGCGAAGTGATCAAGCAGGAACTGGCGCACGGGTGCCGCGTAGTTGACCGACAGCAGTTCTGCTGGCAGCACTAGTCCGAGCCGCCCGCCAGCGCGCAGGTGTAGCGCAGAGTGGATCGTGAACGCGGCCCACGAGGCAGCCAGCCTGGTCAGGTTGACACCGGCGCGTAGGGCGGCCGTCCGCGACCTTGTACGGGTCTCGCCGCTCCAGCCCTGGTAGCGGACGTATGGCGGGTTTCCGATTACGACGTCGTAGGAGCCAAACTGGTCGTGGAGAAAGAAGTCGCCCGCGTGGATCTCGGCCTTGATTCCCTCGGCTTTGAGTGTGTGTTCGGACTTCGCGGCGGACGCTGCGTGTAGCTCAACACCGACCAGCCGCCCTTTGTGCTTGCCGTGGCGACCAACCTCGTGGAGGAAGACGGCTTCACCAGACGAGGGCTCCAAGACGTCGTCACCAAGACTGCGGACAGCCCATTCAGCGATGAAGCGCGCGACTGGCGTAGGGGTGAAGTAGGCGCCGCGGGCCTTGCGCAGTTCAGCAGAATCCCCGGGCAGCATGTCGCCATCTTGCCGCACAGGTGTTCGACGCGGTGGTAGCGGCTCACCCAAGGGGTCAGAAAGCGTCAGGCGACCGAGCCTGGGCGGTGGCCAGGGCAGCGCGGCTACCGCTTGCGCCAGTGGTACTCCACCTCGGGGCGGCCGCCGCGGCCGTAGCGGGACTGGCGGTCGGCGAGGCCGGTGTCGGCGAGGTGCTCGAGGTAGCGGCGGGCGGTGACGCGGGAGGCGCCGACCGAGGTGGCGACCTCCGACGCGGACAGGGCAGCACCCTCGCGCAGCAGCGAGGTCACCGCCTGCAGGGTGTCCGCGCTGAGGCCCTTGGGCAGGTCGGCGGTGGTGGTGCGCAGCAGCCCGAACAGCTGGTCGACCTCGCCCTGCACCACCTCGGTGCCGCTCGCGCTGAGCCGCGAGCGGTAGGCGGCGTACTGCTCGAGCTTGGCCCGCAGCCCGGCGAAGGTGAACGGCTTGAGCACGTAGTGCACCACGCCCTGGGCCACCGCCCGCTTGACCACCTCGACGTCCCGCGCGGAGGTCACCGCGATGACGTCGCAGAGGTGGCCGTCGGCGCGGATCCGCTGCAGCAGCTCCAGCCCGTGCACGTCGGGCAGCCGCATGTCGAGCAGGATCAGGTCGACCGGCCCGGCGGCGAGCAGCCGCAGCGCATCCACGCCGGAGCGAGCGATCCCGGCCACCTCGAAGCCGGCGACCCGGCCGACGTACTCGGCGTGCGCCTGGGCGGCGATCGCCTCGTCCTCGACCACGAGCACCCGGACCGTCATCGCGGCACCCGGACCTCGAACAGCGCGCCGCCGAGCGGCGAGCGGGAGGCGTGTACGTCGCCGCCGTACCGCCGCGCGACCTGGCCGATCAGGGCGAGGCCGAGACCGCGGCCGAGCGAGGCGTCGCCGCGCTTGGTGGACCAGCCGCGCTCGAAGATCTTCTCCTCCGCGCCGGGCGGTAGGCCGGGGCCGGAGTCCGCGACCTCGACCGCGAGGCCGGCGCGATCGCAGACCACCGAGACCTCGACCCGACGGTCCCCGGTGACCGTCGCCGGCTCCGCGCTGGCCACCGCGTCGATGGCGTTGTCGACCAGGTTGCCGAGCAGCGTCACCATGTCGCCCGAGGCGACGAACAGGTTCTCGACCTTGGTGGCCGGTGAGACCATCAGCTCGACGCCGCGCTCGGCGGCCTGCGCGGTCTTGCCGAGCAGCAGTGCGGCGACGACCGGGTCGGCGACCGAGTCGGTCACCTGGTCGGCGAGCTGCTGCGCGGCGGCCAGCTCGGAGGTGGCGAACTCGACCGCCTCCGGCCCGCGCCCGAGCTCGATCAGCGAGACCACGGTGTGCAGCCGGTTGGCGGACTCGTGGTTCTGCGAGCGCAGCGTCTCGGCCAGCCCGCGGACGGTGTCCAGCTCGCCGGAGACCGCGCGCAGCTCGGTGTGGTCGCGCAGGGTCAGCACCGAGCCGAGCACCCGCCCCTCCCAGACCGCGGGCGCCTGGTTGACCACCAGCACCCGGTCGCCGACCAGGTGGATCTCGTCGGGCGACGTGCCCTCGCGGACGGATGTCAGCAGCGACGTCGGCAGGTCGAGCTCCGCGAGCGGCCGGCCGACGACGTCCTCGGGTACGCCGAGCAGCCGGCGGCCCTCGTCGTTGACCAGCTGGATCCGGCCGTCGTCGTCGAGCAGCACCAGCCCTTCGCGGACCGCGTGCAGCACCGAGTCGTAGTACTCGTACATCCGAGTGATCTCCTGGGCGCCCATGCCGTGGGTCTGCCGGCGCAGCCGCCGGCTGATCAGCCAGGCGCCGGCGGCGCCCACCGCCAGCAGCGCCAGCGCCGCCGGCACGATCGTCAGCAGCCGGTCCCACAGCGCGGCCTCGATCTTCTCCAAGGTGATCCCGACCGAGACCATCGCCACGACCTCGTCGCCGTCGAAGACCGGGACCACCGCGCGCATCGACGGGCCGAGGGTCCCCTTGTACTCCTGGGTGAACACCTCGCCCTCAGGAGCGTCGCCGAGGTCGCCGATGAACTTCTTGCCGATCTCGCTGGGGGTCGGGTGCGAGTAGCGGGTGCGGTCCATGGCCATCACCACGACGAAGTCGGTGCCGGTGTCGCGGCGTACCCGCTCGGCGTACGGCTGGATCACGTCCGACGGGACGGCGTCGTCCAGCGCCTGCAGCACCGAGGGCGCGTCGGCGACGGCGAGGGCGACCGCGGTGGACCGGATCTCGGCGTCGGCGCGGTGGTCGCGGCGTACCTCCAGATAGGCGAGTACGACGGACGCGGTGACCACCGTGAGCACGATCAGGGTCTGCAGCAGGAACACCTGCTGCGCGACAGAGCTCCGCCAACGCCTACTCACCTCAGTGATTGTGCCGTCTCCGGCGCATCACGAACTCAATGAACGAAAGGGTGACCCCGGTCACATTGCTCAACACCATGGTCGAAGTCCCTAGTAGCCGCCCCTGCCGCCGGAGGAAGACCATGAGCACCACAGCCAGGACCACCAGGCCCAGAGCCAAGGACCGCACCCACTACCTGTACGTCGCCGTGATCGTCGCCGTCCTGCTCGGCATCGCCGTCGGCTTCGCCGCACCGAGCTTCGCGGTGGAGCTCAAGCCGATCGGCACCGCGTTCGTCAGCCTGATCAAGATGATGATCGCGCCGGTCATCTTCTGCACCATCGTGCTCGGCGTCGGCTCGGTGCGCAGCGCCGCGAAGGTCGGCCGGGTCGGCGGCCTCGCCCTCGGCTACTTCATGGTGATGTCGACGTTCGCGCTGGCCATCGGCCTGCTCGTCGGCAACATCCTCGACCCGGGCAGCGGGCTGAAGCTCGACCCGGCGGACGCGGCCACCGCCAACGAGACTGCGGCCGAGGCCGGCCACGAGTCGACCACCGACTTCCTGCTCGCGATCATCCCCGACTCGCTGGTGTCCGCGCTGACCTCCGGCGAGGTGCTGCAGACGCTGCTGATCTCGCTGCTGATCGGCTTCGGCCTGCAGGCGATGGGCCCGGCCGGTGAGCCGGTACTGCGCGGGGTCGGCCACCTGCAGCGGCTCGTGTTCCGGGTGCTGACGATGATCATGTGGCTGGCGCCGCTGGGTGCCTTCGGCGCCATCGCCGGCGTCGTCGGCGAGACCGGCCTGGACGCGCTCAAGAGCCTCGCGGTGATCATGCTCGGCTTCTACGCCACCTGCGCGGTGTTCGTCTTCGTGGTCCTCGCCCTGGTGCTGCGACTGACCAGCGGGGTCAACCTGTTCTCGCTGCTGCGCTACCTGGGCCGCGAGTTCCTGCTGATCGTGTCCACATCCTCGTCCGAGTCGGCGCTGCCGCGGCTGATCGCCAAGATGGAGCACGCCGGTGTGGACAAGCCGACCGTGGGCGTCGTCGTACCGACCGGCTACTCGTTCAACCTCGATGGCACCGCGATCTACCTGACCATGGCCTCGCTGTTCATCGCCTCGGCGATGGGCAACCCGCTGAGCATCGGCGAGCAGATCTCGCTGCTGCTGTTCATGATGATCGCGTCGAAGGGTGCTGCCGGGGTCACCGGCGCCGGCCTGGCCACGCTCGCCGGCGGCCTCTCCTCGCACCGCCCGGACCTGGTCGACGGCGTCGGCCTGATCGTCGGCATCGACCGGTTCATGTCGGAGGCCCGCGCGGTCACTAACTTCGCCGGCAACGCGGTCGCCACCGTCGTCGTCGCCAGCTGGACGGGCGGCCTGGACAAGGTGCAGATGCGGAACGTGCTGGCCGGCAACGACCCGTTCGACGAGACCACGATGGTCGACGACCACGCCGCTCCAGCTCCGGAGGCCGCGCCGGAGCCGGTCTCGGTCCGCAAACTCGAGCCGGCATAGCCGCTCCGCCCGCCTCAACCTCCGCGGGGACGTCATACGATCCGGTCGCCACGACTGTCGATCCGTATGACGTCCCCGCGGACGTCCATGCGCGGACGCCTTACATAACCGGCAAGTGTCTGTACACTAATTGCATGTCAGCCACTTATCCCGTCACCGAAGGCCGTGCCCGGTTCGGGCAGCTGGTGCGCCGGGCCTCCCACCGTCGTGAGCGGATCACGATTACCGACCACGGCCAGCCGGCGGCGGTGCTCATCAACGCCGAGGAGCTTGCCGACCTCGAAGAGGCGAACGCGGTCCTGGAGTACAAGCTGCGCCGGGCACTCGGTGACACTGCCGAGGGTATTCCGAGTGCCGAGGCGCGACGGCTGGTCTTCGGCGACGACGCGTGAGCCCCACCGTTGTCTGGGAGCCGAAGGCGCTGGCGGCAGCCCATCGGTATGCCAAGGACGACCGGGAAGGCGTGCTGGCCGCCTTCGACGCCGCCGATGCGTTAGCGGACGAGCCGCACCCGCCGGGTTCATTCTCTTATGGGGAAGGTTTGTACCGCCTGCGGGTCGGTGACTATCGAGTTTGGTACGACGTGCGCGAAGCCGTCGTCGAGATCGTCGTCTTCCACCTCGGACGCACGCGCTAGTGGGCATCTCCGGAAGTTCGTCGAGGGTCTGAGTGGTCAGGGTGCGTGCAGCGCAAGGCGTCGGAGGGAGGCGGGCCGGTGGCCCGTCGACCGACGACAACGCAGCGATGTGCGTGCCCTGGCCGCTCAGACCCCGACGAACTTCCGGAGATACCCACTAGTGACCACTAGTCGGTCGGCACCAACTCGTCGGCGTGCTGCCGCGCCCAGCGTTGCTTCCTCAGCTCGGCCGAGGTGTCGGCGCCAGCCGGGGCCTTGCGCAGCGACGTGTTCGTGGACGTCGACAGGCCGAGTGCCTTCAGCACCAGCTTGCTGATCGCTCGCATGCCGGCAGCGTTCGGGTGGTACGAGACGCCGGCGAACAGGTCGGTGGACTGGCCTCGCACCCAGGCGGCGTCGCCGGCGCAGGCGTCGTGGCCGAGCGCCGGGCCGTAGGTGTCGACGTACAGCGCGCCCTTGCGGGTGGCCGCCTGCCGCATCACGGTGTTGAGCTTGCGGTTGAGGTAGTCGGCCCACGCGTAGTCGCCGTCGGCGAACGGGACCACGTCCGGGCAGTAGCCGGTCGGCGGCAGGATCCGCGGGTAGCCGACCAGGACCACCTTGGCGGCGGGCGCGCGCTCCTTGATCAGCGCGACCGAGCGCTCCAGGTTGCGGCCGGTGTTGTTCAGGGCCGCGGAGAGGGTGTCGATGCCGTTGATCGTGTAGTGATCGCGGCACGGCGATCCGGTCGGGTCCTCGTCGCGGTAGTCGCCGCAGCCGATCACCGAGCCGAAGACGGTGTAGTCGTTGCCGCCCATCCCGAGCGTCACCAGGTCGGTGTCCAGGGTAAGCGCCTCGAGCTGCGGCGCCTGCGTCGTGAAGTGGAGGTCGGCGGTCGGCGTCGGCTGCGACTGGGTCAGGTTGGTGGTGTCGGCCGAGGAGCAGCTGACGTCGTTGAAGGCGCCCGACTTGTAGTAGAGGCCGAGGTCGGTGGCCAGCCAGGCCGGGTAGTTGTTGTTCGAGCGGAAGCACCAGGTGCTGTTCCACGGGATCAGCGGGCCGGCAGTGTAGGAGTCGCCCATCGCGACGTACTTCTTGTACGACGGCACCGCGGCCGCCGTCAGTCCACTGGCGGTGTCGGGGGCCGCGCTGGCGGGAGCGAGTAGGCCAGCGGTCAGGCCGAGGGCGGCGACGGTGCCGGCCAAGAGGGTGCGAGTGTTCATCGTGGTCTCCTGCGGGACGGCCGGTCAGCCGGCAACGGGGTAGTGGTCGGAGTAGTCGCGGTAGGTGGTCCCGCCCGACTCCCACGGCGGTGACTGCGGTGTCAGCACCGTGTTGGTTCTGGTGGCCGGCTTCGCGTTGGCCCGCCGGTAGAGGACGTAGTCGAGCTGCTCGGGCTGGTAGCCGGCGTACCGGCTCGCGGCCACCGAGTTGGTCGACGGGTCCCAGCTGTACGGCGCGCCGGCGTACCTGGTCGGCGCGACGGTGCCGGTGAGCGCCAGCATCTGCGCGTACTCCGGCGAGGTCCTGACGACGTTGAGGTCGCCTGCGACGATCACCTGCTGCCCGGCGGGATGTCCTGGGCGTCGAGGAACGCGTTGAGCTCGGCGAACTGCGAGGCCCGGACCGCCGCGGCGTCGCCGCACAGCGAGTCCTCGGCCTGGGCGTGGGTCCCGACGACGTGCACCTTCTGGCCACCGACGTCGAGAACGGCGTACACGAACCCCTTGTTGGAGAACCAGTCGGCGCCGCAGCCCTTCTTGTAGACGTACTGGACCTGCCGCCGGATCGGCCACTTGCTGAGGATCGTGACGCCACCGTCCTCCGGGGTCAGCCAGGAGAACGCGCCCTGGGTGTCGTCCCAGCCCGACGTGGACCGGCCGAGCACCGGCGTCTGGTGCGGGTACCGGTCCGACAGGCCGGTCTTGATGGTGGTGGACGGGCCGTTGTCGAACATCTCGGAGAGCACGACCACGTCGTAGCCCTCCAGGTACGGCGCGCTGGCGAGCAGGCCGGCGCGGGTGCCGTTGCTGAGGCCGCCGATCAGCTCCGGCAGCAGCATCACGTTGCTGGCCAGCACCTTCACGCGCGGCGGGGTGACCGTCGTCGCGCCGGCCGGCGCGGCGTTAGCGGTCGTGGTGAGGAGGCAGGCGGCCGCGGCAAGGCAGGCCAAAGCAGAGCGAGCACGCATGGTGAGTCGCCTTCCGGGTCTGTCGGGTCAGTCGAGGTCAGTCGACGGTGAACAGGGGCGAGGTGCCGGAGATCGGCGAGATGTTGCCGAGCAGCCCGCGGGCGTCACCGAAGTAGCGGATCCGGTAGAGCCCGGCCGCGGCGTTCTGCGGGATGTCCCAGGTGATGGTGACCTTGGATGCCGCGACGCCGTAGCGGGCCCAGCGGAACTTCGTCGACCAGTCGCCGTCGTCGTGTACGCGCACCCACTGCCCGTCGACCTTGCGTTCGACGGTCAGGTAGGTGCCGCCGTGCCGCAGATTGTTGTTCGGGTGGGCGCCGGCGAAGACCACGCTCACCTGCTGGCCCCTGGTGTACTCCGCCGCGGGCGCGGTCAGCACGTCGCCGAAGCTCTTGAACAGCGGCGGCGCGTCGAGGACCACGTTGGCCTGCAGGGTCGGCAGCTGCTCGTGGGTGCGGTCCCGCTCCTTCTCGCCGAGCGGCAGCGTGGTGCCGTCCTTCATCAACGTCGCCAGCTCGCTGCTGACCTGCATGAACGCCGGCAGCTCGTTCTTGCCGAAGATCGTGCTGGCCTGCTCGTACTGGTTCGCGCCGTACTCCTCGGGCGTGGTCA
Organism: Nocardioides speluncae; assembly: GCF_003121585.1. Classification (GTDB taxonomy): domain Bacteria; phylum Actinomycetota; class Actinomycetes; order Propionibacteriales; family Nocardioidaceae; genus Nocardioides; species Nocardioides speluncae. The sequence goes on from NZ_QEOO01000001.1 coordinate 236,265, forward strand.
GGTAGTGGCTGTAGGCGTTGGCGTAGCCCTGCACCAGCACGTGGTCGAGGTCGGCGCCGACGATCTCGGCGACGGTCTGCCGAAGCCGGAGACCGGACACGATCGTCACCTCGGCCGGGATGCCGATCAGGTAGAAGTCGCCGATCCGGACCAGCTGCACCGGCAGCTTCTGCTGGACCATGCCGAGCGTGCCGACCGGAAGCAGGATCTCCTTCGGCGCCTGGCACGCCTTCAGCGCGGGGCTCGCGGTGTAGAGCAGGCCGGACACGAGCGCCGCGATCGGGTTGCTGCCGTCCAGGCCGGGCAGGCCACCGCCGCCGTCCTCGGTGCTGCCGCCGGCGAACTGGCTGCCGAGCGCGGCGTCGCAGGTGTGACCGGGCTGGCCGTCGGGGGTGAACTCGCCGCGGACGGCGACGTCGCTCATGTCGACGTACACCAGGCGGGAGTCGATGCCGCCGCGGACCGGGTCGTTGCCCTCGGCGTTCTTGGCGGCGTTGTACATCCGGGTGCCGATGATCCGGGTGTTCTCGAACTCGTCCTCGGTCGGCCCGCTGCTCGGCGCCAGGTTCAGGTTGGGCGACATGTCGCCGGCGTTGGTCTGCGCGAACGACGCGACGAAGTCCGGCCGCTGCTGGGCGAGGTAGTCGACGCCGCGGACCTGCCGCTCCCAGTGGTACGACGCGTACCCCTTGTTGTCCGGGCTGATCAGCGTGTTGCCGGTCGACATGCTCGTCGCGTGCACCGGGAACCAGTTGATGATCCCGTCCAGCCGGCCGCTGCGGTGCACCTGCAGCGTGGTGCTCAGGGTGTCGGTCGCGTTCGGGAAATGCGCCTTGTCCGCGGCCGGGTTGAGGTCGAACGCCGTCCTCGCGCGGTTGACGTTGGCGTTGGTGAGGCTGTTCTGCGAGAGGGTCAGCTGCGCCGGCGCCAGGTCGGCGTCCGCCTTCACGATCGAGTCGACGATGCCGTCGACGATCGCGTTCAGCGTCTTGGCGTGGTGGCCGAGCGTGGTGACGTTGTAGAGCGTGTGGTGCGAGTAGCCACCGGGACCGGCGTGGGTGTGGGTCGCGGTGAGCATCACGTTCTGCTCGTTGTAGCGGCTGCCGAAGCGCTCGTCGAGGCGGGCCAGCACCTTGTCGCGGACCGACTGGAAGATCATGCCGACGTCGGCGGTGACGTGCACGATCCGCTGGCCGCTCTTCGGGTCTGCGATCACGAACGCCCGCGACCGGGGCCGCAGGTGCAGGCCGGTGGTGTTCTGGGTCAGGTCGGCGTAGCCCATCATCCCGGTCTCGGCCGGCTCACCGGTCGAGTCGGAGACGCCGCGGCCGACCAGGTACGTCGTACCCGTCTCGGCCGCGGCAGCTCCAGCGCTGCTGGCGTTCAGTCCCGGCACGGTGGCGGTCATGGTGATCGTGACCGCCGCGGCCGCAACTCCGGCCAGCGTGGTGTTGATGCGCCTCATCGAGATCCCTCCGGTAGCACCGCACGCCCTCCCATGAACGCGCGGTTCCACAGAGAATGACCTCTGTCACATCGATCGGTCAATAGTCTTGGTCAAACGACCGACTATTTGGACAGTGGCTGTTGCCAGGTCGGCGGCCCTGTCGGTGGCGGGCGTCAGTGGGTGGCAGCGGCCTCCCTCTCGTAGCTGAGCGCGGCCTGCTCGTCGTCCGGACGGCGCAGCAGGAGCAGGGCGCTGGCCAGCAGCAGCAAGGCGCCGGCGCCGTACCCGATGATCGGCACCCAGGTCTGCGCGAGCACGATCTTGAGGCGGTTGCCCTTGCCGTCGCTGACGTTCTGGGCGACGGTCTCATCGGTGTAGGACAGCTTGTTCTCGGCCAGCAGGTCGCCGTTCTCGAGGGTGCGGCGGCCGTGGGTCTCTACGTCGATCACGGCGCCGGTCGCCGGCTCGACCCAGAAGGTGCGCACCAGTGTGTAGAGCCCCTGGATGCCGTCGGTGACCTCGGCCGGCTCCTCCTCGAAGGAGACCTGGTAGCGGTACGTCGGTAGCCCGTCCACGTCCTCCTCGCCTTCGTAGGCGGCGGTGACCGGCGCCTCCAGCAGGTCCTCGTAGTACTGGTAGTCCTTCTTCTTCGAGTTGAACGGCCACTTGCCGAGCAGCACGGCTGGGCGCGCCTCGATGTCGTCGCGGACGTACTCCGGGTCGTCCACCCCGGCGGCGGTAAGCCGGTCGGTGGCGTAGCCGACCTCGTCGGTCTCCAGGACCCGGCTGTCCGGCTCGTCGTAGGCCTCGCACTCGGGGACCTCGTCGCCCTCGAGCTTCATCACGCAGGTGCCGTCGCGCATCACCACGACCTCGTCGTCGGAGCGCTCGGTATCGGCCTTGGTGTAGTTGGTGGCCCGGATCTCCTGCGTGGTCAGACCCTCGGGACCGTCGGTGGTGAGGGTCCCCTCGAGGATGTTCTTGACGTCGACGTCGGTCGGCGTCTTCAGCAGCTTGGGTACGGCGTACACCTGCGCAAGTACGGCGGTGACAACCAGGAATGTGCCCAGTAACAGGGCCGCGCCGGCAAGTGTGCGCGCGCGTCGAGACTGCATGTCGGATCGCTCTCCCTCCGCGGCCGAAGCCGCGTCCTCCCTCTTAGATGAGCTATCCCACGGCTCATCGCGATCTCCCGAGGATGGGCCTCAGCATGCGTCGGGGGCAAGGGTTTCCTGGCAGATTTCTAGAATCTGTTCCAGTTTTGGCCGTCTGTCGTCAGTTGGGAATGGCGACGCCCGCGCCGGAGACGGTGATGGTCGGCTCCGCCGGGTCGATCGCGACGCTGAGCTCGCTCTGCTGCCCCATGTCCTCACCCTGGCTGATCGTCAGCCGGGTCGGCTCGGTCACGGCGCCGAGGTCGCGCAGGTAGCCGCCGAGAGCGGCGGCCGCGGCACCGGTCGCCGGGTCCTCCACCACACCGCCGATGGGGAACGGGTTCCGGGCGTGCAGCCGGGTCTCGTTCTCGCGCCAGAACAGCTGCACGGTGGTCCAGCCGCGGTCGGTCATCAGTGCCTTGAGCGCCTCGAAGTCGTAGTCGAGGTCGGCCAGCCGCTCCCGCGACCCGGCGGCCAGCACCAGGTGCTCGACGCCGCCGAATGCGACGTGCGCTGGGTACGCCGGGTCCAGGTCGGTCGGCTGCCAGCCGAGGGCGGCGAGCGCCTCGGCGAGGTCGCCGTCGCTCGCCGCGCGGGTGCGGGTGGCCACGCTGCGCAGGCTCGCTGTCAGCACGCCGTCTGTGTCGTCGCTGCGCTCGGTGCCGACCTCGATCGGCCCGACGTTGGTGTCGAAGACCAGCGGGCCGGCGCCCTCGCGCTCGGCGATCGCCACGGCGGTCGCGATCGTGGCGTGACCGCAGAAGTCGACCTCCGCCAGGGGGCTGAAGTAGCGCACGGCGTACCGCCGTTCCCCGCTCGGGACCGCGAACGCGGTCTCGGAGTAGCCCACCTCCGCTGCGATCTGCTGCATCTTCGCGGCATCGAGGCCGCCGGCGTCCAGGACGACGCCCGCAGGGTTGCCGAGCGCCGGGTCGGTCGTGAACGCGGCGTACCGCAGGATCTCCGTCATCCCCCGAGTCTGCCGACCCCGACCAAGTTCACGGGTAGCCGAGCGCCTCCCGGGTGAAGAACCCGAACCGGGCGGTCTTCGTGGGCAGCTCGACCAGGTCGCCGACCTCGGCACCGAGCGTCTCGAACAGGCGCAGCGACTTGGCGTTGTCGGCGTCGGGCTCGACGACCAGCCGGCGCACCTTCTCGTCGGCCATCACCTGCGCGATCAGGAACCCGAAGATCTCCTGGGTGCGCCCGGCCCGCGCCGGCGTGTCGGCGAGGAACAGGTGGACGCCGAGATCGCCGGGCTCGCGGTCGTAGAACTGCCCGATCTCGTCGATCTCCGGGTCGTAGGTCTGGAAGATCGCGACGGGGGTGTCGCCGGCCGAGACGAGGTACGCCGCGAGGTGCGCCTGCTCGTCGATGTAGGTGTAGATCTCCTCGACCTCGTCGCGCGAGTTCTCCGTCATCCCCCAGAAGACGGCGCGCTCATCGGTGACCCAGGCGTGGATCAGGTCGCCGTCCGTAGCCGGGTCGACCGGCCGCATCCGGATGTCGGTCAACGCTCCTCCTCGAGCTGGTCCCAGTCGGTCACGACCGGCACGAACCGGCCGCTCGTCCACAAGTCGTGCTGGTCGTGGTGGTGTACGCCGTGCGGGTCGCCGGCCGCGCCGAGCGGCACCGCCCACAGGCTGCCTCGCTCGGCTCCCGGCCGGTCGGCGAGATCCCAGACGTAGCGGGCCACCGGACCGCGGACGGTCAGCGTGGTCCCGGTCAGCGGGCTGGTCGCGACCACGCAGTCGCTGTCACCCGGCATCGGCGTAGCGGGCGCGACGGGTGCCCGGTGGATGCCGAACGACTCCAGCTCGTGGATCGCGTGGAAAGTGTGGACGGCGCCCCAGGTGTCGGGAGCGTCGGCGGCCGGTACGGCGGCGACGTCGGCGAGGGCGCCGCGGAGCACCTCGCTCCGGTCGAGCCCGAACGGCCGCTCGACCTGGAGGATCACGTGCAGGGAGACCGCCACCCGGCCGGCGAGCCGGAACCACGGCGCCCAGAGGTCGCCGTACGGGTTCTCCTCGTGCAGCATGGCCAGATCGGGCGCGGCGCAGATCCGCGCCACCGCCGCATCCCGGACCGCGCTGTAGAGGGCGGCGCCGGCACTGTCGGCGTCCATCGCGCCGTCCCACTCCAGCAGCCGGCGCCGGACGTCGTCGGCCGCATCCTCGAGGTCGGCCAGGTCCTTGATCGCCGCGAGCAGCACCTGCCCGGCGTTCTGGTGGGTGTCGGTCAGCACCGCACCGGCCTGCTCGGCGGTGAGGTCGGTGCGGCCGGCCATCAGCCCGTCCAGCAGCTCGGTGATCCGGTCTGCCCGGTAGCTCGGCGCGAAGTCGTCGCCGATCTCGGCGTACTCCTCCGAGATCCGGTCGTTCGCGGTCACGATCCGGCCGTCCGCGGGCACCGGCGTCCGCGGCAGCGGCTCCACCCAGCCGGTCCAGCCGTGGCCGGCCGTGCCGTCGGCCGGCAGCTGCCAGTGCGGCTCCGGGCGCTGCGGGACCTTCCCGCCGACCCGGTGCAGCACCGTGCCCTGGCTGTCGGCGATCACGAAGTTGTTGACCGGCTCCACCCAGTGGGCGAAGGCCAGGTCCACGTCGGCGACGGTGCGCGCGCGCAGCAGCGGCAGCAGCGCCTCGAAGCCGAGGTCGCCGAGCGCCCAGGACGTCGTCCGGGCGCTCATCGCGTGCTTGTGGGGCTCACCGAGGAAGACCGGGCCGCGGCCGGTCACGATCACCTCGACCTCGACCGGCGCGCCGTCGCGTACCTCGATCTTCTCCACGTGGGCGGCGCACTCCTCCCAGCCGTCGGGGCCGAGCGCCCAGACGCCACCGTCTCGCCGTTCGAGCCGCTCGAGGTAGACGTCCTGGTAGTCGGCGGCCGCGTTGGTCACGCCCCAGGCGACCTCGCCGGCGTGCGCGAAGTGCTGGACGCCCGGTACGCCGGGGAACGCGAACCCGACCACGTCGAACTCCGGGCACGCCAGCCGCACCTGGGCGTACACATTCGGGTCCTCGAATAGCCGGTGCGGGTCGCCGGCAACAAGCGGCCGGCCGCTCGCGGTCAGCCCGCCGGCGACGGCGTACGCGTTCGAGCCGTGCGGCAGGCCCTCGGTGCGCAGCAGGTCCAGGGCCTCCTCGCCCGCGACGTCGGCGACCCGCTGCCGCCACAGCTTGGAGGCGATCGACCCGAACAGGATGTGCTGGACCAGGAAGACACCCAGCGGGGTCCACGGCTGCCACTGGCCCGGCGTCGCGTCGAGCTCGTCCAGCTCGACGGCGGTGAGGCCGCCGTCGACCGCCGCGTTGACGCCGTCGACATACGCCGACACGAACGCCTGCGCCTCGGCCGACAGCGCGTCGTACGCACGCTGTGCGGTCTCGGCAAGCCGGGTACGGCGCGCGAACCGGTCCCACTCCACGCCGGCCTCGCCGACCAGCGTCGCGGTCCGGCCCTCGGCACGCAGCCGCCCGATCTCGAGCTGCCAGGCACGGTCGGCGGCGGTGGCCCGGCCCTGCTCGAAGGCCAGCTCGGTCACCGACTCGGCGCGGACGTGCGGGATCCCCCAGGCGTCGCGATAGACCGTCATCCGGCGACCGGCGCGATCGGGTTGGGCAGGGTACCGGCGAAGATCAGCGACTCGGCCTGATCGGTGAGGTCAACCATCTGCAGAGTGTTACGCAACTGCAAGCGGTTCAGGCAACTGTGTTTGAACGCCGGCTTGAACAGGTCGTACGCCGCCGCCGTCGCCGCGAGCTCCGTGTGGTCCTCGGCGTGCTCGGCGATGCAGCGTGCCACCTCGGCCCAGAACTCCTCGCCGACCAGCACGCCGTCCTCGTCGAGGATCGCGCCGAGGTAGCGCAGGAACCCGTCGAAGACGTCGGTGTGCACCGCCAGCGGCCGGACGTCGGCCGGCACGTCGGCGCGGATCCGCTCCACCTCGGGCGGCAGCGGCAGGTCGCCCATCACCGCGACCTCCTCGCCGATGTCCTTCATGAACATCCGCACCGGCACGTGGTCGCGCAGCACCATCACCAGGTTCTCGCCGTGCGGCATGAACGCCAGCTCGTAGCGCAGCAGGCAGTGCACCAGCGGCCGCAGGTAAGCCCGCAGGTAGCTGCGCACCCACTCGGCCGGCGCCAGCCCGGAGGCCCGGATCAGCGCGCCCGCCAGCGACCGGCCCTCGGCGTCGCGGTGCAGCAGCGAGGCCATCGTGGCTGCCCGCTCGCCGTCGCCAAGCGCCGGCGCCGGCGACTCGCGCCACAGCGCCGCGATCATCTTCTGGTACGGCGTGCTCCGGCCCTCCCCGGCCGCGGCCCAGGTGTGGAAGGCGTCGCCGGTGTAGCCGATGGCCGCCCGCTCGCGGAGCACCGCGAAGCCGCACGCCTTCAGCTCCACGTCGTCCGCGACGATGCTCGCGACCCAGTCGTTGATCGGTGGCGTCACCGACATGTACTTGGGCGACAGCCCCCGCATGAAGCCCATGTTCTGGATCGACAGCGCCACCTTGACGTAGTGGCGCTCCGGCCGGCTGGTGTTGAAGAAGGTCCGGATCGACTGCTGTGCCCGGTAGTCGTCGTCTCCGGAGCCCAGGAACACCAGGTCGCGGCGGGCCAGGTCGGGCGCGAAGGTGATCGCGAGCTTGTTGACCCACTGCCACGGGTGCACCGGCAGGTAGAGATAGTCGGCCGGGTCCAGGCCCAGCCGCGCTAAGGCGTCGGCGAACCGATCGCATCCCTCCTTCCCCAGCTCGGTCTCGTACAGCTCGGACTCGACCATGCCAGCCCCCACCGACAAGTTGGCCCGGTCGCGGCGTACCGCCAGCCAGACCAGCCGCACGTCCTGCCTGGCCTCGGGCGCGTACGCCGCGAAGTCGTCGCCGCCGAACCCGATCCGGCCGTTGTTGGCGACGAAGGCCGGGTGGCCCTCGGTCATCGAGCCCTCGATGGTCTGGTAGTCCGCGTTGGCCAGTTCGGCGGCGGTCGCGGTCGAGTTCGCGAGCTTCCAGGCGCTCGACGACAGCGTGCTCGCGAGCTCCTCGAGGTAGGTCGGCAGCAGCTGGTCCGGGATCCCCAGCTGCGGCGCGAACTCGGCCACGAACGCCAGCGCGTCCAGCGGCTCCACCCGCCCGTCGACCTCGCGGGTGAGCGTCGGCAAGTCGATGACCCAGTGCTCCAGCGGGTGGACTCGCGCGCTGAAGGAGTACGTCGACGCTGGGCCGGTCAGTTCGTAGTGGTCTCGACGACGGCCCCAGCGCCCCGGCCGCGTGACCGCGGCCGCGGCGCTGCGGTTGCTAGCGCTCGCTGCTCGACCACCCGAACGGACCGGAGCGAGCAGGCGTTCGTGGGCGAACTCGGAAATTGCCTTGGCCACCAGTTGCCGCTGGGCGCGCTCCATCAGCTCGGGCGTCAGGTGGGCGGCGTACCGGCCGAGGCCTGGGCCGAGCGACGACGACTCCCAGGCCGAGCGGCTGCAGACCGACAGCATTCCGGTCTTGCCGGTGAGCACGACCTCGCGTAGCTCGACGAAGCCGGCGGCGATGTTCTTGGCCCGGATCTTGTCGTTGCCGACGTCGGGCTCGACGACGACCCGCTCGGCCCCCGGCTGCTTGAAGCAGAAGTCCATCACCGCGGCGAAGACGGCGCCGGTGAAGCCGGGTCGCGGCTTGTCGGTGGGCGCGACCAGCACGTGCATGCCCAGGTCGCCGGGGGCCAGTTCGGCCGCGCCAGCCAGCTCGCTGAGGGCCGGGTCGTAGGTCTCGGCGAGGAACGCCGGCACCCCGTCCACCCGGCCGAGCCAGGCGTGGTGGTGCGGGTCGTTCGCGATCTTGGTGTACTCCTCGGCGACGTCGGCGACCGACGCGCCCTGCATCATCCAGTAGACCGACCGCGGGTGGGTCACCCACGCGTGCAGCCGGGCCAGGTGCTGCTCGAGGTCGAGCGGCTCGAAGGTGATCATGCGGTGCCCACCCTGAACCGGTCCGGCACCCCGAACTCCTGGAACGCGATCCGCTTCTCCACCGCGTAGACCTCCCGGCCGAGCATCGCGGCGATCAGCACCGAGTTGCGGTAGGCGCCCATGCCGAGGTCGGGCGCGACGAAGCCGTGGGTGTGCTCCTCGCCGTTCTGCACATAGATGTCCGGCGCGATCGCGTACGTCGGGGACACGGCGTACCGCCCGTCCTCGCCCCAGGTGATCCGGTCGCGGACGCCGTCGAGGAAGGCCGGCACCTTCGGTGCGTAGCCGGTGGCCAGCACCAGCGACTCGGTGCGCAGCCGGAACGACTCGTCGACCTCGGTGTGGTGCAGGTCGACGTCGTACGCCGATCCGTCCCATGCCGCGCCGGTCACCGCGGTCGAGGTCAGCAGCGTCGTCGGGACGCCACCGTGCACCTGCTTGGTGTAGAGCGCGTCGAAGATCGCGTTGATGGTGTCCGACGAGATGCCCTTGTAGAGCGACCGCTGCTCGCGCAGCAGCCCGGCCCGGGTCTCCGGGGTCAGGCCTTGGAAGTACGACGTGTACTCCGGCGAGGTCATCTCGAGGGTGAGCTTGGTGTACTCCATCGGGAAGAACCGCGGCGACCGGGTGACCCAGTTCAGCTCGTAGGTGTCCGGCGAGCAGTCGGCCAGCAGGTCGGCGTATACCTCGGCCGCGCTCTGGCCGCTGCCGACCACGGTGATCGAGCGGGTCTCCTGAAGGGCGGACTTGGTCTGCAGGTACGCCGCGGAGTGGCAGGCCGGGCCGCCGAGGCCGCGCAGGCACTCGGGCGCGACCGGCTCGGCGCCGACGCCGAGCACCAGCCGGCGGCCGCGGAAGACCTCGCCCGACGAGGTGGTGACGACGTACGCCGACCCGTCGTGCTCGACCGACGACACGGCCGCTCCGAAGCGGAGGGTCGACAGCCGGTCGGCCGCCCACTGGCAGTACTGGTTGTACTCGGCCCGCAGCGGATAGAACGACTCGCGGATGTAGAACGAGTAGAGCCGGCCGGTCTCCTTGAGGTAGTTCAGGAAGGAGTACGGCGAGGTCGGGTCGGCCATCGTCACCAGGTCGGCCAGGAACGGCACCTGCAGGGTGGCGTCGTCCAGCATCATCCCGGGGTGCCAGTCGAACCGGTCGCGGGCCTCCAGGAACACCCCGTCCAGCTCGCCGGACTGCCGTAGCGGCTCGGTCAGGCAGGCCAGGCCGAGGTTGAACGGGCCAAGCCCGACGGCGACGAAGTCGTGAGTATGGGTCATCGCGCTACTCCTGCCGGGACGAGCAGGCCGATGTCGCGGCCCGCGAGGACGTAGGGAGACACCACCGGCTGGGCGGCGATCTGCTCGCAGACCAGCTCCTCGCCGATGGACCGGATCTGGTCGACGATGCCGACGATGTCGGCGAGGGTCGCCTTGGGGTTGAGCAGCGTGAACTTCAGGAACTGCCGCCCGTCCACCTTGGTCGCGGCCACCATCGCCCGGCCGCGGGCGTACAGGGTGGCCCGGATCTTGGTGTTGAGCAGCGCCAGCTCGTCCTCTCCCGAGCCGGCGGGCGCGTAGCGGAACACCAGCGTCGACAGGTTCGGGCGGGCGGCGACCTCGATGTCGGCGGCCGGCGCGATCGCATCGTGGACCTCGGCGGCCAGGTCGATCACCGCGTCGAAGTACGCGCCGATCGTGTCCGGTCCCATGATCCGCAGCGTCAGCCAGAGCTTCAGCGCGTCGAAGCGCCGGGTGGTCTGCAGGCTCTTGTCGACCTGGTTCGGGTCGGCCGACTCCTTCGGGTTGAGGTAGTCGGCGTAGTACGACGCGTGCCCCATGGTGCCCGCGTCGCGGACCAGCACCGCGCTCGACGAGACCGGCTGGAACCAGGTCTTGTGGTAGTCGATGGTCACCGAGTCGGCCTTCTCGACGCCGCTCAGCAGGTGCCGGCGCCGGGTCGAGGCGAGCAGCCCGCCGCCGTACGCCGCGTCCACGTGGAACCACGCGCCGTACGTCCGGCACAGGCCGGCGATCTCCGGCAGCGGGTCGATCGCGCCGAAGTCGGTGGTGCCGGCGGTGGCCACGACCGCCATCGGCACCAGCCCGGCGGCGTCGCACTCGGCGAGTGCCCGGCCGAGCGCGACGATGTCCATCCGGCGTCGCTCGTCGGTGGGTACGGCGACCACGGCGGCGTCGCCGAGCCCGAGCAGCCGGGCGCTCTTCTGGACGCTGAAGTGGCTGTCCGCCGAAGCGAAGATCCGCAGTGAGGCCAGCTCCGCGCCGCGAGCCATGATGTGGCCGCGGGCGAGCAGCAGCGCGTGCAGGTTGGACTGGCTGCCGCCGCTGGTGAAGACGCCGTCGGAGTCACTGGTGTCCCAGCCGATCCGGGCGGCGGTCCAGTCGATCAGCTGGCGCTCGATGAAGGTGCCGCCGACGCTCTGGTCGAAGGTGTCCAGCGAGGAGTTCACCGACGAGATCAGCAGCTCGCCGAGCAGTGCCGGGACGACCACGGGGCAGTTCAGATGGGCGGCGTAGCCCGGCTCGTGGAACCAGACCGCGTCGTCCAGCCAGAGCCGGGAGACCTCGTCGAGCGCCGCGGCGGTGTCGCCGAGCGGGCTGTCGAGGTCGACGTCGCGGACCGGCTTGGCCGCGCGCTCCGGGCCGACTCCGGTGGCCGGACCGGTCACCCGGTCGAGGTGGCCGGCGAGGTGGTCGAGGCCGCCGCGCACGGTGGCGGCGTACTCCGAGACGTTGTCGGGGTGGAAGAGGTGGTGCAGGGGAAGGTCTTCCGAGCGTGACACCGAGTTCCTCCTGGCAGGTGAAGTTAGGTAAGCCTTACCTTAGAGGAGGTCAGCGGGACGCGCCGAGCCCGGTCCACGTGAATCAGGTCACGGCGAGCGCGAGGCCCCTATCGCTGAACAAGTTGACTGTTAGCGCGACCCCGACGCGGGAGTGTTAAGTGTTAGCCCGCCGTACCGATTGTGTGCGCGCTCCCGCCCGGCCGACCGTGGTCAGACGAGTGGTCGACGGAATCGGGAGCGAAGATGAGAACGCTGGTCAGGGTTGTCTCGGCGGCACTTCTGCTGGGTGTGGGGCTGGTAGCGCCCGCCGTGGCGGGGGCGGAACCAACCGGTGAGATCCGGTACGCCGGTGGCGAGTCGGCAGTGCCGGACCGCTACCTGGTCGTCCTGCGCGACGATGCCGCCTCCGTGCGTGAGGACGGCGCCGCGTCGGTGACGCGGGACCTGCTCGCCCGCTACGGCGGCGTGCGCAAGCACGCGTTCGAGAACGTGTTCCGCGGCTACTCCGTGGTGATGCCGGAGGCGGCGGCCGAGCGGCTGGCCGCCAACCCGGCCGTGTCCTACGTGGCCCAGACGCACCTCGTACGGCAAGCGCAGCAGTCGGCCGAGCCTCAGCCGAACCCGCCGTCGTGGGGGCTCGACCGCGTCGACCAGGTGGACCTGCCGCTGGACAAGTCGTTCACCTACCCGAACTCCGGAGAGGGCGTGCACGCCTACATTCTGAGCAGCGGCATCCGGCTGACGCACCAGGACATCGCGGGCCGGACCGTGGACGACCCGGACTTCTCCGGGGAGACCGACGGCACGTCCAACGAGTGCCCGACCAACGGCCACGGCTCGCACGAGGCCGGCACGATCGGTGGCACCCAGTACGGGATCGCCAAGAGGGTGACGCTGCACAGCGTCCAGACGGTCGGCTGTGGCGGTTCGGCGCCGGATGACAACCTGGTGAAGGCGCTCGACTGGCTGGTGGCCAACCACCAGAAGCCCGCGGTGGCGAACATGAGCCTGACCGCGGACACGCACCCGTACAAGCCGTTGCAGGACGCGGTGAAGCGGGCGGTGGCGGCCGGCGTCACGGTGGCCATCTCGGCGGGCAACCACGGCGGCGACTCGTGCAACTACACGCCGTCCGACGTCACCGAGGCGATCATCGCCGGCGGCAGCGACATCGACGACACGATCCGGGACGGCACGAACACCGGCAGGTGCATCGACCTGTTCGCCCCGGCGGGCAACATCGTGTCCCTGAACAGCAACAGCGACACCGCCACCTCCACCCGCAGCGGCACCTCGTTCGCCTCCCCGCACGTGGTGGGCGCCGCGGCGCTCTACCTGGCGGCCAACCCGTCTGCCACCCCGCAGCAGGTGGAGCAGGGCCTGGTCGGGCTGGCGAGCACCGGGAAGCTGACCCAGATCAAGGACTCCCCGAACAAGCTGCTCAACGTCCGCAACATCGGCGGTGACCTGGACACCCAGGCCCCGACCGTGCCCGGCAACCCACGCTCGACGGGTACGACGGGTACGTCGGTCTCGCTGGCCTGGGACGCGTCCTCGGACAACGTCGCGGTCGCCGGCTACGACGTGTACAACGGCTCGACCAAGGCCGCCTCGGTCACCGGCACCACCGCCACGGTCACCGGCCTCAGCCCGGACACCGAGTACACCTTCACGATCCGCGCCCGTGACGCGGCGAACAACGTCTCCGCCGACAGCGCCGAGGTCCGGGCGCGCACCGAGCCTGGCGGCGGCGGGGACGAGGAGCCGCCGACCACGCCCGGCCGCCCGCACAGCACCGGCGTCACCGCGAGCTCGGTCTCGCTGGCCTGGGACGCCTCGGTCGACGACACCGGCGTCACCGGGTACGACGTCTACCGCGGCAGCACCCTGGCCACGACCGTCACCACGACCAGTGCGACGGTCTCGGGACTGGCCGCGGGCACCGAGTACTCCTTCACGATCGTCGCCAAGGATGCCGCCGGCAACGCGTCCAAGCCGACCCGGGCGGTGGTCGCGCGTACCTCAGGCGGCGGGGACACCCAGGCGCCGACCGTGCCCGGCAACCCGCGCTCGACCGGAGCGACGAGTACGTCCATCTCGCTGGCCTGGGATGCGTCCTCGGACAACGTCGGGGTCGCCGGGTACGACGTGTACAACGGGTCGACCATGGCCACCTCGGTCACCGGCACCACCGCCACCGTGACCGGGCTCGCGCCCTCGACCGAGTACACCTTCACGATCCGGGCGCGCGACGCGGCCGGCAACACCTCCGGACCATCCGCAGATGTCCGCGCGTACACCACTGGGACGAGCGGCCGCACCTTCACCAACGGCACGGACTTCCCGATCCGGGACTACCAGCGGACCTACAGCTCGATCCGGGTCCCGCTGACCGGCAGCGCGGCCACCACGGTCACGCTGTCGATCACGGTGAGCCACACCTGCGCGGAGGATCTCGGGATCTCGCTGTTCGATCCGAACGGACGGGCGTACCCGGTGAAGTACAGCGGCTCCGGCAACTACCCGTGCACCCCGTGGAACGGTCCCAGGTCGTTCACCGTGCCGCAGGTGTCGTCACCGGCGGGCGGCACCTGGCAGCTGCGGATCACCGACTACGGCCCGGGCGACATCGGAACCCTCGAATCCTGGTCGATCACCTTGTGACCGGTGCTGGCCGGGTGAGCGCGTCGCCTAGCTCGCTGCGGCGGTAGAGCACGCTCCGGCCGTGCCGGGCGGAGCGGAGCAGGCCGGCGTCGCGGAGCACCCGCAGGTGCTGGTTGACCGCGGACGGGGTGACGCCGGAGCGCAGCGCGACCTCGGTCGACGAGGCGGGCTCGGCCAGCTCGGTCAGCAGCCGGGCCCGGACCTCGCCGAGGATCGCCGCGAGCGCGGCGGGTGCGGGCGCGGCCGTCGCGGGCTGCCAGAGGGTGCCGACGCCGCGGGCGGCGTACATGATCTGCGGGGCGGCGTCGTCATAGATGGGTACGGCGGTGCGCGCGACGAACAGGCTCGGGCACAGCGTCAGGCCGCGGCCTCCGGTCTCGACCCGGCGCGGCGCCGGCCGGGGGACCGCGATCCGCACGATCGGGCTGACGAAGGTGATCCGCTCCGACAGCCCGCTGAACATCTGGGCCGGCCCCTGGTCGGTCATCACCCGGCCGCGGTGCACGACGTCGGCCTCCAGCACCGTCCGCATCCGGTCCCAGACCGGCGCGAAGATCACGTCCCAGTAGCGGCCCAGGGTGTCCGCGATCCGCTCGCCGGCAGCCTTCGGGTCGCCGGCCAGCTCGGCCGGCAGCCGGTCCCCGTGCACGCCGGCGAGGTCGCGCGCGACCTCCTCGGGCGGTGTCCGGCGGATCGCCTCGAGCTGGTCGGCGAAGCGGGTGAGCGGGCTGGTCGGCACCGGTGTCAGGTAGTCGGGCGTCCAGGCTCGCTGGTTGGTCAGCGCCCGCAGCATCGCCAGGTCGGCCGGCCCGACCTCGGCGAGCACCCGGCGTACGAACGGCAGGTGCCACGGGTAGCGGCCGGGGTCGTGCAGCGCGCGCAGGCTGAGGGTCAGCTCGCCGAGCGGTGAGATCGCGAAGCGGACGTCGAGAAGGTCCTGCTCGCTGAGGACGTACTCCATCTTCATCAAGCAATACGCTACATCGATTCCGTGACCGGTCGGTTCCGGAGAGGCTCTCCTCATGGTCCTTCGCCAGCTCGTCGCCCTCACCGCCGTGATCGCGGTGGGCCGCGGCATCTTCTACACCGTCAGCGCGCTGTTCCTGACTCGGGTGGTCGACCTGTCGCTCGCCGAGGTCGGCCTCGGGCTCACCCTCGCGGGCGCCGCGGGCGTGGTGGCGGCGCTGGTGGGCGGTGCGGCCGCCGACAGGTTCGGCGCGGTGCGGACGCTGACGCTGACCGTCGTCCTGCAAGGACTGGTGCTGGCGGTCTACCCCTGGGTGCCGGACTTCCTGACTTTCGTGCTGACGGCGAGCGTGCTGTCAGCGGCGTTCCAGGCGGGCAGCTCGGCCCGCGGCGCGATCGTGGCGGTGGCCTTCGCCGGCGCCGGCCGGGTCGTCGCCCGGGCCCGGATGCGGGTCGCCACCAACCTCGGCATCTCGCTCGGCGCGGTCTTCGGCGGTGCCGCGATCTGGCTGGACACCGCGGCGTCGTACCGCGGCGTACTCATGCTCGCGGCGGTCCTCTATCTCGGCGCCAGCCTGCTGGTCCGCCGGCTCTCCGGCGCGCTCGCGGAGGTCACGGAGCAGCGTCATACGAACCGGTCGCAATCGGAGCCGGATCGTATGACGCATCCGCTGGACCGCTGGGCGCCGTACCGCGACCGGCGCTACCTCACCCTGGTCGCGCTGTCCGGGATCTCGTTCCTGCAGATGGGCGTCTTCGAGGTCGGCGTACCGCTCTGGATCGCCGGCGAGACCGAGGCGCCGGCCTGGCTGTACGCCGCGCTGCTGCTGGCCAACACCGCGCTGGTGATCGGGCTCCAGGTCCGGCTGTCCCGGTCGTCGGAGACGATCGCCGGTGCCGGACGAGCGTCGCTGCGGGGCGGCGTGCTGATGGCGGTCGCATGTGTGGCGTACGCCGTCGCGGGTACGCCGGGCGCGGTCGCCGCCGTCTGCCTGCTCACCGTCGCGGCAGTGCTGCACACGCTGGCCGAGATCCTCTTCTCTGCCGGCACCTGGGCGCTCGGCTACGAGCTCGCCGACGAGGCCCGGCCCGGCGCCTACCAGGGGCTGATGACCTTCGGTAACGCCGCCGGAACCATGGTCGCGCCGCTGGTCGTCACTACCGCGCTCGGCCACGGGTACGGCGGCTGGAGCGTGCTCGCGGCGGTCTTCGGTGTCACCGGCCTCGGCCTCTTCGTCCTTGCCGCCCGCGCCGCCGGCCCGTCTCCCGCGGACCCCGACCAGATGGGTGGACACCGCGCGGCGTCGTCCAGCAGGATGTAGAACACGTTCTAGGGAGGTCGTGTCATGGGGCAGTGGAGCCGCACCGAGCTGGAGGACGCGTTCGGGCACTACCAACACGTGGTCGCGGGCTGCTGCAAGACCGGTGACTGGAAGCCGTTCGCCGAGATGTTCGCCGCGGACGGGGTCTATGTCGAGCACGCCTACGGCACCTTCACCGGCCCTGCCGAGATCTACCCGTGGATCGCGGAGACCATGGGCACCTTCCCCGGCAACGAGATGGTCGCCTTCCCACCGAGCTGGCACTCCGTGGACGAGGAGAAGGGCTGGGTGATCTGCGACATCCGCAACCTGATGCGCGACCCCGGCGACGGCACCGTCTTCGAGGCGTCCAACCTCACCGTCCTACGGTACGCCGGCGACCGGCTGTGGGCGGGCGAGGAGGACGCCTACAACCCCGCCAACTTCCTCACGATGGTCAAGGCCTACCTACGCCACTCCGCCAAGCTGGACACCCTCTCCGCCGAAGCCCGCACCTGGGCCGAGACGATGAAGATCAGCCTCGAACCCAGGCCCTAGGCCGGGCCAGAGATCAGCCGGCGGCCTGGGTCGGGCTGCCGCCGCCGTCGGTCGGGGTGGCCGACTCCGACTCCGGGGTCGCCGAGGGCTCCGGCGCCTTGGCGAAGGGGTTGATCGCGCCGAGGTTCGGCGGCTCCTGCGACAGCGTGGCGCGCACGTGCGGCCAGCCGCCGAAGCCGCCGGTCGGCACCACCTGGAGGTCGATCCGCCACTGGCCGACGTACGCCGAGTGTGGGAGGCCGTCGAGGTTCTTGCTGACCCAATCCGCGGCCGCCTCGACCCCCGGATCGTCGAGGGCGCCGACGACCTTGGGCAGCAGCCGGGTGATCGCACCGCTGTTGGCCGAGATGCTGGTGGCGAGCCGGCCCTCGACGATGATCGTGGTCACCCCGGAGCCGGCGTCGACCAGGGCGAGCTGGGCGGAGGCGAGCTTGTTCGCGGCTCCCTTCACCTTGTACGCCGGGTCCACGCAGCCGAGTGCCGGCCGCGGCGTACCCCACTCGTCGGTCTCGGTGAACTCGCAGGTCAGCTTGGCCTTCTCCAGGATCGGCAGCGCCGTCTCCTTGGTCACCGACAGCGGGTCGAAGGCCGGGTCGGCGGACTCGGTGCCGTCCCAGCCCTTGGCGGTCAGCATCGTGCTCCCCGGCTCGTTCGGGACGGGTGCCGCGCTGCCCCAGGACAGGTTGGTGCCCTTGGCCATGAAGACCTGGACGTCCTCCGCGGGCAGCAGTGCCTTGGCCAGCAGCTTCCGCGCGGGGTCGGTGGGGCCGCCGGACGCCTCGATCCGGGCCAGCACGATGGTGCCGTCGGTGGCCGCCATGAACCGCAGGCTGGACACGGTGGGGTAGCCGGGATCCTTGCTCCCGGACTTGACCAGCGCGCCCTTCGAGCAGACCCGCAGGTCGAGCGCGGTGTCGCCGTGGATCGTGCAGTCGTAGCCCTGGCTGGTCAGGGTCGCGTCGACCTTGTCGGCCTGCTCGGGCATCGCCTCCCACTCGCCCTGCAGCCCAGGGACGGCCGACGCCGCCTGGCTCGGCTCGTCCTTGTCGTCGTCGCCCTGCCCGGATCCGGAGTCGCTGCAGCCGGCGAGTGAGCCGGCGAGCGCTGCGGCTAGTGCGGTCGCGGTGGCGAGCCGAGCTCGCCAGGGGCGCCCGAGATACGTCGTGTCGTCCATGATCCCTCCCGAATCGTGACGGCCTGGCGAGTGTAGCCAGGTGGGATCCGCGAAAGGTACCCCTCGGTAACAACCCCAGTATTTAAGACGCGGCGTTCCGGAGGAACTCCTCCAGCAGCGGACCGGCCGTCCGCGACCCGGACTCCCCGCGCTCCACGAACACCGCGACCGCGAGGTCACCCTGGGCGGCGATCATCCAGGCATGGGTGGGCAGGTCGGTGCCGGAGCCGAACTCCGCCGTACCGGTCTTGGCGATCACCGGCGCCCCGGGTACGTCGGCCAGGAACTCACCGCTGCCGCCGGTCACCACCCCGCGCATCAGCGACCGCAGCTGGTCCGCCTCGGCCTTGGTCAGCGGGCTGGCGGGGACGGTCTGGGTCACCTCGTGGCCGGTGATCAGGCGCGGCAGCACGGTGTGCCCAGCGTTCACCGACGCGGCGACCGCGGCCATCGCCATCGGCGAGGCGAGGACCTTGCCCTGTCCGATCAGCGACGCCGCATCTTCGGTCTCCGACTCCGGCTCGGGCACCGAGCCGAAGTACGCCGGGAAGCCGAGGTCGTGGTCCACGCCGATCCCGAGCGCGGCGCCCGCGTCGATCAGGTCGCCGGGCTTCAGCTTGTCGCGCGCGGAGATCAGCGCGGTGTTGCAGGACTCGGCGAACGCCTGCTTCAGCGGGATCCGGCCGAGCGCACCGGACGGGTAGTCGTCGTAGTTCTTGAAGCTCTTGCCGTCGACGGTGACCGTCGGCGTACACGACACCGGAGAGTCCGGCGTCAGTCCGGCGCGCAGCAGCGCGAGCGTGGTGACCGCCTTGAACGTCGAGCCGGGCGCGTACTGGCCGAAGGTCGCGGCGTTGAGGCCGTTCGCGCCGGGGCCGCTGGCCGCGGCCAGGATGTCGCCGGAGGACGGGCGGATCGCGACCAGCGCGGAGGCCGGCGTCACGTCGGCCAGGGTCTGCTCGGCGAGCGTCTGCAGGTTGAGGTCGAGCGTGGTCTGGAGCGGCTTGCCGGGCGTGGCCGGGGTCGAGAACAGCTCGCGGTCCTTGCCCTTCTTCGACCCGGCCTCGATCAGGAGCCCGGGCGTGCCGCGCAGCTCGGCTTCGTACCGCGCCTGCAGGCCGGAGAGCCCGACCTGGTCGCCCGCCTGCACCTTGCCGTCGGACTTGTCGATGACCTCCTTGGTGGCCTCGCCGACCGTGCCCAGCAGCGGCGCGGCCCACTCGCGGGTCGGTGCGAGCGGGATCGTCGTCGGGTACGCGACCGCGCCCGGGATGTCGGCGTACGACGCAGGGACGGTCTCGCGGGCGTCGGTCGCGCGCAGCACCAGCGCCTCCACGAACGCCTGCGCGCCGGCCGCCTCGACCAGCTTCAGGTACGGCGCCACCTGGATGTCGAGCGCCTGGGCGATCGCCCGCGCCGACGACTCGTGGTTGGCCTTTTCGGTCTTGGTCTTGTCCAGGCCGTAGCGGATCACGGCCCGGTCGGTCACCAGCTTGTCCTTCGCGGCGCCGAGGATGTCGCCGCGCTCCGGCGTCAGCGTGACCGCGTCGAGCACCTCGCCGTCGGCCAGCGACGGCTCCACGATCGTCGACCGCCAGTCGACCAGCCAGTCGTCGCCGTTCTTCTCCAGGTCGGCGGACGACTCGTAGGCCCACTCCTTGCCGGCGACGTCCCAGGTCCAGGTCAGGGTGGCGGTCGCCTTGTCGCCGTTCTCCTCGACGCGGGTGGCGGTGACCTCCACGGGTATGTCGGCGAGGTCGTCGGTGATCGTCTCGAACGCCTTCTGCAGGTCGGCCCCGTCGGTCGCCTCGACCCCGGCCAGGTCCCGCCCGGCCAGGCCCGCGGCCAGGTCGTCGGCCGCGTCCTGAGTCGACGGCCCGTCCTCCCCGCTGCACGCGGCGAGGCCGGCGGTAGCGAGGAGGACGGAGGTGAGCAGGCTGGCGCTGGTACGGCGACTCATGGCCCCCATGTTGCCGGGACCACCGAAACACTTGGGTTAGCGACGCCGGGTGCGACCCCACGGCTTGAAGATCGAGAGGTACATCGCGAAGGACAGCGCGGTCAGCGACACCGCGGGCGGGAAGAACATGCCCGAGATGTCGGTGTCGTTCGGCGTGCCGGCCCCGAGCGCCCGGCCGTACTCCACGGTCTCGGCCATGTCCGGGCGCAGCGCGAAGAACACCAGCACGACCAGCGCCACGTTCAGCACCAGCTTGACCGCCACCCACTTGTAGCGGACCAGGCCGTACTTGCTGCCCAGCCCGAGCATGATCCCGCTGACCAGGCAGACCATGCCAGAGACCAGCATCGGCCAGACCGCGACCAGTCCCAGCGCCTGGTACGCCGTCGCCTGGGTCTGGGTGTCGGAGGAGAACCAGCCCACGCACACCAGCACCGCGACGATCACGTCCACGCCGATCCAGATCCCCGCGCTGACGATGTGCACGAGCAGGACCAGCTTGCGCGCCTTGCCCGAAAACCGCCACGGCTTGCGGCCCTGGGCGGTCGTCTGGGTGGTCGTCGTCGGTCCGAGGTCCGTTGTCGTAGCCATGCCTCAACGCTCGCGTGCCGCGGCCCCCGCCGCGTCCGCTACATCGCGTCACCGCCGTACGCCGATCTGCGTAGGGGCCGGATAGTCCAGGCCGGTTGACATCACTTTTAGCCCGGAAAGTGATGTCAAACGTTCTGGACTATCGGGATCTGGCGCCTCAGGGCCTAGATTGCGGGCTTATGACAATCGCTCCGGCGACGATCCCGGCGTTGCAGGACTGGGAGCCGGGCACGGGCACATTCTCGCTGGGCAGCGACCCGGCGGTCGTCGTACCCACCGAGGACCGGGACGTGCTCGGCGACACCGCCGAGCTGCTCGCTGAGGAGCTGAAGGCGAGCACCGGGATCGGCACCCGCGTCGACTACGGCGGCCCGCTCCGGCCGGGTGACATCGCGCTCGCCCTCACCGAGACCGACGACCTGACCGGCGCCGAGGGCTACCGGCTCGACATCGGCGACGTGCTGCGGGTCAAGGCCGCGACCGGCGCCGGCGTCTTCTACGGCACCCGCACCGTGCTCCAGCTGCTCCGCACCGACGCTCCGATCCCGGGTGGACGGGCGGTCGACTGGCCGCGCTACCCGGAGCGCGGGCTGCTGATCGACATCGGCCGGCGGCACTACTCCGCGGAGTTCCTGCGCCGGCAGATCCAGGCGATGGCCTACCTCAAGATGAACTACCTGCACGTCCACCTGACCGAGAACGCCGGCCTCCGGATCGAGAGCGAGCTGCACCCCAGCGCGGTGCCGGAGGAGCGGCTCAGCAAGGCGGAGTGGGCCGAGCTGGTCGCCTTCGCGCAGCGGCACCACGTCACCGTCGTACCCGAGATCGACATGCCCGGCCACATGCGCGGCCTGCTCGCCGCGCACCCCGAGCTGCAGCTCACCAACAACCGCGGCAAGGGCAACGGCGCCCGGATGGACGTCACGCTGCCCGCGGCGCGGCAGTTCGCGAAGGAGGTGATCGGCGAGTACCTCCCGCTGTTCCCGGGCCCGTGGTGGCACCTCGGCGGCGACGAGTACCTGCCGGCGATGTCCTATCGGCGGCACCCGAGCCTGCTGACCTTCGCCCGCGAGACGTACGGCACGACCGCCAACGGCAAGGACACCCTGCACGGCTACCTCAACGAGCTCGCCGAGTACGTCGCCGGCCACGGCCGCCGGGCCCGGATCTGGAACGACGAGGCCGGCGGCGCCCGCGTGGTGCGGCTCGACCCCAGCATCGTGGTCGACTGGTGGACCGGCTTCAGTCCGATCTCCGACCCGCGGCCGCCGTCGCCGCGGCTGCTGGTCGACCGCGGGCATGAGGTCTCCAACCACGGCTGGTGGCCGACGTACTACAACTCGCCGGCGTTCCCGATCCCGGACATGCGGATCGCCTACGAGTCCTGGCGGGTCAACGAGTTCGTCAGCCTGCCGTACCTGACGTCGAAGCTCCGGCTGCCGGCGGTCAAGCTCGGCGCCGACGAGCCACGCAACCGCGGCGCCAAGCTGTCGATCTGGAGCGACGGCCGCAAGCAGAGCGAGGACGAGATCGTGCGTGACTCGCTGCCGCACCTGCGGGTGATCGCCCAGCACACCTGGGAGTCGCCGCTGCCCGGCGACTACGACGCCTTCCTCGCCATCGCGAAGGTCGTGGGTACGGCGCCGTACGAGCCCTAAGCGAGGTCGATGATCTGGCGCAGCACCTCGCCGGAGGCGAGGGCGTCCATGCCGGCGTTCACGTCGTCGAGGGCGAGGTGCGAGGAGACCAGCCGCTCGACCGGGAGCCGGCCGTCCCGCCACAGCTCCACGAAGCGCGGGATGTCGCGGCTGGGCACCGCCGAGCCGAGGTAGCTGCCGACGATCGAGCGGCCCTCGGCGACCAGCGCGGTCGGCGAGATCGCCGCCCGAGCCTCGCCCGGCGGCAGCCCGACAGTGATCGTCGTACCCCCGGGGCCGGTGAGCCCGATCGCGGTCTCGAAGGCCCGGATGCTGCCGGCCGCCTCGATCACCGCGTCGCCCCGCACGGACGCGGCGACCGCCTCGTCGGGTGCGTACGCCGCTGCGGCACCCAGCGCCAGTGCGGTCTCCCGCTTGCCGGCGACCGGGTCGACCGCCACCACCTCGACGCCGTCGTGGGCGAGGCCGGTCAGCACCGCCGCCATGCCCACTCCACCGAGCCCGACGACCACCAACCGCGACCCGGCGGCCGGCCGGGCGACGTTGACGACGGCTCCGCCGCCGGTGAGTACGGCGCAGCCCAGGACCGCGGCGGTCGCGAACGGGAGGTCGGCGTCCAGCCGGACCAGCGAGTGCTGGTCGACCACGGCATGGGTGGCGAAGCCGGAGACCCCGAGATGGTGGTGCACCTCCGCGCCGCCGCGGCTCAGCCGGCGAGACCCGGACAGCAGCGTCCCCGCGCCGTTGGCGACCGAGCCCGGCACGCACGGCCGGACCCCACCCGCGGCACACCCCTCGCACGACCCGCAGCGGGGCAGGAACGTCATCACCACGTGGTCGCCGACCGCGAACTCGGACTCCGGCGACCCGACGGCCTCGATGACCCCCGCCGCCTCGTGACCGAGCAGCATCGGCACCGGCCGCGGCCGGTTGCCCTCGACGACCGACAGGTCGGAGTGGCACAGCCCGGCGGCGTGGATCCGGACCAGCACCTCACCGGGTCCCGGCGGCGCCAGCTCGAGCTCGTCGACGGTGAGCGGCACGCTCTCGGCGTACGGCGTCGGCCGTCCCAACTCCTCCAGTACCGCGCCCCGGATCCTCATGCGCGCGTCCTCGCGCGTCGGCTCAGCTGGATCGGCTGGCTGTTTCCGTCGACCACCTTGGTCAGCGCCGTGGCGATCGCGCGCGCCTGTGGTCCGGTGAGATAGCGGCCGAAGTGCTGTTGGATGCCGTCGGCGTAGATCGGCGCCGTCTGGTCGAGCGCCTCCCCACCCGCGGCTGTCATCACGGCCCAGGTGACTCGTCCGTCGCTCGGGTCGCCCCGGCGCTCGACCAGCCCAGCCGAGCCCATCTCGTCGACCAGTCTGCTGACGCGGGTGCGGCTCAGCACCACCCGTTCGGAGAGCTCCTGCATGCGCAGCCCGTCCGCACCGCAGGGCCGCAGCTCGAGCAGTACGTCGTACCAGGACAGCGGAATCGGAGCGCGGCGCTGGACGTCTGCTTCGACGGCTCGCACCGACGCACTGTGGGCCAGCAGCATCGCTCGCCACGCGTCATGGATGTCGCCCATGGAGGCCATCGTAGTCAGCAAACAATTGCGTGCGCGCGCACATATTGTTAAAGTGTGTGCGTCCGCACATAAATTGCCCGAAAGGAAACGCACATGTCACAGACCATCGGCCGCGACGACGTCAAGGCGATGATCGACGCCGGTGAGGCCATCGTGATCGAGGCGCTGCCCGCGAGCTACTACGAGGACGCGCACCTCCCCGGCGCCATCAACATCCCTCACGACGAGGTCGAGGAGCTGGCCCCGCAGCTGCTCACCGACAAGCAGGCCACGCTCATCGTGTACTGCGCCGACCTGGCCTGTCCGAACTCGACACTGGCTGCCCGGCGTCTCGCCCGGCTGGGGTACGGACGCGTCTTCGACTACGCCGAGGGCAAGGCCGACTGGATCGGCGCGGGCCTCCCGACCGAGTCGAGCGTCAAGGCCTGAGGACGCTCCAGCCGGGTCGGCCCGAGTCGTCCATCCAGGTTCGCCAGAACGCCACCAACTGTCCATGGGCGGGCCAGTTCCGCCGCCTTAGGGTGTGCGCCATGAGGAGCAGACGACTTGGGCCGGCCACCATTCTGGCCGCGATCCTGGCCACGCTTTCCACGCTGCAGCCGACCGCTGCAGCCCCACAAACAGCTACCGAGGCGCCGCCTAAAGCGGCGGCCGCGGTGACCGTCAAGGTGATGAGCTTCAACATCTGGCTGGGTGGCACCCAGGTCAACTTCAGCCAGGTGGTGCGGGCGATCCAGACCGCGGGCGCCGACATCGTCGGCGTCCAAGAACCGGGTGGGAACCTGGCCCGACTGGCCACCGAGCTCGGCTGGTACCACCACGCCGGCCAGAACGTCGTCAGCCGCTACCCGCTCGTCGACCCCGGCGACGGCGGCCCCTATGTGTACGCCACGGTGGCGCCCGGGCAGGCGGTCGCGGTCTCGAACGTGCACCTGACCGCCTACCCGTACGGCCCGTACGACCTCCGCGACGGCTCCAGCCTGTCCACCGTCCTGGCGAACGAGCAGCGGATCCACATGGCCGAGATGGACTCGCGCTTCGACGCGCTGCCCGCGGTCGCGGCCAGCGGCGTACCGGTGTTCCTGACCGGCGACTTCAACGTGCCGTCCCACCTCGACTGGACCGAGGCGCGCAGGCCCGAGCACTTCGGGTACGCCGTCCGCTGGCCGGTCTCGGCCGAGCTCGAGCGGCTCGGCTTCCGTGACCCGTACCGGCAGGTCAACCCCGACCCGTCGGCCGACCACGGCCACACCTGGACCCCGGGATACCCGCCGCCCAACACCGAGCCGGACGAGGTGCACGACCGGATCGACTTCGTCTACTCGATCGGCCCGTCGACGACGACCGCCTCGCAGGTGGTCGGCGAGTCCAGCGCCAACGCCGACATCGTCGTGTCGCCCTGGCCCTCGGACCACCGCGCGGTGGTGGCGACGTTCACCGCGACCCCGGCGCCGCTGCCGCACTCGGTCGCCACCGACCGCGCCGACTACGCGCCGGGCGCGCCGATCAAGGTCGACTTCGCCGGCCCCGGCAACTCCCGGGACTGGATCGGGATCTACCGCGAGGGTGACACGCCGGGCAGCGTCGCCTCGCGGTACTGGAAGTACGTCGGCGGCTCGCAGACGCCCGGCGGGGCGGTCACCAACGGCTCGGTGACCTTCGACGCCACGTCGCCGGGCGAGGAGGCGGGCACCTGGCCGCCGCCACCCGGCAACTACCGAGTGCACCTGCTGGAGAACGACGGCCATCGGATCCTGGCCTCGGCCTCGTTCCGGGTGCTCTCAGCCGCGCAGCTGCCGACGGTGGCCACGGGGAAGTCGACGTACCGCTCGGGCGAGAACGTGTCGGTCACGTTCAGCAACGCGTCCGGCCACGCGTCGAGCTGGGTCGGCATCTACCCGGCCGGCGTCACGCCGGGAACCCAGGCGTCGCTCCGCTGGGCGTACCTCAACGGCCGGACCAGCGGCAGCCAGACCCTCGGCCGCCAGCAGTCGGGGAGCACCTGGCCGCTGCCGCCCGGCAGCTACCGGGTCCACCTGTTCCGCGACGGTGGGTACGTCGTGGACGCCAGCGCGACGTTCACCGTCGTCGCGCGCTGACCGCCTTGTAACGCGGAGTTATGCACACTGCTACCCGGTAATAACGCGGCGGCAGAGTGGATAACTCCGCGTTACATGAAGCAGCCGCGGCCCCAGGGAGGGGCCGCGGCTGCTTGTCTTTGGCTGGCTCGAGTGCCGGTCAGGCGGCGTGGTGGGGAACGTGCTTCGGCGCTTCCACCACGGGCGCGGACCAGCGCGCCTCCATGTATGTCCGACCGCGTGCGTCTTGCACGGGCACCCAGGTGAGGGTCAGGCCGGAGGGGCGCTCAGCCACTTGGTTGTCTCTCATGAGACACCTCCTGTTCACTTTTCGTTCACCTAAGGTACGACATTCGGCTACCGAAATCCAGGCAATCCCCACTTTGGGGTGTCAGAAGCCTGTTAGGGCGCGGCCCGTGCTCCACCTGAGCGCCGTTTCGGCCCGCTATCTGCGGTCGCTCACTCCACTGGCCGGTTGCCGGGTCAGCTGTCGAGGCTCAGCAGCGTCCGCAAAGCCGCCGTACAGTGCGCGACCTCGTCGCTGAGCGGACGCGGGCGCTCGCTCACCGGGTCGGCGGTCCACTGCAGCGCGCGATCCTCGACGTACGCCGTCCACGCGTGGACGACGTCGAGCGCGGCCGGGCCGAGCTCGAGCCGCTCGGCCAGCTGGTCGGCGATGGCGGCGCGCAGGCTCTCTACCCGGTCGCCGCCGAGGGCGAGCGCGCCGCTGCCGAACACCAGCGCCAGGTAGAAGTCGCGGCGCCGCTCGATCTGGGCGAAGTAGCGCTCGACGAACTGGGTGAGCGCCTCGTCGCCCGTGGCCCCGTCATCCGGCGCGATGTTGCGCCGCACCCGGCGCACCGCGGCGCCGATCACCGCGTCGTGGTACGCCGCCTTGGTCGGGAAGTAGTGGAACAGTAGGCCGCGCGAGATCCCCGCCTCGGCCGCAACCTCGTCCACCGACACCGCCTGGATCGGCCGCTCCACCAGCTTGCGCAGGCCGATGCCGAGCAGCTGCCGGCGACGCTCGTCGGGCGCGAGACGGGTCCGTGCAGCTGGCTCCGGGGACGTGGTCACGCTATTGAGCATTGCTCAACAACTCGCTATCGTCAACGTCATGGACTTCGCTCCCTCCGCGCGTGCCGCCGACCTGACCGCCCGAGTCAAGGCCTTCATCGAGACCGAGATCGAGCCGGTCGAGGCGGGCTACCACCACGAGATCGCCGCGACCCGCGAGCGCGGCGGCGACCCGTGGCAGCCGCTGCCGCTGATCGCCGAGCTGCAGGAGAAGGCGCGGGCCCAGGGCCTGTGGAACCTCTTCCTGCCGAAGGAGCACGCGGGTGAGTACGCCGCCCGGTTCGGCACCGACGGCGGCGAGGGGCTGACCAACACCGACTACGCGCCGATCGCCGAGCTGACCGGCCGGTCCTTCATCGCGCCGTACGTTTTCAACTGCAACGCGCCCGACACCGGCAACATGGAGGTGCTGCTGAAGTACGGCGACGAGGCGCAGCGCAAGGAGTGGCTGGAGCCGCTGCTCGACGGCCGGATCCGCAGCGCGTTCACGATGACCGAGCCCGACGTCGCCTCCTCCGACGCCACCAACATGGAGGCCACCGCGGTCCTCGACGGTGACGAGATCGTGATCAACGGCCGCAAGTGGTGGTCGACCGGCGTCGGCCACCCGGACTGCAAGATCTTCGTCTTCATGGGGCTCACCGACCCCGACGCCGGCCGGCACCAACGGCACACCATGGTCCTGGTCCCGCGGGACGCTCCGGGCGTCAAGGTGGAGCGGATGCTGCAGACGATGGGCGTGTACGACGAGCCCTTCGGCCACGGCGAGGTGTCGTTCACCGACGTCCGGGTGCCGGCGAGCAACGTCCTGCTCGGCCCCGGCCGCGCGTTCGAGATCGCCCAGGGCCGGCTCGGTCCGGGCCGGGTGCACCACTGCATGCGGCTGATCGGGCTGGCGGAGAAGGCGCTCGAGCTCGCCTGCAAGCGCGGCCTGGAGCGGACCGCCTTCGGCAAGCCGCTGGCCAACCTCGGCGGCAACCGGGAGCGGATCGCCGACGCCCGGATCGCGATCGACCAGGCCCGGCTGCTGGTCCTGAACGCCGCCTGGAAGCTGGACACCGGAGGCTCGCCGAACGCGATCAACGAGGTCAGCCAGATCAAGGTCGCGGTCCCGAACATGGCCCAGCAGGTGATCGACTTCGCCATCCAGCTGCACGGCGGCGGCGGCCTCAGCAACGACTTCCCGCTCGCCGGCGCCTGGATCAATGCCCGTGCGCTTCGGCTGGCCGATGGCCCCGACGAGGTGCACCGCGGCGTCGTCGCCCGCCTCGAGCTGATGAAGTACGGCGCCTCCCGGTGAGGTATGCCCTCGTGGCCACGCTGACCGTCGTCGCCGCCGCGGCTGTGGCCTGCGGCAAGCCGGTCACGACCACGGAGCTCGACGACGCGGTCGGTTCGCTGTCGGGCGTGACCTCGACAAGCGTGTCCTGCCAGGAGCCGTTGCCCCGGTCCTACGACTGCCGAGGCGCCGTCGAGATGGAGCCCGAGACGCTCACGGAGGACCAGATCCTCGCGGTCAAGGCGGCAACCAGCGATCTGGTCAACGATCGCGACCTGAGCGTGACGATCAGCGCGGGTGAGTCGTTCGCGCTGACCTATGCCAAGTCCGCCGCCGTCGACAAGGGCCTCGCCAGCGTGTTGGTGTACGCCGCCACCACCGATGGCGTGACCGGCCTGGCCCTCGCCGCCGACAGCCGGACGGGTGACCTCCAGCTCGAGAACGCGCCGTACTCGGAGGTTGTCGGCCACGTCGACGAGGTGATGAGCCGCGCCGAGATCAAGGAGCTGGCCGCCCACACCGAGGAGCTGGTCGTCAACACCGGCACGGGCGGCGCCTCGGCCGGCGACGAGATCGCCCTGGGTGAGCGGCTCGACGAGGAGTACGGCGTCACCGGCGGCGCGCTCGCCGCCGACCGGCTGGAGCTGCAGCTCGCCGAGGGCACCGATGTCGACGAGGCCGAGACCTTCGCCGGCGAGCAGCCTGAGTTCGACAAGATCGCCGTGGTCGACCTCGGCGGTGCCCAAGACGACGTGTCACTGAGCGGTGCGTCCAGCGAGGCGGCGCCGCGGATGAAGCGGATCGTCGACGTGGCCCGCGAGCGGCCGGGATTCGAGAGCGCCTCCGCCAACGGCGAGACGCTCAACGTCGTGATGGCGACGCTCGACGACGTCGATGCCCTGCACGATGCCCTCACCGCCGAGGCGGCCGACGACTACGAGGCAACCGGCGTGTCCTATGCGACGCCCGACGCGGTCGTCGCTCGCGGGCCGGGTGAGGAGCTGCATACCGAGGTGGCCAGGGACCTGGTCGGGCAGGATCGATGGGAGCTGATCGGCGTGCGCGCCGACGGCTTCGGCACAGTGCTCAAGGTCTCGCCCGCGCCCGGGCCGGTCGACCTGCGCGAGCTCGGCGCCGCCCTGGCCGAGACCGCCCTCGCCGAGGAGCCGATGCGGGTGGAGCTGAGCTGGATCGGCGACGACGACAGGCGCAACGAGGCGTCGTTCGGCAGCGGCAGCGCGGAGATCGAGCCGGAGCTGTTCGGCGAGAACAAGGACGATGCCGACGCGCTCCGCGACGGCTGGGCGGAAGGGTTCGAACGATGACACAGGGCAGACGAGTACTCGTCACCGGCGGTGCGTCCGGGCTGGGCGCCGCGCTGGTCGAGGCGTTCGCCGCCCGCGGCGACCGGGTGGTCTCCACGGACCTCGCCGGTGCTGACCTCAAGCTCGACGTGACGTCGGACGACGACTGGGAGCGCGCCCGCGACTGGGTCGAGGAGCAGTGGGGCGGGCTCGACGTACTCGTCAACAACGCCGGGATCGCCGCCGGCGGCCGGATCGACGTGGCCGGCTTCGACGAGTGGCAGCGCGGCATCGAGATCAACCTGTACGGCGTGGTCCGCGGCTGCCGCACCTTCGTGCCGATGATGAAGCGCCAGGAGGGCGGTCACATCGTGAACACCGCCTCGATGGCCGGCCTGGTCCACCCGCCGGCGATGGCGCCGTACACCGCGGCAAAGGCGGGCGTGGTGGCGATGAGCGAGTCGCTGCACTTCGAGCTGTCGCCATGGCGGATCAAGGTGCAGGCGGTCTGCCCGTCGTACTTCCGCACCAATCTGGCCAGCTCGTTCAGCGGCGCGGACCCGGTGCCGGCGGTGATGATCGGCCGGCTGGTCGACAAGTCCCCGCTGGGCGCCGAGGACATCGCCGCCGAGGTGATCGCCGGGATGGAGACCGACGACCCGCTAATCCTCACCGACGAGGTCGGCCGGGTGGCCTACCGCGACAAGCACGCCGACCCCGACACCTACCGCAAGCAGCAGCACGGATACGGCGCGAAGATAAGAGCGCTCACCGATTCAGCCGAGACGCCGAACCACACGAGCCAGGAGACAGACAGATGAGCAAGGGCACGATTCTGATCACCGGAGCCAGTTCCGGCCTGGGCGAGGAGATGTCCCGCCAGTTCGCCGAGCTCGGCTACGACCTGGCGCTGTGCGCGCGGCGTACCGACCGGCTCGACGCACTCAAGGCCGAGATCGCCGCGGCGCACCCCGACCGCCGGGTCGAGCTCAAGGCGCTCGACGTGAACGACGACGACGCGGTGTTCCGGGTGTTCAAGGAGTTCGCGGCCGAGTTCGGCAGCATCGACCGGGTGATCATCAACGCCGGCCTCGGCAAGGGCGCGCCGCTCGGCACCGGCCGGTACGATGCCAATAGGCAGACCGCGATGACCAACTTCGTGGCCGCGCTCGCCCAGACCGAGGCGGCGATGGAGATCTTCCGGGCCCAGAAGAGCGGCCACCTGGTGATGATCTCGTCTATCTCCGCGCTGCGCGGGATGCGCAAGACGATCACGACGTACGCCGCCACCAAGGCCGGCGTCGCCGCCCTGGCCGAGGGCCTGCTCAACGAGAACGTCAAGAAGAAGGGCATCGACGTCTCGATCATCTACCCCGGCTACATCCGCTCGGAGATGAACGAGAAGGTCGCCCAGAAGGCCAAGTTCATGGTCGACACCAAGACCGGCGTGAAGTCGATGGTCGCGGCCATCGAGAAGCGCAAGGAGAAGGCGTACGTCCCGGCGTGGCCGTGGGTGCCGATCGGTTTCGTGCTGAAGAACGCGCCGATGTCGGTGGTCCGGAGGACCTTCTGAGCGGCGAGGTCGCGGGCGCCCGGGCGGTCCGCGACGAGGATGCCTTCGACGTCGAGCGGGTGGCCGGCTGGCTGCGCGAGCACGGCGACGCCGCCCTGGCCGGCACGCCCGAGGTCCGCCAGTTCTCCGGGGGCGCGTCCAACCTGACCTACCTGCTCCGCTACCCCGAGCGCGACCTGATCCTGCGTCGGCCGCCGGCTGGGCACAAGGCCAAGAGCGCGCACGACATGGGCCGGGAGTTCACCATCCAGTCCCGGCTGGCGCCCGTCTTCCCGTACGTCGCGCCGATGGTGGCGTTCTGCGACGACGAGTCGGTGATCGGCTCGCAGTTCTACGTGATGGAGCGGCTGGTCGGCCCCATCCCCGCGGTGGACCTGCCGGCGGGCGTCGAGCTGACCCCGGAACAGGCCCGGAGCCTGGCCACCAACACCTTCGACCTGATGATCGACCTGCACGGCGTCGACGTCGACGCCGCGGGCCTGCGCGACCTCGGCAAGGGCGAGGGGTACGTCGCCCGCCAGGTCGGCGGCTGGTCGGGTCGCTACCGCAAGGCCCGGACACCGGACGTCGGACCGATGGAGAGCACCATGGACTGGCTGGACGCCCACCAGCCTCCCGACCGTCGTACCTGCCTGATCCACAACGACTTCCGGATGGACAACATCGTCTACGCGCCGGACGACCTGACCCGCCCGATCGGGCTGCTGGACTGGGAGATGGCCACCCTCGGCGACCCGCTGATGGACCTCGGCGGCGCGATCGCCTACTGGGTCCAGGCCGACGACGACGCCGAGATCCAGCTGGCCCGGATGCAGCCCTCCCACCTGCCCGGGATGCCGACCCGACAGGGGATCTTCGACTACTACGGCGAGCGCACCGGGCTGGAGGTCGGCGAGCGGGACCGGGTGTTCTACGAGGTCTTCGGGCTGTTCCGGCTGGCCGTGATCGCCCAGCAGATCTACTACCGCTACTACCACGGGCAGACCACCAACCCGAGGTTCAAGGACATCGGCGTCTGGGTGGACATCCTCGACCGCCGCTGCCAGCGGCTGATCGCGGCGGCCGGGTCGTGAGCGTCGTACTCCTGGTCCGGCACGGGCAGGCGTCGTTCGGCGCCGCGGACTACGACGTGCTCTCCGAGGTCGGCCACGAGCAGTCGCGGGTGCTCGGCAAGTCACTGGCCGCGCGCGGGGTGACCCCGGACGTCGTGATCCGCGGCGGACTGCGGCGGCACCAGCAGACCACCGACGAGCTGGTCGGCGCGGCCGGCTGGGGCAACCACGGCGAGGTGGTGGTCGACGACGGGTTCGACGAGTTCGACCACCTGCAGATCATCGAGGCGTACCGGCCCACACTGCGCCCGGACCAGGCCTTCCAGGAGGCCTTCGGGCTGGCCATCGCGCGCTGGGCGTCGGGCGAGTACGACGCCGACTACCCCGAGCCGTTCACCGCCTTCGAGGCCCGGGTGGTCGCGGCCGCCGAGCGGCTGAACGACGTCGTCCCGGAGAAGGGGCTCGCGGTGGTGGTCACCTCCGGCGGGCCGATCGGCGTCCTCACCGCGCGCCTGCTCGCCGGCGAGCCGGCGTCCTGGGGCCGCTTCAACAGCGTCGCGGTCAACACCGGCGTCACCAAGCTGATCAGCGGCCGCAACGGCCTCTCGGTCGTCTCCTTCAACGAGCACACCCACCTCGAACACGACCGCAGCCTCCTTACCTACAGGTAACCGACTGGCGGGCGGGCTATGGACAGCCCGGCCAGGTACGCGCGAGGATCCGAGGCGGGGAGGGCCCGACAGACGAGAGGTTGTGTCATGCCCGAGTCGTTCCTGGACCGCTTCACCGACAGCGAGGTCTCCCGGATCCGTGAGGCTGGGACCGAGGTGACCGTCCCGGCTGGTTGGTCGCCGATCTGGGAGGGCACGCCGTCGGACAAGGCGTACGTGCTGCTGGAGGGCGAGGTGTCGGTCCGGCACGGCGCCGAGGAGTTCGCCGTACTCACCCCCGGCGACATCATGGGTGAGACCTCGATCGTCAACCACCAGCTCCGCAACGCGACCCTGGTCGCGACCAGCGACCTGCGCGCCCTGCACCTGACCCGGGAGACGATCGAGAAGCTCTCGGCGGACATCCCGTCGTTCCGCGAGGCCCTCGACGACGCGGTGGCCCGGCACACTCCGGGCGGATGACCGACGACCCACCGGAGCTCGTGTCGCCGGAGGAGATCGAGCGGCTGCTCATGGGCGCCAAGCCCACGCTCACTCGGCAGCAGGTGGCCGCCAAGGCCGGCGTACCGATGGAGGTCGCAACCGAGCTGTGGCACCTGCTCGGCTTCGCCCACCACGAGGACAGTGACGTCGCCTTCACCAAGGCCGACGTCAAAGCGCTGGCGGCCGCCGCGGAGCTGATGGGGCTGGGTCTGGTCGACCCGGAGTCGCAGGCGGCGATGGTGCGGACCTGGGGACGCAGCTTCGCCCGGCTCGCCGAGTGGCAGACCGACCTGCTCGCGGATGTGGTCGCGGCGCAGCCCGAGCCGGCCCGCGCGCTCAGCGGCGTGGTCGGGCAGGTGCTGCCGCGGATCGAGTACCTCCAGGAGTACATCTGGCGCCGGCACCTGGTCAGCGCGGCGGCCCGGCTGCTGGCGGTGAGCGCCGAGGGGCTGCCGAAGCTGGCGGTCGGCTTCGTCGACATCGTCGGCTACACCTCGATCTCCAAGAGCCTCAGCGAGCGCGAGCTGGTCGCGCTGATCGAGTACTTCGAGGACGAGGTCACCCGCGCCGTGGTGGACGCCGGCGGCCGGGTGATCAAGACCATCGGCGACGAGGTGCTGTTCGTGGCCGACAGGGTGCGCGCCGCTGCCGACGTCGCGCTCGACATCACCGCGCGCGGCGCCGTCGCCGACGACCGGTTCCCGCAGGTCCGGGCCGGGGTGGCGTACGGCGAGGTGCTGAGCCGGCTCGGCGACGTCTTCGGGCCGACCGTCAACATCGCCTCCCGCCTCACCTCCGTGGCCCGGCCCGGGACCGTGCTCGTCGACCGCGGCGCTCGCGACTCGCTGGTCGGCGTCGAGCCACGGGTGGAGCAGGACGACGCGGCGCCGCTGGCCGCGATCATCGACGCGATCGACGTACCCGGGCTGGTGGGTGCCGAGGAGGAGGTCGGCGGCACCGCCGACCTTCCCGGCTACCGGCTCCGGCGGATGCGCCGTACCTCGGTCAAGGGCTACTCGCGCCTCGAGCCCTGGGTGCTCCGCCGGGCACCGGACCCGCGGCTCAGATCGGCTGGCCGACCGGGCGCAGAGTGACGCTGTTGATGTCCACGCCGGCGGGCTGGGTGAGCACCCAAAGCAGCGTGGCC
Source organism: Nocardioides speluncae (assembly GCF_003121585.1). Classification (GTDB taxonomy): domain Bacteria; phylum Actinomycetota; class Actinomycetes; order Propionibacteriales; family Nocardioidaceae; genus Nocardioides; species Nocardioides speluncae. The sequence goes on from NZ_QEOO01000001.1 coordinate 270,736, forward strand.
GCGACCTGGTCGGAGGTCATCATGCCGGTGTCGGGGCGCTCGTCCCCGGCACCTTCCCAGAACGCCGTCTCGGTGCGGCCGGGCGAGATCAGGGTGACGCCGATGCCGTCCTCGGTGACGGCCAGGCGGGTGTTCTCGGACAGACCGGTGACCGCCCACTTGGTGACGCCGTAGATGTTGTCCGGTGACCATTTCACGCCGGCGACGCTGCCGACCAGCACGATCCGGCCGCGGGTCTCGCGCAGCGCCGGGATCGCGTGGTGCACCAGCAGCGCGGGGCCGAGGACGTTGGTCAACACCATGTCCTTCCAGCCCTCCGGGTCGCCGTCGGTGATCGCGTCGAAGGTGGCGTAGCCGGCGTTGGCGACCGCGTGGTTCAGCCGGCCGAAGCGCTCGACGGTGTCCGCGACGGCGCGCCGTACCGACTCGTTGTCGGCGGCGTCGCCGGGCAGGAGCAGTAGCTCGTCGGGGCGGCCGAGCTGCTCGGCGAGGTCCTCGAGCCGCTCTTTGCGGCGGGCGGTGACGGCGACCCGGTGGCCGAGGTCGAGGAGCTGGCGGGTGGCGGCGGCGCCGATCCCGGTGGAGCCGCCGGTGATCAGGGTGACGGGTGATTCGGTCATGGCCCGACGCTAGAAATGTGAGTGCGCTCTAAGTCAACCCGTTCGACAGTTGACGCCGAAACCATCCATGACGAGGCGTTGGTTCGCTGCTACGGTCTGTCCGCATCAGTCCTTTGGGGGGACCCGTGTCGTCAAACTTCTGGCCTACGCCTGCCGTGGTCGCAGTCGTTGCTGCGCTCACGCTGTCCGGCTGCAGTGTTTTCGGCTCGGAGGACGACTTCAGCATCAGCGACGCTCTCGAAGAGCTGCCCTACGCCGAGACCGACGGCCTGGTCACGGTCGAGGTGGCCGACCTCGACCGCGCTACCGAGCTGGCCGACATGGAGTCACCCGAGCCTGGTGACTCCGACGCCGCCGGCGAGTGGCTGCGGGGGTTCGACGGCCCGGTGTTCGTGCCCTTCTCGTCGTTGCTCGGCGTCCAGTACCTGGTGACCGGGCAGGGGCGGGAGCAGGTCGGGTTCGACGTCACCGAGGTGAGCGCCTTCGCCGGTGTCAGCGACCCGGAGCGACGGTTCGTGGTCGAGGAGCTCCGCGACGGCGCCGGGCTGAAGGACGGCCTGCCGGAGCGCGACGGCGTACGGCAGACCGCCGAAGGCGAGATCGGTGAGTTCGACGCGGGCTCGGCCGACTCAGGCGACGGCCCCTACGTCTTCGTGACCGCTCTCGAGGAGAAGAACGGCCGAGTGGCTTTCGCCAACCAGGCCGGGCTGGTCAGGGACTGGAAGGACGACGACGGCGAACGGCTCTCCGACCACGACGCGCTCGGCGCCGTCGCCGAGGCGCTCGACGATGCCGAGTCGTACGCCGCGACCCTGGTCGCCGGCGACCTCACCTTCGCGCCGTCCGTCGCGGCCGACCCCGACGTGTCCCGAGCGCTGGAGTGCCCGATCTCCGCCGAGTTCGATGCCGTCGGCGTGGGCCAGGCGTTCGACGGCGACAGCCCGCGGATCTTCGTCTCCTACCACTTCACCGGCGAGTCCGACGACCTCGAGAAGCAGGTCAAGGCCGCCTGGTCCGACGCCGAGGTCGCCCAGCTCTCCCGCCCGGTCAGCGACCTGGTCGACCTGAAGTCCGTCGAGTCCGACGGCGACGTCGTCACCGCCGAGCTAGCCCCCGTCGACGACCGCGCCGACGTCGTCTACCGGATGCTCGTCGCCCGCGACGTACCGCTCGCGCACTGCTGAGAGCGGGGGCAGTTTCACTAGGTGGGTCACATCGGTGAGTGCAACATCCTGCTCCTGATGGGTGTGTCGCATGGCTGGTCCGGTGTTCTCGTGGCGGATGGTGCCGTCTGTGTT
>NZ_QEOO01000048.1 GCF_003121585.1 Nocardioides speluncae
CGCCCGGCTTGGTCCAGGGGTCGGCCTCCAGCGCCCGCGCCCAGACCTCGGTGACCACCCGGCTGTCGACGCGGTCGCCGAGCTCGGCGATGGCGCCCCGAGTGAGCTCGTCCCGCGCGGCCAGCGGTACGCCGCGGCTGGTGCCGTTCTTGGCCGGACCACCGGCCGGGTCGCAGCCCGCGAGCGCCTTCACGAAACCGGCCAGGTCGACCGCGGCCTGCTCGAGGTCGAGGTTGCCGTTGGCCGGGTTCTCGCCGGCCAGCCAGGGCACGACCGTCCATCGCCACGGAAAGCCCTCGCCCGGCTCGCCGAGGCCGACCGGCGCCGGGACCGCGAGCGGTAGCCGCGGGGCGAGCAGCGGCAGCCAGCGCTGGTCGCTCTCGGCCTGGTCGGTGGCCCACCCGATGCGCGGCATCCGGGCAAGTAGGTCCTCGCCGATCCGGTAGAGCGTGTGGTCGGTGCCGCCGACCGGCAGCCGCCGTACCGGCAGCTCGGCCCATTGCGGGAACTGGCTCGCCAGCAGCCGGCGCACCAGCTCCGGATCCGTCTCGATCTCGCTCTCGTGCTTCATCCCGACCGACATTAGGCCCGGCCGCCGGCAGGGCACGACCGGATATTCGGTTGAAAGGAAGTTCCTGGAATACGCACGATGAATTCAGGGAAGCATCCCGGTCAGTACTGCAGAAGCTCGAACGGATCCGGATCCGACGTCCACACGACTACTGAGAACGGAAGGAGGCAAGACGATGTGGGACACCGTCGACACCAGGTCAACGCACCTGTCGCACGACCTGCCGTGCCCGCGCTGCGGCCACGCCACGCACACGTTCCTTGCCTGCTCGGACTCGTGTGACTGCGCTCCCGTGCTGATGCCGGGTGTGGTCTCCGGTCCGGTGGCCGCCTGACGCCGGCTGTATCTGTCGAGGCGGCGCCGCCTCCTTTCGGTACGAGCAATTCACCTATGACAGACACGGCGTTTCGCCGTCATGACACCGCGCCGCAGGCGTCCAATAGACAAGGAAGCACGATCGGAGGAAAGGCCATGTGGGACACCGTCGAATCCAGTTCGACCCACCTTTCGCATGACCTTCCGTGCCCCCGCTGCGGCCACGCCGCCCACACCTTCCTCGCCTGCTCGGACTCCTGCGACTGCGAGCCGATCCCGCTCCCGGGCTCTGCCCCGACCACGCTCACCGCTGCCTGACACCGGTCAGGAATCGAGAAGCGCTGGTCTCGCGTCCTGCCTAGCGTTGTACGCGTGTCGACGTAGCCGCACTTACGCACCGCAGCGGATGCCCGGCAACACTCCGACGGCGACGATGGAGTGGACGACAGACAGTGGACGACAGGCAGGAGGCAAGACCATGTGGGACACCGTGGACACCAGCTCGACGCACCTGACGCATGACCTTCCGTGCCCCCGCTGCGGGCACGCGACCCACACCTTCCTGGCGTGCTCGGACTCGTGCGACTGCGAGCCGGTCCTGATGCCGGGTACGGCGTACGCGCCGATCGCCGCCTGACCAGCCGTACTCGCGTCAGGGCTGGAGCAGCACCTTGGTCGCGCGCCGCTCGTCCATCGCTCGGTAGCCGTCGGCGACCCGGTCGAGCGGCAGCGTCAGGTCGAACACCAGCCCCGGGTTGACCTCGCCGGACCAGACCCGCGGCAGCAGCTCCGGCAGGTAGGCCCGGACCGGTGCCATGCCGCCGGCCAGCCCGACGTTGGTGTCGAACATCCGGCGCACCGGCAGCTCCACGCCGTGCGGCACGCCGACGAAGCCGACCATGCCGCCGGGGCGTGCGACGTCGAAGGCGGTGTCGATCGCCTGGCCGGTGCCGACGCACTCGAGCACCGAGTCGGCGCCCACTCCCCCGGTGATCTCCACGACCGCCTCGGCCGCCTCGGCGCCACGCTGGGGAACGATGTGGGTGGCGCCGAACTCGGTCGCGATCTGCTGGCGTGACTCGTGCCGCGACAGCGCGATCACCCGCTCGGCGCCCATCATCGACGCGGCCAGCACGCCGCACAGCCCAACCGCGCCGTCGCCGACCACGACCGCCGTACCGCCCGGCTTGACCCGGGCCGCCACCGCCGCATGCCAGCCCGTCGGCAGCACGTCGGCGAGGGTCAGCAGCGACGGGAGCATCGCCGGGTCCGGCTGGTCGGGCGTCTTCACCAGGCTGCCCTCCGCCTGGAATACGCGCGTGTACTCCCCCTGGCCGCTGAGCGTGAAGCCGAGGTTGTCGCACGCGGAGTGCACGCCGGCCAGGCAGTGCGGGCAGGTGTTGTCGCAGTGGCAGAACGGCACGATCACGAAGTCGCCCGGCCGGAACGACGTCACCGCAGACCCGACCTCCTCGACCACGCCGATCGCCTCGTGCCCGATCGTGTTGCCGGGCTTGATGTCGTTCTCGCCTCGGTAGGGCCACAGGTCTGAGCCGCAGATGCAGCCCGCGGAGACCTTCACGATGGCGTCGGTGTCTCGCTTGATCTTCGGGTCCGGGACCTCGGAGAGGCGGATGTCGCGAGGGGCGTGGATGGTGGCAGCGCGCATGTCAGGCATCTTGTCACTCCCCGCGAGCCCGTGCCGAGACCGCGACTCGCCCGGGGTTGGACGTCAATTTGTGCTATCTCATATCTGAGATACCTTGAACCGCATGACTCAGGACTACCTCGGACGCATCGGCAATCTGATCCGGGACGCCCGCAAGCACCGCGGGCTGACCCAGCAACAGTTGGCTGATGTGTTGTCCACGAGTCAAAGCGCGGTGAACCGGATCGAGAAGGGCCACCAGAACCTCTCCCTCGAGATGCTCGCCAGGATCGGCGAGGCACTCGACTCCGAGATCGTCGCCCTCGGCGCCGGTCCGACCCACCTGCGGGTCACCGGCCCGACCACGCTGTCCGGCACCATCGACGTGAAGTCCTCCAAGAACGCCGGCGTCGCCCTGCTCTGCGCCACGCTGCTCAACCGCGGTCGTACGACGCTGCGCAAGGTTGCCCGGATCGAGGAGGTCAACCGGCTGCTCGAGGTGCTCAACAGCCTCGGCGTGAAGACCCAGTGGCTCAACGCCGACAACGACCTCGAGATCATCCCGCCGGCCGAGCTGGACCTGGCCAACATCGACGAGCACGCGGCGCGCCGTACCCGCTCGATCATCATGTTCCTCGGCCCGCTGCTGCACCGCGAGGAGTCCTTCGAGCTGCCGTACGCCGGCGGCTGCGACCTCGGCACCCGCACCGTCGAGCCGCACATGTCCGCGCTGCGTCCCTTCGGCCTCGAGGTCAAGGCGACCGACGGGTCGTACCACGCCAGCGTCAACCGCGCGGTCGAGCCGAGCCGCCCGATCGTGCTCACCGAGCGCGGCGACACCGTCACCGAGAACGCGCTGATGGCCGCGGCGCTCAACCCCGGCACCACCGTGATCCGGAACGCCTCGTCCAACTACATGGTCCAGGACCTCTGCTTCTACCTGCAGAAGCTCGGCGTCACCATCGAGGGCGTCGGCACCACCACGCTCACCGTCACCGGCGTCGAGGAGATCGACGTCGACGTCGACTACGCGCCCAGCGAGGACCCGATCGAGGCGATGTCGCTGCTGGCCGCGGCCATCGTCACCCAGAGCGAGATCACCATCCGCCGGGTGCCGATCGAGTTCCTCGAGATCGAGCTGGCGACGCTGGAGGAGATGGGCTTCCAGTACTCCCGCTCCGAGGAGTACGGCGCCGAGAACGGCCGCACCCGGCTGGTCGACATCACCACCCTGCCCTCGCTGCTGCGCGCGCCGCTCGACAAGATCCACCCGATGCCGTTCCCCGGCCTCAACATCGACAACCTGCCGTTCTTCGCGGTGATCGCCGCCGTCGCCAACGGCCAGACCCTGCTGCACGACTGGGTCTACGAGAACCGCGCGATCTACCTCACCGAGCTCACCAAGCTCGGCGGCCAGGTCAAGCTGCTCGACCCGCACCGGGTTCTCGTCGAAGGCCCGACCCACTGGTCCGGCGCCGAGATCGTCTGCCCGCCCGCCCTGCGCCCCGCCGTGGTCATCCTGCTGGCGATGCTCGCCTCCAAGGGCACCTCGGTGCTGCGCTCGACCTACGTCATCCACCGCGGCTACGAAGACCTCGCCGAGCGCCTCAACCAGCTCGGCGCCAGCATCGAGACCTTCCGCGACATCTGATTTCTGGCGAGCAGTTTCACTAGGTACCTAGTGAAACTGTCCCAGCCCGCGCGAAGTTTCCGGCGGGCTGGGACAGGAACGGACGGGCAAGTCAGTCGGCCAGCTTCATGTCGAAGATGTGCAGCGACGGTGACGACGGAAGCACCACGAAGGCGACGGTCTTGCTCGGGTCGATGTCGACCTGGTGAGCGAAGACCCGGTAGGCGATGCCGGCGTTGCCGTAGCCGTCGGGCCGGTTGCGGCCGTCACTGGAGGCGACCAGGGTGGCACCGTGGGTGCCCGGCTCCTGGAACGACCAGTTCGGGAAGCCGAAGAATCCGGTGCTGCTGGTGCCGTCGGTGTAGTGGACGGTGACGTTGCCGGAGGCACCGAAGCTCGAGCCGGAGCCGAGGAATGCCAGCCGCTCCCCCGTTCCTGACAGCTGCACCGCCTGACCGCCGGCGGCGACGTTGCCTTCTTCGCCGGGCGCGACATCCGGCCAGGTGAAGTCCACACCGAGCGCGGTGACCGTGCCGCCGGGCGTCACCCCGACCGCGGCCAGCTTCTGCGCCGAGAACGAGTTACCCTCGCCGTCGAAGTCGCCCGCTGTCGTGGCGCTCTCGTCGGTGACGCCCACGTTGTTGTACGCCGCTGCGAGGTTGGGCAGCGCCTCGCCGGTGTACTGGGTGCGAGTGCCGACCGCCGTACCCGCCCCGTCGCCGCCGGTGTACGTCGCGGTCGCGGCGAAGGTACGGATCCGGAAGCCGGGCCGCGGCGCCGGCACCTGGATCTTGAAGGTGAGTGTGGCCGACGCGCCGGGCGACACCGCCTTCGACCAGCTCTGGCTGGCCGGCTGCACCGCCCAGCCGACCGGCCCCTTGAACGACACGTTGAGCCGGGTCAGCCGGGTGCTGCCGTTGTTGGTGACGGTCACGGTCGTGGTGGCGATGTGCGGACCGTCCAGGTCGACCTCGGCGATCGTGACCTCGACGGCGCCGGCGGCAGCAGCGGACCCGGAACCGGCGGGCAGCATGGTGGCGATCAGCAGTGCCGCGACCAGCGCGACTGCGGAGCGGAGCATCGCGATCACCCGACCGGCGGCATCTCGGACTGACGGGAGTCCAGGCCGGGCCGTAGGTCCGCCCACCGTCCGCGAGTGAAGTCCGGTACGGCGACGGCGCGTCCGCCGTTGTTGAGCGAGCGCACGCTCAGCGGCACCGGCGCGCACCACACGGCCGCGTCGTACACGTCGATGTCGGGGACCAGCCCGGCCCGCATCTGCTGGACCACCCGCCACTGCAGGATGTAGTCCATGCCGCCGTGGCCGCCGGGGTTCGGCTGGCTGCCGACCGTCTTCCACAGCCAGTGGTCGAACTCGTCGCGGTACGGCGTGAAGTCACGCCAGGAGTGCCCGCCGTGGTCCGGTTCGACGTACACCCGGGCGCTGGAGCCACCCACCGGCACGTAGTCCTCCATGATCCCGCGGCTGCCGGCCAGGCTGTTGATCCGGCTGTAGGGCCGCGGCGAGGAGACGTCGTGCTCGGCGCGGATCACCCGGCCCTGGTGGGTGCCGATCAGGCAGGTCACCAGGTCGCCGTTGATGTACTCCTCCTGCCACGACGGGTGGTCGCGGGGCACGTTGCGCTCGCGGTAGTCGGCCAGCCCACGCGGTGCGGTCGCCGTCGCCTGCAGGGTCAGCATCCGGTCGCCGCGGTTGATGTCCATCGCGGCGGCGATCGGCGCCAGGCCGTGCATCGGGTAGAAGCTGGCGATGCTGCGGGTGTGCCACTTCCGGCGCCAGGCGTCGGTGTAGTAGGTGTCGCTGAACAGCAGCGCGCGCAGGTCGTGCAGGTAGCCGCCGTGGCCGTTGGTGACCTCGCCGAAGACGCCCTCGTGGGCCATCTTCAGCATCGCCAGCTCGTTGCGGCCGTAGCTGCAGTTCTCCATCAGCCACAGGTGCTTGCGGGTCTGCTCGGAGGTGTCGACCAGGCTCCAGAGCTCGTCCAGCCCGGTTGCGACCGGCAGCTCGACACCGACGTGCGCGCCGGCCAGCAGCGCGGCCTTGCCCTGCTCGTAGTGGAACTCCCACGGGGTCGCGACGTAGACCAGGTCGAGCTCCTCGGTGCGGAGCATCTCCTGGTACGACGTCGCGCTGCCGCCGTACTCCTTCGGCCTCGGCTTACCGGCCGCGACCACCCGGTCGGCGGCCGTCTTGGCCCGGGGTGCGCGGATGTCGCAGACGGCGGTGACGGCGGCGCCGGGCACGGCGGTCCAGCCGCTGAGCATGCCCATGCCGCGGTTGCCGAGCCCGATCAGGCCGATCCGGACGGTGTCGACCGCCTCGAACGGCACACCGATCATCGACTTCTGGCCGGGCTGGCGGGCGGGCACGGAGCTGGCGGAGCTGAGCAGGCTGCCGCCGGCGACAACGGCGGTGGCGGCCATCGTGCCGCCGAGAACGGTGCGGCGGCTGGGGTGGGGCATGTCGACCATGTTCGAGACCACTCCTCACATCGACCCGCGGGCTTCGGCGGCCACGGGGTTGCCGTCCAATCTCTCGATGTGACGCAGTCCTTGTCAAGAGTGATCGAAATGCGATTGATTAGAGCAGAAACGCTCACTCGGTTTGGTCGTGCGGAAGCGCCGCACGCCCATATCGGCGCGTGTGGAGGTAGCAAGCAGAGGTCAGCTGAAGAGGGTCTCGACCCAGGCCCGCGGCCGGAGCGGGGCCGGCGGCTCGGTCATGTCCGCGGTGATCCGGGGCAACCGGGCGGTGTCGTGGGTGGCGTTGCGGTGCCAGTCCGTCTCGGCCTCGATCAACGTGCCGAGGTCGGCACGGTCGAGGAACACCCCGTGCCCCTCGGGGCACTGGGTCAGAGCGAGGGCACCATGGGACACGGACACCATCTCGGTGCCGCATCGGGGACAGTTCGAAGCCGCCATGCTTCGACCGTACTCCCCACGCGATCTCTACCAGTGAGTATCCGGGCCGATGCCGGACCAGAGTTTCGGGTCCACGATCGGCTCATGGACGGCCATACTGCTCCCGTGACTCCCCGCACCAGCCCGACAGTGTCGCCGGCGACCGGCTTCGCCTTTCTTGATTCGGTCCTCGACCAGCCGGGCGCGGCGCTGGCGTTCGCCCACCGCGGCGGCGCCTTCCATCCCGAGATCGAGGGCATGGAGAACACCCTCGCCGCGTTCCGGCATGCGGTCGAACTCGGCTACGAATACCTCGAGACCGACGTCCACGTGACCCGGGACGGCGTCCTGCTTGCCTTCCACGACGACGTCCTCGACCGGGTCACCGACCGCAAGGGCCCGGTCGCCGACCTGACGTACGGCGAGGTGCAGAGCGCGTTGATCGGCGGTCGTGAGGCGGTCCCGACGCTCGCGGCGCTGTTCGACGAGTTCCCGAAGGCTCGGTTCAACATCGACCTCAAGTCGGCCGGCTCGGTGCCGGCGCTGGCGAGGTTCATCGAGGCCCGCAATGCGCACGACCGAGTGCTGGTCGCTTCGTTCTCGGCGACGCGGCTGCGCGAGTTCCGCCGGCTCACTCAGCGCCGGGTGGCCACCTCCGCGCATCCGCTCGAGATCGCCGTGTTCGTTCTGGTGCCCAGCGCCCGGCTCGCGCGCCGGCTGACTCGCGGCCGGGTGGCGGCACTCCAGATCCCGCACCGGGCGCGAGGGCTCACTGTCGCCAGCGCCCGGCTGGTACGGCGGGCAAATGAGGCGGGCGCCCACGTCCACGTGTGGACCATCGACGACCCCGACGAGATGCAGGTCCTGCTCGACCGTGGTGTCGACGGGCTGATGACCGATCGCACCGACATACTCAAGGCCGTGCTGACAGCGCGCGGGCAGTGGAGGGAACAGGCATGAGCGAGAAACCAGAGAGCTCGGAGGGCATCGCCGACCTCCGGCCGCTGTGGCGGGCAAAGGAGCAGAAGGCCTGGTACTGGTACGACTGGGCCAACTCGGCCTACGTCACCACCATTGCCACGGTGCTGTTCGCGCCGTACCTGATCACGATCGCGGAGCGGGCGGCCTGCGGGTTCGTCAGCGATGACGACAAGGGCCTGGACTGCACCGCCGACCTGACCATCCTCGGGCTGTCGGTCGCCCCGGGCGCGCTCCCGGCGTACATCGTCACCTTCTCTACGATCCTGTCGGCGCTCCTGCTGCCGCTGCTCGGCGCCATTGCCGACCGGACCGCCAACAAGAAGGGCCTGCTCGCCGGTTTCGCGTGGACCGGTGCCGCGTTCGCGGCGCTGATGTTCTTCTGTACCGGTGACAACTGGCAGATCGGCGCGATCTCCGCGATCGGCGCCAACCTGTGCCTGGGCGCGTCGATCACCGTCAACGACGCGATCCTGCCCCTGATCTCCGAGGAGGAGGAGCGCGACCGGGTCTCCTCCCGTGGCTGGGCCTGGGGCTACCTCGGCGGCGGCCTGCTGCTGCTGGTGAACCTCGGCATCGTGCTCGGCCACGACGCCATCGGCCTGTCAACCAGCATGGCGGTCCGGATCAGCATGCTGTCGGCCGCAGTGTGGTGGGCCGCGTTCACCTTCATCCCGTTCCTCAAGCTCAGCAACCACGAGCCCCAGCACGTCGTGCCGGAGTCCGGCGGCATCATCCAGCAGAGCTTCGGCCAGCTCTGGTCGACGCTGAAGGACCTGCGCAACTACCCGATGGCGCTGACGTTCCTGTTCGCCTACCTGTTCTTCAACGACGGCATCCAGACCGTGATCGCGACGTCGTCCACGTACGGCGAGAAGCAGCTCGGCTTCGGCACCTCGGTACTGATCGCGACCATCCTGCTGGTGCAGTTCGTGGCCTTCGGCGGCGCGCTGCTGTTCGGCAAGCTGGCGGCGCGGTACGGCGCGAAGCGGGTGATCCTGATCGGCCTGTGCGTCTGGATGGTGATCGTAACCACGGCCCTCGTCGTACCGGAGAAGCAGATCGTGCCGTTTCTCGCCCTCGGCGTGGCGATCGGCATCGTCCTCGGTGGCACCCAGGCGCTGGCCCGGTCATACTTCTCGCTGCTGATCCCGAAGGGCCGTGAGGCCGAGTTCTTCAGCTTCTACCACGCCATGGACCGCGGCACCTCCTGGTTCGGCACGCTCACCTTCGGCGTGGTCTACCAGCTGACCGACTCCTACCGACCGGCCGTGTTCGCACTGATCGTCTTCTTCTTGGTCGGCGGTCTGCTGCTGATGCGAGTCGACACCGAGCGCGGCATCCGTGAGGCCGGGAACCGGGTTCCCAGCGTCGTCTGAGTGCGCGTCGTTGGACCAATGAGGTCAATCACCCTGTGATCTGACATCATCTTGACGCCGAGAGTTCGGTGGGTGTGCTGTTGTGTATTACGGCACATTTCAACAACTTTGGAACAGGGTGACTCAGGCGTACGTTGAGCATGTGACGGCAATTACTTGCCGGAGGGGCGTCATGGTCAGCAGGGTCAGCCGTCTCATGGGTGTTCGTGGGGAGCACAATCAAGTGTTGGGAGGTGGCTCACAATGGCAGAGCGCACACTGCGCGGGGCTCGGCTGGGAGGTCAGAGCTTCGAGGACGAGCGCGGCATTGAGTTCGCGGCTCGCCAACAGGTGGGTTACAAGTGTCCGCAGGGACACGAGTTCGAGATCACGATGTCGGTCGAGGCCGAGATCCCGGCGGTTTGGGAGTGCCCTCGCTGCGGCGCCGAGGCGCTGAGCACGTCGGGCATCGAGCGCGAGGAGAAGGCTGAGAAGCCGGTCCGCACGCACTGGGACATGCTCCTGGAGCGTCGCTCCGAGAAGGAGCTCGAGGACATCCTCAAGGAGCGTCTCGAGCTGCTGCGTGGCGGCGAGATCGGGCCGGCGCACCTGCACCGGGCCAACGCCAAGAAGACCAAGACCGCCTGAGCGTTACTTCTCAGGCTGGTCGATGACCTCGCCCTGGACTACCGCTCCCCCGTGTGGTCCGGGGCGAGTTCCATGTCCGACGACGTACGACGACGCGAGCAGCTTGCGGGTCACCACCCGGGTCAGGATCTTTCGCGCGACCGGCCGGGTGAACGGCAGGATCAGCAGCATCCCGAACGCGTCGGTGACGAAGCCGGGCGACAGCATCAGCGTGCCGCCGACCAGGATCAGCGCACCGTCCGCGAGCTCGCGGGCCGGCATCTTGCCGGTGTTGAGCGAGGTGGTCAGTGCCCGCCAGGCCCGGCCACCCTCGCGCTTGATCAGCCAGCTGCCCAGCAGGCTGTCGGCGATCAGCAGCAGGATCGTCCACCAGACGCCGATTACCTGACCCACTTGGATCAGGACGTAGATCTCCGCGATCGGCATCGCCACGAAGAGAACGAACAGCAGCCACCAGCGCCACCTGCGGCGCCGGGGCCCTGCGTACGTCTCCATGGATTGAGCCTACGTGGCGGCCACTAGATGACTGATTCCAAGGGGTACGGCGGTGTGGCGGCGGTGATGTAGGTCGAGGGTGTCCAAGAGTCGGTGTTGCGAACCAACTCAAGCTCTG
>NZ_QEOO01000014.1 GCF_003121585.1 Nocardioides speluncae
TCCTGCTCGGCGGCCTCACCGTGTCCATCGCCGCCGAACTCGAGAACGACGACGAGGGCCGCAAGCCGAGCCACGGCTCCAGCAACCACCAGCGCATCGATCACCAGGACGGCTGAGCGGGATCGCGTCAGCGGAGGGTGCCGACACCGCTCACGATTGCACGTTCATAGCGCCATCCTGCCCGGCCGCCATCGCTTCACGCGGTCGCAGTTCGTGACAGAGCGGGCGCACGAGTGCCAGTGTCATACTTGCAACCGACGAGACCGACTCCGACGTTGAAGGGAGGCGAGCATGACCGTCGAGGCATTTCCCGAGTGGCTCCGGCCGCCACCGGGCGGCTTCACCGCCGACGACCTGGACCGGCTGCCGAACCTCCCTCCGCACACCGAGCTCATCGACGGGGGGCTGTTCTTCGTGAGTCCGCAGCGAGCGTTCCACCACCTCGTGATCTCTGTGCTTTCGAATGGCTTGCGCGACGCAGTGCCCGGCGGCCTCCGGGTGCGTGCCGAGATGACCGTGACCCTTGGTCGGCACCAGCGGCCGGAGCCTGACGTCCTTGTTCTCGACGCGGCCGGAGTGACCGATCTCAACCAGACGACGTACCAGCCAGAGCACGTGCGGCTTGTCGTCGAGGTTGTCTCTCCCGACTCAGTCGACCGGGACCGCGTACGGAAGCCGCTGCTCTATGCGGAGGCCGGCATCCCACACTTCTGGCGCGTGGAGAACGTCGAGGACCGGCCCGTGGTCTATGTGCACGAGCTCGACCCGGCGACCAGGGCTTACGCCCTCACCGGCATCCATCATGATCGGTTGAAGCTCTCGGTGCCGTTCGACATCGACATCGACCTCACCGAGATCGACCGCCTCTAACTGCTCTGCGTCGACAGCGCGCGGAGCCGCTCGTTGAGGTCGCGGCGGTTGTCCCGGCGGACCCGGGCCTCGACCACCTCGATGCCGCCGTTGGGGTTGGCCAGCGCGTGCTCGAGCTCGGGGATGGAGTCGACCTGCCAGTGCGGGGTGCGGGTGGCGGCGCACAGGGACGCGAGGTCGACGCCGTGTGGGGTACCGAACAACTTGTCGAAGCGGTCGGCGTACGCCGGGTCGCCCTGTTCCAGCATCGAGAAGATCGACCCGCCGTCGTCGTTGACCACCACGATCGTCAGGTCGGGGCGGGCCTCGTCGGGGCCGAGGATCAGGCCGTTGGCGTCGTGCAGGAAGGTGACGTCGCCGACCAGGGCCAGGTTGCGGGTGCCGTGCGACCGCCCCAGCGCGGCGCCGATCGCCGACGAGAGGGTGCCGTCGATGCCGGCCAGGCCGCGGTTGGCGATCAGCTTGCGCCGGTCGCCGACCTGGTACGGCACGGTCATCAGGTCCAGGTCGCGGATCGGGCTGGACGCACCGACCAGCAGCAGCCCGCCCGGCGGTACGGCGCGACTCACCGCGCCGGCGACCACATGTGGAGTGAGGTCGGGCTCGGCGGCGAGCAGCTCGTCGATGCGGCGGCCGAGGTCGGCGTCGGCAGCGTGCCACGCCTCCAGCCAGGCAGGGTCGTCGGGGTCGCCCTCCACGTCGATCGCGTCGTGCTCCGTCGCCTCGAACGGGCGATCGGGCCAGATCCCCCGCGTCCTTAGCGAGAGCACCTCGACGTCTGCACGTTCGAGCAGACCGGTGACCGGCCGGGACAGGGTCGGGTGACCTGCCACCACGACCCGCTCGACCTGCTTGCCGAGGTCGGTGCCGAGCAGCAGCCGGTAGGTACGCAGCGCGTTGCGGCCGGTGCGCGCACCCGAGGTCGGCTCGGCCAGCAGCGGCCAGCCACCCCGCTCGGCCAGCACCCGCGCCGCCGGCCCCGCGTCGTCACCCGCGACGACGACGGTCCGCGGCCCCCTCGCCAGGAGCACCCCGGGTGGTCGAGCAGGTTGCGCAGCAATCGACGTCGAGACCACCTCTGGGCTGTGGTGCCACGGGAGGTCGGGGACGAGGGGCGGGGTGAACTGGACGTTGAGGTGGACCGGACGGTCGATGGTCTCGACGACGCTCGCTAGCGCTCCCCGCTCGACCACCTCATCCGACGCCAGATCGGCGAACCTAGCCATCGCGCCGAAGATCTCGACCTGGTCGGTGGTCTGGTTGGCGCCGGTGCCGCGCAGCGACGCCGGCCGGTCGGCGGTCACCACCACGAGCGGCAGCCCGGCGTGCGCGGCTTCGAGGACGGCGGGGTGCAGGTTGGCGACGGCGGTGCCCGACGTACACATCACGGCGGCGCGGGCGCCGACCTTGGTCATCCCGACCGCGAGGTATCCGGCGGTCCGCTCGTCGACCCGGGTGTGCAGCCGGAGCAGGCCGCGCTGCGCCGCGTCGTACGCCGCGAAGGCGAGAGGCGCGTTCCGGGAACCCGGCGCCAGCACAACCTCGCGCACTCCGGCCTCGATCAGGGCGCCGATCACCGCTCGGGCAAGCCGGGTCGACGGGTTGGCGGGGGGTGGACTCACATCGGCCGATCTTGCCTTACGTCCCGAACCTCGGCGAGCCGAGCCTCCCAGTGCGCGACCCGATCGGGCTGCGCGGCCAGCGCGTCGAGCGCGTCCTCGTCGACGTCCGGCCGCCGAACCGGAAGCCAGCCGTCGACGGGCAGCAGCGGCTCGGTCGCCACGTCGGCGGTCAGCAGCTGCACGGTCGCCAGCCCGCACGCGTAGGGCAGCTCCGGCAGCGCCGCCGCGAGCGCGACGCCGGCGGCGATCCCGACCGAGGTCTCCAACGCGCTCGACACCACCACCGGAAGCCCGATGTCCTCGGCGATCCGCAGGCAGGCGCGGACCCCGCCGAGCGGCTGCACCTTGAGTACGGCGACGTCGGCGGCGTCCAGGTCACGCACCCGGTACGGGTCGGCGGCGCGGCGGATGGACTCGTCGGCCGCGATGGGTACGTCGACCGCGCGCCGTACCGTAGCCAGCTCCTCGACGCTCGCGCACGGCTGCTCGACGTACTCCAGCCCGCCGGCGGCGGTGTCGAGCTGCCGGATCGCGGCGACCGCCTCGTCGATGGACCAGGCGCCGTTGGCGTCGACCCGAACCCGGCCGGCCGGACCGAGCGCGTCGCGAACCGCCTCGACCCGCGCGAGGTCGTCGCCGACGCTCTGACCGGGCTCGGCGACCTTGACCTTGGCGGTCGCGCAGCCGCCGGCGGTCACGATCTCGTGGGCGCGCTCCGGGCCGACGGCGGGCACGGTCACGTTCACCGGGACCCGGTCGCGCACCGGATCCGGCCAGTCGCCGGCCGCCGCCTCCACCGCGCAGCGAAGCCAGGCCTCGGCCACCTGTGCGTCGTACTCGAGGAACGGGCTCCACTCGCCCCAGCCGCCCGGGCCCGGCAGCAGGGCCCCCTCGCGCACGGTGATGCCGCGGAAGCGGGTGCGCAGCGGGATCGACCAGACCCTCAACCCGAACCTTCCTCGGTGAGCGCGCGGCGGTCGACCTTGCCGTTCGGGAGGAGCGGCAGCGCGGTGAGGTGTACGACGCGGTGCGGCGCCCACGCGCGGGGGTGGCACTCCGCGACCCAGTTGCGTGCCTCGTCCAGGCTCAGCCCGCCGACCACGAACGCGACCACCATCTGCCCCCACTCCTCGTCGGGTACGCCGACCACCTCGACCGCCGACACCCTCGGGTGGGCACGCAGCCGGCTCGCCACCGCCGCGGCCGGGACGTTGACACCGCCGGAGACCACCACGTCGTCCTTGCGGCCGAGCACGTGCAGCCGCCCGTCGAGGTCGATCCGGCCGAGGTCGCTGGTCAGGAACCAGCCGTCCACCAGCGCGGCGCGGGTCAGCATCGGGTCGCCTTCGTAGCCGTCGAAGAGCATCGGCCCACGGATCTTGATCCGGCCGTGCCGGTCCAGCCCGAGCTCGACGCCGGGCAGCGGGTACCCGTCGTACACACAGCCACCGGAGGTCTCGCTCGCGCCGTACGTCGTGACGATGCGCAGGCCGGCCTCGCCCGCGCTGGTGCGCAGGGCCGGGTCGATCGGGCCGCCGCCGAGCAGGATGGAGTGGAAGGTCTGCAGCTCCGCGACCTCCTCGTCAGAGCCCAGCAGTCGGTGCAGCTGGGTCGGCACCAGCGAGACGAAGCGCGGGTGGGTCATGGTCGCGGCCGCCTCGGCCAGCGACGGGTGCTCGTCGAGCAGCACCGGCTCGTGACCGGAGAGCAGCGAGCGCACCATCACCTGGATGCCGGCGACGTACGACGCGGGCAGGGTCAGCAGCCACTGGCCCCGGGCGGGTGTGCTCGTGGTCCCGAGCCGCTCGGCCGTGGCTCGCGCGGACGCGGTCACGGCCGCCCGCGAGAGCACCACCCGCTTCGGCGTACCGGTCGATCCGGACGTCTCCACGACCAGCGGCCTCGGTTCGGCCGCGGCCGTCAACCAGTCGCGCAGCAGGCCGGCCACCGCACGCGGCGTACCGCTGACCGGCCGGAGACTGTTCACCCGAGCAAACTATCCCGCCCGGGCCGTCGGCGGCGCGCACAGCGCGGACTATGGCCGGTCTGGTTCAATCCCAATATGGAGCTCTCCTGGGCCGACCTGCATCACGAAGATCTGACGAAAGCTCAGCTGCATACGATCCTGGCACTCCGCAACCGCGTGTTCATCGTCGAGCAGAAGAGTCCCTATCTGGACGTCGACGGCCGCGACCTGGCCGGCGATACCCGGCACCTGCTCGGTGAGTCGGCCGGCGAACTGGTCGCCTATGCCCGGGTGTTGGAGCCGGATCCCGGCGACGGCCAGGTCCGGGTCGGCCGGGTGATCGTTGCCGAGGAGGCCCGCGGTGCCCGGATCGGCCGGTCGGTGATGGTGCGCGCGCTGGTGGCGTGCGAGACGCACTGGCCGGGGGCGCCGGTCCGGATCTCCGCCCAGGCCCATCTGCGCGACTTCTACGGCGCTCTCGGATTCCACGTGATCGGCGACGAGTACGACGAGGACGGCATCCCCCACCTCGACATGCTCAACCGGGCCTGACCCGATCGGGAGCTCAGAGCTCCCGCACCCGCTGCTCCTCAACGTCGGTGAGGTAACGCGCGGCCGTCACGAAGTCGGAGTCATCGTGCAGCACGACGAGCCCGCTCAAGGCTGCGGTCGCGCACACCAGGAGGTCCGGCAGTGACAGTGCCCGTAAGGCGCCCGCACGGACGAGGGTGTGCTGCGCCGACTCGATCCAACGCCACGCCGCCTTCGGAACCGCCACATCCGGATAGAGGTCACCGAACATCTCGGTCACCTGGAGGTACTCCTCGAGGCTCCGCGCGGACCGAGTGAACTCAGTCCGCTGCGGTGCGCACGAGCCGACCGCGCCGGCACTCACGAGCTCCTCGAGCCCGGTCGCCAACGTCTTGTCGCGTAGCAGCCGCCACAGCGCCGACGAGTCGAGGAGGAACTCGATCACCGCGACGGGCTCTTGTCGGCCTCGCGCATGTCTCGCCACGCTTCGTAGTCCCAGCCCTGGGCAACTAGTCGATGCTGGCGGAGCGCTTCTATCCGGCGTAGTCGCTCTGCGTACTCCCGCAGCGCGAGATTCACCGACTCCTTCTTCGTCCGGGCACCGGACAGCCGCATCACTTCGGCGAGCGCCTCGTCATCGAGGTCAATCTGAGTAACAGCCATGCCGACCTCCCTCATGCTCATGTATGTCTTGTATCAAGAGTACCAACAGATAGTACAAACAGAAGTTCGAGCCCCTGCAGGCTGTGCACAACGAGGCTGCTTGAATCTTCGGCATGGCCACCCCCGCCCAATGGTTCGCCGGAGCCCGGCCCCGCACCCTGCCCGCCGCTGTCGCCCCTGTCCTCGCCGGCACCGGCGTCGCGGCGTACACCGGAGACGAGGTGTGGTGGAAGGCGCTGCTCGCGCTGGTGGTCGCGCTGGCGCTGCAGGTCGGCGTCAACTACGCCAACGACTACTCCGACGGGATCCGCGGCACCGACGAGGAGCGGGTCGGGCCGCTGCGGCTGGTCGGCTCCAAGCTCGCGGCGCCGCGGGCGGTGAAGAACGCGGCGTTCGTGGCGTTCGGGGTGGCGGCCGTCGCCGGGCTGGTGCTCGCGGCCACCACCGCCTGGTGGCTGGTCGCGGTCGGTCTGGTCGCGGTGCTGGCGGCCTGGTTCTACACCGGCGGCTCGAAGCCCTACGGCTACCTCGGCCTCGGCGAGGTGATGGTCTTCGTCTTCTTCGGGCTGGTGGCGGTCATCGGCACGACGTACGTGCAGACCGAGACCTTCGACGCCGACATCGCGCTGCCGAGCGGGTACGCCGCCATCGGCATCGGCGCGCTGGCCTGCGCGATCCTGGTCGCCAACAACCTGCGCGACATCCCGACCGACCGCGAGTCCGGCAAGATCACCCTCGCCGTCCGGCTGGGCGAGGTACGCACCCGCGGCCTCTACGTCTTCCTGCTCGGCGCCGCGGTCGTCGCGCTGGTCGGGCTCGCCCTAGCGACCAGCTGGTGGGCGCTCCTCGGCCTGGCGTTCGCGCCAACCGCCGTCCGCGCCGGCATCATCGTCCTCGGCCGCGCCTCCGGGATCAGCCTGATCCCGGTCCTCCAGCAGACCGGTGTCGCCGAGCTCCTCTACGGCGTCGGCATCTTCGTCGGCCTTCTCCTCGCTCGCTAGGCCCGGATAGTCCAGAACGTTTGACATCGGTTCGGCGCCGAAAATGATGTCAAACGTTCTGGACTATCCCGCGGCGTACGCTGGACGGCATGGTGACATTCCTGATCATCGTTGCGATCGCGGTCGCGGGCTTCGTGGCCTGGAAGCTCCGGGTGCAGATCCTGGCGAAGATCCTCGGTCAGCCCGAGTCGCGGATCGAGCGGCAGCTCAACCGCCGGCGCCGGGACTAGCGACCACTGGGCTCCACCCACGCGCCGGTCTCGGCGAAGCCTTCCAGCGTCTTGCTGTACGGCGCGATGTCGATGCCCTGCGCCGCCAGCCAGCCGTCGTCGTAGTAGGTGTTGGCGTAGCGCTCACCGCCGTCGCACAGCAGCGTGACGACCGAGCCGGCCTCGCCCTCGGCGCGCATCCGCGCGATCTGCCGGAGCGCGCCCCACAGCGCGGTACCCGTCGAGCCGCCCACCGAGAGCCCGGTCAGCGCGGAGCACCACCGGGCGGCCGCGATCGAGGCGGCGTCCGGCACCGAGAGCATCGCGTCGACGACATCGGGCTGGAACGACGGTTCCACCCGCGGCCGGCCGATCCCCTCGATCCGCGACGAGCCGCCGGTGACCACGTCGGCCGAGCGGGCGACGTACGACGGGAAGAAGGCCGAGCTCTCCGGGTCGACCACGAGCACCCGGGTCCGGTGCCGCTGGTAGCGGACGTAGCGGCCGATGGTCGCCGAGGTGCCGCCGGTCCCGGCACCGACCACGATCCACGACGGCACCGGGTGCCGCTCCAGCGCGAGCTGCTCGAAGATCGACTCGGCGATGTTGTTGTTGCCGCGCCAGTCGGTGGCGCGCTCGGCGTAGGTGAACTGGTCGAGGTAGTGCCCGCCGGACTCGTCGGCGAGCCGCCGCGCCTCGGCGTACACCTCGTCGGAGCGGTCCACGAAATGGCAGCGCCCGCCGTAGAACTCGATCAGCGCGACCTTCTCCCGCGAGGTGGACCGTGGCATCACCGCGACGAAAGGCAGCCCGAGCAGCCTGGCGAAGTACGCCTCGGACACCGCCGTCGACCCGGAGGAAGCCTCGACGACGGTCGTCGTCGCGTTGATCCAGCCGTTGCAGAGCGCGTAGAGGAACAGTGACCGCGCCAGGCGGTGCTTGAGCGACCCGGTCGGGTGGACCGACTCGTCCTTCAGGTAGAGGTCGACGTCCCACGACGCCGGCAGCGGGAAGACGTGCAGGTGGGTGTCGGCCGAGCGGTTGGCGTCGGCCTCGACCTTGCGGATCGCCTCGTCCAGCCAGTCCCGGCTCTCGGCGTCGAAGCGGTCAGAGACCTGGCAGCAGCCCGCGCCGGACTCGGGATCGGTCACTCGTCTTCCTTGCTGCGCATCTCGTCGAACTTCGCGGCAGCACGGTCGGCGCGTCCCTGCACCCGCTGCGCGAACGCCTCACGCGGCCGGTTGAGCAGGAAGTACGACGCCACCCCGGACAGCAGCACCGCGACCAGCAGCGGCCCGAGAACCGGGATCTGGTCGTCGCTATCCAGCAGCCCCCAAATGCCGGCGACCACGACGAAGCAAGCGATGAACAACAGGACCCGAAGGCCGGTGTAGACGAGGAACTCCTTCACCCCGCCACCCTAATCCGCCGACCCGGCCCGTCTTCACCCACCAGCACGCCGACCCGGCCGGTGTTGACGTATGAGGACGCCGCCAGCGGAGCTCCGGGTCGAGGCGAGTCTTCGCAAGCTGTGAGTGTCAGTGGTGGCTGGCCCGGGGCTGGCTGGCAGGGTGAACCGGCTGGTTCTCCTCCGTGTTCGTGACCCATCGCAAGCTTGGCCCGA
>NZ_QEOO01000042.1 GCF_003121585.1 Nocardioides speluncae
GGACACCCACCCACACCCAAAGGGCACAGGCAGGCAACATCTACAAACTAATTCATCGACTAAATGACACACTGTTGAGTTCTCAAACATCAGACACACACCAATCCTGTCCTTTCGGACCGGCTTTGGGGCGACTCGTTAAACTTACCCGGTTAGGTCAGACTTCGCAAACCAGCCTGACCCTTTCGGGCCCCAGACACACGTCTACTCATCCGAACCGATCCGGGGCCGCTATTGCGCGCACCCGAATCACCCGGTTGAGGTGAGTGAGAAAGGGTTCCGCCCGGGGCCGGAAACCCGGCCTCTCGGCCTTGCTTCCCGCCGCTCCCTGGCGACAGGCGAGAACATTATGCGAGAGCCAACGGCACGTCAAATCAGAGTGGCGTGTCAGCGGCCACAATCTTGTTTCCGCAGGTCAGAGGCGGTTTCCGGGATCGTGCGACACGATCGCCGGCGTGTCGGACAGGCGAGTGCAGCCGCCCAGCCGCATCGCCTCGACCAGCTCGTCGGCGAGCTCGGCGTGCAGCCGACGCACCGACTGCTCCCCTCCAGCGAGGCTGAGAACCGGCAGCCGGCCCAGGAAGACACCTCGGGCACCGAGCGCTGTTGCGGCCATCACATCCAGGCCGGACCGGATGCCGCCGTCGACGTACAGCTCGGCGGTCGGACCGATGGCGCTCGCGATCGCGGGCAGTGCGGCCGCGGTGCTGATGGTGCGGTCGAGCTGACGGCCGCCATGGTTCGACACCCAGATGGCGGCACAGCCCGCCTGGACGCAGCGGCGGGCGTCGTCCGGCCGGACGACGCCCTTGGCGACCACCGGCAGCCCGGTGATCTCGCCCAGCCAGGCGATGTCACCGACACCGAGGTCGGTCGCCTTCGCAGCGCCGGGCCGGTCGTCGTACCCGTCGTCGAAGTTGACCCGGAGCACGTCGCCCGGCAGCAGGTCCCAGATGGTCTCGTTGTCACCGTCGTACTTGGTGCCGACGACCGGCGTGTCGACGGTGAGCACCACCGCCTTCGCGCCCGCTTCCACGGCACGCGCGAGCAGCGGCTCGGCGAGGCTGCGGTCCGCGGGCACGTAGGCCTGCAGCCACCAGCTGACGCCGGTAGCGCCGATCTCGGCGAACCGGGTGCCGGCGTTGCTGGACACGACCATGAGCGACCCGGCGGCGGCCGTGGCGCGGGCCATGGCCAACTCACCCTCGGGGTGTACGGCGCGCTGCAGGGTTGTCGGTGCGATCCCGACCGGCGTGGCGACCGGCGTCCCGAGCAGCGTGGTGGCGGTGTCGACCTCGGTGACATCGCGCAGCACGTGCGGCACGAACCGCACTGACTGCCACGCCGAGACCGCCTCGGCCGCGGACACCCCCTCGCGGGCGCCCTGCATCAGGTACCGGTAGACGGCGGCCGGCAGGCTGTCACGCGCTCGCTTCTCGACCCCATCCAGCCAGCGCTCCCGCATGCCCGTCTCCTTCGACTCCTCGATCGCCGGTGCTCGGAAGCATAGGGCGGCCGAGGAGCTCCTCGAGGCCGTGTGCACCGGCCTCGGTGAGTCGAACCGCGCGCGGCCGCGGGCCGGCCACCACCCAACCGCGCTCGCGCAGGCCGTGGTGGAGCGCGGCGCCCAGGGCGCCGGCGAGATGCGGCCGTCGCTCGGTCCAGTCCAGGCAGGTCCGGATCAGCGGCCGCCCGCGGGCGGTCAGCGCCGGCTCGCCGAGCAGCTCGGTGAACCAGGACCTCCCGGCGGCGGTCAGCGCGGTGCCGTCGGCGGTCGTGAGCAGGCCACGGTCGACGAAGGCGTCGTACAACCCGACGCCGAGGGCGCCGGCCAGATGGTCGTAGCAGGTACGAGCCGCGGCGAGATCCCGAGCGCGGTGCGACTCACGCAGTGAGCGTGGAACCTCCGGTGCGCCCGCCAGGCCGGCAAGGTCCTCGATCACGGTCGCGATCTGGTGGCCGCTCAGCCGGACGTAGCGGTGCCGTCTCTGTCGCTCCTCCGCGAGCAGACCGGCGCCGACCAGCGTCGTCAGCTGCTCGCTGGCGGTCGACCGCGCGACACCGACCTCCGCCGCGATCTCGCCGGCGGTCCAGGCCCGGCCGTCCAGGAGCGCGAGGCAGATCGCGCTCCGGGTCGGGTCGGCGAGCAGTGCCGCGAAGGCGGCAAGCGACGTGGGCGAGACCGCCATCACCGCTCCCCCGCGCCGGTCGCGGCGTCCGCGAGCACGGTCGCCAGCCCCGCGGCCGGGCAGGCATGCCGGCCGCGGCCGAACGGCGCCTCGGTGAGGTCCACCTCGACCAGCTCGCCGTCCGGCGAAACCCGCCGGGTGACCGGCACCGGCGGCGCCGGCCTGTTGCCAGCGCGGACCTCGATCAGGGCACGGGTAGCGTCGTGGGCCTGCACGAGCAGGCAGATCACGGCCGCCGTGCGCTCGTCCCGGCCGCCGCACTGCTCGACCAGCCGCTCCACCGCCTCGTCGGCCTCGGCCGTGACCGGCAGGTGCGGCTGGTACGACGCCGCCACCAGACCGACGTCGTCGACCACAGCGGGCGGCAGCCCGAGGCTCACCGCCAGCACCACAGTGGGCGAGTCATGCCAGGCCGGGTTGACGAGCAGCTCGTCGAGCAGCCGCTCGGTCAGCGCGCGGCGCCGCCTGTGCGCCGTACCTTCGCTGAATCTGACCACCTGCGAGCGCAGCCAGGCCACGCCACGCGCGCCCGCCGGAACCGGCGGTACGACGTACGACGGGTCGTCCAGGATCTCCGCACCAAGAGCCATGCCTCGACGGTACGGCGAGAACGGTTCGGCGGCCGCCGAACCGTTCTCGCGTCACACGATTTCGACGCCGGCGAGGTTCTTCTTGCCGCGGCGCAGCACCAGCCAGCTGCCGCCGAGCAGGTCCTGGCCGCCGGGGACGTACTCGGCGTCCTCGACCCGCTCGTTGTTGAGGTAGGCACCGCCCTCGGCGACCGTACGGCGGGCTTCGCCCTTGCTCTTCGCGAGCCCGGCAAGCACGAACAGGTCGACGATCGTCGGGATCGCCTCCTTGCCCTCGATGGTGGCCGCACCGGCCTCGCGCAGCGCCGCGGCCAGCGTCGGCACAGCCAGATCGTGCAGGTCGCCGCCGCCGAACAGCGCGGCCGAGGCGGCCTTGATCCGCTCGGTCTCCTCGGCGCCGTGCACCAGCGTGGTGACCTGCTCGGCGAGCGCCTTCTGGCCGGCCCGCAGGAACGGTTTCTCGGCGGTCTGCCGGTCCAGCTCCCCGATCTCCTCGCGGGACAGGAAGGTGAAGATCCGCAGCAGCTCGCTGACCTTCTCGTCCTCGGCGTTGAGCCAGAACTGGTAGAAGGCGTACGGCGACATCATCTCCGGGTCGAGCCAGAGGGCACCGCCCTCGGTCTTGCCGTACTTGGTGCCGTCGGCCTTGGTCACCAGCGGGGTGGCGAAGGCGTGTGCCTTGCCGCCGTCGGCGCGCCGGATCAGCTCGACGCCGCCGGTGAGGTTGCCCCACTGGTCGCTGCCACCGAACTGCAGGCACACGCCGTAGTCGCGGTGGAGCTGGAGGTAGTCCATCGACTGCAGCAGCACGTAGCTGAACTCGGTGTAGCTGATCCCGGCCTCGAGCCGCGACTTCACGACGTCGCGGGCCAGCATCCGGTTGACCGGGAAGTGCTTGCCGATGTCGCGCAGGAAGTCGATGGTCGACATCGAGGCGGTCCAGTCGTAGTTGTTGACCATCGTCGCCGCGTGCTCGCCCTCGAAGCTGAGGAACGGCTCGATCTGACGGCGTACTCGCTCCACCCAGTCTTTGACCGTGTCCAGCGAGTTCAGGGTCCGCTCCCCCGACTCCTTGGGGTCACCGATCATGCCAGTAGCGCCGCCGACCAGTGCGTACGGCGTGTGCCCGGCGTCCTGCAGCCGCTTGGCGGTCAGGATCTGGACCAGGTTGCCCATGTGCAGGCTCGGCGCGGTCGGGTCGAAGCCCACATAGAACCGAACGCTCCCCTCGGCGAGCGCGGCGCGCAGCGCGTCGCGGTCGGTCGAGTGGGCGATCAGGCCGCGCCACTCGAGCTCGTCGAGAACGTTGGATTCGGTGGACAAGGTGCTTCCTCTCGCGTGGGTACTGCATCGACGCAGGCTGGGTGTCAGTCTGCCGCACGTCGGGTACTCGTACTCAAGCGGTTTCGTCAGGGCTCGGGAAGTCTGATGCCCATGAGCCTGACTGCCACCTCCACCCCGTCGCGTCTCGCCGCCATGGCCGACGCCACGCCCGACGACCGCAACCGCGTGGTCGACCTGCTCCGGGGCGCCGCCATCCTGGTCGTCGTTCTCGGCCACTGGCTGATGGCTGCCGTGTACGTCGACAACGGCGGCGACCTGCACCGCGGTGACCTGCTCGGGATGGCCCTGTGGACGCACCCGCTGACCTGGGTGCTGCAGGTGATGCCAGTGTTCTTCCTGGTCGGTGGCTACGCGAACGCGATCTCCTGGCGGGCGGCCAGCTCCCGCGGCACGACGTACGGCGGCTGGCTTCGCACCCGGCTCCGCCGGCTGGTGATCCCGGTGCTGCCGCTGATGGTCTTCTGGACGATCCTGGCGCCCGCGGCGCACGCGCTCGGCGCCGACACCGCCACCCTCAACATCGCCAGCCGCGCCTCGCTGGTGCCGACCTGGTTCCTCGCGGCGTACGTCGTGGTGGTCTCGCTCGCGCCGCTGACCCTGAAGCTGTGGGACCGGTTCGGCTGGTGGTCGATCGGCGGCGGGCTCGCGGCCGGCGCGCTGGTCGACTACGTGTCGATCTCGACCGACCAGCTGCTGGTCGGCTTCCTGAACTACGCGATCGTCTGGGGCACGGTCCACCAGCTCGGCTACGCCTGGCGCGACGGCGCGCTTGCCGGCACCGGCCGCCGGCTGCTGCTGGCGGCGGTCGGCCTGGCCGGGCTGCTGGCGCTGGTCCACTACGGGCCGTACGGCGTGTCGATGGTCGGCGTCTCCGGGCACGGCGTGAACAACTCCTACCCGACCCGGATCACCCTCGGCTTCCTCGGCCTGATGCAGGCCGGCGTCGTGCTGGCACTGGAGCCGGCGCTGGCCCGGCTGGTCGCGCGGCGCCGGGTCTGGATGACAACCATTTTCGTCAATGCCCGGATCATGACCATCTACCTCTGGCACCTGACCGCGCTCGGCATCGTGGTCGCGATCTCGATGTCGCTCGGTGGCGCGGGCCTCGGGCTGGAGCCGAACACGGCCGGCTGGTGGGCGTTCCGGCCGGCGTGGTTCGGGATCCTGGCGCTGGCCACGGCCCTGCTGGTCGTCGTACTCGGCCGGTTCGAGCAGCCGGCGCGCGACGACCGGCCGGCCCCGCACCTGCTGCTGCCGGTGCTGGCGATGGTCACCATCTGCGCTGGCCTCGGGCTGATGGCCGCGCTCGGCATCGCCACCAAGGACGGCACCCTGCGGTGGTACCTGCCGCTGATCCCGATCCTCGCGATGGTCGTCTTCGGGGTCGTGCGTGTGCCGCTTGGACGCTTTGCCCGCTCTTAGCAATCGAACGAGGACTGAGGGCCGATCCGGGCTGCTGCGGTACCGAAGAGTACGACGCTCTGCGGCTGCTGAAACCGTCCTACTCTTCGGTACGGCGACCGCGTTGGCGAGATGTGCCTTGCAACGACACAGATGAGAACCGTTATCATCTAGGGCATGACTGACACGACCACTCGACTCCCCCTCGTCGTCCTCTGCGGCTCGAACCGTGAGAGCCAGGCCGTCGCCGCGATGAGCCTGGCTCTCGAGCTCCCGCAGCCGGTCGTCGTCCGCCACGAGATCGAGCTCGAGGTCGGCTTCATCCGGCGGGTGGTCAGCGACGGCACCGGCGTGGTCGAGGACGTCAGGGTCCCGGTCGAGCACGCCTGCCTCACCTGCGCGCTGCGCTACGAGATCGTGCCGACGATGGTCCGGCTCGCCGAGGAGGCCGGGGGCCGGTGGTCCTCGGCCGTGCTCGACCTGCCGGATTCGGCCGAGGTGGTCCCCGTGGTGCGCGCGCTGCGGCACATGGTCGTCCGCGGCCGGCCGGCGGGCCGGTACGTCGACGTCCGGTCGGTGCTGGCGGCGGTCACGGGTGAGACCTTGGTCGGCGATGTATTCGGCGATGACCTGGTGCGCGAGCGCGGTGGGCCGGAGTACGACGACCGGACGGTCGGCGGGGTGATCTGCGACCAGCTGGAGTACGCCGACATCGTTCTCTGCACCGACGAGGCGCTCCCCGACGATGCGGCCGCGCTGCTGGGCGAGCTGTGCCGGCCGGGCGTGCAGGTCACCGCCGAGCCCGGTGATCTCGCCGCCGCCCGGCTGCTCGCCGTACGCGACCACGACGCCGCGGATGCGGCGGTCGAGCTGACCGGCCGGGTGCCGGGCGGCGAGCGCCCGAACGGCGAGATCGTGGACGTCACCCGCGACCCGGACGGTGGGATGTGGACCCTCGCCGTCGACACCTGGCGCCCGTTCCACCCGCGGCGCCTGCTGGACCGGATCGAGGACATCGGCGGGCACGGCGTCCGCAGCCGCGGCTGCTTCTGGCTGCCGACCCGGCCGCTCGCCCTGAACGCGTGGGACGGCGCCGGCGGCGCACTCGCGATCGGCACGTCAGGGCTCTGGCAGGAGCGCGAGCCCCGGACCCGGATCCTGATCACCGGCCTCGGCGACGGCCGCGACGCAGTGGCCCGTGCGGTCGAGGACGTGCTGATGTCCGAGGCCGAGCTCGCCCGCGGGCTGGCCCGGTGGGCCGGCCGGGACGACGACTTCGACGCCTGGCTGGGCAGCTACTCCGAGGTCGCATGAGCCGGCTCAGCTCTGGCTGAGACCGTCGTCACGCCGGGTTTCTCATCTCGTCTGCCTACCCTGATTGTCGGCACACGAAGGGACGACCACGGTTTTGATCGCAGGCAGGTACTCGCCGGTCCGGGAGATCGGGCGCGGCGGCATGGGCAGCGTATGGCTGGGCCAGGACAAGGTCCTGGGCCGGCAGGTTGCGCTCAAGCAGATCGGGCTGCTGCCCGGCGCCGAGGACGTCAACGTGGTCCGGGTACGCCGTGAGGCGCGGCATGCCGCGAGCCTGAGCCACCCGAACGTGGTCGCGGTCTTCGACCTCGTCGAGGAAGGCGGCCGGTACTGGCTGGTGATGGAGTACGTCGAGGGCGTGACCCTCGGCCGGCTGGTCCGCGACCAGGGCCGGTTGGCGGTCGACGAGGCGGCCTCGGTCGCGATCCAGGCCGCCTCCGGACTGGCCGCCGCGCACGCAGAGGGGATCGTGCACCGCGACGTAAAGCCCGGCAACATCATGGTCACACCCGACGGCGAGGTGAGGCTGACCGACTTCGGCATCGCCCGCGCCGACACCGACGCGACCATCACCAAGACCGGCCTGCTCACCGGCTCCCCCGCCTACCTCGCACCGGAGATCGCGTCCGGTCACCCGGCGAGTCCGGCCAGCGATGTCTGGGCGCTGGGCGCCACGGTCTTCCACACGCTCGCCGGCCGACCGCCGTACGACGTCCAGGAGAACAACGTGCTGGGCGCGCTGTACCGGATCGTGCACGAGGAGCCGCCGCGGACCCCGACCGCCGGCTGGCTGCAGCCGCTGCTCGAAGGCACGATGACCAAGGACCCGGCCCGGCGGTGGCCGATGCGCCGGGTGGTCAGCTTCCTGGCGGCCGGTCAGACCGCTCGGGTCTCGCTGAGCCGTGGGACCGCGTCCGGCCCTCCCGGCCCGGCCATCGAGCCCGACGTGCAGCTCACCGTCACCGAGCCCGCTGCGGAGGGCACGCAGGTCCTGGGACCGGTGTCCCAACCCCCGCCGCAGCAGCCACCGCCGGGGCCACAGGCTCTTCGACAGGCACCGCGACAAAATCCGCCACAAACTCCGCGACAAACCAGGCAGGCACTGATCTTCGCCGCCGCCGTACTCGCCGGGATCCTGATGGTGCTCGCCGGTTGGTTGATATTCCGCGACCAGACACCAGACAACGCCTCCGCCGATGACAACTCGTCCGACACCAACGTCAACACCGCGCAGGTTGCCGGGAACCCGACCGCGGCGACGATGACCGAGTTCATCAACGGCTATCTCGCCGACGCGACCGACGACCCGAGTGACTCCTGGTTGCTGCTGACCCGCGAGTTCCGGGACGCCAGCAACGGGTTCGACAGCTACGAGGCGTTCTGGAACGAGCAGGAGACCGCGCAGGCGCGCGACGTCCAGGCCGACCCCGAGAGTCTGACGATCAGGTACGCCGTCGACTACCGGAGGACGAATGGGACGACCTGGAGCGACGAGGTGCAACTGGAACTGATCTATAAAGACGGCGCGTATCGCATCGCATCCGAGCGCTGAATTGGTGATTTCTGATCGATTCGTTGTATTAAGCCATTCACACGCACGCCCGACCGTGCCAGAATCGGCCAGGCGGGGAGGCGCCCAGTAAATTGGCCGGGGGTCCCCGTCTCCTTGCGGCCGTCCCTGGCCTACCCGAGAAGGTCAGGGACGGCCAGCACACTTTTCGGCGCCGTTGAACTGCGCCCAAATCCGTTCGCCCGACTACTCCGAATCCTTAGCGATGGTCCGCGCGAAAGGATGATCGTTGAGCCGACGACGCATTGCTGTGGTGGGCGCCGGGGTGGCCGGCCTGACTACGGCCTACCTGCTGCAGCGAGACGCCGAGGTCACGCTCTACGAGGCCGACGAGCGCCTCGGCGGCCACGCCCACAGCCACGACCTCACCGACGCGCGTGGCCGGCCGCTGACCGTCGACACCGGCTTCCTGGTGCACAACCAGGTGACCTACCCGAACCTGCTCCGGCTCTTCGCCGAGCTCGGCGTGCGCACCCAGCCATCCGAGATGAGCATGTCGGTCTGCTGCGGCGGGTGCGGCCTGGAGTACGCCGGCGGCCGCGGCCCGAGCGGCATCCTGCCGACGTTGAGGACCGCGACCCGAGCCCGCTATCTCGCGATGCTCGCCGAGGTGCCGAGGTTCCACCGGCAGGCGCGGGCTCTCCTCGCGGCCGAGCCCGCTGCTGACGACGACCTCGAGACCCTGGGTGCCTTCCTCGACCGTGGCCGGTTCAGCCGCTACTTCCGCAGCCACTTCGTGACTCCGCTGGTCTCCGCCGTCTGGTCCTGCGGCCCGCACCTGGTCGACGAGTACCCGGCCCGCTACCTGTTCGGGTTCCTGGCCAACCACGGGATGCTGACCGTGACCGGATCGCCGCAGTGGCGGACCGTGACCGGCGGCTCGGCCAGGTACGTCGAGCGCGCCGCCAAGAACCTCACCGCCGTCCACACCTCCACCCCGGTCCGGCAGATCCGGAGGGTGACGCAGGGCGTCGAGGTGACCGACGACGGCGGCCGAGTGACGGCGTACGACGCGGTCGTGGTGGCCACCCACCCCGACCAGGCGTTGGCCCTGCTCGCCGAGCCGACCGACGCCGAGCGCGACGTGCTCGGCGCCTTTGAATACTCGGCCAACCCGACCGTCCTCCACGGGGACACCTCGGTGCTGCCGACCGCACCCCGCGCGCAAGCCTCGTGGAACTACCTGCTGCCGGCGTGCGACCCGGGCGCCACGCCGGTCCGGGTCAGCTACGACCTCAACCGGCTGCAGCGGCTGGTGACCGAGGACCGGTTCCTGGTCACGCTGAACGACGACGGGTCGGTGCCGGACCAGGAGGTGATCGCGCGGATGAGCTACGCGCACCCGGTGTTCACGCCGGCCTCGGTCGCCGCTCAGCGCCGACTGCCGGAGCTCAACGACGGGGTCCTGGCGTTCGCCGGCGCCTACCACGGCTGGGGATTCCACGAGGACGGCTGTCGCGCCGGCGTCCGCGCCGCGGAGAGCCTGGGGTGTGTCTCCTGGCCCGGCGCCGTCGCGAGCGGTGTTTCGGGCCGATCTGGCAAGGCGGCGACGCGAAGGCGGGCCGGTGGCCCGTCGAGCGGCGCCAACGCAGCCAGATCGAGTCCGAAACGCCGCGCAGCAGGCGCGGGGCCAGGAGACACACCCCTCGGGGTGACGTGGTGAGCGCGGCATTCGCGGGGCTGCCGTGGTGCTACGACGTCGAGATCGGGCACCGGCGTCGCGACCCGCTCCCCTACGCGTTCCGGAACCGGATCCGCACCTGGCTGGTCGACCTCGACGACCTGCCGCGGCTGCCGGCGCCGTGGCACCGGCTGGCCCGGTTCGACGCCCGGGACCATCCCGGCGGGCTGCCGTCGATCCGGGCCAACGTCGACCGGCTGCTCGCCGAGCACGGCGTGCGGCGGCCCGACCGGGTGCTGATGCTGGCCCAGCCGCGGGTCTACGGCCACGTGTTCAACCCGCTGACGGTGTTCTACTGCCTAGCCGCCGACGGCTCCCCGGAGTACGCCGTCGCCGAGGTCCGCAACACCTACGGCGGCCGGCACTGCTACGTGATGCGCTTCGACGCACTCGAGACCGAGAAGGCGTTCTACGTCTCGCCGTTCCACCCTGTCGACGGCAGCTACACGATGCGGCTGCCCCTGCCGGGCGACCGGCTGGCCGTCTCGGTCACCCTGCATCGCGCGGGCCAGCGGCCGTTCGTGGCCACCATGACCGGCACCCGACGGCCCGGCACCTCGCTCGCCGCGACCCTGCGCCGTCCGCTCGAGAACCGGGCGGTGATGGCCGGCATCCGCCGGCACGGCATCGCCCTCTACCTCCGCGGGCTCAGGCCGTACTCGCGATCCGCCGTACCCGACTCAGAAGGGAGCACCGATGACCACCACCGCGTCACCACCTACCCGCACGATTGACCCGGCCCGCTGGCCCGACGTCGCCCGCGTGCCGCAGCGCCCGGTGCGCGCGGCGGTCGCCCGGCGGCTGGCCCGGCGCGCCGTCACCGGGCTGCCCCTCCGCGTCGTCCTGCCTGACGGAACCAGCTGGGGAGCCGGCGGGCAGGACGACCCCACGCTGCGGCTGGTCCGCCCGGACGCGTTCTTCCAGCGTCTGGGAGCTGGCGCGCTGATCGGCTTCGGCGAGGCCTATCAGGCGGGCGACTGGGAGACCGACGACCTGGCGGGGGTGCTGACCGTGCTCGCGTCTCGGCTGTCGACGCTGATCCCCGCCCCACTTCAGCGGCTGCGCCGGGCTGCGGTACGGCGGCGGCCGCGGCGCGAGGTCAACACGATCGCCGGCGCCCGCCAGAACATCCAGCGCCACTACGACCTGTCCAACGAGCTGTTCGCGCTGTTCCTGGACGAGTCGCTGACCTACTCCTCGGCCCACTTCGCCGGCGAACCGGCT
Organism: Nocardioides speluncae; assembly: GCF_003121585.1. Lineage (GTDB taxonomy): Bacteria > Actinomycetota > Actinomycetes > Propionibacteriales > Nocardioidaceae > Nocardioides > Nocardioides speluncae. The sequence continues at coordinate 11,314 of NZ_QEOO01000042.1, forward strand.
GCGTCTGACGGCGAGGAGCTGGCCGACGCCCAGCGTCGCAAGATCGACCGGCTGCTCGATGTGGCGAAGGTAAGGCCCGGCACGCGGCTGCTGGAGATCGGCACCGGCTGGGGAGAGCTGGCGATCCGCGCCGCCGGCCGCGGCGCGCGGGTGACCACGGTGACGATCTCGGGCGAGCAGGCCGAGCTGGCCCGGCGCCGGATGGCGGCGGCGGGACTGTCAGACGCCGTAGAGGTGCGGCTGCAGGACTACCGCCAGGTCGAGGGCGAGTACGACGCGATCGTCAGCGTGGAGATGATCGAGGCGGTCGGCTGGCAGCACTGGCCGGAGTACTTCTCGACGCTCGATCGGCTGCTCGCGCCCGGCGGCCGGGTCGGGCTGCAGGCGATCACGATGCCGCACGACCGGATGCTCGCCACCCGGGACACCTACACCTGGATCGTGAAGTACATCTTCCCCGGCGGGCATCTGCCGTCGCTGACCGCGATCCACGACCAGGTCGGCCGGACCTCGCTCGAGATCACCGACCAGCTCGCGTTCGGCGCCCACTACGCGGAGACGCTGCGGCGCTGGCGACGCGCGTTCCTGAGCAAGGCGGAGGCCGTGGACCGGCTCGGCTTCGACGAGACGTTCCGCCGGATGTGGTCGCTGTACCTCGCCTACTCCGAGGCCGGCTTCCGGTCCGGCTACCTCGACGTCGTCCAGCTCGGCATGGAGAAGGCATGACCGCGGCGAGCGGCCTGGCCGCACTCGGCGAGTCGGCGCTCGGGGTGCCGCTGCCGCTGCGGATCCGGGCGTGGGACGGCTCCGAGGCCGGGCCTGCCGACGCGCCACTGGTGCACGTTCGGTCCCGCCGGGCGCTGCGCCGGCTGCTGTGGCAGCCCGGCGAGCTCGGGCTGGCGCGGGCCTACGTAACCGGCGACCTCGACGCTCCGCGGGGCGCGGCGGATCTCGATGCCGGGCTGCGGGCGATGTGGCGGCTGGCGCACAGCGTGGACAGGGCCCGGCCCGCGCCGGCCCGGCTGGCCCGGACCGTGCTGTCGGCCGGGCGCGCCGTACAGCTCGGCGTACTCGGGCCGCGGCCGGCGGCGCCCGCCTGCGAGGCCCGGCTGTCAGGCGACCTGCACACCCGGGACCGGGACCGGCGTGCGATCAGCCACCACTACGACCTCTCCAACGAGTTCTACGCGCTGGTCCTGGACGACACGATGGCCTACTCGTGCGGCTACTACCCGACGCCGGCCACCACGCTGGCGCAGGCGCAGCCGGCCAAGCTCGACCTGATCTGCACCAAGCTCGGGCTGGAGCCCGGCATGACGCTGCTCGATGTCGGCTGCGGCTGGGGCTCGCTGAGCCTGCACGCCGCCGAGCGGTACGGCGTCCGGGTCACCGGCGTCACCATCTCCGCGCAGCAGCACCGCTGGGTGAGCGACGCGATCGCAGAGGGCGGTCTGGGCGACCGGGCGGAGGTGCTGCTGCGGGACTACCGCGCGCTCTCCCCCGCGAGTTACGACGCGGTCGCCTCGATCGAGATGGGCGAGCACGTCGGCCAGCAGAACTACCCGACCTACGTCGCGACGCTGCACCGGCACCTCGCACCCGGCGGCCACCTGCTGCTCCAGCAGATGTCTCGGCACGCAGGCACCGCGCCGGGAGGCGGCCCGTTCATCGAGAGCTACATCGCGCCGGACATGCACATGCGGCCGCTGCCGGAGACACTGTCCTTCGTGGAGGCGGCCGGCTTCGAGGTGCGCGGGGTGCAGGCGCTGCGCGAGCACTATGTGCGGACCGCGGCGGACTGGCTCGCGAAGCTTGAGGCGCGGTACGACGACGCGGTCGCGCTGGTCGGCGAGGAGCTGGCCCGGGTGTGGCGGCTGTACCTGGTCGGCGGCGGGCTGGCCTTCGAGGAGGGACGGATGGGCGTGGACCAGATCCTGGCGCGGCGACCGGCAGGGCGGCCGGCATGACGGCGTACCTCACGGCGCTGGGCTGGGCGGCCATCGCCGTGATCGCCGTCCTGGCCGTGACCTACGCCGCGTCCCGCGTTGCCGGCAAGCACAGCGTCATCGACATCGCGTGGGGCGTGCTGTTCGGCGCGGCCGCGGTCGCGGCGTACGTCGTCACGCCGGGCTCCGGCGACGAGCTGCGACGAGGCCTGCTGGTGGCGATGGCGGTGCTGTGGGGCGGGCGGCTGGCACTGCACATCGGCTGGCGCAGCCGCGGCAAGCCCGAGGACCCGCGCTACGCCAAGCTGCTCGCCTCCCGCGGACCGGTCTACACCGCGCTGATGGTATACGGGCTGCAGGGTGCGTTGGCCCTGGTGATCGCGCAGCCGCTCGTGGTCGGGATGACCACGAGCGGCGGCGTGACCTGGCTGGCGTGGGCGGGAGTGGCGCTGTGGGCGTACGGCCTGGCCTTCGAGGCGATCGGCGACTGGCAGCTGGAGCGGTACAAGGCCGACCCAGACCGCGGCCCAGTGATGGACCGCGGTCTGTGGCGCTACACCCGGCACCCGAACTACTTCGGCGACGCGTGTGTCTGGGTCGGCATCTTCCTGGTCGCCGCCGAGCGGTGGCCCGGCGTACTCACCATCGTGTCGCCGGTGGTGATGGTCTACCTCCTGGTCTTCGGCTCCGGGAAGCGGCTCCTCGAGCGCCAGCTAGCCGGCCGAGCTGGCTGGGACGACTACCGGCGCCGTACCTCCGGCTTCTTCCCGCTCCCACCGCGTTCCTGAACTCGCGGCGTCGTTGGCGAGGCCATGCAACAATCCGGCGTGCGTATGCTCTCGCTCCTCCTCGGCCTCCTCCTGCTGACTGCCTGCTCCGGCTCGGACGACGCAGAGTCGACCGACGATCCGGCAACGCCGTCGACGTCGACATCGCAGTCACAGTCGGCGCCGGAGAGCTCGGCCTCGGAGAGCCCGTCGTCCGAGAGCGATGATGCCTGCACCCTGCTCACCGCGGCGGAGATCAAGGAGATCGTCGGCGGGCCTGCGACGGCACCGGAACCCGGTGATCTTGCGGGAGTTCCGCAGTGCCTATGGCGCGCCAAGGCCGGAACCCAGTGGGTGCAGGCAGCCAGCACCGACGCATCGGTCTGGTCCCGGTCCCTACCGGAGATCCTCAAGCAGATCGAGGCATCCGGCCTCGTCACGGACAAGACCAACCTCAAGAAGCTCCGGAAGGGTGCGGCGCTGGTCGAGTCTGGACAGGATCTCGAATCGGACGAGGCGTGCTCGGTCTTCTCCGAGATGCTCGAGGTGCAGGGACGTCCACCCGGCTCGCAGTCGATCGTGACGGTGATTCCGAACACCGACAAGCCAAAGGCCGTGACCGCCCAGATCTGCAGCGGCGGTCACTACACGACCGTCTCGACCGCAGACCCGAGCGGTCTCGAGGATCGGCTGCCTAACGAGGCTGTAGGGCGGGCGGCTCGACGCGTTCACCGCGCGGCGACGACGTAGCCGGCGGCAGCAGCCGCGCGAGGCTTCGCAACGATCGGCCCGCCATTTGCCACAAGGGGTTCGCGGTTGGTGATACAGGTGCGCTACCAAACGGCCTTGGTAGCGCAGCCGTATCACCAACCGACAGACCCCCTCCGACTCAGCCGGTCAGCGCCGGCTGGTCGGCCGCCCGCCCCGGCGACGCCTGGGATGAGTGCGCGGCGGGCGGCAGCAGCCGCGCGAGCCAGGCCGGCAGCCACCAGTTGGCGCGGCCGAGCAGCGTCATCAGGGACGGCACCAGCACCATCCGCACGATGGTGGCGTCGATCAGGATCGCGGTGGACAGCCCGAGCCCGAACATCTTGATGGCCGGATGGGCGCCGAACACGAAGCCGAAGAAGACCACGATCATGATCGCGGCGGCCGAGGTGATCACCCGGGCGGTGCGCGCGATGCCGTCGACGACGGCGGCCACGGTGTCGCCGGCGGCGTCGTACTCCTCGCGGATCCGGGAGAGCAGGAAGACCTCGTAGTCCATGGACAGCCCGAACAGGATCGCGAACATGAACATCGGGATGAACGACACGATTGGCACCGTCGACTCCAGCCCGATCAGCCCGGCGCCCCAGCCCCACTGGAAGACCATCACGATCACGCCGTACGACGCGCCGATGCCGAGCAGGTTGAGCAGCGCCGCCTTGAGCGGGACCACGACCGAGCGGAACACCACGACCAGCAGCAGCGCGGACAGCACGATCACGGCCGTGACCAGCCACGGCAGCCGCTGCCGGACCCGCTCGCCGACGTCGACCACGGTGGCCGTCTGCCCGCCGACATGGGCTCTGGCCGGGCTGTCGGTAAGGGATGTCGGGATCGCGTCCGCGCGCAGCCGGCGCAGGGTGTCGACGGTGGCGTAGTCCTGGGGACCGGTAGTCGGGTAGGCGACGATCGTCGCCAGGCCGGTCGCGTCGTCATACGCCGGCGAGGTCACCGTGCTGACCCCCTTGTCCGCCGCGAGGGCGGCGCGCAGCGGCGGCAGTACGCCGGGGTCGCCGGCCGTGTCGACGGCGACGACCAGCGGCCCGTTGAAGCCGGGCCCGAAGCCCTGGGCGACCAGGTCATACGCCCGCCGCTCGGTCCGGTGCTCGGGGAAGGTGCCCTCGTCGGGCATGCCGACCCGCAGCGCGAGCGCCGGGGCGGCCATCGCGAGCAGTACGGCGGTGCCGGCCAGGGCGTAGGCCCACGGGTGCCGGGTCACGTGCCGGCCCCAGCGCGACCAGGCCGCGTTCGCAGGCCGCTGGGTTCGGTCGGTGTGCCGCTTCGGCTGCAGCCGTCGGCCGGCGAGCCGGATCAGGGCGGGCAACAGCGTCACCGACGCCAGCATCATCACGAGTACGACGAGCGACAGCGCGATCCCGGCGGCGGTCACGAACGGGATCCCGGACACTGCCAGCCCGAGGATCGCCACCACCACGATGCCGCCGGCGAAGACCACGGTCCGGCCGGCGGTGGCGACCGCGCGCGCGAGCGACTCCTCGACGTCCAGGCCGTGGGCGAGGTTCTCGCGGTGCCGGGTCAGCAGGAAGAGCGCATAGTCGAGGCCGATTCCGAGGCCGACCATGGCTCCGAGCTGGGGCGCCCAGAGCGGGATGTCGACCAGCCGCGAGAGCAGGGGCAGCGCGCTGACCCCGACAGCGAGGCCGACCAGGGCGGTGCCGAGCGGCAGGCCGGCGGCGACGAACGACCCGAAGGTCCACAGCAGCAGCACCACCGCGACGCCGAGGCCGAGCATCTCGCCGATGCCGGTCTCCGCCTCGTCGAACGCGAAGAAGAGGTCGCCGTTCAGCTCGACGGTCAGCCCCGCCTGGTCACCCTGGAGCTCCTTGAGATTGTGGAGATCGTCCGGACTGAGCTGGTCGAGCGCGGCGTACTGCAGCCGGACCAGCGCGACCCGGCCGTCCGGGGAGATGCTGGGCTCGGAGGCGCCGAGCACGTTCGGGAGCTGCTCGGCCTCGGCGCGGACGTCGGCCAGTGCCGTGGCCGGAGCGCCCGGCCGGTCGAAGGTAGCGTCCGATGCCTGCGGCGTCAGCACGATCTGGGCGGTGGGCCCGGCCTGGTCCGAACCCTTGGCCTCGAGCAGGTCCGCAGCCCGCTGGGAGTCCAGGCCCGGGGCGCCGAACTGCTCCTCGAGCTCCTCCCCCGCGACGTTCGAGGTGCCGACGACGATCACCGCGGCCACGAGCCAGGCCGCGAGCACCGCCCAGGGTCGGCGCGCGGCCAGTCGGCCGAGACGGTACAGGGCACGCGAGAGCATGATCTTCCTCCTGGTTTGAACTGCGGGGACGCTCCAGCGTGGCGTCGGCGGCGGCTGCTCCGCCTCGGGCGAAGGGTCCGGATCGGACCGGCCGACCGGCCGGGTACGGCGTCGTACTTTGGGCCGATACGCCGGCGTCGCGGGATCTCTACGCTTGCCTGGTGATCCCTGACATCGTGCGCTCGCTGCTGGCCGAACCGCGGGCCCCGGGCGCGCCCCGGCGGGTCTGGCGGGACTGGCTGCTGGTTGCCGTCCTGGTGCCGGCGGCGGTGCTCGAGGGGGTCCTCGGCGATCACGTCGTCTGGCCCGCGGTGTCCATCATCGTCGCGCTCGGGCTGGCGTACGCGCTGCTGTGGCGGCGTACTCATCCGCTGCAGGTGGTGCTCGCCGTGTTCGGCACCCACTTCGTCACCTTCGTCGCGGCGGCGATCGCCGGGGTGGGTGCGGTCGGCGTCTACGCCAGCATCCTGACCCTGCTCCTTCCTTACGCGCTGCTGCGGTGGGGATCCGGACGGGAGGTGGCCATCGGCGTGCCGGTGATCCTGGTCGCGGGCGTGGTCGGGACCGCCGAGGACTACAACGGCCTGGGCGAGGCGGTCGCGGGGCTGATCTTCCTGTTCATTCCCGCGGTGCTGGGTGCGGCGGTCCGGTTCGCGGTGACCTCCCGGTCGCGCGAGCTCGACCAGGTGAAGCTCCTCGAGCGCCAGCAGCTGGCCCGCGAGCTGCACGACACCGTTGCCCACCATGTCTCGGCCATCGCCATCCGTGCGCAGGCGGGTCAGGTGGTCGCCGCGTCCCGGCCCGAGGCGGCCGCGGAGGCACTGGCGGTGATCGAGGACGAGGCGTCGCGCACTCTGGCCGAGATGCGGCTGGTGGTCGGCAGCCTCCGGGACGAGGCCAGCGCCGAGCTGGCGCCGCAGCCCGGACTTGTCGAGCTGCGGGGGCTGGCGCGTGCAGACGGCCGTCCGGCGGTGTACGTCGACGTGTCCGGCGAGCTGGGCACGCTGGGAGCCGCGGTCGGCACCGCGCTCTTCCGGATCGCCCAGGAGTCGGTCACCAACGCGGTCCGGCACGCGCGACAGGCCACCCGCGTCGACGTGGCGGTCACCGAGTCCGGGGACGAGGTGCTGCTGACAGTGCGGGACGACGGCGTCGACGCGGCTGCGTCGTACCTCACGGGCTACGGGCTGATCGGCATGACCGAGCGCGCCGCGCTCCTCGGCGGCACGCTCGACGCCGGGCCCGACCCGGCCGGCGGCTGGACGGTGCGCGCCGTACTCCCGAAGAGCGGACGCGACCGGTGAGCATCCGGGTGGTGGTCGCCGACGACCAGGAGATCGTGCGTACCGGCCTCCGGATGATCCTCGACGCGCAGCCGGACCTGACCGTGGTCGGCGAAGCGGCCGACGGCGCCGCGCTCGTCGCGCTCGCACACGAGCTGCGGCCCGATGTCTGCCTCGTCGACATCCGGATGCCCGGCATGGACGGGCTGGAGGCGACGCGCCGGCTCGCCGGGCCGGAGGTCGCCGACCCGCTCGCGATCGTCGTGATCACGACGTTCGACCTCGACGACTACGTGTACGGCGCCCTCGAGGCCGGCGCTCGCGGCTTCCTGCTCAAGGACGCCGGTCCGGAGCTGCTGGTCCAGGCGATCCGGGCCGCCGCCAGCGGCGACGCGCTGATCGCTCCCAACATCACCGCGCGACTGCTGGCGACGTTCGCCCGGACCCGGACCCGGCCGCGCACCCAGCCCGTCGAGCCGCTCACCGACCGCGAGGAGGAGGTGCTGCTGACCGTCGCCCGCGGCCGCACCAACGCCGAGATCGCCGACGAGCTCCACATCAGCCTCAGCACGGTCAAGACCCACCTGACCGCACTGATGACCAAGCTGGGCGTCCGCAACCGGGTCGAGATCGCGATGTGGGCGTACGAGACCGGCCGGATGGGCAGCTGACTGCTTCTCGTCTCACGGCACCAAGACCGCGGGCCCCCGGCCGGGTAGCCGGGAGCCCGCAGGACGAAGATCTTCGGATCGACGACATCTCAGGGTTGGACTGCGAGGGCGCAGGCCTCTTCAACCTGGTCGGCCGTCAGTCCGGACAGCACCGTTGCGACGGCCATGGCGACCTCGCACACCGACTGCGCTGGCTCTTGGCCGAGAAGGTCGGAGGCTATCTCCGCCGCCACACAGACCGTGCCGCCGGTGAACGCGGCAAGGTCGTCGATCGAGGAGAGGTAGCTGCTGCATGATGCGGCCGTCGCGTTCGCTGGCGCCGCTGTGGAGACTGCCAAGGCACCTGTTGCGAGGGCGACACCGCAGAGAGCTGCGGTAAGCCGGGTACTGCTAGTCATAGCGATTCCCCTTTGCTCATATGGAGGTGTCTAGATTTTGACCGGACATATCAGACAATTAAGACGTTCCTCGCATAGGTCATCGCTGTCAAGCAGAGGCTGCCGCCCCTGACCGAGGCGCCGACCCCCAGTGCTCGTGCGGCCGCGTCAGCGCCGGGCCATGACCGGATGAGGTATGGCACGATAGGCGGCGATCGAGACGATGGCCAGCCATAGCCAGGTCGAAAGTACCGTGATCCAGATAAGTCCGACGCCGCCGGGCAGTGCCGCCAGCGCACCGCCTGCGATGAACGTCAGGACTATCGCGACCCCTGCGATCCTCGACCACAGCGCACCGCGCGCCCAGCGTCTACCTAGCCAGGAGCCGGCAAGGGTTGCGGCCACACCGACGCAGACGAATCCGAGACCGCCGAACACGAGGTGGAGCACCCCCTGCGCTGTGAACTCTCCGCCTCCCACACCTGGCGGGAACTTGCCGGTTGGGTCCGGCGGGAAAATCGCACTGAGCACAAGGCACAGGCCGTACATCCCCACCAATGCCGCCGCCCTGCGTGACCATCCCGGCGTCCGGAGCAGCCCGATCGCCGCCACGATCGTCATCAGCCCCGAGAGAACCAGGTTCAGCCACTGCAACCAGCCGAGGTCTCCGATAAGCAGCAGGCTCAGCGCATCCCGGGCCAGGTCGAATCCTGGACGGGTGAGCGCGAGGATGAGACCGAAGCTGAGATAGAAGGGGCCAGCGACAACTCCCCATCCCAGCATCGAGCGGGTGACGGCGGCGCCATGATCGAAACCAGTCGAAGACTCTAGATCCGTCATTCCATCCTCCAGTGGGTCGTGACTAGCGGAAACCACCAAGTCGCATTCCTCGCCTCCTCGGAAACGTCACGATTGGTCATAGGTTCGGAATCAGGGCATTGGAGTAGTGGACCTTGTCGAAGGGAAAGTCCCTGGCGGTCCAGTGGCGAAGTGCGCGGTAGACGTTGGCGTACTGGCCGTCGGCATACGCCTCGGGCGTCACCCACCAGCTGACATCGACATCGTGATCCAGCAGTTCCTCGGTGAGAGGCATTCGGCGGCCGAGTGGGTAGAGGTAGCAGCAGCCCAAGTACTGCTCGTCCGCGTAGACGGCGTAGGTGAACGAGTCGTTCTCCCGGAACTCGCATTCGTGCCAGATGAGATCGACGTAGTTGAAGTCCTCGGTCACGGGCTCGCTCGGCCACTTCCCGCCTCGGGTTCGGCGGATCAGCTCGATGCTGGCGTTGATCCCCCGCACGTCATCGGCGACGTGCTGTCGGGTGATCGCTTCGGCCCTGATCCCCCCGTAGGTAAGCACCGTTGGCGCGGCCCAGCCGGGCGGGGTACGTAGCCGCTTGATGAGTCCGGCGTAGTTCACTGTCCGTCCTGTTCTGTCTTTGCGGCGAGGGTCAGGATGACGACTCCGCTCGGTAGCGTTGTCGACTCCGCCAGCGTGAACGAACCCGACGAACCGGGGAAGTAGAGCAGGTCGTCAGACGTGCCGGTGCCGAGGAGGCACGGGTGCACCCACAGGCGCAGCTCGTCGAGGAGTCCTTCCGCCAGAAGCGCACGGGACAGCGGCCCGAATCCGTACTGCACAATGTCGGCCCCCGGCTGCTCCTTGAGGCTGCGGATGGCGCGGATGGGATCGCGGTCCATCACAATGGTGTTGTTCCACTGCGGGTCGACAAGCGTTGTGGACACGACGTGCTTCGGCAGGGCATTCATGCGATCGGCGAGAGGGTTGCCTGACATCGCGGACCACACCGGCGCGAACAGATCGTAGGTGTGCCTTCCCATCAGCACGGCATCGCATCGTTCCAGAAGCTCGATCTGAACCTTGTTCCCTGCCTCGCCGAAACCGCCCATCGCGGGCCAGTCCTGCGGGTTCTGAATGACTCCGTCGAGGGTGATATAGGTGGAGTTAATGATCTTGCGCACGGATTCTGCCTTTCAATTGGGTTCATGGCTGGGCGGGACTCTGTCCCTATGCCGAACGGTTGGTACCCGGATCGACAATCCTTCGATGGTCACGATCAGTCCGGTGCAGGCTTTGTCGCCAACTCGATCTCGATGTCGAGCCGATCACCGGCTTCGATACCTGCTGCGCCCCGGACGACGCCGCTGACCGGGATCAGTACCTGGCCGGACATGGTGCCCAGGCTGGTCTGAAACGTGTAACCGTTGAGCGAGACCGTCACTCGTGGCCTGCGTCCTCCAGCTAGCCCTTCGATGACTCGCTCCGGGACGGGGATTCCCGTCGCCGTCTTCCCGTTGAGGCGAAGTTCGGCGTCGAATCTCATGATTGCACCGCCCCTGTGGGGTGTCGGTCGCGCCGCGCGATGGCCAAGTGGGGATTGGTTCAACATGAGCTTCCTTTCGCTGGGTAACAGCCGACCTCACCGCCGGGCACCCACCCGAGCGATCTCCGGCTCGACGGGACGGCAACACCTCGAACATCCGACGGCCACCGCACCAACAGGACCGGACCCTGGTGAATGCCAAGACAGCGTGGCTCAAGCCACAGCGCGCCCACATCGGTGTCAGTACGGAATGACCACGGAGACGCCACGGAGGCGCCACTGGGTCGGATCGGTCACACTGTCGTCGTGCATTCGATCGAGGTCTCCGAGCGGGAGGCGGAGGTACTCGCAGCTATCGGCGCTCGGCTGTCCAACGCCCAGATCGCCAACCGACTGCACATCTCGGTCCGTACGGTGGAGAGCCACGTGTCGTCGCTGCTGCGTAAGTACGGCGTCACCGACAGGTGGGCGCTCACCGAACAAGCCCAGTACGGCGGTCCACCGTCTGGTCAGCTGGTCGGGTTGCCGGCGTCGCGCACGACGTTCGTCGGGCGTTCTCGCGAGCGGGACCTGGTCCTCGGCTTGCTCGCGGACATGCGATTGGTGACGCTTCTGGGACCCGGCGGGATCGGCAAGACCCGGCTGGCCGCGGCGGTGGCCGACGCAGCGGGGCGGTCGTTTCCGCTGGGCGGCGCGTTCGTCGACCTGGTGCCGGTGCGCGACGGGTTCGTCGCACAGGCGGTGGCCGCTGCCCTCGGCGTCACCGAACGGCCAGGCCAGGCCTTGGAGGACAGCATCGCCCAGCGACTCGGTCGTGGCAGGTCATTGCTCGTCCTGGACAACTGTGAGCACCTCCTCGACGTGGTGGCAGGTTTCGTCGAGCGGCTGCTGTCGACCTGTCCCGAGGTGACGATTCTGGTCACCAGCAGGGAGCGGATCGGCGTACCGGGTGAACGGAGCGTGCCCATCGAGCCGTTGCCGCTGACCTCGGATGCCGAGCGGTTGTTCCGCGACCGGGCCACCTCGGCCGACCCCGACTTCAGCGCCAGCCAGGACGTCGTCGCCGAACTCTGCGGCCGACTGGACGGGATGCCACTGGCGATCGAACTCGCCGCCGCGCGGAGCGCTTCGCTCGGCGCCGACGGTCTGCTGGCCGCCGTCGACGACGGACTGCGGCTGTTGTCTGGTGGCCGGGGACCCGTCGAGCGGCATCGGTCCCTGCATGCGGTGATCGGCTGGAGCCACGACCTGCTCGCCGAGGATGAACGGGATCTGTTCCGTCGTCTCTCGATCTTCGTCGGCGGATTCGATCTCGACGCCGTCGCCACTGTCGCGTCAGGCTCCACCCGCGGCGCGGTCGCCGACGTACTCGGCCGTCTGGTCGACAAGAGCCTCGTCGTGCACCAGGGAGGCACGCGGAGCAGATGGCGGCTGCTGGAGACGGTGCGAGCCTTCGCCGCGGAGCAGCTCGAGGCAAGCGGCGAGCGGGCCGAGATCCAGCAGGGGCATCTGCGGTGGGCCGCAGATGCCGGCACCGAGCTCGAGAGCCGGCTGGACGGCGAGTGGCGGGGTGACTTCGACGCTGTCGCCGACGACCTGCGCTCAGCTCTCGCCGCTGCCGCGCCCGGCCGGGCGCAATTGCCGCACCGGCTGGCTCGGTCGCTGGGGCACCTGACGTATGCCCGCCGGTTTCTGCACGAGGCTCCCGGCCACTACGAGGAGGCCGCCAGGAGGGCGCCCGATCCGCAGGAGGCGGCACGGGACCTGCGCAGCGCCGCCGACTGTGCGCACGCCTTCTTCGACACACGCCGATCCTTCGACCTGCTGCTCGCCTCGGCCGAGCGGTCGCGAGCGGCCGATGACGCCAACGCCGAGTCGATTGCCCTGGCATTCGCAGTCACCACGGCCAACCGGCACCCGGCCGGGTTCACCGTGGAGGTACCCCACGAGCATCTGCGCGACCTGCTCGACCGAGCCACCACCGTGGGTGACCATCAGGACCTGTTCGTGGCCGCCCATCTTGCCGCGGCGAACGCATGGAACGCCCAGCGGGAGAGGGTCGTTCCCGCGCCCACTCTGGTGGAAGCTGCCGCGGCCACCGCACGCGCGACCGGCGATCCGGTGCTGATCAGCGCGGGTCTCGACGCGATCGGCAGCGCCGCACTCTCCACGGGGCGGCCCGGGGAAGCGCACCGGATCGCCGTCGAGCGGATGGAACTGCTCGACCGCATGTCCCGGGACGATCCGTACACCGCACCTGAGATCACCGACACGTTTCACATGGCGGCCACCTGCGCCGTCGCGGTCGGCGCCCTGCGCACCGCGCTGTCCGTGGCCAGGCTGGCCGCGGCCGACGACCTGGTCGGCAACCAGTCGACCGTCGGGATGGGCTGCATGCTGCCGGCACTGGTGCTGATGGGTGAGTTCGACGAGGCACTGCGCCGCGCACCGGGCATCTGGAACGTCTGCATCCGAGCGGACAACCCTCTCGCGTGGATCTCACCGGCGATCGCATCGGTCGCGCTTGCTCACGGGCTCCTCGACGACGAGGACGGTTTCCGGCTGTGGCGGACCAGGGCCGAGCAGGTCGCAGGCAACGCCCGGTCCCCCTACCTGGATTCATACGCGGCGTTTGTCGACGCTCGGGTAGCTCTGCACACCGGCCGGACAGACAACGCCGACGTGCTGACCGAGCGCGCCTTCGCCGACTTTCCGCCGCACGACTGGCATCGCGCCTTCGCCCACGCCGCCGGCGCCGAGCTCGCGGTCGCAACGGGACTGCCCGACGCGGCCGAGCGACTCGCGACAGCCTCAGCCACCGCAATCGAGAACGACTGGGCGACCGCCTGCCTCGCCCGAGCCCGCGGCCGGCTCGAATGCGATCCGGACGCCTTGACCAGGTCCCTCGCCAGCTGGGAACGAATCGGCGCCCGCTTTGAGCACGCCTACACCCTGCGGCTCCTCGGCCGCAGTGACGCCGTGATCGTTCCGGGAATGGCCGTTGAAGTGACCTCAAAGCGAAGTGACGTGACGATCCTGTAGGGCGGGCGGGGCTCGAACCCGCGACCCAGGGATTATGAGTCCCCTGCTCTAACCAGCTGAGCTACCGCCCCTCGGCAGGTGAGCCTATCGGGACCGCTCCAGCCCGGCCGAACTCCCGCCTCGATGACGCTCACCCCGAACCAAACCCGAACGCCAGCGCGGATGCTGTCCGTCATGAAGCGTCGACGCCCTGCGCTAGGAGCCGCGATGGCGGCCGTGATCACCCTCGGCCTGACCGGAGGAGTGGCGCCACCGGCAGCCGGGGCGTCCCGGCACTTCGAGAACGGCGAGAGCATCCTGGCCTCTGCCAAGGGTCCGGCCGTACCTTCCTCGTCGAGCATCGTGGTCGACGGCATCGGCGGCCGGATCACCGACGTGAACGTGGTGCTGGTCGGCGTGTCCAGTACGAACCTCGAGGGTATCGACATCGCGCTTCGAGGGCCGGGCAGCGGCGCCGCGCCGATCATGTCCGACGCCTGTGGGTCCGCCGACGTGTCGGACATCGTCCTCCGCTTCGACGAGGACAATCCCGCGAACGCGATTCCCGACCACGGACCTTGCGATACCGGCGCTTACCGGACCCACGACTACGACCCAGTCGCCAGCGATCCCGATCCCAACACCGGCTTCCTCAGTCTCAACGACTTCGACGGCAAGAACCCGGTTGGGCCCTGGAATCTCTATGTCACCCAGGACGAGAACGCCGGCATCACCAACATCGCGTCAGGCTGGCGCCTTGAGATCGAGTACATCCCGGCGGAGGTGCGACTGCCGCACGAATCCGGCACGGGCACAGCGGCGCCATACCCCTGGCGGAAGACCGTGGCGCGTGGCCCCTCGACGGTCCGCGAGGTCAGGGTCGGTCTCCTGGGAGTCCAGCACAACTACGTGCCCGACCTCGACGTACTGCTGGTCGGGCCGCGCGGGCAGAAGGTCATGCTGATGTCGGACGTCTGTGGCTCCAATCTCTCCGAAGCCGACTTCCTCTTCGACGACGACGCCCCCGGTCCGGTACCCGCCGACGACTGCTCGGGCAGCATTGCCGCCAGGCCCACCAACGCCACCACGGCGCACGGCCCTGGCGACCCGACTGTCGACGCCTTCCCGGGAGGACCACCCGGCCCGTATCCGACACGTCCCTTGTCGGTCTTCGACGGCACGAACCCCAACGGAACGTGGCGGATCCTCATCACCGATGACCAGGCCAATAGCGCTGGCGGCTTCATCGAGAAGGTACGGCTCCACCTCGATCTGCGGCCCGACACCAAGATCACCCAGCGGCCCAAGAAGAGGACCACGAAGCGACGCGCCCACTTCGAGTACCGCACGATCATTGACCCGAACGTGCGCCGACAGTGCAAGCTCGACCAGCGTCCATGGCGTCCGTGCGCTGCGGGCGGCAGCACCTACAAGAACCTGCGGCCCGGCCGGCACGTCTTCCGGGTCCGTGGCCTGATCGTGAAGCCGGGCGCCGCCGTCGTTGCCGACCTCACACCGGCCAAGTACGTATGGAGAGTGAAGCGGCAATGATCACCGCTGCCCTCAAGCAGGTGCTGACCCGCGAGAACGTCAAGCTCGTCGTCGTCGCGGTCGGCTGCCTGCTCATCGCCTGGACGGGGCCGAGCGTCGCTCACGGCGTACATGCGCAGTTCGCGCACAACGCCGACAAGGTGGACGGCCGGCACGCGGTCGGTCCGGGCGCCAGCCTGTCGGCTGCGCGGCAGAAGCTGGTCGCCCACGACGCCCGGGGGATGCTGCCGGACAAGTTCGTCGGCAAGCCGGCCACCATCGTCACCATGCATGCCGGGACGGGCTGGCTGACCAGCACCGAGCCGATGACGGTTCAGCGGACCGGTAACGCCGTGGTCACCTCCGGAAACGGCTTCATGGTGATGCCCCTCCAGTCACCCCGTCAGTGGGGCGCGCAGTTGTACGTCCTCGCAAAGGTCGAGCTGTGCTTCGAGACCGTCGGCAGCGGCAAGCTCGACGCGATCTACGTCTACGACTCGAACCCCACCCTGCCGGGTACCGCGCTGCGGGCCGACAGCACCAACCGGTACAGCCCGGGCGGATCCTGCCTGGCCATTCCGGTCCGCAAGCCCGTGACCACCGGCGCGAACCTCGCGGTGATCGTCGACGGCGTGGCACCGCACCTGTACGGCGTCCGCGCCCAGTGGACCAGCTAGTCGCCGGTCGGCTCAGCGGGCGGCTCCGGGTCCTGGCGCTGCACCTCGAGCATCCGCTCACGCGGCGCGTAGCCGAAGTCGAGGTTGGTGCGGTGCATCGCCTTGCTCTCGGGGTCGGTCCAGGTGTGCAGCTGGGTGCGCTCGGGGTGGTCGCGCTGCAGGATCTCCAGGGTGGCGAGCTTGAGGGCGGTGCCGAGCCGGTGGCCGCGGTGCTCAGGCATCACCAGCGTGTCCCACTGGAAGGCGTCGGTGTCGCCGGTGTCGAGAGGCACCAGCAGCGTCGAGTAGCCGCACATCAGCCCGTCCTTCCGGCGCCGGACGGCTGCCGTGATCGCCCAGTACGCCGCGGCCAGCCGCTCCTCCTCGGCGCGCTGGCGGTCCTCGTCGTACACGACCGGCTCGTAGTCGACCTCGCCGATCGGGACGTCGCTGTCCATCTGGGTGCGCAGCTCGAGATAGGCGTCCAGGTGCTTGTCGGGACAGTGGTCACCCCACGTGATCACGTCGTACTCGTCGTCGACCGACTCGCGGAGCTGCTCGAGCCGCTCGGCCGGGACCGGCAGGTCGAGGACCAGGTGGTCCTCCTCGTGGACGGTCGTGAAGCCGTGCGAGAACGCGAAGTCCAGGCCCGGGCACCTCGACGAGTCCGTCCCGAGGTAGAGCTCGCAGACCACGGTGGTCCGACCAGCGTTCTGCCGCATCACATCGGCGTACTCCAGCAGGGTGGCGCCGACCCCGAGCTTTCGCACCGCCGGCCGCACGAAGAGCTCGACCTCGGCGAGGTGCTTGTTGTCGTTCATCGACAGCCCGACCGAGCCGACGCCCAGGAACACACCGTTGGACTCCGCGGCGAAGAGCATGTTGCGGCGGTACGGGTCCGGGCGCTGCACCTGTTGGCTGCGCTCCAGCCAGGTCTCGGCGACGCCGTACGGGCGATCCGCCTCGATCACCTGGACCTCGACGGCATGCCAGCGCCGCAGTGCGTCGTCGTCGTCCGGACCAATCTCCACGATCCGGGTCAAACGGTCTGTCATGGGACACCACCCAACCGTGCTTCGGCCTTGCCTTCAACCTTGGTCGAGGTGACATGCTCGGCGCCATGACCGAAACACCCCCACCGCCGCTCGAGTCTCTGCCCGAGGACTGGTCCACCGCGCTCGCGATCGTGGCGCATCCGGACGACATGGAGTTCGGCGCCGCCGCGGCCGTCGCCCGCTGGACGGGCCAGGGCAAGAAGGTCGTCTACTGCATGGTGACCAGCGGTGAGGCCGGCATCGACGGCATGGAGCCGGACGAGGCACGGCGGGTCCGCGAGGCCGAGCAGATCGAGTCGGCGCGGATCGTCGGGGTCGACGTCGTCGAGTTCCTGGGCCAGCACGACGGCATCATCGAGTACGGCGTACCGCTGCGCCGCGAGCTGGCTGCCGTCGTACGCCGGCACCGGCCGGACATCGTGATCACCGGCAACTTCCGGGACACCTGGAGCGGCACCAACCTCAACCAGGCCGACCACATCGCGGTCGGCAAGGCGGTCGTCGATGCGGTGCGCGATGCCGGCAACCGCTGGATCTTCCCCGAGCAGCTCGTCGACGGGGTCGAGAAGTGGGGCGGCGTACGTGCGGTGTGGGCGTTCGGGTCACCGAGTGCCGGGCATGCCGTCGACACCACCGCCACCTTCGACGCCGGAGTCGAGTCCCTCAAGGCCCACGCCGCCTACATCGACGGTCTCGGCTGGGAGCACTGGGACCCCCGGGAGTTCCTCGAGGGCTTCGGCCGGCAGGCCGGGCAGCGGCTCGGAGTGGCGCTGGCCGCCCCGTTCGAGGTCTTCCCCATGGGCTGGGGCGACTGACCAAAGCACGCCGACCCGGCCCGTCTTCACCCCTCAGCACGCCGACCCGGCTCTTCTTGACGTCAGATCACGTCGACCCGGCCCGTGTTGACATGCCTCATGTGCACACGGGCCGGGTCAGCGCTCCACCACGTCAATACGGGCCGGGTCAGGGCTCCACCACGTCAATACGGGCCGGGTCAGGGCTCCACCACGTCAACACGGGCCGGGTCAGCGTCGGAGCGGGCGTGCAGGCCGTCGATGATCGCGCACAGCGCCTTGTCGACCAGGGCGTCGTAGTCGGCGGCGGGCATCGCGCTCAGCGGTCCGGACAGGGTCAGGTGGGCGAGCCCGTGCACCACCGACCAGGCGACGAACTCGGCGTTCACTCGCGCCTCGGTCGTCAGGTAGCCGACCCGAACCAGCTCGTCGAGTGACTCCCTGAGCTGGCCGAACGCGGTGTCGCTGTTGGCCAGGAATAGTGCAAGGTCGCCGCCGGGCTGGTGGTCGACTCCGCGGTCGAAGGCGACCATGAACGACCCGGTGTCCTCGGTGGCGAACTTGAGGTAGGCCTCCCCCGTCGCCTTGAGCCGCATGGTGGCCGTGGTGACCGGATCCGGCCCCGAGACGGCGGCTGTCGCGGCGCCGACCCGTTCTGCGAGCCGGGCCAGCGCGGCACCCTTGACCGCGTCGACCAGGTCGGCGTGCGAGGCGAAGTGCCGGTACGCCGCTGTCGGCGTGACGCCGACCGCCTTGGCGACTGCGCGGACGGTCACCGCCTCCGGTCCACCGCTGGCGGCCAGCTCCTTGCCAGCCTCGATCAGGGCGTTGCGCAGGTCCCCGTGGTGGTAGCTGGGGCGGGTCCGAGAGCTGGTCGACATACCGGAATGTTAACAGAAGACAACATTTCTGCCCGGAACCCCGGAATCATGTTGACACTCGCCAACATCAGTGCCATGTTTACAGACGTCAACTTTTCGCCTGTTAACTTTCTGGGGAGCACTCATGTTGCACTCGCTCGGCCGCCTCGCCGTACGGCGGGCCCGCCTGATCCTGGTGGCCGCCACGCTCACGCTGGTCGCCGCCGGTGTGATCGGCGCCGGCGCCTTCGCCCAGCTCAAGACCGAGGGGTTCGACGACCCCAACGCCGACTCGACCAAGGCCGCCACACTCGTCGAGGAGCGGTTCGGCGGTGAGGCCGACCTGATCCTCCTGGTCCGGCCCGAGAGCGGCACCGTCGACGACCCGGCCGCGGTGGCCGCCGGCACCGCCCTCGCCAAGAAGGCGGCAGCCGACCCCGACCTGTCCAACGTCGTGTCCTACTGGCAGACCAAGTCGCCGGCGCTGAAGTCGCCGGACGGCGAGTACGCCCTGGTCCTCGCTCACGCCGGTGACAACGAGGAGGTGATCGAGCGCTACACCTCCGACGGACCCGACATCACAGTCGCCGCCGGCGGCGAGGCCGGGGTCAGGTCCGACGTCGGCGCCGAGGTCGGCGAGAGCCTGGCCATCGCCGAGGCGATCGCCGTACCGATCACACTGCTACTGCTCGTGATCGCCTTCCGCGGCCTGGTCGCGGGTCTGCTGCCGTTGGCGATCGGGCTGATCTCGATCATGGGCACCTTCGCCGAGCTGGCTATCCTCGGCCGGCTCACCGACGTCGCGATCTACGCGATCAACCTCACCACCGCCCTCGGCCTGGCGCTCGCGGTCGACTACGCGCTGCTGATGGTCAACCGCTTCCGCGAGGAGCTGGCCGGCGGTGCCGACACCCAGCACGCGGTGATCCGCTCGGTGCAGACCGCGGGCCGGACCATCCTGTTCTCTGCGACGACGGTCGTGGCCGCGCTATCTGTGCTGCTGCTGTTCCCGCTCTACTTCCTGCGGTCCTTCGCGTACGCCGGCATCGGCGTGGTGATCATCTCCTGCGTCGCCGCGCTGGTCGTGCTGCCCGCGCTGCTCGCCGTCCTCGGCCCGCGCGTCAACAAGGGTCGCCTGCCCTGGTTCCGTGGTGAGCAGGCGGCCGCGTCGACGGCCTGGGCCCGGATCGGGTCGTTCGCGATGCGGCGCCCGGTGATCGTCGCCGTACCCGCGATCGCGGCACTGCTGGCACTGGCCGCTCCCCTGCTGCACGTTGAGTTCGGTACGCCGGACGACCGGGTGCTGCACACCTCGGTGTCGAGCCGGCAGGTCGGCGACGTACTCCGCGAGGAGTTCGACAACGCCACCACCGGTATCGAGGTCGTGACCGACGGCGCGATGTCGAGCGCCGAGGTCAGCAGCCACGCAACCGAGCTCTCCCGGCTCGGCGACGTCGAGCGGGTCGAGTCGAGCGCAGGCATCTTTGCCGGCGGAGCCAGGGCCGCGGCCAACCCAGCGGCCGAGGCGTTGAGCCGGCCGGACGCGCAGCGGCTCACCGTCGTCACCGCACTCGACCCGCGTTCGGCCGAGGCGGAGTCACTGGTCCGCGACGTGCGCGAGACCGCTGACCCGGCCGGCGCCAAGGTGTACGTCGGCGGCGAGACCGCTGCCCTGGTCGACAGCAAGCACGCGATCTCCTCGCGGCTGCCGATGGCCGCGCTGCTGATCGGGGTGAGCACCTTCGTCCTGCTGTTCCTGTTCACCGGCAGCGTGCTGCAGCCGCTGCGGGCGCTGGTTCTGAACCTGGTCAGCATGTCCGCCGTGCTCGGCGTGATGGTGCTGATCTTCCAGGACGGCGCGCTGTCCTCGGCGCTGGGCTTCACCCCGATGCCGCTGGACACCAGCATGCTGGTGCTGCTGTTCTGCATCGCGTTCGGGCTGTCGATGGACTACGAAGTGTTCGTGCTCAGCCGGATCAAGGAGTTCCACGACGCCGGCCTCGACAACACACGTGCCGTCGTCGAGGGCATGGCCCGCTCGGGCCGGATCGTGTCCACCGCCGCGGCGCTGATGGCGGTCAGCTTCTTCGCGTTCGGTACGGCGAGCGTCAGCTTCCTGCAGCTGTTCGGTCTCGGCACCGGGCTGGCGATCCTGCTCGACGCCACTGTGGTCCGCGGGCTGCTGGTGCCGGCGTTCCTCCGGCTGATGGGCAGGGCCGCCTGGTGGTCGCCGAAACCGCTGCGCCGGCTGCACATCTCGGAGTCGCCTGCTGACGAGCGGGTGGCTGAGCCTGCCTGAGCAAGAGTGCGTGGATTCCGGGGCAGCATTCGACTCGGAATCCACGCACTACGGCCTCACGACGAAGGGTGTGTCGCCCAGCTCGGTGGTGGTGACGATGAGGTCGGAGAAGACCAACGAGATCTGGTGGGCGTTGGTCTCGATCGTCACCTCGTGGAAGGGGATGCCGAGGTCGCGCGACCAAGCGGATGCCTCCGCCGACTTTGCGACCAGTGTCATTCCCGGGTAGAGAGGCTCTGCCAGCGGACGCCCCACACGAAGCCGTCAACCTGGTTCGCGACGTCGAGGTCGACGTCCTTGAGCTGCTCGTCAAGGGAGCCTCGCCATATCTCGCGCCGGACCGCCGACGCCACCGACGCCCGTACGCACTGGGTGAATCGGTAGCGCAGGTGCTCGGGCGCGACTCCGGTAGACGGGTGCGCGACGGCGTACACGTAGAGGTCGTAGTCACGCATGTAGTCCGCGTAGCCGTGAAAGACCAGCGCTTGGTCGAAGACGTCGTCGAGTGCGGCCTCGATCTCCTCAGCATTCACGCCAAGCAGGATGCCCTACCGGGTGGCGGCCCGCGCATGATCGTGCGTGGTGATGGACGCCGATCGCGGTCTCGCTGGCGTACGCTCGTGCCGACAATTCGCCCCTCGGGAAGAGGATTCATGGCCAAGAAGAAGGTAGTCCGGGTCGAGAGCGACCCCGAGCCCCGCGGTGAGACCCGCGGTGAGACCCGTGGCGACAGCCAGGAAGCCGAACCCACCTGGACGCCGACCGCGGAGGCGAAGAGCAAGGCCACCAAGCTGCGGCTTGCCGCGGCCGTGCTGTGGCTGCTGGCGATCGCCGGCGAGGTCTACGCGATCTTCGGCGTACTCAACGCTGACGACGTCAACATGGTGCTGCTGATCGGGCTGATCGTGGTCATCGGCATCCTTGCCGTGGCGGGCTCGCTCCTGTGGAAGCAGGCCAACAGGCTGGACCCGGCGCGCCGCAGCGAGCCGACCCGGTTCTTCATCCAGAACCAGCTCGGCGCCATCATCACGGTGATCGCGTTCCTGCCGCTGATCGTGCTGATCCTGCTGAACAAGGACATGAGTGGCCGGGAGAAGGCGCTCGCCGGTGGCCTCGGCGTCGTGGTGATGCTCGTCGCCGGCTACTTCGGCACCGAGCTGAACCCGTCCTCGGTCGAGCAGTACACCGAGGAGACCAACACGGTCGAGGACATCGTGGGCGAGAACCTCGTGTACTGGACCAAGGAGGGCAACGTCTTCCACCTGTGCGCGGAGGCCTCGGACGTCAACCGGGAGTCCAAGGACGGCAAGATCTACGAAGGCACCGTCGCCCAGGCACACGAGGCCGGCAAGGACCGGCTCACCAAGAAGATCGCACAGGAGACAAGGGAGTGCGGCTTCGACAAGCCCGACGAGCCGACGGACGGGCCGGCCGAGGAGCCGACGGACGAGGAGTCCTGATTTCGTAAATTGTCTCTAGGTCTTGAACCGGTCCCCCTGACTCGCCGTACAGCGAGTCAGGGGGACCGCCGCTTGAGGAGGACCGACCAATGAGGCTTGCCGCTCGAACCGTCCTCGCGGGACTGGCCGCGATGGCACTCGCCGTGGCGGTGGCACCCACCGCCACCGCCGCCGACACCACACCACCGACCGCACCCACCAACGTCCGCGTGCTCGATGTCACCGCGGACGTCGTCACGATCGCGTTCAACCCGTCCACCGACAAGGGTGGGCTCAAGTGGTACACGGTGCACGCCGGCACCCGCACCCAGGCAACCACCTCGCCGAGCCGGACCGACTTCGGCGGCCTGCGCGCGGGTACGACGTACTCGCTGACCGTCCGAGCCGTCGACAAGGCCGGCAACGTGTCCGCGCCGAGTACGCCGGTCACGTTCACCACCGACCCCTGGCCGGCCGTGCCGAACGTCCAGGTCACCAGCGTTGTCGGCGGCGACGTCTCGCTGTCGTGGGGCCGACCGTCCGGGATGGACCCGTATCGCTACCTGATCTACGACGGTGGCCAGCCGGAGGCCGTCATCAACTGGGAGCGGCTGACCATGAGGAACCTGGCCCCCGGGACGCACTCCTTCACGGTCCGCGGGTGGCATGTCTCGGGCACCCTGACCCCACCCAGCGACCCGGTGACCGTGACCGTCGCCCCGCGCGGCACCGACCTGATGGCACCGAGCCCGCCAGGCAATCCGGTGTCGGTCGAGGAGATCGAGACCTACGAGTTCGACACCACCTGGACGGCCTCCACCGACGCCGTCGACTCGTCGTCGAGCCTCACCTACGACATGCTCCAGGCGTGGCCCGGCGGCCTGTTCACCTCGAGGTACGGCGTGGTCGGAACGGGCGACCACGGAACGGTCACCTACGCGGTCCGCGCCGTCGACCCGCACGGCAACCGGTCCGCACCCGCCGCCGCGACGATCGTGTGGTGAGCGGTTGAACGTGTGGCCCGCTTCCTCTGTCAGCGGAGGAAGCGGGCCACTACGGGGCTCAGTCCTCGTTGTGCAAGTCGCCTACCGGAGCGAGCAGCGCCAGCCGCAGCAGCAGCCGGCCGCGCTCGTCGGTCAGCGACCAGCCCACGACCTGCTCCAGCCTGGCCAGCCGGTTCAACACGGTGTTGCGATGGCAGTAGAGGGCCCGGGCCGCAGCGGTCGTCGACTGGTTGTGGGCGAACCAGGTCTCCAGGGTCTCCAGCAGTGCGTCGCGTTCGTCGGGCGGCAGCTCCAGGACCCGGCCGAGTGCACGGCGTACCAGCCGGTCGGCAACCTCCGGAGCGGACGCCAGCAGTGCCTCCGGCAGCCGGTCGTCCAGGGCGGCGACGACAGGTTGGTCCGGCGGGAGCGTGGCCAGCGCGAGCAGCGCCTGTCGATAGGCACGGCCCAGCTCGGCCAGCGTCGGTGCCTCAGGGCTGACGCCGACCCGGCGACCGGCGAGCACCGCGCCGAGAACCTGCTGGACCCGTGGCGTCCCGGTCGCCTCAGGCAGCTGCAGGACGCCGACCTCGTTGCCGGCCTGCGCGCCCCACACCGACTCGACGGCGTGGACCGCGAGCTGATCGCGCTGGCTGCCGACCACGGGCCGCTCCGGCAC
Source organism: Nocardioides speluncae (assembly GCF_003121585.1). Classification (GTDB taxonomy): domain Bacteria; phylum Actinomycetota; class Actinomycetes; order Propionibacteriales; family Nocardioidaceae; genus Nocardioides; species Nocardioides speluncae. Next base: position 35,059 of record NZ_QEOO01000042.1, read on the forward strand.
ACCCGCGGCGACCACGACGACGTACCGCGCGGTGGGCGGCAGGGCCAGCAGCCGTTGCGCGGCCGCGGCGATGTCGGTATCGGCCCCCCGGCCCTCGAGCAGCTCACGAAGCAGCTGCTCCCGGCCCGCACGGTCGCGCTCCCGCAGCCGCTCCTCCTCCTGCCGGTAGCCCTCGACGGTCTTCATCGAGAACACGTCCATCAGGTGCCACAGCCGGGCGACCTCGTCGAGCATCGCTCGGCTCGCCTCCGGTCCGCACTGCTTGGCGCAGGCCAGCAGCTCCTCCCAGATCAGCTCGATCCCGAGCCGGAAGGACCGCAGCACCGCCTCCAGCGGGACGCCCTGCGCGGCACGGCGTCGCCCGGTCTCGAGGGGAGCGTCGTACAGCGCGTCGTCGAGCGGGCCCTCGGTCAGGAACGCCTCGGTGATCCGAAGGATGTTCGCGCGGATGGAGTGCGACAGGTCGTCGTGCGACGGCGCGCTCACGGTGCGGTACGACGGGTCGTCGACGATCACCGCCTCGACCCTCGCCTGGAGCGGGTCGATGTCGGCGAGCAGCTCGTCGACCAGCTGCTTCAGCAGCCCCGAGCGGCTCGGCCGCTCGACCTCCAGCGTTCCCATGGGGACAACGGGGACCTCCGCCATGCCGGTCACCTCATCTCCTTGCCCTCTCCACAGACAACGCCCGACTGCCCAGTTTGGCTATGCCACGGTTGCTGGATGGCTGGCCGGCGCGGCGACCGCCGCCCGTGGTTCTGCGGGTCAGTCTCCGGCCGAGTCCAGGATGGGCCGACCGAGTGAGCGGCTGCGGCCGCGGAAGGTCGCGATCACGGTCTCGCCGCAGCGGACGGTGACGTCGTACACGCCGGACCGGCCGCGCAGCGCCACCTCCTGAGCGTCGGCGACGAGTACGTCGTCGATCCGGGCCGACTCGAGGAAGTCCACCTGGAAGCCGGTGGCGACGGTGACCGTGCCGTGGCTGTTGCAGGCGAACGCGAACGCGCTGTCGGCGAGCGTCGAGATCAGGCCGCCGTGGCAGAGGTCGTGGCCATTGACCATGTCGGCGCGGACCACCATCGACAGCCGAGCGCGGCCGGGCGCCACCTCTTCGAGCACCATCCCGAGCGCCTTGCTGGCCTGGTCGCCGGCCCACATGGCCTCGGCGCAGGCGCGGGCGAGCTGGTCGGGGTCGGTCATGGTCACCACCTGCCTATCGCTCGGGACGCTGGTCGACGATCCGCCGCATCTTGCCGACCGAGCGCTCGATGCTGCCGGGCTCGGTCACCTCGACGGCGACGGTGACGCCGATGGTGCGCTTGACCAGCCCGGCGACGTGCCGCCCGGCGTCCTGGGCGGCGTCGGCGGTCGCGTGCTCGGCGCGCTCGATGCGGACCGTGAGCTCGTCGAGGTTGCCCTCGCGGGTCAGCACGCACTGGAAGTGCGGGCTCAGCTCGGGCACGTTCAGCACCAGCTCCTCGATCTGGGTCGGGAACAGGTTGACCCCGCGCAGGATCATCATGTCGTCGGAGCGGCCGGTGATCTTCTCGATCCGCCGCATCCGCCGGGCGGTGCCGGGCAGCAGCCGGGTCAGGTCGCGGGTGCGGTACCGGATCACCGGCATCGCCTGCTTGGTCAGCGAGGTGAAGACCAGCTCGCCCTTCTCCCCGTCGGGCAGCACCGCTCCGGTGATCGGGTCGATGATCTCCGGGTAGAAGTGGTCCTCCCAGACGTGCAGTCCGTCCTTGGTCTCGACGCACTCCTGCGCCACACCCGGGCCGATCACCTCCGACAGCCCGTAGATGTCGACCGCGTGCATGTCGAGCCGCTCCTCGATCGTGCGCCGCATCTGGTTGGTCCACGGCTCGGCGCCGAAGATGCCCACCCGGAGCGAGGTGCTGCGCGGGTCGATCCCGGCCCGCTCCAGCTCGTCGATGATGCTCAGCATGTACGAAGGCGTGACCATGATGATGCTCGGCCGGAAGTCGGTGATCAGCTGCACCTGGCGCTCGGTCATGCCGCCCGAGACGGGGACCACCGTGCAGCCCAGCTTCTCCGCACCGCCGTGGGCGCCGAGGCCGCCGGTGAACAGGCCGTAACCGTAGGCGTTGTGCAGGATGTCCCCCGGCCGCCCGCCGGCCGCGCGGATGCTGCGCGCCATCACTGTCGACCACATGTCGAGGTCGTCCCGGGTGTAGCCGACCACGGTCGGCTTGCCCGTCGTACCGGAGGACGCGTGGACCCGGACCACTTGCTCGCGCGGCACCGCGAACATCTCGAACGGGTAATTGTCGCGCAGGTCGGCCTTGGTCGTGAACGGCAGCCGGGCGAGGTCCTCCAGCGAGCGGACGTCGTCGGGGTGGGCGCCGGCCGCCTCGAACGAACGCCGGTAGTGGGCGACGTTGTCGTAGGCGTGGCGGACCGACCAGTGCAGGCGCTCGAGCTGCAGCGCCCTGAGCTCGTCGACCGAGAGCAGCTCGACCGGCTCCAGGCCCTCGTCGGGGGAAATGGAAGGGGACACGGGCAACCTCCTCCTCAATTCTGGCCGACGGTGAACTCGAGGGTCGCCACGGGGTTGTCGAACTCGCCGACCCGCAGCGACACCTGGAGCCGCCAGCTGCCGGGCGTGGGCAGCACGGCCTGCGCCTCGTAGGTGCCCGGAGCCACCGACTGGGCCGGCAGCGTGCCGAGGTTGACCTTGTCGGACGCGAGCCGAATGCTGGGCGCCTTCAGTCCCTCGGTGGGCTCGCCGTTCGCATCCAACAGCTCGACGGTGATCGCGCTCGGCCCGGGCACGGGCGAGGCCATCGTTGCTCGGACCTCGATGTCACCCAGGGACGCCGTCTTGGTCACCGGCTCGGCCGGCGTCGCGGCCGCGGGCTCCGCCCGGTCGCGCTCGGGGCTCTTGTCGACGAGGAACCCGGTCACCAGCAGTACGCCGACCAGCACGGCCGTCTCGGCCGCGGTGGCGCGCACCAGCAGGCCCGCACCCGCGCGCCGGTCCCGGCGGTGGGTGGCCTGCTGCAGCCGCGGCAGCAGCACGAACCGGTTCGCCGCGGCGATGAGTACGGCGACGAGCGCGGCGGCGACCTTGACCAGCAGCAGCCGGCCGTAGGCACTGTCGAACAGCACCGCCCAGGAGCCGGTGATCCGCCAGGCCAGAAGCGAGCCGGTGAGCACGAGCGCGACCAGCACACCGGCCGCGACCACCGAGAACCTCGCCAGCGTCTCGACGGCCAGCGTGCCGCGGCCTGCCAGGTCGGGGAGGACCAGCAGCAGCGCCAGCAGCCCGCCGAGCCAGACGCTGCCGGTCAGCAGGTGCAGCATGTCGGCGCCGACGACCAGCACCTCGGGCGTGACGGCGCGGGTGTGGCCGGTGAGTGCGGGTGCGCTCAGCGCCGCTGCGCCGGCGACCATCGCCGCGACGTTCTGCCGGACGCCGTTCACGCCGTCGCCCAGCAGTACGACGGACGCGACGACCCCGCCGGCGACGACCCCGGCCGTCACGTACTCCATGACCGCCAGGGTCGACCAGGTTGTCCGCTCGGCCAGCACCCCGAGCCCGCCGCCGAGCTGGTACATCGCCGTCAGCGGTACGCCGAGCAGCCAGGCCAGCACCGCGGCCACCGCACCGCCGCGCGCAGCCACCACCAGCCGGCGGCGCGACTTGTTCGCAAGGTGGCTCGCGGGCAGGAAGAGCACGGTGAACGCGACCATGCCCGCTGCCATCAGCAGGCCGACGTACCCGACCCACTCGGTCACGCTCAGCGTCCACGGCGGCTTCGCCGGGACGGCCGTCTCGACCGGCGGCGCCGCCACCTCCGCACTCGGCGCGCCGACCGAGAACCTGAGCGAGCCGCTGATCGGGTGGCCGTCCTCGGACACGACTCGCCAGACCACCACGAGCGTGCCCTCGCCGACCTCGTCGGGCAGCTCGGCGGTCAGCTCGGGTCCGCGCGCGGTCGCCGACGACGCGACCGAGCCGCCGCGGGCGTCGAAGACCTGGACGCCGTCCGGCACCAGCGAGACCGACTCGCTGAACGTGAACCGGATCTGCTCCGGCTGGGTCTCCAGGACGGCGCCCTCGGCCGGGTCGGAGCTGATCAGAGTCGCGTGTGCGCTGGCCGGACTCGCCGTACCGATCAGCAGCGCGACGAGTGCGAAGAGGAGCAGGAGTGTGTGCCGCGCGAGATGGTCTCGGTTCACGGTTGCTCCTCGGTGTGCGGCTGATTCAAGGCTAGACTCGGTTCACCATATCGAACCGAGGTCGCTGACGTGGACGCGCGGCGGCAAGATACGAAGGGACCGCCATGCCCCGCATCACCGTCGAACTGCTATCCGGACGCACCCTCGAGCAGCGTCGTGACTTCGCGAAGGCCGTCGCCGACAACGCCGTGGACATCCTCGGCGCCCGCCGCGAGGACGTGTGGATGGTCTTCCGGGACTTCACGGCGGACATCGTCGCCAACGGCGGCATCCTCGCCAGCGAGGACGAGACCCGGGCCGGCGTGCTGGCCGCCCTCGCGAAGGACTGAGCAGTCCACGAGGACGGGCCCGGAGGATCGCTCCTCCGGGCCCGTCCTCTTCCTGTGGCTAGCGCCGGACCCTGAGGTAGACGCTCTTCGACGCCGGCTCCAGGTAGCCGCTGCCGAGGTAGGCGATCCGGACCTGGAAGTACCCGGCTCGAGTCGCCCGCGGCAGCCGGAGCGTCACCCTGTCAGTCGCCCCGAGCCAGCCCGTGACCGCCCGCCCGGCGAAGCTCACCCGGACCTTGCCGCTCACCGGCACCCCGTACGGCGCCCGCACGGCGACCTTGACCGTCGCCCGCTGACCGCGTTGCACCTCCTTGGGTACGGCGGCGCTCAGCGTCGGCCTGGCCTTCCGGACTGTCACCCGCACGGTCTTCGTCGACGCCGCGTGGCTCGCGTCGCCGCCGTACCGAAGGGTCAGCAGGTGCGACCCCGGCGCCAGCGACCTCGGCGGGAGGGTGATGGTCACCTTGCCGGCCGCCAGGGTCCCCGAGGCCAGCAGCTTGGTGCCCTTACGGACCTCGACCTTCCCCGTCGCGGTGGTGGGCCTGATCGACACCGAGACCTTGCCGCGCTCGCCGTACCTGAACGACGGGGCCGTTCCGGACAGCGTGGTCGGGGTCGGCTCCGGAGCCGCTTCCACGGTGATGGTCACCGTGACCGGTGGCGACTCCGCGGTGCCGTCGCTGGCCTTGTAGGTGAAGGTGTCGGTCCCGGAGAAGCCGGCATCGGGCGTGTAGCTGAACGACCCGTCCGCGCCGAGCTCCACCTGGCCGTGGGCGGGCTGGGTGGCACCGGTGGCGGTCAGGCCGTCGCCGTCGGCGTCGGTGTCGTTGTCCAGGACGCCGGGCGCCGGGACCGTCAGCTCCTGGCCCTCGTCGGTGCTGTACGAGTCCGCGCCACCCGCCGGAGCGGCGTTCGGGAACGGGTTCTCGTGCAGCTCGGTCACCTGCTCGGCGGTCAGCTCGTAGCCGTACATCCGGAAGTCGTCGACCAGGCCGTCGAACCGCGGATCGGGCCAGCTGGTGCCGCCGATCAGGTTCGCGGTGGTGTTGCCGTCGACCCCGACGTCTCCGATCCCGATGCTGAAGTCATTCCGGGTGGCCTGGAGCTCGCCGTCGAAGTAGATCTTCCCGGTGCCGCCGCTCATGGTGAAGACCACGTGCGTCCACTCGTTGAGCGGCAGGTCGTTGCCCTGCCCGAGCACCAGTCGCTCCTGGGCGCTGCCCGGCGTGCCGGGCGCCTTGAACGTCGCCGCGAAGCCGGTGGCGCCGCTCGCCTGAGTGGAGGACTGCAGCAGGAAGAACGTGTCGGTGCTGCTGCCGATCTGCAGCAGCGGCACCCAGTTGGGCAGCGCGTCCGGCCTGGCCCAGATCGACACGGAGAACTCCTCGTCCATGCCGGCCTGGATGTTGTCCGGAAGCTCCACCTGGTTGCCGGAGCCGGAGCTGCCGCCGGGCAGCGAGATGCCGCCGTCGTACTGGCCGCTCGCGGTCCAGGTGGTCGCGCCGGTCAGCGTGGCCGGTCCGACCGAGCTGTCGGTGCCGGTGTTCGCCGCGGTCGATCCCTGGCCCTCGTCGAGGGTGTAGTGGATCGGCACCCCCTCCCCCGGCGGTGGTCGCTGGACGGTATGCGTGAGGCTCGCTTGCGAGTCGCGCCAGCCGTCAGCAGCGAGATAGCGGACCTCGATCTGGTGCGGCCCTGGGCTGAGGGTCAGCTCCGGGAACGATGCCTGACCGGCCGCCAGCGGTACGCCGTCACCGGACCGGGCGCCGTCGACCCACAACTCGGCGGTGCCGGCGGGCGCCGTACCCGACGCTGCCGCCACCGTGGCCGAGACCGTCACCGGCTCCGCGAACGGAGACGGCGAGGCCGGGTCGACCGTGACGGTCGTGGTGGTGCGCAGCGCCGAGCCCTCGTCGTACAGCGCCGACACGTTGTCCGCACTGATCGCCGAACGGTAGACCCGGACGTCGTCCATCAGCCCGTCGAACGCGGCGTCGGGGAAGCCGTTGCGCCCCAGCCAGTTGTCGACGGTGGTGCCGATGTCGGACATGTCGATGGTCAGGTCGGTCCGCGACGCGGTCTGCTCGCCGTTGAGGTAGAGCGTCCCGGTCGCGCCGGTCCGGGTGAACACGACGTGGTTCCACTCGCTGACGGTCAGGTCGGTGCTGCCGCTTCCGTAGACCCGTTCCTGGAGCGCGGCCCCGGGTGCCTTGAACGTCGCCGCGAGCCCGGTGTTGCCGGCCGTCTGGGTGCGGGTCTGCAGCTGGAAGAAGCCGCTTTCGCCGTTGCCGATGTGGAACAGCCCGGCCCAGTTGGTCAGCGCGTCCGGCCGCACCCAGAACGAGGTGGAGAAGTCGGTCTCGTCCTTGAGCAGGTCGTCCGGCAGGTCGACCGCGTTCGCCCGGTCGCCGCCCGGCAGGTTGAGGCCCTTGCCGTACACACCGTCGTCGGTCCAGCCGGTGCCACCGGTGAGAGAGGCCGCGCCGACCGCGGACTCGGTGCCGGTGTTGGCGGCCGAGGTCCCCTCACCCTCGGAGAACTCGTAGTGGACGGGCACGTCCTCCAGGCTCGGGTCGCTGGCAATGACGACCAGGTCGTCCACGACCAGTCCGCCGCCGGAGCCGGGTCCTGCCAGTCTGAGTGTCTCCGAGCGCGCCGAGGCGGTGAACGTCCCGACGAAGGTCCCGAACGTGATCGCCCGGCCACTCTGCGAGGGTCTGTCGGCGTCGGCGGTGATCGTGGTATCCAGCGAGCCGATGCTCAGGTCCGCGGTCGCGGGCCCGTCAGCTGCTGGCGATCTGCTGTCGCGGGCGTAGCGCAGCGACACCCGGTACTCGCGGCCAGGGTCGAGCCCGCTGATCCGCCGCTCGAGGCTCCCGGACTTGCCGAGCGCCACGTGGTACCCGGTGAGCCCGAGTCCGCCGTTGGTGGGCGCTGCGCCACGCATCAGCTGCACCTGGCTGTCCACCGCCCACGGAGCCATCCGGCCGTTGCCGGGGGCGACGTCGACAACCATCGGCGGGTTGGCCGAGCGCCACTCCGCCGGGACCCGCGGGTACTCGAACTGGTCGACGATCTTCGGGGTGCGCTGGTCCATCTTCACCTGCGGGTCGATGTCGACGATCTTGGCGACCGACGGCGTCCCGTCCGCGTCGAAGACGAACAGCATGTAGGAGCCCGGAGGGGCGTAGGTCCCGTCGCTCGGCGCGGTGATCGAGACCGCGTCACCGGTCTGGCTGAACTCCAGGTCCTGGAAGTTCTGGTCGTTGTTGAACCCGTGAGTGACCGAGCCGTTGCGGACCAGGGTGACCCGGGAGACCGGGCCGCTGGCCTGGATGTCGAACGCGCCGTCGTACCCGATCTTCTTGGGCGCCTTGGTGATCTCCGGGCGGACGGCGGGCTGCTCGCCGTCGAACAGGTACGACGGGGAGTAGTACTCGACGTCGGTGTAGTTGCGCGGACCAGGGGCGCCGCCGCCACCGATCATGATCCGGCCGTCGGGCAGCAGCAGCGCGGTCGAGTGGTACAGCCGCGCGTGCTCGTACGGCGCCTCGAGCGTCGTCCACTCACCGGTGTCCGGGTCCCAGATCTCGGCGTTGGTGACGTAGCCGCCGTTGCCGTTGTTCTCGCGGCTGCCGCCGGTGACCAGCACGTCGCCGTCGGGCAGCACGGTCGCGGTCGCCCAGTGCCGCTTGAACTGCATCGGGTTGGTCGCCTCGACGACCGGGTTCGCCGTACCGCCGGTGATGTCGACGGTGAAGGCGGCGCGGGCGCCGTCCGGGCCACCGCCGTTGCCCCACCAGCCGCCACCGACCTGCAGGATCTTGCCGGGCCGGTACATCGCGGCCGTCGACGTGGCGCCGACCGGGTTGCCCAGCGTGCCCTGGTTGGCCACGTCGGAGGGGAGCTTGCCGCGCAGGGTCAGCTCGCCATCACCGCTCGGGTCGAGCTCGAACATCTGGGTGCCGCTGATGTTGAAGAGGTTGCCGCTGCCCGGCGCCACGAAGGCGCGCGGGTACCACCAGCGGTTCTCGTCCTGGCCCTCGTGGTCACTGCCGCCGTCGCCGTACGCGACCGCACTGGTGGCGCCCTCGAGCAGCTTCCAGCCGGAGCCCTCGTCCGGGGTGTAGATCTCCGGGGTGTGGACGCCGGGTCCGCCCGGGCCACCGCGGAGGCTGCCGCCCTGGACGACGATGCTGCCGTCGGGTGTCGTGGTCCCGGTCGGATACCAGCGCGGGTAGTTCATCGGCGCTTCGTTGCGCAGCCCGGAGTTGGTGGAGTAGCTGGTCACGCCGATCGCGGCGTCGTTGGGGGCGTTGCCGCCCAGGCTGTCGTCACCGCCGACGGTCATCGTTGAGTGCTTGTGTGGGTTCTGCACCTGCATCGAGCAGAACAGGTCGGTGTAGGTGTTGTTCGGCATCACGCCGTTGTTCACGTTGGCGAGCGTTCGTGGCTCTGCCGGGTCCCACACGTCGATCTCGAACTGGCCGCCCTGGGTGATGCAACTGTTGCCGCTCCAGTCGTACGGCGTGGTGTCGGTGCAGCCGGTCGACACGCTGCCGAAGGACTGCACCTTGCCGTCGGAGGTCAGCGCCATATTGATCGGCATCAGCGGCCACGGCGTCACGCCGCTCCACGAGCCGGCCTCGGACTTCGACGGCGGCGAGCAGTCGGCCGGCAGCAGCCCGGAGGCGTAGGCGAGGCCGTTGCGCATCTGGGTGCGGATGACCGGCTCGGAGTACGCCGTACCCTCGTGGCCCATCGCGCTGTACCAGGACCGGCCGGCGTCGATCTCCTGACACCAGGTGATCGGGTGGGAGGTGCCCTGGTGGCCACCGCCGTAGGAGGACTCGTCGGCCTCCAGCAGCGTCCGCACGTTCGCCGCCGGGTTGACGTTCCAGTCGTACCACTCGTCGCTGCGGGTGAACTCGGCCGGCAGGCCCTGGGTCAGCGGGTGGCCGGCGTCCTTCACGACGACCCGGCCGGGCCGGATCGCGGGGTTCTCCGGGTGTCCCTCGGAGACCGCGCCGACCAGGCGGGCGTAGAACGGGCTGACGTCGTGTTCACTCTGGGTGTTTGCCGACCACGCCGCGTAGTGCAGACCGAAGTAGCCGCCACCGCCGCGGATGTAGGCCTCCAGGGCGGCCCGCTGCTCGGTGTTGAAGAGCACGCCGCCGGTCTGGGCAAAGACGACCGCGTCCTTGGTCTCGAGGTTCGCGGTGTTGAACGCCGCGGCGTCCTCGGTCTCCTCGATCTCGACGGTCTGGCTGTACTGGTTCCCGAGCTCGGCCGCGAGGTTGCGGACCGCCTCGCGCGCCTGCACGTGCGACGCGTGAAAGTTCGGCTTGTAGAACAGCAGGATGCGGAGCACGTCGTCCTCGGCGGCGGCGGTCGCCGCCGCCGGCGCGAGCGACGCGGCGGCTGCGAGCGGCAGCGCTACGGCGAGCGCGATAACGGCCGCGAAGACGTGCGTGGTCAGGCGGCGGAGACGCGCACTGAGGCGGTGGGAGCCTCTGATCAGGCGCGAGCGGACGGACCTGCGATGCACTTTCATCTGGTCGATCACCTGTCTCGGGTGGGTGCTGGGCGGGACTGCTGAGCTGACGCAGTTGGGCCCCCGACCCTCGTACGGTATGGCGCCTGTCACACGAATACAAGAACTCAGAACAGATTCATGAACAACTAGGATGTTCAGTTCATGTTCATGAACCGACTGTCGGCGCGACCACCCGCGGTCAGATCCCCTGGTCGACTCGAACTTCCGGTGGCTTGAGTAGTGCCAGTCATCTAGTGAGGCTTCGCCTCTGACCGTCGGGTCTCCGGCCGGGCGCGTCCGGGCCATGGTCTCGGTGAGCGGCCGGACAGCGTATGCCATGGGCGTCGACATCGAGGCCGGTTGGTCCGCGGATACCGATTTGTACGTACAGGCCTGTACGTACAGAACCGGCCACGTCGCAACCCCCAAAGGGGCAACAGCCTCGCCGGCGCTGGCGGCGCGCCCGGCCGTCGCCATGACCGACTTCTAGTAGCCGAGGGTCACTAGTGGTCATCAGGTCTGGCGGCGGCCAGTACCTGCAGAATGAGCGAGCGTGCGTCCGCGCCGTAGACGGCGGCGCGAGCGAGGTCGTCGAAGACGCGCGCGTAAGTGTCAAGCTCGCTCGGGTCGGAGATGTGGAGCTCGGCGGTGAAGGTCTCCACGCGCACCAGTCGGCGGTCGAACATCTTGAACCCGTGTATCGGCGTGGCCGCCCGAGCCTAGACAAACGTTGCTCCACCAGGAAGAAGTTTGCTCAAGTTTGCTCCAGCGACTGCCTAACCGGACTGGATTGGCAAGGCGTCGCAACCTCCTTCCGAACTCGGTCCAACGCTTCCTAGCGTGCCGATCTGTAGCCATACGGCCACCGGCGCCGGTGGCGTGGGGTGACCGAGTCCCTGCGCCACTGGGCCGTCCACCAACAGATTGTCGAGCCGTGCCCCTGACCGCGAACCTGTTGCCGCCGCTACCCATGCGACGACTCGCGTACGTCGTCGCGCTGGATCGAGGTCTCCGTATCGCCGGCAGGCCGCTGCCGTTCGGCAGCAGCCTGCCCAGCGACGCCGACCACGAACTTCGCGGCCTCGGCTATCGACGCCTCGACAGTTGGGCAAGCGTCGAGGGTCACTGGCGGTGCGACGTGCAGCCAACCGCTTGGGCCGACGTTTGATTGGTGCGACGCACGGCGCCAGCAGCTCGAGATAGGCCTCCGGGAAGACGACCAGGTCAGCGTTGCGACCGGGCACTGCCGCCGTCGGCGAGTGCCTCGACCTCGGCCAGGCTGGCCATCGAGGTGTCGCCCGGCGTGGTCATCGCGAGTGCGCCGTGAGCCGCGCCGAGCTCGACGCAGCGCTGGAGGTCCTCCCCCGCGAGCAGGCCGTGCACCAGCCCGGCGACGAACCCGTCGCCGCCACCGACCCGGTCGAGGATGTCCAGGCGGTCCCGCGCGACCGAGGCCACATCTCCGGTCTCCTGGGACCAGGCCACGCCCTGCCAGTCGTTCGCGCTGGCGGTGTGCACGGTACGGCGGGTGGTCGCGATGAGCCGCAGCTGCGGCAGGCCGTCGGCGATCTCGTCGGTGAAATCGGACCGGTTGCCGACCATCACGTCGACGTAGCGGGCCAGCCGCGAGTTGACCTCGCGGGCCCGGTCCGGCCCGCCGCTGTCTGCCCACAGGCTCGGGCGGTAGTTGGTGTCGTAGGAGACCACGGTGCCATGGGCGCGGGCGGCGGCCAGCGCCTCCTCGGCCACCTCGGCGGTCGTATCCGACAGGCCCGCGAAGATGCCGCCGGTATGCAGCCAGCGCACCCCGCGCCGGCCGAAGAGATCGGCCCAGTCAACGACGCCGGGGGCGAGCTGGCTGACCGCCGTACCGGCGCGGTCGGAGACGCCGAGCGCCGGCCGCACGCCGTACCCGCGCTCGGTGAAGTTCAGCCCGTTGCGCGCCCGCCGGCCGATGCCGTCGAACTCCGCCCAGCGGATCAGCGAGGTATCGACGCCGCCCTGCCGGACCAGGCTCTCGACCAGCCGGCCGATCTCGTTGTCGACGAGGGCGGTGACGACCCCGGTACGGCGCCCGAAGACGCTGCTGAGCGCGCGGGCGACGTTGTACTCGCCACCGCCTTCCCAGACCTCGAAGCGGCGCGCAGCGCGGATCCGGCTCTCCCCCGGATCCAGCCGGAGCATCACCTCGCCGAGGGCGACCAGGTCGTACTCGCACTCGGCGGACGGACGGAGCTCAATCACCGTGACGCTCCTACCGCGGCCGCGCACAGCGCCGCCACCTCGTCCCACCGCCCGGCGTCCAGCAGCGCAGCCGCGACCATCCAGCTGCCGCCGACCGCGGCGACCGCGGGGTGGGCGAGGTACGCCGGCGCGCTCTCGGCCGTGATCCCGCCAGTGGGGACGAACCGCAGGTGTGGGAACACCGCCGCCAGCGCCCGGATCGCCGGCAGTCCTCCGCTCGGCTCGGCGGGGAAGAACTTCAGCAGGTCGAGGCCGAGGTCCATCGCACGCATGATCTCCGATGCGGTGGTCACACCGGGCACCACCGGCAGGCCGAGGTCCGCGCAGCGCTCGACCACCTCCACGCTCAGTCCCGGCGAGACCACGAACCGGGCGCCGGCATCATGGGCCTGATCGACCTGGCGGGCGGTGAGCACCGTGCCCGCGCCCACGAGCAGCTCGCCGTTGCCGGCCAGCCGGCGCAGGACGTCGGCGGCGTACGGCGTCCGGAAGGTCACCTCGGCGACCGGGAGGCCGCCGGCGACCAGGGCCGCACCGAGGTCGTCGGCCCGGGCGACATCGTCCAGGACGACGGCCGGGACGACTCGGTGCGGCCCCAGAACCTGGGACGGTCTCATCGCAGCTCGGCGATGACCGTCTTGAGCTCGGTGTAGTCGTCGAGCCCGAACGAGCCGAGCTCGCGGCCCCAGCCGGACTGCTTGAACCCGCCCCGCGGCAGGGTGACGTCGTCGGCGTGCCAGGTGTTCAGCCAGACCGTGCCTGCCCGCAGCTTGCTCCCGACCCGGTGGGCGGTGCTGACGTCGCGCGACCAGACGCCGGCGGCCAGGCCGTAGACCGTGTTGTTGGCCGCCGCGACGACCTCGTCCTCGGAATCGAAGGGAATCGCGGTGATGACGGGTCCGAAGATCTCGTCGGTCTGGACCGCCATCTGCTCGGTCACGTCCGTGATGAGCGTCGGCGAGAAGAAGTAGCCGCGGTCCGCGGCCGGCCCGGCGCTGCCCGCGGCGAGCGTGGCGCCGTCGGAGACCGCGCCACGGACATAGCCCATGACCTTCTCGTGCTGCTCCTGCGAGACAAGCGGCCCCATCGTGGTCGCCGGGTCGAATGCGTCGCCGATCTTGATGGCCTTCGCCGCCGCGGCCACGCCCTCGATCACCTGGTCGAACACCTCGCGCTGGACGTAGAGGCGCGATCCGTTGACGCAGCACTGGCCCTCGTTGAAGTAGCCCGCCAGGGTGGCGCCGGCGATCGCGGCGTCGAGGTCGGCGTCGGCGAAGACGATGTTGGGCGCCTTGCCGCCGAGCTCGAGCGAGACCTTCTTGAGGTTCTTCGAGGCACCGGCGGCGATCTTCTTGCCAACCTCGGTGCTGCCGGTGAAGGCGACCTTGTCCACGCCCGCATGGTCGACCAGAGCAGCACCCGCGTCCCCGAACCCGGGCAGGACGTTGACGACGCCGGCCGGGAGACCGGCTTCCAGCAGCAGCTCGCCGAGACGGAGCGCGGTGAGCGGAGTCTGCTCGGCAGGCTTGAGTACGACGGTGTTGCCCGCCGTGATCGACGGGATCACCTTGAAGGCGGCCATGGTCAGGGGGAAGTTCCACGGCACGATGCCGGCGACGACGCCGATGGCCTCGCGGCGGGTGTAGGCGTGGAAGTCCCGGCCGGGCACCGACATCGGAATGGTCGTGCCCTCCATCTTGGTGGCCCAGCCGGCGAAGTAGCGGAACAGCTCGGCGGCCACACCGACGTCACCCCGGGCGGACGCAACGCTCTTGCCGTTGTCCAGGGACTCGAGCTGTGCGAACTCCTCGCCGCGCTCGTCGATCAGGTCGCCGATCCGCCACAGCAGGTGCGAGCGATCGCGCGGAGTCATCCTCGACCACGGCGAGCCGGCCTCGAACGCGGTCCGGGCGGCCACGACCGCACGGTCGGCGTCGACCGCGGACGCCTGGGCGACCTGAACGAGCACCTCCTCGGTCGCGGGATTCACCGTCGCGAAGGTCTGGCCGTCCTTGGCGTCCACCCACTCGCCGTCGATCAGCAGCTGCTTGGGAGACGAGAGGAACGAGGAGACGGCGGGCAGGAGGTGGGAGTTCTCGGACATGGGGAGCCTTCCGTGGGTCAGGGTGCGAGGTCGGTCGTGGTTCTGGGTCTCGGGCCGGGGCTACTTGATGATCAGCACCTTCGAGCGGTCGAGGGTGAGGGCGACGGCGGCGACGATGATCGCGCCGTACAGGATCTGCTCCCAGGCCGACGGCACTCCGACGATCGGCAGCCCGACCCGGAGCAGGGTGACGACCAGGGCGCCGGTCAGGCTCCGCCACAGGCTGCCGTGCCCGCCGGTGATGGCGGTGCCGCCGACCACGATCGCGGCGACCGCCGGCAGCAGCAGGTTGTCGGCCATCGACGGGTTGCCGCTGAAGTTGCGCGAGACCAGCATCACCGCGGCCAGGCCGGCGCAGGCGCCCGAGACACAGAAGGCGCCGATCTTGACCAGGTCGACCGGGATGCCGGCCAGCCTCGCGGCCGACTCGGAGTAGCCGGTGGCCCGGACCCAGCTCTGGAGCGGGGTCGCCTTGATGACCAGTGAGATCGCGACCACCACGATGACCGCGACCGCGACCGACATCGGGATGTAGGTGGCGACGTACAGGTTCAGCCAGCTGATCGCGGAGTCGTCGACAACCGGCACCGTGCCGGCATCGGAGACCACCAGGGCGACCGCGGAGAAGATGCTCATCCCGCCGAGCGTGACGATGAACGACGGGATCCGGAGCAGCACATGCGCCGCTCCCTGTACGGCGCCGAACAGCGCCGCGACACCGATAACGGCCGGGGTGGCGAACGCGCCGAGGTCCGGGAGCCACAACGCGAGGAAGACCGTGGACAGCGAGGCCATCGCGGCAATCGACAGGTCGATGCCGCCGCAGAGCACCACCAGCGTCGCGCCCGCCGCCAGCACGATCAACGGCGCCGCGGTGAACGCCGCCGCGGTGAGGCTGCGCCGGGTCAGGAAGTCCGGGTCGGCGATCGTGAGCGCGGTCAGCAGCGCCAGCAGCGCGATGACCGGCATGAACGACGTGAGCCGGTCGGCGAGGCTGGGGCCGCGCCCCACCACGACGGGCTCGGCCATCGGCTTGACCGTGACGGGCGTACTCACACCATCTCCTTCACCAGGTCGAGTGGGGTCGGCTTGGCGCCTGCCGGACAGGCGACCTCGGTCGCGACCCGGCCGTCGCTCATCACCACGATCCGGTCGGCCAGACCGATCGCCTCCTCGAGGCTGTCGGCGAGCAGCACGGTGGCGACGCCGTTGTTGCTCAGCTCGCGCATCAGCCGATAGACCTCCGACCGCGCGCCGATGTCCAGGCCGCGGGTCGGGTGGTCGAGCAGCAGCAGCCGGATGTCGCCGCCGACCAGCCAACGGGCCAGCACGACCTTCTGCTGGTTGCCGCCCGAGAGCCGCTGGATGGCGGTCCCCCGGTTCGGCGTCCGGATCGAGAGCCGGTCGATCCACCGGTCGACCAGGGAGGCCTGCTTGCGAGGCGAGACCAGCGGTCCCGAGCAGCGTGCCTTCTGCTTGGTCAGCGTCATGTTGTCGGCGACCGACATCGGCCCGACCATGCCCTCGACCTTGCGCTCGGCGGGCACGTAGCCGACGCCCGCGGCGCAGGCGGCGCGGGTCCCGGAGAGGTCGAGCGGCTTGCCGTCAAGGGTGACCTCGCCGGCGGTGGTCGGCTCGGCGCCGAAGAGCGCGCGGCAGAGGTCCTCACGGCCCGACCCGTGTACGCCGACCACGGCGACGATCTCGCCCGCGTGGACGTCGAGGTCGACGTCGCGGAACGTCCTGCCCGACAGCCGGCGTACCGTCAGCCGCGGCGCCGGCGCCTCGTCGGAGCGCTCAACGACGTTGTCGTGGTAGTGGTCGTCGGACCCGGTGGAGCCGATCATCATCCGGTGCAGATCGGCCGGAACCGTGCCGGCCACCTGCACCTCACCGACCGACTCGCCGTTGCGGAGCACCGCAACCCGGTCGCACACGTCGAGGATCTCGTCGAGGCGGTGCGAGACGAACACCACCGAGGCGAACTCGCGCAGCCGGCGCACCTGGGTGAAGAGGGTCTCGATCTCCTTCGACTCCAGCACCGACGTGGGCTCGTCGAGGATGACCACCGGCGGATGCTGGCTGCGCTGCTCGATCCGCAGCACTTTCGCGATCTCGACCATCTGCCGGTCGGCGAAGGACAGCGTGTCGGTACGGGCGAGCGGGTCGATGTGGGAAGCAATCTTGTCGAGCTGCTCCTGGGCGAGCCGGCGCATCGCGTCCCAGCGGTAGATGCCGCGTCGTACACCAGGTCCTTCCGAGCCGAGCACGATGTTCTCGGCGGCGGTGAGGTTGGGGACCAGGGACTGCTCCTGGAAGACCATGCCGATGCCGTGGTCGGCGGCCTCGACGATGCTGCGCAGCCGCACCCGTTCGCCCCGGACGTAGATCTCGCCGTGGTCGGGCTTGACCAGGCCGACCAGCGTCTTCAGCAGCGTGGACTTGCCGGCGCCGTTCTCGCCGGCCAGGCCGAGCACCTCGTGCTGGTGGACGACGAGGTCGACCCCGTCGAGCGCCTTGACGCCCGGATAGTGCTTGACCAGGCCGCGGACCTCGAGCGCGGGCACCCGCGCCGGCGCCGTCCGCTCGACCTGCTTGTCGAAGTCGATGCTCACTTGACCACCTGGTTCCTTCGGCGCTGCGGGATCACCGCGGCGGCCACCGCGGCGACGACGATCAGGCCCTGGACGCCGCCCTGCCAGTACGGGCTGACCCCGACCTGCACCAGGCCGTTGGTCAGCACCATGATCAGCAGGACGCCGATCGCGGAGTGGAGTACGCCGCCCCGGCCGCCGGTGAGCAGCGTGCCGCCGACCACGGCCGCGGTGATCGCGGAGAAGTCGTAGCCCTCACCGGCCTGCACCAGCCCGGCGCCGAGCTGGCTGGTCACCATCACCCCGCCCAGCCCGTAGAACGCGCCGGCGAAGGTGAAGACCGCGACCTTGTACGGCGCCACCTTCACGCCGGACAGCGCCAGCACCTCCTCGGCGCCGCCGATCGCGAACGCGTATCGGCCGAGCCGGGTGTAGCGCTGGATCAGCCAGCCCACCAGCACGCAGCCGGCGGCGATCCAGGTCAGGTAGGTGAAGCCAAGGATCCGCTCGGTGGCCCAGCTCTCCAGCATCTTGTCGGAGATGTTGGGCTGGACGCCGCCGAACATCAGCGTGGCGAGCCCGAGCCCGATCGCCGACACCCCGAGCGTGGTCATGAACGACGGCACCTTGAGCAGCACCAGAGCGAGGCCGCTGACCGCGCCGAGCGCGGCGCCCAGCAGCACCGCGAGCGCGATGCCGAGGAGCCCGAGGTCGTTGCCGTTGCGGTTGTTCTCCACCAGCAGTGCCACCGCAAGCGCCGAGGCCCCCATGACCCCGGCGGCGGAGAGGTCGATCGACCCCATCATCAGCACGAACGTGATGCCGCAGGTGACGACGGCGAGGACCGCGGCGGCGTCCATGATGTTCTGGACGTTGTCGATGCTACGGAACTGCGAGCTCCAGGCCGCGAAGCCGACGAAGATGACCAGCAGCGCGGCCGTGGGACCAGCGTCCCGGAACGACACCGCCCGCCGAGGACGGGGGCGCGCCGCGACGACCGCAGTGTCCTCGGTGTCCTCGGCAGGTGGCGTCATCGTCACGACAGCGGACCCGCCACGCGGTCGAAGACCTTGTCGCACTCGAACTCCGACGGGTCGGTCTTCGGAGTGAGGAAGTCGCCGACGTTCTCGTCGGTGATCAGGAACTGCTCGGCGTAGAACGCCCGGTCCTCGTCGGAGACGTCGGCCATGTCCAGCTCGCCGGTCGCGACGCAGTAGCCGATGGCCAGGCCGATGCCGCCCTGCCAGGCGCCGTCGCTGGAGACGGTGGCGGTCATCGTGCCGTCCTCGATGGCGGTCAGCGCATCCGGTACGGCGTCGATGCCGACCACGGCCACCTCGCCCTTCATGCCCGCCTGCTTGAGCGCCTCGAGCGCGCCGAGCGCCATATCGTCGTTGGCCGCCCAGATCCCCTTGATGCTGTCACCGTGCTTGGTCAGCAGCGTCTTGGTGACATCAAGCGCCTCGGCCCGGGAGAAGTTCGCCGCCTGCTGGTCGAGCAGTGTGACCTCCGGGTTCTCGGCGAGTGCCGCCTCGAGCCCGGCGAACCGGTCCTTGGCCGCCGCGGTGTCGAGGACGCCCTGGAGGGCAATGATCCCGCCGGAGCCGCCGATGGCCTGGAAGAGCGCGTCGCCGATCTGCTGGCCGGACTCGATGCCGTTGTAGGTGATGTGGCTGATCCAGCGGTCGTAGTCGGTCGGCTTCAGGTCGGCCGGCTTGTTCCACTGGGTCACCAGGTAGGCGCCGGCCTGGTCGGCGCCCTTGACGATCGGGGTGGTGTCGGAGTCGCCGTTGGGCAGCACGTTCATCACCAGGCACTCGGTGTCCCCGGCCAGCAGCTGGCGGATCTGCTCCTGCTGCTTGGTGGAGTCGCCGTCGTAGGTGAGCCGCTCCTGCTTCAGGTCGACCGACTCCGCGAACGCGTCGCCGCCGTCGAGCCAGGATGCCTCGTACGGGTTGGACTCGTTGCGGACCTGGCCGACGAGCTTGACGTCGCCGGGATCGCAGGAGCCGGCGTCACCGGAGGCGGTCGAGCTGCCTTCGCTGCATGCGGTCAGGGCGGTGGCCGCGAGGCTGAGGCCGAACACGGCGGCGAGGGGGCGGGAGATGCGGGTCATGGATGATTCCTCGATTCATGATGCCGGGCTAGCGGTTTGGAACTGGTGGAGGTCTGCGTCCCGAGCGGCGGTTGAGGAGAGTCAGCGGGCCATCCAGCCCCCGTCGACGACGAGGACGTGCCCGTTGACGTAGTCCGAGGCGGAGGAGCTGAGGAAGACGGCGGCGCCGGCGATGTCTCGCGCGGAGCCCCAGCGACCGGCCGGGATCCGCTCCAGGATCGCTTGGGAGCGGACCGGGTCCGCCCGCAGCGGCGCGGTGTTGTCGGTGGCCATGTAGCCGGGGGCGATAGCGTTCACCTGCACGCCGTACCCGGCCCACTCGTTGGCGAGGGCCTTGGTGACACCGGCGACGCCGTGCTTGCTGGCGGCGTACGACGCGACCCGCAGGCCGCCTTGGAAGGACAACAGGCTGGCGATGCTGACGATCTTGCCGTAGCCGCGGTCGACCATGGGCCGGCCGAACTGCTGGCACAGGAAGAACAGGCCGGTGAGGTTGATGTCGATGACCCGGCGCCAGGCGTCGGTGTCGACGTCGACGGAGTCCTCGCGGTCGATGATCCCGGCGTTGTTCACCAGGATGTCGACCTGGCCGCGGGAGGTGACCTCGGCGCTGACCCGCTCTACGGCGTCCAGGTCGGAGACGTCCAGGTCGACCACCTCGACGTCGCGACCGAGCTCCCGGATCGCCTTCTCGGTCTCGGCCTGGCTGCCGGGGAGGCCGAGCAGGACCAGGTCGGCCCCCGCCTCGGCGAGGCCGAGGGCCACGCCCTGGCCGAGGCCGCGTCCGGCGCCGGTCACCGCCGCGCGCCTGCCGCCCAGGTCGAACGGCGTGGCGCTCACAGCTCCCCCAGCGCAACCGGGGCGAGGTCGGTGTAGGTGTTGTTCTCGCCCGTCATCGCCCAGATGAAGGCGTAGGGGCCGGTGCCGGCGCCGGAGTGGATCGACCACGGCGGTGAGATCACCGCCTGCCGGTTCGACACGACCATGTGCCGGGTGGCTCCGGGGCGGCCGAGGAAGTGGAACACCCGGTCGTCCTCGGCGAGGTCGACGTACAGGTAGATCTCGGTACGGCGGTCGTGCAGGTGCGGCGGCATCGTGTTCCACACCGACCCGTCGGCGATCACGGTCACGCCGAACTGGAGGCCGTAGGTCTGCAGCTCGGCGCCGTGCGCGTAGCGGTACAGCTGCCGCACACTCGCGCCTTCCGGCGAGCCGATCGCGATCGGCTCGATCGAGCCGCGGCTCAGCGCGGTGGTCGGGTAGCTCTCCCCCGCCGGCACCGACACGAAGTAGAAGGAGGCGCCGTCGCCTTCGAACGCCACCTCCCGGCCGCGGCCGACGTAGAGCCCGTCGAGGTGGCCGAGCTCGAACTTCTCACCGTCGACGACGACCTGTCCGGTCTCCGCGACGTTGATGACGCCGAGCTCTCGGCGAGCCAGGTGCGAGTCCGTGGCCAGCACGTCCCACGCGGGCAGGTCCAGCCGGTCCCCTGCCGGCACCGCGCCACCGACCAGCATCCGGTCGTCGTGGGTGTACACGCCGTGCACCTCGCCCTCG
Source organism: Nocardioides speluncae (assembly GCF_003121585.1). Taxonomy (GTDB): domain Bacteria; phylum Actinomycetota; class Actinomycetes; order Propionibacteriales; family Nocardioidaceae; genus Nocardioides; species Nocardioides speluncae. Next base: position 55,742 of record NZ_QEOO01000042.1, read on the forward strand.
ACGAACAGGTCCTCGATCAGGAAGTTCTGGCGCAGGTCCTCAGCGCGGGCGGTCTCCACGCTGGTCGGTGATGTCGAGTATCGGACCTGGATCACGAGTGGTCACTCCTGGAAGTTCGTCGAGGGTCTGAGTGGTCAGGGTGCGTGCAGCGCAAGGCGTCGGAGGGAGGCGGGCCGGTGGCCCGTCGACCGACGACAACGCAGCGATGTGCGTGCCCTGGCCGCTCAGGCACCGATGAACTTCCGGGAGTGACCACTAGGACTCCTTGGATTCGTGAACTACGTTCGTATGTGTGAACCAGACCTTAGCCGTGACCGCCATCACTGGTCAAGGAGTTGAAACTGGTCCATATATGTGGACGTTCGGTACAGTCGAGTGCAATAGAGTCCGCGCCGGACCAGGACTGCTGGCCGGACACGGGGATCAGGAGAGTCGAGCGATGCCAACCCAGAAGACGATGAACGGCGCCGCCGCCGCAGGGCCGGTCAAGTCGGCCGCCCGCGCACTGGATCTCCTCGACGAGATCGCGGCCAACGGCCCCGGCACCCAGCTCCAGCTCTCGACCCGGCTGAGCATCCCCAAGAGCAGCCTGCACGCGCTGCTACGGACGATGACTGACCGGGAGTGGCTGCAGACCGACCCGACCGGCAGCGTCTACCAGCTCGGCATCCGCTCGCTGATCGTCAGCTCCGCCTACCTGGCCGGTGACCCGGTGCTCGCCCGCGCCGCGGCCGTCATGGACGAGATCAGCGCGGCGACCGAGGAGACCGTCAACCTCGGCCGGCTGGCCGGGACCGACGTCATCTACACCGCCAAGCGCGAGTCGGTGCACCCGCTGCGGATGCACACGCCCGTGGGGCGCCGGCTGCCGGCGTACTCCACCGCGCTGGGCCGCGCGATCCTCGCCGAACGGCCGGCCGAGGCGCGCGCCGAGCTGGTCCCGGAAGCCATCCAGGCACTCACCACGCACACCGTGACCGACCGTGGCGTGGTGCTGACCATGATCGACGACGCCGAGCGGCTCGGGTACGCCGCCGAGAGCGACGAGTCCTGCGTCGGCGTCCGCTGCTTCGGCGTCGCACTTCCCTTCGGCCGCCCCGCGATGGACGGCATCAGCGTCGCCGTCCCGATGAGCCGGCTCACCGAGGACCGCGAGGCGCACATCATCGAGACCCTCCTCAGCGTGCGGTCCCGGCTCTCCCTCGAGCACAACAACAGCTTCGTGCGCTGACGTCGGAGCGGGCCGGGCCTAGACTTCCCGTCTGTGAACTTCGGTGACGGCCTACGTACGGCGATCGCCTCAAGCGGCCTGAGCCTGGACGAGATCGCCCGACGCGTCGCCGCGAGCGGGCATCGAGTGAGCACGAGCACGATCAGCGCCTGGCAGTCCGGCATCTCGGTGCCCGCTCGCACTGCCTCGCTGCGTGCGCTCGGTGAGCTCGAGCGGGTGCTCGGCACCAAGGCCGGCGAGCTCGTCGGGCTGGTCCCCGGCAGCACCAGCCGACGTCGTACTCATGCTCGGAGCGCCGACCCCGCCGTGGATGCATCCGCGATGTGGTCCAACCGGGACGCCGTCAGCCGCCTGCTGTCCCGCCTCGGCGCGGTTACCGAGGATCTCGCGGAGCCCGAGAAGCTGTTCCGGCGGCTCCGGCTCACCGTCGACGCCGAAGGCAACCACAGGCACCTCACCATCGGGTCACTGGTCCAGGCTGGATCGGAGCCGGCGACCCGGCTGCTCTACCTGCACCAGTTCCCCTGGATCGCCGAGCTGCCCACGATCGTGGCCCCGCACGGGCTGGTCTTCAACCGGTTCAAGGGCGACCACGCCAACGGCCTTGGCGCCTTCGAGCTGCTCTTCGACCCTCCCCTGCCGGCCCGCGCCGCGGCGTTCGTCGAGTACACCGTGGTCCACCCACCGCGGCTGAACACGACCTTCCTCGAGGTGCGCACCGGCCCCACCTGCCGGGAGCTGGTGCTGTCCGCGACCTTCGACCCGGCGCGCCGGCCGAAGCGCTGCTGGGCCTATCGCAAGCCCGACGCCCAGGCGGAGGAGATCCGGCTCGCCGAGCTGACCGGCAATGCGGAGCGGACGACGTATCAGTTCGTGCGTCTGGATCCGCCGCGCGGCATCCATGGCATCCGCTGGGAGTACGACGACGGCCGCTAGCCTCGCGCGGCGAGCTCGGTGATCAGCACGATCGCCTCGTCCACGTGCGCCGTGACCGCGCTCGTCCACTCGGCTCGGGGTGTCACGGTCGGTTTCGTCATCGGGTGCCTAGGTGTACCTGCCTGGGCCGCCGCCGCGACCGGCAGGGGTCCGCCGTTGGTGATCCAGCTGTGTCACTAACCTCGGTTTTCTGACACACGTGGATCACCAAACCGGCTGGTCCCAGCTCGGCCACCTTGACCACCGACCGGTGGCGTCACCGCGGGCAGCGCAGAACTCCGAGTTGAACACCTAGCGAAGCTCGGAGATGTCGTCGAACCAGAGCCGCTGCTCGTCGAGCTCCGCGGGCGGCAGCGGGGTCCGGCTCGAGAGGTGACCGGCCGGCGCCGGACCGAGAACGACATGCACGTTGAACCCGCCGAGGCCGAGCGCGCTGACCCCGGCGTACGGCGCGGCGTCGGGCCAGGCGCGGGCGGTGTCGGGCACCTCGAACGGCGCGAAGTCGGTGTGCGGGTTCGGTTCGGCATACCCGAGAGTCGCGGGGATCTTGGCGTGCTCGAGCGCCAGCACCGCCTTGATCAGCCCGGCGACGCCGGCCGCGGCGTCGAGGTGGCCGAGGCCCGACTTGAGGGCCCCGAGCCAGACCGGTCCGCGGACGTCGCCGAACACCTCGCCCAGTGCTCGCAGCTCCAAGGCATCGCCGAGCAGGGTGCCGCTGCCGTGGGCCTCGACCAGCCCTACCTCCTCGGGAGCGACGCCGGCCATGACCAGCGCCTCGGCGATCGCCGTGGCCAGGCCCGTGACTCCGGGTACGGCGAACCCGGCTCGCTCGGCGCCGTCGCCGGAGTTGGCCCAGCCGTGGACGACGGCGCGGATCCGGTCGCCGTCGGCAAGTGCGTCGTCGAGGCGCCGCAGTACGACGACACCAGCGCCGCTGGCGAACCCGGCACCGTCGGCTCGCGCGTCGAAGGCCCGGCACCGGCCGTCCGGAGACTGCAGCCCGTCGGCGTAGCGGTGGCCGGGCAGGGTGAGGTTGACGCCACCGGCGAGCGCCGTGTCGCACTCCCCGTTGAGCAGGCTGCTCGCCGCTTCCGCTACAGCTGCGAGACCGCCGGCGCAGGAGGCCTGGGCCGCCAGGATCGGACCCTGGAGGGCGAGCCGGTACGCCGCCTGGGCCGGCACCTGCTCCGGTCCGTGGAAGGGAACGGTCGCGCCGTCGTCACCGCGTGTCCAGGCGTGGCGGAGCTGTGCTCGTGCGTACTGGCTCGGTGACGACGCCCCGAAGACGCCGACGAGCCCGTCGAGGTCGTCGGTCCGCAGGCCGGCATCCTCGAGCGCGCGCCAGCAGGTGGTGAGGAACATCCGCTGCTGCGGGTCGAGCTGGCGCGCCTCCTCGACCTCGAGGCCGAAGAAGCCGGCATCGAACTCGGCAACACCCGGGACCGTCCGGCCCGTGAGGTCACGGCTGTCGGCGAGCGCGGTCCAGAACTCCCCGAGGTCGGCGCAGCCGGGCAGCAGGCCGGCCATGCCGACAACGGCGATGGCGTCGCTCTGGCTCGCTGGCGCCTCCGGATCACGAGTCTCGACCTCCAGGCGGGGCGCCGGCGGCGCGAGGAGCGCGACGTGGCCCTCGAGGGTCGGGGTCGCGAGCAGGGCGGCGAGGTTCACCGGCCGGCCGGTGGCCTCGGCGAGCGCGGCCTGCAGCGCCATCAGGCGGACCGACGTACCGCCGATGTCGAAGAAGTGAGCGTCGTCCGGCACGGTCTCGACGCCCAGGACCTTGGCCCAGGCCCGGCGCACCACTTCATGGCTCTCACTACCGCGCTCGACGGGGACGGGGCCGGGCTCGACCGGGGCCGGCACGAGCAGCCGGGCGGCCCGGCGGTCCAGCTTGCCGGTCGAGGTCAGCGGGAGCTCGGGGAGCAGGTGAACGAGGTCGGGTACGGCGAACGCGGGCAGCCGCTCCCCCACCCAGTCCCGCAGCGCCGCGGGGTCGGGCGCGGCTGCTGCCGGATCCGGCTGGACCAGTCCCAGCAGCCGGCCGGTCGGATCGTCGAGACAGACAACTGCGTGCCGTACGCCGGGATGCTGCTCGAGGACCGCCTCGACCTCGGCCGGCTCCAGCCGATTCCCCCTGACCTTGAGCTGGTCGTCGGCCCGGCCGTGCAGCGCCAGCCGCCCGTCGGGCAGCCAACGCGCGAGGTCGCCGGTGCGGTAGCGGCGACCGTCGGGGCTGAACCGGGCCGCGGTCTCCTCCGGATCCCCGACGTAGCCACGGGCGAGGTGCTCGCTCACCACGATCACCTCGCCGACGCCGTCGGCTCCGGCCCGGTCGAGCTCGATGTCGTAGCCCGCCAGCGGCCGGCCGACCGGCAGCGCCCCGGGCGTGGCAGCCACGGGACCGTCGAGGCGCAGGTGGTCCTGGACGACGAAGCTGGCCTCGGTGGCGCCGTACCCGTTCACGAAGACCGACCCCGGCGCGAGGTGCGCCGCGGCAGCGGCGAGATCCGCCCCGGTGACCGGCTCGCCGCCCAGTACGACGGCTCGAACCGTCTCGAGCACTCGCTCACCGAGGGTCGAGACCAGCAGCCGGAACACCGTGGGCGTGGAGTGGTAGACGGTCACGCCGGTCGCCGCCAGCACCTGGGCGAGGCCCGCGACCCCGTGAGCGCGGATGTCGTGGGGGCAGGCGGCCGCGCCGGTGAGCAGGGCCGAGTAGAGGTCGGTCACCGACATGTCGAAGGAGAACGACGTCAGCACGCTGGTGCGATCCGCGGCGGTGAGCGCGAAGTTGGTGCGGTGGTTGCCGAGGCCGTGCAGGACAGTGGCGTGGGTGTGCAGCACGCCCTTGGGCCGGCCGGTGGAGCCCGAGGTGAACAGCGCGTACGCCGGGTCGGTCGGCGCCACGTCGGTGGGCCGGTAGTCCGCCACCGGGACGGCGCCGAGCCGCTGCACGCGGCAGCGGTCCTGGATCTCGGGCGGAAGGTCGACGCCGTCGGAACAGAGCAGCACCTCGATGCCGGCGCGCTCGATCATCTGGCCGAGCCGCTGAGCGGGGTAGGTCGGGTCGAGCGGAGCGTACGCGCGGCCGGAGGCCAGCGTGCCGAGCATCCCGGCAACCATCTCGGCGCCGTGGTCCAGGACCAGCCCGACGACGCCGTCGCTCCCCGGCCCGGCCAGGTCGGCGACCCGCTCGGCGACCCCGCCCGCCTTGGCGGCGAGGGCCTCGTAGCTGGTCTCGCGGACGGCGTTGCCGACGTGCTCGACCAGCGCCGGAGCCGACGGGGTGGCCGCGACCTGATCGGCGAAGCCGTGGGAGAGGGACCGGGCTGAGGTCATCCGGCCACGGCTTTCAGCACGCTGCCGATCGGGTCGGCCGGGTCTACGGCGGTCAATACGTCGGGGGCGGGGGCGTCGAACTCCGACGCGGCGTACCACCCGGAGCCGTGGACCACGACCTCGGAGGCCTCGGGCAGCAGTCCGCGGTCGAGCGCGTTGAAGGTGCCGGTCAGCGCCATCAGCAGCGACCACTCACGCAGCTCGGCAGGGTCGGCCGGCAGCCCGCGGCCGGTCGCGGCCACCAGGTCACTGACGACGTCGTACCGCTCGAGGCACTCGCGCCGCGAGACCACGACACCCGATCCGCCGTGCTGTCCGATGATCGCGTCCATCGCCGGCGAGGTCGTGGGCCGGTGGGTGTAGAAGGTCGGCTCGATCGCCTCGTCGAGCGCGTCCGCGACCGCCGGGAAGTTCGGCGAGGTGTCCTGGTGCCAGAGCCCGTCCCGTTCGGCGTACGGCGGGAGGCCGGTGCGGTCATGCGAGCCGTGCAGCAGGTGCAGGACCATGTCGGGCGTCGCGAGGTGCTGCACCAGGAGGCTGGCGGCCCGGTCACCGGCATCGGCACGGCCGGTGGTCTCGAGCAGCCGGCGCCCCTCGTGGTAGCCGAGCAGGCCGAAGGCGCTGGAGACGGCGTGCGCATGCACCCGGCCCGCGTGGGACGGGCTCACGTCGTTCTCGAAGAACGCCCGAGCGGTGTCGGCGATCAGGTAGTTGCGCAGGTCGAGGGAGAACCACGGGAACATCCCGGTGCGGTCGCGTACGTCGTGGGCGTGCTGCTCAGCGAACTCGCGAGCGATCGCTTTCACGTCCTCGTCGGCCTTGCCGGTGTTCACCAGCAGCGGGTTGAGGCGCCGCAGCTCAGGGTCGTCGGTCAGCCGGCTCGCCCGCAGCTTGCCGACGCAGGAGTGCGGCGCGATCACCGCGACCCGCAGCGTCTCCGGCGTGGCCAGGCCGGCGTCGTACGCACGCAGTACGGCGTCGCGGAGCGCGGTGCCCTTGTTGGCCGAGGTCGGCGAGACGATGTAGACGCCGTGCCCGGTACGGCGGCTGAACTCGATCGCCCGGGCCACGATCACCAGGGAGGCGAAGGTCTTGGTGGTGTGCGTGGCCGGGTTGGTGGCGAGGTCGAGCAGCCGCAACTCGCGGCCGGCGTACTGTCCGAGGTCGAGCCAGCGCGCCCGAGCGGGTGCGAGGTACTCGCGCAGCCGGTCGTCGAGCACTGGCAGCGCGAACCCGGGCGAGAAGCCGTCAGCCTCCAGCCGCGGCTCCTGGTCCTCGGCCACGAGGTCGACCACCTCGGGCAGCAGCGGCCAGTTGTCGACCAGCACGTTCGCCTCGGTCACGGACTGCGCGGTCTGCTGTTCGGTCATGTCGGTCATGTCGGTCATGAACTGCCCCTTCCGGGCTGCTGGCGGAGGTGATCCCTGGTTCGGGCGAGCTCGGCGACGGCTCGGTCGAGGTCGGCGACGGAGAACCCGTCGGCGAGATATGCCGCGACGCTCTTGAGGGAGGGGCGCACGTGGTCGCTGATGACGACCGACCCGTCGGCGACGACAACGCCGTCCGCGCGGCTCCACGCCTCATTGGCGGCCACACAGCGCTCGAGGGTCCAACCCGGCGGCGGGACCGGCTCCACAGCACCGTCGCGGATCCGGACCGGGTAGCCGCCGGGGAGCCCCAGCGGACCCGGCGCGGCGGTGTCGAGCGGCGTACCGTCCGCGAGGGCAGCCACCACCTGGGCGCTGACCCGTCCGGTGATCGCGTTGCGCAGCCTGCGGGGTACGGCGCGCAGCGGCGCGAGTGCCGCGGCCGCGTCGACCGGCTGCCCGTCGGCGGTCCAGATGAGCGCCTCGTCGGGGCCGGCAGGGCCGATGTGCAGATGGTGCGCCAGTACCCGCAGCGACTCCGGAGGCACGCCCAGCTCGGTGGCGGCGGCCAGGGCGAGTACGCCGGCATTGCCGACCCCGGTGAGGACCGGGACACCGAGGGCCGCGAGCAGCGGGTTGACCAGGTCGGGCAGGCAGCCGTTGACGAAGCCCGCCCCCGAACGCGCGGCGGCCCTGCCGACCTCGACCGCCAGCGTCGCCTGGAGCGGAAGCGTGAGCGCGACTCCGCAGTCGGCCATCGCGTCGGTCCACGCCGAGGGCAGGTCCTGCCCCTCCCAGGGCGACTGGCGCGATGCCAGCAGCACCACGACGTCCGGCGCGATCGACTCGACCACGGCCGCCAGGTCGGAGCCGGCCGCACCCGTGAACCCGCGCGGCGACCCGGCCGCCCGGGCCCGCACCGACGCGACCGTGGCCACCCCGGCCGCCGCATCGGCGTCCCGGCCGACCACGGTCACCGAGCTCTCCCCCGGTAGGTCGGCGAGGGCGCAGGCGGTCTCCAGCGCCAGGGACCCGGTACCGACCAGTGCTACAGACGGCGTCGTCACACGCTCTCGCTCTCCCACCGGCGGCTGGCCTTGCCACTCGTGGTCAGGGGTAGCTCATTGACGACCTCGAGCCGGTCGGGCACCAGGTACGCCGGCACCCGTTCACGCTGCCGGGCCAGGATCTCCGCAGCGGCGTCCGGCCCGGCCTCGGGCCGCAGCACGGCACGGGCAACCAGGCTGCGCTGGTGGGCCTCACCGACCACGCCGACCGAGCAGCGGGCAATGAGCGGATCGGCGAGCAGTGCGGCCTCGACCTCGGCCGGCTCGATGCGGTACCCGCGCAGCTTGATCTGGCCGTCACGGCGGCCGTGGAACTCCAGGACGCCGTCGCCCCGGTCGCTCACCACGTCTCCGGTCCGGTAGAGCAGGCCGCCGTCCGGCGCCGGCATGAACGCAGCCTTGGTCTGGACGGGGTCGCAGTACCCGAGCGCCACGCCGGGCCCGCCCACGAGGAGCTCGCCTTTGACCCCGGCCGGGACCGGCCGACCGTCCTCGTCGACGACCAGCACCGACGTACCGGTCAGCGGGCGGCCGATCGGCGCCTGGCTGAGCGTGGCGAGCTCGGACTCGACGAGCAGGTGGGAGCAGGTGTGGGTGGTGCACTCGGTCGGGCCGTAGCCGTTGATGAGGGCGCAGCCAGGATGAGCAGCGAGGAACGCGCGCGCATGCGGCACCGACACCGCCTCGCCGCCGATGATCAGGTACCGAAGCCCCGCGAGCGCCTGCACATCGTCATCGACGATCAGGTTGAACAGCGCGACCGTCAGGACCATCGTGTCGATGCCGTGGGCCGCGATGGTGCGTCGCAGCGAGGTAGGAGTCGGGCGGCGGTGCGGGAAGTCGACGCACCGCGCGCCATGCACGAACGCACCCCACAGCTCGAAGGTCGACACGTCGAAGGTGATCGGAGCAATCTGGAGGAAGGTCAGCTCCGGACCGAACGGGATGTAGGTCTGGCCGGGCACCACCAGGTGCAGAACGCCCCGATGCGGGACCACAACCCCCTTGGGCTGACCGGTCGAGCCCGACGTGAACATCACGTACGCCGGATCGTCGGGCCCTACCTGCGCTAGCGGCGCGTCGGCAACGGCTCCGTAACAGTCGGCGAGCACCACTGTCGGCACGGGCAGCTCGGCGTCGACACCCAGCCCGACGACCACCAGGCGGATATCGGCAAGGGACAGCAGCTGCTCGCGGCGCTGGGCCGGGTCGGTCGGCAGCAGCGGGACGTAGGCGGCGCCGTTGCGGAGTACGGCGAGCACCGCCACCGCATGGGCATCGAGGTCCGCGGTCAGCACGCCCACCCGGTCACCGGGGCGGACGCCCGCGGCGTACAGGTGGGCCGCGACCCGACGGCTCCGCTCCGCGAGCACGCCGTACGTCGTGTCCCCCGCCTTCGTGGACACCGCAACCGCATCGGGCCGGGCGGCGACCTGGGCGTCGAATGCCTCGATCAGGTTCCGGTGAGCACTCATGTCATGCCCACGACAATGCGGCGTTCGCCCCGGAAGGCCCGTCGGCCGTGCTGCATCCGGATGTTGTCGACGACCAGGACGTCACCGAGCCGCCAGTCGACGTCGAGGGCGTGCCGCCGGGAGATCTCGCGGACGTGGTCGAGTGCGTCCTGCTCGATCGGGGTGCCGTCGCCGAACGCGACCGACAGCGGCAGGTCGTCGGGGCTGTCGACCACCGCCAGGAGCGCCTCGCGCTCCTGCTCCGGGAGGCTGCTGTGGTGCCACTGCTCGGCCTGGTTGAACCAGTGCCTCTCGCCGGTGTCCGGGTGGGTGTGCAGGCCGGCCCGGGTCTGGCTGGTGCGCAGCCCGTCGTCGGCGTCCCACTCGAAGTCGACGCCGGCCTCCACCAAGAGCTCCTCGACCTCGGCGCGGTCGTCGGTGGCGTAGGTCTGCTGCCACGACTTGCCGATGCCGAACCCGCCGTGGAGGGTCTGCCGGTAGGTCACCCCGGCGCGGTCGAACTTCTCGAGCAGGCCGGCGTCCAGGTCCTCGACGATCGCGCGGCCGTCGCACAGGTGGGTCTGCCCGCCCTCGGCCGGCTCCTGCAGGCAGGAGAAGAACAGCCGGCTCGGCCAGGACGCGGCGTACGAGAGCTCATTGTGGAGCGAGATCTCGTACTCCGGCGGATAGTCGGTCGAGGTGAAGACGCCGTCGACCACGGCACTGCGCGGGGAGTTGCCGTGCCGGTAGTCGGGCAGCGGCGTCCCGACGGCCTCGACCACGGCCCGGAAGTGCTCCGGCTCGCTGACCTGCAGCCCGCGGAGGAACACCGCGCCGTACGTCGTCAGCCGCTTGTCGAAGTCGACGCCGTCCACCCCGCCCGGAGCGAGAAGCTCGGCGACGACAGCCTCCAGCGGCCCGGCGTTGCTGGGCACGGTCGCCAGCCCGGCGGTGGAGCCACCGGACGGGCTGGTGACCTCCTCGAACGTGATGCTCACCTGGTCTCCTCCTGCGTCTCGGCGGTGGTGGCACCTTCCTCTTCCTCGTCCTCGTCGTCCCAGCCGGGCACGGAGTGGAGGTTACGGATGGGCGAGGCGATGTAGAGGTAGATCGGCGCGAGCAGACCGATGCCGAAGACGACCAGGGCGGTACGGGTGTCGAAGGTGGCGGCGAGGACGCCCGCGAGCAGGGCGCCGACCGGGGCCAGCCCCAGCGACAGGGCCCGGAACGCCGAGGCGACTCGCGACTGCATGTTGCCCGGCGTCAGCGCCTGCCGCACCGAGCCCATGCTGACTCCGGCGATCGGCATCGTGACCCCGGCCAGCACCTGCGCGACGGCAAGGGTGGCGATGACCAGCGGCTTCGGGCCGTCGGCCAGCGGGATCAGCAGGAACGCCGGGTTGCAGATGATCGTGCAGACGATCGCGGTCCTTCCGGGCCCGAAGCGCAGCAGGATGCTGATCGAGAACGCCGCCCCGACCACCGAGCCGATACCGCCCAGGGCGAGCAGCAGACCCAGTACGCCGGTCGAGAGGTCGAGGACGCGCACGACGTACAGCACATAGAGGGCCTGGATGCCGGACCAGAAGAACATGAAGAAGCCGGTCGAGAGGATCATCGGCCGCAGGTACTCGTTGCCGGTGACATAGCGCAGCCCCTCGCGCATCCTGACCCACAGCCCGGCGTCCGGGTCGTCGGCGACCGGCTTCGGCTCCGGGCGCCGGATGCTCAGGCAGAACAGCGCCGAGATCAGGCAGGTGACGGCGCTGAAGAGCAGCGCGGAGGCGGCCGACACGATCGTGACCAGGCCACCGGCCAGCGACGGCCCGAGGACCTGCGCCGTCGAGTGCGAGGTCTGCAGTCGCCCGTTGGCGTGCGCGATCCGGTCCCGTCCCACGAGGGAGGGCAGGTACGCCTGATAGGCGATGTCGAAGAAGACGGTCGCCGTACCCAGGATGACCGCAGCGACACACAGCGCGGCGAAGTTGAGCCCGTCCATGAACGCCAGCACCGGGATGGCCAGCAGCACCACCACGCGCGCCAGGTCGGAGGTGATCATCACCGGCCGGCGCCGGCGGGTGTCGAGCAGCACGCCGACCACGAGGTAGAGGATCGCCGGCAGCCGCAGCATCGCGCCGAGCAGACCCAGCTGGAACGCCGAGGCGTCCAGCATCGTGATCGCCACCAGCGGCAGGGCGACCAGCGTGACCTCGGCGCCGATCAGCGCCGTCGTCTCGCCGGCCCAGAAGGCCATGAAGTCACGGTCGCGGTTGAGCGACCGGCTGGACTCCTTCTTCGCCGCCTTCTTCGCCGCCTTCGGGTCTAGCTGTTCGGCCTCCTGCTCGGCCTCCTGTTCAGCAGCCACCGCGGCCGCCGAAGCCTCGAGCTTGTCTTCTGTCTGGTCACTCATTGGTTCTCCTCATCCGAAGGCTCAGCTGTGAGGCGCATCGCCTCATCGATGCGCTGCCGCATGAGTGCGGCGAGCGCGATGGCGTGCGGCTCCTGTACGGCGGTATGGCGGGACCCGGGAATCGCCTGGACGGTGGTGTCCGGAGCCACCCCGGACCAGCCCTGGTCGTCGCCGAGGTCGATGTACTCGTCGTCCTTGGGCAGGAACAGCACGACCCGGCCCGCCCACGACGCGTGCTGGTAGTGGCCGACGGCGTGCGCATTGGCCCGGAAGACGTCGAGGTAGCTGCGTACCTCGTCGACGTCGGTGCTGGTGACCTGAAGAGCGTTGTTCTCGGCGGCCCCCTTGACCACGGCGAGCAGCTGCTCCTCCGGCGAGAGCCCGATCAGGTCGGCCGGCTCGACGTCGGCGAAGCCACCGGCCAGCGCATGGTTCATCATCACGACGTCGTCCTCCAGGCTGGCCCGCGCGACGGGCTCGTCGATCGAGGACCACACCGGCAGCACGGCGTGGACGGTCGCGCCCGCGGCGGTCAGATGCCGCGCCACCTCCATGGCGATGTTGCCGCCGATGCAGAACCCGCCGAGGACGTACGCGGTCGACGGCACGGCCTCGCGGATGAGCTCGGCGTACTCCCTCGCCATGGTGTCGAGGTCGGTCTGTGGCGCCACACCCTTGGTGAGCCCGGCCGCCGGGATCGCCCAGACCGGCTGGTCCTCGCCGAGATGCTTAGCCACCGGCTCGTAGCGGAAGATCTGGCCGCCCAGCGCGTGCATGAAGATCATCGGCGGGCGGTCGCCGGTACGGCGTAGAGCAACGATCCGGTCCTCGCGAGTGCCCTCGCTCCCGCGGTCGAGCTCGGCCGCGAACTGCCCGACCGTCGGCGCCGACAGCAGGATTGCGATCGGCACCTCGACCTCGAGCCGGGTGCGCAGTGACGCAGCCATCCGCAGGGCGAGGATGGAGTGGCCGCCCAGGTCGAAGAAGTTGTCGGTCACGCTCAGGGGGCGGCCGGGGTCGAGCAGGTCGGACCACACCTGGGCGACCGCGACCTCGGTCGGGGTCCGTGGCGGCCCACCTTCGGACACACCCTCGACCACCGTGGAGGACTCGAGCTGGGCTAGGGCGGTGGTGTCCAGCTTCCCGTTGACGGTGACCGGCAACTCGGTCAGCTCCACGATCCGGGTCGGCACCATATGGGCCGGCATCCGCTCGGCCAGGTGATCACGCCACACCTGCGGCGACCGCGCCGCGCTGTCCGCACCTGACTCGGGGACGAGGTAGCCGGTCAGCGACCCACCATCAGCCCCAGCCGCATGAGTCACCCACGCCGCCCGAACCCACGGATCGCGCTCCAGTCCCGCCCGGACCTCACCCAGCTCGACCCGCACCCCCCGGACCTTCACCTGACCATCGCTACGACCAAGGAACTCCACGGTCCCGACGCTGGTGATCCGGGCCCGGTCACCGGTGCGGTACATCCGCGCACCCGTCGTTCCGTACGGGTCGGGCACGAACGACCGAGCGGTCAACCCCGGCCGCCCGACGTACCCACGCGCGACCTGGACCCCGGCGATGCACAGCTCACCGGCCACGCCCACCGGCACCCGCTGCAAGCCCTCATCCAGCACCTCGATCCGGGTGTGCGGCACCGCCACCCCGATCGGCACCGGCGACTCACCAGCCCGCACCCGATGCCACGTCACATCCACCGCAGCCTCCGTCGGGCCATAGAGGTTGATCACCTCCACCCACGGCAACAGCTCACCAGCCCGAGCCACCAACGCAGGCGTCAGCGCCTCCCCCGAACAGACCACCACCCGCAGCTCACCCCACCGCGCCGACCGCTCCTGCTCGGTAGCTGCGGTCAGCGCGGGCTCAGCCAGGAACGCATCCAGCATCGAGGGCACGAAGTGGACCACGCTCACCCGCTCAGCCGCGACCAGCTCCACCAACGCAGCCGAGTCCCGATGCACCCCCGCACCAGCAACCACCTGCACCGCGCCCACATACGCGGGCAGGAACAACTCCCACACCGACACATCGAAGGAGAACGGCGTCTTCAGCAAGACCCGATCGTCCGCCGTGATCCCCACCAGATCCCGCATCCACCACAACCGGTTGGCCACCGCCCGGTGGCTGACCCCGACGCCCTTCGGCCGACCCGTCGACCCCGACGTGTGAATCACATACGCCAACTCTTCGCCATCGACCGAGACCGGCTCGACCACAGGTTCCGACACCGGCTCGGCATCACCCGGCACCTCGCCGGCCGCATGGACCACCACCGCCGCATCCGGACAACGCTGCTCCACCAAGTTGCGAACCCGGGACTCCAAACCAGGCTCGGTTACCAGGGTCGTACATCCGGCATCCGCCAGGAGGAAGCCCAGGTGATCATCGGGGAAGTCCGGTTCCAACGGCAGGTACACGCCACCGGCGCCCACCACCGCATGGACCGCCTCCACCAACCCCGGCCCACGCTCCATCAACACCCCCACCACACACTCACCCGAACCAGCCCCAGCCGGCCCCACACCAGCCCCACGCAACCGACCCGCCAACCCCGCACGCACCGGCTCCCACACCCGACCAACCACCTCACCCAAACCACCCACATCCACCACACCCCCACCACCCACCGAAACCCCACCCACCACACCGAGGTGCGTGGTGGGGCGTGGGTCGGCGTCCGGGGTGATGGCACAGTGGCGCAACGCGGCGCGGTAGGTCGCCAGCAGGGCCTCGATCTCCTCGGGCAGGAACTGTGCGCTGTCGTAGCGGGCCTCGAGCACGACGTCGTTGCCGGCGCCGATGACATTGACCGCCAGCGGCAGGTTGGTCTGCTCGAACCCCTCAACCTCGTCGACCCCGAGCGACGGCAGGCCCTCGTCGGAGTCGTAGTAGGTGCCGAAGCTCCGGAAGTCGAAGAGCACGTCGTACAGCTCGCCGCGCTCGACCCAGCGCTGGATGGTCGCCAGGGGTACGCCGCGGTGCGGCATCAGGTCCAGCTCGGCCCGGAAGACCCGCTGCACCAGCGCCCGCCAGCTGTCGTCGAGCGAGACGTCCACCCGCAGCGGGAGCGCGGCAAGAAAGAGGCCGAGGATGCGATCGCAGTCCTCGATCTCGGTGCGGTTGTGGGTGACCACGCCGGAGACCGCTTCCCGCGTACCCGACCACAGCGCGACCAGACGCAGGTGGACCGCAAGGAACACGGTGCGCAGCGGCACCGACGCGGCCCGCGCGAGCTCGGTCAGTCCCTCGACCACGTCGGCCGGCAGGGACTCGCGGACGGCGGCCACCTCTTCGACCTTCTCGGCGGTGGCGTGCCGCGGGAACCGACACAGGGGCGCATCGTGCATCGCCTCGCGCCAGTACGCCTGGCTCTCCGGGTTCGCCTCCGCCTGCCGCTCGAGCGCGACGACCTCGCGGAAGCTGCCGCGCGGCGCCGGGAGGTCCAGTCGCTCGCCGCCGCCAGCGGCGCGGTAGCGCCGCATCAGCTCGTCGAGGAGGAGCGAGAGGCTCCAGCCGTCGAGGATCGCGTGATGGAAGGTGAGCGTCACCGAGGTGTTCGCCGCGCGGGGCAAGCGGTAGGCGAGGATGCGCAGCAGGGGTGGCCGGCTCCAGTCGAAGCCGACGGTGCGCTCCTCCTCCAGCCGGCGACGGATGCCCGCCCGGGCGACGACCAGGTCCCGGCCGGCCAGGTCCACGACCTCGATGGGTACCTCGACGTGGTCCCAGACCAGCTGCATCGGCTCGCTGAAGCGCTGTAGGTCGAAGCTGGTCCGCAGTACGGCGTGCGCCGCTACGACGTCAGCGGCGGCCGCACGCAGCGCCTGCTCGTCGAGGTGGCCGGACAGCTCGAGCGTCACCTGGTCGTGGTACGTCGCCGAGCGCGTGTGCAGGGACGAGTGGTAGAGCATCCCGGCCTGCAGCGAGGTCATCGGGTAGGCGTCGACCGGGCGCGCCGGCGTACGGCTGGTGCTGTCGGTGCTGCCCGTGCTGCCAGTGGCGGGAGTCGTCGTGGTGGTGGTCACTGCGTGTCCTCCTCGGACGGGAACAGGGCGGACAAGAGGTCACGGTCGGCGGTCGACAGCAGCTCGAACGGCGCCTCGTCGGCCGCTCCTGCCACTGCGGCTGCGGAGTTGGCTGCCGGGGACTCGCCCGGCTCGAGCCGGGCGGCCAGCACGCCGAGCCGCTGGTGCTCGAATACCTGGCGCAGTGTGAGCGCGTACCCGCTTGCCCGCAGCCGCGCGACCACCTTCAGGGCGAGGATGGAGTGGCCGCCGAGGTCGAAGAAGTTGTCGGTCACGGTGAGGGGGCGGCCGGGGTCGAGCAGGTCGGCCCACACGGTGGCGACCGCGATCTCGGTCGGGGTCTGTGGCGGCCCACCCTGGGTGGGACCGTCGCCTGTGGTGGTCTCCAGTTCGGCCAACGCTGCGGTGTCCAGCTTTCCGTTCACCGTGACCGGCAACTGGTCCAGCTCCACGATTCGGGTCGGCACCATGTGCGCCGGCAACCGCTCGGCCAGATGATCACGCCACACCTGCGGTGACCGCGGCTGCCCGACACCATCGGGAACGACGTATCCGGTCAGCGACCCACCATCACCACCGGACTGGTGTACCACCCAGGCGGCACGCACCCAGGGATCACGCTCCAGACCGGCGCGCACCTCACCCAGCTCGACCCGCACCCCCCGGACCTTCACCTGACCATCGCTACGACCAAGGAACTCCACGGTCCCGACGCTGGTGATCCGGGCCCGGTCACCGGTGCGGTACATCCGCGCACCCGTCGTTCCGTACGGGTCGGGCACGAACGACCGAGCGGTCAACCCCGGCCGCCCGACGTACCCACGCGCGACCTGGACCCCGGCGATGCACAGCTCACCGGCCACGCCCACCGGCACCCGCTGCAAGCCCTCATCCAGCACCTCGATCCGGGTGTGCGGCACCGCCACCCCGATCGGCACCGGCGACTCACCAGCCCGCACCCGATGCCACGTCACATCCACCGCAGCCTCCGTCGGGCCATAGAGATTGACCACCTCCACCCACGGCAACAACTCAGCCACCCGAGCCACCAACCCAGGCGTCAGCGCCTCCCCCGAACAGACCACCACCCGCAGCTCACCCCACCGCGCCGACCGCTCCTGCTCGGTAGCTGCGGTCAGCGCGGGCTCAGCCAGGAACGCATCCAGCATCGAGGGCACGAAGTGGACCACGCTCACCCGCTCAGCCGCGACCAGCTCCACCAACGCAGCCGAGTCCCGATGCACCCCCGCACCAGCAACCACCTGCACCGCGCCCACATACGCGGGCAGGAACAACTCCCACACCGACACATCGAAGGAGAACGGCGTCTTCAGCAAGACCCGATCGTCCGCCGTGATCCCCACCAGATCCCGCATCCACCACAACCGGTTGGCCACCGCCCGGTGGCTGACCCCGACGCCCTTCGGCCGACCCGTCGACCCCGACGTGTGAATCACATACGCCAACTCTTCGCCATCGACCGAGACCGGCTCGACCACAGGTTCCGACACCGGCTCGGCATCACCCGGCACCTCGCCGGCCGCATGGACCACCACCGCCGCATCCGGACAACGCTGCTCCACCAAGTTGCGAACCCGGGACTCCAAACCAGGCTCGGTTACCAGGGTCGTACATCCGGCATCCGCCAGGAGGAAGCCCAGGTGATCATCGGGGAAGTCCGGTTCCAACGGCAGGTACACGCCACCGGCGCCCACCACCGCATGGACCGCCTCCACCAACCCCGGCCCACGCTCCATCAACACCCCCACCACACACTCACCCGAACCAGCCCCAGCCGGCCCCACACCAGCCCCACGCAACCGACCCGCCAACCCCGCACGCACCGGCTCCCACACCCGACCAACCACCTCACCCAAACCACCCACATCCACCACACCCCCACCACCTACCGACACCCCAGCCGCCACGGTGGGCAGGGTCGGGTCGCTGGCGGCGGTCGTGGTGGTCGGGAGCAGCTCGACCGGGCGGTCGGGGGTTGCGAGGCAGTGGTCCAGCAGGCTGAGCCACCAGGCACCGATCTCCTCGGCGCGCGCCGGTGAACAGATGTCGCTTCGGTACTCCAGGCTGCCTCGCAGTACGTCGCCGTCGGCGGCGAGCAGCATGCTGAGATCGAACTTCGCGCCACCGTTGGCCCAGCTCACCCGGCGGACTCCGCCGTCGGCGCTCGTCGAGCCAGCGAACGCGTCCTCGTCGAGCGAGAACAGCGTCTGCACCAACGGCGTCACGCCGAGCTCGCGATTTGGCGCGAACCGCGCGGCCAGGGCCTCAAACGGCAGCTGCGCATGCGCGAGGGCGCCCAGTACCTCGCGCCGGACCAGGGTCACGATGTCGCGGAATGCGGCGCCCTCGGGCCAGGTGACGCGGATGGGCAGGGTGTTGAGGTAGTAGCCGACCTCTCCCTCCAGCTCGCGACGGTTGCGGCCGGAGGCAGGCACCCCGATGACCAGCTCGCGGCCGCCGCCGCAGCGGCTGAGCAGCACGGCGTACGCCGCCAGCCCGACCATGAACGCACTGAGCCGCTCCTCGGCAGCAAATGCCCGCAGCCGGGAGGTGAGCCCGGCAGGCACCTCCAGCGGCACGTGATCACCGGCGGTCGTGCGCGTCTCCGGCCGGGTCAGGTCCGTCGGCAGGTTGACGGGCTCGACATCGGTGAGGCGCTCGGACCAGTACTTCCAGTCGGGGCCTTCCGCGGAGGCCTCGTCGCCTGCCTCGGCGCGCTGGCGAGCAGCATGCTGGAGGTAGGTGGTCGGTGGCTCCTCGGTGAGCCGCGCCGGTAGCTCGATGCCGCGCCGGCGCGCGTCGAGCGCGGCGAGCAGGTCCCTGGTGATCAGGTTCATCGACCACGCATCGGTGGCGGCGTGATGGATGCAGAGCGCGAGCACGGCAGTGCCACTCAGGGCACCCGGGGCACCGGTGACCAGCAGCGCGCGCCCATGGGGCGCCTGGCTCAACGGCACGGGGCGAGCCAGGTACTCGTCGAGCAGGTCGGCCTTGGCCTCGGACGAGGCGACGGTGGCCACCTCCAGCGGCAGCTCGGCGTGCGGCTGCACGACCTGCACCACCTCGCCGGCGCGGACCTCGAGCCGGGTCCGCAGGGCGGGATGGCGGCGTACGACGTCGGCCAGGGCCGCGCGCAGCACCTCCACGCCCAGCTCCTGGTCCAGCTCGAGCACCAGCGCGCAGTTGTGAGCGCTGCTGGGGGTGACCTCGTCCAGCACCCAGAACCTGGCCTGCCCGAACGACGCCGGGCCTTCCAGCTCGGTCGCTGGCTGGGGGGTCTCGGGCGGGCTCGCGTCGCCGTGACCCGCGGACTCGAGTGCCGCGGCCAGCCCGGCGACCGTCGGGTGCTCGAAGACCAAGGTGACGTCGAACTCGTCGTCGAGCATCGTCTCGACCCGCGAGGCGATCCGGATCGCGAGCAGCGAATGTCCGCCGAGCGCGAAGAAGTCGTCGTCGGGTCCGATGTCGTCGCGCTCCAGCACCTCGGCCCAGATCGCCAGGAGCCGCGCGGTGAGGTCGTTGGCAGATTCGCCGGTCGCAGTCGGCGCCTCTGTCGCCGGCGCGGTCGTGAGCGCGAACCCGTCGGGCACCCAGGGTGCCGCGACGTTGTCGAGCAGGGTCGCGCGCAGGGCCACGAGGTCGAGCGCGCCGTCGACGTGGGCGACGACCTCGGCGCCGCGCAGCTCGACCCGGCAGGCGCCGACGTACTTGGCGACTGCTGTCGCCACCTCACCGAGGTGCACCCGTCGACCGCCGCGACGACCTGCCGTCGCGACTCGACCGAGTACCCGGACATCGGCGCCGAGTCGGCTGGCGGCCAGCCCGGTCGACAGCCCGCCGACCACGAGCTCGCCGACGGCACCCTCCGGGCCGGCTACCTCGGCCGGCGCCGTGGGCCGACCGAGGTCGGTCCGGGCCACGACTCCGGTGAGTACGCCGGTGCCGAGCAGCTCGTGGATCTCCGCTCCCGGCACCGCCGAGCGCCAGGCGTCGCCCAGGCCAGCACCGTCGGGATCGACCTCGATGTCGAGGCTGCGCAGCTCGCTGTCGAGGCCGGTGACCCGCTCGGCCACGGTCGCGGGAAGGTACGCCGTCGCGGCGCCGATGCCAGCCAGTCCCGCCGCCTCCGACACGTGGACCGAGGCGACCCCGGCGGTCAGCGGCCACATGCTCGCCACCAGGCCGGCCGTTCCGGTCGAGGCGACGACGGCGTGTGGTCCAGCGTGGTGGGCGTGCCGGCCCACGGCCGCGGCGATCATCGCGGCCAGGAGCGAGGACGGCACCCGGGTGCCGTCGGCCCAGACCACCCCACCGCCGTCACCGCCGTCACCGGCCTCGCCGGACCAGGGCGTCGAGACCGGCCGACCGGCCGCGTCCGCGCCGATCCGCGCGGGATCTGCGATCGACGCGGGCGCACCGTCGAGCAGCGCCCAGCGGCCGGCGTCCAGCACGGCCGCCACCGCCACGGCGCGGGCCCACCCGGCCTCGAGGTCGACCACGACCTCGGCCGGGCCGGCTGCTGCCGCCGCGGCAAGCTCGTCGAGGAGCTCAGTCACGTCGTCGGCAGTGAGCTCGGTGGTGGCGTCGGCAATCGGGCCCGGCTTCCACGAGATGGCGGCGACGTCGGATGGTGTCGCCGGCGTGGCGGGCACAGCGACCAGTGAGCCGAGTACCGCATCGGGATCTGCGACGGCAGCGGCCAGCACCTCGGCGTACGACGCCGTGAACGCCTCGAGCCGGGCTGCGTCGAACAGATCGCTGCGGTACTGGACGGCGCCGTGCATGCCGCCGTCGCGCAGCCACATCCAGGTGCTGAGGTCGTAGCGTGCGAGCGGCGGCGCGTACGGCGCGAACTCGACCCGCAGCCCCTCCACCTCACGGGCGTCGGCGCGCGCGTCCTCGGCCAGCATGAAGGTGGCCTGCACCAGCGCGGTCGAGGACGGGTCGCGGCGTTCGTCGCGGGAGGTGACCAGCGCCTCGAACGGAAGCGCGGCGTGCTCGTAGGCGCCCACGGTGGCACCGCGGACCTGGCTGACCAGTGAGCGGAAGGTCAGCTCCGGCGACAGCTGACAGCGGACGACGAGGGTGTTGACGAAGAAGCCGATGAGCCCCTCGAGGTCACTGTCGTCGCGGGCGGTGTGGGGCAGCCCCACGGCCAGGTCGTCGTCGCCGGAGTGCAGCCACAGCGCGGCGTAGTAGGCCGCAAGCAGCACCATCGTCAGCGTCGCCGTCTCCTCGCGGGCAAGCTCGCGCAGCCGCTCGGTGAGGTCGCTGTCGAGGTCGAAGAGCGCGTGCGCGCCCGCGGAGTCACGCCTGGCCGCCGGCACCCGGTCGGTGGGCATGGACAGCTGGCCGGCGAACCCGTCGAGGTGCTCACGCCAGTAGGCCTGCAGCGGGCCGCCGGCGTCGCCGACGACCGTCCGCTGCCAGTCGGCGAAGTCGGCGTACTGCACGGGCAACGGCGCCAGCGTCGCCGGCTGACCGCGGCGCAGCGCGGCGTACGCCGTCAGCAGGTCGTCGACGAACCGGTCCACCGAGGAGCCGTCGAAGACGGCGTGGTGGGCGCTGAACAGGGCCTCGTGGACGGAG
The DNA here is from genome assembly GCF_003121585.1 of Nocardioides speluncae. Lineage (GTDB taxonomy): Bacteria > Actinomycetota > Actinomycetes > Propionibacteriales > Nocardioidaceae > Nocardioides > Nocardioides speluncae. The sequence continues at coordinate 77,193 of NZ_QEOO01000042.1, forward strand.
TCGTCGGTCCGGGCGAGCAGCACCCTCAGCAGCGGCGGCGCAGTGAGGTCGAACCGGGCCTGGGCGTGCTGCTCGAGCAGGCGGGCGAGGTGCTCGTCGCGAGCGTCAGCATCGATCTCGCGCAGGTCGACGCGCTCGACGGGCACGGTGACCCGCCCGGCCACCACCTGGACGATGCCGTCGTCGGTGAGCTCCAGCCCGGTGCGGAGGGCGTCATGGCGGGCCGCCACCTCGTCGAGCGCGCCGCGCAGGGCGCTGACCGCGAGCGGGCCGGTGAGCGTCAGCCGGAAGTGGGTGTTGTAGGAGCCGTCGCCCCCTTCGGTGCGCTCCATGAGCCACAGCCGCTCCTGCCCGAACGACGCCCGCGCCGGGCCGTCGTCCGCGCGTGGCCGAAGCGGTTCGATCGCTCCGGCGCCGCGGAGCTCGGAGATCCGCCGGGAAAGGGCCTGCGGCGTCGAGTGCTCGAAGGCGGCCCGGACCGGCAGCGCGACCTCGAGGGACTTGCGCAGCAGCGCCACCAGCCGGATCGCCAGCAGTGAATGGCCGCCGGCCGCGAAGAAGTCGTCGTCGGGCGCGATCCGGTCCCGCTCAAGGATCTGCGCGAACGCCGCCGTCACCACGTCGATGACGCCGGCGCCGGTGGCCCCGGGCGTCACCGGTGCGGAGGCGGTCTCGGCGTTGAGGCCGTCGAGCAGCGCCCGACGGTCGACCTTTCCGTGCCCGGCGAGCGGCAGCGCGGCGATGACATGGAGCGTGGTGGGCACCATGTAGTCGGGCAGGGACCGCAGCAGCAGGCTCCTCAGCCGGTTGCTGTCGGGTGCGCTGTCGGGCGAGCCGCCGACGACGAAGCCGTGCAGGGCACCGTCGTCACCGACCACGACGGCGGCATCGGAGACCTCGGGCGCGGCCACCAGGGCGGAGCGGACCTCGTTGGTCTCGACGCGGTAGCCACGGACCTTGACCTGGTCGTCGGTGCGGCCGAGGAACTCCAGCGCACCCGATCCGGGCAGCCGGCGGGCCCGGTCTCCGGTGAGGTAGCGGCGAGCGTCGGGGGCGGCGGGGTCGGGTACGAACGCAGCCTCGGTTGCCTCGGAGTCGCCGAGGTAGCCGCGGGCCACCTGCGGACCGCCGATGACGAGCTGGCCGATCACGCCCGGCGCGACCGGGTTGAGCGCGTCGTCGAGTACCTCGGCGGTGACCCCGGCGAGGGGGTACCCGATGGGAGTGGTCCGGCCGCCGGATGCCGGCGACGAGTCGCCGGCAAGGGCGACGACGCCGACGGTGGTCTCGGTCGGGCCGTAGTGATTGACGACCGCGCGGCCGGGCAGCGCGGCCCGCCAGGCCCGCACGTCGTCGTACGACGAAGCCTCGCCGCCGAGCACCAGCGTCCGCCGCGGCGCCAGCCGAGACAGCCGCTCGGGCTCCTCCGCGATCAGCGAGCCGAGGTGGGACGGGGTGAGCTTGAGGTGGTCGATGGCGCAGCGCGCCACGACGTCCTCCAGGTAGCCGGCCTCGAGCACCCGCTCCAGGTCGGCGAAGACCAGCCGCGAGCCGCTGGCCAGAGCACCGAAGAACATCGTGAGCCCGAAGTCGAAGGTGAGCGGCTGGGCGAGCAGGTACGCCTCCCCCGGCCGCTGGTCGAGCAGCTCCTCCAGCCCGTGGAGATAGGCCGCGAGGTTGGCGTGGGTGACGCCGACCCCCTTGGGCCGGCCGGTCGAGCCGGAGGTGTAGACGACGTAGGCGAGCGCGCTGCCAGCCGGCACCGCGTCTCCCGCGTCCCGGCCGGCCTCGGCCGGCACGTCGAGGACCGCGACGTCGAGCGCCTCGACCAGGCGACGGTGCTCGGCGCTGCAGACCGCGAGGAAGGCGCCGCTGTCCTCGGCGACTGTGCTCAGGCGCGCCATCGGCGCGGCCGGGTCCAAGCAGACGTACGCCGCCCCGGCGCGGAGGACCCCCAGGACCGCCACCGCTGTCTCGACGGTGGGTGTGGTGAGGAGCAGGACCCGGTCATCAGGTCCGGCGCCGCGGGCCTTCAGGTCGGCCGCCAGCGCACCCGCGCGCTGCCACAGCGTGCGGTAGCTCAGCTGGTTGCCGGCGGGGTCCTCGACCGCGACGGCGTCGGGGGTCTGCGCCGCCCAGCGGCGGACCCGCTCGAGCACCGACGGCGCCGGGTCGGCGACGGCCACGGCCTGGCTGATGGAGGAGCCGGTCGTGGTGCGGAGTACGCCGAGCGCTCGGTCGGGGTGGGCGACCGCGTCCTCGAGCACCGCGAACCACACCGCGACGAAGGCCTCGACGGTGCCCTCGTCGTACAGCTCGGCGGAGTACTCGACGCGACCGGACAGGTCGTCGCCGACCTCGAAGAGCAGGTCGAACTTCGCGGTGCCGGTCGAGGCCTGCACGCCCGAGACCGGCACCTGGTTGAAGCCGATCTGGTACAGCGGGTTGCGCCCGGACTCGCGCGGCGGTGCGACCTCGGCGACCACCCGGTCGAAGGGCACCTGCTGGTGCTCGAGCCCGTCGAGTACGGCGTCACGGGCCTGCCCGAGGAGCACCGAGAACGGCGTCGCCGCGGTCGGGCGCAGCCGCACCGCGAGCGCGTTGACGAACATGCCGACGGCGCGGTCGGTGCCGTCGACTCCGCGACCCGAGACGGACGAGCCGAGCACCAGGTCCTCGGCGCCGGTGCAGCGGTGCACGAGCGCCGCCAGGCCGGCGAAGAGCACATGGTGGGCCGAGGCGCGATGCTGTCGGGCCAGCGCGCGGGCCTGCTCGTGCAGGCGCGCCGGGAACGTGAAGGTGCGGACCTCGCCGCGGCCGGTCGGGGTCTCGGGTCGCGCTCGGTCGCTGGGCAGCGTGGTCTCGACCGGGGCACCGGCCAGATGGTCGGCCCAGTAGGCGATCGATTCCTTGCCCTCCGGCCCGGCCAGCCACTCGAGCTGGCGTTGAGCGTGGACCCGGTAGGGCACCGGGTCCGGTAGCTCGGCAGCGTCGCCAGCCAGGCAGGCCAGCAGCTCCTCCTGGATCACGCCGAGCGACCAGGCGTCGCAGACGGAGTGATGGATCACCAGGCATAGAACGGCGGTGGCGTCGTCCTCGCGCAGCAGGGCGGCGCGCCACAGCGGCGCGGCATCCAGCCGGATCGGCGTACGGCGCTGGTCCGCGAGGCGACTCTCGCGCTCCGCAGAGCGGGCAGCGACGGGCAGCCCGCGCAGGTCCCAGTCGTCGAGGCGCACGGGCACCTCGGGATGCACGGCCTGCCGCGGATCGCCGTCGCCGGTGAAGCTCGTGCGCAGCGAATCGTGCCGCGCGACGACCGCGGCGAACGCGGCCTCGACCTCAGGCAGAGTCACGGCCGGGTCGACGTTGAACGTCATCGACAGGTTGTACGCCGGACTGTCCGGCTCCTCCTGCTGCACGATCCAGAGGCGCTGCTGGGCCGGCGAGGCCGGGTACTGTCGCATGGTCACCCGTCCTGGGCCTCGCGCAGGCTGCGCGGGCGCAGGTCGGTCCAGACGGTGTCGATGTGATCCATGCAGGCCTGCTCGGACCCGGTGAACCCGGCCTCGCGCCACCCCTCGGGCAGCGGGAAACCCTCACGCCAGATGGAGTACTGCTCCTCGTCGTTGACGACGACCAGATAGGTCCAGGCCTTGGTGTCAGTCATCGGCTCCTCACTTCAGCTTCTCGATAGCGGCGACCATGTCCCGCACGGTCGACGACTCGAACAGGGCGCGCATCGGCAGCTTCACGCCGGTTGCCTTGCGGACCTCGGCGACCAGCTTCACGCCGACCAGGGAGTTCCCGCCGAGCTCGAAGAAGTCGTCGTCGGGCTGGATGCCTTCGACGCCGAGGACGTCGCTCCACAGCTGGGCGACGGTCACCAGCAGTCCGTCGCCACCGGTCGCGGCCGGCGGATCCGCGCTGACGGGCGCCGGGGCGGCGACCTGCTCAGGCGCCGGCGCAGCGACGGTCGGGGTGGCAGGCACGCTGATCGGCGCCGGCGCGGGAACCGGTTCGCCGCGCAGCTCGGCACCCTCGTCCGCGCCGCTGCGGAGAATCCGTGCCAACGGCGTGGCACTGACGATCACGTGCGGCGCACCGTCGAGTACGACGGCCCGGTAGAACGCGTCGACCGCATCACCGGGGTCCATGCCGGTGCTCAGGCGGACGGGCTCGGCGGCGGCATCCACCGGCTCCAGGGCGGCGCCCATCGTGTCGCCGTCGACCCTGCTCATCACGAAGTCACGGATGCTGACCAGGACCTTGCCCTGCTCGTCGCAGAGCTGGATGTCGGCGTTGTAGAGACGGGTGCCGTCGTACTGGACGTAGCTGAACATCCGCGGCGCGAGCGGGGCGTGGATCCGCAGCCGGCCGTAGCCGACCGGCACGTGGCCGCTGCTGCCGCCGAAGGCGGTGATCTCATCGATAACCGCCGGGTGCAGCGGCAGCCCGGCAAGCTCGTCGACGACGACAGAGGGCGGCTCGAAGGTGCCCAGTCGCTCGCCGTCGCCTTCCCGGATGCCGGCGAGGCTGCGCCAGTGCGCGCCGAGCCGGAACCAGCCGGCACCGGCGAGCTCCTCCTCATTGAAGCCGTTCTTCTCAGACCCACAGCGGTCGCGCACCTGGTCGAGATCCACCGGCGGCTCGGCCGGTGCGCTCACCCACGCGACCCGGCCGTGGGCGTGCACGGTGTCACCGGTGCGGGTCTCGAACGCCCGGCCCTCGCCACCGCGGGTCAGCACCACCTCCAGCTCGGCCTGCTCTCCCTCGTCCAGGGAGAGCGGGCGGGTGAAGAAGACCTCGGACAGCTCGACGACCGCGTCCGCGGACGGTCGGGGCACCGAGTCCTCGAAGCCCGCCCTGACCAGCTCGAGATAGGTGGCGCCCGGGACGACCGGGCGGCCCCCGGACCGGTGCTCGTCCAGGAACCAGTGGGTCTCCGGCGCGACCGTGGCGGCGTACGTCGTGGAGTTGACGGTGACCCGCTTAGAGGTGAGGATCGGGTGGTCGAACGGCTCCTGCCGGCCCGGAACCTTGGCCGCGAGATCCTCGGTCTCCACGGCCATGCCGACGCCGTTCCAGGCGCCCCAGCTGATGCTGCGCACGCTGCGCGCCCAGCCGCCGGCCCACCGGGCGAAGGCGTCCTGGTATCCGTTCGCCGCGCAGTAGTCGACCTGCCCGACATCGCCACCGAAGAACGAGACGCTGGTGCAGAGCACCACCAGGTCCAGGTCGAGGTCGCCGAAGGCTCGGTACATCGCGAGCGTGCCGGCGACCTTCGGAGCGAGTACGGCGTCGGCGACGGCGCGGTCCTTGACCTCGATCAGCCCACCGCCCGGCACGCCGGCGGCGTGGACGATGCCGTCGATGCGGCCGAACCGGTCGAGCCCGACATCGCGCACCCGCCGCAGGTCCGTCTCACTGGAAAGGTCGGCCTGGACCACGAGGACCTCGGCGCCCGCGGCCTCCATCCGCTCGATCGCACGCACGGTGCGCTCGACGCGGGGCTCGCTCAGCGCGGCGGCGTCCTGCCACTGGACACGCGGCGGCAGCGGACTACGGAACGCCAGCACCAGCCGGGCCTGCGCGGTCCGGGCAAGGTCCTCGGCCAGCGAGATGCCGATGCCGCCGGAGCCGCCGAGCACGACGTACACGCCGCGCGAGCGGACCGCGTCCAGCCGGTCGGCCAGCGGAGCGACCTCGACCGGCTGTACGTCGCGGGTCCAGCGCAGCCGGCCGCGCAGGGCGACCACCGGCTCACTCGGAGCGGTCCGGAGCTCGGCCAGCAGCGCGTCGGCAGCGGCGCTGTCGGGCTCGTCGGTGACGTCGATCCGGCGGACCTGCACGCCGCCCGTCTCGTGGGCGGCGACCGCGGAGATGCCGTCGAGCAGCGCGAGCTGGGGCCGGTGGACCCCTTCCCCGGTGACGTCCCAGGTGCCGCGGGTGACCACGTCGACGACCACGCCCTCCTGGCCGTATTCGGCGAGGCGGCGGAACAGCTCGAGCAGGGCGTGGAAGCCGAGCTCGGTGACACCGGCGAGGTCGTCGGCGCCGGTGGGGTCGGCCCAGGCGTCCAGCCCCCAGGCGTGCACCACCCGCTCGGGTACGGCGCCGAGTCGCTCAAGGTGGGCGGCGAACGCCGCGGCGTCCGCTACGTCGGCGCGGCGCAGCACGCTGACCTCGCCGAACGCCTGCAGCCGCTCGGCCATCCGCTCGCCGTACGGCCCGTCCGCGAGCACCAGCCAGCCGGTGCCGGACGTGGAGCGCGGCGTGGTGCCGCGCGGCGCCTGACGCCAGCCGGGTACCGAGAACCATCCGTCGACCATGGGCGAAGGCGCGGCCGGCGCAGCCACGGGAGTCGCGACCGCCGCGGCGACCGGCGCCGCGACCTGGGCAATCGGCTCCGGGTCGGGATCGACCCAGTGACGCGCGCGCTGGTAGGGGTAGTGCGGCAGCGAGACCCGGCTGCCGGCCGGGTGGGCAGCGTCGGCATCGCCGAGGCCCACCGTCCACAGCCGCGCGGCGGCCGAGCGCAGCTCGGCGAGCTCGTCCTCGTCGCGGCGCAGCCCGGGTATCGCGGCGACCGCGCCGGAGCCGCGGGCCATCCCGGAGAGCGCCTGCCCGGGACCGCATTCGAGGATGACCGTCGGGCCGTCGTCGAGCAGCGTGGTGAGGCAGTCGTGGAAGCGGACCGGCCGCCGCAGGTGTGCGGCCCAGTAGCTCGGCGAGGTCGCCTCGGCGGAGGTGATCCAGTCACCGGAGACGTTGGAGATGTACGGCGTCTGCGGGGCCGACCGGTCCACGCCCTCGACGAGCTCGGCGAACTCGTCGACGATGTCGTCCATCATCGCGGAGTGGAAGGCGTGCGAGGTGGCCAGCGGCACGTGCGGCACGTCGAGCGACTCGAGCCGCTCCACCAGCAGGTCGACCGCCGGCGTCGGCCCCGACACGACGCACGAGCTCGCGCCGTTGACCGCCGCGATCTCCGGCGCGACGTCGAGGTCGAGCAGCTCGGGCGCGGAGAGGTGCTCGCGTACGGCGTCTTCGGGAAGCTGAACGGCGAGCATCGATCCCGGCGGGAGGCCCTGCATCATCCGACCCCGCGCGGCGACCAGCCGGAGCGCGTCGGGCAGCGCGAACACGCCGGCCTGGACGGCGGCGACGTACTCCCCCACCGAGTGGCCGATGGCAGCGTGCGGGCGCAGTCCCCAGCTGGCCCACTGCTCCGCCAGCGCGTGCTCGACCACGAACAGCAGCGGCTGGGTGAGCTGGGTCTGCCGGATCTCCTCGGCGGCCCCGCGGAACATCACCTCACGCAGATCGGCGTCCAGCTCGGGGCGTAGCACCTCGGCGCACTCGTCGATCACGGACCGGAAGACCGGCTCCCGCTCGTAGAGCGCGGCACCCATCCCGACGTGCTGCGACCCCTGCCCGGGGTAGAGGAAGGCGAGCCGGACGGCCGGGTCGACCTGGGCACGGCTGCCCTCGCCCGAGCGGAGCGCGGCAACCGCACTCTCCACGCTGCTCGCCTCGAGGACCCGGCGATGCCGCAGCTCGCGACGGCCGTGACGCAGGGTGTGGGCGACGTCGCTTAGTGCCAGGGACGGGTACGCCTCGAGGTGGTCGGCCAGGCGCGCGGCGGACTCGTCGAGCGCGGTCTCGTCGCGCGCGGACAGGTAGAGGTGTGCCGGCTCGGATGCGGCCTCGGCCGGCTCGGCGTCGGGTGCGGGGGCGGCCTCGAGCACGAAGTGCGCGTTGGTGCCGCCGAAGCCGAAGGAACTGACGCCGGCCCGGCGCGGGTGGCCGGGGTCCGGCCACGCGGTGAGGTCGGTGGCCACCCGGAACGGGCTGCCGGCGAACGGGATCTCCGGGTTGGGCTGCTTGAAGTTCAGGGTCTGCACGATCGTGGCGTTCTGCAGGCAGAGCACCGCCTTGATCATGCCGACCACGGCTGCCGCCTGGCTGAGGTGGCCGAGGTTGCTCTTGACCGATCCGATCGCGCACCAGGCGGACTCGTCGTCCTCCTCGACCGACGCGCCGGTGGTCGGCGCGACCGACGCCTTGGTGCCGGTGAACGCCTCGATCAGAGCCGAGACCTCGATCGGGTCACCCAGCTTGGTAGCCGTCCCGTGGGCTTCGACCAGGCCGATCGTGCGGGGGTCGACGTCGGCCACGGCGAGGGCCTGCCGGATGACGTGAACCTGCCCCTCCGGGCTCGGCGCCGTGAACGACATCTTCGCCGAGCCGTCGTTGTTGATGGCGTTGCCGACGACGACCGCGCGGACGTCGTCACCGTCGGCGAGGGCATCGGACAGCCGCTTGAGCAGCACCATCCCGCCGCCGCTCGACCACACCGTGCCGGAGGCCTCGGCGTCGAAGGAGCGCACGTGTCCGTCGGAGGACTCCGGTGCCCCGTCGATGGCGACATGGCCGGTGCGCGGTGGGAACTCCATGCTGGCGCCGCCGGCGAGCGCCATGTCGCACTCCCCGCCCCGCAGTGCCTCGCACGCGAGGTGCATCGCGACGCCCGAGGTCGAGCAGGCGGCGTACACGCTCATGCTCGGGCCGCGCAGCCCGAGCAGGTACGACGCCGAGGTGGCGAGATAGTCGGCGCCGTTGCCGATGTGGATCGTGCCTTTGGGCGTCAGCTCCAGGATCCGCTTGTTCCGCTCGATGTAGTTGTAGGCGTAGAGCGGATCCCCCGACCCGCCGTACACACCGATGTCGCCGGGGTAGCGCTCCGGGTCATAGCCGGCGTCCTGCAGGGCCGAGGCCGCGAGCTCCAGGAACAGCCGGTGCTGGGGATCGGTCACCTGCGCCTCGCGCGGTGTCATCCCGAAGTAGCCGGCGTCGAAGCTGTCCAGGTCGGCTGCCTCCGCGATGACCGGGACGAATCCGGGGTCGTCAACCTCCTCGTCCGGCGCACCCGCCGCGCGGTGCTCCTCCTTATCGGTGAAGACCATCGACTCGACACCGTCAACGAGGTTGCGCCAGAACTCCTCGACGTCGGCTGCGCCGGGGACCCGGCAGGCCATTCCGATGATGGCAATCGGCTCGACGGCGGGCTCCGCGGCGGAGTCGGCGGAGTCGGCGTCAGCGGGCCGGCGGACGGTTGCGGATTCGGTCATCAGCGTTCTCCTGTGGTGGGGGCGGCGGGACGAGGTGCTCGAGTACTGCGCTGGCGAGCTGCGGCTCGCCTTCGCTGGGCCCGATCCAGGGCGGACCCGCGTTTCTCGAGCTGTCCTCCGTCGAGGTGGGCAGCCAGGGTTCGCACGGTCGGGTGGAGGAACAGGTCGACGACGGCGATCTGCCGGTCGAAGGCGCCGCTCAGGTCGGCGCGGACCCGGAGCAGGTCGAGCGAGGACCCGCCGACGTCGAAGAAGTTGTCGTCGATGCCGAAGTCGGCCGACCCGATGGCGGCCGCCCACGCCCGGGCGACCACCTCCTCGGTGCGGCTGCCCGGCGCCTGGCCGACGCTAGGACGCCGGGGCCTGGCCAGATGCAGCGGCGCCGGGTCGGGGACCTGCAGGCCGGCGGCGAGCACGGCCTGGCCGGGCATCACGGCCGCCGCTGCTGGCGCATCCGGCTGGTTCAGCATGTCGGCGAGCAGCCGGGTGACCGCCGAGAGCAGCACCTCCACCCGGTCCGCCTCGTAGAGGTCGCTGTTGTAGGTGGCCTCCAGCTCGATGCCGGCGTCGGTCTCGACGACGTACAGGGTCAGATCGAAGAGCGACCCGGTGACCGGCGGGCGCACGGTCGTGGTCCGCACACCGAGCAGGTCCAGCTTCGGCCGGCGGAAGTTGAAGACGTTGAAGACGACCTGCACCAGCGGGCTGGTGCCGATCTCGCGGGTGGGCCGGAACCGCGCCACCACCTGGTCGAGCGTGGTCGACGGGTGGGCGGCCGACGACACCAGCGCGTCGCGGCAGGCGAGGACCAGCGCGTCGACGCTGGTGTCGGCGGTACGGCGCAGCCGCAGCGGCAGGATCTCGACGAAGAAGCCGACCATCGCCTCGAAGGCGAGGTTGCGGCGGTCGGCCACCGGCGTACCGATCACGACGTCGGTGCGGCCCACCAGCCGGAAGACCGCCTCGGCGAAGCCCGCGAGCAGGACCGTCGCCTCGGTCACCCCCAGCCGCCGGGAGTCGCGCTCGACCGCCTGCGCCACCTCGGCGGGCAGCGCGATGGAGGCGCGCTGCCCGGTCCAGCTCTGCACTCGCCCCCGCTCCCGGTCGCGGGGCAGGTCGACCATCGACGGCGCACCCTCGAGGTGGCTGTCCCACCACTCCTGGTCGGCAGCACCGCGCCGCGCGTCACGGGCGGACCGCCAGGCCACGTAGTCGGCGAAGGTGTGCTCGACGGCCTCGGCGTCGGCCCGGTCGCCGGCTCCCTGCACGATGTCGGCGTAGTGGCGGGCGAGGTCGGTGTACAGCACGTCCTGCGACCAGCCGTCGAACACCGCGTGGTGCACCGACAGCGCGAGCGTCCACTCCCCCGCGCCCGTGGCCAGCAGGAGGGCGCGCCACAAAGGTCCGGCCGCGAGCCGGAACGGCTCGCCGCAGAACGCCGCGACGAGGGCGTCGACCTCAGCGGGTACGGCGTCGGCCTGCCGCCAGTCGAGGGCGTCGGCGGCGCCGACGCTGACCGTGGGCGTGCCGTGTGCGTCGGGGAAGCGCCAGCGCAGCACCTCGTGGTCGCGCTGCACCCGCAGCAGCGCCGCGTGCAGCGCCACGGGATCGAGGTCGCCCTCGATCCTCTCGACGATCGCGATGTTGTAGGCACCCGGCTGGTCCGAGAGCTGGTCGACGAACCAGAGCCGCCGCTGGGCGGCCGAGGGCTCGCGCGGCGAGCCGGTCGGTACGTCGTCCCACGCCTCGGGCTCGCCGCGACCCGCGACGCAGGCGGCGAGGGCAGCGAAGGTGCGCTGGCTGAGCACGTCCTCGAAGGTGACGTCGCGACGCAGCCGGGTCCGGATCGTGGCGACCAGGTGCATCGCCGAGATCGAGTCGCCGCCACAGTCGAAGAAGTCGTCGTCGCGACCGGGAGCCGCCGTGCCGAGGGCCTCGGCCCACAGCGGCGCGAGGGCCTCCTCATCAGGCCCGCGCGGCGGCTCGGACGACGTCCGGGCAGGGGCGAGCGCCCGGCGCAGCGCAGGCGTGTCCACCTTGCCGCTGGGCCCGCGGGCGAGGATGTCGAGAGCGGAGACGACGGCCGGTACGGCGGCGGTGGGCAGTCGGTCCCGGCAGCGCTCGAGCACGGCCTCGATCGCCGCGGTCGCCGGCATCACCGCAAGCCCGACCAGACCCTGGTCGAGCACGACCGCATGCGCCTCGTCGACACCGCGCACTCCGGCGGCGACGCGCTCCACCTCGTCCAGGTCGACCCGCTGGCCGCGGATCTTCTGCTGCCGGTCGAGCCGGCCGAGGAACATCAGCGTGCCGTCCGGCTGGAGCCGGACCAGGTCGCCGGTCCGATAGGCCCGGCCTTCCAGCCCGAGCGGTGCGGCCACCCATCGCTCCGCGGTCGCCTCCGGATCACCGAGGTAGCCGCGGGCCAGGCCGGGGCCGAGCACAAGGAGCTCGCCCTCGGCGCCGTCGGGCACCGGCAGCAACTGCTCGTCGACGACGGCCACCTGGTGGTTGGCCAGCGGTCGGCCGATCGGCAGCGGAGTGGTCCAGCGGCCCGCCGCCTCGAAGGCCAGCACCTGCACGGTGGCCTCGGTCGGGCCGTAGCAGTTGAGGAAGCGGCGTCGTACCGATCCGGCCGTCCACCGCTCGACCTGCTCGTGGTCGGGGGCTTCGTCGCCGGTCATGACGGTGGTGAACGCCGGCAGCCGGTCGGGATCGAGCAGCGCGACCAGGACTCGCGGCAGCGACCCGAAGGTCACCGCGTGCCGGCGGAGGAAGGACTGCATCCGGTCCGCGTCCCGCCGGTCGCGCTCGTCGACGACCGCGACCCGGGCGCCCAGCATGAGCGGCACCCAGACGTCGAGGACGGAGACATCGAAGGCGAACGACGCAAAGCCGAGCACGACGTCGGCGGCCGACAGGCCCAGGTCGTGGGCGGTGCCGGCGGCGAGAGCACACACGCTGCCGTGCTCGACCATGACCGCGCGCGGGGTGCCGGTGGAACCCGACGTGAAGATGACGTACGCCGCGTCTCCGGGGCCGTCCGGGGCCGCCGGCGGGGCGGCCGTGACCTCGGCGTCCGAGGTCCCGGCGAGGAGGTCGTCCAGCGAGATCTGGTCGGCAGCCGTCGGCTCCGCGGCGAGCACCACCCGGGCGCCGCACGCGGCCACGGCCTGCTGCAGCCGGCCGGCCGGCGTACCGGGCTCGACCGGGACGTACGCCGCACCCGCGGTCATCACGCCGAGCAGCGCGGCGATCGACCGAGGAGTGCGGTCGGGCAGGCAGAGGACCCGGTCGCCGGGCGCGACGCCCATCCGCCGCAACGCATCGGCCACCCGGTCGGCGGTGGCGACGAGCTCGGCGTAGGTGAAGTCGTGGTCGTCGTGGGCGATGGCCACCGCATCGGGCCGCTCGGTCGCCCGCAGCCGAATCTGCTCGGGCACCGTGGACGCCGGCCATGGGACGGCGGGACCGGTCAGGACGGTGCCCCGGGCGATACCGGGGACCTGCTCAGCGGTCGACATCGAGCACCCCCTCGATCGCGGTCTCCGGGTCGACGTACTGCAGCCGCAGCTCCGCGGCGTACCGCCGGCCCTCGGCGTCGGTGAGCCAGGCGTGCTCGGGCCCGGGCAGCAACTCGGTGACGACGAGCCGAGCCCCGGGATCGGTCTGCAGCGCGCTGCGCGCCATCGTGCACAGCGAGTCCGCCGACAGCGGGTTGGTGAAGTCGGCGAAGAACGGCTTGAGCTCGGTGCTGAGCCGCACGAACGCCCGCTCGGGGAGGCCGAGGGCGGCCCGCCAGCGGCGGGTCGCCACCAGCCGATCGATTCCGCCGAGCGCGGTCGCGAGCCCGCTCTCGGCCACCGGCTGCTCCCAGGTCTCGCGCGAGACCACGAGCCGGTCGATGCTGACCCGCGGCGTGTGGGGGCGGCCGGTCCCGCCGACCGGCCGGACGTGCACCACCGCCTCGGCGAGGAAGTCCGCGAGCACCTCGAGCAGCGGCCAGGTGCGGCCGTCGGGGGCGTGCACAACCAGTCCGGCGGTGCCGCGGACGACCGACAGATCGGGCAGCCGGAGCAGCGCGGTGTCGCCGGCGGGCGCGTCGGTGAACCCGAGCCGGCTGTCACCCGGGAGGGTCAGCACCGGGCTGACTCGCGCGGTGAACCACGGCCAGCCCTCGGGCAGCAGCGGCCGGACCCGGTTGCCGCCGATCACTCGCTCGAACTCGCCCGCAAGCCGATCCGGGTCGGGATGAGAGTCGAGGAAGACCGTGCAGTCGAAGGTGGACCAGGCCACGTGCAGGTCGCCGAGCACGAGCGCGTCACCCCCGCCCGGGTCGGCCAGCGTGGCCGGGTCGGCGCACAGCAGCAGGTCGGGACTGTGCACCCGCGCCGCCGACCAGCCCGGTGCCGGCGCCGCGAAGGCCCGCTCCACCTCGGCGGCCAGGGCGGTGCTGTCGACCCGGAGCCGCGGCACGTCCGCAGCCTCGGCGATCCCGAGCATCGCCTCCCAGCGCTCGGTGAAGCTGGTGAGTACGTCGTCGAGCGGTCGGTCGTCGCCCGCGAGCAGCGGCTGCGCCAGGAACCAGACCTCGCTCAGCGGCACCCCCTGCCCGGCGTGGTCCTGCTCCTCGGCGAGCTGGTCGTAGACCTCCTCGAGTGCCTGCAGGGTCGTGCGGGCGGCGTGCCAGGTCACCCACCGCAAGCTGTTCAGGAAGAGCTCGAGTGGCGTGGCGCAGACCTCGAGCAGCGGGCGGCCGAGGGTGACCTGAACGTCGCGCGTCGTGTCCATGTAGGCGAGGGTGCGGCCGGCGTAGTTCTCACCCGGGCGGTTGCGCAGCTGGGCGCCGGGCAGTGCGGTGAACAGCTCGTCGAGCCGGTCGAGGACCGGGCCCGGGTCGGCGTCGGGTGCCTGCCCGTCGAGCTCGCGCAGCAGCTCGAGCACCGGGTCGAGGACGCCGAGCGCCAGCGTGCGCGGCCCGGTCTCCGGGATCGCCGCGACCTGCTCGCGCAGCCAGTGCTCGACGCCGGGCCGCATCGGCGGGTCCCAGCCCCAGCGCACCAGGCCGCTGTTCACCAGCCCGCTGAGGACGGTGACGAACCCGGAGCGGTCCAGGTCGCGCCCGCTCGGAGTCCGGCGTACGGCGAGCAGCAGGTCGTGCGCAGGCACCGCGCCACTCGCGTGCCGCAGCACGGCGTGCTCGATCTCCGACAGGTTCAGCGGCGGAAGCGGCGGCCGCACGATCGCGCCGTCCCGCAGCGTCACGTGCGGAGCCAGGGATACCGGCGCCCACAGCCGGACGGACTCGTCGCGCTCCACCTCGGCGGCCAGCAGTGCGACGCAGCGGTGCTCGAGATAGGTGCGACGGTCACGGGCCACGACCGGTCCCGGCCGTACGTCGACCGGCTGGTCGCCGTCGCCGATCCGCGCCCACACCGCGGGGCCGAAGAAGCCGATCGTGTCGTTCTTGCCGCAGTAGCGGTACCAGTAGCGCTCGACCAGCGCCTGACGGCGGCGCACTTTGTGGCGCTGGCGGGTGTTGAGGCGAACCTCGGGGGCCGGCCCGGCGACGTGGTCGAGGACCATCCGGGCCTCCGGGCTCTGCCAGGTGACGGCAGCACGGAAGGCGGGGTCACTCGCGATCTCGGCGAGGCTGGCACGGATCTCCTCCGCCGCGACCTCGATCGCGGCGTCGACCTCCGCGCGGCTCGCCTTGCCGGCCAGGAAGGCGTCCGCGACCGCCGCCGCCTCGGGCACCCCGAGTCGCAGCAGCCCCTCGACCGGGAAGCCGGTGCTCCGCACGACGACATCGCGCCAGGCTGCCCACCCCTGCCCGCCGGCTGTCGAAAAACCCGGGTCGTCGCCGACAGTGCTGACGACTGCCGTTCGCTCAGACACGACTGTTCTCCCTCCGTCGAATGTCCAGGGCCAGCGGCCCGCTCCCATGCCGGGCCACCGCCACGACCGTGTCGCTGACCGGTATGTGCCACACCGCGACGTCCTCGTAGCCGGGGCCGCGTGCGCGCCAGGTCGGCTCCCCCGCCTGGCCCGAGAAGTCGGGGGTCCCCTGCCCGGCCACGGTCCGGGCCGCCCGCCGGGCGCTCAGCAGCCGGGCGGCGTGCCAGGTCCGGTCGGGCTCGGCCATCGCTCGCAGCTCGGCGGCCTCGGAGGCGGCGAACCGGGTCAGGTCGGCGGCCGGCTGCACACCGGCGGGGTCGAGGGGCTCGACGGTCACGGCCAGGTCGCCGTACACCTCGCACAGCCCGGCTGGGTCGACGCGCACAAGCGGCAGGTCGGGAACGGGGGCGGTGGCGTGCGGGGCCAGGAACTCCATGAGTGCACCCGCGAGCCCGCCGCCTGGCCGGTGCACGAAGAAGTGGTCGTCGTCGACGAGCCGAAGGCGCATCGACCCGGTGGTCATCCGGCTCCAGCCGGCCCCCCGCCAGGGTCCGGCGCTGCGGTCCCGCTGACCGAGCACGACCAGCAGCGGCAGGTCGAGCGCGGGCCGCGCGGTGCGTGGCTGGTCGCGTAGCCAGGCCAGGTCCGCGTGCAGGATCGGCAGCAGCAGCTCGGCGAGCTCCGGGTGGTCCAGGACGCCGTCGTCCATGCCGCCGATCTCGCGCAGTCCCTCGAGCACGGCGTCGGGATCGGAGCGATACCGCTCGACGAGCGGGTCGGTGACATCGGGCGGGCCAGCGGCACCCACGGCGAGGCCGGCCGGCGGACGGACACCGAGCCTCGGCAGCAGGTGACAGAGCTCGTAGGCGAGGCGCGCACCCATGCTGTGGCCGTAGAGCGCGTAAGGGCCGTCGACCTGTTCGGCGACCTCAGCCGCGACGCCTGCCAGCGTGAACTCCGGCGGCTCGCCGAACCGGCTGCCGCGTCCGGGAAGGGCCACCGGCCGCACTCGGACCCGCTCGCCCAGCGCGCTCGCGAGCGGCCGGAAGATCGTCGAACCGGCACCTGCGAACGGTAGGCAGAACAGGTCGGTCACGAGTTGAATTCAAAAGCTGCGACCGCAGCCCAAAGGCGCTGCAGAAGCCAAGCATCAACGCTGTCGTACAACGACAAGCGCCCCCCTCCCGAGATCCTCCCGAGACCTCCACTGTGCCCGCGGATCGCGCGGGTGGGGTCACAGTACCCCCTGGGTCAAGGGGAGAAAACACATCCAAAAACGTCCAGAAAGTTCCACTGGCCATGTCCAGAAAGAGGGCGGGCCACCTCTTCCATGAGTCGCTATCCTGGGCAGCCTCGGCACCGCCATCAGGTGCCTACTGCTCCGATCCCGGGGGAGGATCGTGCCGCGCCGCGGCACTCGGTCACGGGTGGCGATCGCTCGCGCTCTCCGTCGTTTCGGGCATGACTTGAGGGAGCACGCGATGGTCGTTTCCAGCCCATCCGTCACCTCGGCCGACGCTGCCCACAAGGCACTGGTCGGCCTGGGTTTCGGGCCGTTCTTCGGTACGCCGTGCGGTGTGCTCGCGCCATTACTCGCGCGGCTCGCCGACGGCGACGACTACCACGTCGTCAGCCGTGAGGACAACGCGCTCGCCCTCGCGGCAGGGGCCGCACTGGCCGGCCGCCGCGCGGTCGCGCTGATGCAGAACTCCGGGTTCGGGCAGGCGGTCAACGTGCTCGCCTCGCTGGTGGTCCCCTACCGCATCCCACTGCTGATGGTCGTCAGCATGCGCGGCACACCACCCGATACGACGGCCGAGAATCTTGGCATGGGCCACCTCACCACCGCCGTTCTAGACGTCCTCGGCGTCCCGCACATTTCGCTCGAGCACGGCGAGGAGGAAGCGCAGGTCGCGGCCGCCGCCGACCGGGTCATCAGCGGCGGAGAACCCTGCGCCCTGCTCGTGGCTCCGGACCAGTTCGCGTGGGTCCCGTGAGCCGCGGCAAGGCCGCGACCGTGGAGGTCCTGGTCGACACCGTCCGCGCCGGCGCGGTACCCACCGTCTTCACCACCGGGTTCATCTCCCGGTTCGCCTGCGCCGTGGCCGACCCGCCGCACCACTTCTACATGGTGGGCTCGATGGGCATGGCACTGCCGCTCGGTGCGGGCATCGCCCTCGCCACCGGCCGGCCGACTCTCGTCGTCGACGGCGACGGCGCGCTCGCCATGAACCCCGCGGCGCTCGTCACCGCCGCACAGGTACGCGCCCCCGTCGTGCACGTCGTCCTCGACGATGCCGCCTACGACTCCACCGGCGGCCAGCCCACCGGCGTCGCACCGGGCGTGCTGCCCGCGCTGGCGGAGGCCGCCGGCTACCCAGACGTCCGCCGTATCGAGGTCGGCGACGACCTCCCGGCAGTCCTGTCGGCCGCCCTCAAGCACGCGGCGGGCCCCGACCCCGCCGGCCCCGTGATGCTGCACATCGATGTCGTACCCGACCGCCCGGTCCCGTCACGCATCACCCGCCCCCTGCCCGAGGTCGCGGCACGCTTCGGAGCAGCCGTGACCGCCAGCTAGCATCCGCCGACCCGGCCCGTCTTCACACGTACGACGCGTGACCCGGCCGCTCTTCACCTGTACGACGCGTGACCCGGCCGCTCTTCACCCGTACGACGCCTGACCCGGCCGCTCTTCACCTGTACGACACGTGACCCGGCCGCTGTTGACATCCGTGCCGTGAGTACAGGCCGGTTCGGCGCTCTGTCAGGTGAAGACGGGCCGGTTCGGCGCTCTGTCAGGTGAAGAGCGGCCGGGTCAGCGCTCTGTCGGGTGAAGACGGGACGGGTCGCCTAAGGTACCTAGGGCCGCCTCAGGCGGCCAGGAATAGGGCAGTCGCCCGATGTGGGGGCCTACCTCATAGAAGCAATCTCCTTACCAACAGCCAGAACAAGGAGATTGAAGTGAGCAACCTGATCACCCTGACCGACCGCGCCGTCCTCGACCAGCAGGACCACCTCCGCGAGGCCCGCCAGCGGGCCCTGGTCCGCGAGGTGAAGGCGAACCGCCGTTCCAACGAGCAGAAGGTACGCCGGCACCGTGCCAGCACCCGCCTGATTCAGCGCTTCGCGGCCTGATGAGTGCGCGGTCGCAGCGGCAGCTGCGATGTCGACCACACAGACGACGAACAAGGGCCTCTGACCTGCATCGATGCAGGTCAGAGGCCCTTGTCGTTCCCGTCGACCTAGAACCGGTCGATGGATTCAGTGACCGGCAAGTGCTTCGCCCCGGTCCACCCTGCGACGTGGCGAATCCTCGTCGGTGGAATCGTCGGTGGGGTCGTCACTGCGTCGGGTCCGGTAGAGCGACCTGACGAACTCGACGGTCGACGATGTGATGGCGCCGTACCGCACCGCATCGTGGAGAATCTGGTCGGCCTCGACCCGGGCTCGCACACCCTGGCGCAGCATCCAGGCCGGAACTGCCGCAGCCATCAGCCACCACAGCGACGTCGTGGCGAGCAGGCCGGTCAGGATCAGCGTCGGCACGATGATCGCAGCGCGCAGGGAGCCCTCGGACTGCACGCGGTCCCAGTCGTTGTACAGCGCATCCCGCTCGATCTGCAGCCGCATGGGCAGCTCGGAGTACAGCTCCTCCCTGACCGACTCCGGCGCCAGATAGAACAGCAGCCACGAGTGTGCGCTCGCGTCCGCGAGGTCGGTGGCGCGGACGACCTTGCGGCGGATCTTCACAGGTACGGCGAGCGACGAGTTCTCATCGGTTGCCTCCCGTACATCACGCGCCCAGGTCTGCATCGACGGCGGACACTCGGAACGATCGAACACCTGCCAGTCAATGGTCTCCGGAACAGCGGCCGTCACCCGGTACAACCAGTGGTCGAAGCCGCCGTCCCGTGCCTGGAGCTCACCGCTCAGGCCAAAGGCCGAGTTCAACAACCGGTCCCGTCGGTGTCCCGAGTTGATCTTCAGCCGGTCCGCGATCGCTCGTAGCCGAACCGACGGGACGAGGCTTCCCAGCAAGATGGCTGCGACCCCCAAGGCAGCCAGCACCAGGTGGACGCCCGCGAAGTCGGTCAGGGCGTGCAGCCGGCGAGATACCAGGCCGCCATCGCTGCTGGGCAACGCATCCTCGCCGAGTGCGATCCAACCGATCAAGAACCATAGGGATCCAGCGATCAGTGGTGTTCGGGTATGCCGAAAGCCCGGCAGGATGTTGGCAAGCACGGCAGGTCATCGTACGGGGCGGGTCAGGAGCGCAGCAGGATGGCGAGGCCGCCGGTGGTGTAGACGACCATCAGGGCCAGCAGCGGCACCTGAGCCGGGACGGCCCGGGCTGCCGGGAACAGCCGGACCGAGCGGTCGTGGGCGGCGACCACGCCGAGCACATGGCCGAGCACGATCGCGCCGACCTGGAGGGTCGCCGTACCGGACGCGCCGAGGAGCAGGGCCGGCGCGGCCGGGTTGTCGGCGCCCAGCGCGATGGCGACGATCCTCGGGGCTTCCAGAGTGAAGAGCGAGAAGTAGTGGGCAACCAGGTAGCCGACGGCGATCGGCAGCAGGCTGTGGGCGAAGGCGGTGACCGGACCGGGCGCCCGTGAGGTGCGGCCGGCGATGACCTGGGACAGGCCCGCGCATGACGCGTAGAGGCCCGCAACCACGAGGCAGGCGGCGGTGAGGCCGAGGGTTCCGGCGCCCGTCCGGCCGAGGGTGGAGGTCTCCAAGGTCTCGATCCAGCCCGGCGACCTGGAAAGCCCGTCGTACGCCGTGCTGCCGAGTAGGACGCAGACGGCGGCCGCCAGGCCAGGCGCCGACGGCACAGCGTCCAGGCTGTTCAGTGGGCTGCGCAGGACCAGGCGCCCGTCAGCAGGTCTGCGGCCGAGCGGCGAGAGGTGTCCCAGCAGTGCGGAGTAGGCCTCGAAGGCGTCGCCTCGCTCGAACCACGCACTCCCATAGACCGCCGCCGCTGCAAGCTGGGCGACCGCGTACGCCGTGAGGAAGGCGAGGAGGCTGGAGCGGGCGGACGGCTCGGGCGCGGCGAGCTCGAGCCAGGTGAAGGCGAACAGGCCCAGGGCGGCCGGCCAGTAGCCGAGCCGGGCGGGCAGCGGACGGCCCTGCCGCGGCGACCGGCGCAGCGCCCGGCAGGCCAGCGCATGGACGGTCCGCAGCGGGTTGAGCAGGCGCCAGACCGGGCCGAGCAGCAGGGACGCCGGCACCAGGCCGACCCAGAGCAGGACGAAGACGGCGCCCGCCGCCGGGTTCCGGTCCGGGTCGTCGGGGCCGAGGATCAGGTGGGCGACCACGAACACCGCGGCCGCCAGGCCCAGAGCGCGGAGCGTGTGCCGCACGGCCGGCCCGTCCGCGAGCCGCTCAACGGCCGCGGGCAACGGCCGCCCGGCGGTGTCGCCCGAGAACCGGGATCGCGGCCACAGCAGGCCCAGCGCGAGGAAGGAGACGAACAGCGCGGCGAAGGCACCGGCGTACGCGTAGAGGGCGGGGATCGGCAGGTCCTGCCGGCCGCCGATCCCATGGGCGAGGCTCAGCCCGTCCTCGACCCGGATCACCGGACGACGAGCTCGGTCAGGACCTGGCCGGCGTGGGCGGTCGCCACGGTGAAGCTGCCCGGGCCGGCGACGACGAAGCTCACCTGGGTGGCCCGGTGGGCCGCGAGCCGGGTCGGCCGCACGAGCCCGGGCGCGCGCAACTCGTCGGCCACATCGCTGGTCACCACCACCGCCACCCGGTCGCCTGCCGCCACCTCGACGCGACCTGCGGGCGGGCTGACCTTCCCAGCGGTGATGGCGATCCGCAGGGTCACGTCAGGCAGGTCGCTGCCCGCGTTGTCCGGTGGCTGGGTCGCCGGTGCGACCGGCCCCGTTGCGGTGTCGTGCGAGGTACCCGGCGGGTGGTGAGTGGTCGGCCGCGAGCACCCGGTCGCGACCACCAGCAGCACCAGGGCGACCAGAGCGTGTCTCCTCATGCGAGGGCGGCGCGAACCTGCTCGCGGCTGCGGGCTGCGGCGGTCACGGCCCACACGACCCAGACGATGCCGAGCAGGGTCCGCAGCCACGCAGGGCTGATCGGCGTCCACGGGAGCATCATCACGCTCTTGTCGAAGGCGTCGAGCAGCGTGACCACGCCGAGCACGATGGTGACCCAGCCAAAGCCCCGCCACCGAGATCGCAGCAGGAGGCCGGTCACGACCCACCAAGCACCGAGGAGCAGCAGGCTCACGGCAGGGACGCCGGTGCCGGCGTACGCCGTGGTCGAGCCGACGATGCTGAGCACCAGACCCGCCAGGCCGGCGGCGTACACGATGGTTCCGAGGGGCACTCGGCGAAGGGTGCGAAACCAGAGCACGCCGCCCACCAGGGCCAGCACCGCTGCGACCGCCAGGCTGATCTGGGTCTCGACCCGCTCCAGGCCGGTCGCGCCGTACCAGTCGCAGCCAGCAGGCAGTCTGCGGTCCTGCGCGGAGTACTCGGCGCAGACCATCAGCGCGGCCAGCTTCACCGGCTCACCCACAACCCGGTCGCTGCCGCCCGAGACCTCGCCGGCCTTGTCGCCGCAGGAGGGCAGCACCGGCGGATTGCTGCGGCCGTCCTGGCCAGACCAGCAGTTGCCCTCTCCCTGGCCGTCCCACCAGGTGTCGAGCTCGTTGGGCCGGGACTTGCCGGCCTGGTCCACGCCCAGGTGGTTGCCGACGTACCGGTTGTGGTGAGAGGTGTCGGCCTGCTTGGCGAGCGAGCTCTCGCTGCGGATGAACGCCGGGACCGAATGCAGCACGAACGCCGCGCGGTCGTGGCCGTAGACCCAGTTGTCCTCGAAGACGTTGTAGTTGCCGCCGGCGGTGATGAAGCCCGACCCCACGGGAACCGAGATCTGCGGGCAGACCACGCCATCCTCGTAGCCGCGTTCGGCGGGCGGCTTGGCGCAGGTCCCGTCTTTGATGTGCTTGTAGTAGTCGGCGTTGTTGTCGTGGACCAGGTTCCGCTCGAACTTCGCGTGATCCTGCGGAAGGCCGGGATGGTCGGGGAACGCGCTGTCCATGGTGGCGCCGGCCATGTTGTGGTCGAACTCGTTGTCGTGCACCCACACCGAGTTCCCCGCCGTACCCGAGTAGCCGACCATGTTGTGGTGGCTGCGGCAGCCGGTGATCTCGATGGCATACCGGGGTACGTCGTACTCACGGTCGCTGTTGATGTCGGAGGCGCTGCCGGGGTAGAGCCCGGAGTCGCCGTTGCCGTAGGACTCGCAGTCGGTGTAGAGCCCGTGGTCGCTGGCGAAGGTGAGGAAGCCGTACTCGTCGTTCCAGCGGCTCAGGACGTCGTCGATCACGAACCCGTCCGTGGCCAGGATGTAGAGCGAGTTGAAGGTGGACCGCTGGACGGTGAAGTTCCGGAAGTAGATGCCGTCGGACATGTCTGAGCGGATCACGTTCAGCTTGCCGTACTGCCCGTCGATGATGACATCGTCGCGGCTGGCGCCGGTGCCTTCGATCTGCAGGTCCTGCTTGTCGAGGATGGCGACCAGGTTGTCGTTGTTCGGGCACTGGTTCTGCTGCTCCCACGACAGGACCTGGTAGCCGAACGACGAGTCGGGCGCGTCGAGGTTGGCACAGACGCCGGTCGGCTTCGGCTGCGTGGGCTCCTCGAGATAGAGGCCCGGCAGGATCGCGATGTTCATCCCGGGCTTGTCGACGGCATCGACCGCCGCCTGCAGGTCGCGGAAGCCATCCTTCTGGCAGCGGTCGAACAGCGCCAGGTTTCGCTGCTGCAGCGCGGCCGGAAACTCGGCGATGCGCTGCTGAAAGTCCGCCCGGTCGGTCTTGCAGACGATCAGATCGGGGTCGCCTTGCCGGTACTTCGGCACGCTCCCCGACCCATCGGGGAACTCCACCGGCCGCTCCTCGTGCGCCAGGGAAGGCGCGGCGATACCGAGTACGACGATGCTGGCGGCGATGAGGGCGAGCAAGGCCCGGCGAGCGTGCGACATGGTCGCATCACCGTAGAGTTGGGCGTTCGTCCAGGTCAAGGGACTGCAATCCGCGGCTGGCCCCAGCCTTGATTAATAAGAAGATATCTTCCTATAGTGGCTTCGTGGCACGACGCAAGCCCGGAACCCTGCTCCCTCTCGAGACCGAGATCCTTGAGGCGGCGCTGTCCATGGCCGGTTCCGGCGAGACCACCTTCCACGGATTCGGTCTTGCCAAGGTCATCCGGGAGCAGACCGGGTCACGTTCACTAACGGCTCATGGAACCCTCTACAAGGCACTGGGCCGGCTCGAGGAGTTCGGACTGCTCACCTCCCGCTGGGAGGATCCGGCCGCGGTTGAGGGGAGGCCGCGCCGGCGCCTTTACGAGCTCACCGGCCAAGGTGCCCAAGTGGCCAGGCGGTCTATCGCAGACAAAGCCGCGCGGCCGTTCCCCAGGCTTGCTCCGGGGTCCGCATGACACTCGAGCGCGTGGTCAAGGTGGTCGAGCGGTGGGTGCGGGCGTATACCCGGGGGCTGCCGCCGTCAGTCGCCCAGCGCCGGGCCGACGAGCTCGGCGCCGACCTACAAGACCACATCGCGCACGAACGCGCCCGAGGTGTCAGCGATCGGCGCATCGCCCTCAGCATCCTGTCGCGGATGGTCCGCGGCCTGGCCGCCGACACCGCTTGGCGGGCCGAACTACTCACAGGAGATCCCATGGAACGCGTTCCGGCCGCCCTTCCTCCGCTCGGACTCGGACTACTCGTCGCTGCGGTCATCACCGTGGGCGTCATGCCGCTGGTCGGCGGCGGCGCACCGATCGCCGGCGTCGTCGTAGGACTCGCCGCAGGGCTGATCTACGCACGACGTCGTCGGGCCTCGAAAGAGACGTGAATCGGGTACCAGGCCAAACCGAAGGGGCCTCTGACCTGGCCAAACAGCGTTCACTGTCTATCACCGGCTTTCACTGACTTGCATTCAATCTGGCCCAGACGGCAGGACGTCGCGAGCCGAGGTGGTTGCCGGCAACGACCCAAGGCTGGCCAGCCCTGGGCCGCGCTACTCGAGCAGCGTCGGGCACCTGTCGCGACGCGCGTCTGAGCAGCCTGCGGCTACTCGGCACCTCGGCTGCGACAAATTCAGGAACCCCGCTGAGACGTCATGCCTGAACGGCCTTGATTGCCGCCAACGTGGCAGCGGCGTATGTCGATGGGTCGGCCAAGGGGAGGTTGTGGTCCGCCTCGACCTCGACGACAGTGGCGCCGAGCGCCCGGGCAGCTGCCCGTTGGAGCGGCGGCCGGCACAGGCGATCTCCGGTCAGCAGGACGTAGGCGGCATGGGGTAGGCCCGGGCTGGCCGCCACGCGGGGACCGTAGTCCTGCCGGAAGACGTCATCGAGGACGCCGATCGCCTCGGCGCCGTTCATCTGCGAGAGCTCGCTTCGCAGCCAGTGCCAGTGGTGCCTCAGATCCGGATTCCGCTGAGCTGTGCGCACCCAGTACCGCCACGGCAGCGAGTCCAGCAGGCCCGTCCTAGCGAGCGGACGGAGCAGTCGAAGCGCCCAGTAGAGGGCGAGGTCCCGAGGCATCGTGCCGGCCTTCAAGGCGGCGGCTTGAACGACCATCCCGGCGACCCTGTGGGGGTAGCGCAGTGCGAGCTCGATGGTGGCCATGCCACCAAGCGAGTACCCGACGACGATCGCGCGGTCGACGCCGAGGGCGTCGAGGACATCCGCGGCTTCGTCGGCCATCGCGGTGATGGAGAAGGCACCGCCGCGCAGCCCCTGGCCATGGCTGTGACAGTCGTAGGCAATGACGGTGTGGTGGGCCGCGAGGTCGTCGTAGATGCGGGAGAAGTTCACATCCGCCGTCAACGTCCAGCCGTGGAGCAGGAGGACTGGCAACGCCCCCTGGGGACCCTCGATCCGTCGCGCCGATAGGGAACGGCCATCACTGAGCAGCACGTCATGGTGCGGCAGCGAGAGTCGGCCGCTGAGCTGGTGTGAGCGCTGGACTTGTCGTGCGCCGAGGATGGCCCTGGCGAGCAGGTCGAGATCGTCGTGCGCGTTCCTGACCCATGTCCGTGGACTTCCTGGCACGTGGCGGCCTTTCAGGTCCTGCACCATAACACTCGCTACGTTACGGTAGCAGGCCCGAGAGGTCCGTCAAGGCTGCTGTCAGGCGTCAGCCCCGGGGCGGCGATACTCGACGCTGCGACGGCTGGCCTCGTCGATGTCCTCAGGCGCGAGCAGCACGGTGGTCCGTGACCGAGCCGCACCTCCGGCCGAGGTCACCAGGCTGAGGGCTGCCGCAGACACGTTGTCCGGGAGCTCGCCGATCACCACCAGGTCATCGGAACCAAGGGCGTAGTAGAAGACTTCGAGCTTGCCGCCGACGCTCTCGAGCATTCGCTGCACGGCGTCCCGCCGGCCCGATCCGCCTTCGGCGAGTAGTCCGTCGGCACCTTCAGCGGTGTAGTTGACCTGCCATAGATACTTCGGCATCGGATCCCCATCTCTGCTCGACAGTTGGGCGATCCTCACGCTAGCGGTCGCGCAACGAGGGGACTACCGAGCCGCTCGCAACAGGAGCGCAATGTCGTCGAGCACCTGAGAGTCCTCGATCGTCGATGGTGCTGGGACGTCGCGCCCGTCGGCGATCCCGCGCATGGCCTTGCGCAGGATCTTGCCGGACCGGGTCTTCGGCAGCGCCGCGACGACCAGGACGTCACGGAAGGCCGCGACCGGCCCGATGTCACGGCGTACAGCGGCGACCAGGTCGTCCCTGAGCTGCTCGCCCGCGATCTCGACACCGGCCTTGAGGACCACCAGGCCCAGCGGCAGCTGGCCCTTAAGCTTGTCCTGTACGCCGATGACGGCGCATTCGGCAACGGCCGGATGGGCAGCAAGCACGGACTCGATCGTTCCCGTCGCGAGTCGGTGACCCGCCACGTTGATGACGTCATCGGTGCGGCCCAGCACGAAGAGGTAGCCATCCTCGTCGAGGTACCCGCCGTCACCGGTTGCGTAGAACCCGGGGTGCGCGGTGAGGTACTCCTCGCGGTAGCGCTCGTCGTCGTTCCACAGTGTCGGCAGCGAGCCCGGCGGCAGCGGAAGCCGGATCGCGATATCGCCCTCGGTGCCCTTGGGCAGGTCGTTGCCGTCGGCATCGAGGATGCGTACGTCGTAGCCCGGCACCGCGACGGTGGCTGACCCGGGCTTGACCGGCATCGGCTCCAGCCCACGCAGGTTCGCCGCGATCGGCCAACCCGTCTCTGTCTGCCACCAGTGGTCGACCACGGGGACGTTCAGGAGCTGCGACGCCCAGCTGAGCGTCTCGGGGTCGAGCCGCTCGCCCGCGAGGAACAGCGTCTCGAAGCGGGACAGGTCGTAGTCGGCGAGCAGGCGTCCCTCGGGGTCGACCTTCTTGATCGCGCGCAGGGCGGTCGGAGCGGTGAAGAGCGCCTTGACCCCGTGGGCGGAGATGACCCGCCAGAAGGCACCCGCGTCGGGGGTGCCGACCGGCTTGCCTTCGTACATCACCGTTGTCGCGCCGACCAGGAGAGGGGCGTAGACGATGTAGGTGTGCCCGACGACCCAGCCGACGTCGGAGGCGGACCACCAGACGTCACCGGCGTGTACGTCGTACACGTTGGCCATGGACCAGGTCAGTGCGACCGCATGCCCGCCGTTGTCACGGACGACGCCCTTGGGCCGCCCGGTCGTGCCAGAGGTGTAGAGGATGTAGAGAGGGTCCGTGGCCGCCACGGGCTCGGGGCCGACAGCCTCGGCATCCGCGACGAGGTCCGCCCAGTCGATGTCGTTCTCACCCAGCTCGGCAGGAGAGACCGCCCGTTGGAGCATCACCAGCCGCGACGGTGCGTGCTCCGCTTCGTCCAGCGCCTCGTCGATGATGGCCTTGTAGTCGACGACCCTGGTCGGCTCGATGCCGCACGAGGCGGCCACGATGACCTTGGGCTTGGCGTCGTCGACACGGGCCGCCAGCTCCTTGGGGGCGAAGCCGCCGAAGACTACCGAGTGCACCGCACCGAGTCGAGCACACGCGAGCATCGCGATCGCGGCCTCGGGCACCATGGGCAGGTAGATCAGGACCCGGTCGCCCTTCACGACACCAAGGCTGGCCAGACCGCCCGCGAAGCGAGAGACCTCGTCGGTCAGCTGGCGGTAGGTGTAGGTCCGCAGTGACCCGGTCACCGGTGAGTCCCAGATCAACGCGACCTGGTCACCCCGACCGGCCCCGACGTGCCGGTCCAACGCGTTGTACGACGTGTTGAGCACGCCGTCGGGGAACCAGCGGTAGAGCGGGCCTCCGCTGTCGTCGAGGGCCTGCGTCGGGGCCTGCACCCAGTCGACGGACTCGGCTGCCTCCAGCCAGAACTCCTCGGGGGAGTTCAGGCTGCGCTCGAACGACTCGGCGTAGCTCACACCTCTGCCCACCGGGGCGGCCGCTTCTCGAGGAACGACGCCATCCCCTCCTTCACCTCGTCACTACCGAACAGGCGTGCCGACATCGCCATGACCTCGTCACCGTACGCCGCGATGGCCGCCCGGGTGTCACGGGTGACGATCGGCTTGCTCTCCGCCAGCCCTTGGGGAGAGCACAGCCGCAGCGCCGCGAGCAGCGCGTCTTCGGCGGCCGCGATATCCGGCACCGCCTCGCTGATCAGGCCGTTCCGCTCCGCGGTGGCGGCAGAGAAGGTCTCACCCGTGAGGTAGTACCGCGATGCGGAACGCTCGGTCATCCTGCCCAGCGTGGTGAGCGAGATGATCGCCGGGGCAAGGCCGAGCCGGACCTCGGTGAAGCCGAACGACGAGGTGCTGCTGGCCACCACAATGTCGCACGCGCCGACCAGCCCCATCCCGCCGGCTCGGACATTGCCGTCGATGACGCCGACGACCGGCTTGGGCATCTCCACGATGCCGTTGAGGATGGCCAGGAGCTCGGCGGTGCCCCTTTTGAGGCCGCCCGCGGCAGCAGCTTCGCCGAGATCGGCGCCGGCACAGAACGTCGTGCCGGTGTGGGTCAGCACCACCGCACGCACGCCGTCCTCGGCCGCGGCCGCTGCCAGCGAGTCGATGAGCTGTTGCACCAGCAGGCTGGAGAGCGCATTGCGGTTGTGCGGCGAGTCTAGGGTGATCCGAGCGATGCCGCGCTCAACGGCGTACTTGACGAGGGTGGTCATGGCGGTCTCCTAGTAGGACTTTGGAAGGCCCAGGCTGTTCTGGGCGACGTAGTTGAGGACCATCTCCCGGCTGACGGGCGCGATCCTCGCCACGCGGGTGATGGCGAGCAGGTTGCCGAGGCCGTACTCGCTGGCGAGGCCGTTGCCGCCGTGTGTCTGGACTGCTTGGTCGGCTGCCTTGGCGGCGACCTCGGCGCAGGCGTACTTCGCCATGTTGGCCCCCTCGCCCGCTGCCTCGTCGTCGCCGCTGTCGTAGATCGTCGCGGCCTTGAGGTACATGAGCCGAGCACATTCGTACTCCACCTTGATCTGGGCGAGCGGGTGCGACAGGCCTTGGTGGGCGCCGATCGGCGCGCCCCAGACCTTGCGCTCCTTGGCGTAGGCGACGGCCTTGTCCAGGGCATAGCGGGCGTTGCCCAGCGCCATCGCCGCACCCATGATGCGCTCGGGGTTGAGGCCCGCGAAGAGCTGCCACAGCGCCGTCTCCTCCTCGGACTCCCCAACCAGTGCCGCTGCGGGCACTCGGACATCGTCGAGGAAGACCTGGTACTGGTGCTCGGGCATGACCAGGTCCATTTCGATGGGCTGGTACTCGAAGCCGGGGGTATCGGTCGGGACGAGGAAGAGAGCCGGCTGCAGCTTGCCGGTCTTGGCACTCTCCAACCGACCGACCACGAGTACGGCGTCAGCCTCGGAGACGCCGGAGATGAAGGTCTTGCGGCCGTTGAGGACATAGTCGTCACCATCGCGACGGGCGGTCGTGGTCAGCTCGTGCGAGTTGGAGCCGGCGTCGGGTTCGGTGATGCCGAAGGCGATCTTCTTGGTCCCGTCCGCCAGCCCTGGCAGCCAGGCCTGCTGTTGCCGCTCCGTGCCGAAGCGCGTGAGGATCGTGCCCGCGATTGCCGGTGACACGACCATCATTAGCAGACCGCAGCCGACTGCGCTGAGCTCCTCCAGGACAAGACTCAGCTCGTACATCCCCGCGCCCCCGCCGCCGTACTCCTCCGGGAGGTTCACGCCGAGGTAGCCGAGACTGCCGGCCTCGTCCCAGAGCTCGCTCATCGGTTCTTTGGCCTTCGCCTTCGCACTTGCGTAGTCGTGGCCGTACTTCGCGCCGAGCTCTGCGACGGCTGCACGGAGCGCCCGGTGCTCGGGGGATTCCTCGAAGTCCATCAGCTGTTCTCCTCTTCGTGGGTGGTGACGACGGCCAGCACGGCGCCGAGGTCGACCTGCTGTCCTTCCTGGACTGGCAGCTCGGAGACCACCCCGTCAGTGGGGGCGCTGATCTGGTGCTGCATCTTCATCGCCTCGAGCCAGAGCAACGCCTGTCCTTCGGTGACGGTGTCGCCGACCTTGGCCGCGATGCGGACCACCGAGCCGGGCATCGGTGCGAGCAACGAGCCCGGGGCGGCCGAGCCCAGCGGGTCCGGGTAGCGGGCCACGGTCTTCAGGGCCACGGCGCCGAGCGGCGAGTCCACGGCGACCACATCGCCGTACGCCGCCACGTCGAAGGTGCGCCGGACGCCGTCGACTGTGAGCACGACTTGGCTCGGCGTTGAGCTGACCAGCGAGACGTCCTCGTATCCTTCTGCGGCCAACCCGCTGCGGGTCAGGGCGTAGGCGACCTCGAGCTCGTCATCGCCGGCCAGGTAGCGCTTGCGGATCGGCTGCGAGGTCACGCTTCGCCAGCCGCTGGGCAGCCCGCCCTGGACCCGCGCCGACGCGCGGTTGCTGGCGGCATCCGCGAGCGCCGCCGCGAGGGCTGACAGGGCGACGGTGTCCTTGTCGGCCAGTGGCTCGCTGAGTACGTCGAGTCCGTGACGGTCGAAGAAGGCCGTGTCAGTGTCCCCCGCCAAGAACGCCTCGTGGCGCAGGACGCGGACCAGGAGGTCGCGGTTGGTGACGAGGCCGTGCAGCTTGGTCCGCTCCAGAGCGGCCGCGAGACGTAGCGACGCCTCGTCGCGCGTCGGTGCGTAGCTGATCACCTTTGCCAGCATCGGGTCGTAGTGGATTCCGACCAGGGATCCCGACTCGATACCACTGTCCAGCCGGATGCCAGCAGGCAGCAGGTCGAAGGTCGAGCGGACACCGGGCACCTCGAATGCGTGCACCAGGCCGCTCTGTGGCTGCCAGTTGG
This sequence comes from Nocardioides speluncae, assembly GCF_003121585.1. GTDB lineage: Bacteria > Actinomycetota > Actinomycetes > Propionibacteriales > Nocardioidaceae > Nocardioides > Nocardioides speluncae. Next base: position 107,551 of record NZ_QEOO01000042.1, read on the forward strand.
CGGCCGGGTCCTCGGCGTACAGGCGCACCTCGATGGAGTGGCCGACCGACGGCGGCGGCTCGGGGTCTAGCCGGCCCCCGTTGGCGACAAGCACTTGCAGGGCCACGAGGTCCAGGCCGGTGGTGCACTCGGTGACCGGATGCTCGACCTGGAGGCGCGTGTTCATCTCCAGGAAGAAGAACTTGCCCGACTCGTCGGCAAGGAACTCAACGGTGCCGGCGCCGGTGTAGCCGATCGCGGAGGCGGCTGCGCGGGATGCCTCGAACAGCTTCTCCCGCATCCCGTCGATGCGCTCGACGAGCGGCGACGGGGCCTCCTCGACGACCTTCTGGTGGCGGCGCTGGATGGAGCACTCGCGTTCCCCGACGGCCCACACGGTGCCGTGTTGGTCGGCCATGATCTGGACCTCGATGTGCCGACCGGTGGCGAGGTAGGGCTCGCAGAAGACCGTCGGGTCGCCGAACGCGGAGGCGGCTTCGGCTCGCGCCAGCTCGGCTTCCTGCTCGATGTCGGCCAGGTGTCGCACGATGCGCATGCCGCGACCGCCACCGCCGGCCGATGCCTTGATCAGCACGGGCAGGTCGGCCTCGGTCACCTGTGCCGGGTCGAGCTCGGTCAGCACGGGTACGCCGGCGGCGGCCATGAGCCGTTTGGACTCGATCTTCGAGCCCATCGAGTCGATGGACTCGGGGGGCGGGCCGATCCAGGTCAGGCCGGCCGCCTCGACCGCGCGCGCGAAGGCGGCGTTCTCGGACAGGAAGCCGTAGCCGGGGTGGATCGCGTCGGCGCCGGCCCTGAGCGCGGCCTCGATGACCAGGTCGGAACGCAGGTAGGTGTCCGAGGGGGCGTTGCCGGGCAGGTGCACTGCTGCGTCCGCCTCGGTGACATGCGGGGAAGCCTCGTCGGCGTCTGAGTAGAGCGCCACCGTCGACAGCCCGAGGTCGCGGGCGGTCCGGAAGACGCGGCGGGCGATCTCGCCGCGGTTGGCGACCAGGATGGACGCGAGGTGCTTGGACGTCGTCATGGCCGGAACACACCGAACAGTCTCGTGCTCTCGACCGGAGCGTTGTGGATGACGGACAAGGAGATCCCGAGCACGGTCCTGGTGTCCCGTGGGTCGATGACGCCGTCGTCGTACACCAGGCCCGAGGTCACTCGGACGTCCTGGTCCGCATCGATCTGGCCCTCGACCGCAGCACGCATCGCGGCGTCCGCCGCCTCGTCGTACACCTGACCTCGGCCCTCGGCGGCCTGGCGCGCGACGATCGAGAGGACCCCGGCCATCTGCTCAGGCCCCATCACCGCGTTCTTCGCCGTAGGCCAGGTGAAGAGGAAGCGCGGACCGTAGGCCCGCCCGCACATGCCGTACTGGCCGGCGCCGTACGACCCACCAAGGGTGACCGTCAGGTGCGGCACGCTGGAGTTGGAGACCGCGTTGATCATCATCGCGCCGTGCTTGATGATGCCGCCCTGCTCGTACTCCTTGCCGACCATGTAGCCGGTCGTGTTCTGCAGGAAGAGCAGCGGGGTGTTGGTCTGGTTGGCGAGCTGGATGAACTGCGTGGCCTTGTGCGCCTCCGGGCTGAACAGCACCCCTCGAGCGTTGGCCAGGATGCCGATCGGGTAGCCGTGGATCCTGGCCCAGCCGGTCACCAGGGACGACCCGTAGAGAGGCTTGAACTCGTCGAAGTCGGAGCCGTCGACGATGCGTCCGATCACCTCATGCGGATCGAAGGGTGCCTTGAGGTCAGGCTGCACGATGCCCAGCAGGTCCTCCTCGTCAAGCCGCGGCGGGCGTACGTCGACCCGAGGCTCCGGACCGAGCTTCTTCCAGTTCAGCCGCTTAACGATGTCGCGTCCGATCCGGATCGCGTCCGGTTCGTCGACCGCGTAGAAGTCGGCCAGGCCCGAGGTCCGGGCATGCATGTCGGCACCACCCAGTGACTCGTCGTCGGACTCCTCGCCCGTCGCCATCTTGACCAGCGGTGGCCCAGCCAGGAAGACCTTCGAGCGGTCCTTGATCATCACCACGTAGTCGGACATGCCTGGCACATAGGCACCCCCCGCGGTCGAGTTGCCGAAGACCAGCGAGATCACGGGAACGCCGGCGGCAGAGAGCCGGGTCATGTTTGCGAACATCACGCCACCCGGGACGAAGATCTCCTTCTGCGTGGGCAGGTCGGCGCCCCCCGACTCGACCAGCGCCACCAGCGGCAAGCGATTCTCCTTGGCGATGGTGTGCGCTCGCAGCAGCCTGCGCACGGTCCACGGGTTGCTGGCGCCGCCCTTCTCGGTGGGGTCGTTGGCGATGAGCATGCACTCGACGCCCTCGATGACCCCGATGCCGGTGACCAGGCTGCCGCCCAGGGCGAACTGGCTGCCGTAGCCGGTCAGCGGCGACAGCTCCAGGAAAGGTGAGTCCTCGTCGATCAAAAGCTCGATGCGCTCGCGGGCGAGCAGCTTGCCGCGCTGGTGGTGCCGGTCGATGTACTTCTGACCACCACCCAGCACGGCCTTTGCGTGCAACGAGTCGATGTCGGCCAGCTTCTCGAGCATCGCGTCCCTGTTGGAGGCGAACTCGTCCGAGCGAACGTCCAGTGCTGTCTTCAAGACGGTCATGGCAGGTCTTCCTTTCCGTTGCTGAGGGGGAGCAGGGCTTTGGGTACGTCGACGTGGCGGGCCCGCAGCCACTCGCCGACCGCCTTGGCTTGCGCGTCGAAGCGCGCGTTGGAGGCGACGCCCTCGCCGAGCAGGTCCTCGATGACGAAGTTCAGGGAGCGCAGGTGGGGGAACACGTGGCGCGTGACCTGTAGGTCGGCGGTCTCAGGCAGCAGTCGCTGGAGCTCCTCGACCGTGAGCGTCTCGGCGAGCCAGCCCCAACCCTCGTCGTCGCGGGCCCACACGCTGACGTTCGCGCTGCCGCCCTTGTCCCCACTACGAGCACCGATGATCTCGCCGAGCGGAACGCGACGAGTAGGTCCGGTGACGGCCGCTTCGACCATCACCGGGTCGTCAGCCGGGGCAAGCACCTGGGTTTCCGTGGCGGGCGGGATCGCGACGCGGTCGCCCGAAGGCAACACGGCGATCTGGTCGACCAGAGCGGCGGCGACGTAGCCCGCAGTGAAGACGCCGTACGGCGACGCGTCGCCGGGCGGGGCCGTGATGTGGAAGCCGGGGTAGCTTGCCAGTCCCACCTCGACGGCAGCACTCGAGAACGCCCGGCCGATCTTGGTCGGGTCCGGGCCGCGGACGACGCACTGCAGCAGCGCGCTGGCCGTCTGCTCGGTATCGGCATCGACGTGGTCGGTGCGGGCGAGGGTCCACGTGGCATCGAAGCCGGCCAGCTGGCTCTTGATCAGCTCGGCCTTCTGCTCGATCGCGAGGCCGGTGAGCACGAAGACCATCTCGTTGCGGAAGCCGCCGAGCGAGTTGAGGCCGACCTTCAGGGTGGGCGGTGGCGCCTCTCCGCGCACTCCGTGGACCAGGACGCGGTCCGGGCCGTCGTCCTCGAGGCGCACTGAGTCGATGCGCGTGGTGACGTCCGGCCCGGCGTAGCGCGCGCCGGTGATCTCGTAGAGCAGCTGGGCGGTAACGGTCTCCTTGGTCACCATGCCGCCCGTGCCCGCAGGCTTGGTGATCACGCTCGACCCGTCGACGCCGATCTCCGCAGTCGGAAAGCCGACTGCACGGAAGTCGGGAACCTCCTGGAAGAACGCGAAGTTGCCGCCGGTGGCCTGGGCACCACACTCGATGATGTGTCCGGCGACGACCGCCCCGGCGAGAGCGTCATAGTCGTCGCGAGCCCAGCCGAAGTGCGCGGCAGCCGGGCCGACCACGAGCGAGGCGTCCGTGACCCGGCCGGTCACCACGACCTGGGCACCACCCTTGATGCACTCCGCGATGCCCCACCCGCCGAGGTAGGCGTTGGCCGCCAGCGGGGTCCCGAAGCCGAGCTCGGCCGCACGCGGCAACAGATCGTCACCCTCGACGTAGCCGATCCTGGCATCGATGCCGAGACCGACGGCGAGCTCGTCCAGCCTGGCGGCAAGCCCCGCGGGATTCAGGCCGCCGGCGTTCGCGACGATCGTGACGCCCTTCTCGATCGCGAGCCCGAGGCACTGCTCGAGCTGACGCACGAAGGTCTTGGCGTAGCCGCCGGCGGGGTCCTTGGCGCGGTCCTTGGCCAGGATCAGCATGGTCAGCTCGGCCAGGTAGTCGCCGGTGACGACGTCGACGTCGCCCAGGGTCAGCATCTCGTGCATCGCGGAGAACCGGTCTCCGTAGAAGCCCGACGCGTTGCCGATGCGCAGCGGCGCAGGAGGCCGCCCGGTCATGCCGACACCTCCCGACGCGGGTGCTGGCCGCCTCCTGGCGGGCCGGCGAACGCCTGCGCGATCGAGAGCCAAGTTTCGGCGTCGGGGCCGACAGCCTCGAGCCTGAGGTCGTCGAGGTGACGACGCTGGGTGACGCGGAGACAGAAGTCCAGCGCCGGGCCGGTGACCCGCTGCTCGGCGTCGGCGTCACCCCAGGTCCAGGTGTCGCCATCGGGTGCGGTCAGCTCCACGTGAATGTCGACGGTCGGGGGCTCGAGACCGTTGGCGACGTAGGCGAAGCCGAGGGTGATCACGCCGAGGTGCACGACGTTCTTCAGCCGCGCCGTCGGCTCCCGGCGTACGCCGAGCGCTTCCGCCACGTCCTCTCCATGGGCCCAGGTCTCCATCAGGCGGGCGGTGGCCATCGAGGCGGCACCCATCGAGGGTCCGAACCACGGGATCCGGGCCCCGCGCGGCAGAGCACGCAGTGCCTCCGACAGCTCGGCCCGACCGGCACGCCAACGGGCGAGCAGCTCGTCAGACGGGAGGGCGGCCCGCTCGGCAGCGGTGCTGTCGGTGTGGGTGTCGGGATTCGCCATGGCCGCGGCGATCTCCGCCTGGAACGCGTCCGCGTCGCGGAGCGCGATCAGCGCCACCTCGTCGGTCCAGGCGAGGTGACCGAGCTGGTGGCCGATGGTCCAACCAGCTGCCGGTGTGGGCAACGCGAGCTGCTCAGCCGTCAGGGGGTCAACCAGCGCATCGAGTGCGTCGCCCTCGGCGTCCAGGTCCTCCAGAGGTGCATTCACGAGATGTTCCTTCCCGTCGGTCGATCTATCATAACATAGATCATGTTATGATAGCGAACGAGATCTCCCTTGCGAGTGCTGATCCCGAGGCTGCTAGCGAGCGAGCTTCAGCAGCGCCTCGACGCTGGCGAGTCGCCCTTCGCGTGAGTCCTCAACCGCAGCCACGTTGATGGTGGTCACCCCGGCCGCGGCGAAGGCTCTGAGCCGTTCGGAGACATCGGCCTCCGAACCGATCAGCGTGGTGGACCGCAGCAGCTCCTCCGGTACCGCCGCCTCCGCCTCGGCCTTCCGCCCCGCCAGATACAGGTCCTGGATCTTCGCTGCCTCGTCCCCGTAGCCGTACCGGGTTGCGAGGTTGTTGTAGAAGTTCTTGCCCCGAGCTCCCATGCCCCCGATGTAGAGCGCCATGTTCGGCCGCGCGCGGTCGAGCAGCGCCTCCGCGCCCTCTCCCACCGCGACGGGTACGTTGACGGCGACGTCGAGCGGCCCGAGCTCCGGGTCGCGCCGGGCCGCGCTGGCGGCCAGGGCCTCGCCCCAGACCAGGTGGGCGCGCTCGGGGTGGAAGAACACGGGCTCCCAACCCTCGGCCACCTCGGCTGCCAGCTCGACATTCTTGGGCCCGAGCGCGGCCAGTAGCACAGGGATGCGGCTGCGCACGGGTGTGTTGATGAGCTTCAGCGACTTGCCGAGGCCGGTGCCCTGATCCGCGGGGAGCGGGATCGTGTACTTCTTGCCGGCGTGCTCGACTCGTTCTCGCGCCCACACCTTGCGACAGATCTCGATGACCTCACGGGTGCGCTGCAGCGGCGCGTCGTACGGGAGGCCATGGAAGCCCTCGATGACCTGCGGACCCGAGGCCCCCAGGCCCAGGGTGAACCGGCCGTCAGAGACGAAGTCGAGTCCGGCAGCGGTCATGGCGGTGAGCGCAGGTGTGCGCGAGTAGATCGGCAGGATGCCCGACGCGAGCCGCACCCGCGAGGTCCGCGCCGCCAGATAGCCGAGCTGGCTGACGGCATCGAAGCTGTAGGCCTCGGGGACGTAGACCACGTCCAGCCCGATCGCCTCGAGCTCGACGACCTCCTCGACCGTGTCGCGGAAGGTGCCGTCGTAGGCCGCGGCAATGCCAATCTGCATCGGAACTCCTGATAGGTCAGCGCTGAGGGGACCGGACGAGGTCGAAGTAGAGGTCGAGCAGCTCTTCGAGGCGGGCGCACTCCGGACTGGCCAGCCGTTGCTGGTAGCCGATCAGCATGGTCATCCCGAACTCCGAGAGGACGTCGAGCTTCTGCTTGTCGTCGACGAGGGCGCCGATCGTCTTCCGAACGGTCTTGTACCGGTCGTCATCCACACTCGCCTGGGCGAGCCGAACGGCCTCGTTGTTCGCCCCCCACGCTCGGATGGCCGCCTCCGCCGGATGGTTCAGCTCCAGCGTCAGCTTGCGGATCAGCATCATGTCGTCCAACGCCTCGCCGGACCCGAACGCGAGGTCCCGCAGCGCGACCCACTGACGGTCGCGCCACCACTCGAGGAGCTGGACGACGAAACCGTCCCAGCTGCCGAAATAGTGGTAGAACGAGCCGCTCGTCACGCCCAGGGTCTGGCACAAGGCACGGATGTTGAGCGCCTTGAACCCGGACTCTCCCAGCACGTCCAGAGCGGCCTCGAAGTACTGCTCCTTGCTGACAACGGTGGGCATCGGGTCTCCTCGGGTGCGGCTCTCTACTCCAACACCATAACATGGTCTATGGTATGGGAATGGCGAAGTTGCTGAATCCTTCCTCGACAGGCTCCCACGAGCTGCCCAGCACACTCGTGAAGCGGCTCTCCGGCACCCTCGCGGGAGGCGGGCCGACCGTCACGACCCACAGACCCGTCGACGGCGCTCCCATCGCGACCATGCGGACCGCCACCTCCGAGGACGTGGCAAGCGCTTTCGCCCGCGCCCGGGTGGCGCAGCTCGCCTGGGCCGAGACCCCCGTCAAGGAGCGGGCGAAGCCGTTCGTGCGGTACCACGACCTGATCATCAACAACAGCCAGCTCATCGACCTGATCCAGGTCGAGAACGGCAAGTCACGCAACGGCGCCTTCGAGGAGACTCTGGACATCGCCGGACTCTCCCTCTACTACGCACGCAACGCCGAGAAGTTCCTCAAGTCCCGACGCCGCAAGGGCGCGATCCCGGTCGCGACGAAGGCCTTCGAGCACCGTCAGGCCAAGGGTGTGGTGGCGATCATCGCGCCGTGGAACTACCCGCTCTCGCTATCCGTCTGCGACGCGATTCCGGCGCTCCTGGCCGGCAACGCGATCGTGGTCAAGGCCGATACCCAGACCGCGCTCACCGCGGCGTACGCACGGGAGCTCCTGATCGAGGCAGGCGTGCCGGCCGACCTGTTCGAGCTGCTCATCGGTGAGCCCGAAGAGATCGGCGACGCCCTCCTCGACCATGCCCAGCACGTGACCTTCACCGGCTCGACCGCCGCCGGACGACGCATCGGCGAAGCCGCCGCACGTCGGCTGATCGGCTGCACGCTCGAGCTCGGCGGCAAGAACCCGATGCTCGTGCTCGACGACGCCGACCTCGACAAGACAGCGCGGGGCGCGATGCGCGCCTGCTTCTCGACCACGGGCCAGCTGTGTCTGTCCGTCGAGCGCATCTACGTCGACGAGAAGGTGTACGACGAGTTCGTCCCCATGCTCGCCGCACACACCAAGAAGCTCAGGCTCGGCAGCGGACCAGGCCACGACTACGACATCGGCACGATGTCTCTGCAGCGACAGTTCGACACCGTCGTCCGGCACGTCGAGGACGCCCGCTCCAAGGGAGCCCAGGTGCTCGCCGGCGGCAAGGCGCGACCCGACCTCGGCCCACACTTCTACGAGCCGACAGTGCTCACCGGCGTCACCCCGGACATGGAGCTCTTCCGCAACGAGACCTTCGGCCCGGTCGTGGCGATCTACCCGGTTGCCTCCGACGACGAGGCGGTCCGGCTTGCCAACGCCACCGAGTACGGCCTCAACGCGAGCATCTGGACCCGGGACACCGCACGCGGCCACCGCCTCGGTCAGCGCATCCAGGCCGGCACCGTCAACATCAACGAAGGTGTCGGGTCGGCGTACGCCTCCAACGACGCACCCATGGGAGGCATGAAGGCCTCCGGCCAGGGGCGTCGCCATGGCGAGCACGGGCTGCTCGAGTACACCGAGCTGCAGACCGTCGCCAGCCAGCACGTCATCGGGTTCGACCCGATGCCCGGCGTCAGCACGAAACAGAACGCACGCCTGCTCACCGGGATGCTCAAGGCGATGAAGGCGCTGCGGATCAAATGACGCACTACGACGTCCTGGTCATCGGCTCCGGCTTCGGCGGGAGCACGACGGCCTTGCGACTCACCGAGAAGGGCTACCGCGTCGGCGTGCTGGACATGGGCCGCCGATGGGCGCCCCATGAGTTCCCGGCCACCAACTGGCGCGTCCGCCGGTCCATGTGGGCGCCGCGGCTCGGTTGCACCGGCCCCCTGCGGCTCACCGCACTCAAGAACTGTTTCATCCTGTCCGCGGTGGGCGTGGGTGGCGGGTCGCTGATCTACGGCAACACGCTCTACGACCCTCTCGATGCCTTCTACACCGACCGGCAGTGGGCGGGCATCACCGACTGGCGTGACGAGCTCGCGCCGTACTACGACCAGGCAAAACGCATGCTCGGCGTCGCCGCGAACCCCCGCAGGTCGCCAGCGGACGACGTACTCCTGAGCGTGGCAACCGACCTCGGCGTCGCTGAGACGTTCCATGCCACCAACGTCGGCGTCTACTTCGGCGAGCCCGGCAAGACCGTGCCCGATCCGTACTTCGGGGGCGCCGGGCCAGACCGGGCCGGCTGCATCCACTGCGCTCAGTGCCTCACCGGCTGTCCGCACAATGCGAAGAACACCACCGAGACCAACTACCTCTACCTCGCCGAGAAGGCCGGGGCCGAGATCCACCAGCTGACCCAGGTCGTCGACGTGGCACCCCTCGAGGGTGGCGGCTTCGAGGTGCAGACCGCCCGGCCCGATCGCTGGGTACGCCGGCAACGGCGGACGTTCACCGCGGACCAGGTCGTCTTCGCAGCCGCCTCCCTCGGGACCCAGCGGCTGCTGCACCAGCTCCGCGCGACCGGCCGCCTCCCGCACATCTCGCCGCGACTGGGGGAACTGACGCGCACCAACTCCGAAGCCATCCTCAGCGCCAGCTCACGTCGGCGCCGCGATCTCGCGCAGGGTGTCTCGATCACCTCGTCGATCCACCCGGACCCGCGCACCCACATCGAGGCCTGTCACTGGGGCAAGGGCTCCAATCTCCTGTACGGACTCTTCACGCCCCTGGTCGACGGCAGCAGTCGCCGGCTCCTCCGTTGGATGCTGCAGGGCCTTCGCCACCCGCTCACCCTGCTGCGATCGCTCAACCTGCGCGGGGCCTCGGAGCGTTCCGTCGGGCTGCTGGTCATGCAGGCGGTCGACAACTCGATCACCACCTACCGCACCCGCGGCCTCTTCGGGGTGCGGATGACCTCGAAACAGGGCCCCGGGGACCCCAACCCGAGCTGGATCCCCGTGGGCAACGACGTCACCCGCCGGATGGCCGAGAAGCTCGGCGGCGACCCGCACGGCACCCTCACGGACCTGGTCAACCTGCCGGTGACCGGCCACTTCCTCGGCGGCTGTGTGATCGGCGAGAGCCCTGGCACCGGTGTGGTCGACCCCTACCAACGGCTCTTCGGGCACCCGGGCCTGCACGTGGTGGACGGGTCGACCATCTCGGCCAACCTGGGGGTCAACCCGTCGCTGACGATCACGGCCCAGGCCGAGCGGGCCATGGCGCTGTGGCCGAACAAGGGCGAGGTCGATCCCCGCCCAGCCCTCGGCTCGCCGTACCGGCGCGTGAGGCCGGTCGCACCCAAGGACCCCGTCGTACCCGCCGACGCGCCGGGGGCACTACGCCTTCCTGACATCGAGGTGGCCTCATGAGGTTCCCGCAAGAAGACGACCTGTGCCGTGAGCGCGCCCGCTTCATGCACACGATCGAGTCGCTGACAGACGCGGAGTTCGAGAACGGCAACACGCTGTGCGATGCCTGGGCTCCGCGGGACGTGCTCGCGCACATCGTCGGCTCGGACACGCTTGGCGCCTACTTCAGGCCCAGCGGCCTGACCATCGCTCGGACCAACGCCAAGATGGTGCTCGACGCGAAGCGGCTCTCGCGGCCGGAGCTGACAGAGCGTGGCTGGAAGGTGACCGAAAGTCCTGCTCGGGCCTCCCGCATGTTTGCCGCAGTCATGATGTGCGGCGACGTCGTGATGCACCACCAGGACATCCTGCGTGGCCTCGGCAAGCCACACGCCCTACCGCCGGAGGCGAAGCCGGCGATCATGCAGGAAGCGCTCCTGTGGCACTCCCACCTACTCCTGCGCTACCGGATCGTGCCCACTGACGGCAGAGCGCGCGGCCGCGGCCGCGAGGTACACGGCACCACCGAGGCTCTCGCGATGTGGCTCGGCGGGCGCAAGGGCATCGAGCCGGAGCTGCGATTCGCCTAGACAGGTTCGCTGAGGGCCCGCTCGAGCTCCTCGAGCGCCTCGCCCGCGTAGACCGCGAGCCTCTGCAGGTGCGGGATCACATCGCGATCCCCGGTGAACCCGACGCTGAACTGTCCTGACGCTGCGAAGACCGCGATGAACAGTGCGACGCCGTGGTACAGGCATCCGATGGGATACATCCCCTCCAGCCGCGCGCCCGCGAGGTACTGGGTGGCCAAGGGACCGGGGACGTTGGACACGACCACGTTGAACGGCGGGTTGCGCCGGCCGGCAGTGCCCAGGAGGTTCTGGCCGATGAAGGGGCCCATGAAGAGGGCGGGGTACAGCTTGACGACCGGCCTGGGAAGGCCCTGCAGCTTCTGTTTGGCGAGCTTGCTGGACCGCGAGACCGAGGCCAGCCTCTCGACCGGGTCGGCGATCTCGGTGCCGAGGTTCATGACTGTCATCGTGAACGCGTTCTGCGTCGACTGATCGCCCTCCTGCCGGATGTTCACCGGTGTACCGGCGGTGAGCCCTTGGGCAGGAAGCTCCCCTCGCTCGTCGAGATAGCGGCGCACAGCGGCCCCGCAGATCGCCAGGAAGACGTCGTTGATGGTCACCCCACCCGCCTTGGCCGCGACCTTGATCCGGTCGAACGCGAAGCCCTGGGTCGCCACTCGGCGCTGCCGCCCGATCCGACCGTTGAGAACAGATCGCGAGGTGCGGAAGGGGACGGCCAGCTCGGGATCGCCGGCTTTCCGGCGATCCTTGGCCATGGCGAGCCCGGCCTTGCCGAGACCACCGACTGTGCCGACACCCTGCTGCACTGACTGCCAGCGTTCGTGACGCGTCGGCCTCCCGCGTGCCCCGCCGCTCGAGACGGGGCCGAGCGACCAGAGCGGGCGTACGCCGGCATCGGCCGGGTCGCTGGAGATCATCCCCTGGATGCGCTGGGTCGCCCCGGCGCCGTCCATGAGGGCGTGATGGATCTTGAAGACGATCCCGAAGCGGTTGCCTTCGAGTCCCTCGATCAGGTGCACCTCCCACAGCGGCCGGCTCGGGTCCAACGGCCGCGAGACCATCTGGGAGACAAGGACGCCCAGCTCACGCTCTCCGCCAGGCTTGGGCAGGGCGGAGTGGCTGAAGTGGTAGTCGAGGTCGATCTCGGCGTCCTCGAGCCTGTCCCAGCGCGGGGCTGACCGGCGACCGGCGAGCTTGAGGTTGAACGGTTCGGCGAACGTCGTGACGGAGCGCAGGCCCGCGACCAGGCGACGTAGATGGTCCGGCCCGGCCTCCTGCGGCACGACGAACGTCGTCAGGCAGGCGACGTGCTGCGGGGTCTGGTCAGACTCCGCAGCAAGGAACATCCGGTCGGCGAGCGCGACTTTCAGCACCGGCCATCTCCTACCGCTCGGCCGGAGGAGGCTCAACCTCGTACACGCCGCCGCCGGGCACCACGGCGTACATCCTATCGATCTGATCGGCGTACTTGACCGCGATCGGCTTGCGCTTGAGCTTCATCGTCGGCGTGAGCTCCTCGGTGCCAGGCTCCCAGTAGGACGGCACGATGCTGAAGCGCTTGATCTGCTCGATCCGCGACAGACGCTGGTTTCCCTCGGCGATGCTCGCGGCCACCGCTTCGACCACCGCCGGGTACTCAGCAAGGGCAGCAGCGGAAGCGTCGGCCAGCCCGCACTTCTCGGCGTACGCCGCAGCGGCATCCGGGTCGAGCGCCACCAGAGCGGTGTTGTAGGGACGCAGGTCGCCGATGGCGACGACCTGGCCGATCAACGGCGCCTGGCCCTTGGCAGCGCGCTCGATGTTGGCCGGAGACATGTTCTTGCCGCCGGCGTTGATGATCAGCTCCTTCTTCCGGTCGACGATCCGAACGTAGCCCTCCTCGTCGATCGTGCCGATGTCGCCCGTGGCCAGCCAGCCGTCACCGATCAGGGCCGCGGCAGTCTTCTCGGGCTCGCCTCGGTAGCCACGCATGACCGTGACGCCGCGGATCAGCAGCTCACCGTCGTCAGCGACCTTGATCTCGACTCCGGGAACCGGAGTGCCGACCGTTCCGGGACGGGGTGCGTGGAGCGGGTTGATCGTCGCGGCACCACCGGACTCTGACATGCCCCAGATCTCCAGCGCCCTGATGCCGATGGCCATGAAGAACTCGAGGGTCTCGGTGGCGATGGGTGCGGCGCCGCAGAGACCCCACCGCAGCTCGTCGAAGCCCAGCTTGGCGCGCACGCGGGAGAGGACCAGGCGATCCAGCTCGGCGTACTCGACCTGCTCCTCGGCGCTGAGGTCGCCCGAGATGTTGCGGTACCCCAGCTCGATCGCCCGACCGACGACCTCCGCCTCGGGGCCGCTCGCCTGGGCGAGGCCCGCTTCGAGCGCCACCTTCAGCTTCTCCCACACCCGCGGCACGCCGGCCCAGTACGTCGGCCTCACGTCGAGCAACGCCGGCAGGAGCAGGCTCACGTCCGCGACGGCGGTGATCTCGGCGCCACGGACCAGCTGGACGTAGTGCGTCGAGAGCCGCTCGGCTATGTGCGCTGCCGGAAGGTACGACAGGCTCCGGTCGCCGAACCTGATCTCCGCGACCTCGTCGAGGCCGGTGAGCTGAGCGATCATTCCGGCATGGGTGAGCTCGACACCCTTGGGGTTCCCGGTAGTGCCGGACGTGTAGATGAGCGTCAGGATGTCGTCGGCGGTCACGGCTCGCCAGGTCGCCTCGAAGTCGAAGTCCTCGGGCTCGGTCGTCTCAAGGGCTGCCAGCCCGGCCGGGTCGCCGTCAGGCGCGTCGACCACGACGACGTGCTCGACCGACCCGCCGGCCTTGACGATCCTGTCGACGTACTGCGCCTCCGTGACCACGACCCGGCTGTCGGCGCTCTCGAGCAGGTAGGTGATCTGCTCCGGCGCAAGGGTGTTGTAGATCGAGTACGGCGTCGCGCCGAGATGCATGGCCGCCGTGTCCACCAGGTTGAACTCGGGACGGTTCGTCAGGAGCAGCGCGACCGTGTCACCCCGGCGCACCCCGAGCGAGGTGAGGCCACCCGCGATGGCTCGCACCCGCTGGCGGTACTCGTTCCAGGTCAACGCCTGCGCGCCCCCGACCGTGCGCAACGCAATCGCCTCTGGGGCAATCGCCGCTGTCTTCTGGAAGGCCCCACAGAGGGTCTCGGCGTCGATCGTCATGGCAGCTCCTTCGGTTGGACCGACCATAACACGCTCTATGTTATGGTGGCCAGTGAATTTTCGTCACCGGGCCCGCTCTCTATCGTCAGTGCCCGGCGACCTGCAGCTCCCACATCGAGTAGTTGTTGAAGCAGCACGGACCGCCGGTCATCAGGACCCGGAGATAGCGGGTGGAGACGGCATTGAGCGCAACTGAAGCGTTGTTGCCGCCGCCGCCCGTGGTGGACCAGACGGTCTCCCACGCGGAGCCGTTCCATCTCTGGATCCGGTAATCGTCTGCGTACGCCGCCTCCCACTGGATCTGCACTCCGTTGACGGACTTGGTGGAACCGAGGTCGACGTAGATCCAGTCCGAGCTGTTCCACACACTGGTCGACCAGCGGGTGCTCCGGCTGCCGTCGACGGCCTTGGACCCGACGTACGACGAGGACTCGGTTGAACTGACCGTGACGGGCTTGCCCAGGGCCAGGTTGGTGTCGCCGAGCGCACCGATCGCATACTCGCGCAGCGGCGGCTCGGTGGACAGCCAGACCGCGTCGAAGAGCACGTCGAGCAGGTCTTCGAGCAGCCAGATCAACTGTTCCATGCGGTGCACGTCGACACCGGCGAAGTGCAAGCTGTCGCAGATCGACGAGCTGATCCGGGACAGGCTGGCGGCACCGGCGTGGGTCAGCGCGTCCATGGCGATCGCATGGGCCGGGGCGTCGGACAACATGCCGAGGTGGTCGACGTACCGACCTGCGCAGACGTCCTGCACGAGCAAGTTCGTCGCACCAGGTAAGTACGTCGCATCCGGTGACGGGAAGACCAGATCGGTCCTGCTGGTGCCGATCGAGGTGTACGAGACGCCGGCCGGGACAGGGTAGCGGCGCAGCGCGCGCGACCAGTCGTTGTTGCGGCTGACCTGCCAGACCAGCGCGGGGCAGGCGTGCGTCGAGTCGCAGATGTAGTCGGCCAGCCGGGTGCCACCGTACGGCGAGTCCAGGGAGACGATGTCGTCGATCCGGGATGCCATGTCCGGCCAGTAGCGGATCGCGGCCGCGGGCAGCAGACCGCCCTGGCTGTGCCCGATGACCGAGATCTGCTTGCCGCTGGTGTCACTCATCGAGCGGACCGCGGAGACGACGTACTCGACGGTGGTCTGCATGTCACCGGTGCCCCCATTGGGCAACGAGACGGTGCACACTGGGTAGCCCTGCTCCAGGAGCACCTTCTGGTAGCCCCAGCTGTAGGCGTGCTCGGCAGTCTCAACGGTGCCGGGCACCAGCAGGATCGGGGTCTTTGCAGCGGTCGGGAGGTCGGACGAGCAGGTCAGCGCGGACGCGAGCGTCGCCGCCGGCGTCTGCAGGGCCGGGCCGGACGGCGCCGCGAAGGTCGCCATCGCTGGCGCGGGCGCGGCAACGGGCGCGGCGGCAACGGACTGGACGGGAGACATGCCGGCCGCCACGAGCACAGCTGCGAGGGTCAGCAGACCCAGCCGGGTGTTAAGTCGTCGCATCTGCACTCCTAGCGGTCGGGCGACCTTGGAGTGATGGTCGCGCTGTCCTGAGTGTGACGGCCCTCACACGGCCGCCTCCATGTGAATCGGGGCCGTTGTCTTGTTGGAAACGGCCACTGGGGCTAGCGTTCTCGACCCGTGGGGCAATGGGAGATCCCTCGACCCGCGACCGGCGTACGTCACCTGCTCGCGGTTGCCGAGGAGGAAGGCGTACACCGCGCGACCTGCCTGTCCGGCACTCGCCTGACCCCGGATGCGGTCAACGACCCGACGTCCGAAATCGCGGTCTGGCAGGAGCTAACCGTCGCGCGCAACCTGGCCCGCGCGCTACCCGACACCACCGGCATCGGAGTGCGCCTCGGCCGCCGCATTCACGTCTCTGCCTACGGGCCCGCTGCACTCGCGATGCTGGCCAGCGCCACGCTGCGCGACGGGTTCGACATGGCTCGTCGCTTCTCCGGGCTGCTGATGGTCGTGAGCCGCACCGCTCTTACCCGGACTCAGGGTCGTACGGCGATAGCACTCGACGGCGGCCTCCTGCCACCGGAGGCGCACCGGATGCTGGTTGAGCGCGACATCGTCGCGATCATCATGGCGATATCCGAGATGACGGGGCGGGGCGACTGGCCGGGGCACGTCGAGCTCGCGTTCCCACCCGATGGCTCGGAGGGCCTGTGGACGGAGACCGTGCCGTGCACACCGCGGCTCGGCGCCCCCCAATCCCGGCTCGTCATGAGCGACGAATGGCTTGACACCCCGCTCCCCCAGGCGGACCCGCACAGCCTCTGGCTCGCACTCAACGACTGCGTGGACATGGTCGAGCGGCGGCGCGCCCGCATCACCATCACCGACCAGGTGCGCGACCGGCTCCGCTCCAGCACCGACCACATCCCGTCCATCGACCAGGTAGCCGGTTCCCTGCTCACCACAGTGCGGACGCTCCGCCGCCGCCTGGACGCCGAGGGTACGTCTTTCCGCGCACTCGCCGACGACGTACGGCACACCATCGCCATCGACCTGCTGACGACCCACCGACTGACCGTCCAGCAGATCGCAACGCGGCTCGGCTACGCCGACGCCTCGGCGTTCAGCCACGCCTTCAAGCGCTGGACCGGCGTTCCCCCCTCGGAGTACCAACCCGGGTCCTAATGGTCGGTGCACACATTCTGGGTTCGCCGGCGGGAAGTGGTTCGTTCGCCGGGCTCCTCCAGAGTCCGGACCATGTCGAGCAGCCCGGCTTCCGCCAGACCGTCCATGACATCCGCTGGGCGATCCAGCAGTAGCGCGACACGAACCAAAGGAAGGGCCTCCGACCTGCACTTTCGCAGATCAGAGGCCCTTTTCTTGCTCCCCCGGTTGGACTCGAACCAACAACCCTCCGGTTAACAGCCGAATGCTCTGCCAGTTGAGCTACAGGGGATCGCTTGGCAGCGGAGGAAACCTTAGCAAGCAGTGCCGGACGCCGCGAAATCAGGAGGGGTGTGGCGAGTCAGCGGTCGCCGACCTCGTCGCGGGCTCGTTCGAGAGCGGCGATGGCGGCGGCCTTGACGTCGGGGGCGTCGGGGTCCAGGCCCTCGTCGTACTCGAAGGACCACTGGAGCGACTGGTCGCCGCGCGGCGCCCGGCGGGCGATCACGAACAGGCCGAGAGCGCCGCGGACCGGCGCATGCCGCTGGAGTACGACGCTCGCGGTGACCCGCTCCCTGACCAGCTCGAGCAGCAGCCCGGGATCGTCGACGGCGACGACGTGGACCGGGCGCTCCTCGCCCCAGGTGCCGACCTCGGCAACGGTCAGCGTCGCAGCGTCGATGTCCCAGTCGGCCGCCTGCACCTGCTCCCACGGGATCCGTACGCCGCCGGGCAGGAACAGTGCGTCGCGGGTGCCGACCACCTCCGCACCGTCGCCGGTGCGAGCCAGTGCGAGCACCCGCTCGCCGGCGAGCTTGCCAAGGCCACCGATCCGCTTCACCCGGCCGCCTTCATTAGTGGTCACTCCCGGAGGTTCTTCGAGGGTCTGAGTGGTCAGGGTGCGTGCAGCGCAAGGCGTCGGAGGGAGGCGGGCCGGTGGCCCGTCGACCGACGACGACGCAGCGATGTGCGTGCCCTGGCCGCTCAGGCCCCGATGAACTTCCGGGGGTGACCACTAGGTCCCCATCGCGAGCTCGCGGAGGGTACGGCGGTGCTGCTCGAGTGCGACCAGCTCACCGAACATCTTGTTGTACGCCGCGGCCTCCTCGACCGGGTTGGTGCGCTGGAGCTTCGACTTCACCTCGGTGATCCGGCGCAGCGCGGTCAGCTCCTGGAGCCGGTAGATGTGCACAGAGACGTACGCCGTGTCGGGTTCCTTCGAACTCCGTACCGGCTCCACTCCCAATGCGCTGATCACGGACGACACCGCCGGGTCAGCGGTCGACTCGCGCAGCCGGGTCGCCCAGCCGCCGTCGGTCGCCCCCACTGCTGGTCCGCCGGCCGCTGCAATCGCATCCCAGACCGCGCGGTACGTCGGATGGGTAAAGTCATTGCTGCCCAGGTCGCCGCTCGCCGCGCCAACCAAACCAGGCTGCTGGATGAGCAGCCTCAGAGTGTCTCTCTCAAGGGCGAACCGAGGGTCGCGCAGGTCTGGAGCCGGCGGAGAAGCAGGTTCCGGCGGACCAGAGTCGCGTACCTGGCCGCCCTTCCTGGCCTGCTGGTTGCTGCGCCGGCCGAGGGCGCGGCGAAGCTCATCTCGCGCCTGCTCGATCTCGATGCCGATCACGGTCACGAGCTCGCGCGCAAACTCGTCGACCTTCGTCTTGTCACGAATGCTGGACACCAGCACGTCTGATGCTTCGCGGAGAGCGTCGATGCGCGCGTCAGCGCGATCCAGGTCATACCGGCTCGCGATGCTGCGGAGTTTGAGGTGAAACAGCGGAATGCGACGGGCCACGAGTTCCCGAACAGCGGCGGGACCCTGCTGCACCATCAGGTCGCACGGATCGAGACCTGTCGGCTCGATTGCGGCGTACGTCTTTGAGACGAACACGGCCTCCAGGTCGTAGGCCCGCTCGGCCGCCTTCACACCGGCGGCGTCGCCGTCGAAGGTGAAGATCACCTCTCCCCTGGCGACCTCATGATCGAAGAGGAATCGGCGCAGGATCTTCGCGTGGTCCTCGCCAAAGGCGGTGCCGCAGGTCGCGACCGCGGTGGGTACGCCGGAGAGGTGGCAGGCCATCACGTCGGTGTAGCCCTCGACCACCACCGCCTGCGACGAGCGGGCAATCTCGCGGCGGGCCAGGTCGATGCCGTAGAGCACCTGGCTTTTCTTGTAGATCGGGGTCTCGGAGGTGTTGAGGTACTTCGCCTCGCGCCGGTCGTCGTCGAAGATCCGGCGGGCGCCGAAGCCGATGGTGTCACCGCTGGAGTCCCGGATCGGCCACAACAGCCGGCCCTGGAAGTTGTCGTAGTGGCCACGGCCGTGTCGGACCAGTCCGGACACGACCAGCTCCTCGTCACCGAACGCGAGCTGGCGCAGGTGCTTGTAGAGCGCGGCCTCGTCGCGCGGGGCGAAGCCGACGCCGAACTGCTCGGCGGCGGTCTGGTCGAAGCCGCGGCTGCCGAGGAACTGGCGGGCGACCAGCGCGTCCGGGGTGCCGAGCTGGTCGGCGTACCACTCCTGCGCCTTGTTGTGGGCCTCGACCAGCCGGCTCCGCTTCGGGCCGGTCGGCCGCTGCGGCTCCTCGCCGTCCTCGCGCCGCAGCTGGACGCCGTACTTGTCAGCGAGCCGCTCGATCGCCTCGTTGAAGTCGAGACCGTCGATCTTCATGAGGAAGGTGATGACGTCGCCGCCAGCTTGGCAACCGAAACAGTGGAAGAACCCCCGGGCCGGGGTGACGTGGAACGACGGCGACTTCTCGTCGTGGAAGGGACACAGCCCCTTCATCGAGCCGCCGCCGGCGTTGCGGAGCGTGACGTACTGGGAGACGACGTCGTCGATGCGTGCCTTCTCCCGCACCTCTGCGATGTCGTCCTCACGGATCCGCCCTGCCACGTCGCGGAGTCTACGAGGTCGGCTGTGGTTTAGACCCACTGTGGCCGACCTCCGCGGTCAGGTTTTCAGCCGCGGCCGACCCAACTCCCAGTGGCTAGTCCCTATGTGCCATGCCGACTGTCACATCGGGCCATGACCTCGCGTCGGCTCCGTCGTTGTCAGAGCAGGCAGGGAGGCTGTCTAGAGGGAACCACAACGGGATCAGACATGTTCGCATCGTGTCATCCCCGCCAGAAGGCCAGGACGAGGCCGAGGGAGCAGGCCGGGGAGCAAGGTCGTGTCAGCGCCACCATGTTGGTGCTGACGCTGTTGTGCGCCGCCGTCGTCGTCTGGGGCGTCAACTCTCGCTCGGACGACTTCGACAGCTGGGACGAGCAGCCCGACCTCTCCAACCTCGTCGCATCCTCCACCAGGTCCACGCTCAAGGGCGCGCCCCGCGACCCCGCTCCGCGAGCCGCCACCGACGGCGCAGTCGTCCGGCCCAACCAGGCCACCGGGGTGTACGACGCACCCCGCGGCAACGCGTTCGGCAAGATCGGCCGCAACCAGTTCGGGCCGACCTGGCTGCCGGTCATCGCCGAGGAGGACGGCTGGGTCCAGGTCCTGCTCCCCTCTCGCCCGAACGGGTCGACGGGCTGGATCCCGGCCGACCGGGTACAGCGCCAGGTCTCGCCGTACCTGATCCGGGTGCACGTCGGCTCCCGCACCCTGGAGCTCTTCTTCGAGGGCAAGCGCACCGGCACGTGGCCGGTCGCCGTCGGCAGGCCCGAGACGCCGACCCCGACCGGGCGCACGTTCGTGCTCGGCTCGATCGCCGACGCGACGCAGTCCTCGCGGGTGATCCTGCCGCTCGGCGCCCACAGCCAGACCCTCGACACGTACGGCGGCGGCCCAGGCACCGTCGCCCTCCACGCCTGGTCGGACTCCTCGGTGTTCGGCACGGCCGCAAGCCACGGATGTGTTCGCGTGCCCGACGACGCGCTCGACGAACTGACCAAGGTCCCACTCGGCACGGTCGTGCTGATCGACCGCAAATGACGACCCGATCCTGACAGGCAGCAACAGGGAGGAACCACCACCATGAGACGCAACTTGATCGCCACCGCCGCAACCGTCGCGGTCGTGACGGCGACGGCCGGGTTCGCCGTCCTCGCCGGCTCGTCCGGTAGTACCGCGGCCGGCACCCCGTCGTCGGCGTACGCGTTCGCCGCGGAGGGCGCACTGCCGTTCGCCGGCCAGCCGTACGTCGAGTCCAGCGACGGCAAGACCCAGACCGCAAACCTGGTCGAGCTCCCGGACAACCCGCTCGCCGCGCTGGGTGCGGGCACGGTCTCGGCCGGCGACAACAAGGCCTCGGTCGAGATGCTGAACCTCTCGGTGGGCGGCGGTGTCTTCGACCAGCTTCCGGAGGTCCCAGAAGACCTCAAGAAGCAGTGCGACGCGCTCCCGGACACCGGGATCGGTGACCTGCCGGTTCCCGAGCTGCCGGCCATCCCGGCGCTGCCGGTGCCCGGGCTGCCCGACCTCAACGACCTGCCCGACGAGCTGCCTGCCGATGACCTGCGCGAGTTGTGCCGGCTGCTGCTGACCCCGCCGAGCTCGCTGGTCGGGCTGGACCTGCTCAAGGTGTCCTGCAATGGCGCTACCGGCACGGTCGAGATGGGCGCGCTGACCGTGCTCGGGGTCAAGGTCCCAGCGCCCGCGATGACGCCCAACACCACGATCCCGGGTGGTCCGCTGTTCACGATCACGCTGAACAAGCAGACCAAGAACGCCGACGGCTCCTTCACCGTGAAGGGGATGGAGATCAGCCTCGGCGGTGGCGCGCAGGTGATCACGTTCGGCAACGCGACCTGCGCCAAGTTCACCAAGCCGACCAAGCCGACTCCGACCAACACGCCGACCGCGCCGTCGCCGACCCCGGTCCCGACGAATCTCCCGGTGACCGGCTAGGTCTTCTGGACGACGAGCCGGTGGTGCCAGCGCACCGCCGACTCGTCGGTCAGCGAGGCGATCTGGTCGACAAGGACGCGCTGCCGCGCGGCGTCGTCGGCTGCGGCTGCCCAGTCGTCGGCGAACTGCCGGTCCAGCGCGTCCGGGCCTCGCGCGGTCAGTGCCTCGAACAGCTCGGCAATCAGCTCGCGCTGCCGGTCCATCAGCGCCAGCCGGTCGTTGGCGCGCATCACGTAGTGGGCCGCGACGCCCTTCAGCACCGCGATCTCCAAGCGGGTCTGCTCCGGCACGACCAGGTCCGCCCGGTGCCGCACGAACGGCCCCTCCCCCGCCGCGAACGTCGCCGCCTGCACGCTGCCGCAGAACCGGCCGATCAGGTCGCTGGTGAGGTTCTTCAGCGCGGCCAGGTTGCGCCGGGTCCCGTCGTACGCCGTGACCGGCCAGCCCGCGATCGCCTGCAGCCCGGCGAGTACGCCGTCGAGGGTGCCGTCGTCGGCCTCGGCGACGTACCAGTCGCGGACCGTCGCCCACACCGCCGACCGCTGGTCGGCGTTCTCCAGCAGCGCCAGGTCGATCCGGCCGGCGACCACGCCGTCCTCGACGTCGTGGACCGAGTAGGCGACGTCGTCGGCGAGGTCCATCACCTGCGCCTCCACGCACTGCCGCCGGCTGTACCGATCAACTGCCCCGGACCGCAGCCAGGCGAAGACGAGGTGGTCGTCGTCGTAGTAGCCGAACTTCCGGGTCTCCCGCGGTGACCCGTCGCCGTGAGCGCCGGTGGGCGGTGCGGCGGCCAGCCGCGGCCACGGGTACTTGGTGCAGGCATCCAGCGTGGCCCGGGTCAGGTTCAGCCCGGCCGAACGGCCGGCGCCGTCGAAGGTCTTCGACTCCAGCCGGGTCAGGATCCGCAGCGTCTGCGCGTTGCCCTCGAAGCCGCCGCAGTCGTCGCTGAGGCTGTCCAGCGCCTGCTCGCCGTTGTGCCCGAACGGC
Source organism: Nocardioides speluncae (assembly GCF_003121585.1). Taxonomy (GTDB): domain Bacteria; phylum Actinomycetota; class Actinomycetes; order Propionibacteriales; family Nocardioidaceae; genus Nocardioides; species Nocardioides speluncae. Next base: position 129,890 of record NZ_QEOO01000042.1, read on the forward strand.
GGGTGGCCGAGGTCGTGGGCCAGCGCCGCGGTCTCGGCGATGTCCGGATGGCAGCCGAGCGCCCGCGCCAGGTCGCGAGCGACCTGCGCGACCTCCAGGCTGTGGGTGAGCCGGTTCCGCACGAAGTCGTCGGTCTGCGGCCCCATCACCTGGGTCTTAGCGGCCAGCCGCCGGGTCGCCGCTGCATGTACGACGCGCGCCCGGTCCCGCTCGAACGGCCGCCGCTCGGGCGCGTCGACCCGCTTGGGGGGTTCTGACACCAGACGCTCGCGGGCGGACTCGTCGTACAGGTCGTGGACGTTCATCGGTGGCGACCCTACTTGCCGGGAGTTGTTGGCCGTCGTACGTCAGGATCGGACCATGACTGTCGAGGTCGACTTCTCCCTGCTGGACGTGACGCGCCAGGTCCCGGTCGACGACAACGACGCGTACCTGCGCGCAGCCCTCGCCTGGCACTTCGGTGCGGAGACCGGATCGGCGTTCTGGCTCAGGATCGCGCCCACGCTCGGCTTCGACCCGCTGACCGAGGTCACGTCGTACGCCGACCTGGCGAGATTCCCGAACGTGCTCGCCGAGCTGCGCACCGTGCCGGTGGCGGACCTGGTCCCGCGCGGCTACGGCACGCCCCCGCCGGTGCCGCAGATCTTCGAGTCCGGTGGCACCACCGGCGCACCCAAGCGCACCGTCCAGCTGCCCGACTGGATCGCGCAGACCATCGAGTGGCACACCGACGACTGGACCTCCAGCGGCTACGTCCGCGGCCGCGGCCTGCTCGGCGTGATGCCGAGCGGTCCGCACGGCGTCGGCTACTTCGCCCGCCTTGTGTCGGCCGGGCTCGGTTCGGTGTTCCACACCGTGGATCTGGACCCACGGTGGGTGAAGAGGCTCGCCGCTCGCGAGGCGGCCGCCGAGGTCGCGGCCTACGTGTCGCACCTGGTCGAGCAGGTCGGCTACGTGCTGCAGACCCAGGACGTCGCGAACCTGCTGACCACGCCGCCGCTGCTGCAGCAGATCGTCCGCCGCGACGACCTGCTCAAGCTGGTCCGTAGCAAGATCGGGTACGTCGTACTCAGCGGCGCGTCGATCGACGTCGACACCCTCGACCTGCTGCGCGCGATGCTGCCGGCCACGACGATCACGATGACCTACGGCAGCACCATGATCCTGTCCCAGACGCACACCCGCCCCGAGAGCCCCGACAGCCCTGCGTTCGAGTCGTTCGTCTTCGACCCCCGCTCGCCGTACGTCCACTTCCGGGTGATCGACCCGGCGACCGGCGAGCCGGTGCCGTACGGCGAGCGCGGCCAGGTGGTGATGAACCACATCAGCAAGGGCATGTTCCTCCCGAACAACCTGGAGCGCGACACCGCGATCCGGGTCCCTGGGCCGCCCGGGCAGGTCGGCGACTCGGTCACCGAGATCGCGCCGGTGGCCGCGTTCGAGGGCGAGCCGGTGATCGAGGGCGTGTACTGACCGGCTACCGAGCGCGCGCGAAGCCCTTGTTCCACATCAGGAAGTCGGCCAGGAAGCCGTCGTGCGGCACCTCCGGCGCCGCGTGATGGGTCGGCAGCCGTCCCCAGTAGACGTTGCGCACGGTCGGCTCGGCCGCGAGGTCGTCGACGAGGTCCTCGTCGGCGGTCAGTACGCCGAGCACCAGGGTGTGGCGCAGCGCGCTCAGCCCGTCGGCGCGCGACCAGGGCGCCACCCACACGCACGGGAAGCCCTGCTCGGCGCCGAGCGCCGCGGCATCCGGCCGGTCCAGGAGGTGGACGGCCGGGCGCAGCGCAGCGCTGCCGTCGCCGAGATCGGCGACGATCTGGTCCGCCCCGCGGATCGGCACCGACCCGGCCGCGAGCGCCGCGACGTGCTCGGCGATCGCGGTGGCCCGGTTGATCGGCAGCATCGGCAGCAGGGCCCGCTCGTCGGTGATGGGCAGGACCGGGATCTCCGAGAGCCGGGCCGCGAGTGCCTCCGCCAGTGGCCGCGGGTCGCCTTGGTAAAGGATCGCGGTGGCGTTCACGCACGCCGTACCGCCGAAGGCGGCGACCGAGTCGACGATGACGTCGAGATAGTCGCGCCAGTCCTGGTCGGCGGTGATCAGGATCTTGGTCCGCCCCGGGCCGTTGACGAGCACGGTCGGGTCGCCGGCGTACTTGTCGACGACCGCCTGGCCGCCGTACACCATGCTCAGGTCGGCGGTCGCGACCAGCTCGTCGGCGCCGGCGTAGTCGGTCGGCAGGTACACCGCGTCGGCCGGCCGGAACCGCTCGCGCAGCGCGAGGATCAGGCGGTGGCCGGTGAACGGCTCCCGCCGGGACGGGCGTACGGCGACCCGGAAGCCGAGCGCCAGCGCCTGCAGCCACAGGCCGTGGATGCCGGGCGCGTTGCCCGACGCATGGACGCCGAGGACCTCGCCGCGGCGTGCCCACACCGCGCCGCCGGTGCCGGCGGGCTGCTCCCGCCGGTCTAGCAGCGCGCCGGCTGGCACCGCAGCGTCGATCGCCACGCCGGTCGTGACCAGCGCCTCGGCGACCGCGAGCGCGCCGGCACGGGTGACGGCGACCGGGAGACCGGAGACGCGGCTGGCGAGCCCGACGTACTCCTCGAAGGTCAGGCCACCGACCACCTCGCCGGTGAACGTCGTGGCGGTCTCGGCCAGCATGCCCAGCCGCTGCTGCTCGGGCAGTGGCCGGGTCCGCCGCTGCTCCTTCACCGCCTGGTCGACGAACAACGGCGGCACGATCGACAGCTCGGCGACCGGGACACCGGCCACGTCGTCGATGACCTCGCGACGCCGGGTCCGGTAGCCGCCGTGCGGGCCCAGCGCGTCCACCGCGACCAGGTCGGTCATGCGTCGAGCTTTGCCGCGATCGCGTCGAGGTCGCGCACGGCGTACCGGTGGTGCTCCCATTCCTCTTCGAGGATCGTGTGCAGGCAGGACAGGACCGTCTCCTGGTACGCCGTGTCGTGCGGGTTCGGACGGCTCTCGGCCAGCTGCTCGGGGGTGACCGTGGCGAGGAACTCGCGCACCATCGCGACCCGGCCCGCGCGGACTTCGAGCACCTCGGCGTACGGCGGGGTGCCGGTCGTGAAGACCGACATGTCGAAGCCCTCCGCGCTGCCGTCGTCCATCTGGCCGAGCGGGTGGAACGGCTGCTCGACCTGCAGGATCGCCTTGCGCAGCCACATGTCGGTGGCCAGCACCAGGTGCCGCACGGTCTGCGCGAACGACCACTCGCCGGCCACCGACTCTTCGACCGTGCCTGCCGGCATCGCCGCGGCCCGCTCGAGCGTGGCCGCCCAGGTGCGCTCGAGTGCCGCCCAGGCCGCCTGCAGGCGGTCCGGGTCGCTCGCACGCCGGTCGGCCCGTCCCGGAAAGCGGCGGTTGAGCTCGGCGTCGACGAACGGAGCGACGTCGACCCCGTTGACGACGAGGGAAGAGCTGCCGCCCTCGAGAAGCCACGGCGCGTCGATGTCGGCACCCTGCACCTCGACGCCGCGCATCACCACCCCGGACAGGTCCGCCCCGACGAAGCGGGAGCCACTCAGCCTGGATCCACCGATGGGCGCCGTAGCTCGGTAGGCGGCCATCGGTGGATCCAGGCTCAGGTCGGCGTCGAGGAACTCCGCGCCGCGCAGGTCATCGGTCCGGCCGAACGTCGCCATTCCGGGACTATCTCACGCAGCCGGTGCCTGGTTCCGGTCGTGCACAGCCACAACCGGCGTACGATCGATGAAGGTCGAGGGAACATCGGCGCCTCCAGCGCCGGTGCCGCCGGCCGCCAGGAGAGGCGGCGCCGTGGGTGGCCCGAAGTTCCCCTATCCCCATCGCTACCCGCAGCCGCTCGGCGCGCTCCGGCTTCGGCTGGCGCCGGCCTCCGGGAATGCGGCTCACGGCGTGTGGTGGCCCTACAGCCGCGACCTCACCCGCGAAGCCGCCCACCTGGTCGACGACTTCCCGCCAGCGCGAGGAAAGGTCGACCGGATGGTCTACTCCCCCGACGACTGGGAGGTGGTGGCGGACGAGGTGCACACCAACCGTGGGCGGATCAAGGTGGGCTTCCTGCCGCCCGAGCACCCGGGCGGCGTCGTACTGCTGCGACTGGTCGGCTCCGAGATCGTCCAGCTACGAGTCGCCTGGGTGGCGCCCCGGATGCCCATCGCCTGACGCCGTACGACATGCTGGGCCCAGCGTCGCGTGCCGGTGACAGACCGTGTCAGGCATGGAGGCGCCGGACGGAAGGAGTGCGACGTGAACCCGTCGTCCCCTTCGCCCTCTCGTGACTGAGGGTGACAAGACCAGGCTGACTGCCTGGTAGAAGGGATCGCCGCGCTCATGGAGTCCCACCTCCGCTACGAGGAACGCCAACTGCTCAGCGTCCTCGACCGGCTCGCCCTCGACGCCGACCCGCGCGAGGTCCTAGGCCCGTTGTGAACTGCGGGTCCTGGGTCAGAAGACGGAGACGTGGACGTGGTCGTAGTGGTTCGCGGTCGCGGAGCCGCGGTCCTCCATCGCGCGCCAGCCTTCGCCGCTGCGCTCGACCGACCACATCGACTGGGAGTAGATGACGTAGCTGACGCCGAGGGCGGCGTAGTTGGCGCGGACGTACTCGGCGACCTCCCAGCCCCGGTCGCCGCTGACCATAATGTCCACGGCCTTGCCGATCCCGTGGTCACCGCCGCCACCGCGGAGGGTGCCGTAGATGGTGATCTCGGGGAAGCGCGCGCACACGGCCTGGTGCACCTTCGCGATGCTGGAGCTGACGCCGCTCGGGACCGACGTACCGTTCTCGCACTCGCCGCCGATGCCGGGGACGACCTCCTCCGGCTTCTCCTTCTGGAGGTAGCCGGCGGTCACCCAGAACGCCTCGCCCTCCAGCACGATCTCCTCGCGCTCGTCGGCCTTGCGGCCGGTGACCAGCACCCGCTCGCCGGCGTCGAGGGTTCCGAGCTGCTCGGCCGACTCCTCTGACGAGCTCCAGAGGTTGAGCTCCTCGGTGCTCCAAAGCTTGATCTTGGCGTTCTTGACGGCGCGGCGGGTGGCCTCGCGCTCCTGGCGCGCCAGCTTCGCCTGGCGGGCCTTCTGCGCCTTCAAGGCTGCGGCGCGCTTGCGCTTCTTCTCCGCGGCCAAGTCACGGCTGAGCGAGCGGGATGCGGGCTGGTCGCGGTCCAGCGCACCGCCCAGGCCGGCTTCGGTAGCGATCCGGTCGGGCTTGCTCGGCTTGGCGCCGACCAGGCCTCCGCCGACTCCGGCGAAGGTGGCGGCAACAGCGACGGGAGCGGCGATCATGGCTGCCTTGGGCAGGCGGCGGGCATTGGAAACCCGCTTGTGGCGATGCTTGGCCACAGCGTTCATCCTTTGCGTAGCTGACGGGGGCAGCGACCGGTGGTGCTCCCGAGAATCCGGCACACGAGTCACGAGTGAAGCACATCAATCGGCGCCCGCCCACATCTGCGACTGGATTTCTGGCCGTGTCTCCCGTCACCCTCCGGAGGTCTCGGACGCCTCTTCGCGGACCGGACAGCCCGTCCCGTCGGTGTCGTCGAGCCACCCTTCGGGGAGTACGACGCGCTTGCGTGGCGACCCCTGGCGACCCCGCGGCGCACCCAGCTCGGACACCGGGAAAGGCGCGGTCGGGTCGAGCTCGGCGAGCAGCCGGTCCAGTGTCTGGAGGGTGTCGACCAGGGCCAGCGAGCGGCGCAGGTCGCCGCCGGCGGGGAAGCCCTTGAGGTACCACGAGACGTGCTTGCGGAACTCCTTGCAGCCCCGCTCCTCCCCCATGTGCTCGGCCAGCAGCTCGGCGTGCCGACGCATCATCGCGGCGACCTCGCCGAGGGTCGGCAGCACCGCCGCCTGCTCGCCTGCGAACGCCGCCGCGAGGTCGCGGAACAGCCACGGCCGCCCCAGGCAGCCGCGGCCGACGACGACACCTGCGGCGCCGGTCTGCTCGACCATCCGCTGCGCGTCGGCGGCCTCCCAGATGTCGCCGTTGCCGAGGACCGGGATGTCGACGCTGCTGGCCAGCTCGCCGATCGCGTCCCAGTCGGCCTCACCGGAGTACGCCTGCTCGACGGTCCGCCCGTGCAGGGCGATCGCGGCACACCCGGCCTCCTGGGCGATCCGGCCGGCGTCGAGATAGGTGAGGTGGTCCTCGTCGATGCCCTTGCGGGTCTTCATCGTCACCGGCACGCCGTACGGCGTCGCAGCGGCGACGGCGTGCTCCAGGATCTCGCCGAGCAGGCCGCGCTTCCACGGCAGCGCACCGCCGCCGCCCTTGCGGGTCACCTTCGGCACCGGGCAGCCGAAGTTCAGGTCGATGTGTGCCACGCCGTACTCCGCGCACAGGATCTCGGCCGCCTTGCCGATGTACACCGGGTCGGTGCCGTACAGCTGGACGCTGCGCACGGTCTCCAGCTCGTCGAACACCAGCATCGACTTGGTGGTCGCGTCCCCCTCGACCAGGCCGCGCGAGGTGATCATCTCGCAGACGTAGAGCCCGGCCCCCTGCTCGGCACAGAGCCGGCGGTACGCCGCGTTGGTGATGCCCGCCATCGGGGCAAGCACGACCGGCGTCTCGACCCGGAGCGGGCCCAGGCGCAGCTCGCGCGGCATCGTGGCGACAGACATGTGCTCATTGTCGCCCGGCACGCCCTGCAAGCCCCAATCCGCCGACCCGCCCCGTGCCGACGCCAGTCGACGCTGACCCGGCCCGTGTTGACGGTGGGACGCGTCGACCCGGCCGGTCTTCACCGTGTGCACGTCAACACGGGCCGGGTCGGCGGTTCTGAGCGTGAAGACGGGCCGGGTCGACGCCCGCCCGAGCTTGCGAGGGCGGGGGTCGACTCGGGGCACGCCCGCCCGAGCTTGCGAGGGCGGGGGTCGACTCGGGGCTCCGCTGGCGGCGGTGGGCCTAGCCGGTCGGCGTGCCGGACGGCGTGGCCGAGCCGCTCGGCGTACCGCTCCCGCTGGGCTTGGGCGGCTTCGGCCGGTAGGGCTTGGCCTTGCCGATGGTGCCGTTCCACACGATCGGGTTGTACTCCTGGCCCGGGCGGAAGCTGACCGACTCCAGCTTGCCGTGCTCGGGGATCAGGTAGACCAGGCAGACGGTGGTGGTCTTGCCCGCCACGAAGCCCTTCGGGAACGGCTTGCTCGGGCAAGGCTTGAACGTGCTGGCGAAGTTCGAGGCCTGGACCAGCTTGTTGGTCTCCTGGTCGACGACGTAGAGCGGGACCGGGACGCCGGACAGATCCGTGTCCCCGGCGTTGGTGATCGACGCGTGCACGTAGTACGGCGTCGACTCCTTCGAGGCCGCGTCCAGCTTGAACGCGATGAAGTCCTTCACCGTGGTCAGCTCGATCTTGGACACGGTGATGTCGAGGACTCCGGTCACGTCGCTGCGCGGCTTCCAGGCGACGATCGCGTTGTCACCGAGCTTCAGTTCCGAGCCACCCTCGGTGAGCTCGACCCCCTCCGGCGCGGTGATCTCGGGGCTGGCCAGGGTGGAACTCGGCGGGTCCGACGGGTCGGCCGACGAGTCCGGATCGCCCCCGCAGCTCAGTGCGAGAGATCCGGCCAGAAGCAGGGCGAGTGCCGGTCGGATGGGGAGCGTCATGCGCGACATTGTGCACCAATCGGGGCCGGCATTGGCATGTCACTACCGGTCAGCAGCCGACGAACCTCTCGGCGAAGTAGGCCGCGATGCCCTCGAGCGGGATCCGGTCCTGCTTCATCGAGTCGCGCTCGCGGACGGTCACGGCGTGGTCGTCGAGGGTGTCGAAATCGACCGTCACGCAGTACGGCGTACCGATCTCGTCCTGGCGGCGGTAGCGCCGGCCGATCGCGCCTGAGTCGTCGAACTCGACGTTCCAGTTCTTCCTCAGCTCGGCGGCCAGATCCTTGGACTTCGGCGACAGGTCGGCGTTGCGGCTCAGCGGTAGCACCGCGACCTTGACCGGCGCCAGCCGCGGGTCGAGCCGGAGCACGGTGCGCTTGTCGACGCCGCCCTTGGTGTTGGGCGCCTCGTCCTCCTCGTACGCGTCGACCAGGAACGTCATCAGGCTGCGCGACAGACCGGCCGCCGGCTCGATGACGTACGGCGTGTACCGCTCGTCGGCGGCCTGGTCGAAGTAGCTGAGGTCGGTGCCGGAGTGCTTGGCGTGGGTCGACAGATCGAAGTCGGTCCGGTTGGCGATGCCCTCCAGCTCACCCCACTCCGCGCCGGCGAACCGGAAGCGGTACTCGATGTCGACGGTGCGCTTGGAGTAGTGGCTGAGCTTCTCCTGGGCGTGCTCGTAGTGGCGCAGGTTCTCGCTCTTGATGCCGAGGTCGGTGTACCAGCGGGTGCGCTCGTCGATCCAGTACTGGTGCCATTCCTCGTCGTCACCCGGCTTGACGAAGAACTCCATCTCCATCTGCTCGAACTCGCGGGTGCGGAAGATGAAGTTGCCGGGCGTGATCTCGTTGCGGAAGCTTTTGCCGATCTGGGCGATGCCGAACGGCGGCTTGCGGCGGCTGCTGGTGACCACGTTGGCGAAGTTGAGGAAGATGCCCTGGGCGGTCTCCGGCCGCAGGTAGTGCAGGCCGGACTCGTCCTCGATCACGCCGAGGTAGGTCTTCAGCAGGCCGGAGAACTGGCGCGGCTCGGTCCACGCGCCGCGGGTGCCGCAGTTGGTGCACGCGATGTCGGACATCGGCACGTCGTCGGGGTTGTCGATGCCCTTCTTCTCGGCGTACGCCTCCTGAAGGTGGTCGGCCCGGAACCGCTTGTGGCACGACTGGCACTCGGTGAGCGGGTCGGTGAAGGTGTCGACGTGACCGCTGGCCACCCAGGTCTCGCGGGGCAGGATCACGCTGGAGTCGAGGCCGACGACGTCCTCGCGGCCCTGCACCATCGCCTTCCACCACTGGCGCTTGATGTTGTCCTTCAGCTCCACGCCGAGCGGACCGTAGTCCCAGGCCGATCTGGTGCCGCCGTAGATCTCGCCGCACGGATAAACGAAACCTCGCCGCTTGGCGAGGGAGACGACGTTGTCGACGGTGGATGCTGGCGGCTTCGCCACGGGTACTCCTGGTGGTCTCACACCGGCTGGCTGCCGGCGCTGGTTGGTCGAACCCTTTCTAGCCTAACGACCGCGTCACCTCGATATTGAGGTCGCCTCCCGGGTGGACCACCTCGTAGGCGCTCGGCTCGTCGATCGCCCTGCTCAGCAGCGGCACCGCACCGATCTTCACGTCGTACGACGACAGCGCGCGGCGGTAGGCGCCGACGTTCTCCCACCGCGTGACCAGCGTCCACAGCGACGGCTCGTCGACGTTGCGAGCCACCCAGCCGACGACATATCCGGGACGGTCGGCGAGCAGCGCGTGCGCAGCCTCGAGCTCCGGACGGAAGGCGTCGGCCTCGGGCGCGTCGATCCGGAATCGGTTCACTACGAGCACGCCGTCAGCATAGGGGCGGCCAGCGTGGGTCATCGGAGCTCACCTGTCAGGATGCGCACGCAGAGCGGCACCCAGGCGCGACACTCACGACCAGGGAAGTCGTCGCCGAGCGCGCTCTCCAGCTGGTCCATCGTGCGAACCCAGGCACGATAGGCGGGTCGCTGGCAGGTACGCCGCCATGCCTGCCAGTCGGCCTCCGTCACGCAGGCATCGGGCTCGCGGCTCTCGACGCTCTCCAGGGCGGCGATCGCGTCGAGCGCCTCCCGGCGGCACGCTGCAGCTCGGGCGTCACGGGCATGCTCAAGCGGGAAGTCATCGCCGGTGCCGCCCGTCGTCCCTGCGCGTCAGGTGTCGAATCTCGTTGGCCATCCACAGCGCAGGCACGCCGCAGGCAATGAGCAACAGGATCCACGTCATGCGAGTCAGTCTTCGGCGCGACGGGGCCGCTCACCATCGTCGTGGACGTCAGCAGCCTTGACGGCTAGCGTCAACGTCGTGGTGGCAGTAAGCGGGGAACGTCGCCGGCAGATCGAGCGTCAGGTGGCGGACATCCGTGCCGAAGGCGAACGCGCCGGCCTGCATCCGCACGAGGTCGCGTCAAGGATCTCCGACCAGGTGCCCGAAGTGTCTGCGCTCGAGGCGCACCGCCTGGGCCGCGGCTGGTCGAGGCGCGAGCTGTCAGCGCGATTGGATGAGCTGTACGCCGCCGATGGGCTAGCACCGCCGGGGGTGGCCGACGAAACCCTGTGCCGGTGGGAGCATGGCGACCGCGCACCGTCGTCGGAGCGCCTGGACTACCTGTGCCGGATCTATCGCACACGACCTGACCGGTTGGGCTTCGGTACGGACCACTCGTCGGAAAGCAACGGGCTGACGGTTCCCGGCCTCGTCGACTTGTGGCCGTACACATCCCGCGAGTCCGACCAGGAGCTGACACATCGGATGGCGTCGTCTGAGCGCGAGGTGACTGTATTCGGTCTGACCCGGAATGCATACGCACGCGAGACGATGCGACCGGTCCTCGACGACGCCGCGGCGCGCGGGGTCCGGATCACGATGTACGTGATGGACCCGTGGTGTGCCTCCCGCCGTGACCGTTATCGAGTGGAGCCGGCGGAGGCAGCGATGGAGGATCCACATCGATACCTGCGCGAGTGCCTGGTCCCGCTGGCCAAATGCGCTGCGCGCTACGACAACTGGGAGATCTGGACCTTCGACTTCCCCGTTGCGTTCGCGGTGGAGAAGATCGACGAGGTGATCCGGGTGATGGCATACGCACCCGGCCGGCGCGGCACCGAGTCTCCGATCCTCGCCCTGAACCCGGACTTCGCGGCGTACGAGTTCTTCGCCGGCCAGCTCGAATGGCTGCGTGCCCGTGCCGACGAGCCCGACGGCGAGCCGTGGCGCTCCAAGGACGTGCGGGTCCGGCCATTCGTGCTACCCGCAGACCTGCCGAGTTGACAATGGTTCTCAATTTATTGAGAATCGTACTCATGAACTTGCCTGCCGCCCGCTCTCGCGCCACCACTGCTGCGTTGGTCAGCGCCTCCGCTCTCATCCTTGCCGGATGCGCGGCGTTCTCCGACGATGCGGGCAGCGACTCGGGAACTGGTGGCCAAGTCGCTGCCGCGTTCTACCCACTGCAGTACGTCGCGGAGCGGGTGGCGGGCGAGTTCTACGACGTCGAGAACCTCACTCCCGCCGGCAAGGAGTCGCACGACCTCGAGCTCACCATCAAGGAGACCGCGGTGCTCTCCAAGGCCGACCTCGTGGTGTTCGAGAAGGGCTACCAGCCGGGTGTCGACGAGGCCGTCGAGCAGAACGCCACGGGCGAGACGCTCGACGTCGCCGAGGTGGTCGAGCTGCTCCCGCCCGCCGAGCACGACGGCGAGGAGCACCACGACGACGAACACGCCGAAGAGGAGCACGCCGCGGACGACGGCCACGACCACGGCGACCTAGACCCGCACTTCTGGCAGGACCCGGTCCGGATGGCCGACCTCGGTGACGCCGTCGCCGAGAAGCTGGCCGAGCTGAACCCCGACCACCAGGCCGACTACACGAAGAACGCGAAGGCGCTGCGCTCCGACCTCGAGACGCTCGACGGCGAGTACACCGAGGGCCTGAAGTCCTGCGAGCGCGACGTGGTCGTGGTCAGCCACGACGCGTTCGGCTACCTCGCCAAGTATGGCCTGCACCTGGAGCCGATCGCCGGCCTCTCCCCCGACGCCGAGCCGACGCCCGCGGGGCTCGCCGACCTCCAGCACCTGATCGAGGAGGAGGGCGTCACCACGGTCTTCTACGAGACCCTGGTCAGCCCGAAGTTCGCGCAGACGCTCGCCGACGACGCCGGCGCCGAGGCCGCCGTACTCGACCCGGTCGAGGGCCTCACTGACGACACGGCCGGCGAGGACTACCTTTCTCTCATGCGCAGCAACCTGGCAGCCCTGGAGAAGGCCAACGGTTGTTAGACGCGCCTGTCATCGAGGTGGTCGACGGCGCTGTCGCCATCGCCGGCCGCCCGATCCTGCGCGGCATCGACCTCTCGGTACGCCGCGGCGAGTTCGTCGCGCTGATGGGCGCCAACGGGTCCGGCAAGTCCACCCTGGTGCGCGCCATCACCGGGCTCCGGCCTCTCGTGGCCGGCCAGATCTCGCTGTTCGGCACCCCGCTCTCCGACTTCCGCGACTGGCACAAGGTGGGCTTCGTGCCCCAGCGGGCCGGCGCTGGTGGCGGCGTACCAGCGTCGGTGTGGGAGGTGGTCGCCTCCGGGCGGCTCACCCGGCGCCGGCTGCTGCGCCCGCTCGGCAAGGCCGACCGAGCCGCGATCGCCGAGGCGCTGGACGTGGTCGGCCTGGCCGACAAGACCTCCGAGGGGGTCTCCACGCTGTCCGGCGGGCAGCAGCAGCGGGTGCTGATCGCCCGCGCGCTGGCCGGTGAGCCGGAGCTCTTCTTCCTCGACGAGCCGACCGCCGGCGTCGACCTGCCGAACCAGCAGGCGCTCGCCGACGCGCTCCGGGTGCTGTCGGAGCGCGGCGCGACCATCGTCCTGGTCGCCCACGAGCTCGGGCCGATGGCGCCGCTGATCGACCGGGCGGTGGTGATGCGCGACGGGCGGGCGGTGTACGACGGCGCACCGCTCGCCGACCACGAGGTGCACGACCCGCACTTCGGCGAGGCGCACACCCACCATCACCCGCGGCCGGCGCACCACGACCACGCACCACACGTCGCCGCCCCGCTCGACCTCCGCGGCACCGAGGAAGGGGACCGCAGATGAGCGAGTTCCTCGACCTGTTCTCGCTGCCGTTCATGCAGCGAGCGCTGATCGCCGCGCTCTTCGCGGGGCTGGCGGCACCCGCGGTCGGCACCTACCTGGTGCAGCGCCGGATGGCGCTGATGGGCGACGGCATCGGCCACGTCGCCGTCACCGGCGTCGCGATCGGACTGCTCACCGGCCTCTCACCGACCTGGGCGGCGGTGGTCGTAGCGATCCTCGGCGCGATCGCGATCGAGCTGATCCGCGAACGAGGTCACGCCAACGGCGACGTCGCGCTGGCGCTGCTGTTCTACGGCGGCCTCGCGGGCGGCGTACTCATCACCGGCATCGCCGGCCAAGGAGCGGCGACGCTGCAGAGCTACCTGTTCGGCTCGATCCTGACCATCTCGGTGTCCGACGTGCTGTTCACGATGGCGCTGGCCGCGGTCGTGCTGGTGGTGGCGATCGGGCTGATGCCGCAGCTGTTCGCGGTCGCCCAGGACCAGGAGTTCGCGCAGGTCGCGGGCCTGCGGGTGCGCACCTACAACCTGCTGGTCGCGGTGCTGGCCGCGGTGACCGTGACCGTGGCGATGCGCACCGTCGGCCTGCTGTTGGTCTCGGCGCTGCTGGTGGTGCCGGTCGCGACCGCGCAGCAGGTGTCGCGGAGCTTCCGGACCACCCTGTTCGCGGCGATGGCGCTCGGCGTGGCCGCCTCGATCGGCGGCCTCGCGCTCGCGGCGTACCTCTCCTTCGACGCCGCCGTTGCGCCTGGGCCTACGATCGTCTTGCTGTCCCTCGCCGGGTTCGTGGTGACGCTCCCGCTCGGGGCGTGGCTGCGGCGCCGGCACCGCCTGCGGGAGCCGTTCCCGGAGGTCGGGAACGGCGAACACCTCGAGGTGCCCGAGAAGCACGACCATGTCCACGGGTCTGACTGCGGCCATCCGGCCGTCCCGCACGGCGACCACGTGGACTACGTTCACGACGGACACCGCCACGCAGCCCACGGGAGTCACTATGACGAGCACTGAGCCGAAGTCCGCGCCTGTCCTCAGCGGGGTCCGCCCGACCAGGCAGCGGCTCGCGGTGGCCGAGGTCCTGGCGACCTTCGACGACTTCCGCTCCGCCCAGGAGATCCACGCGCTGCTCGGCCGGCGCGGCGAGAACGTCGGCCTGGCCACCGTATACCGGACCCTGCAGAAGCTCGCCGACGGCGGTGAGGTGGACGTGCTGCGGACCGAGGACGGCGAGGCCGCGTACCGGCGCTGCTCCGACACCCACCACCATCACCTGGTCTGCCGCACCTGCGGCGCCACCGTCGAGGTCGAAGGCCCGGCCGTCGAGCGCTGGACCAAGGCGATCGCCGCCGAGCACGGCTACGCCGACATCTCCCACACCCTCGAGATCTTCGGCACCTGCCCGAACTGCGCCAAGCGCTGACCGGGCACAAAAGGTCAGCGGCTAGAGATTGGGGAGGGCGCCGCCGTAGCGGCGGTCGCGGCGGGCGTACTCGTCGACGGCGGCCCAGAAGTGGCGACGGTCGACGTCGGGCCACAGCACGTCGCTGAACACGAACTCGGCGTACGCCGCCTGCCAGGTCATGAAGTTCGACAGCCGCTGCTCCCCCGACGTCCGCCAGACCAGGTCCGCGTCGGCGAAGTCCGGCACGTAGAGGTGCTTGGCGATCAGCTTCTCGTTGATCCGGTCTGGCTTCACCCGCCCGGCCGCGACCTCCCGGGCGATGCTCTGCATGGCGTCGGCGATCTCGGCGCGGCCGCCGTAGTTGACGCACATCGTCAGCGTCAGTACGTCGTTGTGCCGGGTCTTCTGCTCGGCCACCTGCAGCTCGCGGATCACCGACTTCCACAGCCGCGGCGCGCGGCCGGCCCAGCGAACCCGGACGCCGAGCGCGCTCATCTCGTCGACCCGGCGCCGGATCACGTCGCGGTTGAAGTTCATCAGGAAGCGCACCTCGTCGGGTGAGCGCGACCAGTTCTCGGTGGAGAACGCGTACGCCGAGATTGCCTTCACGCCGAGCTGCACCGCCCCCTCGATCACGTCGAACAGGGAGTGCTCGCCCTGTTGGTGGCCGGCGGTCCTCGGGAGCCCGCGCTCCTTGGCCCACCGGCCGTTGCCGTCCATCACGATCGCGACATGGCGCGGCACCAGCTCCGGCGGGATCGGCGGCGGAACCGCGCCGGACGGATGCGGCTTGGGTGGGCGCAGGGCACTTTTCACGGGTTCAAGAGTAGGGACCTGTTGCGCGCACCCCGGCTGCGCCCAATATGCTGCGGGCCGCGGGGCACAACGGTGAGCGATCACCCGGAGCCAGGGAGGGCCCGTAGGGTGGCAGAGCCCAGTAACGACATCGAGCTGCAGCTATTTCACTTGTTCCGGCTCTCGAATGCGCTGCACGTGCGCACAACCTCGGGCCGCTACGAGTTCGAGCGCTCGGCGTACGGCATCTTGGCGCTGCTCGACGACAAGGGTCCGCAACGGTTGGGGGCGATCGCGGCGAACTACCGCCTCGACCCGTCCACGATCACCCGACAGGTCCAGGCCGTAGTCAGGCTCGGGCTGGCCGCCAAGGGTCCGGACCCCGCTGACCGGCGAGCCTCGCTGCTGTCGCTGACGCCGGAGGGGCAGGAGGCGATCCAGGTCGCGCGGGACGCCCGCCGGCAGCTGCTGGACCGGATCATGGGCAGCTGGACGCCGCAGGAGCGCGAGGACTTCCTCCGCGCGCTGACCCGCTTCAACGAGACCGTGGAGAACTGGATCGAGGGCGACCCGCCGCCGGAGCCGCCCGATTAGTCGGCGAGCTCAGCGCTCGACGTACGCCATCGAGCGCAGGCCGCGCTCCAGGTGCCAGGCGAGGTACGCCGCGACCAGGCCGTTGGCCTCCTTCAGGTGCCGCGGGTCGGCCGCCTCGACGGTCGGCCAGTCGCCGGCCAGCAAGGCGCCCAGCAGCGCCAGCGTCTCCGGCGCGGGATTGGCCGCGCCCGGGATCCGGCAGCTGCCGCAGAGCACGCCGCCGGCGGCCGGGCTGAACCATCGGTGCGGCCCGGCGAGACCGCAGCGGGTGCACGCGTCGAACGACGGGGCGTAGCCGGCCACCGCCATCGAGCGCAGCAGGTAGGAGTCCAGGACCTGCCCCGGCCGCCGCTCCCCCGACGTCATCGCGCGCAGGCCGCCGACCAGCAGCAGGAACTGCTGCAGCGAGGGCTGCTTCTCCTCCGAGGCGAGTCGCTCCGCGGTCTCCAGCATCACGGTGCCAGCGGTGTAGCGGTCATAGTCGTCGCCGAGACCGGCCGAGAACGGCTCCAGCGTCTCGGCCTGGGTGATCGTGTCGAGGTTGCGCCCCTCGGCGAGCTGGAGGTCGACGTGGGAGAACGGCTCCAGCCGCGAGCCCCAGCGCGAGGTGGTACGGCGTACCCCCTTGGCGACCGCGCGCACCCGCCCGTGACCGCGGGTCAGCAGGGTGATGATCCGATCGGCCTCACCCAGCTTGTGGGTGCGCAGCACGATCGCCTCGTCGCGGTACAGGGGCACGCTCTCATTGTCGCTCACGCCACCCCTCGTTTCGATGCCGGCGGCGTGCGACACACTGGCTCGCGTGCCGCTCCCCGAACAGCTCGGTCGCTTCCGCCGGATCCGCCGCCTCGGCAGCGGTGCGTTCGCGACGGTCTGGCTCTACCACGACGAGGAGCTGGACTCCGAGGTCGCCGTCAAGGCGCTCGCGGACAACATGGCCGCGAAGGACGACATCCGCGAGCGGTTCCTCGCCGAGTCCCGACTGCTGCGGCGCGCCGACTCCGAGCACCTGGTCCGCGTGTACGACGTCGGCGAGGTCGACGGCACGCCGTACTTCGTGATGTCGTACGCCGACCGCGGCTCGCTCGCCGATGTGATGGCGTCCGGGCGGCTGCCGTCGTACGCCGAGCTGGCCGACCTGGTCGAGCAGGCCGCGAAGGGACTGTCGGTGCTGCACGCGCTCGACATCGTGCACCGCGACATCAAGCCCGAGAACCTGCTGCTCAGATCCACCCCCCACGGCGGCCAGCGGCTGATGGTGGCCGACCTCGGCGTCGCCAAGAACGTCACCGGCGCGGCGGCGGGCACCTGGATCGGCACCCCGTCGTGGATGGCGCCCGAGCAGCGGGACACCCAGACCCCGCCCGACTCACGCGCCGACGTCCACGGGCTCGGGGCGGTCGCCTACGCGCTGCTCACCGGCCGGCCGCCGCAGCCGCGGCACCACGCCGGGCAGTCGATCCCGCTCCCGAGCGAGATCCGGCCGGTGCCGCTGGAGATCGAGCAGGTCGTGATGCGCGCGTTGGAGTACGACCGCGAGGACCGCTGGCCCGGCGTCGCCGCCTTCTCCGAGGCGCTGTCGGACGCGGCCCGCACCGCCGAGGCCGGCGGCCTGCGGCCCTCCGGGATCGTCGCCGACAGCCTGACCAAGAGGCGCGGGCGCGGGACCGTCGTCGCCGGCACCGCGTCGGACCCGGAGCCCGGGCGATCCAGACGCGCCATCGCGGGCATCGGCCTGATCGCGCTGTTGGCCGCGCTCATCGGTGGCGGATACCTCGTGCTCCGCAGCCCCGACGACCCGGGCAAGACCGACGAGCGCACGGCCAGTTCCAGCAGGAGCCCGAGCGCCAGCCCAACTGCGGAAGCCAACGACGCCACGCGCCCGTCGCAGTCGCCGACGCGGACCAAGTCGCCGACTCGGCCGCCGTCGCTGACCCCGTCCGCGACCCCGTCGACCGGACCATCGACGACCCCTCCCCCGGAGCCGGACCCGCCGCCGTCGGAGCCAGCTGAGGCGCCGAGGACCAAGTACTGGGTGGACACCTTCTCCGACGCCGACGTGTACGCCGAGCCCAGCCGGGCCGGCGCCGCGACCGGGCGGCTGTACGGCGGCACCGTCTACGTCTACTGCAAGGCGGCGGGCGAGCGGGTCGAGGTCGACGGCCAGTACAACCACTGGTGGCTGCTCACCGATCCGGACGAGGGCCCGGCCGAGCAATGGGTTCCGGCGTACTACCTCAAGAACTGGGGCAACGACGAGGCCAGGACCAACAGCGGAGACGTGATTCCCGACTGCTGAGCTGAGTACGCCCACTCGGTCGCATGTGGCCGACGTGCGGCAGACTGGCCCGCGTGTCGATTCCTGAACAGCTGGGCCGCCTCCGGCAGGTCCGCCGCCTGGGCCGAGGCGGATTCGCGACCGTGTGGCTCTACCACGACGAGGAGCTCGACTCCGAGGTAGCCGTCAAGGCGCTCGCCGACAACCTGGCCGAGGACTCCGACATCCGCGAGCGCTTCCTGGCCGAGTCGCGGCTGCTGCGCCGGGCCAACTCCGAGCACGTGGTCCAGGTGTACGACATCGGCGAGGTCGACGGCACGCCGTACTTCGTGATGTCGTACGCCGACCGCGGGTCGCTCGGCGAGGTGATGAAGACCGGCCGGCTGCCGTCGTACGCCGAGCTGTCCGACCTGATCGGGCAGGCCGCGAAGGGGCTGTCGGTGCTGCACGCGCTCGGCATCGTGCATCGCGACATCAAGCCCGAGAACCTGCTGTTCACCTCCACCGCCCACGGCGGCCAGCGGCTGATGGTGGCCGACCTCGGCGTCGCCAAGAGCCTCTCCGGCGCGGCGCCGCTGACCCAGTCGGTCGGCACCCCGTCGTTCATGGCGCCGGAGCAGATGGACACCCGGATCCCGCTCGACCCGCGCGCGGACGTCCACGGGCTGGGGGCGGTTGCCTACGCCCTGGTCACCGGCAAGTCGCCGCAGCCCCGGTACGTCGCCGACCAGCCAGTGCCGCCGCCGAGCAGCATCCGTCAGGTGCCGCCGGAGGTCGAGCAGGTGATCATGCGGGCGATGGAGTACCGGCGCGAGAACCGCTGGCAGGACGTGCTGTCGTTCGCCCAGGCCCTCGACCACGCCTGCCGTGCCGCCGAGGCCCGCGGCGCCCGACCGGACGGCGCGTTCGAGGACGACGCGACCCGGCGGGCCGGCCTGATGTCACCGCCACCCGGCACCTACCCGGGCGCCCAGTCGTCGGGCGCCCACGGCTCGGGCCCCGCCATCTACGGCGCGTCGGCCGCCTCTCCACCACCCTCGCAGCAGCAGTACTCGGCGCCGTACTCGCCGCCGCCGGGCTCGCACCAGTCGCAGGGCTACCAGCCACCGCCGCCCAGCGGCGGGCAGCGGCGGGCGGGCGGCGGCGGGTCGAAGGGGATCGTGATCGCCGCCGCGGTGGGCGTCCTCGCCTTGATCGGCGCGATCGTCGGCGGCGTCCTGCTGCTCGGCGGCGACGACGACCCGAAGGCCGATCCGGACGACCCGCCGACCAGCGAGACCGTCGACCCGGCGGCCGCGCCCGAGGTGGGACAGTGCCGCAACCTCACCTACGACCAGGCCGACGCGCTCTCCGACAACTCGCCGGTGGTCGACTGCGACGAGTCGCACACGACGCTGACCTACTACATCGGCGAGTACCCCGGTGAGGGCAGCGTTCCCGACAACGAGACGGCGGTGGCTGAATGCACCGACCAGTTGCCCGAGGCGATCGGTGTGTCGGGCGCTGACGCGAAGCTGACCGCGTTCAACTTCCTCTTCTTCCAGCCCGACAACGAGGCGTGGGACGACGGCGAGCGGTGGTTCCGCTGCGACCTCGCGATCATCGTCGGGGAGGAGTTGACCCCGCTTCCCGACGGTACCGGGCCCTTCATCGACGGCGAGCCGGCCGACGCGGTCAGCGCCTGCCTGACCGGAGACGGGGCACGGACCACCTGCGACCAGGACCACAACTACCGCGCCGTCGCCACGTTCGAGGCGACCGGCAGCGCCAGCAAGATTCCTTCGGACACGGAGTTCTACGCCCAGGGCGGCAAGAAGTGCCCGCGAGACCCCGACTGGATGACCTGGCCGAGCGAGGCGGGCTGGAAGGGCGGCGACCGCACCGTGGTCTGCTACGACGCCGACTCATGACCGTCCAGCACCCGCCTGCCCGCGAGTACGCCGCCGCGCTGGCCGAGTCGGTGCACGGCATGATCCGGCCGCGCCTGCCGGACCAGCGTCTGCTCGACTCGATCGAGGACGCCGGGCTGCCGCGGGCGCGCCGTACCGTCACGGTCCGAGCGCTGCCGCAGGTGCCGCGCCGGGTGCCGGGGCCCGGGATCATCGAGGGCCGGCGGTCGCCGCGGGCCGTGCGGAACACGATGACCTCGTTCGTCGTCGAGCACCCCGAGGCCCGGTTCATCGTCGACCCGGCGATCTGCCGGGATGCCCGGACCCGGGTACTGCGCGAGATGCCCGCGCCGCTGCGAGCGGCGGTCACCCCGCCCTCGACCACGGTCGCGACCGTCGACCTGCTCGGCCACACCGCACGGCAGCTGGACTTCGCACTGGCGACGCACGCCCACTGGGATCACGTTTCCGGCCTGCTGGACCTGCCCGGACTGCCCGTGCACCTGCGCGAGACGGAGCGGGACTGGGTGCTCGCCGGCGAGGCGGCGCCGGTCGCGGGCGTCCGTTCCGCGCTGGCCGAGCCGCGGCCGGTCGTGACCTTCGAGCTCGACGGTCCACCGGTCGCGACGTTCACGGCCAGCCACGACCTGTTCGGTGAAGGTTCGGTGGTGCTGGTCGACCTTGCCGGCCACACGCCGGGCAGCGTCGGCGTACTCCTGCACACCGAAGCCGGGTGGGTGCTGATCGCTGGTGACGCCGCATGGCACCACGAGCAGGTGGAGCTGATCCGGCAGAAGCCCGGCTTCCCCGGCCGGCTGGTCGACGTCGACCGGGAGGCGGCGTTCGCCACCCTGCACCGGCTGCACCTCGCCCGCCACCTGGCGCGGGTCGTCCCGACCCACGACCACGACTCGGCCGCGCACCTGATGCCCAGCTAGTCCGGTCGCCCCGGGCGACAGCTGCTGGCAGGCTGGCGCCGTGCTGACTCAACTCGAGACCTATTACGACACCGTGCCTCGCGCGGCGGCCACCCTCGAGGAGGTCGGACCCTTCACGTTGTTCATCGCCGACCAGGACCGGACCAACTGGCAGTTCTATGCCCGCCCGCGGCTCGGCGAGACCGCGGCGGTGACGGCGGCCGACGTCCGCCGGGTGCTGGACCGGCAGCGCGAGCTCGGCGTACCCCGCGCCATCGAGTGGGTCGACGAGACGACGCCCGGGCTGCTGCCCGCGGTCCGCGAGGCTCTCGGCGTGGACGCGCCGGTCGCCGAGTGCCCGCTGCTGGTGCTGCCGCCCACGACGCTGGTTGAGTCACCCGAGTCCGGACGCTACGACGTCCTGGATGCCGACCACGCCGACCTGCCGCTGCAGATCGGCGCCGTCCACGCGGCCTTCGGCAGCACCGACGACGTCAGCCTCGGCGACCTTGGCGGATTCCCCGCCCTGATCCGCGACGGCAAGGTGGTCCTGGTCGCGGCGTACGACGCCGACGGGACCGTGATCGGCGGCGGCACCGGCTCGCCACGCGGCGAGACCAGCGAGCTGATGGGCATCGCGGTCCTCCCCCGGGCCCGTAAGAGCGGCCACGGTACGGCGATCACCGCAGCGCTGGTCAACGCCGTCCGGGACCGGGGGGTGCAGACCGTCTTCCTGTCGGCCGGCTCGGACGACGCGGCGTCGATCTACCGGGCGGTCGGGTTCGAGCGGGTCGGCACCGCCTGCATCCTGGAGGTGCCCGGTGGTTGACAACCTGCTTGAGGTCATCCGGCCGACGGCCGACCAGTGGCCGCTGTTCCGGGAGATCCGGCTGCGCTCGCTGGCCGACGCCCCGGAGGCCTACGGGTCGACGCTGCCGCGTGAGCAGGCGTTCACCGAGGCCGACTGGCGGGAGCGGATGGGGAGCTCACCGGTCCTCGTGCTCGACGGCGAGCGGCCGGTCGCGATGGGCGCAGCCTGGCGGGACCAGCCGGGCTGGGTCATGGTGGTGGGGATGTGGACCGACCCGGCCTACCGCGGTCGCGGCCTGGCCGGGCAGGTCCTCGACGCGTTGGTCGAGGCCGCCCACGCCGAGGAGCTCCGGGTCTATCTGTGGGTGACCCAGGGCAACTCCGCCGCCCGCTCGGCATACCAGCGCTACGGCTTCGTGGCCACCGGCGAGGCGGAGCCGAAAAGCCCCGACCGCCCACACCTGCTCATGGACAAGATGGTCCTGCCGCCGCCCGGATAGTCCAGAACGTTTGACATCACCATCGGTCGAAAAGTGATGTCAAACGTTCTGGACTATCGACCCCTATGCCCGGTTGACCGCCGAGATGACGGCCTTGAGGGAGGCGGTGACGATGTTGGCGTCGAGGCCGACGCCCCAGAGGACCTGGTCGCCGACCGCGCACTCGACGTACGCCGCGGCGATGGCGTCGCCGCCGGAGGAGAGCGCGTGCTCGTGGTAGTCGAGGACCCGGACGTCGTAGCCCTGCTCGTTGATCACGTTCACGAACGCGGCGATCGGGCCGTTGCCCTCGCCGGTGAGCGACTGCAGGACGCCGTCGACGTACACGTTCACCGAGAGCTGGTCGCGCTCACCGGCGGCTGACGAGGTGTGCACCGAGTCGAGCCGGAGCGGGGTGGCCCGGTCGAGGTACTCGGCGGAGAAGATCGACCAGATCTCCTCCGGCGACACCTCGCCGCCCTCGCTGTCGGTATGCTGCTGGATCACCCGGCTGAACTCGATCTGGGCGCGACGCGGCAGGTCGAGCTTGTGCTCGGCCTTGAGGATGTAGGCCACTCCGCCCTTGCCGGACTGGCTGTTGACCCGGATGACGGCCTCGTAGGTGCGGCCGACGTCCTTCGGGTCGATCGGCAGGTACGGCACCGCCCACGGGTAGTCGTCGACCGGCGTACCGGCCGCCGCCGCGTCCCGCTCGAGCGCCTCGAAGCCCTTCTTGATCGCGTCCTGGTGGCTCCCCGAGAACGCCGTGTAGACCAGGTCGCCGCCGTACGGGTGCCGCTCGGCGACCGGCAGCTGGTTGCAGTACTCCACGGTCCGGCGGATCTCGTCGATGTCGCTGAAGTCGATCTGCGGGTCGATGCCCTGGGTGAACAGGTTGAGGCCCAGCGTGACCAGGCAGACGTTGCCGGTGCGCTCGCCGTTGCCGAACAGGCAGCCCTCGATCCGGTCCGCGCCGGCCAGGTAGCCAAGCTCGGCCGCGGCTACCGCCGTACCGCGGTCGTTGTGCGGGTGCAGCGAGAGTACGACGTGCTCCCGGTGCGCCAGGTTGCGGTGCATCCACTCGATCGAGTCGGCGTACACGTTGGGCGTGGCCATCTCGACGGTCGCCGGCAGGTTGATGATCACCGGCTTCTCGGCCGAGGGCTCGAAGATCTCCAGCACCTCGTTGCAGACCCGGACCGCGAACTCCAGCTCGGTGCCGGTGTAGGACTCCGGCGAGTACTCATAGAAGACCTCGGTGTCCGGGATCGCCTCTTCATACTTGCGACACAGCCGCGCGCCCTGGACCGCGATGTCGCAGATGCCATCCTCGTCGAGGCCGAAGACCACCCGGCGCTGCAGCGTTGAGGTGGAGTTGTAGAGATGCACGATCGCCTGCTTGGCGCCGCGCAGCGACTCGTAGGTGCGCTCGATCAGCTCCTCGCGGGCCTGGGTCAGCACCTGGATCACCACGTCGTCGGGGATCAGGTCCTCTTCGATCAGCATCCGCACGAAGTCGAAGTCGGTCTGGCTCGCCGACGGGAACCCGACCTCGATCTCCTTGTAGCCCATCGCCACCAGAAGCTCGAACATCTTCTTCTTGCGAGCCGGGCTCATCGGGTCGATCAGCGCCTGGTTGCCGTCGCGGAGGTCGACCGCGCACCAGCGCGGCGCCTTGTCCATGCGCTTGGTCGGCCAGGTGCGGTCGGTGAGGTCTACCGGGATGAACGGTACGTAGCGCTCATGCGGCATCCCGCTGGGCTGCTGGGGATTGTTCTGGCTGGTCATTCGGTCGGTCCTCGCTGGGTGTCTGGGGAGTTCCGGAAGCAACACAGAACTCCGCAGCGAGGGGTTCCGGTGTTAGCGAACCTCGCTGCGGCAGCGAAGGAGCAGCCGACCGCGCATCATGACGAACCCCACCATAGCCCGCTGGCTAGGCCATGTCTCCTAAGGTTGGCGGACGTGGACATCTCACAGATCGATCCGGGCGACCTGGACCTCGAGCTGGCCGGCCAGCTCGCCGCTATTGCGAGTACGGCGATGGAGGGGGTCGCGATGCCGCCGCCGACGGCCGAGGGGTTCTGGCTGGCCCACACCGTCGCCGCCGAGGGTCCGCCGATCGACGGGCTGTGGGTGGCGCGCGAGGACGGTACGCCGGTCGGCTACGCCACGACCGCATCCTCGCAGCGCCGGAACCTGGAGGCGGCTCGCCTCGGCGGCGCCGTACTCCCCGATCATCAGCAGCGCGGCGTGGGCCGGGCGCTGCTCGACCGGGTGCGCGCCGGTACCGACCGCCGCTACCTGTTCGCCACCGCGTGGGAGACCACGGCCGGCGAGCAGGCGCTGCCGCGGCTCGGCTTCGAGGACCTGTCCTCGATGATCATCCGCCGCATCTACCTCGACGAGCCGGCTGCGGCCGAGGACGATCTCCGGGACGAGGTCAAGGCGGCGGCCGGCGACTACGAGCTGTTCCGGCAGGTCGGGCCGACCCCCGAGGCGGAGCTGCCGGACATGGTCGTGCTCCGCGAGGCGATCAACGACGGGCCGTCGCGCGGCGTGGACTACGAGGACTGGCCGACGTCCCGGATCGCCGCCTACGAGTCGTCGCTGGTCACCCGCAAGCAGACCCAGCACACGGTCGTCGCCCGGCACCGCGAGAGCGGCGAGCCGGCCGGGATCACGATCGTCTGCGTCGACGAGATCCGGCCGCTGGTGGCGGCCCAGGAGGACACCTCGGTGCTGCGCGCGCACCGCGGCCACCGGCTGGGCCTGGCGCTCAAGCTGGAGATGATCGACTGGCTGCGCGCGGACCGCCCGGACGTCGGCATCGTCGACACCTGGAACGCCTCCCAGAACGAGCACATGATCACGGTCAACGACCGGCTCGGCATGAAACCAGTGGCCCAGAGCTGGACGTTCCGCTTTGATCGAGAGCGTGAGTGACCTTCGCATCGAACAGATCGACCCGGCCGAGCTGACTCTGGAGCTGGCCGAGGAGCTGGCCGCGATCAAGGCGGCCGCCCAGGCCGACATCCCGGTCCCGAGCGAGGACGGCGCGACGTTCCTGCATGCGGTCCAGTACGGCGACGGCAGCGGACCGGCCGATGGGCTGTGGGTGGCGCAGCGCGACGGCGTACCGGTTGGGTTCGTCCGTGTCGAGCTGCCCAAGACCGAGAACACCCACCTCGCGAACCTGCGCGGTGCCGTGGCGCCCGCCGAGCAGCGTCGTGGCGTGGGTCGGCGGCTGCTCGAGGAGGTGCTCGCCGCGACGGACCGGCCTCGGATCCGGGCTCGCGCCTGGGCGGGTACGACGGGCGAGCCGGCGCTGCAGGCCCTCGGCTTCCGGGCCGACCACACGCACGTGATCCGCCGCCTCGACCTGACGCGCGAGCACCCGGACTGGGCGACGCTCCGCAAGGAGGCCGAGGTCGCCGCCGACGACTACGAGCTGCGCCGGCACATCGGGCCGACGCCGCCTGCGGACATGGCCGCGATGATCGCGCTGCGCGAAGGCATCAACGACGCGCCGGAGCCCGGCGACTACGAGGTCTACACGCCCGAGCGGATCAGCACCTACGAGGAGTCTCTGATGCGCGGCGGCGAGACGCCGTACGCCATTCGCGCGTACCACCGCAGCACCGGCGAGCCGGCCGGGCTCACCTTCGTCATCGTCAACGAGAGGCGTCCGGCGAAGGCCGACCAGGAGGACACCTCAGTGCTGCGCGCGCACCGCGGACACCGCCTCGGGCTGCTGCTCAAGCTGGAGATGATCGACTGGCTGCGCGCCGAGCGGCCGGACGTCGAGGTCGCCGACACCTGGAACGCCTCGACCAACCAGCACATGATCGCGATCAACGAGCGGCTCGGGATGACCCCGCTCGCGACCAGCGTCGTCCATATCCTCGACCGGTGACTGGTCCTCGGTCAGCTCATTGCACCACCCGGAACCCGTTCGCCCGACCCAGCTTCCGCAGGCTCTCGATGCCAGGTACGCCGTCGAACGGCGGCGGCACGGTCTGCTTCTGCCACTTGCCGTAGGCCTTGCGGAACTCGGTGCCGGCGTACCCGTCGACGAAGGCCGCGCTCCGCAGGCCCTCCTTGCGCAGTGCCTTCTCCACGATCAACACGTCGGACTCATGGAGGCCCTCGCCCTGCGGCCGGAACTGGTCGCGCTCAGCGGCCTCGCGCACCTTCCCGAGGTCGACCGCCGGCATGTTCGGCGCGCCGGGGCGCCAGATCCGGACTCCGTTGATGTCCTCGGTCCAGCCGCGGTAGCGCTGACCCCACTTGCGGGTGATGAACGAGATCGCGACCTTGTCCACCTTGCCGGTGCGCAGGATGTCGGTGCTGTAGCAGTTTCCGTCGCCCGAGCTCACCGCGACGTGGCCGTGCCGGCCGTTGGTCCACCACACAGGCACTCCGAGCGGCGGCGTACTCGTCGTACCGTGCCGGAACTCCGCAGCGTGCCAGCCATCCTCGGCCGAGGCGTACAGCGGTCCGACGTTGAACGCGCGGCGCGCGAACACCAGGCACCAGCCGAACCACGTGGGGCCGGCGGGCGCGGTCGGTGTCGGGTTTGTCACCTGGCCCTTCGCCCAGTCGACGGCGGCCCGTCCCTTCCTGATCTCGGCCATCTCACATCTCCAACCGTGAGGTCATGCTCTCGGTCTCCGACAGGCGCTTGCCCGGGACCTCGTCTGGGAGGGCGTCGCCCCAGTCTTCGTTGTCGCTGTCCTCGAACGCCTGGAAGTCGTCCTCGGTGTCCAGATCGGGATCGTCGGCAAGCGCTCCTGGCGACTCGCCGATTGGCAGCAGTGCGTCCTCGTCGACCACGTCGATCGACCCGGAGTCGTCGACCGGCTCGTACTCCATCTCGTGCTTCCCTTCGCCAACGGTGTCTCTCGGCCGGCGTCCCGAGTCGCATGCGGCCCTGACCCGGCCAGCCTGGCACGACGGCCCCGTGGAGCCGTGGCACTTTCGGGAGACCCTTGGGGCAGGCTTTACCCATGGCCCACTCGACTGCCCGGCTGCTGGTCGTCCACCACTCCCCGACGCGGAGCATGCGGCGGCTCACCGACGCCGTGGTCGCGGGCACAGGCGACGACGCGATCGAGGGCGTGGAGGTCGTGGTCCGGCCGGCGCTGGAGGCGACCGCGGACGACGTCCTGGCCGCCGACGGCTACCTGCTCGGCACTCCGGCCAACTTCGGCTACATGTCCGGAGCGCTCAAGCACTTCTTCGACTCGACCTTCCTCCAGGTCGGCGGCGCGCTCGATCCGACCGGCGCGGCGAGCGAGTCGAACGGAACTACCGCCAAGCGACCGTTCGGCCTCTACGTCCACGGTCGCTACGACCTCACCGGCGCGGTCCGGTCGGTGCTGTCGATCACCGGCGCCCTGCAGTGGCGGCAGTCGTACGACGTACTCGAGGTGATGGGTGAGGTGACAGCGGCGAGTGAGCAGGCGGCGTACGAGCTGGGCGGTACGATCGCGGCACTGCTAGACCAGTGAGCAATGCCTGATTTGTCACCTACGCCCAAGGACCTGCGTGTCACTCACCACCGTCTGTGTCGCCCGCCGGCCGCGTTCCACGGTCGCCTGGCTCGTTGTTGTGATGGCACTCGCGGTCGGCTGTGGCGGCGACGGCGACCAGGGCTCGA
This sequence comes from Nocardioides speluncae, assembly GCF_003121585.1. GTDB lineage: Bacteria > Actinomycetota > Actinomycetes > Propionibacteriales > Nocardioidaceae > Nocardioides > Nocardioides speluncae. The sequence continues at coordinate 157,428 of NZ_QEOO01000042.1, forward strand.
ACGTCGACCCGGACCAGGTCGACGCACTGACGGCACCCGAGCTCGGCGTCTGTCGCGACCTGGTGCCGGAGGACGTCAGCCATCCCAGCAACGCCAGCAAGACCGTGAACTGCGCCGACAAGCACACGGCCGAGACCTACGCGGTCGGCCCACTGCCCACCGAGTTCAAGGACGCCGAGTACGAGGACGAGAAGCTTGGCGCCTTCGCCTACAAGACCTGCGCGACCGCCTTCCAGAAGTTCCTCGGCGGCGACGAGTCGCTGGTGATGCGCACCATCCTCAGCTGGGCATGGTTCCGGCCCTCGGAGAAGGCCTGGGAAAGCGGCGCCCGGTGGTACCGCTGCGACGTGGTCGGCGGCAGCGAGCAGAGCGAGGAGTTCGTCAAGCTCCCGAAGTCGGCCAAGGGCCTGCTGTTCGGCCCGCCGCCGGACAAGTGGCTGGTCTGCGCCAACGGCAAGACCGTTGCCGGCTCCGAGAAGGTCCCGTGCACCCAGAAGCACACCTGGCGCGCGGTCTCCACGATCAAGCTCGGCAACCCCGACGACTCCTACCCAGGCGACGAGGCCGTCGAGTCCCGGACCAGGGACTTCTGCTCCCAGCAGGTCGGAGCGTGGCTGAGCTACCCGGTCGACTACGACTTCGGCTACACCTGGTTCCACGAGGCCGAGTGGAAGGCCGGCAACCGGCGCTCGATCTGCTGGGCGAGGACCACCGCATGAGACGTGCGGCCCTCGCCGGTGTCGCGTTGCTCGTCGTGCTCTCCGGCTGCAGCGGTGACTCGGGCGACTCCGACGCCGACTCCGATGCCGACCCGACCGGCTCACCGTCGCCCTCGACGTCGACCTCGGCCGCACCGGCCAAGGCGGCGCCGTTCCCCAAGAAGGACGCCTGCTACCGGCTGACCTTCGAGCAGGCGGTGGCGCCGACCGCCGAGGATGACTCGGTCGGCTGCCGGACCAGCCACACCGCGCAGACCTTCCACGTCGGCCGCCTGGACACCGTGGTCGATGGCCACCTGCTGGCCGTGGACTCGGCGTACGTCCGCAACCAGCCGGTCCGCGAGTGCCCGCGACGGCTCGCCACCTACCTAGGTACGACGCCGTCCGAGCTCCGCCTGAGCATGCTGCAGGCGGTGTGGTTCACACCGACCGTGGCCGCGTCGGACGCCGGCGAGGACTGGTACCGCTGCGACGTAATCGCGCTGGCCACCGGTGGCCGGCTGGCGCCGCTGCGCGGCCAGCTCGCCCGGGCGCTGGCCAGCCCGGCTGGCCGGGCCCGGTACGGCGTCTGCGCGAGGACCGAACCCGGCACCAGGAACTTCCGCCGAGTGATCTGCACGCCCGCCACCGCCTGGCGGGCGATCTCGACCGTCAACCTTCGCGGCCGCGACTACCCGGGCCAGAAGGCCGTTCAGGCCGCCGGCCAGAGCCCGTGCGAGGACGTCGCCCGCCGGCAGGCCGACGACCCGCTCAGCTTCACCTGGGGCTACGAGTGGCCGACCAAGCAGCAGTGGGACGCCGGGCAGCGCTACGGCGTCTGCTGGATGCAGCGGTAGCCGGTCGGGCCGGACGGGCAAACGGGCGTCAGAAGCCCAGTCGGCGCAGCTGCTTCGGGTCGCGCTGCCAGTCCTTGGCGACCTTGACGTGCAGGTCGAGGTAGACCGGCGTACCCAGCATCGCCTCGATCTGCTTGCGGGCGGCGGTGCCGACCTCGCGCAGCCGGGCGCCGCGGTGGCCGATCACGATCCCCTTCTGCGAGTCGCGCTCGACGAAGAGGTTGGCGTGGATGTCGAGCAGCGGCCTGTCGTCGGGGCGGCCCTCGCGCAGGCCCATCTCCTCGACTACCACCGCGATCGAGTGCGGCAGCTCGTCGCGGACGCCTTCCAGCGCGGCCTCCCGGATCAGCTCGGCGGCGATCGCCTCCTCCGGGGAGTCGGTCAGCTCGCCGTCCGGGTACAGCATCGGACCTTCGGGCATCATCCCGACCAGCAGGTCCTCAAGCAGCTTGACCTGTTCACCGGCCACCGCCGACACCGGCACGATCTCGGCCCACTCGGTCCCGGTCTCGGTGCCGAGCGCCTGGATCGAGAGCAGGTGGGCGCCGATCTGCTCGGGGGTCGCGAGGTCGGTCTTGGTGGCGACCGCGACCTTGGTGGTACGCCGTACCTTGGCCAGCTCGTTGACGATGAACCGGTCGCCCGGCCCGATCTTCTCGTTGGCCGGGAAGCAGACCGCGACCACATCGACCTCGGCCCAGGTGGTGGTGACCAGGTCGTTGAGCCGCTCCCCCAGCAGCGTCCGAGGGCGATGCAGGCCCGGGGTGTCGACCAGGATCAGCTGGGCGTCGTCGCGGTGCACGATGCCGCGGACCACGGTCCGGGTGGTCTGGGGGCGGGAGCTGGTGATCGCCACCTTGGTGCCGACGATCGCGTTGGTCAGCGTCGACTTGCCGGCGTTCGGCCGGCCGACGAACGACGCGAAGCCGCTCTTGAACTCACTCACTGCTGTGCCTCTCGCGCCGCGTCGTAGTCCGCCCAGATCTGGTCGTCGCTCTTGCCTGCTGCCTTGCCTGCGCGCCAGATCGGCCCGGGGTCGATGGCCCGGTCGACAGCGCGGGGCTGCCGCGGCTGGCCGCTGCGCCAGTAGCCCATCACGTCGTACGCCGTGCTCGGCAGCTTGACCTCGCGCATCAGGTGCTTGCGGATCGCGCGCATCTGCGCCGACTCGCCGGCCATCCAGAAGTAGCCCTCGCCGTCCGGCCACTCGATCGCCTCGACCACCGACGCGGTCGCGGTCTCGGCGCCGGGCGGCGGCTCGACCCAGGTGACGTCTCCGACGACGTACCCGTCGATCTCGCCGTGCGGCGCCTCCACCCAGGCGGTGACCGGGAGGTCGGTGACGGTCTCGGTGATCCGGGCGATCGCCGGCAGCGCGGTCAGGTCGCCGACCAATAGCAGCCAGCCCGCGGTGTCTGGCATCTTGAACGAGGCCTTCGGCTCACTGATCGTGACGGTGTCGCCGACGCAGTCGGTCGACGCCCACTCGGTGACCAGGCCGTGCTCGTGGACCACGACGTCGAGGGTGAGCTGGCCGTCGCGCCAGGACCGCACCGTGTAGTAGCGGGTCTGGAACTGTCCCGGCACCGTCAGCGCGACCCACTCGTCTGGCACCCCGGTCGACGCGAACCCGACGAGCCCGTCGCCCCCGAGCACGATCCGCACGAAGTGCGACGACAGCTGCTCACGGCGTACGACCTCCGCCTGGAACTGTTGCGCCCGCGTGCTCACCCGCCAACCCTAGTTTGCGCACGGCCCAGCTACGTCATTCGGTTCGGCCGCTATTGCCGCCACCACGTATGACGTCCCGCGGGACGTCATACGAACCGTCACCCATGGCGACCGGTTCGTATGACGTCCGCGAGCCGCTCAGCTGAGCCAGGTGGGGCGGAGGGGGAAGGGCGGGGTGCCGTCGTCGGCGGTCTTGGCGGCGAGCACGTGGGTGAGCTGGAGCTCGTTGCGCTCGAAGGCGATGCGCGAGCCGCACATGTAGAGGCCCCACACCCGAGCGGTGCCGATCCCGACCTCGTCCACGCACGCGTCCCAGTTGTCGACCAGGTTCTGGCACCAGCCGGCGAGGGTCTTCGCGTAGTGCTCGCGGAGGTTCTCGACGTGCTGCACCTCGAGGCCGACGTTCTGCGCCTCGGTCACGATCTTGCCGGCGCCGGTGAGCTCGCCGTCCGGGAAGACGTAGCGGTCGATGAACGCGCCCGTCGACTCGCCACGGTTGTGCGGACGGGTGATGCAGTGGTTGAGCAGCCGGCCGCCGGTCTTGAGCCGGTCACGCAGGAAGGAGAAGTACGCCGGGTAGTTCTTGACCCCGATGTGCTCGGTGAGGCCGATCGAGCTGACCGCGTCGAAGTTCGACTCGACCACGTCGCGGTAGTCGGAGTGCCGGACCTCGGCCAGGTCGCCGAGCCCCTCCCGGTCGATCGCCGCCTTGGCCCACTCGGCCTGCTTCAGCGACAGCGTGACCCCGATCGCCTTCACGCCGTACTCACGCGCGGCGTGCCGGACCATGCCGCCCCAGCCGCAGCCGACGTCGAGCAGCCGGTCGCCGGGCTTGAGGTCCAGCTTGCGGCAGACCAGGTCGTACTTCTCGGCCTGCGCCTCCTCCAGCGTCGAGTCCTGGGTCGGGTAGACCGCGCAGGTGTAGGTCATCGACGGGCCGAGCACCATCTCGTAGAACCGGTTCGACACGTCGTAGTGGTGGTGGATGGCCTCGGCATCGCGCTCCTTGGAGTGCCGCAGCCCCTCCACCAGACGGCGCCACCGTGGCAGGTGCTCCTGTACCGGGACCGGCGGCATCTTGAGGTGCTCGACCCCGAGTCCGCGCACCAGCCGGACTGCCTCCAGCGGGCTCGGCGTCCGGAAGTCGAAGTGGTTGAGCATCGCCGCCATCGCGGGGTACGGGTCGCCCGGGTGGGCGCCGATCATCTCGAGGTCGCCCATGACGTACGCGCGCGCCAGACCGAGCTGGCCGGGCGCAGTGAGGATGTAGGAGAGCCCCCGCTCGTTGAGCAGGTTCAAGGTGACCTCGGCGTCGGGCGGACCGGTCTCGCTGCCGTCGTATGCCGTGAACCGGACGGTCATGCCGTCCTTGAGGAGGGTGTTGATCGCCGCACCAATGGTGATGGTCTCGGTCATCGTCTTCTCACCGCCTTGTCGTAGAGATTCGTCAACCTGTCTGCTGCGTCGTACCGCTGCTTCACCGCCGCGAGATGAGCCCCGTTGTAGAGCTCATCGAAGGTCGCCTTGTCATAGAAAGCCTCGGAGTAGAGCGACTTATGCCCGTCGAGCTCGTGCACCTTGGCCTCGATCGCCCGGTTGCGCGGCGCGTCCGGCGCGTCCGGTCCCACCGCGACGGCGCCCCAGAAGCCGACGTTGACGTAGGTGGTGCCGGCCGTCAGCGGGTACGACGGCCAGGTACGGGCGCTGCCTTCGCCGTCGGGCTCGCGGAGCCGGAGCGGGCACAGCCACACCGGCCGCATCCCGACCTCCGCGTCGAACCAGGCCAGGAACTCCGGCAGCCGGTCCACCGGCACCTCGATGTCCTGGATCACCTTCTCCGCCTGCGGCCGCCCGGCCCTACGGTCGAGGCGGGCCGCGACGCCGAGCTTGGTGTCCAGCGCGACGAGCTTCCAGTAGACGTCGGAGCGGCGGTAGCGGCGCGGCCAGAGCCGGCGTACGACGGGGTGCTGGGCGCCGAACGCCCGGCTGCACCAGAACCAGTCGGTGTCCCAGCGCCACAGATAGTCGTAGAAGCCGAGGTGGTCGATCTCGCGCCGCTGGAGCGACTTGTAGAAGACGTCCTGCCGCGTGTAGTCGCTGGTCGGGCCGTCGGCGTCGTCCCAGCGCGCGAGCGTCAGGTAGCCCTCCCCCGGCTCGAACACCACGCCGTCCAGCCCGTCGACCCGCTCGCCGTGCCACTCACGGGTCTCGGTGATCTCCTCGATCGCCTTCGCCAGCAGCTGGAAGTCGTCGAACCGGACGTGGCGCAGCGCGACCTGCCCCGGCACCGGCTCCAGCTCGATCTTCAGCCGGGTCGCGTAGCCCAGCGAGCCGTAGGAGTTCGGGAAGGTCGCGAAGAGGTCGGCGTGCTCGTTGTCCGGTGTCGCGATCACCACCTCGCCGCCGCCGGTGAGGATGTCCATCTCCAGGACGCTCTCGTGAGGCAGGCCGCTGCGGAAGCTGGTCGACTCGATGCCCAGGCCGGTCACGGCGCCGCCCAGGGTGATCGTGCGCAGCTGGGGTACGACGAGCGGGATCAGGCCGTGCGGCAGGGTCACGTCGACCAGGTCCTCGTAGGTGCACATGCCCTGGACGTCGGCCGTGTGCTTGACCGGGTCCAGCGCGATCACGCCGCCGAGCCCGCTCACGTCCAGCCCCGGCGCGTCTGTCTTCGCCCGCGGGCGGAACAGGTTCGAGGTCTTCTTGGCCAACCGCACGGGCGCGTCCGCCGGTATGGCGTCGTACGACTCTTGGAGCCGGGCGACCGCCTCCCGGTGCTGGTCCCAGCCGACAGGAGAGCTCACATCTCCAAACCTAGCGGCACATCTGATGCCTGCGCATAGATGTTTTTCAACCCGTGGAAGCTCAGCCGACCGCCGCTTGCGCGAGCAGCGCGGAGTCGACCTGGCTGTCGCGCCGGTCGAGCCGCGCCTTCAGCCGGTCGGCGGCCAGGTCGAGCCGGCCGGCGTCGATCAGCACCCGGATAACGGTGTCGTCGAAGACCTCGCGCTGGGCGTTCGAGCCGCCGATCCTGATGAACGACGGCTCGGCCCGCAGCAGCAGGTCGGCGGCGGTGGCACTGTCGCCCTCGACGTACGACGCCAGCCCGAGCACCAGGTCCGGGAGTACGTCGGCCGCGCCGGGCACGTCGTACTCGTGCGACTTGGCGGCCAGCCGGCGCAGCCCGTCGGCGTCGCCGGCGCTGGCCAGGCCGAGCGCGATGTGGGCGCCGGTGAACACGAACGTCAGCCCGTCGACCAGCGGTGCGACCGCCTCGCCGACCGACTGCCCAGCCGACTGGGCCACCGGGTCGCTGCCGTAGGGCACCAGCCCGGACAGCTGACAGCGCCACAGCAGCGACGTGGCGTCGCTGATCCGCTTCCCGGTGATCGGCGCGATGCCGGCGACGTACCGGGCCAGCGCCGCCGCTCCGTCGCCGAGGGCCAGCTCGTGGAGTGCGGCGTGCCAGCGGAGGTGTCCGGTGAGGTCGGCGGCCTGGTCGGTGCTGGGCAGCCAGCCGTCGAGCCAGGCCAGGCCAGACACGTGGTCGCCGGTCTCGAAGTAGACGTGCGCCAGCGGATGCGCGCCCACCAGACTGGCCGGGTGCTGGTCGAGGACCTTGGTCGCCAGCCGGTGCGCCTCGTCGAGGTCGCCGAGGTCCTGCGCGTTCATCGCGAGATAGCCGAGCAGCGCGGGATGGTCGCCGACGAGGTCAACCGCGCGGCGCAGCCGCGCGGTGTTCTTGGCGTAGCGGTCGGGGTCGGCCACCCGCTCGTCGAAGAAGACCGCGATGTCCAGCCCGACCAGGTCGTCGGGGAACTCCTCGTTGTGCTGCAGCCACGTGGTGTACGACGCCCACAGGCCGACCCGGACCGTCGCCCGGGTCGCCGACACCAGCGACCGCTCCCAGTCGTGGTCGGCGCGACCCGCGAGCGCGGCTGTCAGCTCGGCGTCTGCGTCGATCCCGGGCACCCCACCGATCACGGCAAGCAGCGCGCCCATCGCCCGGCCCACCGCGAAGGTCGGGTCGGCCTCGACCACCTCCCGCAGCACGTCCTCACCGCCGGTCGTGCGCGCGAAGTAGACGTCGAGGAAGCGGTTCCAGTGCGCAGCCGCCTCGCTCGTCGCCGACAGCGGCCGTCCCCACGCGTCCGTGCTCATACTGGCCACGTTAATCAGTGACGGACTCGGCACAACCCCAGAGGCTCCTCGACGCATCAACACGGCAACCGAAGAAAAACATCTGTCGAGAGGTAAGGCGTGCGCGACACCAAGGAACAGGAGTTCGCCGACTTCTTCCACGCATCGTGGCGCCGGCTCTACCCCGCCACGTTCGCGATCGCCGGCGATGCCCAGTTGGCCGAGGATGCGCTGCAGACGGCGTTCTCGAAGGCGTACGCCGCGTGGCCGAAGATCTCTATGGCGATCAGCCCGCTGGCGTACGTCCGCCGAATCGCGGTCAACGAGGTTCTGGCGGTGCGACGCCGGGCGTGGTTCCGATCGGAGCGGCCGACTGCGGTGCTCGACGAGGACCGCGCTGGCCGGGGCCACGAGGACGGCGTGGTCGAGCACGACTCGATGTGGCGGGCGGTGTGCGAACTGCCGCCACGGCAGCGCGCGATCGTCGTACTCCGCTACTACGAGGACCTCGATGAGGCGCAGATCGCCGAGGTCCTCGGGTGTAGCCGCGGCACCGTGAAGTCGCAGGCCTCGTCCGCCCTGGCCAACCTGCGGCGGCTCTACGACACCGAACCCGATCTGAACGGAGCCCGAGATGCCTGACCTGACTGAACCTCACTGGAATGGCGACCAGCTTGTCGCCGAGAGCCTCGCCCGCCGGCTGGACGGACTCGAGCCACCCGCTGGCAACCTGGCCGCGGTCACCAGACAGGGAAGTCGCCTTCGCCGACGCCGCGCCAGCTTCGTAGCGACGGCCGGACTGGCGGCCGTCGCCTGCGGCGCCGTGATCGCCGGCCAGGCGATGATCGGCGGGCCCGGCGGCTCCGCCGAGGCCTACGCCCCGCTCGGCGCGCTCGACCTCAGCAAGGGGCTGCGCGCCTACTCGGTGGGCGACGGCAAGGTCCACCTGGCCGGCCGGACGTTCGACGAGGGCGACGTCCGCTACCTCGACACCTCGGCCCGCGCCGTCCCCGCCGGTGTGGTCTTCTTCGACTCCAAGCTGCGGCCGCACCTGCTCGACGCGAGCGGCAACGTGTCCCGGCTGGGTGACGGGTCGACGGCCGGGCTGGACGACTTCTACCCCACCACGGTCGCCGACGTCACCAGCAGCGTGGTCGGCTGGACGGTCCGGCACGACGACCGGATCCAGATCGTGCTGTACGACGTGGACGCGCGCGAGCAGGTCGGCACCCGCGACGTGCCGTGTGCGGGCGACGCCTGCGACGACGTACGGCTGGACGGGCTGGACGACGGCATCGCCTTCGTCCGCACCCCCGACGGCATGTTCACCTGGGACACGGGCGACGACAGCTGGACCAAGATCGCCGGGCCGGAGACCCGGATCGCCGACGTCCACAACGGCGTCGTACTCCACGACGGCCCGGCCCCGACCCACACCGGGCCGGTTGCCGACTGGCGGTTCGTCAGCGGCGCGATCGATGCCCAGCTCACCTTCGACGGCAAGTACGTCCTGAACTGGTCGAGCACGCTGAAGGCGACCACTCCCGGTGCGCCGGACCTGAAGCTCGACGTACCGGTGGATGACCTGGGCTTCTACACCATCGACACCGACGGCTCGGTCCTGGTCGCGATGATGGGCGGCGACGGGTCCACCGAGGCCAGGCCAGCCGACCCGGGCACGCTCCCGGAGCTCGGCACGGAGCCGGGGGCCGAGGTGACGCTCAAGGTTCCGCTCAGCGATATGGCCAGCCCCGGCGAGGAACTGCCGAGCGACTCGACGTACAAGGACACCTTCTTCGACTGCGAGGTCCCGTCCGGCGAATGCGAGAAGCTCGGCGAACACGAGGTCAACGGCGACCCGATGTTCGTGGGCAACGACATGTAGGCCACACGCCTCAGGCGACAAGCCGTCCACGGCCCGGCGACGGGCCGTGGACGGCTTGGTCGATCGTGACAGCGACGTAGGTCGGCGAGTGCATCACCTGGTCCCAGGTGAACCTGAGCACCGTCCAGCCGTGCACCACCAGGGCGTTGTACCGCCAGCAGTCGCGATCATGGTCAGACTTCTTGGCATGCCAGGTCCAAGAGTCGGCCTCCAGCACCAGCCTTCGTTCGCGATCGACCACGTCGGGATGGAGGGTCACCTCCCCAACGTCGATGGGTGGCTGTGGAAGCACATCAAGCCCGCAGTCCAGAGGGATCGCGCGCAGCACGGATTCGAACGGGTTGGCGGCGCCGCGGTCGGCATGGGCCGCCACCCGTCGGGCCTTCCCAGCGCTACGCCCCTTGCACGCACGCACGGCGTAGCAACTCGCCCCGCCCGATGTCGCCGGCCCGCAGCGCGGAGTCTGCGACTGCAAGCGCCTCGTGAACGGAAGAGCACGAGCGCAGTCGACGACGGTGCGCAGCTTGCTGGTGACATGTCCGCAGATCTCGTCCGTCCCAAGGTTGCTCCAGTGCATCTCGACGGTCGCCTGGGTGTCCGGTGGTATCCGGCGGCCACGGCGCACCGTCACCGACGGGCGCTCCGGGACGGTCTTCACCTTCCAGCCCCAGTGCAGGGCGGCGCTGGTGTGGGACACGACGCCGGACAGCTCGGCGGCACGTCGCAGGACCCCGGCCTCCGGCAAGGCGTACCGATGGCGAGCGACGCGCCAGATCTCGCCGCGCCTGCGCGCCGTACGCACCCGACACACTGTCGTCATGGAGAGCAGCTCCGAGCGCGTTGCCACGCCGGTCATCCACAGGGGTACACCCGGCCTACCAATGTGGGGGCTAGGATCGCGTGGGCTCGGCGCGTCGCGAAGTTTGGTCGTTGGGGCGGTTGGCCCGAGTCAAACCAGATGAACGACGACGCCGACGCCGCCGAACTCCCGGATCGCGGCCTCGTCCGCCTCGGCAACGGCATCCGCCCCCATCACCACGACCGCCTCCAGCCCGCCCGACCCCGACGAAATCGCCATCGCGATACACACCTGCACCGCCGACAGCTGCAGGGACGGCAGCGAGACGGTGGCGCCGGCGTACGTCCGGCCGTCGGTGTCGCGGACGGCGGCGCCCTCGGCGGCGCGGGTGCGGGCGCGGGTGGCGCGGGCGAGGGTGACCAGCTTGGCGTCCTCGGCGGAGAGGTCAGGCATAGCCACAGGCTAGAGGGACTGCAGGTAGGCCAAGACAGCCGCCACCCGCCGGTGGGCATCGCCGTCCGGCGGCAGGTCGAGCTTCATGAAGAGGTTGCCGATGTGCTTCTCCACGGCCGCGGTGGTTACCACCAGCCGGGCCGCGATCGCCGCGTTGGTCAGCCCCTCGGCCATCAGCGACAGCACCTCCAGCTCGCGCGGGGTGAGCCGGTCGACCACCCGCACCACGCCGCGGGCGCCGAGCAGCTCGCGCATCACCTCCGGGTCCACCACCACTCCCCCGGCCGCCACCCGGTCGACCGCGGCGAGGAACTCGGCCACGTCGACCACGCGGTCCTTCAGCAGGTAGCCGACGCCACCCGGCGCGGTCGCGAGCAGCTCGGTCGCCGAGGCCACCTCGATATGCGCGGAGATCACCAGCACCGGGATCGGCTCCGGCAGCCGCTGCAGCGCCAAGGCCGCGCGCAGCCCTTCGTCGGTATGGGTCGGCGGCATCCGGACGTCGGTGACGACCAGGTCGTACGACGCAGGCGGGGCGCACCGCTCCTCGAGCGCGGTGCCGTCCTCGACCCAGTCCACCTCGTGTCCGGCGGAGCTCAGGATCTCGACCACGCCGACCCGGGTGAAGGTCGAGTCCTCCGCCAGCAGAACCTTCATAGGGGCACCTCGATCCGGGCGACGGTCGGGCCACCGTCGGGGCTGTCGACGGCGAACACGCCGTCGTGCACCGCGAGCCGGTCGGCGATGCCCACGATGCCAGAGCCGGCGCCGGTCGCGGCCGCGCCACCCACGCCGTCGTCGCGCACCTCCGCCACCAGCGCGCTCCCGATCACCCCGATCCGGACGTCGACGGTGGTCGCCTGCGCGTGCTTCTCCGCGTTCCCGAGGAGCTCGCACAGCGCGAAGTAGACCGACCGCTCGAGCGCCGGGTCGAGCCGGTCGGGTACGGCCGCGTCGACCCGGACCGCGAGCACCGACCGGCGCCCCACCCGCTCGATCGCGTCGGGCAGGCCGCGGTCGCGCAGCACCGGCGGGTCCAGCTCGTGCACCGTCTCGCGCAGCGCCGCCAGCGCGTCGCTCACCTGCTCGGCAGCGGTATCCAGCCGAGCACTGCCCCCGGCCTCGTGCCGGGCCAGGCCAATCGTCGCCGCGAGCGCGACCAACTGCTGTTGTACGCCGTCGTGGAGGTCGCGCTCGATCCGGCGCCGCTCGGCGTCGAAGGCCCGCGCCAGCCGGGCGCGGGAGTCCTGGGCGGCGGCCAGCGCCTGCTGCGCCTCGTGCTCGCTGGCGCCCAGCAGCAGCCGGGCCAGCGCGGCCCGCGCCGCGGCGTACACCACGATCAGCGGGAGTACGACGAGCAGTGCGGCCAGTCCGCCCGCGGCGGCCGGCCAGGCCTCGGCAGGGGTGTCGACGACATTGCCGTAGAGGTCGACCTGGTCGTCCAGCACCAGCACGACCAGTGGTGCCGACAGCAGGGCCGCGACCGACGACAGCAGTGCGCCCGGCAGCAGCAGGTCGGCGATGGCCAGCGGTCCGGCCATCAGCAGCGCATAGCCGAGCTCACGCCAGGTGGCGGGCTCGCGGCGGCGTACCGCCAGCCACGACCGCAGCCCCGGCTCGTTGACCGGAAGGTGGGGGTCGGCCGGCTCCGGAAGGCCCATCAGCCGCAGCCGGCGGCGTTCGACCTGGCCGATCGGGATCCCGCTGAACGCGACGCCGACCAGCAGCACCGCGCCCACGCCGACCGGCAGCGTCAGCACGCCGAGCCCGACCGCGGAGACGAGCAGGATCAGCAGCGCGAAGCCGAGTACGACGCCGCTGAGCAGGTAGCCGAGCGCGCGCCACGGCCACGCCGTCAGCAGCAACCGGTGCGGACGGGACAGCGCTCGCCACACCTCGGACCCGTCCACGCTGGCAACGCTAGTGGGCTCCCCGGGTCGAGGTCGGTAGGGCCTGCCCTACCTTCGATCCGGCAGCCCGCACCAGCGACCGCAGGCGCGATAACGGATGGACTTGAGCCATGAAGTCCAACCAGCCCTCCGAGGACGCCGTCCAGCTATGGCGCGCGACCCGAACCTACGGCCGCCGGGTCACCGCGCTCGACGACGTCACCCTCGGCTTCCGGGCCGGCTCCTTCACCGCGGTGATGGGCCCGTCCGGCTCCGGCAAGTCCACGCTGCTGCAGTGCGCTGCCGGCCTGGACCGGCTCACCAAGGGCCAGGCGTTCGTCGGCGGCGTCGACGTCACCCGGCTGCGCGAGAAGCAGCTGACCCGGCTCCGCCGCGAGCGGCTCGGGTTCGTCTTCCAGGCGTTCAACCTGCTGCCTGCCCTGACCGCCAAGCAGAACGTGGCGCTGCCGCTCCGCCTCGCCGGCGAGCGCAGTGACGTCCGGGCGCGTGCCCGGGCCGCGCTGGCCGCGGTCGGCCTCGCCGACCGCAGCGGCCACCTCCCCGGCCAGCTCTCGGGCGGCCAGCAGCAGCGGGTGGCGATCGCCCGCGCCCTGGTCACCCGGCCGGAGGTGGTCTTCGCCGACGAGCCGACCGGCGCGCTGGACACCAACACCGCCCGCGACATCCTCAGCCTGCTCCGCTCGGTCTCCCAGGACCACGGCCAGACGATCATCATGGTCACCCACGACCCTGTGGCTGCGTCGTACGCCGACCGTGCGTTGTTCCTGGCCAACGGGCGGGTCCGCGATGAGCTGCTCGCGCCGGCCGCCGCCGAGGTGGCCGCGAGGATGACCGACATCGAGCTCGAGACGGCGGGAGTCGGGCGATGACGAACCTGGCGCTGCTGCCGACGGCCATCCGCGGGCTGCGGCTGCGGCCGATGACCCTGGTCGGGCCGCTGGTGGCGGTCGGGCTCGCGGTGGCCGCGTTCGTGGTCGCGATCTCGGTCGTGGTCGCGGCGAGCGAGGGCAAGAGCGACGAGCCGCTGCGCTACCGCGCCGCCGACGTGGTGGTCGCCGTAGAGCCGACCCTGCGCATCCCGCTGCCTGAGGGCAGCTACACCGACTTCACGCCACCGGACCCGGTCGGGCTCGGCGAGGACGCGGTACGCCGGCTGGCCGACGTCGCCGGAGTCGACAGTGCGATTGCCGACTACGCATCGCCCGGCGCCCTGCTGTCCGGCGGCCGTCCGGTCGCGAAGGACGAGGACACGGTCTTCCGCGGCTGGAGCAGCCGGCTGCTGGCCGGCACCGAGCTGATCTCGGGCCGGCCGCCGGGTGCCGGCGAGGTCGCCGTACCGACCGGCCGCGGTGTGGGCGTCGGTGACCGCGTCCAGCTGCTCACGCCCGCCGGCCGGCAGACGGTGACCGTCTCGGCGCTGGTCGAGGACCCGGGTGCGGAGCGAGAGCTCGGCGTCCTGGTCGACGACGACACCGCCGCCGAGCTGGCCGGCCACCGGGCCGCGGCAGTCGGACTCTTCGGTGGCGCGGATCCCGACGACCTCCAGGCAGCGGTCAAGCGCGAGTTCAAGGCGCCTGCCGGCTTCAAGGACCGGGTCCAGGTGCTTACGGGCGACGACCGTGCCCGGGCCGAGGTCGACCGGCGGGCGGTCGTGCTGGCCGACACTGTGGCGGTGGCCGGTGTGGTGATGGCGGTGTCAGGCTTCGTGGCGCTCTTCACCACCGCCAACACCTTCGCGCTCGGCGTGACCCGGCGCCGGGGTGAGTTCGCGGTACTCCGGCTGGTCGGCGCCACCCGGCGCCAGCTCAGGCTGAGCGTGCTGGTGGAGGCGCTGTTCGTCGCCGTCGCCGGTGGCCTGCTCGGGCTGCTGGTCGGGCCGCCGCTGACCGGGCCGTTCGTGCGGCTCCTGGTCGACAACGAGCTGGCGCCGAAGGACTTCACGGCGCCGCCGTCGCCGCTCGCGCTGACGATCGCGGCTGGTGCGGCGGGCGCGGTCGCGCTGCTAGCGGCGTACGGCGGCTCCCGCCGCGCCTCGAAGATCCGTCCGGTCGAGGCGGTGGCCGAAGCCGGTGCCGACGTACGGCGCCCGGGCGTGCTCCGGCTGGCGTTCGGCGTGCTCTGCATCGGCTCGGCGGTGGTGATCTCGCTGATACTGCCGACCGGCCTGGAGGTCGTGCTCGCCGGTGCGGTGATGCTCAGCTGGCTGGTGCTGATCGGCCTCGCCGCCATCGGGCCGGTGATCGTGCCCCGGGTGGCCAGCGGCCTGCTCCGGCTCCGGGCGTGGGAGCTCCCGCGGGCCTCGTCCCGCCGGGCCGTCCGGCGTACCGCCGCCACCGCGATGCCGATCGCAATCACCGTCGGCCTCTGCGCGACCATGCTCGGCCTGACCGATGTCGCCGTCGCCGCCAGCAACAAGGAGTCCGCCGATGCGATCACCGCCGACCAGGTGGTGGTGCCCGGACCGTCCGGTCTGCTCGACCGCGAGGTCGCGACCGCGTTCGCCGGCATCGACGGCGTCCGGGCGGCGATGCCGCTGCGCACCAGCGAGATCGTCGCCGGCTCCGAGGTGGACTCCTTCGAGCGGGCGGCCTGGCTGGTCGACCCGGCCACGCTGACCGAGGTCACCGCGCTTCCGGTTGGGGCCGGCAGCCTCTCCCAACTCCAGCCAGGTACCATCGCGCTGTCCACCGGTCTCGCCGGCGCGATGGGCGACCTCGACGTCGGTGACACCGCCAAGTTCCGTGGCCCCGACGGTCGGCCGACAACCGCCAAGGTGGCCGCGCTGCTCGACCTGCCGATGCTCTCGGTTGAGGCGGTGCTCCCCTACCCGGCCGCCGAGGTCACCCCGTACGCCGACCGCGTGCTCGTCTCCTACGACGAGGACCTCGACGCGGCCGCCCGAGATCGGGCCGCCGCTGCGGTCGCAGAGGAGGCGGAGGCGATCGGCGCCGAGGCGGCGCCGGCAGCCGAGCTGAGCTCGGCCCAGGCCGAGGCACAGGCCGGCTCGAACAAGCTGGTGATCCGGATCATCCTGGCCATCGCGGTCCTGCTCGGCGCGGTCTCGCTGGTCAACTCGGTGCTGATGTCGGTCGAGGACCGGCGCCGCGAGGCGGCGGTGCTGCGTCTGGTCGGCGCCGACCGGGCACAGGTCCGCAACTGGCTGCTCACCGAGTGCGCGGGCGTGGTGCTCGCCGGACTACTGCTCGGGCTGGCGGTGTACGCCGTGATCGCCGTGCCGATGGTCCTCAACCAGCCCGCCCTCGGCCGCCTCCCCGCACCACCGGTCACCGACGTCTGGGTGGTCGGCGGCGCCCTCACCGCCATCGCCTTCGCGAGCACAGCACTTGCCGCCGCCGCCCTGGGAAGGGTCGCGCCCTCCGCAGCCCAGGAGCGCTAGCCACCCGTGCGCGGTCGGCTCGGCCTCGGACGCCTGCGGGCGGCGTCCAGCGGCTTGGCCGCGGCGCGCGCCAACGGAGCGCAACCAAAGGCGGCGGCCAAGCGCGCGACGCGCCGCCGCAGCGCCCGCAGGCGTCCGAGGTCGGGCCGACCGCGCCCCCGAACGTCTCAGCCGGTCTCGGAGATCTCCGACGGACGGTCGAGGCGGGTGATCAGCACCGTGTCGATCCGGTTGCGACGGCCGGAGACGCCCTCGGCCTCGAACCGGAGCCCGTTCACCTCGACGGTCGAGCCCGGGATCGGCACCCAGCCGAGGTGCTTGGCCATCAGCCCACCGATGCTGTCGACCTCCTCGTCCTCGACGGCCACGCCGACGGCCTCGTCGAGGTCGTCGACCGGGAACCGCGACGAGACCCGGGTCTGGCCGCTCGGCAGGTGCTGGACCTCGATCTCCTCGGTGTCGTACTCGTCGGTGATCTCGCCGACGATCTCCTCCAGGATGTCCTCGATGGTGACCAGACCGGAGGTGCCGCCGTACTCGTCGACGACCACCGCGATGTGCTGGCGGCGGGCCTGCATCTCCTTCAGCAGCTCGTCGACCGGCTTGGAGTCCGGCACGAAGTGCGCCGACCGCAGCACCGAGTCGATCCGCTCGGAGGTCTCTGCCTCGGCGTCCTCGAAGTCGCGCCGTGCGACGTCCTTGAGGTAGGCGAAGCCGACGATGTCGTCGAGGTTCTCGCCGATCACGGGGACCCGGCTGAAGCCGCTGCGCAGGAACAGCGAGCGGGCCTGGCGCAGCGTCTTGTGCCGCTCGATGAACACGATGTCGGTGCGCGGCACCATCACCTCGCGGGCGATGGTGTCGCCGAGCTCGAAGACCGAGTGGATCATCTTCCGCTCGCCGGACTCGATCACCGCCGACGCCTCGGCGAGGTCGACCAGCTCACGCAGCTCGGTCTCGGTCGCGAACGGGCCCTCGCGGAAGCCCTTGCCGGGCGTGATCGCGTTGCCGAGCAGGATCAGCAGCCGCGGCAGCGGTCCCAGCACCCGGGTGGCCAGCACCATCGGCAGCGCCGAGACGAGCGCGATCCGCTCGTTGTGCTGGCGGCCGAGGGTGCGCGGACCGACGCCGATAACGGCGAACGAGACCACCAGCATCACGCCGATCGAGGTGAGTACGGCGGGCCACCAGGCGCCGTCGTACCCGTCGTGGAGCTGCAGAGTGACCAGCACGATCGCCGACACCTCGCAGAACATTCGCAGCAGCAGCGCGGTGTTGAGGTAGCGCGGCGGGTCGTCGAGGATCGTGAGCAGCCAGCGGGTGCCCGCCCGGCCCTCGGCGGCGATCTCCTCGGCCCGGGCGCGCGAGAACGACGAGAGCGCCGCGTCGGCCGCCGAGAACACCCCGGCGAGGACGACGAGCGCCGCCGCGGTGACCAGCAGCGTGAGGTCGCCGGTCATCGCAGGTCGGTTGCGGCGGCGGACTCTGCGGCCGCCCAGGCCGCCAGCAGGTCGCCTTGCAGACCGAACATCACCTTGTGCTCCTCGGGCTCGGCGTGGTCGTAGCCCAGCAGGTGCAGGATGCCGTGGACGGTGAGCAGCTCCAGCTCGGCCTCGGTCCCGTGGCCGGCGGTCGCGCCCTGCCGTTCGGCGACGTCCGGGCAGAGCACCAGGTCGCCGAGCACGCCCTCCTCGGGCTCCTCGTTGACCAGGCCGGGCCGCAGCTCGTCCATCGGGAAGGCGAGCACGTCGGTCGGGCCCTCCTTCTCCATCCACTTCTCGTTGAGCTCGGCGATCGTCGGCTCGTCGACGGCCTTGATGCACAGCTCGGCCAGTGGGTGCACCCGCATCCGGTCCATCACGAACCGCGCCAGCGCGGCGAGCTGCTTCACGTCCAGGTCGTGGCCGGACTCATTGAGCACCTCGATGCTCACCGCTGTCTGTGCTCCTTCGATGGGGAATCCTCGGCCTCACGACGCGCGTCGAACTCGTCGTACCGGGCCACGATCTTGCCGACCAGCTTGTGCCGGACTACGTCGTGGGCGGTCAGCCGGTTGAACGAGACGTCGTCGAGCCCGTCGAGGATACCCTCGACAATGCGCAGGCCGCTCTTGATGCCGCTGGGCAGGTCGACCTGGGTGACGTCGCCGGTCACCACGATCTTGGAGCCGAAGCCGAGCCGGGTCAGGAACATCTTCATCTGCTCCGGCGAGGTGTTCTGCGCCTCGTCGAGGATGATGAACGAGTCGTTGAGCGAGCGGCCACGCATATACGCCAGCGGCGCCACCTCGATCGTCCCGGCCGCGAGCAGCTTCGGGATCGAGTCGGGGTCGAGCATGTCGTGCAGGGCGTCGTACAGCGGGCGCAGGTAGGGGTCGATCTTCTCGCTGAGCGTGCCCGGCAGGAAGCCGAGCCGCTCGCCCGCCTCCACCGCCGGCCGGGTCAGGATGATCCGGTTGACGTTCTTGGACTGCAGCGCCTGCACGGCCTTGGCCATCGCCAGGTAGGTCTTGCCGGTGCCCGCGGGGCCGATGCCGAAGGTGATCGTGTGCTTGTCGATGGAGTCGACGTACCGCTTCTGGTTGAGCGTCTTCGGCCGGATGGTGCGGCCGCGGTTGCTCAGGATGTTGAGCGAGAGTACGTCGGCCGGCCGCTCCTTGGTCTCGGTGCGGAGCATGCCGATCACCCGCTCGACGGTCTCGGGGCTGACACCCTGGCCGGTGCGGATGATGGTCACCAGCTCGTCGAGGAGCCGCTCCGCCAGGGCCACCTCGCCGGGGTCGCCGTACAGCGTCACCTGGTTGCCACGAACGTGGATATCCGCCTCGAAGGCGTCCTCGATCAGCGCAAGGTGCTCATCGCCGGGGCCGAGCAGGCTGACCATGTTGATGCTCGCGGGCACGACGACGGTGTGTCGGGTACCTGGGCTGGTCTGCGTGTCTGTCATAAGGCCCGGCGTGCGGGCGTCCTCTCGGTCGGAATTGTCGCCCTCCATGCTACGCGAGTGGGCCACGCCCGTCGCCAGCGTTTTCCACAGGCTGCCCTCGAGCGGCAGCCGGATCGGAAGGTACGCCGGTACGCTGGGCCCACCCACCTGGGTGGGTCCTGCGAAGGGAGCGTCACCATGGATGACCGTCGACTGGAACCCTCCGGCGACCCCGGCCACTCGTCGGTCAGCGATGTCTGGACGCCGCCCCGACTGCCCGCCGAGCACGAGCGGATGGGACTGAGCCGCAACACCGAGGAGGGTGCCCTCCTCGAGTTCGCGAACGCGCTCAACCCGTCCCGCCTCAGCCACCGGCTGGTCGCCTGGATCGCGCTGCTCGCGCTCGGCCTGCCTCTGCTGCTCTCGGTGATCAGCCTGCTCCGCGGCGACGCCTGACGGGTTTGTCGCTCAGCCGGGCGGCCAGGTCAGCGGGCGGCCGCCGAGCAGGTGCAGGTGTGCGTGGAAGACGGTCTGGCCGGCGCCTGGTCCCGTGTTGAAGACCAGCCGGTAGCTGTCGCCAAACGCCTCCTTGTCGGCGACCGCGGCGGCGGCACCCACCAGCTCGGACATCGTGGTCGGCTCCCAGTGGGCGACCTCGGCGGCGTTGGCGTAGTGGCTGCGCGGCACGATCAGCACGTGCGTGGGCGCCTGCGGGTTGACGTCTCGGAAGGCGACCACGGTCTCTGTCGCGTGCACGATCTCGGCCGGGATCTCACCCGCCACGATCTTGCAGAACAGGCAGTCGGCGGACGGTTCGGGTGCGCTCATGGCTCCACACTAGAAATCCGCCGAGCGGGTGTGTCAACCGGTGACCCGGGTCGCGCGTGGAACTACCGTGAGAAGTCCAACGTTGCCGGCTCTGAGGATCGCGATGGCACCCACCGCGCGTTCCGAGTGGGACGCCGACCTGCACGATCCCGACCGGGCGATCGAGCAGCTGTACGCCGCCCACTGGCGGCAGCTTGTCCGGCTCTCGGTGCTGCTGGTCCGCGATCTCGGCCAGGCCGAGGAGATCGTGCAGGACGTCTTCGTGGCCACTCACGGCCGCTGGCGCAAGCTACGCGATCACGACAAGGCGGTCGCCTACCTGCGCCAGGGTGTGGTCAACCGCTCCCGCTCCGCGCTCCGGCACCGGGGCGTGGTCGAGCGGCACCTGGCCAGCGCGGCACCACCTGACGACGAGCCGGGCGCCGACGAGCCGGTGCTGCAGGCGGCCCGGCGCCGCGCCGTACTCGATGCGCTGGCCGAGCTGCCGCAGCGCCAGCGCGAGGTGGTCGCGCTGCGCTACTACCTGGACCTCTCCGAGACCGAGATCGCCACCGCCCTCGGCATCAGCCGGGGCTCGGTCAAGAGCCACGCCTCGCGTGGCCTGGCCGCCCTGCGACACCTGCTGGAGGAGCCGTCATGACCGACTCGAACGACGAGCGCCGGCTGCGCGGGCTCCTCGACGACGCGGTGTCCGACATCGAGCCTCGCAATGCCCTTGACCAGATCCGTGCCCGTACCAAGGAGAATCAGATGACCGACCGCCGACCGTGGATCTGGGGAGTCGGCGGCGCCGTCGTCGCCACCGCTGCGACCGTGGCGCTGATCGCGGCCGTTGGTACGCCGGGCGGCGACGAGGCCGACAAGGAGGACCCGGTCGCCCCGACCGGTTCGGTCAGCGAGAACGTCGACCCGACGACCGACGTCACCCCGACCGAGCCCGACGGCCCCGACCCGTCCGAGTCCGGGGAGCCGGCCACCGGCGAGAAGCAGGCCGTCGGCGTCTACTACCTCGGCGACACCCCGTCCGGCGCCGGGTTGTACCGCGAGTTCCACCAGGTCCCGGAGGAGAGTGCGCTGCTCGGCGCGTTGCGCGAGGCCACCGTGGTCGAGCCGGCCGATCCCGACTACCGCACCCCATGGCTCGGCGTCATGACCATCGACTCGGCCGAGGTGGACGGCGACGTGCTTCGGATCGGCCTGTCCGACGTCGCCGAGCGACCCGCTCGGATGACCGACCGAGAGGCCGAGCTCGCGATCCAGCAGCTGATCTATACCGCACAGGCGGCGGTCCAGCAGCGGCTGCCGGTGCAGTTCGAGGTCTCCGGCAACCCGGTGGCCGAGACCCTCGGCGTACCCACCTCGGAGCCGCTTACCCAGGCCGCGGAGCTCGACGTCCTCGCCCTCGTGTCGCTCACCACGCCTGCCGAAGGCCAGACGGTCAGCGGAGGCCGGCTGGAGTTCTCCGGGCGGGCCAGCTCGTTCGAGGCGACCGTGCCCTGGCAGCTCCGGCAGGGCGACGAGGTGATCAGACGCGGGTCCGTCATGTCGAGCGGTGACTGGATGACCCGCCTCGCGGCATTCGAGGGGGCAGTCTCGGTCGCTGGATTGACTCCCGGCACCTACACGTTCGCCGCGATGACCGACGACCCGAGCGGTGGCGCCGAAGGCAACGGTCCGAGTGAGGACACTCGAACCATCGTTGTGAAGTAGTCGCTAACTTGGCGGCATGCAGCTCAGCCCCCGCGACCTGAACCGGACCTTCCTGCACCGCCAGCACCTCCTGGAGCGGACTACGCGCCCGATCCCGCATGTCGTGGAGCACCTCATCGGGCTGCAGGCGCAGGAGAACCTGCCGCCGTACCTCTCGCTCGCGGCTCGGCTGGCCGAGTTCGACCCGTACGCCGTCTCCGCCGCGCTGGAGGACAAGTCGCTGGTGCGGCTGCTGTGCATGCGCGGGACCATCCACCTGCTGGTGCCCGGCGACGCGCTCACGCTGCGCCAGTGGACCCAGCCGTGCCAGGACCGCGAACGCAAGCACAGCCAGAACGTCATCGAGGCGCTCCACCTCGACACCGCGGAGGTCAACGCCGCGATCTCCGAGGCGCTGCTCGACGGGCCGCTCGCGATGAAGACGCTGGGCGAAGCCCTCGAGGAGCGCTTCCCCGGCGTGCCGGGCAACGCGCTGGCCCACCTCGCCCGGATCAACCAGCCGCTGGCCCAGCTGCCGCCGCGCGGCCAGTGGAAGAAGCCGGGCGGCGTGATCTACCAGTACGTCGACCGCTGGCTGGGCGAGCCGCTGCGAGAGCCGGACGTGGCCGAGATCGTCCGCCGCTACCTGCGCGCCTACGGCCCCGCGACCGCCGCCGACGTCACCGCGTGGTCCGGCGTCACCCGGCTGGTCCCGGTGCTTAAAGGCATGGACGACCTCGTCCAGCACGCGGGAGAGAACGGCAAGACCCTGTACGACGTACCCGAGGGCGAGATCGTCACCGGCGAGACCCCGGCGCCGGTGCGTCTGCTCGGCGTCTACGACAACGTCTGGCTCTCGCACGCCGGCCGCGACCGGGTGACCGATCCGGTCAAGCGGAAGAACTGGATGGGCGTCAACGGCGGCATCGGTAACACGATCTTCGTCGACGGCATGCTCGAAGGCATGTGGCGGGTCGAGGACGGCACGATCACCGTGACGACCTACCGCGACCTCACCAAGCCCGAGCAGTCCGACCTCGACGAGGAACTGGACCGCGCCAAGGTTCTCCTCGCCCGCTAGTCGGACAAGTTGCCCCACGCGAAACTGTCCGTGCCCGCTGGAAGTTTCCGACGGGATGGGGCAGTTTCACTAGGTACCTAGTGAAACTGCCCGCCCCTTACGCCCAGCGAGACGTCCGGGCGAGCAGCGCGCTGGTGGCGGCGAGGCCGGCGGTGGAGGTGCGGAGCACTTCGGTGCCGAGCCGGACCGAGGTTGCGCCTGCGGCTGCGAAGGCGGCGAGCTCCTCGTCGGTGATGCCGCCCTCGGGGCCGACCACGACCACGATCGACCCGGATTCGGGAATCGCCACGGACGCGAGCGAGGTTGTCGCTGCCTCGTGGAGTACGACGCTCACCTCGGCCCCACGCAGCAGCTCGGCGACCGCGTCGGTCGTCGCCAGCGGTGCGACCGTGGGGAACCAGGAACGGCGGGACTGCTTGGCCGCCTCGCGCGCGGTCGAGCGCCACTTCGCGAGGGACTTCTCGGCGCGCTCGCCGCGCCACACCGCGACGCAGCGTGCGGCCGCCCACGGCACGATCGCCTCGACGCCGATCTCGGTGAGCACCTCGACGGCCAGCTCGCCGCGGTCACCCTTGGGGATCGCCTGGACGACGGTGATCGACGGCGCCGGCCGGTCGGCGTACGCCAGGTCGGTGACGCCGATGGTGAAGACCTTCTTACCGGTGCTGGCGACCTCGCCGGTGACCGACGTACCGGCGCCGTCGGTGAGCACTACCCGCTCACCGACGCGCAGCCGGCGGACCGTGACCGCGTGATGCGCCTCGTCGCCGGTCACCTCGACCGTGCCGCCGACGCCGACCCCGGCCAGCGTCGGAACCAGATGGACCGGGAGGCTCACAGGCGTGACCGCTGGCTCAGTGCTGGTTGAACGCGTCGCGCAGCCGGCCGAAGACCGACTTCGGCGTGCTCGGCTTGATCGTGCCGTCGGGGCTCAGCTCGTCACGCGCGGCGGCCAGCTCCCGCATCAACAGCTCCTGCCGGCCGTCGAGCTTGGTCGGCGTCTCCACGACCACGGTCACGATCAGGTCGCCGCGGGTGGTGCCGCGCAGGCCGGGTACGCCGCGGCTGTGCATGATGTGCTCCGCGCCGGACTGGGTGCCGGCCTTCAGCTCCAGCTGGAACGAGGTCTCGCGCTTCGACTTGTCCTCGGACGGGAGGTCGGCCTCCAGCGTCGGGATCTTGATCGAGGTGCCGAGCGCTGCGGCGGTCATGGGCACCGAGACCGTGCAGTGCAGGTCGTTGTTGTGGCGGGTGAAGGTGGCGTGCGGGGCGACGTGGATCTCGACGTACAGGTCGCCGGCGGGGCCGCCGCCCGGCCCGACCTCACCCTTCTCGGCGAGCTGGACCCGGGTGCCGGTGTCGACGCCGGCCGGGATCCGCACCGTCAGCGAGCGCCGTGCCCGCACGCGGCCGTCACCGGAGCACTCGCGGCACGGCTCGGGGATGATCGTGCCGAACCCGCGGCAGGCTGCGCACGGCCGGAGGGTGCGGATCTCGCCCAGGAACGAGCGCTGGACGTGGGCGACCTCGCCGGCGCCGTGGCAGGTCTCGCAGGTCACCGGCTTGCTGCCGGGAGCCGCGCCGTCGCCGTTGCAGGTCTCGCAGAGTACGGCGGTGTCGACCTTGATCTCGCGGCTGATCCCGAACGCGGCCTCGGCGAGCTCGACGTCGAGCCTGATCAGGGCGTCCTGGCCACGGCGCACCCGCGGCCGCGGACCGCGGCCGGCCGCCGTACTGCCGGGCGCGCCGCCGCCGAAGAACGCGTCCATGATGTCGGTGAACGAGAAGCCGGCGCCCTGGCCGAAGCCCGGGCCACCGAAGATGTCGGAGCCACCGCGGTCGTACGCCGCGCGCTTCTGCGGGTCGGACAGCACCTCGTAGGCGTGCGAGATCTCCTTGAACTTCTCCTGCGTCGCGGGGTCCGGGTTCACGTCAGGGTGCAGCTGCCGGGCCAGACGCCGGTATGCCTTCTTGATCGTGTCGCCATCCGCGTCGCGGTCGACTCCGAGGAGGTCGTAGAGGTCCTGCACGTGGTGTGTCCTTCGTGGGTCTTGTTGGGAGGGCGGCCTGGCGCTCAGGCCTCGTCGAGGATGCGCGAGACGTAGCGCGCCACCGCACGCACCGCCGCCATCGTGCCGGGATAGTCCATGCGGGTCGGTCCGACGATGCCCAGGCTGGCCAGCGCCTCGTCGCCCGGGCCGTAGCCGGTGGCGACCACGCTGGTGCTGGCGAGCTCCTGGTAGGGACCCTCGTGGCCGATGGTGACCGTGATGGTGCCGCCGGTGCTGGCCTCACCAAGCAGCTTGAGGAGTACGACGTGCTCCTCCAGGGCTTCCAGCATCGGCCGGATCGTGGTGTCGAAACCCTCACCGAAGTGGGCGAGGTTGGCCGCCCCGCCAACCGCGACCCGCTCGTCGGAGCGGTGGTCCGACATCGCCTCGACCAGCGCGGCCACCACGGCCTTGGCGGCCGGCGCGATCGGCTGTCCGACCTGGTCGGGGAGGGTGGTCAGGGCGGCGGCAGCGTCGGAGATTCGCTCGCCGGCCACCGCCCGGTTGACCCGGACCCGGAGATCGGCGAGTACGTCGTCAGTCAGCGGGTCGGGCAGCTCGACGAGCCGCTGCTCCACCCGCCCGGTGCTCAGGATCAGCACCAGCAGCAGCCGGATCGGGGCCAGCGCCACGATCTCGACGTGCCGCACCGTGCTGCGCGAGAGCGTGGGGTACTGCACGACCGCGACCTGGCGGGTCAGCTGCGCCAGCAGCCGGACGCTGCGCTGCACCACGTCGTCGAGGTCGACCGCACCGTCGAGGAACGTCGCGATTGCCCGCTTCTCGGCGGTGCTCATCGGCTTGACGGTGGTGAGCCGGTCGACGAACAGCCGGTAGCCCTTGTCGGTGGGCACCCGCCCCGCACTGGTGTGCGGCTGGGTGATGAACCCCTCCTCCTCGAGCACGGCCATGTCGTTGCGCACCGTCGCGGGAGAGACCCCGAGCCGGTGCCGCTCGACCAGCGCCTTGGAGCCGACCGGCTCCTCGGTGGAGACGTAGTCCTCAACGATCGCCCGGAGTACGGCGAGCCGGCGGTCCTCGACCATGGCTCCTCCTTCTCCGTATTGCTTCGTGCACTCGTCGCTGGCACTCACGCTGACTGAGTGCCAAGCCTACTAGACCAGTAGCCCCAAGAGTCCGTCGTCGCGACCGCGCAAGCCGGATAGTCCAGAACGTTTGACATCACTTCTGGGCCGAAAGTGATGTCAAACGTTCTGGACTATCCACGCGGCGAGACAGGTGGGTGGGCGATCTGTCCTGGCCGATCAAGGCCGCATTAGGTTAGGCTCACCTAACTCGGACATCAGGAGGCCGTTGTGGAAGCTGTCGACCGTACGCCCACGTCGTTCACTCTCGCCGCCGAGGCGCGCAGCATCCTGTCCTGCCCGGGCGCGGTGAGCCTGGTCGTGGACGGCGTCGAGCAGGTGCACGGCAACCCGCGGCTGGTCATGGAGGACCGCGATGGCGTGCCCGTGTTCGTCTGCCCGGCCGGCTCGCCGGTCGACCAGGCGGCCGACAGCCGGCGTACCGCACTGCTCGAGATCAGCAGCGGCCTCGCCGAGCACCAAGGGATGCCCATCCCGCCCTCAGTGGTGATGGCAGCGAGGCTCCGCAGCGGCGGGCACGCCTGCGCCGACGCGGATGCGAGCGGGGACTGGCGCGCGGCCGTGGTCGAGACCCGCAAGGTGGTGCTGGTCCGGCCGGGGCTGCCCGGCGAGCCCGAACGCCATCTCCCGGTGCCGGTCGAGGACTTCCGGAGCCCAGTGCACGATCTCAACGCCGGTTACCTGCAGAAGTCCGTCGAGCACGCCAACCACTGCCATCAGCGCGAGCTGCGGCACTCGGTCGCCCAGGCCACCCAGACCCGACTCGACGACATCGCCGGGGTGGCCCTGGCCGACCTCAGCCCGGACGGCGTCACCCTCCGCTGGGTCGACGCCGGTGGCGCGCGAGCCCGAGAGATCCGGTTCCCGGAGTCCGCGCGGACCCCGGTCGAGCTGGGCCAGCACCTGCGCCGCGAGCTGCACGCCGGCATCTGCTGACGCGGCGCCGCTTCGGCGCCAGGTAGGTTCGCCTGCATGGCGGACTTCACCGAGGTGGGCGACCGGGTCTGGGTGGCGAACTACGACTGGTTCGACCTCAACGTCACCCTGGTCGGCGGCGAGCGCGGACTGCTGGTCGTGGACACCCACTCCTCCGAGCCCGCAGCCAAGGAGGTGGTGGCCGACGTACGCCGGCTCGGCGCGGGCGAGGTGATCGGCATCATCAACACCCACGAGCACTTCGACCACACCTTCGGCAACGCCATCTTCCGCGACGAGTACGGCGAGCTCCCGATCCACGCCACCGAGTGGGCCGCCGAGCACACCATCTCCGCGGGCGAGCGGATGAAGCGGAACTACGAGAAGTCCGACGACCCGCATCGCGACGAGGTGATGGCGGCCCCGATCGTGCCGGCCGACCACACCTTCTCCTCGGTCGGCACGGTCGACCTCGGCGACCGAGCGGTGGAGCTGATCCATCCCGGCCGCGGTCACACCGCCGGCGACCTGGTGGTGCTGGTGCCGGACGCAAACGTCCTGGCTGCCGGAGACCTGATCGAGGAGTCCGCTCCCCCGGTCTTCGGCGGCGACTGCCACCCGCTGGACTGGCCGACCTCGCTCGACCTGGTCCTGCAGCTGCTGAACGGCACGTCGGTCGTGGTGCCCGGTCACGGCGCCGTCGTCGACCGCGCGTTCGTGGAGGACCAACGCTCCGACATCGGCGTGGTCGCCGAGACGATCCGCGACCTGGCCGGGCGTGGCATACCTCTCGACGAGGCGCTGGCGGCGGCCGAGTGGCCGTTCCCGGCCGACGGCCTCGCCAAGGCGGTACGCCGCGGCTACGAGCAGCTGCCCCGGCACGCCCGCCAGCTGCCGCTGATCTGAAATCCGCTGGCGCTCGCTACAGGCGGGCCATCAAGGTGAGGCCATGACCCTGCGCATCCAGTGCCTCGACATCGACGCCGCCGACCCCGACCGCTTAGCCCACTTCTGGGCCGAGGCGCTGGAGTGGCGGCGTACTCACGACTCGGCTGACGAGGTCGCCCTCGAGCCTGCCGAGCACTCGATCTGGGACGGGGTCGCGCCGGACCTGTTGTTCATCCGGGTCCCGGAGGCCAAGGCCGGAAAGAACCGGATGCACTTCGATCTGCGCCCGGACGACCAGGAGGCCGAGGTCGCCCGACTGGAGGCGCTCGGCGCGACCCGCATCGACGTCGGCCAGGGCCCGAACGTCAGCTGGGTCGTGATGGCCGACCCGGAGGGCAACGAGTTCTGCGTACTGAAGCCGCTGACAGCGGAGCAGCGGGCGGAGCTCGATGCGATCATCTCCGCCCGCCACACCGGCTGATCAGGTGCGTGCGTAGGGCTGGTGGTACGCCGCGTGCCACCGGCGCCGGCGCCGCGAGCTACCCAGGCACCACACCACGCCGAGCCCGACGAAGAGCACCCACCACGCGTCCAGCACGATCGCGAGGCCGATCAGGACCAGGAGCATCGGGAACACGGGCAGCCGAAAGCCACGCGGCCTGCCAGGGCGAGGCCGGGCGGCGGCCACCCTGGCCGGCGCGCCCGGATGGGGGGCCGGCAGGTCACGGAACAGCTGCTGCAGGTCGCCGCCGGTCTTGGCCGCGAACGCGGCGGCCAGCCGGTCGTCGTACTCCTCGCGGCTCAGCCGGCCCTGGGCGAAGTGCTCGCCCAGGGCCGAGGCGGCCTCTTCTCGCTCGGCGTCTCCGACCCGGAGGCTGCCGTTGGCGGACGCAACCTGCTGCAGGGCGAACTCCGCCCACGGCCGGGGCCGTGCCGATGACCAGGGCTGCTGCGGCCGGGCGGTCATTCCGGCTCACCCTCGGCAAGGAGGCCGTAGAGACGGCGCCGGGTCTCGCTCAGGATCTCGGCCGCCTGGGCCCGCTGCTCGTCGCTGCCGTTGGCCATCACCTGCCACACCGCGCCCATCACCTGGCCGATCACCGGCTTGAGATCGCCTACGCCGGCGGCCGCGGCCTGCTCGGTCTCGGTCGCCTCGAAGGGACGCCAGGTCGCCGCCAGCTCCTCGGTGCGCTCGGCGACGTACGCCCGGCCATCGTCGGTGAGGTCGAGCAGACGCCGGCCGTCAACCTCGCGGCCGGCAACCAGGCCCTCGTCCTCGAGCTGCTGCACGGTCGGGTAGACCGAGCCGGGGCTCGGCTTCCACGCGCCGCCACTGCGCTCGGAGATCTGCTGGATCACCTGGTAGCCGTTCATCGGCTCCCGCGACAGCACGTCGAGGATCGCCGAGCGGACGTCGCCGCGGCGTACCTTCGGGCCGCGCGTGCCGCCGCCGAGGTCCGGGCCACCGAAGCTGCGCACCAGGTCCTGCACCCACGGAGGCGGGCCGGGACGTCCGGGCCGACCACCGTGTCCGCTGTGCCAGCCGCCGCCAACCCATCCGGGTCCCTGCTTGGTCATCTGACGCACCTTCTCCTCACCGATCCAGTCGACCATGTCGGTCGCCATCGCCCACACGCCGCCGCCGCGGCGGCCGCAAGGGTCGGTTCCGTACCCTCTCATAGCTCCTCCGATGTCCGCAGTATCGCGATACGTCGACGATATATCGCGACCGTTCGGAAGCCAAGGGCTTTGCCCACTTCCTCAGCCAACGCTCAGCGGTACGGCGCGCCGCCGAAATCGGCACCTGCCGCCGACCTAGCGTGACCCGGTGACTTTCGACCGTTATGGGGCGGACGTGCTGTCGTCCGGCTGGAGGGAACCGGCGCGCGGCCGCGCGGTGGAGCACGGTGCCGAGATCGGCCTGGTCGTCGAAGAGGTGACCACCGACTGGTGCGGCGAGATCGTGGCCGTGGACCGCGACCTGCACACGCTCACCCTCGAGGACCGGCGCGGCACCCGCCGTGCATTCCCGCTCGGGCCCGGCTTCCTGCTCGAGGGCAAGCCGGTGATCCTGGTCGCGCCGGTACGCCGCGCAGCGCCCGCCAAGCCGACCCGGACTGCCTCCGGCTCGGTCGCGGTTCACGGGGCCAAGGCGCGGGTCGCCCGAGCCTCCCGGATCTTCGTCGAGGGCCGGCACGACGCCGAGCTGGTCGAGAAGGTCTGGGGCGACGACCTGCGGCTGGAGGGTGTGGTCGTGGAGTACCTCGAGGGTGCCGACGACCTGGCCGACCACCTGCGTGAGTTCGGACCCAGCCCGCACCGGCGGGTCGGCGTACTCCTCGACCACCTGGTCGAGGGCTCCAAGGAGAGCCGGATCGCGCGTTCGGTCCAGAACTCGACGGTCGGCGAGCACGTGCTGATCGTGGGCCACCCGTTCATCGACATCTGGGCCGCGGTCAAGCCGCACCGGGTCGGGCTGGAGGAGTGGCCCGCCGTACCGCGCAGCATCGAGTGGAAGAAGGGCATCTGCCAGTCGCTCGGCTGGCCGCACGCCGACCAGGCCGACATTGCGCGGGCCTGGAAGTTCATCCTCTCGCGTGTCGGCTCCTACGCCGACCTGGAACCCGCACTTCTCGGTAGGGTCGAGGAACTCATCGACTTCGTCACAGGAGATGGCACCGATGTCTGACACCAACGACCCGCAGGAGCCCGTAGAACTCGGCAAGCAAGAAGCCGGCGCCCCACCGCCGCCTCCTCCGCCCGCCCCCGAGAGCAGCTACGGCCAGACGCCGTACCCAGCGCCGCCGCCAGGTGCGCCTGGCCAGCCGTACGCCGGTCAGCCCGGCGCGCCGGCCGCCCTCTCGCCCTCCGACGAGAAGCTCTGGGCCGGCATGGCCCACTGGGGCGCGCTGATCGCGGGCATGGTCACCGGCCTGGCCTTCCTGGCGCCGCTTCTGGTGCTGGTGATCAAGGGCAACGCGTCACCGTGGGTCCGCCGCAACGCGGTCGAGTCGCTGAACTTCCAGCTCTCGATGCTGATCTACTTCATCGTCTCGGTGGTCCTGATCTTCGTGCTGATCGGCATCCTGACCACGATCGCGCTCGGCGTCGCCTGGCTGGTGTTCACGATCATGGGTGCGGTCAAGACCAACAACGGCGAGGACTACAAGTACCCGATGACGATCCGGATGGTCAGCTAGCCGGAGGTTCGCACGGAACCCAGTCACCCGTTGAGCCGTCGGACGCCGTGAGCCTGGAGGTTCACCAGATTTCTCGGGTCTTCTCGTACTCAGGCCCGGTGTCACGCCTCCTCGGTACCTGAACGGCCCACCATTACGTGACTGGAGAACGCACAGATGTCTGACCAGTACCCGCAGAACCCTCCCAACCCGGGTCACCAGCCCGCCGGCATGCCGCCCGCTGGCGCCCCGCAGCCGCTGACCGCGAACGACATCAACATGTGGTCGGCCGGCGCCCACGGCGGCGCGCTGATCCTCGGCTTCGTCGCGCCGCTGGTAGTGATGCTGACCAAGGGCAACGAGTCGCCGGCGATCCGGCGCCACGCTGTCGAGTCCCTCAACTTCCAGATCACGATGGCGATCGCGATGACCGTCTCGATCTTCCTGATCTTCATCCTGATCGGAATCCTGACCACGATCGCGCTCTCGATCGGCTGGATCGTCCTCACCGTGATCGCCACGATCAAGGCCTACAACGGCGAGGACTACCGGTACCCGGTCAACCTCCGGATGGTCAGCTGACCACCCACAGTCCGAAGCCGAAGGCCGTTCGCTACTGACGTAGCGGGCGGCCTTCGCCGTCTGTCGGCTCGCCGACCAGGATCATGATGCCGTCGATGAACGGCCACAGCGCGCCGAACCCACACGTGAAGATCGTGACCAGCAGCTGTGCGACACCGAGTCCGACGTCGCCCATGTACATCCGGCCGATCCCGAGCGGGATCAGCAGCTGGAGCAGGCCGGCGGCCAGCTTCGACTTGTCGGAGTACGGCATCCCGGTGACCGGGTGCCGGCCGTACGGCGCGGATGGGTCGGGGGCACCCGCATAGCCGTACACCGGCTGCGGCTGGCCCGCCTGCGGGTAGCCCGGCTGAGCCTGTCCGTACGCCGGCGGGGGCTGCTGTGCGTAACCCGGCTGGCCCTGCTGGGCATAGGGGTCCTGGGCGTACGGATCCTGGGGCTGCTGGCCGTACGCCGCCGGGTTCACAGGCGGTTGTTCGTAGGCACGCGTCGGCTCCGGCTCGGGCACGCCAGACTGGTCGTCGCGGTCCGGGTTCTTGCTGAGGTCAGGCCCCTGGGTCATGCCGCACACACTAGTGGCTGGTGCTCCATGGAGGTGCTCCATCCACGGATCAGGAGAGCAGCTCGCGGACCACGCCGTCGGCGAGCAGCCGGCCGCGGATGGTCAGCACCAGCCGCTCGCCCTCGGCGGTCAGCAGCCCGCCCTTGACCAGTCGGCCGACCGCCCGCCAGCCGTGATGGTCGAGTACGTCGGCCGGCAGCCCCTCGCGCAGCCGCAGCTCCAGCAGCATCCGCTCCAGCCGCCGCGACTCGTGGTCGAGGACCTCCCTGGCGTGGGCGGGGCTCTCCTTGGCGGCCAGCCGGGCGGCGTACGCGGAGGGGTGCTTGACGTTCCACCAGCGAACCCCGCCGGCATGCGAGTGCGCACCCGGGCCGACACCCCACCAGTCCCCGCCGCGCCAGTAGATGAGGTTATGCCGGCACCGGTACTCGTCGTACCGCGCCCAGTTGGACACCTCGTACCAGCGCAGACCGGCCGCCGACAGCGCCTGGTCGGTTGCGAGGTACTTGTCGGCCAGGTCGTCCTCGTCGGGCAACGCCAGCTCGCCGCGGCGTACCTGCCGGGCCATCGCGGTGCCCTCCTCGACGATCAGCGAGTAGGCACTGATGTGGTCGGGGCTGCAGGCAAGCGCAGCCTCCAGGGTGACCTGCCAGTCCTGCGCGGACTCCCCCGGCGTGCCGTAGATCAGGTCCAGGCTGACCTGCTCGAAACCCGCGGCCCGCGCCCAGTTCACCACCGCCGGCACCCGACGCGGGTCGTGGGTGCGGTCAAGGGTGGCCAGCACGTGCGGCACCGCCGACTGCATCCCGAACGAGATTCGGGTGAAACCGGCGGCGCGCAGCTTCTCCAGGTCCTCCAGCGTCACGCTGTCCGGGTTGGACTCGGTGGTCACCTCAACGTCGTCGGCCAGCCCGAACTCCGCGCCGATCGCGGCCAGGATCGAGGCCAGGTCGAACGGCTTCAGCAGGGTCGGCGTACCGCCGCCGAAGAAGACCGTCTGCACCGGTACGGCGGCCTCGCCCAGCACCCGCCTGGCGTGCCGGACCTCGGCGATCGCCGCACCGGCGTACGTCAGGCGCGACGCCCCGGGCTGGTTGCCCAGCTCCTCGGCGGTGTAGGTGTTGAAGTCGCAGTACCCGCAGCGCACGCTGCAGAACGGCACGTGGACGTAGAACCCAAACCCACGCTGGCCGAACCCCGTCAGCGCGCTGCTCGGCAGGCTGCCGTCCGGTGGGACGGGGTCACCGACAGGCAGGGCGGAGGGCACCGCCCCAGCCTAGCCAGCGACGTCAGGAGTAGAGCGCGTCCAGGGCGTCCTTGTTGTTGGCCTCGACGACCTTGCGCTTGACCTTCAGCGACGGGGTGAGCTCGCCGGACTCGATGGTGAAGTCGTGGTCGAGCAGGACGTGCTTCTTAATCGTCTCCCAGCGGTTCAGGCGGCTGTTGAGCTCGTCGATGTAGCCGGCGACCATCTTCTTGACCGGCTCGGAGGTGACGATCTCGGCGTACGACTTGCCCTCCATGCCGTTCTCGGCAGCCCAGCCGGCGATCAGGTCCGGGTCGAGGGTGACCAGGGCGACGACGAAGTTGCGCTCGTCGCCGTGCACCAGGAACTGGCTGGCGTAGGGACAGATCGCCTTGAACGTCGACTCGATCGCCGACGGCGCGACGTACTTGCCGCCGGAGGTCTTGAACAGGTCCTTCTTGCGGTCAGTGATCTTGAGGTGGCCGTCGGCGTCGATCTCGCCGATGTCACCGGTGTGCAGCCAGCCGTCGTCGCTCAGCGTCTCCGCGGTCTGGTCGGGCTTGTTGTGGTAGCCCTCCATGATGTGCGGGCCGCGCAGCAGCACCTCGCCGTCCTCGGCGATCTTGACCTCGCTGCCGGGGAACGGCAGGCCCACCGAGCCGTACTTGTAGTCGTCGGGGTGGTTGACGGTGGCGCCGGCGGAGTTCTCGGTCATGCCGTAGCCCTCGAGGATCAGGATGCCGGCCGCGCCGAACCACTCGGCGATCTCGCGGTTCAGCGCCGCGGAGCCAGAGATGAAGAAGCGCACCCGGCCGCCGAACCGCTCGCGGACCTTGCTGAAGACGATCTTGTCGAACAGCTTGTGCTGTACGCCGAGCCCGCGCGGCACCGGCTTACCGGCCCGCTTGAGCGCGTTGACCTCGAGGCCGACCTTGAACGCCTGGTCGAACAGCTTCTTCTTGATACCGCCCTCGGCCTCGGTCATGGTCACGATCCGGCCGTGCGCCTTCTCGAAGATGCGCGGCGCGGCACCCATGAAGGTCGGCTTCACCACAGCCAGGTTGTCGACGATCTTGTCGACCCGGCCGTCGATGGCGGTCGGGAAGCCGCATGCCATCTGGGTGGACATCAGCACCTTGCCGAACACGTGCGACATCGGCAGCCACAGGAACTGCAGGTCGGACTCGTCGAGGATGTTCTGGGCCTTGATCGCCTCGCCCTCGTAGACCCACGACCGGTGCCGCAGCCGGACGCCCTTGGGCTTGCCGGTGGTGCCGGAGGTGTAGACGAGGGTCGCGAGCTGGTCGGGCTTGATGCTCTGGGCGACGTCGGCAATGGCGTCGGGGTGCTCGGCGAGATAGGCGTCGCCGAGCTCGGCGAGCGTGTCGAGGCCGATCACCCAGTCACCATCGGCCTTGCCGTCGAAGGTGACGACCTTCTCCAGCTTCGGCAGCTGCTCGCGGCCGCTCACCACCTTGGCGATCTGCTCGTCGTCCTCGGCGAACAGCACCTTCACCTCGGCGTCGCCGAGGATGTAGACGGTGTCCTCCTCGTTGGTCGACGGGTAGACCGTCGTGGTCGCGCCGCCGGCGCACATGATGGCGAGGTCGGCGGCGATCCACTCGTAGCGCGTGGTCGACGCGATGCCGACCCGCTCCTCGGCCTGGATGCCGAGCGCCAGCAGGCCAGCGGCGTACCGCTTGACCTGGTCGCCGGCCTGCTTCCAGGTGACCGACTCCCAGCCTTCTCCCTTGGGGTAGCGGAAGGCCTCACTGTCCGGCGACTTCGCCACTCGGTCGAGGAACTGCACGGCCACGTTGGCCGGCATGTCATCGATAAAGGAAGGGTCAGTGTTGATCGGCATGGGACTCCTCGCTCCGCCCATCGCGCCCCGAGTGCACGAGATTTTCCAACGTTCGTGGTCTGTAACTTAGATCACCAGGTTACGTCCGAGTAAGTATGCCGCCACGATCGGAGACGAGGTACCCGAACTCGCGCATTTTCAGGTAAGAGAGTGGGCGGCTTCCACCTTGGCCCGGATCCGGGCCGGGAGGGCGTCGGCGAGCAGCAACCTGGGCTGCCAGGACCGCTCCGCGGTCAGGGCCGGCCGTCGGCGGTGAACCGCTTGAGCCAGCCGGCCGCGTCGAAGCCGCCCGCGGCCATCCAGGTCTTGAAGGGTGTTGCACGGATGCGTTCGCCGACCAGGACTTCCGGATGGTCGAGCAGGTTGCGCAGCAACCGTCGTCGAGACCACGAACGCCGGCTTGGCGGTTGACGACCTGGTCGGGCCCCGCACGCCCGGGTAGGCGGTGGGCTGTCGCCGTACCAGAATTCATCGCATCTGTTTTCGTGGGTGTTGTCGTATCGACGGGTACCCGTTCGTGGTGTGAGTGTGAGGCGGCCGCACGGTCGTCGCCAACAACCGACAAGATGGGTGGCAGAGCCACCTCGATCAAGGAGAAAACACCATGCCGCAGTACATGATCTCGGTTCACCACGACGGCACCGAGGACTTCGAGTCGATGACTGAAGAGGAGATGCAGCCGATCTTCGACGCGGTCGACGCCTACAACGAGGAGGTTAGGGCGGCCGGCAAGTGGGTCTTCGGTGGCGGCCTGGAGGACATCACGAGCGCGACGACCGTCGACAACACCAAGGGCGAGCGGCTGGTCACCGACGGACCGTTCTCGGAGTCCAAGGAGTACCTCGGCGGCTTCTGGGTGATGGAGCACGCCGACCTCGACGAGGCGCTCGAATGGGCCCAGCGGGCCTCGGAGGCCTGTCAGGGCAAGGTCGAGGTCCGCCCCTTCCAGGCCGAGCCTGCCTGATCTCGCGAATGCCGGATCGCACCTCGTCACCGGCGCTCGGCGTGGAGATCGAACAGATCTTCCGTGCCGAGCATGGCCGGGTCGTCGCCACCATGGCGCGTCGCTTCGGCGACCTCGATCTCGCCGAGGACGCCACGTCCGAAGCCATCGTCGCCGCCATGGAGAAGTGGCCGGTCGACGGAGTCCCGCCCAACCCAGGGGCGTGGCTGACCACCGTCGCCGGCAACAAGGCGCTCGACCGGATCCGGCGCGAGGCCAAGCGTGAGGGCAAGTACGCCGAGGCCGCCCAGATGAACGCACAGCTTGAGGACGACGATTCCGGCCGGGAGACCGGACCGGTCACCGACGACCGGCTCCGCCTGGTCTTCACCTGCTGCCACCCCGCGCTGGCACCCCAGCACCGGGTCGCCCTGACGCTGCGCCTGCTCGGCGGCCTGACCGTCGCCGAGATCGCCAAGGCCTTCCTGGTCGAGGAGACCACGATGGCGCAGCGGATCACCCGCTCCAAGCAGAAGATCAAGGCCGCGAAGATCCCGTACCGGGTGCCGCGCGAGAAGGACATCGCCGAGCGGCTCAGCGGCGTGCTGTCGGTTCTCTACCTGATCTTCAACGAGGGCTATCTCGCGACCGACTCCGCCGACGACCCGGACCGCGCCGTCCGTGAGGAGCTGTGCGACGAGGCGATCCGGCTGACCCGGCTGATCCAGGAGCTGGTCACCGGGCCACCCGGCAAGCCCGGGCCGCTCGGCCCGGACCCGCTGCCCGAGGTCGACGGCCTGCTGGCGCTGATGCTGCTGCTCGACTCGCGGCGTCCGGCCCGGGTCGCCGACGGGATGCTGGTCATCCTGCCCGAGCAGGACCGGACCCTCTGGGACGCCCAGAAGATCGACGAGGGCCATGCGCTGGTGCGCCGCTGCCTGGCGGTGAACCGGCCGGGGCCGTACCAGTACCTCGCCGCGATCAACGCCGTACACACCGACGCGCTGGACTCCTCGATGACCGACTGGGAGCAGATCGTGCAGCTGTACGACGGCCTGCTGCGGGTCTCCCCCACCCAGATGGTCGAGCTGAACCGGGCGGTCGCCGTCGCCGAGCTGGACGGGCCTGCAGTCGGGCTGGCGCAGGTCGACCGGCTCGACCTCGAGGGCTACCACGCCTGGCAGGCCACCCGCGCCGACCTGCTCCGCCGGCTGGAGCGGTACGACGAGGCGCGCGAGGCCTACCAGCGCGCGATCGACCTGGCCGGCAACACCGCCGAGAAGGCCTGGCTCACCCACCGACTCGACCAGCTCCCGCCCAACCGCCGCCAGCGGAGCTCCGGGACGGGCGACAGTCTTCGCTAGCTCAGACTGACGCCGACCCGGCCGGTGTCGACACCACAGACCGCTGACCCGGCCCGTGTCGACGCTGTATCAGGTCAACACGAGCCGGGTCGGCGAGCTAGAGCATGCGGTGCTTCAGGTAGTCGGGCTGCGTGTCGAGGGACGGGTTGCGCTTCGGGCGGCCGGCGTCGTCGATCTGCTCGACGGCGCGGTCGCCGTCACCGAGACCTGCCCACTTCAGGATCAGCGCGGTGGCGCGGATCCGCTCGGCCTCGGGCAGCTGCGCGATCCGGGAGCCGTGGTTGCCGCCGGCGACCCAGTAGCGCGCGCACTCCCGCTTCGCGCCGGTGCGGCCGCAGGAGAACGGCTCGGAGCTCCACGGGTCGTTGGCGCCGTACACGTAGAGCATCCGGGTCGAGCTGTTGCGCACCCAGCGGTCGATGTCGGGCATCGCCCGCTTGGAGAAGCGGCGCGGCTTGAGCTCGGCCGGCACGAAGGTCTCGGCGACGTTGAGGCCGGGGTACTGCAGGACATCGGCGAGCGGGCCCTCGTACGGCAGCGGCGCGCCGAGCTCGTAGCTGGCCTGGAAGTAGTAGGGAATGAAGCCCGCGAAGCTCTGGTCGGCGTTGCCCACGAGCGAGGCGGTTCCCTCGTAGAAGGCCCACACGTCGTCGTTGGTCGCGGTGGCCGGATCGGGCAGCATCGCGCAGTCCTGCTGGCGGGAGTACTGCCAGAACACGAAGTAGGAGTCGATGACCGACAGCTCGACCGCGATCTCCAGCCCGCCGACCGTGTCGAAGGTGTACCCCTCGGCCTCGGCGATGCCACGGGCCTTGTCGAGGTACCACTGCCGGTCGGTCAGCACCCGCTTCTGCAGGCCAACCAGGCGGGCGCGGCAGGCCGGGTCATTACCGACGTTGTCCAGGAACTCGTCGTACGCCGAGTCGTCGCGGTTGTCGACGTCGTTGGGCGCGACGTACGGGATGGTGCCGTTGACGTCGCTCGGGTAGAAGCGGCGGTGGTAGGTCGCGGTCATGCCGCCCTTGGAGCCGCCGGTGGTGATCCAGTTCTCGCGGTAGAGCTTCTGGAACGCGTGGATGATCCGGTGCTGGTCGGTGGCGGCCTGCCAGATCGTGAGCTGCTGCTCCCAGTCCGGGTTGGCGGGCCGGGACGGCTCGAAGAAGCGGTACTCCATGCTCAGCTGGTTGCCGTCCACGATCTGGGTCGGCTCGCTGCGGCTGGGGTTCTGGGAGACGTTGTAGCCGCTGGTGTACATCACCATCGGCCGGGCGACGTCCTTGTGCAGCAGCGTCAGCCGCTGCTCGAACGTCCCGGCCCGCGGCCGGCGGTGGTCGGCCAGCTGCTCGAACGTGATCTTGAAGAACCGGTAGCCGGCGGGAGCGGTGGCCTCGGTGACCGAGGTGACGCCGGTCAACTGCTTGACCTGGTCGAGGATGTCGGTGGACGGGGCGGTGGTGACTGCGGGCGCGGGGGCGGCGGGGGCGGCCGCCGGTGCTTGGCCTGCGGTGCTGACCACCAGTCCGGCGGCGGCGACCAGTGCGGCCGTGCGCGCCAGGGTGGTTCGTAGTCGAGTCATGGTTTCCCTCCGAGTGAGATCGAGCACGAGGGCAGCAGGCTGGCATGGCCAGCCTGCTGCCCACTCACCGGGTCCGTACCGGTGCGTAACACCCGGAAAGGAGGACTGCCTGTTACGGAACTTCGCTGATCGTCTCGCAGTCCTTGGCGGTGTCGAAGCCCGCTCCCCCGAGCCCGTGGTCGTTGACGCCAGCGCCGCAGTCCAGGTCGTCGTTGCCGTCGAAGCCGAACAGGATGTCGTTCCCGCCGAAGCCGGCGATGTCGTTGTCGACCTCGTTGCCGATGAGCACGTCACCGCCGCCGATCGAGCCCTGGAGGTTCTCGATGTCGTTGAAGGCGTTGTCGCCCTCGTTGGCACCGGTCGACCCGTCGTTGGCCTGACCGTCAAGGCTGACGGTGACCGGACCGTGGTCCACGTAGGTGACGGTGTCGTTGCCGCTGCCACCCATCATGAAGTCCGGCGCGTTGTCGTTACCGCACAGCGCGCAGCCGCCCAGGACGTCGTCGCCGCCGTCACCGAACATGTCGTCGGCGCCCAGCTGGCCGTCCACCCTCGGGTCGTTGTCGGCACCGCCGCTCAGCGAGTCGTCGCCGGCGCCGCCGAGAAGCGAGTCGTGGCCGAAGTCGCCGAAGAGCACGTCGGCGACGTCCTGGCCAGCGACGTTCGGTCCGCCGATCAGGGTGTCGTCACCCGAGAGCCCGACCAGCCGGTTGGCGAGGCCGTTGCCCTGCAGGTTGTCGTTGAACTGGCTGCCGTTGATCTGCTCGACGTCGTTCGGCACGTTCTCCTGCTCGGTGCTGTTGAGGCCGGAGAACAAGCCGTCGTCGGGCTTGCCGTTGAGGCTGACCCGCACGCTGGCCGGGTGCGCGTCGTACAGCACCCGGTCGATGCCCGCGCCGCCCGAGAACAGGTCGGTGCCGGTGAAGCCGCTGAGCTGGTCGTCCTCGGCGCCACCGTTGAGCGTGTCGCTGCCCTCGGAGCCGAACAGCCGGTCCTTGCCGCCGAGACCCAGCAAGGTGTCCTCACCCTGGTTGCCGACCAGTCGGTTGTCCGCCGTGGTGCCGACGAGCAGGTCGCCCGCCGACCCGCCGACGATCTCCTCCACGTCGCTCCGGACGTTGTCGAGCTCGCCGGTCTGACCGTCGTCGGCCGTGTCGTCCGGGTCGACGACCACGCGGACCGTGCGTGACTGGTACGACGCCACGTCGGAGTCCGCGCCACCGATGAACGTGTCAGCGCCCGCGCCGCCGTCCATGGTGTCGCGCTGGTTGCCGCCGTTCATCGTGTCGATGCCGTCGCCGCCGTTCAGGGTGTCACCGCCGTCGAACCCGGTGAGGTTGTCGCTGTCCGGGCCGCCGCTGATGACGTCGTTCTTCGAGCTGCCGAGGACCTGGTCCACGCCGGTACCGGCGTCCACCACCGCCCGGACGGTCGTTCGGGCATCGATGACGTCGTCGCCGTCGCCCGCGTTGACGACCACGCTGCCAACGCCGGCCGAACCGCATCGCACGTTGTTGGCGGCAACCTGGGTGCACCCGGCGCCCGCCGTGACCGTGTCACCGTTGTCGATGACGTTGAACGCACCGGCCGCGCTGTTGAACTGGATCGAGATCTGGTTGTCCTTGCCGGCCTGCGCGGTGACGTTGAGCGCACCGTTCGACACGTTCACGCCGGATGCGGCCTGTGCCGGCGCCGGGATGAGTAGCAGCCCGCCCAGGGCCATCGCGGCCACGGGCAGCAGCGCCGCGGCTCGGTTGAGATGTGTTGCCATATGATTGATCCCCCATGAGTTGGTTGGCTATGACGCAACTCATTGAGCCGTTGGCGGTGGGCCGCCCACATGGGTAGCACCGGCCTAGATCGGCGCGAACTGGTACCTAGATGACAGCGCCGTTCACTTAGGTGGCGGCTCACTACGATGCGGCGATGCCTGCCAACCGCGCACCTGCCCTAGCCGCCTCGATCGCGCTCGCGCTGCTCGCCGTGCTGACGCCCGGCAGCCCGGCTCATGTGACCGCCAGCCCCGCCGCCGCGTGTCCCACCTCGACCGGCGGCGCCTTCGCGCACGTCCATGCCTCCGGCAAGTGGAGCTATGGGGTGCGGACCGCCGGCAAGTCCGTCGAGCGGGCCTCGCGCGAGCGGCAGCGACTGCGCGCCGACGCCGCGTCGTACCGAGCCGCCGCCAGCATCGTCACCCACACCGAGATGATGAACGGCACCCACGCCGGCGCGATTCTCGGCGGCGCCGGCGAGTGCTGGTCCAGCTATCTGCCCGCTCCGGCGCACAACGACGGCAAGGACGAGACCGCCATCGAGTGGAGCTCGGTCTGGTCCGCCCGGGCGAAGTCGGTGGTCAAGCTGACCGACCGCCGGATCCGGACCCGCCAGCTGTACGCCTCGGTCGTCCGGCTGCGCGAGCGGCTCGACGGCCGCCTCGGCCGCACCGTGATCGTCATGGCCACCCACCTGCCGTCCGACGTCGAGGGTCGCTGGTCGACCGACGACACCAAGGTGCTGGCCCACAAGAGCGCCCTCGCCGGCTGGCGGCGGCTGGTCAACCGGTTCCGTGAGAGGTACCCGACCGCCTCGTTCGTCGTGGCCGCCGACTGGAACCTCGACCACAAGAAGGCGTGGGTACGACGCGAGCTCGGCCGCCGCCTCGGCAACGGACTGACCAGCGCCTGGCCGGCGTCGTACGACAGCATCGGCACCCACGGCCACCGGCTGATTGACGCCGACTGGCGACGCGGACTCGAAGTGCGCCGCGCGGCCGTACGCGGCGACGTCGTGAGCAGCGACCACCGCCCCCATGAGGTCCGCTACCTCTTCCGCTGAGCCCCGAGGACGGCCAAGGTCAGGACTGTTCGTCCAGGCGATGCTGGGCCCAACGCCGAGCTGCCGCCGTCGCCGCTTCGCGGACCGGATGTGGCCTCGCGAGTCGAAGGAACTCCCATATCCCGAACGTCCCCACCGCGAAGCTGTCGAGTGCCACCGGCGTTGCGGTGTGCCAACACTCGGTCGTCGCGGCCCACTGCTCTGCCTGCGCGGGGCCGTGGCCGTTCTGGATGAGGCGGATGACGAGGTAGGCAGCGTCGATCCAGGGGGCTGCTCGGTGGGCCCAGGACCAGTCGACGACGTGGGCGGCATCGTTGACGAGGATGTTGTGGGCATGGAGATCGGTGTGGGCCAGGCTGTCTCCAGCAGCCCATTCGGCGGCGCACTCGTCGGCATCGGCGAATCGGTCGAGGTTTGCCCGCGCCCACGGGTCGAGGTTGCTCGGTGGGTCGGATCCGAGTCGTGTCCAGGCGGAGATCCTGGTGATCTTGTCGGCGAGGGCAGGAAGCTCGGGCGTCGGGATCGGAGCCCGGTGACGGGCGATCGCCGAGACGGCATCCGCGACGAGGATGAGGTCGGCCGAACCGAGTGACAGGTCAGCATGCCGACCTGGGATGTACTCGAATCCGAGCATCAGCCACCCGTCGACCTCGACCTGCCAGAGCAGGCGCGGTGCGACCGCGGGTAGCGCCGGGTTGAGCGCCGCTTCGCGTCGGAACCCGGCGGCCTCAGCTGTGTCGGCTTGTACGCCTTTGACGAAGACCTGGCGACCGTCTTGGACTTCGAGTACGACGATCAGGTTCGCGTTGCGTCCGCCGTCCGGCGTGGTGACGCCCACGACCAACCCGCACTCGGCCTCGACTGCACAGCGGACCGAGTACGGGAGGTCGTACCAGTCGACTCTGGTCATGGCCGCCTTACGGGGAGTCGGTGCAGCCCGCATGGCACTGCGAGCACTGGCTGGTCACGGTCGGCCACAAGTCGCCGTCGATAGCCAGCCCGGTGTCCAGGATCGCGCACAGGGTCCGTGTCAAGGTGGAACGGGCCTGCGCGCCGTGCCCGCGCGGATCACCGTCCTCGGTCGGCACGTGGTCGATGAACGATCCGTGAGTGACCCGTGCGCAGAACTCCCGGTAGTCGCGGGTGTGCAGGACGAACGTGTGCCAGCCGATGTCGACCAACTCGCTAGGCGCGAGCCGTTCGAGCGGGTTGGCGGCCGACGCAACAAGAAAAGCGATCGCCTGGTCCATGATCCGTTCGGCCAGGCTGCGAGGCAGTTCGTGATCGGTGACGATCCGGGTCGCGAGCCGATCGAACAGCGACTCGTGCACCCAAGCTCGGCCGGTCGGCGCATCGTGTGCGCTCATCGTCATAGG
The DNA here is from genome assembly GCF_003121585.1 of Nocardioides speluncae. Taxonomy (GTDB): domain Bacteria; phylum Actinomycetota; class Actinomycetes; order Propionibacteriales; family Nocardioidaceae; genus Nocardioides; species Nocardioides speluncae. The sequence goes on from NZ_QEOO01000042.1 coordinate 200,308, forward strand.
TCAGTCCTGCCTTTCGAGATTCGGGCCGTCGGTGTGGCAGTCCAGCCGGCCCGCGGGCTTCGGATGGCCGGCACGGGCCGGCCGGACACCCATGACGAAACCGCAGGTCGAGGCCGCAGGACACCGGCTGCAACGGTGACCTTGTGGCACCATTTCTCCCAGTTCAACTGGGATAAATCGACCAACGCATCGACCGGATTACCGTCACTGTGTCTGCGAAAGGAGTCGACTCGTGCCAACGCTGACGAGAAGCGTCCGACAGCAGCAACGAGAGCTGACAGCAAGCCTCCGCGCCAAGCAGCAAACCTGGGCCGAGGTGGCTAAGGCGTTCTGCGACCGGTACGGCATGAACGTGCGCGCCGCGCTCCGAATCGCACGCGGCTGGAGCCAGCGCGAAGCCGCCGACCAATGGAACTCCCGCTGGCCCGACGACCCCAAGACGTTCAAGAACTTCTCCTACTGGGAGCAATGGCCGGCCGCGACCGGCCATGCCCCATCACTCGACGTCCTCGCTCGGCTCGCTGAACTCTACGAATGCAGCCTTGCCGACCTGGTCTCCGACTGTGCCGACTTCCGCCGCCGAGACACGCTATCAGGACAGCGAGCGGCTCGCACACCTCCCGACCGCGCTCACCAACGAGCCCAGCGATCCCAACCTGCGCGGTCTCATTGCCCGGCTCGAACTAATCGATACTCAGGAGCTCGCTCGCCTGACGTCGACATGGTCCGAGCGACTGGGCACAGCTACCAGCCGACGCGCGTTGTTGTTGAAGCTGAGCGCCGCCCTGTCGATGGCTGCCGCGGCGCCGGCAGCAGCCGACGAGTTCGACAGCTCGCTACCACGGACAGCAACGGTCGATGGCGACCTCTCCGGGATCTGGCACAGCCGCTACCGCTACTCGAGCACTGGACGAGGCCGCGACTTGCACAGCGAGCATTACGTCCTGATCCGACACATCGGCGATCGTCTCTTCGGACGAAGCCTGCCGTCCAACAACGGTTCAAGGGTCAGCCTCGACCTCAGTGTCAATGGCAACGTTGCGACCGGGACCTGGTCAGAACGAACCTCTCCCGCCGGCTACTACCGAGGCTCGGTCTACCACGGCGCATTGCAATACGTCGTCGACCCCCTCGGAAAGTCGATGCGAGGCCGCTGGGTCGGGTTCAACCGAGAGTCAACCGTCGACAGTGACCTGTGGCAGTTGGACTGGGTCCGCGAGGACACGGGCAAGTCCGCACAGCGCGACTACCACTTCAAGGCCTAGGCGACCAGCGGTGACCGCCAACGTCCGGAGACTAACGAGGCAGCCGGCCCGTCCGGGCCAGCTCAGTCCTGAACTGCTTTGGCGACCGCGATGCACTGGGTGATCCAGTCGCGCTCGTCGGCGTCGAGACCGCGGCCGGCGCGCTCGGCGTCCTCGACCGCCCAGAGCGCGTTGTGCACCATCCGGACCACCACCCAGTCGCGCGCCCGGTCCTCGTCGAGACCGGCGGCGTCGATCAGGGTGTGGAAGCGGCGGCGTACGCCCTCACGGACGTTGCCGGAGTCGACGATCTCGTCCCAGCGGTTCCACAGCATCGGCGCCGGCTCGTAGTGCGGGTCGCCGCTGACCGGCTTCGGGTCGATCACCAGCCAGGGCTCCCGGTCGCCGGCGAGCACGTTCTCGTAGTGCAGGTCGGTGTGGATCATGGTGCCGACGCTGGCGGGGTCGGCAACGAAGTCACGCCCCAGCGAGACCGCCTGCTCGACCAGCCGGCGCGGTACCGGCGCGCTGCGCGGCAGGCCGGCGAGCGCGGTGGTCCAGCGGTCGACGTACGACGTCAGCGTGCGCAGCTGCGGCAGCGCCGGGACGTGGATGCGGCTATAGAGCCCGGCCACGATCTCGCAGGCCTCGACGTCCCAGAGGTCCTCGAGGTCGTCCTCATGCAGGCGCTCGAGCAGCATCGCGAACCGGTGCGGGTCCGCCCGCAGCAGCTGGACGGTGCCGTTGCCGTGCCAGCGCTGAAGGGCGAGATGCTCGTGCTCGGACTCCTCATCGGGTAGGTGCACCTTGAGTACGCACGCCCGACCGGCCGGGGTTCGGACAGGGATAACCAGCGCGCAGAAACCGTGCATCGGCTCGCCGTCGACACTCAGCTGCCAGTCGGCCAGCAGATCGGTGGTCAGCGCCGGGAGCCGCTCCAGCCAGGCCGCCCAGTTCGGTCCGAGCTCGGCCTGCTCCCGCAGTCCCTCCGGGACCTCGACTGCCGCGGTCAAGCGAGCTGGTCCCGCGCGGACGCGGTCTCGGCGGCGGCGAGGCCGACCATCGCGGCGATCTCGGAGCTCACGATGTCGGGAGCCTCGTACGGCAGCATGTGCCCGGCGCCGTCGACCACGACCAGGCGGGCGCCGTCGGCCAGCCGGGCCAGGCTCAGGCTGTCGGCGTGGGGAACCAGCCGTTCGCGGTCACCCGACAGCACCACGGTCCGGGCCGGCTCCAGCCGGGCCATCGTCATCCGCTCGTCGTGGGCCAGCACCCTGGGCACGAACCGGGTCGTGAACCGCAGCCGGCTGCGGTGCACCATGTGCGCGGTGCGGGTCCGAGCGCTGCGGGGGCCGCTGGGTCCGACCGCGATCTTGCTGGCCGCTAGCAGGGACGGACGCAGGCCGACCCGGCGCCACGCGGCGTGCGGCAGCCGGCCGACGCCGGCGAACACCGGCACCGCAAGCAGCCTGAGCAGCTGGTGCACCGGCGCCATCCGGTCGGGGAAGCCGAGCGTGATCGTCTTCCGTAGCGGTCCGGCGCTGGTCGACACGAGGAGTACGCCGGCCACCCGCTCGCGGAGCAGGCGCGGCTGCTGGGCGGCCAGGCCCATGATCGTCATCCCGCCCATCGAGTGGCCGACCAGCACGACCCGACCCGTCGGCGCGGTCGCCTCGATCACGGCGGCGAGGTCGTCGCCGAGCTGCCGGACACCGGCGATCGAGGGGTCCAGCCCGCGCCAGCCGGAGCGGCCGTGCCCGCGGTGGTCGTAGAAGACCCGGCGCACGTCGGTGTCCTGGAAGAACTCCCGCTGCTCGATCCAGGTGGCGAGGTCGACGATGATGCCGTGGATGAAGACCACGGTGACCTCGGCCCGCTCGGGGCCGTCCACCTCGACGTACAGGCGGGTGCCGTCGGGAGCTGTCACCGGGACCTGCTTGCCGCTGTAGCCCTCGCGCTGCCGGCTCATCCCCACCAGTCCCGTCCTCCGGCGACCTGCCGAATCCATACCGATGGTACGTGACGGTCGCCACGGCTGAGTCTCGTCGGCCGCCCGTTTGAACGACGTGGCCTTCGGGGAGATGTCTCGACCCAGGCGCCGACGAGGTGCGGAACAACGAGGAATGCAGAGGGAATGTCAACCTTCCAGCTCAGCCAGAAAGACATGAAGCAGGCCGAGAACGCGGCCACCAAAGCCGCCGACATCGCGCGCGGGCACGGCTCGTCGGTTCCCCTCGGCGCGGTCGGCGCGGCCATCCCGGGGGCGAAGTCGGTCGGCTTCCTGTCGGAGCTAGGCACTAGCTGGGACGAGGAGATCAAGGCCTGGGCAGACAGCACCGAGGCGTTCGGGAACGACATCGCCGCGACCAGCGCCGACACCCAGACCACCGACGGAGCTGCCGGCGGCCTGTTCGACGACCTCTTCGGCCTCATCGGAGGCAACTAGTGGTCACTCCCGGAAGTTCGTCGGTGTCTGAGTGGTCAGGGCACGCACATCGCTGCGTTGCCGTCGGTCGACGGGCCACCGGCCCGCCTCCCTCCGACGCCTTGCGCTGCACGCACCCTGACCACTCATACCCTCGAAGAACTTCCGGGAGTGACCACTGATGACGCTCACCTTCGGCGAGGTCCAGACCTGGCGGTCCGCACCGCTCGGCAAGGCGGGTGAGAGCGTCAAGAAAGATGCGGACGCCCTCGAGGAGAGCCGAGACGGGCTCGAGAAACAGGGCATCCCCGACTCGTGGCAGGGGCTCTCGCGGTTCTTCGCCGTGGCCCGGCGCAACGCCCTGGTCGGCCAGATGACGACCCACGTCGAGGGCAAGCGCAAGCTTCAGCGAGCACTAATCGCCGCCGAGACCGACGTCATCGAGATCGAGCGCCTGGTCAAAGACGTGGTCGACACGGCGCGGACCCAGGAGTTCGGGATCGCGGCAGACGGATCGGTGACCGACGGCGCCACTCCCCCGGAGTTCAACAACAGGTGGGAGGCCGAGGAGTACGGCCGCGGCCGCAGCGGCCAGGCCCAGGCAATCGCCGACGACATCTCCACCATCCTGGCGAACGCGGCGGTGGTCGACGCGACCATCGCCAACGGCATCCCAGCGGGTCATGTCTCGGAGATCGACGAGCGGGGCACCGTCTCCCCCGAGGTCGCCAAGCGCTGGTCCGAGCTCAGCGACGACGAGCGCAAGGCGATCATCGAGCAGCAGATCGAGGAGCTCGCCGAGGCCTACGGCATCGACAACCCCACGATCATCTGGGAGCAGCTGAGCGGCAACGGCTCGTGGAGCGAGGAGAACGGCGGCGAGGTCCGACTCAACATCGACAATATCGACGACCCCGACATCCTCCACACCGTCGCCCACGAGATGCAGCACGCCCGCCAGCACGAAGCCGTCCGGGACAACAACGACTGGCAGTTTCCCTGGGAGGACGACCCGTTCGACATGCACGAGGACGACGGGATCACCGAGGACCAGGCCGACGCGTGGGAGGACAACTTCGACAACTACCAGGACTCCGACGGCCCCGATGACCCGGAGATCCCCGGCGACGCCTACGAGGAGTACTACGAGCAGCCGGTCGAGTCGAACGCCCGGGACGAGGGCAGGGAGTACGTCGACGGGCTGACCGAGGACGAGCTGGACCGGCTTCTTGAGGAGAGCCAGGAATGAGAACCTACGAAGATCTGGTCACCGCCTATCTGTCCGAGCCCGGGCCGGCCACCTTGAGTGCACTGCGTCGGGCCGTGCGATCCGCGCCGAACTTCAGCGCGGACCTCACCTTCGACCGAACCGTCGACCCGCTGCTCGCAAGCGGCAGGTACGCCGAGGCGGTCACCGCCCTGCGCGAGCTGATGCCCGGCGGCCTGTTCAGCCCCGGCGTACACACCCGCCTCGCCAGCGCGTTGCGCCACACCGGACAGACCCAGGTCGCCGCGCGGGAGTCCACGCTCGCACGCGCCGCCGTCGCCAGCATCGTCTCCACCGGCGACGGCAGCGCCGAGCGGCCCTGGTCGGTGCTACGCGTCCGTGACGAGTACGACGTACTCAGCTCGATGAAGAAGACTCCGGCTCGTCAGGAGCTCGTCAGGGACGGAGCGCGCTACCTCGACCACCACATCTGCGCCGACGGCAGCGACGTCTACTTCGACGTCACCGAGCTGTTCGATCGCGTCTGAGCCGACGGAAGGAGCCATCATGCGGAGCACGCCTCGCCGGGCGGCGTACGCGAGCGCACTGGTCGGCCTGCTGGTCGCCGCGAGCACCCTGGCCGGCTGTGCTGACGGGTCCAGCGGGGACGACGGCGGTGACTCGAACGGGACCGAGCAGTCCGAGCCGGCCGGTGACGTCCCGTTCAGCCTGGTCCTGCCCGACCAGCTCTGGGTGAGCGCGGACGGGAGTGAGGTGCTGGCCGACTGCGCGGGCGGCATCTGCCGCTGGGACGCCGCCGAGGGAACCCTCCAGCAGGTCGACGACGGCAGCCACGTCGCGGTCAGCCCGGACTGGTCGCTGTTCGCGAGTGTCGGGGACGGCGCGACCGTGGTGCTCACCGATGAGTCGGGCGAGGTCGTCCGCGAGCTCACCGGGCTCCACGACGAGGACGTCGTAGACGCGTCGCCGGTCCGGGCGGTCGCGTTGAGTCCCGATGGCACGCTGGTCGCCGGCGCCGACATGGACGGCCAGGTGATCGTCTGGTCGGTCGAGGACGGCGCCGAGGTGGCCGCCATCGAGACCGGCGGCGACGACGCCTCTGCGCTTGCCTTCAGCCCCGACGGCGAGCTGCTCGCGGCCGCCAGCGACCAGGTCCGCGTGTACGCCGTCGACTCCGGCGACGCCGTGGCCACCGCGGAGGGGTCCGGGTCGACGGCGTTCGGCCTGGCCTGGAGCCCGAACGGTCGGTGGCTGGCGGGTCCCGGCACGGACGGAGCGCCGACGGTGTGGGAGACCGACGACTTCGCCCAGGTCGACCAGCTTCCCGAGCGTCAGCTGCGCGACCTCGCCTTCGCGCCCGGCTCCGACACCCTCGCGGTCACCGACACCAAGGACGACGTCGTCCGCCTATGGAGCCTCGGGGAGTCCGCTAGCGAGAGCCCGGTCCGCGAGCTGGTCGGCCACTCCGACGAGCCCGGCGCGGTCGTCTTCTCCCCCGACGGCCGGACCCTCTTCTCGGTGGAGGGGTCCGACGGCGTCATTTCGTGGGAGGTCCGGACCGGAGCGATCCGCGACCGGTTCGAGCTCCCGAAACGCTGACCGGCGCCCGCGGGCGCCCGAGGTCGAACCGCCCGCACACCTGCCGAGTACCACCCAGGCGAGCGCTACTTCTTGCCGCCCTTGTCGGTCGGACCGGTGGTCGACAGCGCCGCGATGAAGGCCTCCTGCGGCACCTCGACCCGGCCGACCATCTTCATCCGCTTCTTGCCTTCCTTCTGCTTCTCCAGCAGCTTGCGCTTACGGGTGATGTCGCCGCCGTAGCACTTGGCGAGCACGTCCTTGCGGATCGCGCGGATGTTCTCGCGGGCGATCACCCGGGCGCCGATGGCCGCCTGGATCGGCACCTCGAACTGCTGCCGCGGGATGAGCTCCTTCAGCTTGCCGGCGAGCATCACGCCATAGCCGTACGCCGCGTCCTTGTGCACGATCGCGGAGAACGCGTCGACCGGCTCGCCCTGGAGCAGGATGTCGACCTTGACCAGGTCCGCCGCCTGCTCGCCGGAGCGTTCGTAGTCGAGCGAGGCGTAGCCCTTGGTGCGCGACTTCAGCTGGTCGAAGAAGTCGAAGACGATCTCACCCATCGGCAGCGTGTAGCGCATCTCGACCCGGTCCTCGGACAGGTAGTCCATGCCCTGCAGGCTGCCGCGCTTGGTCTGGCACAGCTCCATGATCGTGCCGATGAAGTCCGCCGGCGCCAGGATCGTCGCGCGGACGACGGGCTCGCGGACCTCGGCGATCTTGCCCTCGGGATACTCGCTCGGGTTGGTCACCTCGACCTCGGTGCCGTCCTCCATGGTGACCTCGTAGACCACGTTGGGCGCGGTCGAGATCAGGTCGAGGTTGAACTCCCGCTCCAGCCGCTCACGGACGATCTCCATGTGCAGCAGACCGAGGAAGCCGCACCGGAAGCCGAAGCCGAGCGCGCCGGAGGTCTCCGGCTCGTAGGCCAGCGCGGCGTCGTTGAGCTGGAGCTTCTCCAGGGCGTCGCGCAGCACCGGGTAGTCGTCACCGTCGATCGGGTACAGCCCGGCGAACACCATCGGGTTGGGGTGCTTGTAGCCGCCGAGCGGCTCGGTCGCTCCGTGATGCTGGCTGGTGACGGTGTCGCCGACGCGGGACTGGCGAACGTCCTTCACGCCGGTGATCAGGTAGCCGACCTCGCCGACACCGATCTCCCCGGCCTTCACCGGCTCCGGGCTGATCACGCCGACCTCGAGCATCTCGTGGACGGCACCGGTCGACATCATCTTGATGCGATCGCGGTGGGTGAGCTTGCCGTCGACGACCCGGACGTAGGTCACCACGCCGCGGTAGGTGTCGTAGACCGAGTCGAAGATCAGCGCGCGGGCCGGCTTGTCGGCCTCACCCACCGGCGGTGGGGTCTGCTTGACGATCTCGTTGAGCAGCTCGGCCACTCCGGCACCGGTCTTTGCGCTGGTCAGGAGCACGTCGGCCGGGTCGCAGCCGATGATGCCGGCCAGCTCCGCGGCGTACTTCTCCGGGTTGGCCGAGGGCAGGTCGATCTTGTTGAGCACCGGGATGATGTGCAGGTCTGCGCCGAGCGCGAGGTAGAGGTTGGCCAGCGTCTGCGCCTCGATCCCCTGCGCCGCGTCGACCAGCAGTACGGCGGTCTCGCAGGCCTCCAGCGACCGCGACACCTCGTAGGTGAAGTCGACGTGGCCCGGGGTGTCGATCATGTTGAGGATGTAGGTGCCGGGCTCGGCGTCCTGCTCGTTGCCGGCCTCGACGGTCCACGGCATCCGGACGGCCTGGCTCTTGATCGTGATCCCGCGCTCGCGCTCGATGTCCATCCGGTCGAGGTACTGCGCCCGGGCAGCGCGCTCGTCGACGACACCGGTCAGCTGCAGCATCCGGTCGGCCAACGTCGACTTGCCGTGGTCGATGTGGGCGATGATGCAGAAGTTACGGATGATCGCCGGGTCGGTCTGGCCTGGCGCGGGCGCGTGCTTGTTGGCCACGTACGTCTTTCGTCGGATCGGTGCTCACTTCGAGGTCGCGACATTCTCCCATGCGCACCCAGCAGACCCCGCCTCGGCGACGATTCGCCGACCGCGCCCAGACGCGATGTCTGATGCCAGACATTTCTTGCTTCTGATCGAAGTTGATCGCTTCTACCCCTTTTCACGCAGTGATGTTGGTCATACATTCGGTGGAACGCGTTCCACTTCTTGGAAGGTCCCCTCACATGCGCCACTCCTCGACCACGCTCGCCAAGCTCGCCGCCGGCCTCACCGTCGGCCTGCTCGCGCCACTTCTGGTGGTGATGATGTCCGCGCCGGCACGAACCGAGCCCGCTCCCCCGGCGGCCGCCGCCTGCTCCTTGACCGCGACCGGGGGAACGGTCACCAAGACGATCTGGATGGGCGCCACGCTGCGCAGCTACAACATCCGAGTGCCCGCCGGCCTGTCCGGGAGCGTGCCGCTGCTGGTCAGCCACCACGGGCTCAACTCCAACGCGTTCTTCCAGGAGACGACGACCGGCTGGAGCCCGTACGCCGACAGCAAGAAGTTCATCGTCGCCTACCCCGCCGGCAGCAGCTGGGGACAGGGCTGGACCCTGACGCCCAACTCCGGGGACTCGGCGTTCGTGAAGAAGATGGTGGACCAGATCAAGGCCACCTACTGCGTCGACGCCAACCGGGTGTACGCCGAGGGCGGCTCGCTGGGCGGCTACATGACCCAGCGCGTCCTGTGCGACCACGAGAGCACCTTCGCCGCCGGCGTCAGCACCATCTCCGGCGAGCTCACCACCGGCTGCACCATCGACCGCCCGGTCTCGGTCGGCATCGTCAACGTCGAGGGCGACCCGCTCTTCCCGACCTCGCCGCAGAGCACCGACGCCCGCGACGCCTGGCTCGAGCGGAGCGACTGCGAGACCACGGGTACCGCCGTACCCAATCAGTACGGCGCCAACAGCCGGGTCTACTCGTGTGCCGCCGGTGAGCAGGTCCTCTGGCGTACCTACGCCGGCACCAGCCACGCCTACCCGACCGGCGCCGCGCTGACCGACTTCCACGACCGCGTCTGGTCGTTCCTGCAGGCCCATCCCAAGGCCTGACGCCACTTCACCTGGAGGAAGAAGATGTCCATCACCGCATCACGGCTCCGGCGGCTCGCCGCCGGGCTCGCCGTCGGGATCGTGGCGCCACTGCTCGTGGCGCTCGTCCCGGCCCACACCCAGGCCGCCGCACCCGCACCCGCGGCCGCCTGCTCGCTCACGCCGACCGGCGGCACCGTCACCAAGGTGATCTGGATCGGCATCGAGGCGCGCAGCTACAACATCCGTGTCCCGTCCGGCCTGTCCGGCAGCGTGCCGCTGCTGATGGACTTCCACGGCCTCGGCTCCAACGCGTTCTTCCAGGAGGTCGCCTCCGGCTGGAGCCCGTACGCCGACAGTAAGAAGTTCATCGTCGCCTACCCCGCCGGCAGCAGCTGGGGCCAGGGCTGGAACCTGCTCCCGAACTCCGGCGACTCCACGTTCGTGAAGCGGGTCGTCGACCAGGTCAAGGCGACGTACTGCATCGACAGCAACCGGGTGTACGCCGAGGGCGGCTCGCTGGGCGGCTACATGACCCAGCGGGTCCTCTGCGACCACGAGAGCACCTTCGCGTCCGGCGTCAGCACCATCTCCGGCGAGCTGACCACCGGCTGCACCGTGAGCCGGCCGGTGTCGGTCGGCGTGGTCAACGTCGAGGGCGACCCGCTCTTCCCGACCTCGCCGCAGAGCACCGACGCCCGCAACGCCTGGCTGACCCGCAGCAGCTGCGAGACCACCGGCACCGCCGACCCGAACTCGTTCGGTGCGAACGGCCGGGTCTACTCGTGTGCCGCCGGCGAGCAGGTGCTCTGGCGCACCTACACCGGCACCAGCCACTCCTACCCGACGGGAGCGGCGCTCACCGATTTCCACAATCGGGTGTGGTCGTTCCTGCAGGCGAACCCGAAGCCCTAGGGCCCTCCCCTCACCCAGGAGGGGAGGTCAGCGCGCGAGCGGGATCCGATGGACCCGCTCGCGCGCCTGACCGGTGAATAGGTGCGCGTCGCCGTTCGCCAGGTCGTAGACCACCGACCACTGGGTGTGGTCCTGCCGGACGTCGTACAGCGTCTCCAGGGCAGCACCCACGGTCATCCGGCCGTCGCTGTCGGCGAGCCGCTCGGTGCAGCCGTTCCATCGGGGGTACGCCGATCGCTGCGGCTCGGGCACCGCTCCGTAGTTGAAGTTCTCCAGCACCAGCCAGGGCTGCTGCTCTGGCCGGTCGTGGAAGGTGAGCCGACCGCCGACGAACTCGACGATCGTCGCGGCGCCGGCGCGGTCGGCGATCAGGTAGTGCAGCGGCGGGCCACCAGCGAAGTCCAGGTTGTACGCCGCCACGACCGCCTTGGCGCTCTCGACGGTCCGGCACCGGTCCAGCACCAGTCTCTGCACGCTGACCCCACCCACCGCGAGCAGGTCGTCGGAGTACGCCGCTCGGGCGCCCTCGTCGGCGGCCAGGCCGATGAACAGCCCGTGCTCGTTGACGCCGTCGAAGGCCAGGCTCGGCGCGCGCGACATGCTCTCGCGGACACCCGCGTCGTCGAGGTCGAGTGGCCGGCGAATGTCGTCGAACCCGTAGTAGGCGAGATCGGTGACCGCGGTCGAGGCGAATCCGTTGCTCGGGCGGGCGCGGACGACCATCGCAGGGTGGGGATCCCAGTCGAAGTTGCGGGCCACGATCGGGCGGTCCGGGTCGCCGAGCGCCGCGAACAGCGTGCAGCCGAACGGCGGCAGGCTCGCCGTCACCGCCCACTCGGCGCGGGCGGCCGCGTTCAGCTCGCCCTCTCCCTCGACCGTGGGCGAGCTGCCCCACCAGTCGATCTGGTACGTCGGGTGCTCGTCGATGCGGACCACCGAAGCCAGCGAGCGCTGCTGCTCGGCGCCGGTCTGCACGATCCGCAGAGGCTCGGCCGTCGTGGTTCCGCCGCCCTTCGGCGTACCGCTGCCCGGCGCCGACGGCTGCGCCGTCTCGGCCGGCGAGCCGCTCTCGCTGCAGCCGGCCAGCGGGGTCAGGGCGGCACCGGCCGCCACGCCCACACCGGCCTGGAGCACCTCTCGACGGGACAACACGCTCATCAGCATGGCACCGACGCGCCGGCAAACGCAGATGCGAGCAGGCAACAGGTTGGGCACGATGTGCGCGTGCACATTCCTCACGGAAACACCGCCCAGCGCCTGGAGTGGCGCTTCCTGCCGCCTGAGCTCCGCGCAGCCATCGAGGAGCGCTGCGGCGCGCCGGTCGTCGACTCGGTGTCGCAGGGTGCGGGCTTCACGCCCGGCTTCGCCTCGGTGCTGACCTGTGCCGACGGGAGCCGGCACTTCGTGAAGGCCGCCTCGACGAAGGCGCAGCGGATGTTCGCCTCCGCCTACCGTGAGGAGGCCCGCAAGCTTGCCGCGCTGCCGCCCGAGGCGCCGGCGCCGCGGCTGCTGTGGACCATCGACGAGGACTGGGTGGTGCTCGGTCTGGAGTACGTCGAGTGCCGCAACCCGCACCGGCCGTGGCGGGACGACGAGCTGGCGGCCTGCCTGGACGCGGTCGAGCTGGCAGCGAAAGTCCTCACCCCCGTCCCCGAGGGTCTGGAGCTCGGCAACTTCCTCGACGAGTTCAGCAACTGGCCGGAGAACTGGGACCGCGTCGCCGAGTCCCGGCCGGACCTGCCCCATCTCGCCGAGGCCGCTGAGCTCGCCGCCCGGTACACCGAGATCGCCGAGGGCGACACCGTGGTTCACACCGACGTCCGCGATGACAACTTCCTGATCCGGCCCGACGGCAGCGTGCTGATCTGTGACTGGAACTGGCCGGTCGCCGGCGCCGACTGGCTGGACTCGCTGTTCACGCTGATCGGACCCCGCGGCGACGGCATCGACGTGGACGCCGTGATCGCCAGCCGTCCGCTGCTGCACGACGTACCGGCCGACCACATCGACATCGCGTTGGCACTGATCGCCGGCTACTTCTTCACCTCCGCCGACGAGCCGGTGCCGCCGAGCTCGCCGCATATCCGCGACGCCCAGGCCTGGCAGCGCGACGTCATCTGGGCCTGGCTCGGAGAGCGGCGCGGCTGGAACCCGTGAGGTCGGCACTCGTCGTCGCCGGCTGCGCGGCGGCCGCGTTCCTGGGCCTGCTCGCGCTGGTGGTGGCCGGGTGGGCGCCACTGCACGAGGTCGACACCGAGACAGTCCGGCGGATCACCGATGTCACCCGCCGCCACGATGGGTACCGGCGCGCGCTGGCCGCGCTGACCGACGCTCTGAACGCGGAGTGGACCGTGCTCGCGGTCGCGGTCGTCTCCCTCCTGCTCTGGTGGCGGCGTCGGGCGGGGACTGCGCTCTGGCTGTTCGGAGTGGTAGGGATCGGCAGCCTCGTCGGGCCGGTCCTCAAACAGCTGGTCGACCGGCCGCGGCCGGAGATCGCCGAGCCGGTCCATGCCTTCTCCGGGCTGAGCTTTCCGTCCGGGCACTCCGGCAGTGCCACGTTGGCCGCGGCGGCACTGCTGCTGGTGGCGTGGCCGCGGCTGGGCCCCGGCGCCCGGGTAGCGGCGGTCGTGGCTGCGGTGGCGTTCCCGCTGCTCTCGGGCTGGACCCGGCTCGCACTGGGTGGCCACTACCCCAGCGACCTGCTCGGCGGCGTTCTGCTCGGGATCGCGTGGGTGGCTGCCTGCGCCCCGCTGCTGCCCTGGCTTCGGCGCCGGTGGGATTTGGGCGGCTCGGAGGCCCGCTGCTAGAGTTTCAGGTCGCGTGTCTACTGCCGGGTCGTCTCGGCGTTCCGGCCGCGAACCCAGACTTTCCGACCATTGACACACGATCGAAAGCGCAGCGTAGTGGCGAACATCAAGTCCCAGATCAAGCGTAACCGGCAGAACGAAGCTGCCCGCGAGCGCAACAAGTCGGTGAAGACCGGCCTGAAGACCGCCGTCCGCAAGTTCCGCGAGGCCGCCGAGACAGGCGACAAGGACGCCGCGCTCGCGGCCGGCCGCGCCGCGTCGAAGAAGCTCGACGTCGCGGTGTCGAAGGGCGTCATCCACAAAAACCAGGCCGCGAACCGCAAGTCGGCCATCGCGAAGCGGGCCAACTCCCTCTGAGTTCAGCACCGCCACGCTGCACGGCGCCGTCCCATCGGGACGGCGCTTTCGTGCATTTCGCTTTCGTGCATTTCGGGGGCCGGGTCAGCGCGCCTCGCGCAGACCGGTGACGGTCAGCACCAACCGTTCCATCGCGTACGACGCGTCGGTCGCCGCGCCCTTGATGTCGGCGTCGGCCCGAGCGATCGCCTGGATCGCGCTCGCGATGCCGCGGTCGGACCAGCCGCGAGACTGATCCCTGATCGAGCGCACCTTCCACGGCGGCACCCCGACCTCGCGCGCCAGGTCGCCCTCACGCATCCCCCGCGGCGCGGCCAGGTAGCGGGCGATCCCGCGGGCGCCGCCGGCGAACGCCGAGGTGACCAGCACCGGCGGCGTACCGCCGTCCAGCGCCCACCGCAGCTCCTCCAGCGCCGCGGCCGTCCGGCCGGAGAAGGCGGCATCGGCGACCGCGAACGACTTGGCCTCGGCCCGGCCGCCGAAGTACTGCTTCACCTTGTCGACCGTCAACGGCTCGCCCGGGAAGTCGTTGGTCAGCTGATGGGCGGCCGCAGCGAGTGAGCGCACGTCCTGGCCCACCGACTGCACCAGCACCGAGGCGGCCTGGGAGTCGATCCGAGCACCCTGCATCCGGACCTCGGCCTCGACGAAGCGCGGGAACTCGCTCGGCTTCAGCGGCTCGGACTTCACCTCGGTGACCGAGCCGAGCTTGCGCAGCTTGGTCAGCAGCCCGGACCCCTTCTGACCGCCGTTGTGGACCAGCACGAGCGCCACGTCGTCTGCCGGCTGCCCGGCGTACTCCAGGACGGCGGTAGCCGCGTCGTCGGAGAGGTTCTCCAGCTCCCTGACCACGACACAGCGCACCGTCGAGAACAACGACGGCGCCGCCAGCTCGCCGAGGGCGGCCGGTGAGAGGTCCCCGGCGGTGGCATCGGACAGGTCGGCCTCGGCATCGTGCTCGCGCACCGCACGCCGCACCGCCCCCACCGTCCGGTCGTTGAAGAACTCCTCCTTGCCGGTCACCAAAGTGACCCGCCCCAACACATCACCCGCCCGCGGACCCGCCATGGACGCAACCCTGTCACACAACACCGACACCTCGGACTATTGGTCATCTCCATTGATCCTCGGCCTGGCGGGCGGTGGCTCGGCGGCCGGTGGGCAGCGTCAAGCGGCTTGGCCGCGGCGCGCGCGTACGGCGCGCAACCACCATGGACAACACGCGCGCGACGCGCCGCCGCAGCGCCCACTGGCCGTCGAGCCGCCGTCCGCCCACCGTGGCGAATCAACGGAGATGACCACTAGCGCCCCGTCACCACCCGCAGCTCACCTCCTCTCTCGACGACGACCAGGTCGCCGCGCTCGTCGGTACGGAGGACCTCGGTGCCGGCGGCTTCGAGGGTGTCGACGAGCTCGGGAGCGGGATGGCCGTAGTCGTTGTCGGCGCCGACCGAGACCAGCGCCAGCCGCGAGCGCAGGCCGGTCAGGAAGTCGAAGTCCTGGTAGCGGCTGCCGTGATGCGGCACCTTGAGCACGTCGACGGTCAGGCCCGGGAGGGCTGCACCAAGGGCGGTCTGCGCCTCCGGCTCGATGTCACCAGTGAGCAGCAGCCGTAGCCCGCGTACCTCGACCAGCAGGACCAGACTCGCGTTGTTGGCGCGGCTGCCCTCGTCATCGCCGGCGCCCGCGGCCGCCCGGCCGGCCGGTGCGATCACCTGGATGGTGAGCTCGCCGATCCGCCGGGTCTCGCCGTACCCGGGTACCCGTTCGACCGCCCTCACGCCCGCGGCCTGGCGCGCCACGATGGCCGCGCTGTCGGCCGGCTCGCGCAGCGAGGTCACGTCGATCTCGCCGACCTGGCGGCCGTCGAGTACGCCGGGAAGGCCGGCCACGTGGTCGATGTGGAAGTGGGTCAGCACCAGCAGTGGGACCGTCCGGACGCCGAGCCGGCGCAGGCAGCGGTCCATCGCCTGCGGCTCCGGGCCGACGTCGACCACGACGGCTGCCCCTCCGCCCGCGTTGACTACCAGGCCGTCGCCTTGATCGACGTCGCAGGCTGCCAGCACCCAGCGCCCCGGCGGCCAGCCCGGGGTCGGCACCTCGACCAGCAGCACCACGGCGAGCAGCACGCAACCGGCAGCCCCGGCCATCGGTCGCGCCAGCAGGCGCGGTCCGAGCAGCAGCACCGCTCCACAGACCGCGACAAGGCCGAGCACTGCCCACGCGCCGCCACCCCAGCCCATCGACGCACCGGGAAGCGCCGCGCAGATGTCGGCGACGGCCACGATCCAGGAGGCGCACCAGCCGGCCGCGGTACCGAAGAGTCGGCCGAGGTCGTCGACGACGAGACCCACCAGGCCGGCCAGCACCCCCAGCACCGTCGCCGGCCCGACCGCCGGCGCCACCAGGAGGTTGGCAACCACCGCCACCAGGCTGATCTCCCCGGAGAGCACCGCGACCAGCGGCGTACAGACCAGCTGCGCGGCCAGCGGCACGGCGAGCGCCTCGGCGAGCCATCGGGGCAGCCAGCGCCGCAGGGCATCCCGCCAGGCCGGGCCGAGGAACAGGATCCCCGCAGTGGCCAGGACCGACAGCGCGAAGCCGGCCGAGGTCGCCAGCCACGGGTCGAGCAGCAGTAGGCCGAGTACAGCACAGCCGAGCGCGCGCGTTCCGCGCTCGCGGCCGTTGGAGCCCATCGCGATCAGCGCACAGGTGCCCATCGCCGCCGCTCGGACCACGCTCGGCTCGGTCCGCGCGAGCAGCACGAAGCCGACGATTCCGACCGCGCCCACGACGTAGAGCCACCTGCGGCGCACACCCACCCACCGCGCGACGATCAACAGGAAGCCCACGATCAGGGTCAGGTTGGTGCCGGAGACCGCGAGCAGATGGGTCAGCCCGGAGGTCTGGAAGTCGGCGACGACCTCCTCGGGCAGGTCCTGGTCGTCGCCGGCCACCAGCGCCGGCACCAGCGCACGGGGCGCGTCCGGCGTGTGCGCCACCGACTCGCGGATCGAGGCACGCACCGCCGCGGCCCCGCGCCACGCGAGGCTCGGTCTCGAGACCAGTTCCGGGTCGGATCGGGCGGTGACGACCGCCGCCAGGTCGTGGTCCTCGGCCGGTGCCAGCCGGCCGAGGAACCGGACCGTGCTGCCGAGCTGTACGTCGCGCCACGAGCTGTCGCCGATGACCAGCACCGGCACGCCGACCCGGTGCACCTCGCCGCGGCCGAGCACCTCGTGGGTCCGCGCGCGAACCACGACGTACTCCGAGAACCGGCCCTGCTTCGTGCGGGGGTCGGAGGTGATGGTCACCGCAGTCCGAGCGGCCGCCCGCTCGACCGCCAGCTCCGCGACCGGGCTCCGAGCGACCATGGCCTCGCGCAGCAGCGCCGAGCCACCCACCGCGGCCGCCACCAGCAAACAGGCGAGCACCGTCCGCGTCCACGGCCGCCGTCGGACGCCGAGCAGCAGCCCGGCACCGCCCGCCAGTGCGGCCAGTCCTGCCCACCACGGCAGCGTGAGCGCGACCAGGCCGCCGAGCCAGGCCGCCGCGCCCAGGACTGGCATCCGTAGGTCCGGCGCGTCCACGCCGTCCCGCCCGCCATCCTCGTCGGCTTCGGCATCGGGCAGGTGCGGCATCGGAGGCTCCAGCGTCTAGATCGTGACGTGGGGAGCGAGGTCGGCGAGGGTGGCGTCACCGATGCCGTCCACCTCCAGCAGCTCGTCGACGCTGCTGAAGCCGCCGTTGGCGGTGCGCCAGTCGATGATGGCCTGGCCGGTGACCGGGCCGACCCCGGGCAGCTCGTCGAGCTGGGCAAGGGTCGCGGTGTTGAGGTTGACCAGGCCGGTCGGGTCCGGGGCACCGGCGCTCGGCACGGCGGCACCCGGCGCGCCGGTCGGTGCCGGCATCCCGACCAGGATCTGCTCGCCGTCGACGAGCACTCGCGCCAGGTTCAGCGAGCTGAGGTCGACGCCGCGACGCACCCCTCCGGCCGCATGGATCGCGTCGTCGACCCGGGAGCCGGAGTCGAGGACGACGATGCCCGGACGGCGCACCTTGCCGGCGACGTCGACGACGACCTCACCCGACGGCGTCGACCCGGCTGCCGCACCGGTCATCGGCCCACCGCTCGGCGAGCCATCGGGTACGCCGGTCAGCGGCGCCGCCGGCGCGGCCGTCACCGACTCCCCCGGCTGCTGCCCGCGGATCACCCACCACGCGGTCACGGCCAGGCCGAGCGCCACCAGCACCGCGACCACGGCCAGCTGCCCGGGGCCGAGCCGGACCCTCCCACGCAGGGTCGGCGGCACCACCTGAGGCAGTGGGAACGCGGCCGCCCGGCGCGCGGCATGCCGACCCGGCACCGGGATCCGGGTCGGCGGCTCATCGTCGTACGCCGGCTCAGGCTCACGGAGACCGGGCACGTGGGTGTGGTCCTCGGCCGCGGCGAGCCAGTCCATCGGCACCCGGGTGTGGGTCGCGGGATAGGTCACCCGGCCCGGAGGCACGACCGTGTCTGGCTCGTCGTACGTCTCCTCGGGCATGCCGCGAGTCGCGGCGAGCTCGGCACTCAGCAGCTCGAGGCGGCGGGAGACGGCCTCGGCCTGGGCGGCGGTGTGACGACGGGAGCGCATGCCCAAGAACGTAGGCAGCGCGACTCGCTCCCGAAAGCCGGTAGTCGCCGGCTGTGGATAACTCGGCGGTCCGCGATCTGTGGACGAAAACCGGGCCGGCTAGCTGCCGGGCAGTCTCGGCACGTCGAGCTCGCCCTTGCGGAGGCGGTAGACCTGAAGCCGGAGGTCGTAGTACTTCTCCGTCTCGCCGACCCACTCCATTCCGATCGACGTGGCGGTACGGGCACCCCGCTCGTTGCGAGGCCGGACGACGGCGAACAGCTCCTCGACCCCGGACTCGAAGACATGGTGGGCGACGGCGTGACCCGCCTCAGCGGCGTACCCCTGACCCCACGCCGACGGATCGAGCTGCCAGCCGACCTCGAGGTCCGAGCGCTCGGGCGGCAGCGGGAGCACCGCTACGCCGCCGAGCACGGTGCCCGTGTCGGCCGCCGTCACCGCCCAGCGACCGGCTGGCGGCACCGGTGGAGTGTCCAGCCAGGACGAAATGACCGTTGCCATCTCATCAACCGACGAGATGCGCGACATGGCGGGGCTGAGCCAGCGGGTGACCGCGTCGTCACCGAAGACCGACAGTGCCGCCGGCGCGTCGTCGGCGGTCCACGGCCGAAGAACCAGCCGCGGAGTGCGGATCGTCGATCCCTGGATCAAGACGCGGTGGTCTCCGCCGGAACTGGTCACACCAGCAAGACAACCCGCGAGTGTCGACTATTCCCGCCCGGCGTCAGCCCACGATCGGCGCGACGCAGGTGGCCAGCATGCCGGGCCCGACGTGTGCACCCAGTACGGCGCCGAGCTCGCCGCAGCCGACCTCTCGGCCGGACAGGTTGTCGGCCAGCCGCTCGGTGAGCCGCTCGACGAGCTGCTCGGCCGCGGTCGGGTTCGCGAGGTGCGCGACGCTCACCTCGACCTGGCTCTCCCCCGCCGCGGCGACCGCGAGATCCGCGAGCCGGGTCAGCGCACGCGAGGAGGTGCGCACCTTCTCCAGGGTCGCGATCCGGCCGTCGTCGATCCGCAGCAGCGGCTTGACCGCCAGCGCACTGCCGAGCACCGCCGCCGCCGCGCCGATCCGGCCACCGCGGCGCAGGTACTCAAGCGTGTCGACATAGAACAGAGACGTCGCCGCGGACGCCCGGCGTCGCGCGGCCGCAGCGGCGTCGTCGAGCGAGCCGCCGCCGGCGACAACCTCCGCCGCGTCGAGTACGGCGTACCCGGTGGCGTAGCCGACCTGCCGCGAGTCAACGGGCAGCACCTTCGCCTTGGCCTCGCGGCCCGCGACCTGCGCTGACTCGAAGGTGCCGCTCATCTCGCCGGAGATATGCACCGACAGGATCTCCTCGACGCCGTCGGCCGCGAGCCCGTCGTACACCTCGAGCATCGTCGCCGGGCCGGGCCGTGACGTGCTCACCGGCGTCCATTCGCGCAGCGCCTCGGCCACCAGGTCCGGCGTCGCGCCGCCCTCGACGCCCTCGTCGTAGACCTTGGCCCCGATCACGACCTGGAGCGGGACCACCACGATGTCGTGCTTGGCCACCAGCTCGGCCGGCAGACTCGCGGTCGAGTCGGTGACGATCGCGATCCTGGGCATGGCCAGAGACTACCGGCGCGCGCGGGGCAGGTCGCAGCGCGCGTTCGCTGGCTGGTCAGCCCGCCACGATGTTGACCAGCTTCGGCGCGCGCACGATCACCTTGCGCACCTGCTTGCCATCCAGTGCCTTGACGATGGCCGGGTCCGCCATGGCGGCCGCTTCCAGGTCGCCTTCGCTGATCGCCGGCGAGACGTCCAGGCGGGCCTTGACCTTGCCCTGCACCTGGACCACGGCCACCACGGAGTCCTGGACCAGCAGCGCCTCGTCGACCTTCGGCCAGCCGGCGCGCGCGACGCTGGGCTGGTTGCCCAGCCGCTCCCACATCTCCTCGGCGGTGTACGGCGCCACCAGGGACAGCAGGATTGAGACGGCCTCGACCGCCTCGCGCACCGCCGGGTCGGCCGGACCGCAGCCGGAGTCGATCGCCTTGCGGGTCGCGTTCACCAGCTCCATCACCCGCGCGACCATCACGTTGAACCGGTAGCCCTCGACCAGCTCCTCGGCATCACGCACGGTCCGGTGCGTCACCCGCCGCAGCGCCACGTCGCCGTCAGCCGCCTGCGTACCGGGAGCCGAGGTGACGTCACCGCTCAGCCGCCAGGCCCGCTGCAGGAAGCGCACCGACCCGCCGGGCGACATGTCCGCCCAGTCGATGTCGTCCTCCGGCGGCCCCGCGAAGACCAGGGTCAGCCGCACCGCGTCCACACCGAAGTCAGCAAGTTGGTCCCCCAAACTGACGCCGTTGCCCAGCGACTTGCTCATCTTCTTGCCCTGGTTGATGACGATGCCCTGGTTCAGCTGGGATGCGAAAGGCTCCCGGAAGTCCAGCATCCCCATGTCGGCCAGCACCTTGGTGAAGAACCGCGCGTACAGCAGGTGCAGTACGGCGTGCTCGACGCCGCCGACGTAGATGTCGCACGGCATCCACGAGTTCACCAGCACCGGGTCGAACGCCTGTGTGGCATCGGTCGGCGAGCAGTAGCGGAACATGTACCAGGACGAGTCGACGAAGGTGTCCATGGTGTCGGAGTCGCGCTTGGCAGGTCCCCCGCACTGCGGGCAGTCGACGTTGACCCACTCCTCGGCCGCGGCCAGCGGCGAGACGCCCTTCGGCTTCAGGTCGGCGCCGCGCAGCTCCGGCAGCTCGACCGGCAGCTGGTCCTCGGGTACGTCGACCTCGCCGCACTTCTCGCAGTGGATCACCGGGATCGGCACACCCCAATAGCGCTGCCGGCTCAGCAGCCAGTCACGCAGCCGGAAGTTGACCGCGCCCTTGCCCAGGCCCTTCTCCTCCAGCCAGGCCGTGATGGCGCGCTTCGCCTCGGCGACGGCCATCCCATTCAGGGAGATCTCGTCGTTGGCGGAGTTGATGGCGGGGCCTTCGCCGTTGTAGGCCTCGCCCTCCCAGTCGTCGGGCACCTGCACGGTGGGCACGATCGGCAGGTCGAACTTCTTCGCGAACTCCCAGTCGCGATGGTCCCCCGACGGCACCGCCATGATCGCGCCGGTGCCGTACTCGGCCAGCACGTAGTCGGCCGCCCACACCGGGATCCGCGCGCCCGTGGCCGGGTTGATGGCGTGCACGCCCAGGAAGACGCCGGTCTTCGGCCGGTCGGTCGACATCCGCTCGATCTCGGACTCCTTGCGGACCTGCTGCAGGTAGGTGTCGTACGCCGGCCGCTGCTCGTCGGTGACCAGCTCGGCGGCCAGCGCGGCGTCCGGAGCGACCACCATGAACGTCGTACCGAACAGCGTGTCCGGACGGGTCGTGTAGACCGTCATCGGCTGATCCCGACCCTCGACCGCGAAGTCGACGTGGGCGCCCTCGGACCGGCCGATCCAGTTGCGCTGCGCGGTGATCACCCGCTCCGGCCAAGTCGGTGCCAGCACGTCCAGGTCGTCCACCAGCTCCTGGGCGTACTCGGTGATCTTGAAGTACCACTGGGTCAGCTCACGTTTGGTGACCTCGGCGCCGCACCGCTCGCACTTGCCGTCGACGACCTGCTCGTTGGCCAGCACGGTCTGGTCGTTGGGGCACCAGTTGACCGGGCTGTTCTTGCGGTAGGCCAGCCCGCGCTCGCGGAACTTCAGGAACAGCCACTGCGTCCAGCGGTAGTACTCCGGGTCGGAGGTGTGCAGCCGGCGAGTCCAGTCGAAGCTCAGCCCGTAGTTCTTGAACGACGCGAACTGGGTCTCGATGTTGGCGTAGGTGTACGTCGCGGGGTGCTCGTCGTTCTTGATCGCGGCGTTCTCGGCGGGCAGCCCGAACGAGTCCCAGCCCATCGGGTTCAGCACCTCGTAGCCGCGCTGCCACCAGTAGCGCGCGATCACGTCGTGCAGGGCGGTCACCTCGGCGTGGCCCATGTGCAGGTCGCCGGAGGGGTACGGGAACATCGTCAGCGCGTACCGCTTCTCCCGGCCCGACGACTCGTCCGCGACGAAGGTGTCGAGTCCGTCCCAGACCTTGCGCCACTTCTGCTGGGTCGCCTCGATGTCGTACGACGCGTCTTCCTGGGTCATCGTCCTGCTCTCTCTGTCGATCCTGTCTGGCCTGGTTGGTGGTCGGGCATAAAAAAACCCCTCACACAGAGGGGTGGCCGCGCGATCTGTTCGATCAGCGCGGCTGGCCAAGAAGCAGGAACTGCGAACTCATGGACTCATAGTAACCGGTTTGCGTTCGACGTGACTGCACACATTTCGTTCGACGCGCGGTTAGACTCCCGCCCACTGCAAGTACGAGGGGTGGAGTTGTCGAATCATGGCCCGACCCCTGAGTCGCTTGGTCGGCACAGGGCAGCCAAGGAGAGACGGAACGTCCGGTGGGGACCGGTCGTCGCCGTACTCCCAGTAGTTGCCGCGATCGCCGGCGGCGCCTACGCGGTCCGATCGATGAGCAGCGACGACGACGGCAGTGCCGACGGCTGCGGTGGACCTGCGATCACGGTCGAGGCAGCACCGGAGATCGCCGAGGTCATCCAGAAGGTGACGGCTGACTGCGACAACATCGAGGTGAGCCCGACCTCGTCCGCTGAGACCGCCGAGAAGGTCGTGGCCGGCGAGGGTGCTCCCGACGTATGGATCCCGGACTCGTTGCTGTGGGAGTCACGGGTAGCTCAACGGGCGTCGACGCCACCGCGGCGGCTGATCACCTCACTCGCGACGACGCCGATCGTGATCGCCTCCAGGGTCAAGGACCCGCCCACCACCTGGTCGGACCTGATCAGTGACCGCGACCTGATCATGGGCGACCCGACGACCAGCACCGCCGCCGTCCTTCCGCTCGTCGGAACCGGAGCCGAGTCTGATCTCGAGAAGTCCAGCCAGCTGATCGTGCCCCTCGCCCAGGCGCAGTCGGAAGGCGACGGCGAGTTCCCGACCGACGCGAAGCGGGTCGAGTTGGTGGAGTCCGATGAACAGGCCTTGACCGCGGTCAGCGAGCAGGTCGTGCTCAGCCGGGCGCCCAAACTGCCGATGACGGTCCCCGCCAAGGGCACCGCATTCCTTGACTACCCGGTGCTGCTGACCACCTCCGACGACCGGCGTGCGGACGTCGAAAGCACGACCGAGGCGCTGACCGAGGTACTCAGGTCACCGGAGTTCAAGGAGAGGCTCACCAAGGCGAAGTTCCGCTCGACCGACGGCGCTGACATCAAGAACGGCGTCCAGGACATCACGCGCCTGGCGCTGCCGAACGCCAACGACCTCGGGTCGCTTCTCGGTCGGTGGGGAGCCCTCGGCCGGCCCGGCTGGATCCTGACTGTGGTCGACGTGTCCGGCTCAATGGACTTCGAGTCCGGCAACAGCACTCGGGTCGAGCTGCTGGCGAGCAGCGTCGAGAGCAGCTTGCGTCTGTTCCCCGACACCGCCGGCATGGGGATCTGGGTCTTCTCCGAGAAGCTGGAGGGCGACACCGACCACCGGGAGCTGCTGCCCACCCGGCAGCTGGACGCCGAGGTCGGGTCCGGCACCCAGCGGGACGCGATCCTGGGCGAGGCGCGGAAGCTGCCGACGATGACCACCGGCGGTACCGGCCTCTACGACACCGTGCTGGCCGCCTACCGCTCCGCACAGGAGGACTGGAAGCCGGGCGCCTTCAACTCGGTGGCGATCATGACCGACGGCGAGAACGAGGACCCGGGCAGCGTCTCGAAGGAGAAGCTGCTGAGCGAGCTCAGGCGGCTGTTCGACCCGGCCAAGCCGGTCACGATCCAGGCCTTCGGCATCACCAAAGACTCCGACATCGAGTCGCTCAGAGAGATCGCCGGGGCAACTGGTGGAGGCGCCTACGAGGTCCTCGACCCGGCTCAGATGGCCAAGTACTTCACGCTCGCGCTCATCGGACAACCCGCCTGAACCCGAGGCAAAACGAAACCGCCATAAATTTGGACGGAACGGGCAAATTTCCAGGTTTTAGTCTTGACATCCGCAAGCACGTCCATTTCAGAGAGTGGGACAGCGGACCAAACCCCGGATAGACTCCGCGCGCACGACAAACAAAGGGGTGGGGAGTTGTCGAAGCACGACCCGAGCCCTGAGCCGCTTGGACGGCACAGGGCAGCCAAAGAGAGACAGAGCGTCCGGTGGGGGCCGGTCGTCGCTGTGCTCGCTGTCATCGCCATGGTGGCCGGCGGCGCCTACGTCATCCGGTCCGTGGCTGGCGACGAAGAAGATAGCAGTGCCACTGGCTGCGGTGGACCGACGGTCACCGTCGAGGCCGCGCCCGAGATCGCCGACGTGGTCCAGGGCGCGATGTCCGGCTGCGACAACGTCGAGGTGATCGGGGTTCCGTCCGCCGAGACCGCGCAGAAGGTGTCGGCCGGCAAGGGTGCTCCCGACGTCTGGATCCCGGACTCGTCCGCCTGGGAGGCGCGCATCGCCGAGCTGGCGCCGGTGCCGCCCAAGCGGCTGCTCACCTCAGTCGCGTCGTCGCCAATCGTGATCGCCTCCAAGGTCGGGAACCCGCCCAGCACCTGGTCGGACCTGCTGAAGGACCCGAACCTGATCATGGGCGACCCGCTGACCAGCACCGCCGCCGTGGTCCCACTTGTCGGCACCGGAGCCGAGTCCGGCCTCGAGAAGTCCAGTCAGCTGATCGTGCCGCTGGCCCAGGAGCAGTCCGAAGGATCCGGCAAGCTCCCCACCGACTCGACGCGAGTCAAGGACGTGGAGTCCGGCGAGCAGGGCCTGACCACGGTCAGCGAGCAGGCCGTACTCACCAGGGCGCCCGGGCTGACGATGACGGTCCCCGCCACCGGCACCACCTACCTCGACTACCCGGTCCTACTGACGACGTCCGAGGACCGGCGCGCCGACATCGAAGCCACGACCGAGGCCCTGACCAAGCGGCTCAAGTCGTCGGAGATGAAGGAGGCGCTTGCCGAGGCGAAGTTCCGATCGACCAGCGGCGAGCTCATCGAGAACGGCGTCAAGGACATCACCCGGCTGGCGCTGCCGAACGCCGACGACCTCAACTCCCTGCTCCGTAGCTGGGGAACGTTCGCGCGGCCCAGCTGGATCCTGGCCGTGATCGACGTGTCCGGCTCGATGGACTACCAGTCCGGCAGCAGCACCCGGATCGAGCTGCTGGCCAGCACGGTCGAAGGCGGCCTGAGCCTGTTCCCCGACGCGGCCGGCATCGGCGTCTGGGTGTTCTCCGAGAAGCTGCAGGGCACCGCCGACTACCGGGAGCTGCTACCCACCCGGCGGCTGGACGCCAAGGTCGGCTCCGGAACCCACCGCGAGGCCATCCTGGCCGAGGCGAGGAAGCTGCCGAGCATGACCTCCGGCGGCACCGGTCTCTACGACACGGTCCTCGCCGCCTACCGCACGGCACAGGCGAGCTGGAACCCGCGCGCGGTCAACTCGGTGATCATCTTCACCGACGGTGAGAACGACGACCCGGGCAGCATCTCGAAGGAGGAGCTGCTGAGCGAGCTCAGGCGGCTCTCCGACCCGGCGCGGCCGATCTCGATCAACGCCTTCGGCCTCACCAAGGACTCCGACATCGAGGCGCTCAAGGAGATCGCGACGACGACCGGCGGCGGCAACGCCTACGAGGTCCTCGACCCGGCCCAGATGGGCGAGTACTTCGCACTCGCGCTCAGCGGCCGGGACTCCTGACGCAGAACTCATCCAGGTCAGGGGTTTCGCAGTAGTGCACGCGTGGGTACGACGGGCCCATCCACCCGTCGTACCCACTTCGTGAGGGGCCAATTTTGATGCGTATCCGTCTCGGGCTCGGGGTCGCCGCGGCACTGTCCGTGTGCGCCTTGAGCGGATGTGATGCGGCGACCGACGACGCCGTCGAGGCTGACCCGGTCACCACTAGTTCCGAGTCCCGTGACTCCGGCGACGACCCGTCCGGTGAGCCGACCGGGAGCGGGCTCACCGACGGCCGGTCAAACACCGCCGTCCGGCTCACCAACCCCGGCGCCACTCTGTCGGTCGGAGACTCGGCCAAGGTGCCGGTGACGGCCGGGGACGACGGCGCCGGAACCATTCGGATCACCGTGACCGGCATCGAGCAGGGCGACACCCAGGACCTGCTCGACGCCGAGGTCGACGACGGCGAGCGGTACACGCCGTTCTACATCCACGCCGAGGTCGAGATCCGGGCGCAGGCCGGAGACGGCCTGAGCGGCCTGAGCGTCAACACCAACCTCGACGGCCTGATCGGCACCACCACCGCCGGCCGCCTGGTCAGCTTCGGCGACTTCGGGCCGTGCCCGGCCAAGGCAGCCCGTCCCGACGCCCGGGTCGGCGACTCGTTCGAGACCTGCGTGGTTGCTCTGGCCCCAATCGGTGACTCGGTCGACGGCGTCCAGTTCTCGGCGTACGACTCCGACTACGACACCTTCGACGGCGATCCGGTCGTCTGGCGCGAGTCCT
This sequence comes from Nocardioides speluncae, assembly GCF_003121585.1. Classification (GTDB taxonomy): domain Bacteria; phylum Actinomycetota; class Actinomycetes; order Propionibacteriales; family Nocardioidaceae; genus Nocardioides; species Nocardioides speluncae. Next base: position 227,016 of record NZ_QEOO01000042.1, read on the forward strand.
AGAGCGTTCGCAGAGTTCGGTCCCCGGGGCGTTTTGCTGGACCCCGAGGACCTGGGCAGCCGCCCGTCCCTGCAGCGACGTGACCACCTGGTGAAGTAGGTACCCAGCGCGCTCCACGACATACCGGCGGCTAGTGGTCACCCCCCGGAAGTTCTTCGAGGGTCTGAGTGGTCAGGGTGCGTGCAGCGCAAGGCGTCGGAGGGAGGCGGGCCGGGGGCCCGTCGACCGACGACAACGCAGCGATGTGCGTGCCCTGGCCGCTCAGACCCCGATGAACTTCCGGGGGTGACCACTAGTGCAGCCCTCGGTCGGCGAACGCGGCCTCGATCCAGTTCGTGAACTCCACGGCGAGATGGAGGCAGTGCTGCTGGATCAGGTACGGCGGCGTCAGGATCGGGAACTCCACCGCGAGCCGGGCATGGAAGCCGTCGTCGGTCGGGCGGAACTGGTGCCGCACCCCGCCGATCGCCCTGCCCGACCGGCTGCGCGCCACCCCGGCCAGCACGAGCGGGAACTCCGGGTCGACGGGCGTGACGAGGTCGGCGACGTCGACGTAGTCGATGAGGAACCGCGCCGGCAGCGGGCTGCCGCCGGTCGTCTCGATGACCTCCTGGCGGCCGTCGGGCGCGGTCGCGATCAGGAAGTGGTCGGGGTTGGCGGCGAGCATGCTGAGCTCGTAGTCCGGGCGGCCGGTGTCGCTGAACCAGGCCACGAACTCGGCGGCGTCGCCGCCGGTGACGTACAGGTCGCAGACGCTGAACCGGCGCCCGCGCCGCGACAGCACGACGACCGGGAGGGTGGCGGCCTCGGAGGCCCGCAGTGGCAGCCGCAGCCGGCGGCGTACCTCATCGGCACCCAGGTCGGCCTTCGCTCGGGCGAACTCCAGCCGCTGGTCGGGCAGTTCGCCCGGCGGCGGCTCAAGCCGGATCCGCTTGGCCGCGCGCGGCAGCCGCCTGGCCTCCCAGGCCAGCGTCTGGTCGCGGGGCACGTCGCGACCGTCGACAACAGCGCGAACGGTGAGTTCTCCGGTCATCTACCTGCTCCTACCGATCTCGTTAATGCAAGTATAGTTTCATTAAGCATGGTTGAGGAGGAGGTGTCCATGAGCGAGGAGCCTGGTCAGCGACGTCCCGGCGGCCGGACGGCACGCAACCGGGAGAACGTCGTCCGGGCCACCCTCGACCTACTGCTGGACGAGGGCTACGAGCACCTCACCGTCGCTCGGGTCGCGGCGGCCGCGGGCGTCGCCGAGACGACGGTGTACCGGCGCTGGCCGAGCAAGGCGCACCTGGCCGCCGAGGCCCTCGCCGACCTCGCCCGGCTCGAGAACCCGGTGCCCGACACCGGCACCCTGGCGGGCGACCTTCGCGCGTTCCTGACCCAGATCGTCGAGCTGATCGGCCGCGCCGACATCCAGCGGCTCCTGCGCACGGCCGCCTCCCTCGATCCGGCCGACGACGAGCTGGCGCAGGCCAGGCGCGGCTTCTGGGAGGCCCGCTTCGCCGGCGCCGCCGGCATTGTCGAGCGCGCCGTACGGCGCGGCGAGCTCCCGTCTGACGCCGACGCCTATGAGCTGATCGAGGATCTCGCCGGCGTCGCGTACTTCCGGCTGCTGGTCACCGGCCGCCCGCTCGACGAACGGATGATCGAGCGGTCCGTGGCTCGTGCCCTGCGGACCTAGGGCGACGCAAGGTGAAGGTGTACGCCGGTGCGGCCATCGACGCGGCGTACGTCGACCCGGCCGCCATGTGCCTGTGCGATCTCCCGGACGATGGACAGCCCGAGGCCCGCGCCGAGCGGATCGTCCGGCGGGAAACCGCCGCCCTCGTCGGTCACCATGACCACCGCGCCCTCGCCGGTGTCTCGGACCTCGATCTCGACCTCGCCGGCGCCGTGCCGGAGTGCGTTGTCGACGAGGTTGGACAGCGCCCGGTCGAGGCGCAGCTCGTCGCCGGGGAACTCGACGGGCCGCGGTGCCCTGACCGTGATCGCGCGCTCGCCGGCCGCCGGCTGGAAGCGCCGGCCGATACGGGTGGCCAGTGCGGACAGATCGACGGGTCCGGCCTCGATCGGCAGTCCGCCGTGGTCGGGCGCCGCGCGCTGCAGCACGTTCTCGGCCAGGGCGATCAGCCGCAACACCTCGTCGTGGAGGGAGCCGAGCGCCCTGGTCAGCTCTTCGGGGGCTCTGGGCTGGGCCAGTGCCAGCTCGATCTCGGTGCGCATCAGCGTCAGCGGCGTGCGCAGCTCATGGCCTGCCTCTGCCGCGAACCTCCTCTCCCTCAGGAGCCCCTCGTCGAGCCGGTCGAGCATCGCGTTGAGCGTCACCGCCATCCGGCGCAGCTCGTCGTCGGCGTCGGGCAGCGGGAGCCGCTCCCCCGCGCTGCGGCCGGAGATGGTGGCGGCCCGAGCCCGGATCCGCTCGACCGGGCGCAGCCCCACGCCCGCGACGACGTACCCGAGGCCGCCGGCGACCAGAAGCGCCAGCGGTCCGCCGACGAGCAGCTGACCGCGCAGCTGCGCGCGCGCCTCGTCGGTGTCCTCGCGCGAGGTGCCGACGACCAGGTAGCCGTCACCGGTAGCCCGAACCAGCAGCAGCGCGGCCTCGCGCTCGGTCTCGCGGTCCCCGCGCTGCGCCGCGTCGTCGTCGTACAACTCGATGACGCTGTCGCGGTAGCCGGGCTCGACCGGGTCGACGATCGGTCCGGCGACCAGCTGCGAGGACGCCTCGACCTCACCCTGGCCGGTGAGCACCTGGGCGTGCACCTCGCCGCCGAGGGCACGTACCGCCTCCAGTCGGGCCGAGGCCGGCAGCGCCGCGAGCCGGTCCGCCTCGACGGCGACCGTGTCCCGGAGCCGCTCGTCGAGTGCATCGGCCATGCGCAGCTGTACGAACGTCCCGAGCCCGGCCAGCGCCACCATCGTGGCACCGAGGAACGCCAGCGCGACCCGGACCCGCAGCGGCCAGCGAGAGGGCCACCACCAGATCACGGCGTCTCCCCGGTGATCCGGTACCCGGCTCCGCGGACCGTTTGCAGGCTGGTGACGCCGAAGGGCCGGTCGAGCTTGGCACGCAGATAGCCCACGTAGACGTCGACCACGTTCGAGGCGACCTCGTGAGCGTCGCCCCAGGCCAGTTCGAGCAGCAGCTCACGGGTCAGCACCTGCCCCGGGCGACGCATGAACGCCTCCAGCAGCGCGAGCTCCTTCGCAGACAGCGATATCTCGGTCTCTCCCCGCCAGACCCGCCGTCCGGCCAGGTCGAAGCGCAGGTCGCCCACCGCGAGATCGGTTGGGCGTGGCACCGGGCCGCGACGAGCCAGGGCCCGCATCCGGGCCAGCAGCTCCTGGAAGGCGAACGGCTTGGCCAGGTAGTCGTCGGCTCCGCTGTCCAGGCCGGTGATCCGGTCGGCCACCGCCGTCCGGGCGGTCAGCATCAGCACCGGCGTCCAGACGAACGCCGCCCGCAGCTGACGGCAGACCCGGAAGCCGTCGAGATCCGGCAGCCGGACGTCGAGCAGGACGACGTCGTACTCACCGCCGCTCGCGGACGCAAGCGCCTCGGCGCCGGTGCCGACCACGTCGACCACATCGCCGTGCTCACTGAGCCCGCGAGCAACGAGGGCGGCGAGCTTCGCCTCGTCCTCGACCAGCAACACCCGCATCCGTCCATGCTAGGGAGGTCGATGAGCGTCGGATGAGAGGCTCATCGATCCCTCATCTGGTCGGCCTACGTTGGGGGTATGAACCTGAAACCGACATCGAAGCGGGCGGCCGTCGTGATCGCGAGCGCCGCCGTACTGACCGTAGGCGCCGTGAGTGGCGCCTTCGCCCTCGCGGGCGACGACGACGCCAGCGAGCGTCCCATCCCGGCATCAGAGCTCGAGCAGGCCGAGCGGGCAGCGCTCGCCGAGACCGGTGGCGGGACGGTCACCGAAACCGAGGTTGACGACGAGGAGAGCAAGTACGAGGTCGAGGTGACCCTCGACGACGGCAGCCAGGTCGACGTCCAGCTCGACGAGAGCTTCAAGGTCGTCGGCTCCGAACGCGACGACGACACGTCCGACGACTGAGCCTGTGATGCGCGTCCTGGCCGCCGCGGCGCTGCTCGCGGTACTCGCCGTACTCGTCGGCTGCGGCAGCGAGCCAGCGGCCGAGGAGCCGACTGAGGAGCCGGCAGGCCTCGACCCCGCCGAGTTCAGCTCCGAGGTGACCAACCCGTGGTTCCCGCTCGAGCCGGGCACCCGCTGGACCTACCGCGAGACCACCGAAGACGGCGAGAAGGTGCTCGTCGTCGTCACCGCCACGTCGGTCACCCGCGAGATCGCGAACGGCGTCACCGCCCGCGTCGTCCGCGACACCGTCACCCTCGACGGCGAGATCATCGAGGACACCCTCGACTGGTACGCCCAGGACGCCGACGGAACCGTCTGGTACGTCGGCGAGGACACCGCGGAGTTCGAGGACGGCGAGCTGGCCAATCGGGACGGCTCCTTCGAGGCCGGGGTCGACGGCGCGGAGGCGGGGGTGATCATGCCCGCCACGCCGGAGGTCGGCATGAAGTACCAACAGGAGTACTACCGGGGCGAGGCCGAGGACCGCGGCGAGGTGCTCGCCTTCGGGCAGCGGGCGCGAGTGCCTGCCGGCGAGTACGACGGGCTCCTGCAGACCGCCGACACCACCCCGCTCGAGCCCGACGTGCTTGAGCACAAGTTCTATGCCGAAGGCGTCGGCCTGGTCCTCACCGTCGACAAGGAGTCGGCCGGCCGCGAAGAGCTGCTGTCGGTCACCAAGGTCTCCCCGGCCGAGGCACGTAGCGCTGGCACGGCGCCCCTCGGCACGCCGTACTGAACCGCTCGCTCTCGCACAAATGACGAGGCGGCCCGGTCTGCGCTTCAGCAGACACGGGCCGCCAGAGTCTCGTGGAGCTGAGGGGTCGTGGCCCTTGCTGGAACTCTCCTGACCGGCTGTGATGCGTTCCGCTCGACGGTCGCGTCCTACACGGTCTCGCCTGAGATCCCATCCGTCTGCGTTAAGTCTTGCGCCGCCCGGAGTCAGTTCCTGTGATCCCTGTCGGTGCGAGGGGCGCCGGCCGGATAGGTCTCGGCCCTTTGTCGAGGCAGCCTCCCTACTATGTAGGGTAGTAGTACGATCTCCTTCGCGGGCGACTCGGGCCGCCGGCCAAGTCCAAACCCGTGTCACCGAGGAGCCCGTCGTGCCTATGGTTCACCAACCGTGTCACCACCACTCGAGCGGAGTCCGCGGATGAACCTGATGGCGATCCTCCTCACCGGCCTGCTGGCGGGCGGTGTCTCCTGCGCCGCGGTCCAGGGCGGACTTCTGACCGGACTGGTGGCGCGCCAGCACCAGGCCTCCGCGACCGCACGCGGGACGGTGTCGGTGAAGGGCCGCTCGACCGGCGATAGGGCCGCGGGCCTCACCCTGCCCGATGCGCCCTCCAGAGGTGCGCGGAACCGACTTGTGGATGATCTGGTCCCGGTCGGCGGCTTTCTGGCCGGCAAGCTGGTCTCGCACACGATCCTCGGCGCCATGCTCGGCGGGATCGGTACGGCGGTGGAACTGTCGGCCCACTCCCACGCGCTTGCCCAGGTGGCGGCCGGCATCCTCATCGTGCTCTTCGGCCTGGCCCAGCTCGAGGTGCCGGGCTTCAAGGGGTTCGTGATCGCTCCCCCGGCCTCCTGGCTCCGCCTGGTGCGCGGCCGCGCCCGCTCGCAGGCGGCCTTCGCCCCGGCGCTCCTGGGCTTCGCCACCGTCCTGATCCCATGCGGGGTGACGCTGTCGGTGATGGCACTGGCGCTCACCTCGGGCTCCTGGCTGAACGGCGCGGCCACGATGGCTGTGTTCGTCATCGGCACCAGCCCCCTGTTCACACTGATCGGGTACGCCGCGCTGAAGGCCGTGACGACGTGGAAGGACCGCCTGGCGGTCGCCACTGGAATCGTGCTGCTGGCGATGGGCCTGTACACGCTGAACGGCGGACTGACCGCGCTCGGGTCACCGCTGGCCGCCAAGAATCTCGCCGTCACCCTCGGGTTCGAGCAGGCCCCGGCGGATGCCTCCACCGTCGAGTCGGCCCCCGACGGCACCCAGACCGTCGTGATCACGGTGAGCTCCGGCTACTACTCGCCCAGCAATGCTCTGCTCAAGGCGGGCGTGCCCACCCAGCTGATCTTCCGCTCCGAGGACGCGCGGGGCTGTGAACGGGCACTGGTGATTCCGGCCTTCGACGTCGAGCAGATCCTCCCGGAGAACGGCGACACCGTCATCGACGCGGGCGTCCTGGAGCCGGGGACGATCGAGTACTCCTGCTCCATGGGCATGGTCAGCGGCCGCCTCACCGTCCACTAGGAGCTTCCCATGTCCCACATCCGCCAGATCTTCACCGTCGACGGCATGCACTGCGCCTCGTGCACACTGTTGATCGACGAGGCCCTCGAAGACCTCGACGGTGTCCACCGCTCCACCACCTCGCTGCGCAAGCGCCGCACCGTCGTCGAGTACGACCCCACCACCTGCAGCCCTCACGCCGTGGTCGCCGCCATCGCCGAAGCCGGCTACACCAGTGCACTCGTCGACCGATGACTGCGGCCGCGGGTCGCCTGACCTGAGCAACTCGCGTCACCTCGCTGGCTGCATCGGCGGCTATGTCCAGGTGTTGGTACCGGCCATCAACAGGTCAGCGCGGAGCTGCTGACGAATCTCCAGCATCACCATGAGCACGGCGAGCACGGCGATGACCCAGTGGCGGCGCCGCGAGGTCCATCCGATCGTGACGGTCAGCCACCGCTGGGTGACAACTCCAACGGCGGCACGGCCGATGGCCAACCCGGCGCCGTACACGACCAGGATGCTGAGCGGGTTGTAGCGCCACGCCTCGGCGAGGTCGCCCTGGGCGGTGTAGCGGGCGGCCCGGGTGCCGCCGCAGAAGGGGTCCATGATCCCGACCTTGTGCAGAGGGCCGTGCAGGTCGACCGGTGGCAGCCCGAGGACGGCCATGGCGACGGCAATGCCCAGCGCGAGCATCGCGCCGCCGGTCAGCCACCAGTGCCGATCGCGTCCCTCGATGTGGAACCGGATGAGCGGCAACCGGCCCGCGCCGGAGGCGGTCGGTGCTGGCGGCATTGCGGGATCCTTGCGTCGTACGGAATGGCGTGAACTACTATGCCGCATAGGATATGGGTGGGCGTCGCGGTGCACGCCGAGTCGAAGCGCGGGAGCGATGGATGCGGAAGCTGGGTGACCTGGAAGCGCTGGTGATGGAGCAGCTCTGGGCATCGACCGAACCCCTATCGGTACGGCAGGTGCTCGAGGCGCTTCCCACGACGGGCCCGGACGGCCGCAACCGGGCCTACACGACGGTGATGACCGTGATGGACAATCTGTTCCACAAGAGCTTCGTGGTCCGGGAGCGCTCCGGCCGGGCGTATGTCTATCGGGCCTCGCAGACCCGGGCCGAGCACACGGCCGAGGTGATGGAGGACGCCCTAACCCACGGAGGTGACCGCGGTGCGGCGTTGATGCACTTCGTCGACCAGCTCACACCCGAGGAGGCCGCACAGTTGCGTGCCCTGCTCGGCAGCCGAGAGCCCTCATGACCACCACGCTGGCGCTGTTCGCCGTAGCCGCGCTGATGGGCAGCGTCGCCGGCATCCCCCTGGCCCGGGCCCGGTGGGCCGGGCACGCGCCGCGGCTTGCCGTTGCGCTGTGGCATGCGCTCTGCTTCGGCGTGGTGTCGTCGGTCGTCCTGGGCGGACTGGCGCTGGCGCTCCCGGTGCTCCCGCAGGTGATCACCGGCGGCCTCAGCGACTTCCTGGCCCGCTGCGCAATGGCCCTGCACACGGAGCTCGCGGCCCCGCGCCCGGCGTTCCTGGGTGCCGCCGGACTCCTGCTCGCCCTGGCCGCCGGGACCCGCCTACTGCGCGGGCTGATGGCGGCTGCGCGGGAGGCCAAGCGCGGCAGGCGTCACCAGCTGGACCGGCTGACCCTGGTGGGTCACCTGCTTCCGAGCGACCACCGGGAAAGGCTGGTGCTGCTGGACGACGCCCGACCTGCGGCGTACTGCCTACCCGGCCGCCGACGGGGCCGGGCCACGATCGTGATCAGCCGGGGCGCTCTGGAACTGCTCGGCGATGACCAGGTGGACCTGCTGCTCGCCCACGAACGGGCGCACCTTCGCCAGCGACACCACCTGGCGACCCGGCTGACGGCGGCGCTGACCACCTCGTTCGGATGGGTGCCGCTGTTTCGGCTGGCCTCTGGCCAGGTACCACTGCTGTTGGAGATGGCGGCCGACGACGAGGCGGTGCGACTGACGACCCGCCGGCACTCGGCGCAGACCACCGCGCGTCGGCGTCTGGCCGACGCGGTGGTCAACCTGGCCACCGCGCAGACGCCCACCCCCGCAGCCGCCTTCTCCGCGGCCGGCGGCTCAGCTCTCGCCCGGGTCCAGCGACTCAGTCGGCCGCCGGAGCGACTGGGACTCGCCCACACCACGCTGCTCACTGCCGGAGTGGGCGTCATCCTCGCGGGGCCGCTGCTGGTCGCGACGGCCCCCGTGCTGTGCGCGGCAGCCATGGACATCTGCCCCATCGCACTCGCCTGACGACGTGCCGCGCTCGGCACTGCGATCGGCAGGACCTGGCTATGAGGCGTTCGGCGCCTGGTCGACAGGTCGCTCGGCGCGCAGCTGCTGCACCTCGGCACGCAGCCGAGCGACCTCGTCAGAGGATCCACTCGGGGGATGGTGGTTGTGGTTGCCGCGCATCATCACCAACATCATCGCGCCCATCATGATGGGACAGACCAGGACTGCGATTAGGTAGATCAGGTCAGGCATCGGCGGTCCTTCCGGAGCAAACTACCTACTAATGTTCATAGTAGACCGGTCTTCAAGGTTCTTCGGCGAGAACGCCATCAATGGTCGCGCCGGCGTGGTGAGCCGAGCTGCGTAGGACTCCTTCACCTATCTACTATTCGTTATAGTAGATAGGGTCGGTCGTCGCCCGTCGAGAGGTGCTGGTTGTGATCGTGAAGAAGTCAGCGCCCGCTCTGACACTGGCCGCCGTCGCACTCGCCGCGACCGCCGGGTGCTCAGCCGGCGGGAGCGACCCCAAGCCCGGCACTGGTTCCGGCGGCGCGACAACCGCGGAGATGGGGCACATCCACGGGATCGGGGTCGACCCTCACGATGGCGCGGTGTACGCCGGAACGCACCACGGCCTGTTCCGGATCGCCGACGGCAGCGCGACCCGGGTCGCGGACCGGGTGCAGGACTTCATGGGCTTCACAGTCGCCGGACCCGAGCACTTCCTGGCCAGCGGCCACCCCGGCGAGGGCCAGGACGGCCCCGGGTCGCTGGGACTCATCGAGAGCACCGACGCCGGCCAGACCTGGCACGGCCTCTCACTCAGCGGAGAGGCGGACTTCCATTCCCTGGAGTACCGCCACGGGCGCGTCTACGGGCTCAACTCGGTGACCGGCCAGCTCCTGGTCAGCACGGACATGACGTCGTGGCAGGAACTCAGCCGCGCCCCGATCGCCGACTTCGCCGTCAGCCCGACCGACGCCGACCTCCTGATCGCGACAACACAGGAGGGCCTGGCCCGCAGCAGTGACGGCGGGCGAGCCTTCGAGGTCGTTGCATCGGCACCGCTGATGGTCTTCGTCGGCTGGGCCGAGGACGGGACGCTCGCCGGCGTCACACCGGAGGGTGTTGTGTACGCCGCGGACGACCCGACCGGCGAGTGGAGCGAACGTGGAAGTCTGGGTGGGCAGCCCGAGGCGCTCACCGTTCAGTCGTCCGACGAGATATACGCCGCTGCGAACGGCGCCGTCCTGTTGTCCACCGACGGCGGTCGCACGTTCGGTCCCACGCTTGAAGAGTGATCGCGTGATCGCGCCGACGCAGCCGCACCGGCCCTCGGAGTTGTCACGCATTGGGTGCTCGCGGCAGACGTCGGCACCCGAACTCGACCGGTACCGCTGCGGGCACGCATCAATCCGGTTCGTGGTGGTGCCCCTCATGGGAGTCCGGCCCGTCGTAGGTGAGCCTCCGGGTGATCAGGTGTCGACCGCTGGTGAGTACCTCGCGCTTGATCCGGTTGTGTCGGTCGACGGTCAGCAGCACGTAGATGCTCTCGGCCGGGTATCCGAGCGCGAGGGTGACCTCGCCACCGCGGTGCACCTGGTAGTGCGTCACCGTCGCCGCCCGTCCGGATCCGAAGGGGCCGACAGCCAGGTACTCCTCACCGGTGAGGCGAAGCCGCTTCCGCGGGCCCAGACCTGTCGCGGTGTCGCTGGTGGTCTGCTCATGGAGCGTGAAGTGCTTCACCTTCCGCATCTTGGCGACCACGGCAGCCAGCCGCTGATCCTCCGGGCGCGGCGGCCAGGCCACCTGCACGGCGGCGCGGCCGCCGTCCCACTGCTCGTCCTCCACCCGGAGGGTCACTACGTTCTCGCCCTTGACCCACGAGGCTGGTGCGGCGAAGCATCCGAGCCCGCAGCGGCGGAACTCCAGCTCCTGCGCATCTCTATCGTCCCCGGTGAGGTTGCCGGTCAGGTCAATGGCGTCCTGGCTGCGCTCCTTGGTGTCGGCGGTGTTTGGGGTCGCGAGCCTCACGACCACCTGACCCTGGCTCGCGGAGACCCCGATGCCCACGTAACCGGCACGCGCCCCGAGCGCAATCGCCGGACCGGCGTCCGGCGGCGGGAAGGCCAACGTGAGGTCGGCCGACGCCGACGGCGCGAGCACGGTCAGCGCACTGGACACAGCCGTGACGGCCGCGAGCACGGCCAGCTCGCCTCGTGCTGAAGACGCAGGCTGGGCAGCATCGGGTCTCCGAAGATGGCGACGCGCCCACCCGGCAAGTACGACGACGGCTGCTACTAGCCCGACCTTGACCAGGAGCCACCGGCCGTACGTCGTGTCGAGCAGCGCCCCGCTCAGGTCGTCGAGCGGGAGGACGACCAATGCAGCCACGGTCCCGGTCGCGAACACGACCAGGAACAAGCCCAGGGCCATCCGCGCGTACCCACCGACCACCGGGGCGGACGGAACCTGTCGGCGGCGCAGCGCGATCGATACCCGGATCACGTGGAGCAGGGCACCAATCCATACCGCCACCACGGCAAGATGAACCGCGACCAGCACGACACCGAGCGCGCCGGCCTGCGCCTGCGGATGCCCGCGAATTCCCTCGGCCACCGGCACCGCCAGAAGAACCACACCACCGGCGCGCCCCCACCCGACAGCGAACGCCCCCAGCGCCGACGCGAACGCGGCGGTCTGCACGAGCGCGACGAGGCCGGGCGCCGACTCGACAAGTCCGGCAACTGAGGCCGGGGCAATACCGGCCTTGAGTGAGCCCGCGCCGGCCACGAGCGCAGCGAGACCCAGGGCAGCGACGAGGCCGACGCCGGCGCCGGACTTCACCAAGGGCCGCGGTAGGCCTACCGCTGAGGAGGTGCGCCGTACGATCCTGGCCCCGGCCAGACCACCCAGGCACAGTGCCAAACCCAGGACGAGCAACCAGCGGAAGGCGCCCACGGCCCAGCCGCCTCGGATCGCCGTGCCACCTCCCTCGGAAGCCAGCCCAGCGTCCGAACCGACAACGAACCGAAAGTCGCCGACCATCGTGTCGCCATCGCTGGCCACCACCTGCCACTGCACGCGATACGCACCCGGCGCAAGACGCTCCATCACCCGGGCCCGCAGCACGCTCGACTCCCCAGCCGTTTGCACCCGCCCGACACGCGCCACCTCGCCCTGGCTGGACACGACCCGTAGAGACGACCGGGACGCCTCGACAGGCTGATCGAAGACCAACTGGACAACCCGCGGCGACTCGGGCACCGCGCCGTCCACCGCCGGGCTCGTGAACAACAGTGTCGCGTGCGCCGCAGCCGGCGAGACCGGAACGAGCATCGTGATCGCGAAAGCGAGCATCAGCGCGGCCAGCCAGCGACAAGCCCCGAGGACACCTCGCGCCCGACGCGCAGGCAACAAGGCAGGCGAGGAGGAAGGCACGAGTCGACGAATCACTGGACGGGCTCCTCCACCGTATCTACGAAGCAGGATCGTAGACGATTGACGGCTGAGACCGAACCCGGTCGATCGTGACTACGCCCCAGCCCCGTCCTCGCGCTCCAGGGCAGTCGAGGACAGACCGAGTCCGTCCAGAACCACGTGAACCAGGCGTCCCACGTGATCGAGGTCCGCAGCCTGGCCGGCCGCCGACAGTGCATGCAGGCAGTAAGCAGCGAGTTCCTCCGGACTCACATCCGTCCGCACCAGGCCGTCCGCGGCGGCTTCCTCGATCACCGCGGCAAACTCGCTGCGTAGGCGGCGTTCAGCATCGGCCACCTCGGAACCGCGATGCACGAGCGCGCTGACATCGGTGGAGGAGTGGCGCTTGCGGTGGAAACAGATCGTCGCGTAGGCGCGGATGACCGCGACGAGCCGGGTGCCCACCGCGCCGGGGCCGGTACGCAACCCCTCGATAGTCTGCAGATGGCCCTCGACATGCTGCGCGTGATGCGCGAGCAGGATCGACTCCACATCGGTGAAGTACTTGTAGAGGGTGGCCCTGCCGATGCCGGCGGCGTTTGCCACGTGGGACATGGTCAGCGCGAGGGGGCCACGCTCTTCGGCCAACTGCCAGGCTGCCTCGGTGATGGCCTGGCGGACCGCTCGACGATGACCGTCGATCGACTCGTCCCACAGCTTCGGCACAAACTGATCCTACATCTTGTCGCCGCTGTAGACACATTGCCCTTATGCAATACACTTTGTCTCGTACGCTCGACATGAGGGGCAACCCGGGAGGCAGCAATGACTGGCAGTGCGCCTGATCCGATGGACACTCAGACACCCGACCGCCCGCCGGGGCTCCCCCCGTGGGTGAAGCTGCTGGCCATCGGCGTGGTCATCGCCGTCGTCGTGTTGGTGCTGGCGATGCTGCTCGTCGGTGTCGAGCACGGGCCGGGGATGCACGGCCGATGATGTCGCCCGGGATCCGGAAGCTGATGCTGACGGTCCATGTGACCGCCTCCGTCGGCTGGCTGGGCGCGATCGCGGCGTACATCGCCCTCAACGTTCCGGCCCTCGCCGGCGATGACGAACAGACCGTCAGGGCCGCCTATCTGATGATGGACGTCGTCATGCGCTACGCCCTGATCCCCTTGGCGGCCGCCACACTGGCGACCGGCATCGTCCAAGCGCTCGGCACCCCGTGGGGGTTGTTCCGCCACTATTGGGTGACCATCAGCCTCGTCCTGACCATCATCGCTTTCGTGGTCCTCGTGCTGCACCTACCCACGGTCGAGGACATGGCCGCTGCGGCCGCTGATCCACGGGTTGACATCACCCACCTCCGTGGCGATCTGTTCCACTCGGTCGGCGGGGCACTCGTGCTGCTGGTGCCGCTCGCACTGAACATCTACAAGCCCCGTGGGCTGACGCGATACGGCTGGCGACGCGCCGGGAATCAGCGCGCGAACGCTTCGCGGATGTGACACCCCACGCCTGAGCCCGGATCCAGGCTGAGATCGCGTGGTCTAGTTCTGTCGGTCGTGCCGGTCGGCGAGCGTCTCGGTCAGTGGCTTGAAGCCGCGCAGCAGCAGGCTGTTGCTGACCACGAACACCGAGGAGAGTGCCATTGCGGCACCGGCCAGCATCGGGTTGAGGAGGCCGGCGGCGGCCAGTGGCAGGGCG
>NZ_QEOO01000043.1 GCF_003121585.1 Nocardioides speluncae
GCCAGGGCACGCACATCGCTGCGTTGTCGTCGGTCGACGGGCCACCGGCCCGCCTCCCTCCGACGCCTTGCGCTGCACGCACCCTGACCACTCATACCCACGAAGAACTTCCGGAGATACCCACTAGCCAGGCGGCGGGTCGAGCCTGCCGAGCGGGGCCACGGTGGTGCCGGACCGCTCGCAGACCCAGGTCGGGTCGGGACCGCCGAGCTCGGGCTGGATGTAGAGCGCGTGGGTGTCGTCGTCGGGGCAGCCGGTGCACAGCGGCCAGCGGCCGACCCGCTCCAGCAGCGCGTCCTGCACGTCTTGGGCGACCAGCCCAGCGACGTACGGCTTGCCTTCCGGCCACTGCTCGACCCACCACTGCCGCTCCGACAGCGCGTCCTCCAACAGCGAGACCACGTCGGCGGTTGCCACCCGACTTGCTTCGAGGTCGTGCAGCACCCGAGCGCGCGCGTGCAACAGGTCAGTGGGGTCCACAGTCCCATTGTGCAAGGCGGCCAAGGCGACCGGCTGACCTCTATTGTTCGAGCATGACCGACGCGGGCGTCCTCGAGGTGACCGTCCATCACGTCCGCGACGTGGCCGGCGCGGAGGAGGGCGGTGCCGACCGCCTGTGCTACCTCGTCGGCGACGACCCCGTCGGCATGTCGCCGAGCCCGAGCGACGTCGCGGCGCTGGTCCGGGAGACCGAGCTACCGGTGCGGGTGATGCTGCGGCTCAACGACAGCTGGACCACGACCGGGGCCGAGTTCGCGCGGCTGGTCACCCTCGCCGAGCAGTACGTCGGGATCGGCGCCGAGGGCGTCGTCTTCGGCTTCCTGGACCGCGACCTCGAGGTCGACACCGAGACCTGCACGATGCTGTCGAAGGCGCTGCCGCACGTCCCGTGGACCTTCCACGCCGCGTTCGACGCTGCCCTGGAACCCGCCCGCGCCTGGCGCGCGGCGGTCGGTCTGCCCGGCCTGACCGCGGTCCGGTCGGCCGGCTCACCGCGCGGCCTCGACTCCGGGTACGACGACCTGCTGGCGCTCGCGCAGTCCGGCCCGGAGATCGCCCGGCTGCTGATGCCGGGCGGCGGGCTGCGCGCCGAGCAGGTGCCGTGGTTCGCACGCGCCGGGGTCCGGCAGTTCCAGGTCGACGTCCAGACCCGGCCCAGCGGCTCATTGAAGGCGTACGTCGACGCCGGCCACGTCCGCTCCTGGCGGCTGCTGGTCGACGACGCGGTCGGTCGGGTCATCTAGTGGGTATCTCCGGAAGTTCGTCGGGGTATGAGCGGCCAGGGCACGCACATCGCTGCGTTGTCGTCGGTCGACGGGCCACCGGCCCGCCTCCCTCCGACGCCTTGCGCTGCACGCACCCTGACC
>NZ_QEOO01000033.1 GCF_003121585.1 Nocardioides speluncae
GGGGGCCTGACCCCGGATCGTGGACACGCTTGAATCCAGCAGTTCTGCTGGGGAGAGCGAGAAGATCCACCCATGGCCAGGAAGAACTACACCGACGAGTTCCGTCGGCAGGCCGTCGATCTGTTCGAGTCCACCCCGGGTGCCACGTTGAAGGGCATCGCTGACGACCTGGGTATCGCCCGGGGCACGTTGGCTGCGTGGGTGCGGACTCTGGGTACGGGGGCGACGAGCGCGCCGATCGGCACCCCCAGGCCGCCGGTTGGGCGGCCCGAGACGACGGCGGAGAAGGTCGCCCGGCTCGAGGCCGAGGTTGTCGCTTTGCGGGCGGAGAAGGCGAAGATCGAGACCGAGAAGTCGATCCTTCGTCAGGCCGCGAAGTATTTCGCTGGGGAGACGAACTGGTGAGCCGCTTCCAGTTCGTTGCCGACCACCAGCACGCCTTCGAGGTGAAGCGGTTGTGCGAGCTCGTCGAGGTCTCGCGGTCATCGTTCTATGCCTGGGTCAAGGCAGCTCCCGCGCGAGCCGAGCGTGCCAGTGACGACCGGCAGCTGGCCGAGCAGATCCGGGCGATCCAAGACCCAGCCCAGGGCGGCGACCGTGCCTATGGTGCGCCGCGGGTCACGGCCGAGCTCAACGACGACAAATCCGTAGGCGAGCGGGTCAACCACAAGCGCGTCGCTCGTGTCATGCGCGAGCACGGCCTGGCTGGGATCCGGCTGCGGCGACGGGTGCGGACCACGGTTCCAGAGCCGTCCGACCAGAAGGTGCCAGATCTGCTGGAGCGCGACTTCACCGCCGAGACCATCAACACCAAGTACGTCGGAGATATCACCTACCTGCCGCTGGCGGACGGCTCCAACCTCTACCTGGCCACGGTGATCGACTGCTGCTCCCGCAAGCTCACCGGCTGGGCGGTCGCGGACCACATGCGCACCGAGCTCGTCGAGGACGCCCTCAAGGCCGCACACCTCGACCGTGGCTCACTGAAGGGCGCGATCTTCCATAGCGACCACGGGTCGGTCTACACCTCCAAGGACTACGCCAGGCTCTGCACCCAGTTCGGCGTGACCCAGTCCATGGGTGCGGTCGGCTCGTCGGCCGACAACGCGTTGGCCGAGTCGTTCAACGCCACGCTGAAGCGCGAAGTCCTCGCCGGCGCAGCAACGTTCGTCGACGAGGCCGATGCTCGTCGGCGGGTCTTCCGGTGGGCCACCCGCTACAACACCCGCCGACGCCACTCCTGGTGCGGCTACCTGTCCCCGTCCACCTACGAGGCCCGCCGGGCCACTACGCTGCCCACCGCGGCGTAATCAACCACCCACCGTGTCCAAGATCCGGGGCGAAGGCCC
>NZ_QEOO01000051.1 GCF_003121585.1 Nocardioides speluncae
CTCAACCGAGCCCTGCACTCCATCGCCAAGACCCGCATGCAGCACCACCCCGCCACCCGCGCCTACGTCGCGCGCCGCACCGCCGAGTCCCTTAGCAAGCCCCGCATCCGCCGCTGCCTCAAGAGATACATCGCCCGCGAGCTCTACCGACACCTCGCGGCAGGGGTTGACAACCTATAGAAGCGTCTCAGGCCGATGTCGACCCGGCCCGTCTTCACATCGGCACTGTGAACACGGGCCGGGTCGGCGGTTTGTGGTGTGAACACGGGCCGGGTGGACGGTGTCTGGTGTGAACACGGGGCGGGTCGGCGATGAGTTTCTCCCGGGTGTCTGGTCCAAGAAGGCAGGACCACCGACCTAGGAGACACCGACATGCTGCGCAAGCTGACCGCCGCCACGGCCGGAGCACTGCTGACCACCACCCTCCTGGCCACCTCGGCCCAGACCGCCACCGCTGACGCCGTCCAGGACCCGATTCCTGACCCGGGCCGGCACACCTTCGAGGGCAAGATCGACGGCGCCCAGTACCGAGTGGAGACGCCCGAGGACTGGAACGGCACACTGCTGCTGTACAGCCACGGCTACATCCCCTCGTTCTTCGTGCCGCCGGGGCAGGAGCCGCCGGTGGCGTTGACCAACCGGCCGCTGCCGAACGGGCAGACGAGCGAGCAGTGGCTGCTCGACCACGGCTACGCACTGGCCGCGTCCAACTACAAGGGCGTCACCGGCTACCAGGTCCAGCAGGGCGCCCAGGACCAGATCAAGCTGCTCGACTGGTTCGAGCGGGAGATCGGTACGCCGGAGCGCACCATCTCGACCGGCCAGTCGCTGGGCGGCGTACTCGCGGTCAAGCTTGCCGCCGAGAACCCGGGCCGCTTCGACGGCGTGGCGACGTTCTGCGCCGAGTACGACCCGGTCTCCCAGTTCAACACGGTCCTCGACCTGACCTACGCCATCGTCCGGCTGCTCGACCCGGCCGAGGAGATCGACCTGGTGCACCCCGGCACGTTCGACGAGGCCTGGGCCGACCTGATGGCGCTGCACGCGGCCGTGGACAAGGCGTTCGAGACGCCGGACGGCCGGGCCAAGCTGGCCCTGATCGGGTCGCTGAACAACATCAGCGGCTGGTACTCGGCGCGCTACCCCGAGCCGGCCAACGACCTGGAGTTCCTGGAGCAGCAGAAGGAATGGGTCAAGTGGGCTTACGGGATGCTCGGCACCCTCGGCCGGATCGACCTGGAGGCCCGCGCCGGTGGCAACCCGTCGTGGAACACCGGCATCGACTACAAGCGCCAGTTCCACAAGTCGGCGCAGGGTGAGCGGGTGCGCCGCGCCTACGCACACGCCGACCAGGCCAGCCTCAAGGCCGACCTGGCCGCGCTAAACGCCGGCCCGCGGATCGCCGCCGACCCGCAGGCGGTCGAGTACCTGAGCCGCGATGTCGCCACCGGGAACCTCCGGGTGCCGACCCTCACCCTGCACAGCACCGGTGACGGTGGCGCGATCGTGGACCAGGAGCGCTGGTACGCCGAGCAGGCCCGCAAGCACGGCAAGTCCCACCTGCTCCGCAACACCTGGGTGGAGCGCGGCGGGCACTGCACGATCAGCGGCGCCGAGGAGATCGTCGCGATCCAGTCGCTGGAGCGCCGGATCGAGACCGGCCGGTGGCCGAACCTCTCGCCGGCCAGGATGAACGCCGCGGCCGCCGCGATGCCGGACGACCTGCAGTACGTCTTCGACTTCAGCACCGACGGCACCGACGAGCCCGACGTACCGAAGTTCACCCGGTTCATGCCGCCGCGCTTCCTGCGCCCGACGCACTGACGGCGGCCCGGCCTGGGTTCATCGGTACCGGGCAGGCAGTTCTAGCACCGGGCAGGCATTGCACTGCCTGCCCGGTGCAGGATTCCCCGGGCGCCCGGGGAAACCAGCGGCGCGCTCAGACGAGCGGCTTGCCGCGGCGTACCCGCCGGCGCACGTCCCACAGCAGGAGGTTGAACGGGAAGGCGCGGACCACAGTCGGCATCAACCGATAGATGACGCCGGTGACCCGGTTGACCGTGTCGAAGGTTCGCTGCCGCTTCGGGCCCCAGTCGAGGCCGAGCTTCTCGCGCACCGAGTCCGGCAGGAAGCCGATGTTCATGAGCACCAGTGGCCACGCCGTCGGCCGCAGCACCAGCGGCAGGAACCGGAAGTTGAGCAGGGCGACCAGGTAGTCGCGGACCGGCGGGTCGTACTCGATCCGCTCCAGGCCGGCCTGCCAGTACTCCTCGAACGCCGTCCGGTCCGCCGGCCACAGCTCGCGGGGCATCTGCAGCGTGGTGCCCAGCGTCGCGAGCTGTTGGTAGACCGTCTCGGCGGTCTCGTCGTCCATCACCACGCCGAGCTTGTCGAAGGTGTCGACGGTGCCGAAGTAGAGACAGGCTGCCACCCAGAGCTGCAGGTTCGGGTCGAACGCGTTGTACTCGACCGGGCTGTCCGGGTTCGATCGGACCGGGACGTGCGAGCGGTTGACCGCCTTCTGGTACGCCGCCTTGTCGTCGTCGTCGCCCATGATGGCGACAGCGAGGTAGCTCAGCGTGGTCCGAGCCCGCTTGAACGGGTGCTTGGTGACCTTCCCGCTGTCGACGGTGCTCTCGAGGACGCCGTACGCGACCGGCGGGAGGCCGAGCTGCATGACGGTGTTCGCGCCGCCGGCGTACGCGCCCGCGATGCCGTAGAAGTACGGCCGCAGGTCGATCTCCGTGGACTCCACTGCGCTCACGCTCGCTCCTTAGGGAGGGAAACTGACAACGATGGTAGTCAGTTACTTGCTAGAGTGACAACCCCCGTAGTCAGTTGACGCCGTCAGGGAGGGACCGTGACCGCCACTGGTACGACGCGCACCTGGGCCGGCAGCACGCTCGCCGAGCGCAAAGCCGTCCGGCGCGCCCAGCTGGTCGCGGCCGGGCGCGAGCTCCTGGGCGCCGGTCAGGCGGTCACGGTGCGGTCGGTGTGCCGGGCCGCCAAGCTCACCCAGCGCTACTTCTACGAGAGCTTCGGCGACCGCGACGAGCTGGTGATCGCCGCCTTCGAGGCCGCCGCCCACGAGGCGGTCGCGGCCATCGTCGAGGCGGTCGCCGAGACCGACGGCCGCCCCGAGTCGGTCGCCCGGGCCGGCGTCCGGGTCGCGGTCGAGCAGACGATCGACGACCCGCGCCGCGGCCAGGTCCTGGTGGTGGCGCCGGTGTCGGACCCGGTGCTGTTCGCCAAGCGGGACGAGATGCTCCCGGTGCTGACCGCGCTGTTCGAGGAGCACATCGATAGCGACGCCGGCGACAGCGAGCTGGTCGCGTCGGCGCTGGCAGGCGCGCTCGTCCACCTGTTCTTCCGCTACCTCACCGGCGAGCTCCGGGTCGAGCGGGCGGCGTTCGAGGAGCACTGCGTGCGGCTGTTGCTCGCCGGCGGCGCGGGCTGGCGACGCCCATCAGTGGATACGGGCTAAGCCGGTCTCCACCGATGGGCGCCTACTGCGCGCCGCCATGCGGGCGCGCTGGCTGCGTTGGCGAAGACTCGACGGGCCTCCGGCCCGCCTTCGCTCCGCCGCCTTGCCATCACACCCGCCTGACGGCGCGCAGCTCACGGCGCCCATCGGTGGAGACCGGCTACTCTTCCGGCCATGAGCGGACTGTTCGCCCTTCTCGACGATGTCGCAGCGCTGGCCCGACTGGCGGCAGCGTCGGTCGACGACGTCGGAGCCGCGGCCGGCCGCGCCACCACCAAGGCAGCGGGCGTCGTCGTCGACGACACGGCGGTGACCCCGCAGTACGTCCACGGCGTCGCTGCCGAGCGCGAGCTCCCGATCGTCAAGCAGATCGCCAGGGGCTCGATCCGCAACAAGCTGATCTTCATCCTGCCGGCGGCGCTGATCCTCAGCGAGTTCCTGCCCTGGCTGCTGACCCCGATCCTGATGATCGGCGGCTGCTATCTCGCCTACGAGGGCGCCGAGAAGATCTGGGCGAAGGTCAGCGGCCACAGCGGCCACGCCGTCCCTGTGACCACCGTCGGCGGTGACGCCGAGAAGACGATGGTCGCCGGCGCGATCCGCACCGACTTCATCCTGTCCGCCGAGATCATGGTGATCGCGCTCAACGAGGTCGCCGACGAGAGCTTCTGGTCGCGGCTGGCGATCCTCGCGGTGGTGGCCGTGGTGATCACGATCGCGGTGTACGGCGTGGTCGGGCTGATCGTGAAGATGGACGACGTCGGCCTGCTGCTGACCCAGCGGTCCAGCGCCTTCTCGCAGCGCCTCGGTCACGGCCTGGTCGCGGGGATGCCCAAGCTGCTCTCGGTGATCTCGGTCGTCGGCACCGTCGCGATGCTCTGGGTCGGTGGCCACATCCTGCTTGTCGGTGTCGACGACCTCGGCTGGCACGCGCCGTACGACCTGGTGCACGACCTCGAGCACGAGATCGACCACGCCGTACACGGCGGCTGGATCGGCGCGACCCTCGCCTGGGTCGCCAACACCTTCGCCTCGGCAGTCGTCGGCCTCGTCGTCGGCGCGGTGATCGTCGCGGTCATGCACGTGCTTCCGTTCGGTCGGAAGGACGACCACTCGGAAGATCACGGCGACGCCGGCGACGAAGCAGCGGCTCCGCCGCCGACCAGCTGAACCCGACGGCGAGCGCGGTCGCCAGGGCGGCGAGCTCCAGCTCCCACTGCGGCGGCCGGAACGTCACCCGGACGGTGTGGCCGGCCGCGTCGCCGGGCACCTTCACCCGGACCAGATAGTCGTCGAGCGGCTCGCCGAGCTCGGCGCCGTCCACGCGGTAACCGGGCCAGGCGAGCCGGCTCAGCACCACCGTGCCGCCGCCGGCGGGCACCTCGTCGACCACGAACGAGACCGACTCGCCGCTGTTCGAGATCTGTCGGACCGTGGTGCCGGGTGAGCTCCAGACCACGCTTCCGGACGGCGGAACCTGGGCGTCCCGCACCCAGACGCGGGTCAGGTCGTCCCGGCTGACCTCGCGCCAGCCGGGCGGCACCTCACGGCCGACGAACCAGTGGTGCTCGGTGCTCAGGACCACCGTCTGGACCGACAGCAGCTCGGCGTACGGCAGGCCGGTCTCTGGCTCGATCTCCAGCATCTTGTTGAGCGCGTTCGGGCAGTAGCTGCCGTCGTAGCGCACACAGAGGGCCTCGTTGAAGGCCTGGAAGCCGATCGTCGAGTAGGTGTTCCGGACCGACCGCGGGTTGAGGTACCAGGCGTTGGCCGCCAGCAGTGATCGTGACCGCGCCTCGCTCCACCGTGCGGTGTTGCGGCTCGGGCCGACCACGACCGTGTCGCCCTCGGCCGCGGCGAGCTGATGGCGGTACTCGGAGGCCGACAGCGGCAGCACCCGGCTGGGCGAGGGCAGCCCGGGGCGAAGGTCGGTGGTCGCCAGTGACGCCACCATCGATCCGCAGACCAGGACGCCGCCGACGCAGGCGAGCGCGCGGCCCCGGCGCTCACCGGACGCGAGCAGCCACACGGCAGCGACACCCGCGCCCATCGCCGCCGCGACCGCTACCTGCTGCTCCCACCGGTCGCGGTCACCGAGCGTGGCGAGTACGCCGCCGGCCGCGACCCAGGCCAGGCTCGCGGCCAGCCGCACCGCCGACGGCCGCCGGACCCGGAGCGCCTGGTCGAGCAGCACCACGACCAGCAGCACGATCACCAGCGAGACCATCGGCATGATCCGGGCCGGCCAGCGGATCGGCCCGAGCTGGTACGGCCCGAGCGACCAGATGACTAGCAGCACCAGCGTGAACCCGATGGCGATCAGGCCACTCGCCCGTGCCCGCAGCGCGCGCCAGTCGGCCCACGCCAGCAGCGGCACGAACCACGCGACGTACGAGATCGCCGGGATGTTCCCGGAGTGCAGGGTCCCGCCGACCGGGCCGGCGCCCAGCACGGTCGTCGGCTGTCCGCCGATCAGCAGGCCGAGCGGCGGGATGTGCAGTGGTCCCTGACCGCCGGTCTTCCACTCGGCCCGGGTGGTGACCGGCGCGGTGAGCACGCCGGGCAGGTAGACGGTCACCGCGACCAGCCCGCAGCAGACGGCGACCACGCCGACCCGCAGCAGGACCTGCCACCGGCGGCGGACGGCAGCTTCGATCAGGCAGCCGACCAGCACGATGGCGAGGTAGATGGTGCCGTAGACGTAGCCGACCGTGACGACGAGATAGCCGGCCACCAGCGCCGGCCATGGGTTGTGCCCAGCCATCACCCGGCGGATGCCCCACCACGCCCACGGCAGCAGCGCGCACACCAGCAGGCCCGCGAACCAGGCCGGCCCGTCGAAGGTGATCGTGAACCCGCACAGCGGCACCGCCGCCCCCGCGGCCGCCGCCAGCCCAGGGTGCACGCCGTACGACCTGGCCAGGAGCATCGTGCCGACCACGGCGACCGCCGCGACCGTGAGCTTCACGCACAGTGCGTACGTCGCGAGGTCGGGCGCCGCCGTCGCGCCCAAGCCGATCACCGCGAGCAGCGGGTTGAACAGGCCGGGCTGGCCCTCGGCGAGCAGGTTCGAGCCGGTCCAGGTGTGCACGTCCAGCATCGGCCAGTCGCCGGCCCGCAGCGACTCGCCGAAGCGGTACCACCAGCCGTAGTACGCGCCCTCGGTGTCGCCTCGGAAGTAGCGGCGGTCGTTGCCCAGCCGCGGTCCGAGCCAGGCGACCCATACGACGACCACCGCCAGGCTTGCCCAACCCAGCTCGTGCCAGCCTGACCAGCCACGGAGCCGCGCCATCAGTTAGCTCGGCGCTTGCCGGTCACGAAGGCGTCGGCCACGGCGTTGCCGGTGGCGTGCAGGCCGGTGCCGACCGGCGTCCGGGCCAGCGCGTCGATCTCGGGCCACACGACCGAGCGCAGCCGAAGATCGCGCACCTGGGCGGCGGCACGGTGGCTGGGCCGGCTGGCCAGCCCGGGGGAGCGCCGGAAGACCCGCGCCGACTCACCGGCCAGCGCCGCGATCGACAGCGCCTTGCCGGACGCCAGGATCTTGACGGTGGCCGTGCCGGGCGGCTCGGCGGCGGCCCGGTCGAGGCAGGCGAGCACCATCTCCGCCGCGTCGCGCACGAACAGGTAGTCGCGCAGGGTGTCCATCGAGACGTAGATCCCGAGCGGCTCGTGCACCAGCTGACCGTGCCGGATCCGCGAGACCAGGCCCTGCCCTTTGTCGAGGTTCTGGCCGGGTCCGTAGAGGTTGCTGATCCGGCCGAGTACGCCGCGGGTGCCGCGCCGGCGGGCGTACGCCGCGAGCCGGCGCTCCATCGCCAGCTTGGCCACGCCGTACGGCGCCAGCGCGCCGGTCGCCGAGCGTTCGGAGAACGGCGGCGAGGCGGGCGAGCCGGCGTACACGCCACCTGCCGACGAGGCCAGGAAGACCACCCTAGGCGGCGTCGGGAGCTCGTCCAGGAACCGCTCGAACAGCCGCACCTCCCGCTCGAGCGTCTCCGGCTCGGTGGCGACAGTGCCGGCACCGGCGCACCAGGCCACCCGGTAGTCGTCGCCCGCCGCCGGCACCTGTTCCAGGAGCGTGTCCAGCGTGGCCGAGGTGTCCAGCCAGTCGGCCACCCGCGGCACCCGGCACGCCAGCCCCTGGCGCCGCAGCGCATCCACCACGTGGCTGCCGAGCAGGCCGCCGCCGCCGACCACCAGCGTGCTCATCGGCCCGCCGCCCGATCCGCCGCCCGCGCCGCCGGGCCCTGCGCCGGGTCCGGTCCGTGCGGCCCGTCGGCACGGTCGCCGACCACCAGGAAGTGCGGCCTGCCCATCGCCATGCTGACCGCGACCCCGACGTACTCGGCGACCACGCCAAGCGCGAAGAGCACCATCCCGATGCCGATCAGGATCGCCACCATCACCGAGGCCCAGCCCTGCTCGCCGACATCTCCGAGCAGCCGGACGCCGACCACCCAGCCGGCCAGCAGGAAGCCCAGGCCGGCCATCAGCACGCCGCTCAGGCTGACGATCCGCAGGGGCCGGGTGCCGCTGGTCAGCAGCAGCCGCCAGAAGTGGGAGGCCAGGGTGCGGAGCCGGTAGCCGGACGGGCGCTGGCTGTCGTCGCGCAGCTCGACCGGACAGGTGGTGACCCGGTCGGTGAGCCAGGTCAGCGCCACATCGAGGTAGACGCGCGGCCCGGCGTACGCCGCGACGCTGCGCGCGATCACGCCGAGCACCAGCCGGTAGCTGTGGAACTGCTCCGCCGCGGCGGTGCCGCCGACGGTGCGCACCAGCCACTTGGCACCGTGCGAGGCGGCGTTGCGGAGCGGCCCGTGCGGCGGTGGGTTGGTCGGCGCGGCGTAGACCACGTCGGCGCGGTCGGCCATCGCCCGGTCCAGCAGCGCCGGGAGGTACGCCGGGTCGTGCTGGCCGTCCTCGTCGAGGGTTGCCACCCAGTCGCCTCCCGACGACGACATGCCGGCCATGGTCGCCGGATGCTGGCCGAAGTTGCGGCTCAGCCACACCGGCCGCACCCAGTCGTGGGCGTCCGCGAGCTCGCGCAGCACCCGGTCGGAGTCGTCAGGGCCGCAGTCGTGCACCAGCAGCACCTCGGCGACCCGGGCGCGGTGTCCGCCGGGCGTGACGAACGGCTCGGTCCAGGCGGCCAGTTCGGTGACCAGCGCGGGCAGCGTGCTCGCGCCCCGGTAGACCGGGACCACCACGGAGATCTCGTGCTCGCGTTCAGCCACGGCGACCGCCCGGCGTAGCCCGGAGCCACCGATGGCCGCCTACCGAGCGCCACCATGCGGGCGCGCTGGCTGCGTTGGCGAAGACTCGACGGGCCTCCGGCCCGCCTTCGCTCCGCCGCCTTGCCATCACACCCGCCTGGCGACGCTCGCTACGGCGTCCATCGGTGGCTCCGGGCTTGACGGCAGCGACGACGACCGAGGAGCCGAACGGCAGGTCGCGGCGGGCGAGCAGCCGTCGGTCCAGCCGGGAGCACGCCATCAGCAGCGACTCGACCGCCGGCGACGGCTGCGGCAGCGGTGGGACCTCGCCCTCCGCGAGCGGTGTGGCCGACCGACCGCGCTCGCGGAGCCGGGTGCGGAGCCGGTCGGCGGCGAAGAACGGGAAGGTGCCGGCGAAGACATGGCTGGCGCGGAGCACGTCGAGCCCCGCGCCTCGGACGGCGGCGACCGCCCGCCGGCGCGTGTAGCGCCGGTGGTGGTGGTTGAGGTCGTCGTGGTGGGTCCAGGCCCATTGGTACGCCGGCACCGACATCAGGAACCGGCCGCCGGGCGCCAGCACCCGCGCTACTTCCGCGAGCGCGGACTCCTCCGACCGGCAGTGCTCGACCACGTCGAACGCCGCGACCACGTCGAAGCTCCCATCGGCGAACGGCAGCGCGGTCGCCGAGCCGCAGATGTCGCCCGGCTGCAGACCTCGAGGGTCGAGGTCCAGGGCGACCCGCTGGCCGTGGCGCAGCCAGCCGACGCTGGGCCCGTCGGCGCTGCCGACGTCGAGCACGCGGCCCGGGCTGCCGACGTACCGCTCCAGCGCCACCCGGAGCAGGTCGGCGCGAGCGCGGTACCACCAGTAGTCTGGGTGGCTGATCGAGGGCGAGCCCACGTCGGTCATGTGATCCTTCCGGCCAGGTCGTGGTGGTCCGGACCTGCGCCCCTGCAGGACGCACGCCTCAAGGATTAGACGTAATGAACCGGCCGATAGTTGGCACGACCTAGCGCTCTGCTGCGGGTCGCGAGGATTCCACCCTGGGACTTTTCCAGGTCTACGCTGGCCGAACGCATCAGCTGCCACAGACGAGGGATGAGTTCATGGACTACAAGGTCGCCGACCTGAGCCTGGCCGACTTCGGCCGCACCGAGATCGAGCTGGCCGAGCACGAGATGCCCGGTCTGATGGCGATGCGCGAGCGGTACGGCGCGGAGAAGCCGCTGGCCGGAGCCCGGATCGCCGGGTCGCTGCACATGACCATTCAGACCGCGGTCCTGATCGAGACCCTGGTCGCCCTCGGCGCCGAGGTCCGCTGGGCCTCGTGCAACATCTTCTCGACCCAGGACCACGCCGCGGCCGCGATCGCGGTCGGCCCGACCGGGACCCCCGACGCCCCCGCCGGCGTCCCCGTCTTCGCCTGGAAGGGCGAGACGCTGGAGGAGTACTGGTGGTGCACCCAGCAGATCCTGCAGTGGCCGGACGGCAAGTTCGCCAACATGATCCTCGACGATGGTGGCGACGCGACGCTGCTGGTCCACCTCGGTGTCGAGGCCGAGAAGAAGGGCGAGGCGCCGGACCCGGCGACCGCCACCAGCGGCGAGCAGAAGATCATCTTCGAGGTGCTGCAGGCGTCCCTCAAGGAGAGCACCGACCGCTGGTCCAAGATCGCCAACGAGCTCAAGGGCGTCACCGAGGAGACCACGACCGGCGTACACCGGCTCTACGACATGATGAAGGAAGGCTCGCTGCTCTTCCCGGCCATCAACGTCAACGACTCGGTCACCAAGTCCAAGTTCGACAACAAGTACGGCTGCCGCCACTCCCTCATCGACGGCATCAACCGTGCCACCGACGTACTCATCGGCGGCAAGGTCGCGGTCGTGTGCGGGTACGGCGACGTCGGCAAGGGCTCCGCGGAGTCGCTGCGCGGCCAGGGCGCCCGGGTGATCATCACCGAGATCGACCCGATCTGCGCGCTGCAGGCGGCGATGGACGGCTACCAGGTCGACACCCTCGACAACAGCCTCCCGATCGCCGACATCGTGATCACCGCGACCGGCAACAAGGACGTCGTCACCGTCGACCAGATGAAGCGGATGAAGCACAACGCGATCATCGGCAACATCGGCCACTTCGACAACGAGATCGACATGGCCGGCCTCGAGACGCCCGGCACCGCCGAGCGCAAGAACGTCAAGCCGCAGGTCGACGTCTGGACCTTCCCGGAGGCCAACGAGGTCGGCGGTCAGTCGATCATCGTGCTGTCCGAGGGCCGGCTGATGAACCTCGGCAACGCCACCGGCCACCCGTCGTTCGTGATGTCGAACTCCTTCACCAACCAGGTCCTGGCGCAGATCGAGTTGTTCACCAAGACCGAGGAGTACCCCGTCGGCGTGTACGTGCTGCCCAAGCACCTCGACGAGGAGGTCGCCCGCCTCCACCTCGCCTCGCTCGGCGTCAAGCTCACCGAGCTGACCGACGACCAGGCCGACTACCTCGGCATCCCGGTCACCGGCCCGTTCAAGTCCGAGCACTACCGCTACTGACCAGAAGCGGCCCAGTGGCCCGGTTTCCGCGGCTCATGTGCACCGGGCCACTAGGATCGTTAAATGGCACAAACCCAGCCGGAGTACGGCGGTAAGGGACGCGTCCTCGTCGTGGACGACGACGCGTCCCTCGCCGAGATGCTGACGATCGTCCTTCGCCAGGAGGGCTTCGACAGCCGGGTCTGCACGCGCGGTGACGAGGCGCTGGCCGCCTTCCGCGAGTACAAGCCCGACGTACTCCTGCTCGACCTGATGCTGCCCGGCAAGGACGGCATCGACGTGTGCAAGGAGATCCGCGCGGAGTCCGGCACGCCGATCGTGATGCTCACGGCCAAGGGCGACACCGTCGACGTCGTCGTGGGCCTGGAGTCGGGCGCCGACGACTACGTCATCAAGCCGTTCAAGCCCAAGGAGCTGGTGGCCCGGATCCGGGCTCGAGTACGCCGCTTCGAGGCGCCGACGCCGGAGACCCTCGCCATCGGCGACCTGACCATCGACGTCGCCGGGCACGCCGTAGCCCGCGCCGGCCGACCGATCAGCCTGACCCCGCTCGAGTTCGACCTGCTGGTGTGCCTGGCCCGCAAGCCGTGGCAGGTCTTCACCCGCGAGGTGCTGCTCGAGCAGGTGTGGGGCTACCGGCACGCCGCCGACACCCGGCTGGTCAACGTCCACGTGCAGCGGCTCCGCTCGAAGGTCGAGCACGACCCGGAGAACCCCGAGATCGTGGTCACCGTCCGCGGTGTCGGCTACAAGGCTGGAACGTCCTGAGATGACTGTTTAGGCCCGTCGATGGTCCGCACGAGCATCCCCACCGCTGTCCGCCGTGGCCTCACCTTCTGGCAGCGTTCGATCCAGGCCCGGGTCGTGGTCAGCACGGTGCTGCTCACCGCGATCGTGGTGACGCTGGTGGGCTGGTTCCTGTTGCAGCAGACCCGCGACGGCCTGCTCGAGAACAAGGTGGAGTCGGCGGTCGGCGAGGCCAACGTCGAGACCGACCTGGCCAAACAGCGGCTGGAGGCCCTCCCCGGCACCGACACCGATGTCGCCCGGCAACAGGAGGAGGTCTTCGACTCGATCGATCGGGTGGCCCGCAACCGCGGCTTCGGTGCCGTTCTCGCCGGGCCCGGCCAGGACGACACCGACCTGCGCAGGCTCGGGGCCCGGATGACCTCGGTGCGTCACCTCGAGGCGGTGCCGCTCGACCTGCGCCAGCACTTCCAGACCTCTGACACCACGGTCTGGACCTACGGCTCGGTCCCCGCCGCCACCTCCGGCGACCCGACTCCAGGGATCGTGGTCGGCTCCCGGATCCAGCTACCCGCCGACGGCCAGTTCTACACGATCTACTACCTGTTTCCGCTCACCGAGGAGCGCGAGACCCTCAGTCTGGTGAGCCGGGCGCTGATCACCGCCGGCGGTGCGCTGCTGCTCCTGATCGCCGGTGTCACCTGGCTGGTCGCCCGGCAGGTGGTGACCCCGGTCCGGCTGGCGCGGCAGGTCGCCGAGCGGCTGGCGTCCGGCAAGCTGGAGGAGCGGCTGCGGATCCGTGGTCACGACGACATCGCACGCCTGGGGACCTCCTTCAACCAGATGGCCTCCAACCTGCAGCGCCAGATCGGCCAGCTGGAGGAGCTGAGCCGGATGCAGCGGCGGTTCGTGTCCGACGTGTCCCACGAGCTGCGAACCCCGCTCACGACGGTACGCATGGCCAGCGACGTGCTGCACGACGCGCGCGGCTCGTTCGACCCGGCGACCGCTCGAGCGGCCGAGCTCTTGCAGACCGAGCTGGACCGCTTCGAGCGGCTCCTCGGCGACCTGCTGGAGATCAGCCGCTTCGATGCCGGTGCCGCCGCCCTGGAGGTCGTCGACGTGAACCTGGTCGACCTGTGCCGGCGGATCGTGGACGCGACCGGTCCGCTGGCGGCGCGGTGCGGCGTCCAGATCGTCGTACACGCGCCGGACGGGCCCTGCCTCGTGGAGGCCGACGTACGCCGGGTCGAGCGGATCGTGCGCAACCTGGTCAGCAACGCCATCGATCACTCCGACAGTGGGGACATCGAGATCTACGTCGCCAGCAACGACGACGCCTCGGCGATCGCGGTCCGCGACCACGGCATCGGCCTGGAGGCGGGCCAGTCCGCGCTGGTGTTCAACAGGTTCTGGCGGGCGGACCCCGCTCGCGCCCGCACCAGTGGCGGCACCGGCCTCGGCCTGTCGATCGCGCTCGAGGACACCCACCTGCACGGCGGGTGGCTTCAGGCCTGGGGACAGCCCGGAGACGGCGCCCAGTTCCGGCTCACGCTGCCCCGCCGCTCGAGTGGGTCGCTGCGTCACAGCCCATTGCCACTGGTGCCTGCGGATGCGAAGGTGCCGGCGTGAGCGGGCGGAGTTCGAAGCGTGGGCTGATCGCCGGCGTCGTGAGCGTGCTGCTGGCCGGCCTGCTGTCCGGCTGCATGACCCTGCCCGAGTCCGGGCCGGTGGAGGAGGTCGACGTCGCCACCACCGAGCAGCCGGACTCCGGCCGGGTGCCTCCGCCGCCCGCGCCGGACTCGACGTTCGACGGGATCGTGCGCGGGTTCCTCGATGCGATGACCGCCGAGCCGGTGTCCACCACGGTCGCGAAGGAGTACCTCATGCGGGCGAGCCGCTCGCGATGGCATCCCGACCGGGCGATCATCACCTATACCGATGCCGACGTCTCCGGCTCGGACCCCGTGCAGGTTCGGCTGCAGGGCGCCGAGAAGCTCAACTCGCGCGGCGCCTGGGTCGAGCAGCTGACCGAGGACGAGTCCACGCTGGAGTTCGACATGGGCTGGGACGGCAGCCAGCCGCGGATCGAGGAGGCACCGAACGCGCTGGTCGTGCCGCGGCGCTGGTTCGACGATCAGTTCGTCCGGCAGCAGATCTACTTCTTCGACGTGGCCGCGCAGATCCTGGTACCGGAGGCTGTGTATGTGCCGCGAGGTGCGCAGCTGGCCACCAGCCTGGTGCGCAGCCTGGTCCACGGCCCGCCCGCCGACGGACAGCTCATCGCCCGCACCTACCTGCCCACGGTGAACAGCGTGTCCGAGGTGAGGGTCGACGTGCAGCCGGACGGCCTGGCCGAGATCGACCTGCCCGGCTCCGGCGCGCCACCGTCGGCGGACCAGCTGCGGATGATGATCGCCCAGCTGCAGTGGACGCTGCGCCAGGATCCCTCGATCCTCCAGCTCCGGGTGACCATGGACGGCAGGCTGGTGAGTGGCCCGAACGACGTCGACGTCGATGGCAGCCAGCCCTACGACCCGGCGTACGTCCACAGTCCCACCGACCTGTACGGCATCAGCGACGGGCGGCTCGGCCGGGTGGTCGAGGAGAAGTGGACGCCGGTCAGGGGCGCCTTCGGCAGCGCGGACTACCAGCTCGGTCGCGCGGCGGTCGATCTCGACGGCGGCCAGAAGGCCGGTGTGGCCGGGGTGACGGCCGACGCCCGGACCGTCTATCTGGCGCAGATCGATGACGGCGAGGCGCCGGTCGAGCAGGTCATCCGCGGATCGGAGGTGCTGGCGCCGGCCTGGGACGTCTCCGGACGGTTGTGGCTGATCGACCGTTCCGAGCGTGGAGCCCGCGTCTGGCACTTCAAGGACGGGCGGCTGCGGCCGGTCTATGTGCCGGGCATCAGCGGCAAGCGGGTGGTCGACTTCCTGGTGTCGCGCGACGGGACCCGGATCGTCGCGGCGGTCCGTCGTGCCACGGGCGACGCGCTGGTGGTGAGCCGGCTGGAGCACAACGTCGACGGCTCGGTGTCGGGCGCCACTGGTGCCCGGCTGATGTACGCCGGCACCGAGACCGTGCCGTTCGCCGTACAGGACCTCGCGTGGCAGTCTCCGACCAACGTGCTGGTGCTGCGGAAGACCCCGAACGCCTTCACCCAGCTGTCGATCGTGCCGCTCGGTGCGGCGGTCTCCGACGAGCCCGCAGACTTCGGCGAGGCGATGGACCAGGACATGGTCGGGGTGGCCGCCTCACCCCAGCAGAACTCGCTCATCTACTGCACCAACGCCCGCGGCGAGATCATGCAGGTCTCGCTGACCGAGAGCCGGCTCGTCGGGCGGCAGCGCATCCGCGCGCTCACCTACGTCGGCTGAGCCCCGGTCCGCCGGCCGCCTGTCCACAGGCGCTCGGCCCGCTCTTGATCGCGAGCTGCGTGACCAGTGCGATGGACAAGTGGTCACCTCCGGACGTACGCCAACGGTATGCGCGGCCATGGCACGCACATCGCGGCGTTGGCGACGCTCGACAGGCAGGCAAGCCTGCCTTCGCGCCGCCGCCTTGCGCTGCACGCACCCTGACCGCGCATACCCCCGACGTACGCCCGGCGGTGACCACTAGTGCTGGACGCCGTCGTCGACCTGCTGACCGGCAGCACCTGTGTCGCCTGCGGCCGGCCCGGCCGGCTGCTCTGCGTCGACTGCCACGCGCGACTGCCCACGCGGGCCCAGGCGCGCTGGCCGAGCCCGGCCCCGCCGGGCCTGGCGCTGCCGGTGTCGGCCGCGGAGTACGACGGCGTGGTGCGGGACCTGATCGTGGGACACAAGGAGCGCCGCCTGTTCGCGCTCCGGCGACCGCTCGGGGAGCTGCTGGCGAGCGCGGTGCGCGAGCTGGTGAGCCCGGAGCTGCCGGTCGTCCTGGTGCCGGCGCCGTCGCGGCCGACGATGGTGCGCCGGCGTGGTCACGACGCGACGTACTCCCTGGTCGCCGAGGCGGCCCGGCTACTCCGCCGGGAGGAGTACGACGCGCTGCCGCACCGGCTGCTGGCGCTGCGCGGCGGTGTGGTCGACCAGGGTGGTCTGGACGCTGCCGGCCGCGCCGCTAACCTCGCGGGCTCGATGTCGTGCCCGTCCCGGCGGCTGGCCCGGCTGGCCGCGCATCGTCCGGCGGCCCAGGTCGTGGTCTGCGACGACGTGCTCACGACCGGCGCGACGGTCCACGAAGCGCAGCGCGCGCTGGCCTCCGTCGGTGTCCGGATAGTGGGAATAGCCAGTGTCGCGGCGACCCGTCGCAGACTGGGTAGCACCGCTCTCGGGGAATCTTCAGGCTGAGCGCTTTCCTTGCAGACACCTACCGTCTAACGTCGATTCATGGAGTCCGTCCGGGTCCGTGGTTGCGTCACCGGGACGAGTAGGTCCGGGTGGCTAGCCGATGCCAGTCGCAGGCAAAACGGTCCACGTAAGTCCGGTGTCCGGGTGCGCTCGGGCTTCGGACGATCACGGTGCGGCTTAGACGTAAGTCCTGCCTCGCCCACGCCGTCAGATACGGCCGAAGGCGGGAGAAGGCCAGTAGTGGCAGAGAAGCTGCGAACGCCTCAGCAGGCGACTGTGGGGTCGAAGACCAGGTCGGCCGGACGGACTCCAGCCCACGCTCCCCACGGGCCACTCAGCGGCCCGTTGATGATGCCTGCCCAGGACAGGGCCGGTAGGGGAGTGAATATCGCCAACTGAAGTACGGGAGGTTCACATGGACGTTGTGGTCAATGCACGGCACTGTGAGGTGTCGGACAGGTTCCGCAGTCATGTCGAGGAGAAACTGGCCCGGCTCGAGAAGCACGACCACCGGATCATCAGGGTCCAGGTCGAAGTGGAGAAGGAGCGGAACCCCCGACAGCACGACCGGGCTGTTCGCGTCGAGCTCACCGCATTCTCCAAGGGACCCGTCATCCGGGCCGAGGCAGCAGCCGAGGACAAGATGGGCGCTCTCGATCTCGCGCTGGACAAGATGGCCGCACAGATGCGCCGCGCGGCCGACCGCCGCCGCGTGCACCGCGGCCGCCACACCCCCGTCTCCGTCGGGCAGGCCCTAGCGGGCGTCGTACCCGACGGACTGGCCACCTCCACCGAGGAGGTAGGCACCGTCACCGTTGAGCGCCAGGTCGGACCGATCGCGGTCACTGGCGACGGACCCCTCGTGGTGCGCGAGAAGACGCACGCCGCGGCTCCCATGACCCTGGACCAGGCCCTCTACGAGATGGAGCTCGTGGGCCACGACTTCTATCTGTTCGTCGACAAGGAGAACGAACGGCCGTCGGTCGTCTACCGCCGCCGCGGCTACGACTACGGCGTGATCTCGCTCAACCTCGCCACCTGAGCAACACCGGGTGGTCGAGCAGATTGCTGCGCAACCCTGCTCGACCACCCGAGCTTGCGCAGGGTCGCGGTAGCCCGCACTGGCTATCGGCGCTAGCGAGTTTGGATGGTCCGTCGAGGCAACCGGGATGGCCACTTCGTGCCATGATGCCTCTTGTGGGAGAGCAGGCAGGGACAACTGAGCGAGAGCCGATCCGGGTGCTGGTGGTCGATGACCAGGAGCTTTTCCGGAAGGGCTTGACGATGCTCTTGGGCGTGGAGGCCGGCATCGACGTTGTCGGCGAGGCCGGTGACGGCGTAGAGGGTTCGACACTCGCAGCGAGTACGGCGCCCGACGTGGTGCTGCTCGACGTCCGGATGCCGAAGCAGTCCGGCATCGAGGCCTGCGTCGCGATCAAGGAGACTGTGCCGTCGGCGAAGATCATCATGCTGACGGTCAGCGACGAGGAGGCCGACCTCTACGAGGCGGTCAAGAGCGGGGCCTCGGGCTACCTGCTCAAGGACTCCTCGATCGACGAGGTCGCGCAGGCGGTCCGGCTGGTGGCCGACGGCCAGTCGCTGATCTCGCCGTCGATGGCGGTCAAGCTGATCGACGAGTTCAAGCAGATGTCGCGGCCCGAGCGGGACCAGGTCTCCGGCCTCCGGCTGACCGAGCGCGAGCTCGAGGTGCTGCGGCTGGTCGCGAAGGGCCTCAACAACCGCGAGATCGCCCGCCAGCTGTTCATCAGCGAGAACACCGTCAAGAACCACGTGCGCAACATCCTGGAGAAGCTCCAGCTGCACTCGCGCATGGAGGCCGTGATGTACGCGGTCAAGGAGAAGCTGCTCGACATCCCCTGACCGGGCGTCGTTGCGGCCGGCCTCAGCCGGGCCGCTCCCAGGCCAGGCTTCCGGAGCGTAGGTCGGCGACCAGGCCGGCCACCCAGGCTCGCTCAGCCGTGGCCATCGCGCGCTTGTACTCGTCCTCGACGAGAAAGACCCGCGGCAGCCCCAGCTCCTTGCCGACCGTCTCCGGGTCGGGCTGGGCGAGTACGGCGTCGAGCTCGGCGATTCGCTCGGCCAGCAGCTCGGCGGTTCGGGCCGGGGTGAGCAGGGCGACGAAGGCCAGGGCCGCGGGGAACTCCGGGTACTCGTTGCGCGGGCGCCCCAGCATCTCGCCGAGCCAGGCGTAGAGCGTCTCCCGGCCGGCGCCGGTGATCTCGTAGACGGTCTTCCCGCCCTGGCCGCCGTCCTCGGCAACCGCGATCAGCTGGTGCCGCTGCAGCCGGTCCAGCACCTGGTAGACGCTGTTCCGGGAGCCGACATTGACCACACTGTCCTGGGCGCGCTCGCGGATCAGCTGCTGCATCCGGTAGGCGTGCATCGCCGCCTCCTCCAACAGTGCGAGCAGCACCATCGCCAGCGGTGAGCGACGCAGTACAGCGGGCATCCGGCAACCTCCACGAGAATCGACCTTGACTAGTCATAGTATAGGGAGTCATATTATGACTATGACGAAAGCATTGATCATCGGAGGCGGGATCGCCGGACCGGCAACCGCCATTGCGCTTCAGAAGGCCGGCCTGGAGCCGGTCGTGTTCGAGCAGTACGCCGCATCCGCCGAGGGCCTCGGCGTGTTCCTCACGCTCGGCTCAAACGGCATCGACGCGCTGCGCACCCTCGGCGCGGACCGCAAGGCGCTGGCAACGGGCTTCCCGACGCCGGGCATCCACCTACGCAGCTACACGGGCAAGCCGCTCGGTGTCAGCCGGGTCGGCACCGAGCTTGCCGACGGCACCACCAGCCGGACCATGCGCCGCTCCGACCTGTACGCCGCCCTGCGGGCCGAGGCGGTCGAGCGCGGACTGCGGATCGAGGGTGGCAAGCGGCTGGTGGACGCGAGGCCGTCCGGCGACGGCGTGGTCGCGAGGTTCGCCGACGGCTCCGAGGAGTACGGCGACCTTCTGGTCGGCTGTGACGGTCTGCACTCGGTGGTCCGGACCCTGATCGACCCGGCCGCGCCGGCTCCGTCGTACACCGGGCTGGTGGGTCTCGGCGGCTACGCCCGTGGCGTCGCGGTCGACGCCGAGCCGGGGAGCTACCAGATGATCTTCGGCCGCCGCGGCTTCTTCGGGTACGCCGTGGCGCCGGACGACGAGGTCTGGTGGTTCGCCAATGTGCCGCGACCGGACGAGCCGGCCCGCGGTGAGGTCGAGGCGATCGGCGCGGACGAGTGGCGGCGTACCCTCGGCGACCTGTTCGCCGACGACGAGGGCCCGGCAGCCGAGCTGGTCGCGGCCAGCGAGCAGATCGTCACCGCCACCCCGATGCACACGCTCGCCCACCTGCCGGCCTGGCACAACGACCGGATGGTGGTGCTGGGCGATGCCGCGCACGCGCCGTCCCCGAGCTCGGGTCAGGGCGCCTCGCTGTCGATCGAGGACGCGGTGGTGCTGGCCCAGAGCCTGCGTGACCAGCCGGATCGCGCGAGCGCGCTGGCCAGGTTCGAGGCGCTCCGGCGACCCCGCGTCGAGAAGATCATCAAGCAGGCCGCGCGGGTCAACAGCAGCAAGGCCGCGACCGGTCTGTCGCGGGTGCTACGCGACCTGATGCTTCCGGTCGTCGTGCGGCTGGCCGGTAACGCCCAGAACTGGGTCTACGACTTTCACCTCGACTGGACCGACGACGGCAGCACGCACGCGGCATCGAGTCCGAGCACGTGATTGAGCCGCCCGAACGCCAGCCACGAGCCCAGGCACATCGTGAGCTCGACGATGTCCCGCTCGGAGTAGTGCTGCTTCATCCGCGCCCAGAAGTCCTCGTCCAGGGCGTGGTGGTCCAGCGCGTACCGCTCGGCGTACTCGGCGGCCAGCCGGGTGCGGTCGTCGAAGTCCGGCGTCGTCCGCCAGTCGAGTACGGCGTCGGCGAAGCTCTCCTCGACCTTCTCGCCGTCGCGGTCGGTGCGCCAGTCCAGGCAGAACAGACAGCCGTTGACCTGCGCGATCCGCAGCCGCGCGGCCTCGAACTCGCGCAGCCCGAGCGTGCTGTGGGAGTAGACGTTGAGGGCGAGGTTGGCGGCGGCCGGGCCGATGCCGGGCACCAGGTCGCCCCACACCCAGCCGATCGGGTCCTTGCCGTCGGGTACGTCGATGATCATGAGCCCAGTCTTCCTGTCGCCGGTCGCAGCGGGACGTCGAAGGCGTCGTACACGCCCGGCTTGGCGTCGACCAGCCAGTCGATGGCGTTGACCAGGCGGCCGACTGCGGTGGCGTTGCCGCCCGCTGCGGCGTTGCCGCCCTCGTCGGTCGCCTCCAGGGTGACCTCGATCCGGGGCCTGCCCTCGAGGATCACCCGGTGCGCGCCGACGCCGTTGTAGGGCTGCGGCCAGTCGGGGGCGCAGCTCGGGTGAATCCGGGTGACGTGCTCGATCACGATCCGCGGCTCGCCGTCGACGATGCCCTGCACCTCGAACCGGATCGCACCCTGGGTGCCGGCCTCGAACTCGCCCATCAGCTCGGTGGTCACCGTCTTCTCCAGCGGCAGCCGAGCCACCGTCTCGCGGATCTCCTCGACCTCCACGCCGAGCGCCCGGGCGATCATCCGCACCTGCCCGCCCCAGACCATGGTCGGGATGGTGGGCGCGGTCATCAGCGGCTCGTAGTCCATCGGCTGACCCATGCCGATCAGGTAGCGCACCGAGTCGGGGGCGTCGTACGTCGAGTAGTCGAAGATCTCCTGGCAGCGGACCAGGTCGATCTCACTCGCCACGCCAGTGATCAGCGCCGGGAGTACGTCGTTGCCCCAGCCCGGGTCGACGCCGGACACGAACAGCGACCCGCCGCCCTGCTCGACTGCCGCCTGCAGCGGCTCCAGCGTCTCCGGCGCCGCGTTACGCGGGTCGTACAGCGCGTAGAGCGAAGGAGTCACCACGACGCACCCCACCTCGACGGCCCGGAGTACGTCGGTGAAGGCGTCCTGCTCGCGGCCGTCGCCGGTCACGGCGTACACCAGTGCGCGCGGTCCGGCCGTCAGCACCGCGGTGAGATCGTCGGTGGCGGCCACGCCGAGCGACCGCCCGAGGTCCGCGATCTCGCCGGCGTCACGGCCGACCAGCTCCGGGTTGCGGACCACGACCGCGACCAGCTCGAGTTGCGGGTTGGCGTGCACCGCGCGGATCGCGGCGCGGCCGACGTTGCCGGTGCCCCAGACAGCGGTGGGGATGGTCACAGATCAGCCTCCAGGATCTTGGCGATGTTGCGCTCCGCGAGCGCGGTGATGGTGACGTACGGGTTGACGGTGGCGGCGCCGGGAATCAGCGCGCCGTCCATGACGTAGAGGCCGGGGTAGCCCGAGAGCCGGCCGTAGTTGTCGGTGGCCTTGCCGAGCACAGCGCCGCCGAGCGGGTGGTAGGTGAGCCCGTCGCCCCAGATCTTGTAGCTGCCGAACAGGTCGGTGCGGTAGATCGTGCCCTCCCTGCTGTTGATCTTGTCGAAGATCGTCTTCGCGGCGTTGATCGAGGTCTGCTTCCACGCGGTCTGCCAGTTCAGGTCGACCTTGCTGGTGGTCGGGTTCCAGCTGAACTGCGCGCGCTGGCTGGTCTTGGTGATCGACAGGTAGAACGACGCGTAGGTCTCGATGCCGGTCGGCAGCGGCGCGACCTCGGCGAAGGCGCCGCCGGCGTCCCAGTTGTCGATGCCGAGAGTCGGGATCGTCGACTGGAGGGCGCCGGTCGGGTCCCACATGTGGTTGGCGCGTCCGCACATCACATTGCCGTTGTCGCCCCAGTTCTTGCCGACCTCGTCGTTGAGGGCTGGCAGCACGCCGGTCGCCTTGAGCTGGGTGAGCAGCTTGCTGGTGCCGACGCTGCCGGCGGCGAAGAAGACCTTGTCGGCGACGACCTCCTTGGTGGTGACCACGGCGCCCGAGGTGTCGAGCTGCTCGATGGTCACGGCGTACCCGCCGCCGGCCGCGGGACGCACGGACGTGACCCGGTGCAGGGTCGAGACAGTGACCCGGCCGGTGGCCGCGGCCCGGGCGAGATAGGTCTTCTGTAGTGACTTCTTGCCGGCGTTGTTGCCGAACAGGATCTCCTGGTCCAGCGCCGACTTCGGCACCTCGCCGGCCGCCTCGCGCCGCATGTAGTCCCAGTCGTAGACGTTCGGCACGAACAGCCACGGGAAGCCGGAGCGCTGGGCGTGCTTCCGGCCGACCCGGCTGAACTGGTACGCCGGCGCCGCCTCCCACCACGCCGGGTCGACCAGCGCGACGCCGAGTCCCGCGTTGGCGCGCGGGTAGTAGACGCCGTACATCTCGTCCGGGTCGACGGTCGGCAGGATCTGGGCGAACCGGGAACGCAGCGGGGTCACCGACATGCCGCCGTTGACCAGCGAGCCGCCGCCGAGGCCGCGGCCCTGGTAGACGGTGATGCCGCCGAACTCCTCGGCGTCCAGGATCCCGGTGTGCCGCGGGATGTCCCGGTCGATCGAGGCGCCCAGGAAGTGGCTGATCGGCTGCTTGGTGCGGGTGCGCAGCCAGAACGACCGGTGGTCGGGTGCGGTGGTCTTGCAGAAGATCTTGCCGTCGGCGCCGGGGGTGTCCCAGGCCATGCCGAGCTCGACCAGCTGTACGTCGACTCCGGCCTCGGCCAGCCGCAGCGCCGTCACCGAGCCGCCGTACCCGGAGCCGATCACCAGAGCCGGGACGTGGACGGCGTCCTGAATCGCAGCGGTCGTGGCTGTTGTTGCGGTGGCGCGGTCCGGAAGTAGGGCCAGGCCGAGGGTGGCGCTGGCTCCGACCAAGAATCCGCGGCGAGACAGGTCATCGGTCATCGCTACTCCCCTCCCAAGAAGTAGAACACGTTATAGAACAAGTTATAGCGGGGAGTGTGACGGTTGTCACTGGTCAATTGACCCGGACGCCTGACAAATCTCGTGGTGACCGAATGTCGGTGGCGCCGGATAGCGTCTCGGTCATGCAGACACTGTCCCGGGCGCAGGCGCGGCGGGTGGCTCTGGCCGCGCAGGGCTTCCTCGATCCACGACACACCACGCCGACGATGCGGACCTTCAACCGCACGCTCACCCGCACCGGTGTGCTCCAGGTCGACTCGGTCAACGTGCTGCAGCGCGCCCACTACATGCCGCTGTTCTCGCGGATGGGCCCGTACGACGTCAGCATGCTGACCCGGGCCTCGGAGAAGTCGCCGCGCAAGCTCGTGGAGTACTGGGCGCACGTCCAGGCGTTCATGCCGGTCGACCTCTGGCCGGTGATGCAGCACCGGATGGCGTCGTACCGTCCCGAGCGCGGCAAGTGGGTGAAGGCGATCAACGTCGAACTCGACGAGAAGGTGCTCGCCGCGGTCCGCGAGCTGGGCGCGAGCACCGCGCGCGAGCTCGAGTCGCACCTCGGCGGTGGCGCGCCGAGGGACAAGAAGCACTGGGGCTGGAACTGGTCCGACAGCCGGAAGACGCTCGACTTCCTCTACATGGTCGGCGACCTGGCGATCGCCGGCCGCAACAGCCAGTTCGAGGTGCTGTACGACGTGCCCGAGCGGGTGCTGCCGCGCGAGATCCTCGAGCGGCCCACGCCCAGCGTCGCGGACGCCGACCGAGAGCTGGTGCGGCGTGCGGCCGCCTCCCACGGGGTGGCCACGATCCAGTGCCTGCGCGACTACTACCGGCAGTCGGTGGCCGCGGTGAAGCCAGCCATCGACGACCTGGTCGAGTCCGGCGAGCTGATCCCGGTGCGGATCGACGGCTGGGCGCGACCGGCGTACCTGCATCGTGACGCGCGGCTACCGCGCCGGGTCCGGGCGCGCGCGCTGCTCAGCCCGTTCGACCCGATCTGCTGGGAGCGGACCCGCGCCGAGCAGCTGTTCGACTTCCACTACCGGATCGAGATCTACACGCCGCCGGACAAGCGGATCTACGGCTATTACGTGCTGCCGTTCCTGCTCGGCGACCAGATCGTGGGCCGGGTCGACCTCAAGGCCGACCGCCCCGGCCGGCGGCTGCTGGTCCGCGGGGCGTACGCCGAGGAGCACGCACCGCCCGAGACGGTCCCGGAGCTGGCCGAGGAGCTGCGCGACCTGGCCGGCTGGCTCGACCTCGACGATGTCGTGGTCGAGCCCCGCGGCGACCTCGCGCCCGCGCTGGCTGCGATGGTATAGAAGTACTATTATATGGCCATGGCAAAGGAGAAGGTCACGTTGACGCTCGATGCCGAGAGCCTCGCGGCGCTGCGCTCGCTGGTCGGGTCCCGGAGTCTGTCCTCGACCATCGATGCTGCTGTCGCCAAGCACCTTGCTCATCTCCGACACATGGCCGCCGTGGACGAATGGCTGGCCGAGATGGAGGAGAAGCATGGGGCCGTGCCTCAGGAGACCCTGGAGTGGGCGGCGCAGATCTTCGACAGCTGGGAAGTGGGCAAGCCTGCCGCTGCCGGCCGTGAGGCCGTCTGATGCTGCTTCTCGACAGCGAGGCACTGTCGGCGGTCGCCCATGGCCCGGCCGTTCGGCGTGACCGCGTTCGCGCCTTGATCGCACAGGCGCGGGACCGTGAGTACTCAGTCGCCACCGTCTCCGCGGTGCTCGCCGAGGTGGTTCGGGGTCGATCTGCCGACGCTGCTGTCTTCAGTGGCCTCAGGCGCGAGCGGGTGACGGTTCACCCCGTGGACTCGCGCGTCGGGGTTCGGGCAGGACAACTGCTCGGCGCGGCCGGGTCCGGCTCGGAGTTGGCGATCGACGCGTTCTTGGTGGCCGTCGCCGACCTTGCCGGCGGGGCGGTCGTCGCCACTGTCGATGTGACGGACCTGTCGGCTCTCGCCGCCCAGACCGACCGGGTCACGATCGCCCCGATTCAGCCCTAGCCGGAAGCCTTGCCAGCGCGACCTGGCACCGCCTCTCGCAGGTGCTCTAGTCGCCGAGGATCGCGGTGAGCTCGACGGCGAGGTCGGGGAACGCGAGCGGTGTGACGGTGTCGCCGCGGCGCAGCGTCTGAATCTCGGTGTAGGCCGAGCCTGCGGGCGCGCGGTGGACGTGTACGGCCGCGCCCGCGAGGTCGACCAGCCAGACCTCGGTGATGCCGGCGGCGGCGTACAAAGGCACCTTGACGCCGCGGTCGACCGCGAGAGACGAGTCCGCCACCTCGATCACCAGAAGGGCGTCGTCCGGGCCCGGGTGCCCGGCCGTGTAGTCGTCGGACCGCGGGCGGGCGACGACCAGGTCTGGCTCAGGCTCGGAGTGTGCAGACAGCCGCAGTGGATCTTGCACGCCTACGATCGCGGCTTCGCCCAGGGCGGTAACGAGCAGGCGGTTCAGCCTCTTGACAACGCCAGCATGTGGCGGCCCGATGGGCGTCATCACAACAATCTCTCCGTCAAGCAGCTCCACCCGGTCGTCCTCGCGCAGCACACCGGTCCGCGCCATCGCTTCGTACTCGGCGACGGTGAAGCGGCGGCGCGGCAACTCGATCGAGGCCTGGGTGCTCACCGTTCCAGCGTACGGCAAGCAGGTGCCGGATAGCCTCCGCTCGGCCGCAGGCGGGTAGGCTCGCCTGCGGCGTCGAAAACGGGGATCGACCGCCCGCTGGGTAGCATTGCCCCGCATCTTCTTACAAGTCTCAGGAGACCACGCTCGTGCCTGCCATTCTCGACAAGATCCTTCGCATCGGCGAGGGCAAGATCGTCCGTGAGCTCGAGGCCGTTGCCAAGGCCGTGAACGCCATCGAGGACGACTTCGTCAAGATGAGCGACGCCGAGCTGCAGGCGATGACCGGCGAGTTCAAGGAGCGGCTGACGAAGGGCGAGTCGCTCGACGAGTTGATGCCGGAGGCGTTCGCCACCGTCCGCGAGGCCGCCAAGCGGGTCATCGGCCAGCGCCACTACGACGTCCAGCTGATGGGCGGCGCCGCGCTGCACAAGGGCAACATCGCCGAGATGAAGACCGGTGAGGGCAAGACGCTGGTCGCCACCGCGCCGACGTACCTCAACGCGCTCACCGGCAAGGGCGTCCACGTCGTCACCGTCAACGACTACCTGGCCAAGTACCACGCGGAGTGGATGGGCCGCATTCACCACTTCCTCGGCCTGACCGTCGGCGTGATCCTGCCGCAGATGTCGCCCGCCGAGCGTCGCGAGGCCTACGCCTGCGACATCACGTACGGCACCAACAACGAGCTCGGCTTCGACTACCTGCGCGACAACATGGCCTCCACGATCGAGGACTGCGTCCAGCGCGGCCACCACTACGCGATCGTCGACGAGGTCGACTCGATCCTGATCGACGAGGCGCGGACCCCGCTGATCATCTCCGGCCCGACCCAGGACGAGGTCCACTGGTACGACGAGTTCGCCCGGATCGCGAAGAAGCTCACCATCGACGTCGACTACGAGGTCGACGAGAAGAAGCGCACGATCTCGGTGCTCGAGCCCGGCATCACCAAGGTCGAGGACCACCTCGGCATCGAGAACCTCTACGACTCGGTCAACACCCCGCTCATCTCGTTCATGAACAACTCCATCAAGGCCAAGGAGCTGTTCCGCAACGACAAGGAGTACGTCGTCATGAACGGCGAGGTGATGATCGTCGACGAGCACACCGGCCGCATGCTCTCCGGTCGTCGCTACAACGACGGCCTGCACCAGGCGATCGAGGCCAAGGAGGGCGTCCAGGTCCGCGAGGAGTACCAGACGCTGGCCACCGTCACCCTGCAGAACTACTTCCGGCTCTACGAGAAGCTCGGCGGCATGACCGGTACCGCCATGACCGAGGCGTCGGAGTTCGACAAGATCTACTCCCTCGGCGTGGTCCCGATCCCCACCAACAAGCCGATGATCCGGATCGACCAGGCGGACCTGGTCTACCGCACCGAGGAGGCCAAGTACCTGGCCGTCGTCGAGGACATCGCCGAGCGGCACCAGAAGGGCCAGCCGATCCTGGTCGGCACGGTCTCGGTGGAGAAGTCCGAGCTGCTGTCCGGGCTGATGAAGAAGAAGGGCATCCCGCACTCGGTTCTCAACGCCAAGGTGCACGCCGAGGAGGCCAAGATCGTCGCGCTGGCCGGCCACAAGGGCGCGGTCACCGTGGCCACCAACATGGCCGGTCGAGGCACTGACATCATGCTCGGTGGCTCCATCGAGTTCCTCGCCGACGCCGAGCTTCGCAAGAAGGGCCTCGAGCCGTCCGGCGAGACCGCGGCGGAGTACGAAGCCGCCTGGCCCGAGACGCTCGAGCAGATCAAGACCCAGGTCGCCGCGGAGCACGACGAGGTGAAGGACGCCGGCGGTCTGTACGTCGTCGGCACCGAGCGCCACGAGTCGCGCCGGATCGACAACCAGCTGCGCGGTCGTTCCGGCCGTCAGGGTGACCCGGGTGAGTCGCGGTTCTACCTGTCCCTCGAGGACGAGCTGATGCGGCTGTTCAAGTCCGACTGGGTCGACCGGGTCCTGCAGGTGCTCAAGGTGCCGGACGACGTACCGATCGAGAACAAGCGGGTCACCGGCGCGATCGCCAACGCCCAGGGCCAGGTCGAGTCGCAGAACTTCGACTCCCGCAAGAACGTCCTCAAGTACGACGACGTCATGAACCGCCAGCGCGAGGTCATCTACGGAGAGCGCCGCCAAGTGCTCGAGGGCGCCGACCTCGAGGAGCAGATCCGCACCTTCATCGATGACGTGGTGACCGGCTACGTCACCGGTGCCACCGAGGGGTTCGCCGAGGAGTGGGA
This sequence comes from Nocardioides speluncae, assembly GCF_003121585.1. Taxonomy (GTDB): domain Bacteria; phylum Actinomycetota; class Actinomycetes; order Propionibacteriales; family Nocardioidaceae; genus Nocardioides; species Nocardioides speluncae. Next base: position 28,079 of record NZ_QEOO01000051.1, read on the forward strand.
CTTCGAGGCGCTGTGGACCTCGCTCGGCCAGATCTACCCGATCGGGCTCAGCCACGAGACGATCGAGAAGGAAGCCGGCGGCCGCGCCAACCTGTCGCGCGACAAGCTGATCGACATCCTCAAGAAGGACGCGCACGAGGCCTACGACAGGCGGGAGGCCGAGGTCGGCGAGGAGGTGGCCCGCGAGCTGGAGCGGCGCGTGGTGCTGTCGGTGCTCGACCGCAAGTGGCGCGAGCACCTCTATGAGATGGACTACCTGCGCGAGGGCATCGGCCTGCGTGCGTACTCGCAGCGCGACCCGCTGGTCGAGTACCAGCGCGAGGGCTTCGACATGTTCGCCGCGATCATGGACGGCATCAAGGAGGAGGCGGTCGGCTTCCTGTTCAACCTCGACGTCCAGGTCGAGGAGGAGCCGAGCGTGGAGATCGTCGCCGGCGAGGTGATCGAGGAGCCCCAGGATGCGCTCTCGGCGCCCCTCGACCAGGTGCAGGCTCCCGCGTCCCTGAGCAAGGAGGCGCCGCAGATCCGCGCGAAGGGTCTGGAGGCTCCCAAGACGCCGCAGAACCTCTCCTACTCCGCCCCCAGCGAGGACGGCGAGGCCGAGGTCACCGGCTCCACCACCGTCAGCAACGCCGACGACCCGTACGCCAACGTCGGCCGCAACGCCCTCTGCCCCTGCGGCTCCGGCAAGAAGTACAAGAAGTGCCACGGGGCGCCCGGTGGGCCGACGGGGCTGACGACGCGGGTCAACGGGTAGTTCTTCTTCTCAGCAGGCGGGTCTGTCAGGCCCGCGCCGCGGCGGCCGGAGGTGCCGGGCGCTGCGGCGGCGCGTCGCCCGGTGGCGTCCGCTGTGGTCCGGCGCCGCTGCGGGCGCCGCGGCCAAGCCGCTTGACGCCGCCCGGCACCTCCGGCCACCCCGTCGCTGGCGTGGCTGCTCAGCTAGCGGGCAATCCTGCTTGTAGTTATCCGAAGATCATCTCGGTGCAGACCCAGCTGTTGTTGGTGAGCTCGAAGCGGGCGGCGATGCAGCGGGAGCGGGCGCCGTACCGGATCCGGAGGCTGACCTCGGCGATGGCTGGGGTGACGAAGCAGGTGTGGATGCTCTGCACCTTGGGGGTCACCACCGGTCGGCGGCCGCGGCCGAAGCCCGCCTCGTGCGCCCCGGCTCGCGCAACGACCTGCGCGCGGTGGTTGATCTGGTCGTAGACCGGCTTCGAGGTCCAGCGGACCAGCTGCGTCACCGGGCGGTCGCCGCAGATGACCTCGGTGGTCCGCTGGATCTGGTGCCAGGCCTGCCGTTCGAACTCGCGGCGCACCCGCGCGGGGACCTCGCCGATGTCGGTGACCGGCGCGATCGGTCCGCCCTCGGGCGGGTCGACCTGCGGCAGCATCTCCAGGGCGAGCGTGCCCTGCACGCCGGCGAGCGGGACGGGCACCCGGAGGCGGGTCACGTTGGCGTCGTACGAAGACATCAGGAGTCCTTCCGGTCGTGGGGCAGCTCGAGGTGAAGTCCGGGGTGAATCAGGTCGGGGTCGGCGCCGATCAGGTCGCGGTTGGCGGCGTACAGCTGGTGCACCCGCTCGCCGACCACGGCGTCGGATGCGGCGGCGGGCAGGTGTCGCTCGGCGATCTGCCACAGTGAGTCGCCGGGCTGCACCAGCACGGACGACGGGTGGCGAGGGTGTGCGGGCATGGGTGCCGCCTCCCATGCCTGGTCGGACGTCGCGCGGTCGGGCAGCGGCAGGCCGCCGATCACGGTGCGATCGGTGCGACCGGAGTCGATGTCGACCGGTACGGCGAAGCCCGGCGCGCTCAGCCCGCCGGCGAGTGCAGCACCGCAGCAGCCGAGCAGGAGGCGGCGCAGGTACGCCGGACACGGAACGCCGCCGCCGAGGCGCGGCGCCGAGCCGCTGGCCGCCTCGATCACGACGGCCGAGCTGACCAGCCAGAACCACACCGCACAGCCGGCGAGGCTGACCGACGCGGTGAGCGCGAGCACCGTGTCGAACTGGATGGTGGCGCGGTCGGCGCCGGTCAGCAGTGACCAGGCCCAACCGAGATCGCCGGCGAGATAGGTGAGGAGGCCGAGAACGGCCACCGACACCGTGGTCCACACCAGGAGGCATCTGCCGAGCGATGCCCCAGAACTTTCCCCCGTCATCCCTCTGTACCTTTCGTTTGATGCTATTTGCGAACTGTAACGTTGGTTAGCGAGTGCTGTCTGTCGTTTGCTCTTACAGAAGGAACGCCCGCGGGGTATGAAAAGGTTGGCTGCATGGGCTGGGAAGAACAGTTGTTTGCGCTGTTCGACGATCTGGAGTCCCAAGCGGAGGGGCTTTACCACGCGGAACGCGTGCTTGAGATCGAGGATCGGGGCCAGACCGAGTACCAGCAGGTCACCCTCGCCAGCCGGCTGATGGCCTCACGTGACAGCGAGGTCGGGCTCGAGGTGCTCGGTGTCGGCCTGGTGCGCGGCACCCTGCAGCGGGTCGGTGACGGCTGGTGCCTGCTCGAGAGCGGGGCGCAGTCCTGGATCGTCCGGCTGACCGCCGTCAGCGCGGTCCGTGGCGCCTCCGAGCGCTCTCTTCCCGAGGCTGCCTGGCCGCGGGTCACCAGGCTGGGGTTCGGCTCCACCCTGCGCCGGATCGCCTCAGCCCGGGAGCGTTGTCACCTTCGGCTGGTCGACGGCAGCGCACACGACGTACTGGTCCGGCGCGTCGGCCGGGACTTCGTCGAGGCCGTCACCGGCAGCGACACGGTGATGCTGTTCGCCTTCGACGCGATCGCGGCCGTCCAGCAGCGTTAGCGCGCGTTTCTGCTACGTAGCGTCGACGTCGTACGGCGGAAGCTCGCCGTCCTCGAGCGGGCGGAGGCCCGGGCGCTTGGGCGCGACAGGAGCGTCGTCATCGTCGTTCATCGCGTCGATGATGTGCTTGCGGACGATGGTTCGCGGGTCGAGGTCGCGCAGCTCCAGGTCGGCGAACTCCGGGCCGAGCTCGGTGCGCAGCTCGTCGCGGGCGGCGTTGGCGTAGTTGCGCACCCCGCGCAGGAAGCGGCCCGCCTGGCGGGCGAAGTCCGGGAGCCGGTCCGGGCCGAAGACGAGCACCGCCACAAAGGCGATGACCGCCATCTCCGCGAGCCCGACTCCGAACACGGGCTAGAACTTACTGGATGGGGTGAGACCGAGTTGCATCCCGGCCAGACCACGTCCGCGGCCACCGAGGGCGGTTGCGATCTTGACCAGCTCCTCCGCGGCCGGTGCGGTCGGGTCCGACTCCACGATCGGCTTGCCGCTGTCGCCGCCCTCGCGCAGTGAGGGGTCCAGCGGCACCCGGCCGAGCACGGGTACGTCGTACCCGAAGCGCTGGCTCAGAGTGGTGGCGACCCGGTCGCCGCCGCCGGAGCCGAACACCTCCATGGTGGAGCCGTCGGGCAGGGTCAGGTAGCTCATGTTCTCCACGACGCCGACCACCCGCTGGTGCATCATCGAGGCCATCGTGCCGGCGCGCTCAGCGACCTCGGCGGCGGCCTCCTGCGGCGTAGTCACCACGACCACCTCGGCGTTCGGGAGGTGCTGGCCGAGCGAGATCGCCACGTCGCCGGTGCCGGGCGGCAGGTCGAGCAGGAGCACGTCGAGGTCGCCCCAGAAGACGTCGGAGAGCATCTGAACCAGCGCCCGGTCGAGCATCGGGCCACGCCAGGCGACGACCTGGTCGCGGCGCGGCTTGAGCATGCCGATCGAGATCACCGAGACGCCGGACGGGGTCGGCACCGGCATGATCAGGTCGTCGACCTGGGTCGGCCGGGAATCGCCGACGCCGAGCATGGCCGGGATCGAGTGGCCGTAGATGTCGGCGTCCACGATGCCGACGCGGCGGCCCTGTGCGGCCATCGCCAGCGCCAGGTTGACCGTGACCGAGGACTTGCCGACCCCGCCCTTGCCGCTGGCGATCGCGTAGACCTTGGTCAGTGAGCCAGGCTGGGCGAACGGGATCTCGCGCTGCGCGGCACCGCCGCGGCCGAGCCGGTCCTTGAGGCCGGCGCGCTGCTCGGCGGTCATCACGCCCAGCTCGAGCTCCACACCGGTCACGCCGGCTACGCCGGAGACGGCTGCTGTGACCTCGCGGTTGATGGTGTCCTTGAGCGGGCACCCGGCGACGGTCAGCAGCACCTTGACCCGGACCCGGCCGTCGTCCTCGATGTCGACGGAGTCGACCATGCCGAGGTCGGTGATCGGCTGCTTGATCTCGGGGTCGTTCACCGTCGCCAAGGCAGCGTTGACCTGCTCGAGAGTGGGGGTGCTCATGGGTACCAAGGGTAATCGGTGAATGCGCACACACCCGCCCGAGGGCGTGGTGCCCTACCTCACGTCGCGTGAGGCAGGGCCCGCCTCACCAGTCCTGCTCAACCGACGACGCCGGGTCGGAGCCGCGCTGCCGGGCAAGTCGAGCCATCTTCTCGTGGCCCGGGAAGCCGCGGACCAGCTCCTCCGGCGAGGTGGTCCGGTCGTGGGCGTACGGCGACCTGAACAGCCGCTCGAAGTGGCCGTTGTAGATGCCGACCAGCGCCCGGGCGCTGTTGGTGCGGACCAGGATCTCGTCGCCACGGAGGGCGCGGACGCTCCAGTTCGGGCTGCCGTTGAAGACCACCCGGGCGTTGGTCTTGTCGCCGTACACGCCGTTGATCGTGAAGTACTTGGTGTGCAGGTAGAGCTCCAGCTCGCCGTCGCCCTCGGGGTCGTCGGTCAGCTCGCGGGTCGGGATCGGGCCGCGGCCGGACGGGTCGTGGAGGATCCGCGCGATGCTGTTGCCCATTACGCCGTAGACGAGCTTGACGTCGCAGCCGCGGTCCCACAGATCGCGCAGCGCCTTGGCTACGGTCACGCCGTACTCGTCGAAGACGCCGGCGATCGCCGCCCGGATTTTGGTCCGGCCGTGGCCGTTGCCGGCACCGCCGGTCACGCCCACGCACTTCACCGCCTTGAAGTGCCGGTCGATCGGCCCGGGCCGCACTCCAATGGCGGGGAACGCCCACGCGCCGTGGTTGTCCCAGCTCATCACCTTCCACGGCTGGTCGCGCGGCTCGTCGGCGCGGAGCTGCCGGAACAGGTCGTAGAGGCGGTCGTAGGCCTGGCCGGCGCGGGTAAGTGTGCGCCAGTCGTTCCACTGCCGCCTGCCGGCCAGGATGGTCAGGTTGGCGGAGCCGAACATCACCACGTTCGGGACTCGGCCGACCTTGCTGAACAGCAGAACCTTGGTGTGCATGGTGCCGGTGCTGCCGCCGCGGCAGGAGTGCCGGCAGCGCCGAGCGAAGCTGCGCTTCTCGCCGGTCCTCCGGGGCGGACCCGCCAGCCGCCGCTGGAGCTTGGTGAACGACTCGGTAGCGATTGTCCCGGACACCACGACCTGCACCGAGACCCCGCGCTTGTGGGCGTCGATCAGCGCGTCGGCCGCCCGCATGGCATCGAAGTTCCAGCTCGCGAACCGGATCTTGGCGCCCTTGGGCGTGCTGCGGATGCTGCGGACGATGTGGTCCAGGACGTCGTGGCGCCGGTGGGGGATGGTCGGGTCGTTGAAGATCACCCCTGCCTTCGGCGTGTACGGCGCGGCCTGGGCGGCTGGCGCCGGTGACGAACCGGCGTTGGCCGAGCCCAACATCGTGGTCAGGATCGCGAGCAGGACGAAACCAGCAACTACCTTGAACGTGCGCAAGACGTGATGCCCCCGTGTAGATCGGCGCAGTACCGGGACCAAGGTACAACGACCTGGCCCGGGGAATGGTCACCCGGATGAGACGCCCAACCCCCAGATCGTGGGCGTCATTGCTGAGGTGTCACACAGCGTAGCGCGCCGTAGCGACGCTCCTGACCGTATCCAGCGCGCTTGTACACCGCGAGGATTCGGGGGCCGTTCGGGCCGCTGCCAACGCAAGCGACGTCCACCCCCAGCAGCTCGAGCGAGCGCCGTACGGCCGGGATCGAGGGGTTCCGGTTGTCGCCCTCGGCGACCCGGAACAGCAGCTGGCGGGCCTCGGTCTTGGCCTGCGGCTCGCCGATGTTGTCGATGAACCAGTCGTCCGGCACGATGGGAAACGCCCGGGTGGAGTACATCGCCAGCGCCCTCATCTGCCGCGGCGGCAGGAGCACGTCGCCACGTACGCCCTGGTCGACAAGAAGCGCGACGTCGTCGCGGGCCGACCTGTTCATCTTCCACTGCGGCCGGGTGTCGACCCAGACCGGTCCGACGTGATCGGTGTAGGCCCAGATCGGCCGGCCTCCGAGGGCGAGACCGGAGAGCAGGGCGACGCCCGCGAGGGCAGGTACGAGGCGGCCGCGCGGCAGCCAGGCAGGCGCCGGAGCGCTCGCCAGCAGCCCGACCAGCACCGGGATCGGCGCGCAGAACAGCATCCGCCACAGGATCGGGCCAGACCCGGTGACCGCGTTGGCGAGCGGCATGATGCCGGGCGCGAAGATCGCCATGCTGGCCAGCGCCGAGGAGCCGGCGACCAGCGTCGGCGTACCGAACCGGACCAGCAGCGGCGCCACCGCGAGCCCGAGCAGCGACACTGCCACCATCGGGTTGGTCTCCCCGAGCACCCGCACGAACGACTCGTACGCAGTCAGCGTCTCCTTGGCAGGGTCCTTGCCGCCGACGTCGGACGAGAAGACGATCACCGCGGTCCCGCTCAACACCGGCCCTACTGCGAGCGCGCCGGAAGCGATCGCGAGTTGGCCGGAGCGGACCAGGAGCGCGGCCAGCAGGATCGCGGTGCTCATTAGCGGGCCCCAGACGACCGCGGTCGGGGTTAGACCGAAGAACGCGGTGCCGGCGGCGAGCAGCATGAAGACCGGCCACCACTCTGTCCGGTCCGCGGCTGCGCGACGTGACTCGACCACATCGGTGACGTAGGCCCAGATCAGCGGCATCAGGAAGCAGATCGCCATCACCTTGCCCTGCCACATCCGGACGATCCAGAAGTTGCCGAGCGTCGAGTCGCCGCTGAGCATCAGGAACGCGATCGACGCGGCGTACACGAGGAAGACGCGGCGCGGCGCCCACGCCCGCACCAGCCGCCAGATCGCCCAGCCGGCCAGCAGCGAGAAGACCGGGCCGGCGATCAGGTAGGTGGCAGTGCCCGCGCGGATGCCGAGCATGTGTGCGACCACGCCGATCTGCGCCTCGATGGACGCGATCGGGATGCCGCCGCCGTACGGCGAGATGTACTCCTCCGCGCCGAACATGGTGTCCCTGATCGCGGCGTTGCCGTGCTCGGCCACCCAGACCGAGCGGTTGACGTAGTAGGCGTCGTCACCGTCCTCGAGGTGGATGAACAGGGCGGAGACGGCGAGCCCGGCGCTGATTGCGAGTACGCCGAGGTGCGCCCAGAGGCCGCCATCGTCGGGGCGCGGCTCGGGTACGCCGAGCGGCGGCTCGGTCTCGGCGCCGGTCGCGCGCAGCCGCAGCCAGATCCATGCGGTGAGCAGGGCGACGGCCACGGTGGCCGCGCCCCAGGCGGCCGGGAACGCGCTCTTGCTCCAGAACAGCCCGGCCACCGCGCCGACCGCGGCCAGCGCGATGCCGGCGCACAAGAGGGGGAGGCGGGGAGAGGTCCCGTCGGCCGCCGGTTGAGGAGGTTGCGCAGCAACCGTCTCGAAACCAAGGTCGCCTGCTGCGCTTGTCTCGGCCCGCACCCGCCAGGCGAGGAGGGTAACCGTGGCGACCAGCCACAGCCAGCCGCTCGGCCACAGCGACCACTGGGTGGCCAGACCCAGGCAGTAGAGCAGGGTCCAGAGGGCGAGCGAGAGCACGATCGCGTCCATCGCACCGTCGAGCCCGGCGCGGAGCTTGGTGACGCTCAAAACGGATCCCCTGGTGTCAGCTGGCTGTCTGTGTGGTGGGTGATAGCGCCGCTCTCCGATTGACACACGCGTGGGTAGTATGCCCGCATGCCCCACCCCAGCCGTCTAACCGCGCGGGTTCTGGTGGTGATGCCGGCGTGGAACGAGCGCGACTCGGTGGCCGAGACGATCGCGGAGATCCTCGAGACCAACCCGGGCGTGGACATCCTCGTGGTCGACGACGGATCCGACGACGACACCGCCGCACGCGCGTCCGCGGCGGGTGCGCTGGTCTGCCAGCTCCCCTTCAATCTTGGCGTCGGTGGAGCGATGCGGGCGGGCTACCGCTACGCGCTGCGCAACGGGTACGACGTCGCCGTACAGATCGACGCCGACGGACAGCACGACCCGCGCTACCTCCCCAAGCTGCTGGCCCGGCTGGTCGACGCGGACGTGGTGGTCGGCGCCCGCTTCGCGCACAAGGGCGACCCCTACCAGGTGCGCGGCCCGCGCCGGTGGGCGATGGTGCTGCTGGCGCGCACGCTGAGCCGGCTCGCCAAGACCCGGCTCACCGACGTCACCTCCGGCTTCCGGGCCGCCAACACCCGGGCGATCACTGTCTTCGCGGCCCACTACCCGGCCGAGTACCTCGGTGACACCGTCGAGTCCCTGGTGATCGCCCTGCGCACCGGCTGCACGGTCACCCAGGAGCCGGTCGAGATGCGGGTCCGCGCCGCCGGCCAGGCCAGCCAGACGCCGGTGCGAGCCGCGGTCTACCTCGGCCGTGCGGTGGTCGCTCTCGGCCTGGCCCTGGTACGCCGCTGGCCGGCCGCCCTGGAGCACGCACCCGCAGACCTCGGCATCGGTCCCGCCGGGAAGGCAGGCCGGGCATGAGCGCGACGACGATCCTGGGCCTGACCGGCGCGGTCGTGATCATGGTGGTGCTGTTCGAGATGCTGCGCCGGCACCGGCTGCGCGAGAAGTACGCCGTGATCTGGTTCGTGATCGCGGTCAGCGCGATCGTGGTGGCGGTGGTGCCCGGGGTGCTCTTCGGGCTGGCCGACCTGGTCGGCGTGAAGGTGCCGTCGAACCTGCTCTTCTTCCTCGCCTCGCTGCTGCTGCTCGGGCTGACCCTGCAGCACAGCCACGAGCTGGGTCGGCTGGAGGAGCGCTGCCGGACCCTGGCCGAGGAGGTGGGCCTGCTCCGGCTCGACTTCGAGCAGTCCCAGACGGAGTCCCAGAAGGCTCAGCAGGCCGACGGCGAACCGGTCGAGGACGGGTCCGAGTGACCGACGAGACCCTCCCGCGGGTGACCGCGGTGATGCTGGCCTGGGGTGACGAGCCGGTGCTGGTGGAGGCGGTGCGGGCGGTGCTCGCGTCGACCGGTGTCTCGGCGGACGTCGTACTCGTCGACAACGGATGCACGTCCGACGCGGTCAGGATCCTGGCCGACGAGCCGGGCGTGACCGTGGTGAACCCCGGTTCGAACACCGGCTTCGCCGGCGGCTGCAACGTCGGCGCGAAGCAGGCGACCGGGGTCTTCCTGGCGTTCGTCAACGGCGATGCCGTGGTCCGGCCCGACGCGATCGCCGCGCTGGCGCGGGTCGCGGCCGACGACGGCGTCGGGCTGGCCAGCGGCTCGCTCCGGTTGTACGACGAGCCCGAGGTGATGAACTCGGCCGGCAACCCGATCCACTTCTCGGGCCTGAGCTGGGCCGGCGGCCTGGGCGAGCCGGCGAGCGCCCACGCGAAGTCCGTCGACGTCGCCTCCGCCACCGGCGCCGCGGTGGTCTGCCGCGCCGACCGGTACGCCGAGCTCGGCGGCTTCTGCGAGCCGATGTTCGCCTACTGCGAGGACGCCGAGCTGAGCCTGCGCTGCTGGCAGCGCGGCTGGCGGGTCGTGTACGTACCCGAGGCGGTGGTCCTGCACCGCTACGAGTTCTCGCGCAACGACCAGAAGTTCTACCTGCTGGAGCGCAACCGGCTCTTCCTGCTGCTAACGCTCTTCGAACGCCGGACGTTGCTGGTGATCCTGCCCGCCCTGCTCGGACTGGAGCTGGCGATGCTCGCGGTGGCCGCACGCGGTGGCTGGTGGCGGCAGAAGGTCGCCGGCTGGCGCTGGCTGCTGCGCAACCGTGACGTCGTCCGCAGCCGCCGGACCGAGGTCCAGGCCGCCCGCACCGTCCCCGACGCCGGCGTACTCCCACTGCTCACCGGCGACTTCGCCCCCGGCGACTCCACCGGCATCGCCGCCCCCGCCCCCCTGCGCTACGGCTCCCGCGCCTACTGGTCCGCTGCCCGGCGCCTCCTCATCCGCTAGGCCGGGATAGTCCAGAACGTTTGGCATCATCTTTCGGCCGAAGGTGATGTCAAACGTTCTGGACTATCCGGCGGCCGGGCACCATTCGGCCTGCGGCCCACCACTAGGTTGGGTGGGTGCTGAGATACGACCTCGTCGACGTGTTCACCGACCGGCCCTTCGCGGGCAACCAGCTCGCGGTGGTGCACGACGCCGCGCACCTCAGCGTCGCGCAGCTGCACGCGATCGCGAGTGAGTTCAACCTTTCAGAGACCACGTTCCCGACGCCGCGGGGCGCGGGGGAGTACGACGTCCGCATCTTCACGCCGGCCGGGGAGATCCCGTTCGCCGGCCACCCGACGCTCGGCACGGCTTGGGTACTGCGGTCGGCGGGCGCGCTCGGGCCGGACGGCGCCGTGCAGCACTGCGGCGCCGGGCAGATCAAGGTGCGCTTCGACGGCGACCGGGTCGAGCTCTCGGCCACGCCGCGGGACCTGTCGGCGCCGGTCTCCGACGAGATCGTGGAGGAGGTGCTCGGCGACCTCGGGCTGAGCGCCGACGACCATGACGGCGCGGCGTACGTCGCCGGCGCCGGGCTGAACTTCCTGCACCTGCCGGTGCGGGCCGACGCCATCGGCCGTGCGGAGCCGGCTCGGCGCCCGGTCAGCCGGTTTACCGAGGCAGTCGGGCCGCTGCAGGACCCGTTCGACGGGATCAACCTGTTCTCGGTCAGCGGCACCGCGCCGGAGCTGACGGTCCGGTCGCGGGTGTTCGTCCCGGAGCTGTCGGTGCCGGAGGACCCGGCCACCGGGTCGGCGGCCGCCGGCCTCGGCATGGCTCTGGTCGCCGCCGGTCTGCTGCCCGACGGCGGCCGCTACGAGATCACCCAGGGCGTCGAGCTCGGCCGTCCGTCCCGGCTCAGCGGGCGGGTCGACGCCGTCGCTGGCCGCGCGACCGAGTGTCACGTCGCCGGTGGGGTGCACCACGTCGGCCGCGGCGAGATCGCCGTACCGCCCGACATGTCCGGCTCCGGAGGACACGTCGCCTAAGTTTCGCGCCCCGGCCCTTGACACTAGGGCCGGTGTGGGAGGCTCTGCTGTGCAGTTGTCGAAGGTCAAGGGGGCTGGTGTGTCGGATGCGGAGACCGGCGTCTCGCGTGTCCTGGTGGACAACACCGGGATCGCGGCCCGGGCGACGGACGAGGTCATCCTCGACGTGCTCTTCGACGGGCGACGGATCTGGTCGTTCTGGATCCAGCGCGACGGCAAGTACCGCAAGCCGACCGACGACTATCTGGTGCCCTGGCCGAAGGGCCTGCCGAAGTTCCTCGACGGCGTCACCGAGCTGACCGTCCAGCAGCACCTCGACGAGGTGGTGCTGTTCGCCGAAGAGGTCCGGTTCGGTACGTCGGACCAGCGGATCGCCGTCGTCAACGCCGCCGGCAAGCCGCTCGGCATCGACAAGTCCGGCAAGCTGATGCAGACCTTCGAGACCCGCAGCACCGACCAGGTGGCGCCGCTGCTGGACGCCCTCGAAGAGGTGCTGGCCGCGCTGAAGAAGGCCGGGATCGACGCCTTCCCCGCCTACGGCACCCTGCTCGGCGCGGTCCGCGACGGCAAGCTGATCGGCCACGACAGCGACGCCGACATCGGCTACGTCAGCCAGCATGAGCACCCGGTCGACGTCAGCCGTGAGTCGTTCGCGATCGAGCGCAAGCTGGTCGACATGGGCTACCCGGTGCACCGCTACAGCGGCGCCGCCTTCAAGGTCATCGTCAGCGAGAGCGACGGCTCGGCCCGTGGGCTGGACGTGTTCGGCGGCTTCATGCAGGCCGGCCACCTGGTGCTGATGGGTGAGATCCGGACGCCGTTCGAGCGCGAGTGGATCTTCCCGCTCGGCACCACCACGCTCGAGGGGCGCGAGCTGCCGGCGCCCGCCGACACCGACCGGTTCCTGGCCGCGACGTACGGCCAGTCCTGGCGGGTTCCCGACCCGGCGTTCCAGTACGAGACGCCGGGCTCGACGCACCGCCGCCTCGACGGCTGGTTCCGCGGTGCCCGCCAGGGGCGCCAGGAGTGGGGACGCAAGTACCAAGGCACGCGCTACAAGCAGCCGCGCTCCCGCCCGAACGTGCTGGCGACGTACCTGCACGAGCAGGAGCCGGCGGACGCCTTCGTCGTCGACATCGGTTGCGGCCGCGGCAGCGACGCGCTGTGGCTGGCCAAGCAGGGCCGCCAGGCGCTCGGGCTGGACTTCACGAGCAACGGCTACGAGTTCCTCGCCCAGCGAGCAGAGCGCAACGACCTCCCCGTGACCTACCACCGGGCAAATCTGCTGGAGCTGCGGCACACCCTTAGCTGGGGCGCGCGGATTGCCGAGATGCCCGGCCCGCGGGCGCTGATGGCCCGGCACTTCGTGGACGCCACCGGAGGGATCCCGCGTCAGTACCTGTGGCGGCTGGCGAAGATGGCCCTCAGCGGTGGTGGCAGGCTCTACCTGGAGTTCCTCACCCGCTCGGCGGCCGACGACGCGTGGGCGCAGCAGTTCTTGCTGCACAAGGTGTCTCCGGAGCTGGTGATCGCCGAGCTCGAGGGCACCGGCGCGCGGGTGGTGAGCCGCACCGAGCTCGAGACGGCGGACATGGATCTGGACAAGGCTCACGACCAGGGTGGGCAAAGGCGACGCGTGTGTCGATTGGTGGTCGAATGGGTGAGATGAAGGAACGACTCGTACAGGGCGCCGCCCGAGTGCGGGAGATGCGTGCCGAGCGCAACGACGTGTCCCGGCTGGCGGCGCGGGTCACCGAGCTCGAGGCCGAGGTGCAGGAGTGCCGTCAGCTGAACCTGCGGCTGGCCGAGCTTACCGACGTCGTCCAGGAGCTGCTGCTCCCGGTCGCACAGCGCGACAACGACCGGATCGCCGAGCTCATGGAGCGCTACACCGACCGCCTGAGCTGACAGTGGCGGCGCGCGTCTACCTGCACATCGGGCTGCCGAAGACCGGCACCACCTACCTGCAGACGATCCTCTGGCAGAACCGGCCCGCGCTCCGCGACGCCGGGCTGCTGGTGCCCGGCCGCCAGCGCCGCGACCACCTCTGGTCGTCGCTGGTGGTGCGCGAGGACCCCAAGATCGGGGTACGCGACCCGCGGGCCCGCGAGTCGTGGCAGGTGGTACGCCGCGAGTTGGAGGCGTGGGACGGCGACGGGGTCGTCAGCCACGAGTTCTTCTGCTCGGCGACCCAGGAGCAGGCGGCGCGAATGGTCGCGGAGCTGGCTCCGGCCGACGTCCACGTCGTCGTCACCGCGCGCGAGCCGCTCGGGCTGTTCACGTCGAGCTGGCAGGAGTCGCTGAAGAACCAGGGCACGATCCCGATCGACCAGTACGGCCGCGGCGTGTCCGACGACCCGCAGAAGATCTGGGACTGGCGAGCGCTGGACCTCGGGCTGGTGCTGGAGCGCTGGGGGAGTGCCGTCCCGCCCGAGCGGGTGCACGTGATCGCCGCTCCGCCGCCCGGCTCGCCACGCACCGAGCTGTGGGCCCGGCTCTGCGCCGTACTCGGGGTGGACCCGGATCTGGCCGACACCTCGGGCAGCTTCCCGAACGAGTCGATGGGGCTGGTCGAGGCCGAGACGCTGCGCCGGATCAACGAGCAGCTGCGTGGCTTCGACACCCCGCACGAGCGCGGCGTGTGGATCCGCACCTTCCTCGCCGACGAGCGGCTGGTGCCCCGCGATGGCGAGCGGTTCTGGCCCGGCGAGGACCAGGTCGCCGACTGCCGGGCCCGCGGCCGCGCGGCCGTCGACCGGATCGTCGCCGAGGGGTACGACGTGGTCGGTGACCTCGACGCGCTGCTCGTGCCCGACGAGCTGGAGCCGCGGCGGCACCCGTCGTCGGTGACCGATGCCGAGATCGCCGATGTGGCGATCGCCACAGTCGCCCGGCTGATGCGCGACGTACGGGAGGCGAGCGAGGCCGCCGAGCAGCCTGCGGAGCCGGCTCCGCACGCGGAGAAGGCGGGTCGGCAGCGCCGCAGCGTGACCAGCGTCATGAGGCTCCGGCGTACGCCGCGGTAATACACTTCCCCCGCTCACCAGTCACTTCCGGAAGGACACTTTCATGGGTCGCCTCTGCGAGACCGAAGGCCTCACTGACGAGCAGGAGGAGATCCTCAAGCTGGTCCGCCAGTTCGTGGAGGAGCAGATCATCCCGGTCGCGACCGAGCTCGAGCACAAGGACGAGTACCCGACCGAGATCGTCGAGGGCATGAAGGAGCTCGGCATCTTCGGGCTGATGATCCCCGAGGAGTACGGCGGTCTCGGCGAGTCACTGCTGACCTACGCCCTCGTGGTCGAGGAGATCGCCCGCGGCTGGATGAGCGTGTCGGGCATCATCAACACCCACTTCATCGTCGCCTACATGCTGCTCCAGCACGGCACCGAGGAGCAGAAGCAGAAGTACCTGCCGCGGATGGCGACCGGCGAGGTGCGCGGCGCGTTCTCGATGTCCGAGCCGGCGCTCGGCTCCGACGTCTCGGCGATCACCACCAAGGCGACGAAGGTGGACGAGTCGACGTACTCGATCACCGGCCAGAAGATGTGGCTGACCAACGGGGGCTCGTCCAACCTGGTCGCTGTACTGGTCAAGACCGACGAGGGTGCCGACAGCGTCTATAAGAACATGACCACGTTCCTGGTCGAGAAGACCGAGGGCTTCGGTGAGACCGCCCAGGGCGTCACCATCCCCGGCAAGATCGACAAGATGGGCTACAAGGGCGTCGACACCACCGAGATGGTGTTCGAGGGCCACCAGATCTCGGCCGACCAGATCCTGGGTGGCGAGAAGGGCAAGGGCCGCGGCTTCTACCAGATGATGGACGGCGTCGAGGTCGGCCGCGTGAATGTCGCTTCGCGTGCGGTCGGCGTCGCCAACCGGGCGTTCGAGCTCGGTGTGGAGTACGCCCAGCAGCGGCAGACCTTCGGCAAGAAGATCATCGACCACCAGGCGATCCTGTTCCGCGTCGCGGAGATGGCGACCAAGGTCGAGGCCGCCCACCAGATGATGGTCCGCGCGGCCCGCAAGAAGGACTCCGGCGAGCGCAACGACCTCGAGGCCGGGATGGCGAAGTACCTCGCCGCGGAGTACTGCAACGAGGTCGTCGAGTCGTCGTTCCGGATCCACGGCGGTTACGGCTTCTCCAAGGAGTACGAGATCGAGCGGCTCTACCGCGAGGCCCCGATGCTGCTGATCGGCGAGGGCACCTCGGAGATCCAGCGGATGATCATCGGCCGCCGCGTCGTCGAGGACTACAAGCTCAAGGGCTGAAGCAACCCCAGCGTGCGTCGGCGCGTGTAGGTGGTATGCCGACACCGAACCGCGTGCTGGTCGCCGCTGCTGTGATGGCAGCCGTGGCCTGTAGCGCACCAGACACGCCCGACGCGTCGGATCAGGCGCCGCGGCACGCCTCGCAGCATCCCGTCCCGTACGTCGTAGGCAACCTGCTCCACGTCGGCGAGAAGACGGTCCGGCTGTCGGCGGAGAACCACGAGCTGGTGTACGCCGGCGGCTCGATCGTCCTCGGCAACGACCTCGGGCCGCCTTGGTACGAGGTCGATCACGACGGTGACCTGGTCGAGCTACCGACCGGCAAGATCGCAGGGGACCCCGTCCTGTCGGCCGACGGGAACACGCTCGCCTGGGTCGACGTGGAGGACGAGCGCACCGAGTACGTCGTGGCCTGGGACCTCACCGCCAACCGTGAGATCGCCCGGATCGCGCTCGACCGCGCGATCGGCCGGCTGTTTCCGAGCCCAGGACCGACCGAGGGCGTCGAGCAGCGGATCTCGAAGGTGCCGGTGCACGTCGACACCGACGGCCGGGTCTACTGGGCCAGGAACGAAGGGCTGCAGGAGATCACCGTCTGGCGGCCCGGTTCGGAGCCGGTCGAGGTGAGCGGCCTGCCAGGTGCCGCGGCGGGCGGCCGATCCTGGCCCGGCGGGCTGACCGCAGCGGGACAGCCAGACTCCGAGCGCGAGGAGTTCGAGGAGCCCGGCGTGGTCGGCACGGTCGGCGACGACGGCTCGTTCCAGCCGGTGGCCGAGCTGCTGAACGCCAGCACGGGCATCTGGTCGCCCGACGGCCGCCACCGCGCCTACTCACCCAGCATCTGGTTCCGTGAGGCCGAGCAGTATCGACACCCGTACCCGGTCCTCGTCCAGGCTCGCGACGGCCGAATCGCCGAGCTACCTTTGCCGCGCACGCTCCAGGGGGCGACGTACCCACTCGGCTGGGAGTCGCCCACGGTCATCGCGCTTTCGGTGGCGCGGCGCAGCGACGTCGACCGGTCCGGTGCCTTCCAGGACCCCGGGCCGATCTCGATCGTGCGCTGCGACGTCACCGACAACACGTGCACGGTGGCGGTCAGCGGCATTGCGAACTCGGCGGTCTTCCCGGGCGGTGGCTGAAGCCGCAGCGGGTCTCCTGCCTAGACCGTCGGTGGGTCGCGCCAGCGCCACGATGCGATCACGGCGTCGGCTGCCGCCTTGCGCTCGGCTGCGGGAGTGCTCATGCGCATGGTCACGGTGATGTTGTAGAGCTCGTCACCGACGATGACGGCGATCTGCTCGACGGCGACCTCGTTCTTGAAGAGAGTCGCCCGGCCGGCCTGGCGGTGCGCCTCGATGCCGTCCAGCTCGGTTCGTGGAAGCACCTTGACGTCGTTAGCGAACTGGGACAGGCCCGACCTCAGGGCCGGCGCCAGCTCGTCCAGTGACTTGCCGGCGTCCGGGCCGGCGGGTACTACGAGCACGTTGACGTTGTTGGCGAAGCCTTCCTTCGGCCTGGGCTCCGCGGCAGCCTTGTCCACGGCGGGCTGAACCCTCTTGAAGTGGGCGGTCTGGTCCGACCAGCCACCGGGCGCTGTGAACGAGTAGCCCTTGCCGGTGATGGTCGAGCCGTCGCCGGCCGGCAGCTCCGTGATCGGCGGCTCACTGGTCGGCGGTTCAGTGGTCGGCTCGGCGGAGTCTGAGGCGTCCGCGCGACGCTCGGTGCGGTCGTCGCTGGACCCGTTGTCACCGCCGCATGCGGACAGCAAACCGACCGCGACAACCGTCGCGACAAGTGTCGTGATTTTCACTGTTGTGCATCCCCCTAGGCCATCGAACCCTACCCGACAGTCGACGGCGACTCGCCCTGTTCCCGCGACCCTGGCTGCCTGTCGCGGCCGTTGGCGTTCCCTATGCTTCGATGAACGACGCGCGAAGGAGAAGCAGGCATGGGCAAGAGCAAGGTCAAGGAAAAGCTGGAGAAGCAGGCCAAGAAGATCAAGAAGATCAAGAAGGCCGACAAGCCCGCGAAGTCCAGCAAGGCAAGCAAGCCGAGTAAGCCCAGCAAGCCAACCAAGGTGGCCGCTGCCGCCGACGACCAGCACACCGCGGCCCTCGCCAAGCTCACCGCACTCGTCGAGCGTCTGGAGGGGAGAGTGGCCAAGCTGGAGGCGGCCGCCGCCACCCCCGCTCCCGCGCCGGCCGCGGCCGCAGCGCCCAGCGCACCCACGAAGCGAGCCCCCGCGCGCAAGGCACCGGCACGCAAGGCTCCGGTGCGCAAGACGACGACCGCCAAGAAGGCGCCGGCCGCCAAGGCCCCCGCAGCGAGGACCACCGCAGCGAAGACCACGGCCAGCAAGGCTGCTCCTGCCAAGAAGGCCCCTGTTAAGAAGGCCCCTGCCAAGAAGGCTCCCGCGAAGCGCACGACGGCCGCGAAGACCACCGCCGCGGCGAAGACCACGGCGACGAAGACTGCGGCGACCAGCTAGTCCCTACGGCTGCCAGTGCCAGCTGGCGAGCATGGCGGCGACCTCGCTGGTGCGCACGTCGGCCGGCGTCTTCGTGTCGTACGAGAAGGTCAGGATGTACGACGCGTCGTCGAGCACGGCGTTGAACTGGTCGACGGTGTAGGTGCGGCCGGGCTGCTCGACGATGCCGCTCAGGTGCACCGTCTCGATGCCGTCGATGGTGGTGCGCACGTGCACTTCGATGTCTTTGGTCTCCGCCTCGGCCAGCTCGCGGCCCAGGCCCGACTCGAGCTCGGCGAGGTCGGTGATCGGGGCCGGCTCGACCCGGAGCACGCTCAGGTTGTCGGCGAAGCCGTCCCCGTCGCCGGCGTCGACCGCGGCGCTCTCGACGGTCGGGAACTGGTCGCGCGCGTCCCGCCAGCCAGCCGGAACGGCGTACAGGAAGTGCTCGGTGGTCAGTGTCGCCCCCTCGGCCGGCTTCGCCGAGTCGACCTCGATGCGCGCCGCTCGCGGAGTCTCCTCGGACTCGTCGGGGTCGTCGTCGCCGCCACAGGCGGCCAGCGCACACAGCGCTGCCGCGACGGCGAGTCCGACGGCGACCCGACGGTTTGCCTGAGGCCTCATGGCTGCCGAACTTACTCCGGGGGAGGCGTCACCGCCTCCCCCGGAGTAGCCATTCTCACGAGTTTTTGTGCGAGCTCAGCCGATCTGCACCGGTCCGGCCATCAGGTCCATCCGGTTGTCCGGGCCGGACAGCAGGCTGGTCATCAGCAGGTCGCGCCCGCTGGGTAGCCCGAACAGCGAGTACCCACACTTCTCGAATGCCGGGATCGTGAACGTGCCACTCAGCGCGAACGGCGTGAACAGGTCGAACTTCGCCGCGGTCAGCACCGCGCTGATCTCCTTGGTGCGGCAGGTCGGACGCACCACGTTCACGCTCGGCAGCACGTCCGAGGTGACCTTCGGCAGCTCCAGCCGGAACGTCGAGGTCACCTTGACGCTGCCGTCCACCTCGAGCTTGGTCACAGCCGGCTTGGTCTCCACGATCTTCACCGTGGACGTGGTGTCGCCGAGCGTCGGTACGCCGAAGATCCGCAGCTTCGCGGTGATCGTCGGGATCGTCATCGAGCCGGTCACGGTGTCGCCGGACAGGACGCCGGTCATCTTGGCGCCGGCCGGCAGCGTGAGCGTGGCGTTCTGCTTCTTGAGCGTGCTGGTCCCGGTGATCGGGATGGTCACATTGATGTCGGCGGCCTGGGCCGGCGCTGCTCCCACCAGCGTCGAACCGGCGATTGTCGCGGCCGCCGCGGCGGTCACGAGCATGCGGATGCGTGTCTTCATGAAGTTGTCCTCCCTCGGTGCCGGAGGCCCTCTCCTCCGGTCCGTGACGGAGGTTACCGAAGAGTAAGCGCACTGGGTAGGGCCCCGAAATCGGCTCGACCGGCCGCCGTACCCGTGCCAAGGTGGTCAGCGAGCCCCGGTATCTGAGGGGGCGATGTCGAGGACAAGGAGACGCACGTGTCCGGGAACGACGATCTCAAAGCCAAGATGCGCGAGGCGCTGGAGCGCAAGAAGTCGAACGACACCGGCGTACCCAAGTCGGCCGACCCCAAGGAGAAGGTCCACGGGTCCGAGGTGGTTGGCGGCGCGCCGAAGATGCACCGGCGGAAGGCCGGCGGCGGAGGTTCCTGAGCCGGCTCCCGGGTGACGATCGCCACCCGCCGGTCCGGTTCCCGAGACGGGGCCGGGTCGGCGAGGATGGGCGACGCCCACAGAAGTGGGTCAGTCGTGATTGAAGGAGCAGGGCATGCAGTTCGGGCGTAGCTACGAGGAGTTCGAGGTCGGTGCGACCTACAAGCACTGGCCCGGCAAGACGGTTACCGAGTACGACGACCACCTCTTCTGCCTGCTCACGATGAACCACCACCCGCTCCACCTCGACGTGCACTACGCCGAGGAGACCACGCAGTTCGGCAAGAACGTGGTGGTCGGCAACTACGTCTACTCGATCCTGCTCGGCATGTCGGTCCCCGACATCTCCGGCAAGGCGATCGCCAACCTGGAGATCGAGTCGCTGCGCCACGTCGCGCCGACCTTCCACGGCGACACGCTGTACGGCGAGACCACGGTGCTCGACAAGTGGGAGTCGACCTCGAAGGACGACCGTGGCGTCGTCCACGTCGAGACCATCGGCTACAACCAGGACGGCAAGGTGGTGTGCATCTTCCGGCGCAAGGTGATGGTGCCGAAGAACAACTACCTCGAGGCCCGCGGCGGCGAGCAGCCCGGCCGCCCCGTCCCCCAGCCCGACAAGAACTGGCCGGCCAAGACCGAATAGCCCGCCACTTCCCCTACCGTTCCTGTCCCGCCCCGACCGAAGTTTCGCCCGGGGAGTGACAGTTTCACTAGGTACCTAGTGAAACTGCCGCGCCGCCTAAGGCATCCAGACCGCGGCGTCGTGCGCGAACACCACACGCCGCGGGTCGAACTCCAGCAGCCGCGCCATCCATGGGCTCGGGAGTGGCAGCGGCGGCTCGTGGCCGAGTCCGGCGGCCCGGGCGGCCAGGGCGTCGGCCGACCAGGCTGACGCGGTGTCGTGTGCCTGGCCGGCGAGGACGATCGAGCCGTCGTCGCACTCCAGGACCACCGACTGGTGCCCGTCGACGTGCCCGGGCGTGGGGATGACGTGAACGCCGGGAGCGAGCTCGGTCTCGCCGTCGAGCAGCTCGTACGTGGCGCCGGCGAAGTCGACCAGCTTCGGCACCGTGTAGTCGGTGGTCTGGGCCACCTCCAGCTCGGTGCGCTGGCAGTGGATCGGGGTGCCGGCGAACGACGGGTTGCCGCCGATGTGGTCGAAGTGCAGGTGGCAGTTGACGATCAGATCGACGTCGTCGCGAGTGAGGCTCAGCTTGCGCAGCGCGTCGTCGACCAGGATCCGGTGCGGCCGGTACCACGCCTCCGTCTCTGCGTCTGCCTCACCGAGCCCGGTGTCGAGGAGCAGTACGCCGGCCGGCGTCCGCGCGACGTACCCGAACACCGCCTCGACCCGTGGGCTGCCCGTCCCGGTCTCCTCGGCCGGCCGCACGAAGGTCCCCAGGTCTAGCCTCGCCACATCGTCGACGCGCATTCCTCCACCGTAGTGTCGCGACCCGCACACCAACCCGGTCAGGAGAGGAGCGTCGGTGGCCTTCGAGGTCAAGCGCGGTGGCGCACTGCGGCTGCTTCGCGACAACCGTGAGTTCCGGGTGCTCTGGTCGGCGCGGGCGGTCTCGGTACTCGGCGACTCCCTGGGCCTGGTCGCGCTGCTGGTCCATCTCCAGGCCGAGACCGGCGCCGCGATCGCCGTCGCGTTGCTGCTGCTGGCCGGCGACTGCGTCCCGGGTCTCTTCGGGCCGGTGGCCGGGCTGATCGGGGACAGGTACGGGCTGCGCCGGGTGATGGTGTCCTGTGAGGTCATCCAGGGCCTTCTGGTGCTCGCGATCGTCGCCGCCTGGCCGCCGCTGCCGCTCCTGCTGGTGCTGGTCGCGGCGCGCGGGATCGGTGCGACGACGTTCACCGCGGCCTCCCGCTCTGCCGTACCGCGGCTCGTCGGCGACGAGGACCTGGAGGCCGCGAACGCCGCGCTGGGCGTCGGCACGTACGGGCTCGAGGCGCTGGGTCCGCTGATCGCCGCGGCACTGTTCGCGGTGACCGAGATCCGCGGTGTGCTGCTGGTTGACGTCGCGACCTTCGCCGTGTCGGCTGTCCTGCTCGCGACACTCCCCGCCCTCAGCGGCGCACACGGCGCCCCGGCGTCGAGCGACCCGCCCGAGGCAGCGCCGTGGTACCGCGAGGTCGCGGCCGGCCTGAGGCTCTTGTGGTCGCTTCCGACGGTGCGGGCGGTGGCGGTGGGGTTCGTCGGGGTGGTCGCCTTCAGCGGCGTCGACGACGTCGCCCTGGTCTTCCTGGCCCGCGACGATCTCGGCGGCACCGACACCGACGCGGCCCTCGTGTACGCCGGAGTCGGCGTCGGCCTGCTGGCCGGCTACCTGCTGCTCGCCCGTGGCGGCGGGCGATGGCCGGCACTGGGGCTGCTGATCGCCGGGTTCGTGGTGAGCAGCGCCGGCAACCTGGTGACCGGGCTGGCCGGGTCCATTGCCGCGGCGCTGATCTACCAGGGTCTCCGCGGGATCGGGATCGCCGCCCTGGACGTCGGGGTCAACACCCACCTGCAGCGCGTCGTACCGCCCGGATTCCTCGGCCGCGCCTTCGGCACCCTCTACGGCGCGGTCGGCGTCAGCGCCGGGCTCTCGTACGCATTGGGCGGCCTGCTGCTGGCTGCGACCGACGCCCGCACCACCTTCGTCGTCGCCGGTGTGGGTGGTCTGCTGGTCAGCCTCGCGAGCTACGTCGCGCTGACCCGCGCCACCGGGAGCCGCACGCTGTGGTAGACCTCCGGTCCATGAGCACCCACCCAGACGCGCCCGAGCTGTGGCTGGTCCGGCACGGCGAGACCGAGTGGAGCCGCGACGGCAAGCACACCTCCACCACCGAGCTGCCGCTCACCGACGAGGGCGTGCAGGTGGCGCACACGCTGGGGGAGCGGCTGGCCGGCCGAGACTTCAAGCTGGTGCTGACCAGCCCGCGGCAGCGGGCGCGGCGTACCGCCGAGCTTGCCGGGTACGCCGGCGCGCAGGTCGACGACGACCTCGCGGAGTGGGCGTACGGCGAGTACGAGGGCGTCACCACCGCGACCATCCGCGAGACCGTGCCCGGCTGGACGGTGTGGACCCACCCGAGCCCGGGCGGTGAGTCCGCGGCGCAGGTCGGCGCGCGGCTGGACCGGGTGATCGAGCGGGTCCGTGAGGCCGACGGCGACGTGCTGGTCTTCGGGCACGGTCATGCGCTGCGGGTGCTCACCGCCCGGTGGCTGGGCCAGCCGGTCGAGGAAGGCCGGAACTTCCGGCTCGACACCGCGACCGTGTCGGTGCTCGGCTACGAGCGCGAGACTCCTGTCCTGCTCCGCTGGAACTCCTAGCACCACCACTGGCGGCCGGTAGAACGTGACGGTTCCCAAGTAATCTCACTTAGTGGACAATGGCGGCGTGAGCCTGACGGCGAGCTGTCCACGCTGCTCGGCCCCACTGACCGAGTGGAGCGGGACCTGGGCCTGCCCGGACCACGGCGAGACCGCACCGCTGTGGAAGCCGGGCGAGGCGTCGTACGACGCGTTCGGGCACCATCTGCGCGCCTCGCCGCAGTTCCCGACCTATCTGCCGTGGCCGCTGTCTCCGGGCTGGTCGGTGACCGACTTCGGCGTGGTGGGTGCGACCCCGGAGTCCGCGCGGGCGACGCTGACCTGCAGCTCCGGGAACAGCGCACTGGACGGACCGGTCGACGTACTCGTGGTCGCCGAGGAGCCCGGCACCGGCCTCGGCGCCCGGTGTGCCGGCACCGCAACCGACGACCCCGGGCCGGAGGTGGGCGAGGGGCCGCCGACGGTCAAGGTGCGGATCGGATCCCAGGCCGTGCCGCTGTGGCCGGTCTCGACCAGCGGTTCGGACGGCGACTGGGACCGCTCGGTGTTCGCCGGCGAGGCGGTCGGCCGCTGGCTGTGGATGGTGCTGCGGCCCGCCTCGGCGATGCTGCTGCTGCGCGACGACTGGATCCTGCGTGACGTCTCCGGTCTCGGACCGCAGCTGCTCGACATGTCCTTCGGCGGTGCCCCACCCTCCTGGTGATGGCCTGGTGAGGGATCAGTCGCGGGCCAGCGCGCGGCCGGTCTCGACGAGCGCCGCGACCAGCGCAGCGGTGGCGGGCGGGTCGGGCGGCTCGCCGTACGTCGCGGCGTAGATCTGGCGGGGTGGCACCTGGATCCGGGTGGCGGTGACGGCCGGGTGCCGGTGAGCGCGCAGGGCGAGCCCGGGGATGGTGGTGACGCCCATGCCGGCGGCGACCAGGCTCTGCATGACCACCATGTCGTCGGTGGAGGAGACCAGCCGCGGGGGGAAGCCGGCGCCCGCGCACAGCTCGACGAGATGGCTGCGGCAGCGCACGCAGCCGCCGATCCAGGGTGACTGCGCGTGGTCGGTGAGCGTGGTGCCACCGCCGGTGGTGAGCAGGTAGAGCGGGTCGTCGAGCAGGTGGGTCAGCCGGATGCCGGCGTCCTCGGGTGCGGTGTCGTCGTACCGGAAGATCAGCGCGGCGTCGGCCTGGCCGGCGCGCAGCAGCTCCAGCGCGTCCTCGGGGTGCGCGTCGGTGAGGCCGAGCTCGAGGTCGGGATGCCGCTCGGCGAGGACGGTGGCCGCCGCCGGGACCAGCGAGCTCATCACGGAGTTGAACCCGGCCAGCCGGACCCGACCGGCGGTGAGGCCGACGAGCGCGGACAGCTCGGTGGTCGCGGAGTCGACCCGGCCGAGGATCTCGGCGGCGCGGTCGGCCAGCAGCCGGCCGGCCGGGGTGAGCCGGATACCGCGCCCAACCCGCTGCAGCAGCTGGGCGCCCAGCTGGGCCTCCAGCCTCGACAGGTGGTGGCTGACGGCCGGCTGCGTGTAGCTCAAGTCCTTGGCTGCAGCGGTGACCGATCCGTGGCGGCGAACGGCGTCGATCACTTGGAGCTGGACGAGGGTAACCATATATAAAGACTACTCATAGATAGCAGTAAAAACTGACATTAGACTTATCGATCAGATGTTGGCATCGTCTTTTCCAAGGAACTCGTGATGGGAGACGGAGATGCTGACATTCGCGATCGCGGCGCTGGTGCTGATCATGATGCCCGGCCCGGACCAGGCGCTGCTGACGCGCAACGCATTGGTCGGGGGCCGGCGGGGCGGGCTGCTGACCATGGTGGGTGGCGTCCTCGGGCTGACCATCCACGCCAGTGCGGCCGCCCTCGGTCTGTCCGCGCTGCTGCTGACCTCAGCGACCGCGTTCGCCGTACTGAAGATCGTCGGCGCGGTCTACCTGCTCTGGCTCGCGGCGCAGATGCTGTGGTCGGCGCGGAGGTCGCGCCAGGCGCCGGCCCACGCCGAGGCCGCGGTCCCGGTGCCGGAGCGACGCTGGACCTACCTGCGACAGGGGTTCCTGTCGAACGCGCTCAACCCGAAGGTGGCCCTGTTCTTCGTCACCTTCCTGCCGCAGTTCCTGAGCGCCGACAGCGGTTCACCGCGCGCCGAGGCGTTGCTACTGTCGGCGATCTTCGGCCTGCTCTACCTGGCCTGGTTCGGCCTGTACGTCGCCGCCGTCGAGCGCCTCGGCCGCTGGCTACGCCGGCCGCGCGTGCAGGCGCGGATCGAGCAGGTCACCGGCCTGATCCTGGCCACCGTCGCCGTCCGACTGGTCGTCACTACCAACCACTGAGAAGGAGAACCAACGATGAGCGAGCTGCAGGCAATCGTGCGATTCAAGTTCTACGAGGGCAAGCTCGAGGAGTTCAAGCGGCTGTCGGCCGAGTGCCTCGAGATCGTGCGCGCGAAGGACCCCGGGACGCTGCAGTACGACACCTTCCTCAACCACGACGAGTCCGAGGCGATCGTCATCGAGCGCTTCCGCGACTCCGCGGCGCTCATCGAGCACCATCAGAACCTCGTGCACCTGATGGAGGCGATCACCGCGACCGGCGAGTGCACCGGCGAGCTGCTGGGGGAGCCGACCGACGAGCTCGCCGCGAACTTCGAGGACGGTGGCGTCCCCCAGCTGTTCAGGCCCTTCCAGGTGATGTAGCAGCCGAGCGACGGCAGCTCCTCCACGCTTCGGCGATAGGCGAACCCGCGCATTAGGCTGCGGGCTGTGCGCATCGACCTTCACACCCACAGCGCGGTGTCCGACGGGACCCAGTCGCCGACCGAGCTGGTCCGGCACGCCGCCGAGGTCGGGCTCGACGTGATGGCGCTGACCGACCACGACACGGCGGAGAGCTGGGCCGAGGCGCGCGCCGCTGCCGCGGACGTGGCGCTGACGCTGGTGCCGGGCATCGAGGTGAGCTGCCGGCACGCCGGCGAGGGCGTGCACCTGCTGGCCTACTTCCCGGACCCGACCCACGCCGGCTTCGTCCGCGAGCTCGGCAAGATCCTCGACGGCCGTAACTCCCGGCTCCCCGCGACCCTAGAGCGGTTGCGCGGCGAGGGCATCGACATCGACATCCGCGACGTACGCCGGGTGGCACGCGACGCCGCCGCCATGGGACGTCCCCACGTCGCCGACGCGCTGGTCGCGCTCGGCGTGGTGAAGGACCGCGACCAGGCGTTCGCCAAGTACCTCGCGCCCGGCAAGCCGGCGTACGTCGACCGGTACGCCGCCGACCTGGTCGCGATGATCCGGCTGGTCGCTGACGCGGGTGGCGTCTCGGTCATCGCGCACCCGTGGGCGCGGCACAGCCACACCGCGCTCGATGCCGCCGGCCTGGCCGCGCTCAAGTCGGAGGGGCTCGCCGGCATCGAGGTCGACCATCAGGACCACGCCCCGGAGACCCGGGAGCAGCTGCGCGGGATCGCGCGCGACCTCGACCTGATCGCGACCGGGTCGAGCGACTACCACGGCACCGGCAAGGCCAACCACGAGCTCGGCTGCAACACCACCGACCCCGGCCAGTACGAGCGGCTGCTCGACCTGGCCCGCGCTGCTGCGGTGGCGTCGGGCCGGGCGACCCCGGAGGTGCCGGTCGGATGAGCGAGATCATCAACCTGGTCCTGCTGACCGAGGTCTTCGTGACCCTGTTCGTGATCATGGACCCGCCGGGCACAATCCCGATCTTCCTGTCGCTGACCTCCGGCCGCTCTCAGGCGACGGTACGCCGGGCCGCCTGGCAGGCGGTGCTGGTGTCGTTCTTCGTGATCGTCACCTTCGCGCTGTTCGGCCAGGGGATCCTCAGCTACATGCACATCTCGCTGCCGGCCCTGCAGGGCGCCGGCGGCCTGCTGCTCCTCCTGGTCGCACTCGAGCTGCTGACCGGCAACGAGAAGGAGCCGAGCGCCGGCCAGGACGTCAACGTGGCGCTGGTGCCGCTGGGTACGCCGCTGCTCGCCGGCCCGGGCGCGATCGTCGCGACCATGCTGTTCAGCCGCGAGGTCGACAACGTCGCCGCGTTCACCGCCCTCGCGCTCGGCATCATCCTGGTGCACGTGTCGATCTGGCTGGCGATGCGATTCTCGGTGCGGATCCTGAAGGTGATCAAGGAGAGCGGCGTGGTCCTGGTGACCCGGATCGCCGGCCTCCTGCTCTCAGCGATCGCCGTACAGATGGTCGCCGACTCCGTGCGCGCCTTCGCCACCGGCGAGGGCTGAGGGCACGACCGCCCACCCGAAACTGTCCTGGCCCGTCGGATACTTCGCGTGGGCTGGGACGGTTTCACTGGGTACCTTGTGAAACCGCCCCTACTTCCGCCCGAGCGCCTGGGCCCGCTGCAGCAGGCGGTTGGGGGTGAGCCGGGCGGCGGTGACGATCGCCTTGTAGCGCTTGCTCGGGATCGAGTAGACCTTGCCCTTGTCGTAGTCCTTGAGCGCGTCGCGCACCAGCCGGTCCGCCTCCAGCCACATGAACGACGGCGCCGAGTCGCGGGAGACGTCCATCCGCTCGTGGAACTCGGTCTTCACGAAGCCCGGGCACAGAACCATCACCTGG
Source organism: Nocardioides speluncae (assembly GCF_003121585.1). Lineage (GTDB taxonomy): Bacteria > Actinomycetota > Actinomycetes > Propionibacteriales > Nocardioidaceae > Nocardioides > Nocardioides speluncae. Next base: position 55,606 of record NZ_QEOO01000051.1, read on the forward strand.
ACTCCCTGGCCCCGGTACTCGTTGGCGGCCCATTCGCTGAAGCTGTTCAGCCAGGTCTTCGACGCGGCGTACGTCCCGCGGGGCAGGAACGACGCCACGCTGGACACGTTGATCACGCCGCCGTGGCCGCGCTCTGACATCCCCTTGAGCGCGGCATGGCTGAGGCGGAGCGGGGCGGTGACGAGTACGTCGTGCATGGCCTGCTCGGCGTCGGCCGGGTTGTCCAGGAAGCGGTGCTTGAGGCCGAACCCGGCGTTGTTGACCAGTAGCTCGACCGGCCGGTCGGGGTCGGACAGCCGCGACTCCACCTCGCGTCGCTCGTCGGCGTCGACCAGGTCGGCGACCAGCACCTCGACCTCGATGTCGTGTTCCTTGGCGAGCTGCTCGGCGAGCTCGTCGAGGCGCGCCCGGTCGCGGGCGACCAGGACCAGATCGTGGCCGCGGGCGGCAAGCTGACGGGCGAACTCGAGGCCGATCCCGGCAGTGGGGCCGGTGACCAGGGCAGTTCCAGGATGTGACATACCTACCAGGATTCCAGAACCTGTCCAGGTGTCGGCTCGGCGCCCATTGTCCGATCCGGCATGATGGTCGCCAATGAGCACCACACTGGCAGTCGCCAACCAGAAGGGCGGGGTGGCCAAGACGACCACCGTCGCCTCCCTGGGCGCAGCCTTCGTGGAGCTCGGTCAGACCGTGCTGCTGGTCGACCTCGACCCCCAGGCTTGCCTGACCTTCTCGCTCGGGATCGACCCCGAGGACCTCGATCTGTCGGTCCACCACGTGCTGGCCAAGGGCGTCGAGCCCACCGAGGTGATCGTCGAGACCGACGAGGGCGTCCACCTGCTCCCGGCCACCATCGAGCTGGCCCGGGCGGAGGCGGACCTGCTGACCCGCACCGGCCGCGAGCACGTCATCCGGACCGCGCTGGAGGCGCTCGCGAAGCAGGGCATCACCTACGACTGGGTGCTGCTGGACTGCCCGCCCTCGCTCGGCGTACTTACCGTCGCGGCGCTGACCGCGGCCGACGGCGTCCTGGTGCCGCTGCAGTGCGAGACCCTGTCCCACCGCGGTGTCGGCCAGCTGCTGGACACCGTCCACGACGTACGCCGCTTCACCAACCCGGACCTCGAGGTCTGGGGCGTGCTGCCGACGCTGTACGACGGCCGCACCAACCACGCCCGCAAGGTCCTGGACACGATCTCCGAGACCTACGAACTCGACCTCATCGAGCCGCCGATCCCGAAGACGATCAGGTTCGCCGAGGCGCCGGCTGCCGGCCGCTCGATCCTGGCCACCAGCCGCACCAACAAGGGTGCGGTCGCCTATCGCGAGGTGGCCAAGAATCTCGCGACCCGCTCCAAAGCCGGCAAAGCCCGAAAAGTCGCGAATCCCGCGCAGGGCCGAGGCTGACCGTGTCCAAACACCGCCAGCCCAAGCGCCGCGCCGGCTCCCGCCGCGCCGAGACCAAGCCTCGGTACGGCCGGATGGCGGCAGCGGGGTCGGCGGTGGTCCTCACCGGAACAGCGGTGCTCGGCGGGATCGGGCTGTTCCCGGACGACGTGAAGACCGCGCCCACCGACATGGCGGCCGCCGAGCCCAACCCGAAGCCGAAGGACGAGCCCACCGCATCCACCGAAGTCACGGAGGAGCCGACCGAGGAGCCGGCCGCGCCGCCCAGCACCGAGCTGAGCCCGCTCGACGACGACGACCGCCCCGAGGGCGGCACCCCCGCCCGCAACGCCAAGCGCACCCCACTCCTGCCCGACGAGTCCGGCGAGGGCCGGCGCGTGGTCTACAGCGAGTCGGAGCAGCGGGTGTGGCTGGTCAAGGACGACGAGAAGGTGAACCGCAGCTACTCGGTGTCCGGCAGCATCTACGACAACCTCGAGCCCGGTACCTACGAGGTCTACTCGCGCAGTGAGGAGGCCGTCGGCATCGACAACTCCGGCACTATGCGCTACTTCGTGCGGTTCACCGAAGGTGACAACGGCGCCGCGATCGGCTTCCACGACATCCCCGAGCTGGACGGCGTACCCCTGCAGTCGGTCGACGAGCTCGGTACGCCGACCTCACACGGCTGCGTGCGCCAGAAGCGGTCCGACGCGATCGCGCTGTGGGAGTTCGCCGACATCGGCACCACGGTCGTCGTCACCGCCTGAGTGGCTGAGCCCGACACGGCCGTGACCCGGCTTCCGCCCGCGGTGATGTGGTTCCGACGGGACCTCCGGCTGACCGACAACCCCGCGCTGCTCGAGGCGGCTGCCGCCGGTGACGGGCGCGTCGTCGGGCTGTTCGTGCTGGACCCGGTGCTGCTGTCGGCGGCAGGCAAGCCGCGCCGCGACCACCTGCTGACCTCGCTGCGGCGGCTGTCCGACGCGATGGACGGCAGGCTGGTCGTCCGGAGCGGGCGCCCCGTCGATGTCGTACCGGCCGTAGTGCGTGAGGCCGGCGCGGTCAGCGTGCACCTGGCCGCGGACTACGGGCCGTACGGACAGCGCCGGGACGCCGCCGTCCGATCGAGGCTGGGCGAGGTGCCACTTGTGCCGTGCGGTTCGCCGTACGCCGTCGCGCCCGGGCGGGTCCGCAACCAGCAGGGACGGCTCTACCAGGTGTTCACGCCGTACCACCGCGCCTGGGCCGACCACGGCTGGCGGCCGCCGGCCGAGCGCGCGACCGGCGTCGAGTGGGTGGAGCTGCCCAGCGACGGGCTACCGGCGTACGACGAGGTCGCCGGGGCGGGGGAGCGGGCCGCGCGCGGCCGCTGGACGCGGTACCTCGACGAGCTGGCTGAGTACGACGACATCCGGGACCAGCCCGACCTGGACGCGACCTCGCGGATATCGATCCCGCTGAAGTACGGCGAGCTGCACCCGCGGACCCTGCTCGCGGACCTCGCCGAAGCACGCAGCGCGGGTGCCGCCGCCTATCGCCGCCAGCTGGCCTGGCGCGACTTCTGCGCGGACCTGCTGACCCGCCACCCCGACGCGGCCTGGAAGCCCCTGCGACCCGAGTTCGAGGAGATGGAGTACGACGAGCCGGGCCCGGCGTTCGACGACTGGTGTGCCGGGCGGACCGGCTATCCGATTGTGGACGCCGGGATGCGCCAGCTGCTGGCCGAGGGGTTCATGCACAACCGCGTCCGGATGGTCGTCGCCTCCTTCCTCGTGAAGGACCTCCACATCCACTGGCGGCACGGCGCCCGCTGGTTCCTGGCTCAGCTGCGTGACGGCGACCTGGCCTCGAACTCACTCAACTGGCAGTGGGTGGCGGGCTGCGGCGCCGACGCGGCGCCGTACTTCCGCGTCTTCAACCCGCTCCAGCAGGGCATCCGGCACGACCCGGCCGGTGACTGCGTCCGGCGCTGGGTCCCGGAGCTGCGCGGCCTTGCCGGCGCCGCGGTCCACGAGCCGTGGCGCCACGGCGGCGCGCCCGGCTACCCGCCGCCGATCGTCGACCTCGCCGCGGCGCGCACGGAGGCGCTCCGCCGCGACGCCGCCATCCGCAAGTGAGCCGGCAGGTCAGACCACCCGGCCGGCCAGCCGGGCAACGGCATCGGCGACGCGCGGGCCGAACATCACAGGGTCGTTGTGGTCGGCGCCCTTGATGACCAGTTCCTCGGCCAGGTTGCTCGCCTGCGACGCCACCTGTGCACTAAGCGCGGTCGGTACGACGGAGTCGCGGTCGCCGTACACGACGGTCACGGGTACGTCGGACTCGGCGAGGTGCTGCGCGACGGGGAACCGGTCGCGCAGCAGCAGCCGCACCGGCAGCCACGGATAGTGGTGCGCGCCCGCGTCGGCGAGCTCGGTGAACGGCGACCGCAGCACCAGTCCGGCCGGCGGCCGCTCGGCCTGGAGCGCCGCCACGACCCCGCCGCCCAACGACTCTCCGAAGTAGATCGTCCGCTCCGGCGGATAGCCGAGGTCCTCCAGGGCATCCACTGCGGCGAGCGCGTCCAGCAGCAGCCCGTCCTCGCTCGGCGAGCCCGGGTTGCCGCCGTACCCGCGGTAGTCCAGCAGCAGCACGGCCAGCCCGCGACGGCTCAGCTCCTCGGCGAGTTCCGCGCGGCCGGCGCGGTTGCCGCCGTTGCCGGGCGCGACGAGTACGGCGATGTCGCGGTCGGGCGCGTCCTTCTCCGCCGGCACGAACCAGGCGGTGAGGGACAGGCCGTCGTCGGTGTGCAGCGTGACGTCGCGTGCTCCGTCGATGACCTCAGCGGCCGGCGGCGGCGAGGTCCGGTCCGGAAAGTAGATCAGCTGGCGCTGAAGGAGCCAGAGCAAACCGAGCACCGTTCCCGCGAGCAGCGCGAGTACGACGACGCCCCGCCCGATCGTGGCGCGTCGTACCCGCATCTGTCACTCGGCTGCGGCTCCGGCCTCCGCCGGCTTGGCAGAGGAACGACGGCGACGCCGGCGGTTGCGGGAGCGCGGGGCGGTGTTCTCGCCGGCCTCGGCGGGCGCGTCGGCCACGACGGTCGCCGTACCGCCGCTGGCTGCCTGCTGACCGGCCTTGTCGCCGGCCTGCTCGGTTGCCTGACCGCTGCGGGTCCGGGTCCTGGTCCGGTTGCGCTTGCGCGGCGCGCGCTCGGACTTCTCGCCCGACCTCTCGCCCGACTTCTCGCGGCGAGGTGCGTCGGAGCCCTCCGGCTTCGGCGGCACGATCCGGCCCTTGGTGCCGTGCGGGATGCCGAGGTCGTGGTAGATGTGCTCGGAGGTCGAGTAGGTCTCCTGCGGGTCCGGGAACGGCAGGTCGAGAGCCTTGTTGATGACCTTCCAGCGCGTCACGTCGGCCCAGTCGACGAAGGTGATCGCGACGCCGGAGGCGCCGGCGCGGCCGGTGCGGCCGATCCGGTGGATGTAGGTCTTCTCGTCCTCGGGACAGGTGAAGTTGATGACGTGCGAGATGCCCTGTACGTCGATGCCGCGAGCGGCGACGTCGGTGGCGACCAGCACCTTCAGCTTGTCCTCGCGGAACTTGGTGAGGGCCTTCTCGCGAGCGACCTGCGCCATGTCGCCGTGCAGCGGGCTTGACTTGAAGCCGCGCTCCGCGAGGTCGTCGGCGATCCGCTGCGCCTGGCGCTTGGTGCGGGTGAACACGATGACCTTGTCGGCGTCGTCGGCCTGCAGGACGCGGGCGATGATCTCCGGCTTGTCGAGGTCGTGGGCCTGGTAGATGAACTGCGCGGTGGCCGGCACCATCTGGGTGTCGACCGAGGACTCGGCGCGGATGTTCATCGGGTGCCGCATGTGGGTGCGGGCCAGGGCCACGATCGCGCCCGGCATGGTCGCCGAGAACAGCATCGTCTGCCGGGTCTCCGGGGTCTTCGATAGCAGCTTCTCGACGTCGGGCAGGAAGCCCAGGTCGAGCATCTCGTCGGCCTCGTCCAGGACCAGCGACTTCACGTGGGACAGGTCGAGCGAGCGGCGGTTGGCCAGGTCGAGCAGCCGGCCCGGTGTGCCGACGACAACATCGACGCCGTTCTTCAGCGCGTCCAGCTGCGGCTCGTAGCCGACGCCGCCGTACACGGTGAGCACCCGGATGCCGCGGTCGGAGCCGGCGAGCTCGAGGTCACCGGACACCTGGATGGCCAGCTCACGGGTCGGAGCGATGACCAGGGCCTGCGGCTTGCCGGTGGCGATCTCGGCGTAGTCGGCGTCGTGCTGAGCGACGGTGCGCTGGATGATCGGGATGCCGAAGGCCAGGGTCTTGCCGGTGCCGGTGCGAGCCTGGCCGATCAGGTCGGTGCCCAGCAGGGCGACCGAAAGGGTCATCTCCTGGATGGGGAACGGGGTCGTAATGCCTTTGCGCTCGAGCGCGTCGGCGATCTCGGGGAGCACCCCGAGCTCTCTGAAGGTAGTCAGTTTTCTGTTCTTCCTGTGAGTCGATTTCTTGCGGCCGACTCCGGAAGGAATTGGGGGTCTGCCGCGCACATACGCTGGCGCCGGCGGGGGCCACCCACCAGGTTTCAGCGGGGGCATCGCGGCACGCCGTACCCCAAGTCTATCGGTAGGCTGCGACCATGACTGAATCGCCGATGGCCGAGCGAGTCGAGGGCCGAGCCGAGGGCGATCCGGTCGCCTTCCAGGACCCGTCCTACCGGGCCGCCGTGGTCGACCTCCTCGGGGCGATCGCGTACGGCGAGATCTCGGCGTACGAGCGGCTGGTCGAGGACGCCAAGCTGGCACCCTCCATCGAGGACAAGATCGCGCTCGGCACGATGGCGAGCGTGGAGTTCGGTCACGTGCTGCGGCTGCGCGACCGGCTGGTGGAGCTCGGGGCGGACCCGTACGACGCGATGCGGCCGTTCCAGGCGACCTTCGACAACTTCCACGCGCACACCGCGCCGGCGGACTGGTACGAGGGCCTGATCAAGGCGTACGTCGGCGACGGCCTGGCGGCCGACTTCTACCGCGAGATCGCCGCGTTCCTGGACGCCGACACTCGCGAGCTGATCATTGGCTCGCTGAGCGACGCCGGCCAGTCGGCGTTCGTGGTCGACCGGGTCCGGCAGGGCATCGTCGACGACCCGCGGCTGGGTGGCCGGCTGGCGCTGTGGGGCCGGCGGCTGATGGGGGAGGCGCTGACCCAGGCCCAGCAGACAGCCGCCGAACGCGACGCGCTCTCCGCACTGCTCGCCGGCGGCGTCGACCGCCCCGGCATGGACCTGGCCGCCCTCGGCCGGATGTTCACCCGGATGACCGAGCGCCACACCGAGCGCATGGCCGACCTCGGCCTCGACGCCTAGTTTCCCGCCAGCGGAGCTCCGGGTTGGCTCCGTCATTCGCAAGCTCATGTCGGAGCCGACCCGGCCCTTGTTGACGCCCAAACGCGCTGACCCGGCCCGTCTTCACATGTACGGCGTGAATACGGGCCGGGTCAGCGTGCTGTGGCGTGAATACGGGCCGGGTCAGCGTTAGGACCTGCGGCGGCCGGTGACTGCTGAGGCGATCATCACCAGGATGACCGCTGCGCCGACCTGCCAGAGGTGACGCCACCAGTCGATGCCCTTGGTACAGTTGGTCATGTCGCTGCAGTCGAAGAGGGCGGCGTAGGCGTAGCTGCCGAGGAACGCGCCGCCGATGCCGCAGATGATGGTGAGCCAGAGCGGGATGTTGTCACGGTCGCCAGGGGCGACGAGCTTCGCGAGCAGGCCGATGATCGTGCCGCCGATCAGCGCCGCCAGGATTGTGCCGAGCATGATGGTTCCTTCCCGAAACTGCCAGTGCTGCAGGGGCGCGCCGCAGGGTGGCGCTTGGTTCGCATCATGCCGCTACCCCGCGTAAATTGCACGGGTCTGCACCCCGTCGTCGGGCGTGTCGCGTCAGCTCCGGAAGCCCACCTGGCCGGACACACCGCCGCCGATCTCGACGTACGCGATCTTGGAAGCGGGCACCACGGTCTTGCGGCCCTTGGTATCGGTGAGGGTGAGTACGCCGTCACCGGCGACCGCCTCACTGATCCGCTTCTCGACGTTGTCGATCGACTCGTCGGTCTCGACGACGAGCTCGCGGGCGGCGTGCTGGACGCCGATCTTGACCTCCATGCGGCGGAGTCTCCTTCAGGGGTGGTCGGTGGGTCGGTCGGTGCGCCTCGACCCTAGTCGTGCGGGTCGTCGTGCTTCGGGTAGCCCCGGATGCCCCGCCAGGCGAGACCGGCGACCAGGCCGGCCGCGGACTCGCGGTCCAGCTCGCGGGCACCGTCTGCCAGCCAGAACCGCGCACTGACCTGTGCCATTCCCACCAGCGAGACCGCGAGCAGGCGGGACGCCTCGTCGGGCAGCCCGGTGTCGTCGTGGATGACGTGGGCGATCATCGAGGCGCACTCGTTGGTGACCCGGTCGACGTGCTCACGCACGGCCGGCTCGCTGGTCAGGTCCGACTCGAAGACCAGCCGGAAAGCACCGGAGTCGCTCGCCACGTAGTCGTAGAAGACCCGCATCGCGGCCTCGACCCGCAGCTTGTTGTCATGGGTGGACTCGAGTGCCTGCCGGCAGTTGTCGATGATCGCGTCGCACGAGGTGTCCAGCAGCGCGAGGTAGAGGTCGAGCTTGCCGGGGAAGTGCTGATAGAGGACCGGCTTGGAGACGCCGGCTCGCTCCGCGATGTCGTCCATCGCCGCGGAGTGGTAGCCCTGGGAGACGAACACCTCGAGCGCCGACTCCAGCAGCTGGGCGCGGCGGGCGCGCCGCGGCATCCGGCCGCCACGCGGTCGCTGCTCCTCTACATCCTGCTGGGTCAACTCCCACTGCTCCCTCTACGACCTGCTACTGCCTGGCCCCGGTGAAGTGCCCCAGGGTCCTCGCAGCCTACCTGTACGACGAGAGGGGCCCCGAATTCGAGGCCCCTCTCTTGTGCGCGCTGTGCGCCTGCTCAGCGCAGGTCAGCGCGGCTTTGCGCGGTCAGTGCGCCGGGTTGTGCACCTGGACGGTGATGAAGTTGCCGTCCTGGGCGGTGACCGTGGCGGTCACGCCGAGCCCGGCGACCTTCACCGAACCCTGCGGGTTCCCGTCCCAGTAGTACGCGTTCGGGTCGGTGTCGTCGAACGTCGCGATCGCCGGCGAGGAGGGCGCGCACGCCTCCACCGTCTCGTGACCGCCGTCGGTCGCGACCTGCTTGTGCAGGCAGACCGCGTCGGTCGCGTCGAGCCCGAACGTCGAGTCGAACGGCTGACGGCGGTTCGACGGCCGCGAGCCGTCGGGGTAGGCCATCGAGTTCGGCCGCGCGTCCACGACCATCGCGTTGCCGGCACCCGGGTGGGCGCTGACGTTGTTGTCCGGGTAGGCGTGGTTGACGTACCAGACGAGCATGCCGTTCTGGAACGGGAAGCGCTCCACCCAGTCCGGGCGGGTGATGCCCTCGCTGAACTGGTACGGCCCGGTCTCCAGCGTCGCGTCGTAGCCGACGTACTGGCGGTTCTCCAGCAGGTAGTAGCGCGGCGTGGTGAGCGTCTCGGTGCCGGTCGACGCCTTCACCTTGCGCAGCGTCCAGCCGTTGCGGCCCTGCTCGGCGCCGTCGGTGAACCGCGTGCCGCCCGCGCGGATGCTGATCTCGTCGATGAACGCGCCGGCCTCGTTGACGCCACCGTCGGTGTCGTACCGGAAGCGCAGCAGCGACTTCCGCTTGCCGCCGTTGAACTTGTAGTGGAAGTACTTGGTCTTCCAGCCCTTCGAGTCACCGGTGATCGGCTGGCCGATCTTCTTCCAGGTGGTGCCGCCGTCGACCGAGCGCTCGATGTACAGGAAGTCGTAGCCCTCTTCGATCTGGTTCCAGATCTTGGCCTTGATGAAGACCTCCTTGGACTTCGGTACGGCGCGGGTCATGGTCGACTTCAGGTTGTCCCCACGGGTGCTCCACCACGCCTTCTTGCCGCGGTAGGCCTTGGTGTACTTCGTCGTGGTGGTGACGTCGGGCAGGTTGACCTTGACCGCCTGGTCCGCGCCCTCGGCGGTGTGCTGGGACGGGCTCAGCTTGAAGGTGCCGTCCTCGCCCGCGTCGACCTCGCTGTAGTCGAGCCAGCCGAGGTAGAGCTTCTCCTCCGGGCCCATCAGGCCGGGGGTGCTGCCGATGTCGTCGGGGCCGTGGTTCAGCCACGAGCCGGACGACATCAGGGTCCAGAACGCCGTGCTGTTCTCGCCGCCGCCGGTGTCGTAGTAGTCGGGGAGGCCGAGGTCGTGGCCGAACTCGTGCGCGAACACGCCGAGGCCGCCGTTCTCGGGCTCGACGGTGTAGTCGCCGATGAAGTACTTCGAGTTGCCGATCCGGGTGCCACCGGCGAGGTTCTTGCGGCCGTTGACGTTCGGGCCGAGCTCACCCTCGAGGTTGCCGCGGACGTACCAGCGGTGCGACCAGATGGCGTCCTCGCCCTGCGCGCCGCCACCGGCGTCCTCGCCCTCACCGGCGTGCACCGCCTGGAAGTGGTCGATGTAGCCGTCGGGCTCGTTGAAGTCGCCGTCCTCGTCGAAGTCGTAGCGGTCCCACGCGTCGAACTGGGCGAGGTAGCCGTCGATCTGCGCCGTCGTCAGGCCCTGCTTGCGCTGCTCGGCGTACCAGGCGTTACCGGTGTCGGCGACGAAGTTCCAGGAGCCGCCGTTGTCCTCGATCTCGTTGTCGCCGTACGCGCTGGCGTTGTTGGGGATCGTCACCCAGTCCTCGACGACGTTCTTCACGGTGTAGCGGCCGCTGGAGAGCTTGGAGTAATAGTCCTTCATCGACTCGCCGCTGCCGTTGAAGAGCTCGTTGTAGTACGCCGTGTCGAAGTCCTGCACCCAGGCCGTGGAGTTGTTGACCGCGCGGTCCGGCTTCGGGATCGCGTTCCGCTCCGGGCCCGGCTCGTCGCCATAGTCGCCGACCACACCGTCACCGAACTGGGAGAGCATCGTGAGGATCCGGTCCTGCTTCTTGACCGGGAACTCGACCCAGGTGTCCTCGCCGATCTTGACCGTCGCGCCGCCGTCCGAGCGGCGAACCATCTTCGCCGTGCCGTTCTCGACCATCGCGAGCGCCTTCTGGCGAAGCTTCTGCTCGCGCTCGGTGAACGGGCCGGGCCGGTTGTCCGGCCGGTGCTCGCTGATGGCGCCGACGGGCTCGTGGCTGTCGGCCGAGGTGGGATCTGCCTGGGCCGGCTGGAGCACCGAGAGCACGCTCACAGCCAGCGCGGCGGTACCGGCCAGCAGGCCGGGTGCCAACTTCTTCAAGATATGTCTCCCTCTGAGGATTCCGGGTCCGAACGTCTGTGGTTTCGGCCCGGACGAGACCTTTACTCAAGGGCTGCGGTGTCCGCAAGCAAATCCCGCAAATTCTGTGGCGGCGGGCCCGTCCGTATGACGGATTCGGTACGGCGCGCCTTCGGGCGCGAGGGAACATGGAAAGCGGTGGCGGCGTTGATGCCCCGTTACCCCACAGACAGACCCAAGACAGCCTCAGGAGAACCCGTGTCCTATCCCGCTCTCGTGGAGCCGGCCGCCGAGCTGACGATCGACGAGGTACGCCGCTACAGCAGGCACCTGATCATCCCGGACGTCGGCATGACCGGGCAGAAGCGGCTCAAGAACGCCAAGGTGCTGGTGATCGGCGCCGGCGGTCTGGGCAGCCCCGCGCTGCTGTACCTGGCTGCCGCGGGCGTCGGCACCCTCGGCATCGCCGAGTTCGACACTGTCGACGAGTCCAACCTGCAGCGCCAGGTGATCCACGGCGTCAGCGACATCGACAAGCCGAAGGGTCTGTCCGCCAAGGAGTCGATCGCCGAGATCAATCCCTACGTCAACGTCGTCCTGCACGAGGAGCGCCTCGAGAACGACAACGTGCTGGGGATCTTCGAGGGCTACGACCTGATCGTCGACGGGACCGACAACTTCGCGACCCGCTACATGGTCAACGACGCGGCGTACTTCCTGAAGATCCCGTACGTCTGGGGCTCGATCTACCGCTTCGACGGCCAGGCCTCGGTGTTCGCGCCGACGCTGGCCGAGGAAGCCCCGTGCTACCGCTGCCTCTACCCGGAGCCGCCGCCGCCCGGCATGGTCCCGTCCTGCGCCGAGGGCGGGGTGCTCGGCGTACTCTGCGCCTCGATCGGCTCGATCCAGGTCAACGAAGCGATCAAGCTGCTGACCGGCATCGGCGACCCGCTGGTCGGCAAGCTGATGATCTACGACGCACTCGAGATGGAGTACCGCAAGCTGCGCGTCCGCAAAGACCCCAACTGCGCCCTGTGCGGCGAGAACCCGACGGTCACCGAGCTGATCGACTACGAGGCGTTCTGCGGCGCGATCTCCGACGAGGCGGCCGAGGCGGCCGCAGGCTCGACGATCTCGGTGACCCAGCTCGAGCACATGCTCAAGGAGCGCGAGGAGGGCACCCGCGACTTCGTGCTGGTCGACGTGCGCGAGGCCAACGAGTACGAGATCAACAAGATCCCCGGCTCGGTGCTGATCCCCAAGGGCGACTTCCTCAATGGCTCGGCTCTGGAGAAGCTCCCGGCTGACAAGCAGATCGTGATGCACTGCAAGACCGGAGTGCGATCGGCCGAGACGCTGGCCATCGTCAAGGGTGCTGGGTACGCCGACGCGGTCCATGTGGGTGGTGGTGTGGTCGCCTGGGTCAACCAGATTGACCCATCGCAGCCGTCCTACTGAGCTATCGGACGGCTGGGGCCAACCCCTGGGGCTGGGTAAAGTCGCCCCAGCCGACGCGGACGGGTGCAACGTGGGCACTGCCGGCGTCGTGGGGTCGCCGGCGTCCCTACTCAGGAGGCCGTCGTGTCATCTCCTTCACCCGCCCGCACCCGCACCGTCTTGATTGCCGCAGGTCTGTTCGCGGCCGGCTCCGTCGTCACCGCCGTCGGTGTCTCGGCCGCTACCGCAGCGCCCGATCGCAGCAGTGTCCAGTCCTCGGCCAACGGCAACGGCACCACCTGCGACAAGCTCGGCTACACCAAGATCGACAGCGAGTCGGGGAGCGTGACCCTCGACGCCGGCACGATCACGTGGGGCGGCAACACACTCACCTTTACGCCGAACCCTGGCTGGACGATCGAGCTGTGCATCAAGGGCGGCAACCAGGTGCCGATCTACGAGACCGGCCCGGTCGGCGCCGACGGCGTGTTCACCTACACGCACCCCCAGGGCATCAGCCACATCGGCTACCGGAACCCGGACTCGAGCGAGCCTTCGCCGACCTCGCACCCCTCGTAACCTCAGAACCCATTTGCGGCAGGTCCCGGCCGCGGCGCCCAGGTGCCGCGACCGGGACCGAGCGCGCGTCACCGACCGATCCCTGAGCGCTGGTCGTCGGTTGACCTGAGACCGCTAACCGAGAAGCGGCGGCGGGGGAGCCCCCTCGCCGCCGCTGCTCGATGTACAACTATCTTCAACTAGGGTCCCCAGCCGCTTGCCGAAGCCCCTAGGGAGCCTGCCAGAATGCCGCCCGTGCCGCTCTCGGCCCGACCCGCCACATCATGGGAGTTACCTCGTGTCTGCACTGCCAACCCGTGTCCGTTTCCGCTCCGCCCTTGCTGTTACCGGGCTCGTCGTGCTGGGCGCGGGGGTCGCCCTCATCGGCGTCTCCGCTGCGTCCGCCAAGACTGACTCCCCGCCGGCGTATGCCGCGTCCACGACCTGCGACAAGCTGGGCTACAACAAGTTCGACAGCGAGTCCGGCAGCGAGGAGATCCCCGCCGGCAAGCTCGAGTGGAGCGGCCGGACCTTGACGTTCACGCCGAACCCCGGCTGGACCGTCGAGCTGTGCATCAAGGGTGGCAACGAGACGCCGATCCACGAGACCGGCCGCGTCGGTGCGGACGGCGTCTTCACCTACACCCACCCCCAGGACATCAGCCACATCGGCTGGCGCAACCCGAGCTCCTCGCCCAGCCCGTCGGAGCCGACCGAGCCCACGGAGCCGACCGAGCCGACCGAGCCCACGGAGCCGACCGAGCCGACCGAGCCCACGGAGCCGACCGAGCCCACGGAGCCCACGGAGCCCACGGAGCCGACCGAGCCCACGGAGCCGACCGAGCCCACGGAGCCGACCGAGCCCACGGACAGCCCGTCCTCGCCGAGCGGATCGCCCGGTGAGCCGGAGCCGTCCGAGTCGCCCACGACCGCAGTGCCGAGCCCGGGTGAGCCGGAGCCCAGCGACGACGTGCCCGGTGACATCGACGCCGGTCTGACCGGTGCCGACACCGGCAGCACCCAGCGTTCGCTGGTCGCCGGCCTGGTCGGCGTGGTGCTGGTGGTGGCTGGTCTCGCGATCGCGATCGTCGGTCGCCGGTTCAACTCCCGGGCCTAGTCGATGGCGTCCTTCGCGCGCATCCTGGTGGCCGTCGTGCTGGTAGTCACCGGGGCGACCCTGGTGCTGTTCCAGCCCGAGCTGGACACCTCGGGACAGGATGTCACCCGCCCGCTTTCCTCCGGGGAGGATGCGCGCGAGGACGGCCAATCGAGTTCCCGCAGTGACACCCGGGTGGTCAATGGCAAGGTCCTGGACCAGGCGTCCGGGCCGGCGGTGCCCACCCGGGTCCGGATCCCCGGGCTCGGTGTGGACGCGCGGGTGCAGCCGGTCGACGAGCGCGACGGCGTACTCACACCACCGAGTGACGCCAACCGGGTCGGCTGGTGGCGCAAGAGCGCCCGCCTCGGCTCGAAAGAGGGTGCCGTGGTCGTGATCGGCCACACCGTCGAGGGACTCTCCGGCGCCTTCGGTGCGCTTGGAGAGCTCACCCGCGGTGCCCGGGTCAAGGTGTACGGCGCCGGCAACGGCCGCGGCTACCGGGTCCGTCAGGTCACCGAGCTGTCGAAGGACGAGCTGGCGCTGGAGTCCGACAAGCTCTTCTCGAAGTCGGGCCCGGCGCGGCTGGTTCTGGTGACCTGCTCGGACTGGGACGGCGACTCCTACCTCAGCAACACCGTCGTGGTCGCCCGCCCGCTGCGGCGCAACCGCTGACCCAGCGCTCGACGCTCCGTTGCGGTGGACCACGAGGAGTACGTCGAGCAGGTGCTCGCCTACGTCGAGCAGGTCCCGCGCGGGCGGGTGACGACGTACGGCAGCGTCGCCGAGGCGGTCGGCCGCAAGCTCGGCGGCGGCGGGCCGCGCCAGGTCGGCGCGGTGATGGCGGCGTACGGCGGACCGGTGCCGTGGTGGCGGGTGGTGCGCGCCGACGGCTCGCTGCCCGCGAGCCACCAGGACGAGGCTCGCCAGTGCTACCTCGAGGAGGGCACTCCGCTGCGTCCTTCGGGCAACGTCGACATCGCCGCAGCCTTCTGGCAGCCCCCAGGTTAGGTACCCGAATTCTCCACAGGCAGGTCCCCAATCTGTGGATGGGAAGTGGCGCTTCTGTGGAGAGTGTTGGTCATCCTGTGGGGGACACGCCGGAAACAGGATTTCCCTGGAATTTGTTTGCTGTTACCCCTTGTGCGGCCCCTCGGAGGCGGCGTAGAACTTCTCTCACGAACTCCCCTCGGGGAGATCGGGATCCGAAGGAAGTGAAGGTCCATCCGGTCGGGGCAACCTGATCGAGGCGGCAGGGTGACGAAGCCGCTGGGACCGGAACCGAGCTCAGATCGACTGGAAGCGTCACCAAGATCCGGTCAACCAGAAGGCCCCCGCAACGCATACTTGCGGGGGCCTTCACCTTTGCGCAGCAAAGGGAAGGCGCCCGCAAAGCGGGCCCTTTACCTCTTTTACTGGTGGTCTCGACGACGGTTGCTAGCGCAACCTGCTCGACCACCAACCCTTGGCGCCCGGGAGCTCTGCGCTAGGCAACAATGGCCGCATGCTCTATGGGGTCCTCCACAACGTCGTACCGCCACTGGCCAAGGTGATCTGGCGACCGACCGTGCGGGGACTGGAGAACGTGCCGGCGACCGGCGGCGTGATCCTGGCCAGCAACCACCTGAGCTTCGCCGACAGCATGGTGATCCCGGTGGTGGCGCCACGGAAGGTCGTCTTCCTCGCCAAGTCCGACTACTTCACCGGCACCGGCATCAAGGGCCGGGCCATCCGGATGTGGTTCGAGGGGCTCGGCATGTTGCCGGTCGACCGCGACGACCCGCAGGCCGCGATCCACAGCCTCGACACCGCGCTGAAGGTGCTGGCGGACGGCGAGGCGTTCGGCATCTACCCGGAGGGCACCCGCTCCCGCGACGGCCGGCTGTACCGCGGGAGAACCGGCGTCGCCCACCTGGCGCTGACCGCCAACGTGCCGGTGGTCCCAGTCGGCCTGCGGGACACCGAGAAGCTGCAGCCGGTCGACGCGAACCTGCCGCGGCTGGTGAAGGTCACCGTGGAGTTCGGCAAGCCGCTCGACTTCAGCGGCCGCGCGGACGGCGTACCCCTGGGCCGCGCCCGGCGCGAGGTCACCGACGAGATCATGACCGCGATCCAGGCGCTGAGCGGACAGGAGACCGCCGGCGTCTACAACGACCGCGCGCCCGACCTGTGAAATACCCGTCCCAGCGCTGTCGGCGGGTGATGCTTGGGTAACGCCATGAGCAGTGCCGCCCGCCACCCGACGACGTACCAGCTGGTGCGTGCGAGCGGTGCTGCGTCCGGGCCGGAGCTCGACGCGTTCCAGCAGGCGGTGGTCGACCACGCGGGCGGGCCGCTGCTGGTGCTGGCCGGCCCCGGGACCGGCAAGACCACGACCCTGGTCGAGTCGATCGTGGAGCGGGTCGAGCGGCGCGGCGTCGCGCCCGACCAGATCCTGGCGCTGACCTTCTCCCGGAAGGCGGCCGAGCAGCTCCGCGACCGGGTGACCGCCCGGCTCGGGCGGACGACGGCCACCACGCTGAGCTCGACGTTCCACTCCTTCGCCTACGGCCTGGTGCGCCGCTACGCGCCCGCCGAGCTGTACGCCGCCCCGCTGCGGCTGCTGTCCGCGCCGGAGCAGGACGTGGTCCTGCAGGAGCTGCTCACCCACAACCCGGAGTCGATCCGCTGGCCGGATGCGCTCAAGGCCGCCGTCGGCACCCGCGGCTTCGCGCGCGAGGTGCACGCCGTACTCAGCCGGGCGCGGGAGCGCGGTCTGGACCCCGCCGACCTGGTCGCGCTGGGTCGCGCCGAGGGGGTGCCGGAGTTCGAGGCGGCCGGACTGTTCCTGTCGCAGTACCTCGACGTGCTCGGCGACCAGAGCGCGATCGACTACCCCGACCTGATCGCGCGCGCGGTGATCGAGGCGCAGCGGCACCGCAACGAGATCCGGGCCCGGTTCTCGTGTGTGTTCGTCGACGAGTACCAGGACACCGACCCCAGCCAGGTCGCGCTGCTGCAGGCGGTCGCCGGCGACGGCCGTGACCTCGTGGTCGTCGGCGACCCGGACCAGTCGATCTACGGCTTCCGCGGCGCCGAGGTCCGCGGCATCCTCGACTTCCCGGCCGAGTTCCCACGCACCGACGGCGCCCGCGCGCCCGTGGTCGCGCTTGGCACCACCCGCCGCTTCGGATCCCGGATCCTGCGCGCATCCCGGTCGGTGGCGGCCGCGATCGGCGTGACCGGCTCGATCCCGCCGGAGGTGTACGCCGCGTTCCGTGCGCCCGAGCCGGCACCCAACGCGTTCGGGCCGGGAGCGGTCGAGGTGCTCACCTTCGACACCGCGCGGGCCGAGACCGAGCAGGTTGCCGACCTGCTGCGGCGCGCCCATCTGGAGGACGGGATCGGCTGGTCCGAGATGGCGGTGCTGGTCCGCTCCGGCCGGACGTCGATCCCAGGGCTGCGGCGGTCGCTGGCGGCGGCCGGCGTACCCGTGGAGGTCGCGAGCGACGACACCCCGCTGGTGCGGGAGCCGGCCGTGCTGCCGCTGCTCGGCGCCCTCTCGGTGGTCGTCGACGCGGGTGTCGACGATCCACGCAATCCCGACTACGTGGGCGCCGACCGGGCCGAGGCGCTGCTCACCTCGCCGCTCGGCGGGCTGGACGCCACCGACGTACGGTCGCTGACCCGGCAGCTGCGGGCGGGCTCGCCGGACACGCCCGCGCGCGAGCTGGTGCGGCAGGCCGTGCTCGACCCGTCGGTGCTGGACGGGCTCGACGGTGAGGCGGCGCGGCGGGCCGCCGGGCTGGCCGCCCTGATCGCCCAGGCCCGGACGGCGCTGGCCGAGGACGCCACGGTCGAGGAGGTGCTGTGGCTGCTCTGGGAGAGCTCCGACTGGGGGATGCGGCTGCGGCTGTCCACCGAGTCGGGCGGGCAGGCGGCCCGGCTGGCGCACCGCGACCTGGACGCGATCTGTGCCCTGTTCGAGACCGCCGCGCGGGCCGAGGAGCGCAAGGGCCGCACCAGCGTCTCGGCGTTCCTGGCGACGCTGCGGGCCCAGGAGCTCCCGGCGGACACCCTGGCCGACCGCGGCGTCCGCGGCGACGCGGTGCGGCTGCTGACCGCCCACCGGTCGAAGGGGCTGGAATGGCGGCTGGTGGTGGTGGCCCACTCCCAGGAGGGCGGCTGGCCGGACCTGCGCCGGCGCGACACGCTGCTGCAGGCCGACCGGATCGGGCGCGACGGCCTGCTGCCGCCGCTGACTCGGGGGGCGATGCTCGCCGAGGAACGACGGCTCTTCTACGTTGCCTGCACCCGTGCCCGGCAGCGGCTGGTGGTGACCGCGGTCCAGTCGCCCGACGACGACGGCGAGCAGCCCTCGCGCTTCCTGGCCGAGCTCGGCCGGCCGGTCGAGCACCGGGTCGGCCGCCCGCGCCGGCCGCTGTCGATGGCGGGCCTGGTCTCCGAGCTGCGCCGTACCCTCGCGGACCCGGCCGAGCCCGAGCCGCTGCGCCGCGCGGCCGCCAAGCGGCTCCGGATGCTCGCCGAGACCGACGTACACGGCCGAGCGGTGGCCTCGGCCGCCGACCCCGCGAGCTGGTGGGGGCTGCGCGCGCCGAGCCGCTCCGACCAGCCGGTCCGGCCGGCCGACGAGCCGCTGGCGATCTCGGCGAGCGCGCTGGAGGGACTGCTGACCTGTCCCGCGCAGTGGTTCCTGCAGCGGGAGGCCGGGGGAGAGGTGGTCAGCTCGACCAGCCAGGGGTTCGGGACGATCGTGCACGCGATCGCCGAGCGGATCGCGAGCGGCGAGGTGGACCCGACAGCCGACCTGATGCCGCTGGTCGACGAGGTGTGGGAGCGGATGGAGTTCCGCACGCCGTGGTCGCGGAAGCGCGAGCGGGAGGCGGTAACCGCCGTACTCGCACGCTTCGTCGCCTGGCACCGGCGGCCCGGCGCGCGGCTGCTGATCGCGACCGAGCCGAAGCTGCGGGCCGAGGTCAAGCTGCCAGACGGTCAGATCGTCCGGCTGCACGGGTACGCCGACCGCCTGGAGCTCGACGAGGACGGCCGAGTGGTGGTTGTGGACCTCAAGACCGGGAAGTACCCACCCACCAGCGCCGAGGTCGCGGGCCACCCGCAGCTCGGCCTCTACCAGCTCGCCGTCGACCACGGCGCCGCCGACGAGGTGGCCGGCCGCGAGATGTTGGCGGGCGGCGCCGAGCTGGTCCAGCTCCGGCTGGGAGACGACCAGCCGAAGGTGCAGCGCCAGGACCGCCCCGTCGACCCCGAACCGATCTACGACAAGCTGACCCAGGCGGTCAACACCTTGCGGGCCGAGGAGTTCGTGGCCCGGCCGGGGACCCATTGCGAGCGGTGTGCGTTCACTGCGCTGTGCCCGGACAAGAACTCGGGGACGGTGCTGTCATGAGAGTCGACACGCCCCAGGCCCTGGCCGACCTGCTCGGCGCCGACTGGACGTTCAGCGACCAGCAGTTCGCCGCGATCACCGCGCCGCTGGAGCCGGCCGTGGTGATCGCGGGCGCCGGGTCCGGCAAGACCACGGTAATGGCGGCCCGGGTGGTGTGGCTGGTCGCCACCGGCCAGGTGCAACCCGGCGAGATCCTCGGCCTCACCTTCACCACCAAGGCGACCGCCGAGCTGCAGACCCGGATCCGCGAGAGCCTGCGCCAGTCCGGGCTGCTGCCGGCGCCCGGCTCGGTCGAGGTGCAAGACGACGGCGAGCGGGTCGAGCTCGAGGAGCCGACGGTCGCGACGTACCACTCCTACGCGTCCGGCCTGCTCGCCGAGCACGGGCTCCGGATCGGCCACGAGCCGGACACCCGGCTGATCGCCGACGCCAGCCGCTACCAGCTCGCTGCGCGCGCCGTACAGCGCTACACCGAGCCGGTTCGGCACCTCACCGACTCGCCGCGGCACGTCATCCAGTACCTCCTCGCTCTCGACGGCCAGCTCAGCGAGCACCTCGTCGACCCCGCGAAGCTCCTGGAGTACGACGTCGCCGAGCGGCCGCGGTTCGTGGCCGGGCTGGTCGCCGAGCACCGCAAGACCTACCTCGAGAAGGGCGAGAAGGCGATCCTGGCCATCGACCGCCGGGCCGAGCTGCTCGGGCTGGTGGCGGCCTACCGCGCCCTCAAGGCGCAGCTCGGGCTGATGGACTTCTCCGACCAGATCGCGCTCGCGGCGCAGCTGGCCGAGCAATGCCCGGAGGTGGGGGTGCTGGAGCGGGGGAAGTTCAAGGTGGTGCTCCTCGACGAGTACCAGGACACCTCGGTCGCGCAGGCGCTGATGCTGCGCCGGCTGTTCTCGGGACCCTCGCCCGAGGAGGGGCTGGGCCACCCGGTGACCGCGGTCGGCGACCCCAACCAGGCGATCTACGGCTGGCGGGGCGCCTCGGTGTCCAACATCTTGGAGTTCGGCCGCGACTTTCCCGCTGTCGGTGGCCCGGCGGCGTCCTACCCGCTGACGGTCAACCGGCGTTCCGACACCCGGATCCTGGCCACCGCCAACCACGTCGCGAGCAGCCTGTACGACGAGCGCCCCGACCTGCTGCCGCTCGAGCCGAAGCCCGGGGCTGCCGACGGTGATGTGCGGGTCGCGGTCCACGAGACGTACGACGGCGAGCTGGCCTGGCTCGCCGAGCAGGTGGCGGCGGCCCATGCCGCGATGCGGGAGCCGCGGTGGCGCGAGATCGGCGTACTGACCCGTGACAACTCCCATGCGGCCGCGGTCTTCGACGCGCTCAGCAGCCGCGAGATCCCGGTCGAGATCGTCGGCCTGAAGGGGCTCCTGCGGCTGCCCGAGGTCGCCGAGGTTGTGGCCACGCTGACGCTGGTGCAGGACGTCACCGCCAACGCCGCGCTGCTGACGCTGCTCGCCGGCCCGCGCTGGGCGGTCGGCCCGCGCGACCTTGCCCTGCTCGGGCGGCGGGCCCGCGAGCTCGCGGGTGACCGGGCCGGCGCGGCGTCGTACGACTCGCTGGAGCAGCAGCTCGCGGCCGCCGCCGACGGGGCCGACCCGACCGAGGTGCCGTCGCTGTGCGACGCGCTCGACGACCCCGGCGACCTGGCGTACTCCGAGGCGGCCCGGCACCGGTTCGGCCTGCTGTCGGCCGAGCTGCGCCGGCTGCGGACCGCGATCGGGGAGCCGCTCCTCGACCTGGTCCGGAGGATCATCGACACCACCGGGATCGACGTCGAGCTGGCCTCCTCGGTGAGCCCGGCGGCCGCTGCCCGGCGCGACAACCTGGACCTGTTCGTGCAGGCGGTGGCCGAGTTCCAGGCCGTCGACGGCCAGGTCACTCTCGCGGCGCTGCTGGCCTGGCTGGAGGCCGAGGACGAGTTCGGCCAGGGCCTCGACGTGGCGACCCCGTCGGAGGCCGACTCGGTCAAGCTGCTGACCGTCCACCGCGCGAAGGGGCTGGAGTGGGACGCGGTCTTCCTGGTCGGCGTGACCGAGACGAAGTTCCCGTCGAACCGGGGCCGGTCCAGCTGGCTGACGCTGCCGTCGGTGCTGCCCAACGCGCTGCGCGGCGACGCGCGCGACCTGCCGCAGCTGGGCGGTCATACCCCGGCCGACATCGACGCGCTGAAGAAGGCGGCCAAGGACCACGAGGTGCGTGAGGAGCTCCGGCTCGCGTACGTCGCGTGGACCCGGGCCCGGCACCAGCTCTCGGTCTCCGCGTGGTGCTGGTCGGCGACGCTGAAGACGTCCCGCGGGCCGTCGGCGTACCTCCAGGACACCCGGCTGGCCATCGCCGGCTGGGGCGGCGAGCCCAAGTGCTGGCTGGACGCGCCCGCGAAGGGCGCGGCCAACCCGTACGCCGCCGCCGAGCGCGACCTGCCCTGGCCGATCTCGCACCACACCGCCGAGGTCACCCGCCGGACCGAGGCCGCGGAACGGGTGCGGGCGGCCGACCTGGACGCGCCCGACGAGGCCGACGACATGCTCCAGCTCGACCGGATCCAGCAGTGGGACGCGGAGATCGCGCGGCTGCTGGAGGAGGCCCGCCGTGACCGGTCACCGCGGATCGACGTACCCCTGCCCTCGAGCCTGTCCGCCACCTCACTGGCGCGCCTGCGTGACGACCCCGAGCTGTTCGCCCGCGACCTGGCGCGGCCGATGCCGCGACCGCCGTCCTCGGCCGCCCGGTTCGGTACCCGCTTCCACGCCTGGGTCGAGGCTCGGTTCGGCCAGCAGCTGCTGCTCGACCCGGACGAGCTGCCCGGCCGGGGCGACGCCGAGATCGAGGACGAGGCCGACCTGCGCGAGCTGATCGCCCGCTTCGAGGACGGGCCGTTCGCGGACCGGGTGCCGCACGCCGTCGAGCCGTCGTTCGCGCTGGTGCTGCGCGGCCAGGTGGTGCGCGGCCGGATCGACGCCGTGTACGTCGAGTCCGACGGCCGCTACCTCGTTGTCGACTGGAAGACCGGCCGCCAGCCCACCGCCGACCCGCTCCAGCTCGCGATCTACCGCCTGGCCTGGGCCGAGCTGTGCGGGGTGGAGTTGGACTGGGTCGCGGCTGGGTTCTACTACGTGCGCGCCGGGCGACTCGTCGAGCACGCGGGGCTTCCTGGGCGGGGAGAGTTGGAGGGGTTGTTGCCGGGGGAGGGCTTGCGGTGAGTGTCGGCTGCGCCGAGTCGGCAGAGAGCGTCCGTGCGCTGCGGCGGCGCGTCGCGCGGGCGGCCACCGCTGTGGTCCAGCGCCGCTGCGCGCGCCGCGGCCAAGCCGCTTGACGCCGCCCGGACGCTCTCTGCCGACTCGGCGCGGCTGACGCTCGGACCGTGCTATGCGGTGAGGGAGGTGAGGGCGATCTCGACCATGGCGCCGAAGGTCTGCTCGCGCTCGGCGGCCGAGGTCTCCTCGCCGGTGACGATGTGGTCGGAGACGGTGCAGATGGCGAGGGCGCGGCGCTGGTGCTTCGCGGCCAGCGTGTACAGCGCGCTGGCCTCCATCTCGATCGCCAGGACGCCGTGCGCGACCATCGGCTCCAACAGCTCCGGACGGGCCGGGTAGAAGGAGTCGCCGCTGAAGATCAGCCCGGTGTGGGTGGTCAGGTCGGCGCGCGCCGCGGCCGCGTCGTACGCCGCCCGCAGCAGGCCGAAGTCGGCGACCGGCGCGTAGTCGAGGCCGTGGAACCGGATCCGGTTCATCGAGGAGTCGGTGCAGGCGCCGGACGCGAGGATCACGTCGCGCACCTTCACGTCCTCACGGAGCGCGCCGCACGACCCGACCCGCACGATCGACTCCACGTCGTACTCGGAGAACAGCTCGTTGACGTAGATCGCCATCGACGGCTGGCCCATCCCGGAACCCTGCACCGAGACCCGGTGACCCTGCCAGGTGCCGGTGTAGCCGAGCATCCCGCGGACCTCGTTGTAGCACTGCGGGTCGGTCAGGAACGTCTCGGCGATCCACCGCGCCCGCAGCGGGTCGCCGGGCAGCAGGACGTGGGGTGCGATCTCGCCGGGCTTGGCGCCGATGTGGGTGCTCATGCAGCCGATCCTAAGGATTGGGGCGTACGGCGGCCCGGGTAGCCTCGGCAGCGTGACGAGCACGCGCTTGCTGCCCCATCTCGCCCTCTCCCGACGCTCCCACGACCGGCTCGGTGTACGCCGCTCCGACGACGCCTGGCTGGCCGAGCGGTGGGCGGATCCGAAGACCAGGGTGCTGGTGATCCGCGGCAACCGGATGCACGCCGCCGACGGCCAGCCGACCTGGGTGTCGCCAGCGGACGCGCCGGACGGCGTACGCACGCTGCTCGGCCAGCACGACGGCCACACCTACTTCGCGGTGATCGTCGACGACAAGGAGACCGGGCCGGAGTGGGTGGGCCTGCGGGCGGTGGTCGCGAACCTGCTGGCCGACCCCGCGCACGCCCCGCTCGTGCTGCACGCGATCGGCCTGGCCGAGTGGCACCTGGTCACCAAGCACTGCCCGCGCTGTGGCGCATCGCTGACGCCTCGGGCGGCGGGCCACGAGCTGCACTGCCCGGACTGCGGCCGCACCCAGTTCCCGCGCACCGACGCAGCGGTGATCATGGCGGTCGTCCACGGCGAGCCCGGGACAGCTGAGGAACGGATCCTGCTGGCCCGCGGTGCGGGCTGGCCGGAGGCGCGCTTCTCCACGCTGGCGGGCTTCCTGGAGCCGGGCGAGACGCTCGAGGACGCCGTACGCCGGGAGGTCGACGAGGAGGTCGGCGTCCGGGTCGGCGACGTCGAGTTCTTCGGCAACCAGCCGTGGCCGCTGCCGGCCAGCCTGATGCTCGGCTACATCGCCCACGCCGACGACATGACCCTGCACCTGGACCCCGACGAGATCGCCGAGGCCCGCTGGTTCACGCGTGCCGAACTGGCGGCGGCGTACGACGACGGCACGCTGCTGCGGCCGTTCGGGGTCTCGATCTCGCAGTCGCTTGTCGAGGCCTGGTTGGGCGCAGCGATCAGTTGAGGGCTGCGAGCTTGGCCTTGACCTGGGCGACCGACGGGTTGGTCTGGGCGCTGCCGTCGGCGTACACCAGCGTCGGTACCGTCTGGTTGCCGCCGTTGACCCGCTCGACGATCCTGGCCGCTGCCGGGTCCTGCTCGATGTCGACCACGTCGTAGCTGATGCCCTCGCGGTCCAGCTGGCTCCCCAGCCGGTGGCAGTAGCCACACCACGGCGTGCTGTACATCGTGAACGAACCACTCATCGTCAGGACTGTCCCCTCTGGCGTCTACTCTCGGACTGCTTGATCCAACCACGACCAGTCGGAGATTCTTCCCGCCCATGCGTCCTACCGACCCACACGCGATCCTGGCCGCCCTCGACCCCGAGCAACGCCAGGTCGCGGAGGCGTTGCGCGGGCCGGTGCGGGTGCTCGCGGGGGCGGGGACCGGCAAGACCCGGGCGATCACCCACCGGATCGCGTACGGCGTGGGGACCGGCGTGTACGCGCCGACCGAGGTGCTGGCGGTGACGTTCACCACCCGCGCGGCCGGCGAGATGCGGACCCGGCTGCGCGAGCTCGGCGCCGGCGGCGTCCAGGCCCGGACCTTCCACTCGGCAGCGCTGCGCCAGCTGCGCTACTTCTGGCCGCGGGTCCACGGCACCGAGCTGCCGACCCTGACCGAGTCCAAGATCGGCATGCTCGCCGGCGCGGTCCGCCGGCTCCGGCTCAACGCCGACCAGGCGCTGCTGCGCGACCTTGCATCGGAGGTTGAGTGGGCCAAGGTGAGCAACGTCCGACCGGAGGAGTACGCCGAGATCGCGCCGGTCCGCGGCCGCGAGGTGAGCGCGCTCGACGAGGAGACCGTGGCCCGGATCTTCGCCGGCTACGAAGAGGTCAAGCGCGGCCAGGGCCGGATGGACATGGAGGACGTGCTGCTGCTCGGCGCGGCGCTGCTGGCCGAGGACGAGCGGGTCGCCGCCCAGATCCGGCAGCAGTACAAATGGTTCGTCGTCGACGAGTTCCAAGACGTCTCGCCGATCCAGTCGGCGCTGCTCGACCTGTGGCTGGGCGGCCGTGACGAGCTCTGCGTGGTTGGCGACCCGGCGCAGACCATCTACAGCTTCGCCGGCGCCAACGCGGCGTACCTCCAGGACTTCCGGGCCAAGCACCCGGGCGCGGTCTCGCTGGAGCTGGTCCGCAACTACCGGTCCAGTCCCGAGGTGGTCTCGGCCGCCAACCGGCTGCTGGCCGGCCGGCCGAGCAAGGGCGTGGACCTGCGAGCCCAGCGCGAGCCCGGCCCGGAGCCGTCGTACTCCCCGCACACCGACGAGGTCGCCGAGGCCAACGCGGTCGCGGCGCGGATCGCCGCGCTGCGCGACGACGGCGTACCGCTGCGGGAGATGGCGATCCTGTTCCGGATCAACGCCCAGTCCGAGGCGTTCGAGGACGCGCTGTCGGGCCGCAGCATTCCGTACGTCGTGCGCGGCGCCGCGCGGTTCTTCGATCGCCCCGAGGTCAAGCAGGCGGTGTCACTGCTGCGCGGCACCGCCCGCGGCGAGGGCGGCAGCGGCGACCTGGTCGAGGACGTCCGGGCCACGCTGGCCGGCCTCGGCTGGACGACCGAGCCGCCGACCGGTCGTGGCCAGACCCGCGACCGTTGGGAGTCCTGGCAGGCGCTGGTGAGCCAGGCCGAGGAGTTCGCGCGGGGCGAGGTCGCCACCCTGGCGGCGTTCGTCGACGAGCTGGACCGGCGTGCCGCCGAGCAGCACGCGCCCGTCGCCGAGGGCGTCACCCTCGCCACCCTGCACGCCGCGAAGGGCCTGGAGTGGGACGCGGTCTTCCTGTGCGGGATGCACGAAGGCGCGATGCCGATCACCTACGCCGACACCCCAGCCGCGGTGGAGGAGGAGCGGCGGCTGCTGTACGTCGGCATAACCCGGGCCCGCCGACACCTCTCGGTCTCGTGGGCGCAGGCGCGGCAGCCCGGAGGTCGCGCCTCCCGCAAGCCCAGCCGGTTCCTCGACGGGCTCCGGCCGGCCGACCCAGTGGCGGCGCCGACAGAGCGCGGCAGAGGCGGCCGCAACCGCCGGGCCGCGGCCTGCCGCGAGTGTGGGAAGCCGCTGGACACGCCGGCCGAGCGGAAGGTCGGCCGCTGCGCCGGCTGCCCCGCGTCGTACGACGAGGAGCTGTTCGAGCGGCTGCGCGAGTGGCGGCTGGCGCGCGCGAGCGAGGAGAGCGTCCCGGCGTACGTCGTGTTCACCGACGCCACCCTGCAGCTGATCGCGGAGCTCAAGCCGAGCTCCGAGAGCGAGCTGCTGCGGATCAATGGGATCGGCAAGACCAAGCTCGAGCGGTACGGTGAGGACGTGCTGGAGCTGCTGGCGTGATCGATCCAAAGATTTTCAAGAAATACCCAGTAAATCGTTTGCCCATTACAGCCGCCGCACGCTAGTTTTCTTCTACAACAAGCCACGCGCACCACGGTCTTGGCACGACCGGCGCCCGAAGACACCGAAGGAGGTGGACCCAGATGAGCAACATCAAGCACACGATGAAGGTCGAGTTCTCGACCCCGTCCGGCATGCCCACGTACGGCACAGCCATGTACACGTCTGCCTGGGCCACCTTCGGCGCGACCTGCGCCATCGATGGTCTGGCTACCCAGGGCGGCGTCGACGTCCGGGTTCGCGACCGTTTCGTGCCGGCTCTCGTCAAGGGAGCCACCCCGGGGATCTCTGCCTGGAGCCCACCCATCTGTTGACCTAGACAACAGACGGCGAACCTCCAGGCCGCGGATCCCAGAACCGGGATCCGCGGCCCTTTGTATTTGGGCCCTGTGTTCTACCTGCAACACCGATCAGGTCAAAGGAGGAGGTGAAAGATGACCATCAGCGTTCTCGACCGGGACGCCGAGGTCACGCTCGGCCAGCTGCACGACGCTGCCGGGGAGATCGACGAGGAGCTCCTGCCCTGCCGGGTGAACGACCCGGAGCTGTTCTTCGCCGAGCTGCCCGCAGACGTGGAGCACGCCAAGGCACTGTGCGTCGACTGCCCTGTCAAGGCCATGTGCCTCGCGAGCGCACTCGAGCGGCGTGAGCCTTGGGGTGTGTGGGGCGGTGAGCTGTTCCTGCAGGGAGTTGTGATTCCTCGGAAGCGGCCGCGCGGCCGGCCCCGCAAGGACCAGTCCGCAGCCTGACCGACCGCAGTCGTCGCAGGCAGCGGCGGTGCCTCATCCGAAAGTGAAAACGAAGTCCAATGACCACTAACCAGATCCGGAGCATCCAGATGAGTCTCATGAACGAAGAACTCGCCCGCGCGCAAATGTCCGCGCGCCTGGGAGAGGCGCAAGCAAAGCGACGTGAACACCAGTTCGCTCTCGCCCTGCGGCTCGGCCGCAAGGCAGAGAAGTCAGCTCAGCAGGCGCGCCTCGCCTTGGCCCGCGCTCTGTAACACCACCCGCGCACGCGGCAACCGTTAGCGGAGCCGGGTACGACGTCACCGTCGTACCCGGCTCCCTTCTTTGTGTCTGGGGCGCGGGCGACCGCGACGACCGGCGTAGGTTGGCTTACATGCAGACCTGTGCCTTCTGCGGGCGCACCTCGGAGGGCGTCGACGCGATCACGCTGCTGTCGTGGACGACAGCCGTCGAGAACGGCCGGGAGCGCAGCTTCTGCGACACCTGCTCCCGAGACCACCTGCGCGCGATCGAAGGAAAGCTCGACAGCGAGTGGTGGTGACGCGACCCGGCCCGTGTTCACGCCAGAGCACGCCGACCCGTCCCGTCTTCACACCAGAGCACGCCGACCCGTCCCGTCTCGACATGTGCCGTGTGAACAAGGGCCGGGTCGGCGGCACACGGCGTCAACAAGGGCCGGGTCGGCGGCACACGGCGTCAACATGGGCCGGGTCGGGGTCAGCCGGTGGCGCTGCGTAGGTCGATGCTGCAGCCGCAGGCGGGGTGCGGCCGCCAACGGGTGCGGGGGAGGGTGAGCTCCGGGTCGATCTCGATCGTGGTGGACCAGGTGGACAGGGTCGCCGGCGCCTGCCCGTCGGCCCACGCGGCCAGGTCGCGCACGGCCCAGCCCAGGGCGATGCTCAACAGTGCCGGGTCGACCGGCTCGGGGACGCCGTCGGACCGGAGCACGGGTACGGCGTACTGCTCCACGGCGAGCGCGTGGCGCGGGTTGGCGTCGGCGGCATAGGCGTCCACGCAGCGCTGGCACGCGGTCTCACCGGGCAGTACAAACGGGCCGACCTCGACTATGCCCTCGCGCACGACCACCAGGCTGTGCGGGATCCCGGACCGCAGCAGTGCGTCCGCCTCCTCCCGGGGCGCCTCGCCGATGCCGACCACGAGTCCCAGGTCCGGTCGCCGGCGGCCGACGACCAGGCCACAGTCGGCGAGCAGCGCCGCGGCCACCGCCGCCAGCTCAGGCGGCCCGGCAACCCGGGCTCGGAACGACAGCCGGGAGCCGATCGCCTCGGCCGCACGTTCGCCGTACGTCGCGAAGGCGGCCGCGACGGCGCCGCGGGCCGACTCACGCGGGGGCAGCGACCCGAGCAGCGCATCGCCGTCGACCACCAGACCGCGCTCGAGGAGCAGCAGGCACATCCGGGTCGCCGGGAACGTGCCGTACCGCGGCGGCGGCTGCCCGACGGCCAGGCCGCGCAGGAGCGCCCGGATCTCCTCGGTGTCGGGCGCCAGGACCGCCTGGGTCGGGTCGAGCCCGATCTGCAGCTGGCCGTGGCCGTGTCGGCAGACCCGGACGCCAGGCCGGAGCAGCGGACGACGTGGAAATCCCGGGAACACCTCTGTCATGCCGGAAACCATGACATATCCGGCGTACCGGCGGCTTCGTCATCCACAGGCAAGCAAACGGCCGCAAACTGAAGCGCAAACTGAAGCGGCAGCACCCCCCGGTCCGAGGCCGGGATGGGTGCTGCCGCTTGGGAGATTGTGGGTGGGACTACGCCTTGCCCAGGATGCGGTTGAGGTTGGTACCGCAGACGGGGCACTGGGCCTTAGCCATGCGCGTGCCCTTGTCGTTGACCTTGACCTCGCCGCTGGCCTCGCGCTTCTCCTTGCACTTCACGCAGTAGAACTCGCCGCTCCAGGTCTCCGCCATGACGGCCTCCTTGCCTATTCGATACTTCGGTCGTCGCGACGGGGACAGGTGGGGAAGCCCGCCGGGGCCAGGCGGCGGATCGCCGCCAGACCGCTGGACACACTACGTCACCACGCCTGAGAGTCGTCGGAGGCTCACCGTTGGGGGCATGGGACGGTTCCTCACCCCTTACGACGTGGCCTTACGCTGCGGTCCATGACCGAGGAACTCGAACTCGCCGAGCTGCGCCTGGAGCGGCCCGCCGACGGCGTCGTACTGCTCACGCTCGACAACCCCGACCGGCGCAACGTGATGTCGGACGAGATGACCCGCTCGTGGACCGCCGCGATCGACGCGCTGGCCGCCGACAGGTCGGTGCGGGTGGTGGTCGTGACCGGTGCTGGTACGGCGTTCTGCTCGGGCGGGAACACCGGCTGGATCGCGAGCGAGCCGGACGCCACGCCTGCCCAGCTGCGGCACCGGATGATCGCCTTCTATAGGGCCTGGCTATCGATCCGGAACCTCGACGTGCCGACCATCGCGGCCGTCAACGGGCACGCGGTCGGCGCCGGGCTCTGCCTGGCGCTGGCCTGCGACATCCGGTACGCCGCGCCGGGCGCGAAGCTGAGCGTGCCGTTCGTGAAGCTCGGCATGCACGCCGGCATGGGCGCGACGTACTCGCTGCCGGACGTGGTCGGCGAGGCGCATGCCCGTGACCTGCTCCTGACCGGGCGCACGGTCGACGCCGACGAGGCGCTTCGGATCGGGCTGGTGTCGCGGGTGATTGAGGGCGACTTCCTGGGCGAGGTGCTGGCGACCGCGTCCGAGGTCGCGGCCACGGCGCCGGTCGCGAGCCGGCTGACCAAGGTCGGGCTGCGCAGCGGTGGGCACCACGACTTCGAGTCCGCGCTGCAGTGGGAGGCGCTCGCCCAGCCGATCACGCTGGCGACCTCGGATCTCCAGGAGGGCGTCCGCGCGGCCCGGGAGAAGCGGGCGCCGGTGTTCGAGGGCAAGTGAGCAATAGGCGAGGCCCCCGGCCATCCGTCCGACATTTGCCTTCCCCTTGCGAATGTCGGGCGGTTGAGGCCGGGGGCCTCGTCTGTTACACAACCTAGGATCCGGATCGAGCGTGGGTCAACGCGGCGTTGTCCACGCCTGTGGATAACGTTGTGGACAACTTGCCTGCGCCGGTGGATAAGGGGTGGAGGGCACAAACATGTCGGGGGAGGGCACTGTGGAGGACACGCCCGGGCCGTCGCCGTACAGGTGGCTGACCAGCGAGAATGTTCGTCCACCGGCTGTGGACGCAAGAAACACCACGAGAATCCAGGAGGAAAACGCACCGTGACCCAGGAGTACGCCGCCGGGCCGGTCGCCGCGCTACGCCGGATCGCCTTCCTCCTGGAGCGTGGCCGCGAGGACACCTACAAGGTCAAGGCCTTCCGCAACGCCGCCGCGATCCTGATCCCGATGCCGCCGGCCGAGGTCGCGGCGCACGTCGAGGCGGGCACCCTCACCAGCCTGTCCGGGGTCGGTGCCAGCTCGGCCAAGGTGATCACGGCGGCGGTGCGCGGTGAGC
The DNA here is from genome assembly GCF_003121585.1 of Nocardioides speluncae. Classification (GTDB taxonomy): domain Bacteria; phylum Actinomycetota; class Actinomycetes; order Propionibacteriales; family Nocardioidaceae; genus Nocardioides; species Nocardioides speluncae. The sequence continues at coordinate 86,479 of NZ_QEOO01000051.1, forward strand.
TCCCCGAGCGATTGGCCGCCCTGGAGGCGGCGCACCCGGGTCCGCTGGTGCCCGGCGGCCGCGAGCTGCGAGCCGCCCTGAAGGGCGACCTGCACTGCCACTCAGACTGGTCCGACGGCGGCTCGCCGATCGAGGAGATGGCATTCACCGCGATCGAGCTCGGCCACGACTACCTGGTGCTGACCGACCACTCGCCGCGGCTGCGGGTCGCCAACGGCCTCAGCGTGGCCCGGCTGCAACGCCAGCTCGGCGTGATCGACGCGGTCAACGACCACCTGGTCTCGACAAGCTCGACCGGCGAAGGGTTCCGGCTGCTGAAGGGGATCGAGGTCGACATCCTCGACGACGGCGCGTTGGACCAGACCGAGGAGATGCTCGCCAAGCTCGACCTGCGCGTGGCCAGCGTCCACTCCAAGCTGGCCATGGACTCCGCGCCGATGACCAAGCGGATGGTCGCCGCGATCCGCAACCCGCGAATGAACGTCCTCGGCCACTGCACCGGCCGGCTGGTCACCGGCAACCGCGGCACCCGCAAGCAGTCCCAGTTCGACGCGCGGGCGGTCTTCGAGGCCTGCGTGGAGTACGACGTCGCCGTCGAGATCAACTCGCGCCCCGAGCGCCGGGACCCGCCGACCAGGCTGCTGGAGCTGGCCCGCGACACCGGCTGCCTGTTCTCGATCGACAGCGACGCACACGCTCCGGGCCAGCTCGACTTCCTCGACCACGGCTGTGCACGTGCCGAGGCCGCCGGGATCGAGCCCGAGCGGATCGTCAACACCTGGCCCGCGGATCGCCTGATGAAGTGGGCGAACCGTTGGCGAGATGGCTAGCCTCTAGTTAACTCAGCGAGGAGGACCGCCATGTCGTTCGACGCGGCTCCCGACGTCGAGGTACGTCGCTCCAAGCGGCGGCGACGCACCGTTTCGGCGTACCGCGACGGCGACAAGGTCGTGGTGATGATCCCTGCCACGATGTCCTCGCGGCAGGAAGCCGAGTGGGTGCAGACCATGGTCGCCCGGCTGGAGAAGGCCGAGGCGCGGCGCCGGCCGAGCGACGAGCAGCTACTCAAGCGGGCGGTGGAGCTGAGCGACCAGTACCTCGGCGGGCTTGCGAGGCCGGAGTCGGTGCGCTGGGCGGAGAACCAGAAGTCACGCTGGGGCTCGTGTACGCCCGGGGACCGTTCGATCCGCCTGTCGTCCCGGCTCCAGGGGATGCCGTCCTGGGTGGTCGACTACGTCTTGATTCACGAGCTGGCGCACCTGCTCGAGCACGGCCACGACGCGCGGTTCTGGGCCTGGGTCGACAAGTACCCCAAGGCCGAGCGGGCCAAGGGCTACCTGCTCGGCTTCTCCGCTGCCGCCCACCTCGACCCACCGCCTGACGACGTCGACGGCACCGACGGCGCCGAAGACATCGACGTCGACTAGCGACGGGGCGGCTGCTGCCACGGAGGCTGCTGCGGTTGCGGCTGCTGCTGGGGAGGCTGCTGCCAGCCCTGCTGCGGTGGCTGCCAGTTGTGCTGCGGCTGCTGCCACTGCTGCTGGTGCGCCTGCTGATAGGGCTGTTGGTACGGCTGCTGCTGGCGGGGTGGCGGCTGCTGCTCTCCGCGGATCGACCTCGAGATCGCGCCCTTCACCTTGCCGATCGCGTAGAGCCCGAACGCCCCGATCGTGGTCGCGACGACCAGGCCGATCAGTACGCCGGCGTAGTCGCTGGAGTCCGGGTCCATGAAGTCGTACAGCGCCTCGCCGTTGGCGGTGTAGGCCACCAGGTAGAGCGAAGGCACCACCAGCCACGGCAGCGGGTGCCAGAAGCGGACCCGGTTCTGGCTGCGGCCGACGAAGCACCAGTCGACGAAGGCCAGCAGCGGTGTGATCACATGGGTCAGCAGGTCCTTGGCCTCAGAGGTGTCGCCGGCGATCACCCCGATGTAGGTGCAGCCGACCACCATCAGCAGCAGCGTCATCGCACCCCGCGGCAGGTTGGTGAGCGGCTCCTTGCCGGTGGCCAGCCCGAGCACCAGCCCGTACGCCGCGACGAGGGCGTACACGATCCCGGCCAGCAGGTTTCCCGACTGGGTGAGGAACATCAGGTCGTCGCTGTCGACGGAGGCACCGTAGAGGAACCAGCCGGTCAGGGCGCTGGCGGCGATCCCGCCGCGCCAGAGGAATGTGCCGATCACGGCGAGCGGGTGGATCCGGAGCTCCATGGCCGCTTAACCTACCCGGGCGTGGGCGAGCGCAATCAGTTCGACCAGCTCCGGCTCGTCGGTGGGCGGCGCGTCGGCGCGCCACCAGCGGACGTCCAACGACTCCTCACTGACCGCGTGTACGACGTCGGCCGGCGCGACCGCGACGTACCTGACGTCGAGGTGGTGGACGGTGCCGCGGGGATCGCAGAACGGCACCGCATGCTCGCTGAGCTGGACCGGAACCGGGTCGAGCGCCAGCCCGGCGAGGCCGGACTCTTCGGCGGCCTCGCGGCCCGCGGCGCCGGCCAGGGTGCTGTCGCCGGGCTCGCAGTGCCCGCCGAGCTGGAACCACTGCCGGGCCTTGGCGTGCAGTGTCAGCAGCACCTCGCCGGAGTCGGCGGAGAGCACCAGGCAGCTTGCGGTCAGGTGGTCGGGGAAGCAGGCACGCGTCATTGCGGTCGGCTCGGCGACCAGGTGGGCGACGTACCGCTGCCGGAGGCGTTCTTGGGCAGCGGTCGGCGCCGGCCAGTCCTGCAGCGTGGCCAGCGCGTCGGCGTGCAGCGTCACTCGGTCGGCTTCTCCGGCTCGTCGCCCTTGTCAGCGTCCAGCAGCTTGGCCAGCTCGGCGTCGAAGTCCTCCTCGCTCATCGACTCCGGCGTGCTGACGTCCTCGCGGAAGCCGAGCGGGTCGTCGAGGTCGGCGGCGGTGGGCAGCAGGTCGGGGTGCAGCCAGACCGCGTCGCGGGCCTCCACGCCCTGCCGGGTCCGCAGCGAGCCCCACAGCGTCGAGGCGTCGCGCAGCCGGCGCGGCCGCAGCTCCAGGCCGACCAGCGAGGCGAAGGTCTGCTCGGCCGGACCGCCGGCCGCGCGGCGGCGGCGTACTGCCTCTTGCAGCTTGGTCGCGGCGGGCATCCGCTCCGCGGTGGCCTGGCTGACCACCTCGTCGACCCAGCCCTCGACCAGCGCCAGCGTGGTCTCCAGCCGCTGCAGCGCGGCCTCCTGGGCGGGCGACTTCTTCAGGTCGAACAGGCCGCCGTCCATCGCCTGCTGCATCGAGCTCGGGTCCATCGGGTTGATGCCGCGCAGCTGCTCCTCGATGGCGTCGGTGTTGATCTCGATGCCGCGGGCGTAGTCGGCGACGGCGCCGATCAGGTGGTCGCGCAGCCACGGCACGTGGGCGAACAGCCGCTGGTGGGCGGCCTCGCGGAGCGCGAGGTAGAGGAGTACGTCGTCCTCGGAGACGTCGAGCCCCTCGGCGAACGCCTTCACGTTGACCGGGACCAGCGCGGCCCGGCCGGCCGGGCCCAGCGGCAGCCCGACGTCGGACGCGGTCAGCACCTCGCCGGCGAGCGCGGCCAGCCCGGAGCCGAGCTGGGTGGCGACCATCATCCCGGTCGCCTTGCCGATGATGCCCATCAGCGGGCCGGTCAGCTCGCGCGCCTCCTCGGGCAGCGCGCTCCCGAGCGCGTTGACGGCCTGGCCGGCGACCGGCTCGACCAGCACCTTCCAGACGTCGGTGGTGCCGATGATCCACTCGGCCCGGCTCCAGGCCGCCGTACCGCTGACGCCGGAGGCGAACTCGGTCGCCTCGTCGAGCCAGTGGTCGGCCAGCCGGACCGCGTCGGCCACGGCGTCCTGCTGCTTCTGGGTCGGCGACGGGTCGGGCTGCTGAGCCGCGCCCTTGCGCGCCATGTCGACGACGTACGTCCAGTTGATCGGGCCGTCATGGGGCTGCATGAGGGACTGGATCTGGCCGAAGAGGCCGGCGATGTCACCCATCCCGCCCATGTTCGCGGGGTCGGCGGTGAACCCGACGGAGCCGCCTGTGCTCTTGCCGGGACCTTGCGTGAAGCCCTGGCTGAACATCTCGAAGATCTGCTCGAACGGGGTGCCCTTGAACGGGTTCTGGGGCTCGTCAGGGCCGTCACCCGGTTTGTCACTCATGCCTCCAAACTACTCGCCGACCGCAACATCAGCGGGCGTGACCACTAGGCTCGGTCGGGTGTCCACTGTGGTTCGGCTGGTCGGCCTGCGCGAGACGGCGCTCGATGTCGGTGAGGTCGTCGACGCGCTCGGCGACGACGGCGCGGGTGGGCTGACGCTGTTCGTGGGCCGGGTGCGCGACCACGACGGCGGCCGATCGGTCACCGGCCTCGACTACTCCGCGCACCCCGCTGCCCTCGACCGGCTTCGCGATGTGTGCGAGGCGGTCGCCGCCGAGTACGACGTGTACGGCGTGGCCGCCGTACACCGGGTCGGGACGCTCGCCATCGGCGACGCGGCTGTAGTTGTCGCCACCACCGCCGCCCACCGCGGCGTCGCCTTCGACGCCTCCCGCGCCCTGATCGACCGGCTCAAGGCCGAGGTCCCGATCTGGAAGCACCAGCTCTTCGCCGACGGCACCGACGAGTGGGTCGGTACGCCGTAACGCGCCAGCGGAGCCCCGGGTCGACATCAGCCTTCGCGAGCTCAGACTGATGCTGACCCGGCCCGTGTTGACGCCTGACACCGCCGACCCGGCCGGTCTTCACGCGTGACATCGGTGACCCGGCCCGTCTTGACGGTGCCTCTGTGAACAAGGGCCGGGTCGGCATGCCCAGGCGTGAAGACCGGCCGGGTCGGCGTGGCCAGGCGTGAACACGGGCCGGGTCGGCTTAGCCTGAGCGGGTGAGCGTGCTGCTGTGGCTGGTGCCGCCCGTCGTTGTCACCCTGGTCGCGATGGCCTGGGTGACGTGGCTGGGCCGCGCGGGTCGAGGCGAGGTGGATCCGGACGTGGCGATCGCCCGGCTGGCCACTGCGCTGCGGCGCGAGCACCCGGGTCAGCGCACGCCGCCGCCGGCCGTACGACGCGACCGCAGCACCGGCATCGCCGTCCGCCCATCCCGCGCCACGCGGCCCTGACACCTGAGTACTTGCCACGCAGTGAGAGGCTTGGCCGCATGACTCGCCGAACTCTCGCGGGCCTGATCGCCGTCGCGCTGCTGTTCGGCCTGTGGCTCGCCGCTCTCGTGCTGCCGCTGCCGTATGTCACCTACTCGCCCGGCATCACGGTCGACGTGCTGGCCGAGGATCAGGGCAAGGAGATCATCCAGGTCAACGGACACAAGACCTACCGCGACGACGGCGAGATCCGGATGACCACCGTCTACGTCACCCAGCGGGAGGCGCACATCTCGCTGTTCGAGGTGATGCGGGCGTGGATGAACGACGAGCGGGCGGTGGTGCCGTTCGACTCGGTCTACCGCGAGGGGCAGACCCAGGACGAGGACGAGACCGAGTCCGCCGTACAGATGGTCTCCTCGCAGGACGCCGCGATCGCGGCCGCGCTGCGCGAGCTCAAGGTCAAGGTGACGGCGGTGACCGAGGTGCTCAGCGTGTCCAGCGACATGCCCGCTGACGGCAAGCTCAAGGTCCGCGACCAGATCGTGTCGGTCAACGGCAAGGCGGTGGACTCGCCCGACGACATCATCAAGGCCGTGGAGGGTACGCCGGCCGGCAAGCAGGTCACCTTCCAGGTCAGGCGCAAGGACGCCGTCAAGAAGGTCGCGATCAAGCCCGAGAAGACCGAGGACGGGCCGAAGGTCGGCATCATCACCGGCCCCGGCTACGACTTCCCGTTCGACGTCTCGGTCGACATCCCCGACAGCATCGGCGGCCCGAGCGCGGGCCTGATGTTCTCGCTGGCCATCTACGACACACTGACCCCCGGCTCGCTGACCGACGGCGAGATCGTCGCCGGCACCGGCACCATCGACGGCGAGGGCAAGGTCGGCAGCATCGGCGGCATCCAGCAGAAGATCGTGGCCGCGCGGAAGTCCGGCGCCCGGCTGTTCATGGTGCCGCCGGACAACTGCGACGACGCGATCGGCGCCCAGAACGGCGACATGCGGCTGGTGAAGGCGACGACGATGCACGACGCCCTGAACGCGATCAAGTCCTGGGTGAAGGACCACGATGCCGAGCTGCCGACCTGCACGACGAAGGGATGACCTGCGTGAGTGAAGCCGAGCCACCGGAGCTGCGTGAGGACCTGCTCGACGACCTCGACAGTGACCCGGCGCTCGCCGCCGCCGTCCTGGAGATCGAGTCGCACATCGCCGACGCCGGCTGGGACCAGCCGGCCCGGCTCTACGCGCTGGTCGAGACCGCGCGGCTGGTCGAGCACGAGCCGCGGCTGGCCGCGGCGATGGGTCTGGACAGCTCGGCCGCGCGCGGCTCGCTGACGCCCGTCGAGCAGGACGAGCTGCCGCTGGACCAGCCGCTCGAGGACGTGCTGACCTCGATCGCCTGGCCGGACGGGGTCGCCGGCTGTGCGGCGGTGGTGGAGCGGCTGGTGCTGCCGCCCGGCGCGGACTCCGAGATCCCGGACGACCGCGAGGGTGCGACGGCGTACGCCGCGGAGCACCCGGACCGGCAGGAGGTGCGGATGGTGGCCGGCGTGACCCGCGCGGGCGCGACGTACTGCGCGCTGCGGCTGCGTGCCCACGACGACGACCAGTCGGTGGTCGGTGGCTCCGAGCTGGTCCCCGCGCTGCTCGAGCTGCTGCGGGCGACCTTCGACGACTCCGATGAACAGACTGACCAGGCCGATGAGGACGGTAGGACGCGATGAGTGGGCTCTTCGACGATGGCGACGACAACACGCGACGAGATCGTGACGAGCTCGCGCCGGTCGGGACGGGACGCTCCCGGGCGCTGCTGATCACCGCCGGCATCGTGGTCGCCGCGGTGCTGTTCACCGCGGCCTTCGCCGGCTTCTGGACCGACCGGCTGTGGTTCGACGCGGCCGGCTACGGCTCCGTGTGGAGCAAGCTGGTGTGGACCCGGATAGGGCTGTTCGCGGTCTTCGGCCTTCTGATGGCGCTGGCGGTCGCCGGCAACATGATCGCGGCGTACCGGCTCCGTCCGTTCTTCCGGCCGGCCTCCTCGGAGCAGACCAGCCTGGACCGCTACCGCGAGGCGGTCACCCCGATCCGGCTGTGGATCCTGATCGGGATCGCGGCGCTGATGGGCTTGTTCGCCGGCACCTCGGCGGCGGGGGAGTGGCGGCAGTACCTGCTGTGGCGCAACGGCGTCCCGTTCGGCACCAACGACCCGGTCTTCAACCGCGACATCGGCTTCTACGTCTTCGACCTGCCCTGGCTGCACTTCCTGGTCGACTTCGTGATGGCGGTGGCCGTGGTCTGCCTGCTGGTCGCGGCGGTCACTCACTACCTGTACGGCGGGATCCGGCTGCAGTCGCCGCACGACCGGCTCTCCGGGCCGGCTCAGGCGCAGCTGTCGATCCTGCTCGGCATCTTCGTGCTGGCCAAGGCCGCCGACTACTACCTGGACCGCTACGACCTGCTCACCGACAGCGGCCGGCTGATCGACGGCATGACCTACACCGACGACCATGCGGTGCTACCCGCGAAGAACATCCTGATGGGCATCGCGGTCATCTGCGCGCTGCTGTTCTTCCTCAACGTGTGGCGCCGGACCTGGTTGCTGCCGACCGTCGGGCTCGGCCTGTTCGTGCTGTCGGCGATCCTGCTCGGCCTGATCTGGCCGGGCATCGTGCAGCAGTTCCAGGTGTCGCCGTCGGAGGCCGACAAGGAGGCGCCGTACATCAAACGCAACATCGACGCCACCCGCGCGGCGTACGACATCGCGAACGTGGAACCCGAGACGTACACCGGCGCGCTCAGCCTGGAGGGGAAGGACCTCGCGACCGAGGCCGGCAAGAGCGACGTCCGCCTGGTCGACCCGAAGATCGTGCACCAGACCTTCGAGCAGAAGCAGCAGCAGAAGTCCTACTACACCGTCGCCGACGTGCTCGACGTGGATCGCTATGAGATCGGTGGCCGAGAGCGGGACGTGGTGCTGGGCGTGCGTGAGCTCGACCAGTCGGGCCTCGCCGACGACAACAAGAACTGGCTCAACCTGCATACCGTCTACACCCACGGGTACGGCGTGGTCGGCGCCTACGGCGACCAGAAGCAGACCACCGGTGATCCGGTCTGGGCCGAGGCCGAGGAGCCGCCCGTCCACGAGCTGAGCAAGTCCGCCGAGGACTACAACCCGCGGATCTACTACGGCGAGCGGAGCCCCAGCTACTCGGTGGTCGGAAAGGCGTCCGAGGGCGCCGACGACGTCGAGCTGGACCGCCCCTCCGCGACGGAGGAGGACGAGGAGGCGGGGACCAACAACACCTATGACGGCGCGGGTGGGGTCTCGCTCGAGAGCTCGTTCAACAAGTTCCTGTACGCCGTGAAGTTCGGTGAGGCGAATCTGGTGCTCTCCGAGCGGGTCAACGACAACTCCAAGATCCTCTACGACCGCGACCCGCGGGAGATGGTCGAGAGGGTCGCGCCGTGGCTGATCGTGGACCGCGACCCGTTCCCCGTCGTCGCCGACGGCCGGATCGTGTGGGTGCTGGACGGTTACACGAGCACCGACCGCTACCCGCTGTCCGAGCGTGGCTCGTTCGAGGACATGACCGACGACGCCCTGGATACCACGTCCGAGTTCCGGACGCTGCCGACCGACGAGATCAACTACCTGCGCAACGCCGTGAAGGCCACCGTCGACGCCTACGACGGCACCGTCACCCTCTACGGCTGGGACGAGACCGACCCGATGCTGAAGGCGTGGATGAGCGCCTTCCCGGACACGGTCAAACCGAAGTCGGAGATCCCGGAAGCGATCGAGAGCCACCTGCGCTACCCCGAGGACCTGTTCAAGGTGCAGCGCTACCAGCTCGCGAAGTACCACGTCACCGACGCCGCCGACTTCTACGAAGGTCGCGACCGCTGGGACGTCCCGGAGGACCCGGAGATCGACGGCCGCCTGCAGCCGCCGTACCGGGTCTCAGTGACGCTGCCCAACGAGGAGGGCGAGGGTGTCGGCACCCCGGAGTTCTCGCTGACCTCGGTCTTCGTGCCGAACAAGCGCAGCAACCTGGCCGGCTTCATGGCCGTGGACTCCAACGCCACCTCCGACGGTTACGGCAAGCTGCGGATCCTCAGCGTCAGCGACGAGGGGACTCAGAGCCAGGGCCCCGGCCAGGTGGCCAACGACTTTAGCGGCGACAAGGCCGTCCGCGACGAGCTGTTCACACTGCAGCAAGGGGCGACGGTGACGTACGGCAACCTGCTCACCCTGCCCGTCGCCGATGGCTTCATGAACGTCCAACCCGTCTATGCGACCCGTGGTGGCGGCGCGGGTGCGTATCCGCAGCTGTCGAAGGTCCTGGTCGCCCTGGGTTCGTCGATCGGCATCGGCAACGACTTCAACGAGGCGATCCAGAACGCGCTCAGCGTCGACGGCACCACACCCCCGGAGGAGGATCCCGAGGATCCGGGCGAGGAGCCACCGGGCCAGGAGGACCCGCCCGCCGGTACGCCGCAGGCCGAGGCGATCCGCCTGCTCCGGCTCGCCGATGACGAGTACGCCAAGGCGCGGGCCGCGTTGCGAGAAGGCAACTTCGCTGCTTATGACGCCGCGATCACGAAGGCGGAGCAGTACACGGCCGACGCGCTCGAGGCCCTCGAAGGCGCCGAGCCAACCGAGCCAGCCGAGCCGGCCGCGTCCGACGAGAACGCGACCCGCTCACCGGTGGAGTCCTCGAGCACCGGCTGAGCCGACCGCGAGGAGAGTCGACCAAAGGGCCCGAACCCACCGGCCGTGGGTTCGGGCCCTTTGCTGCTCGCCGAAGTGGCGCAAGGTTCGGCCCGAGGTGCGCCGGCCGCGTCGCGCACCCCCGATTTGGTCGCAGTCCCAGCATCACGTAACCTTGGGTTCACCGACGCGGGGTGGAGCAGCTCGGTAGCTCGCTGGGCTCATAACCCAGAGGTCGCAGGTTCAAATCCTGCCCCCGCTACAAAATGACGAGGCCCGGACCAACTGGTCCGGGCCTCGTCGCATTTGGTCTCTGACCCGCAGTCTAGGTGGCTGTGCCGGGCGGTCGTGAGGTGTCGAGGAGTTCGTGGACGGCGTTCACGATGTCGCTCTCGCCGAGGAGCACAGTCTCGGCCGCAGGTCCGAGCGGGATGAAGCTGTCGGCGCTGGTGACGCGGGAGAGCCGGCCCTGGTATCCGGCGTCGACCAGAGCCGCGACGACGCCCTCCGAGACGCCCCCGCTGTGCCGGGTCTCGTCGACGACCAGGACCGCCGCGAACTCGTCGGCGACCGAGGTCAGGGCCTCGACCGGGAGCGGCGCGAGCCAGCGCAGGTCGAGCACCGTGGACTCCACGCCGTTGCCGGCCAGCGTCATGGCCGCTCGCCGGCTCAGGTGCACCCCGTTTCCGAAGGTGACGAGCAGTACGTCGCGCCCGTCGCCGTACCGGCCGATCTCGCCGAGCGGGGTGCTGGGCACGTTGGGCGCCGGGTACGACGCGGTCCACTCGCCGTCGCCCGCCTCCAGGAGATCGCGGGTGTGATAGCGCGCGATGGGCTCGAGGAACACGCACACGCGGCCGTCCTCGCGCGCTAGGTGGAAGCAGGTCCGCAACAGGCCGGGTGCCACCTCCGGGTGGCTCGGCACGGCCAGCAACAGGCCGGGGATGTCTCGCAGTACGGAGACCGAGTTGTCGTTGTGGAAGTGACCGCCGAACCCACGCTGGTAAGCCAGCCCGGCGACCCGGACGACCATGCCGTTCTGGTACTGCCCGTCGGAGAAGAACCGCAGGCTGGCGGCCTCGCCCCGCAGCTGGTCCTCGGCGTTGTGCAGGTAGGCGAGGTACTGGATCTCGGGCATGGGCACGTAGCCCGCAAGGGCCGTACCGAGCGCGGTCCCGAGGACGGTCTGTTCGTCGAGCAGGGTGTCGAAGACCCGATGGCCGCCGAAGCGCTTCCGGAGCCCGCGGGTGACGCCGTACACCCCGCCCTTGACGGCGACATCCTCCCCGAACACCAGCGCTTCGGGATGGGCGCACATGAGGTCGGTGAGGGTGGCGTTGACCGCTTGCGCGAGAGTCATCGGCGGCCCATCTTCGGGCAGGCGGCCGCGCCAGGCCCGGAGCCGACTCTCCTGCGTGACTCTGTGGGTGACCGAGGTGCGGGCGGGCAGGGTGAGCGGCGCCATGACCGCCTCCCTGCTGGCGAGCTGCTCCTCGTCGAGCGCCTGCTTGGCCCCGTCCATGACCGTCCGCCGGACCGTTTCGTACCGCTCCAGGATCGCGGTCGGCGACATCGCGCCGCGGCGGACCAGCGCCAGTGCGGTGTGGAGGACAGGGTCTCGCGCGTAGTCGGCCAGGATCTCGCTGCGGGAGCGGTAGGCGATCTCCGTGTCCGACCCGGCGTGGCCCATGAATCTGACCGTGCGCAGGTGGAGTACGCCGGGCTGGCGGCTCTCGCGGACGCTCGCCAAGGCCTCGCTGACCACGGACAGCAGCGACTCGGGATCCGCGCCGTCCGCTTCCCAGTACCGCAGACCAGGAAGTCGCTGGAGCGCGGCGGCCGGCCAGCCGCTGGGAGACCTGGTGCTGATCCCGATCCCGTTATCCTCGCACACGAAGAGGACCGGGCACGGGATTGCGCGGTGGCGCAGGTAAGCGGCCGCGTTCAGCGCTCCGGTGACCGTGGAGTGGTTCGCGGAGGCGTCACCGAAGCTGCACAGCACGACGGCGTCGACCGGCCACACGTGCCCGACTCCCGTGACTCGGCTGAGGTCGAGGGCGTAGGCGAGACCCACTGCCCGAGGAGGGTGAGACCCGATCGTCGAGGTCTGGGGAATGATGTTCAGACCCGGGTGGCCGAACACCTTGTGCCGACCGCCCGACATCGGATCGCTCCTCGCCGAAGTCAGGCTGGCGAGCACATCTCGGACGGCGTCACCCCTGCCCGCGCGGGCAGCGCGCGCGGCGTAGAACCCACCGGATCGATAGTGGAGGAGAGCCGGGTCGTCCACCCTCGACAGGAGGCCGAGGGCGGCGTTGCCTTCGTGACCCGCCGAGCCGATCGTGTAGTGGCCCTTGCCCTGCGACTGGAGCCACCGGGCCGCGAAGTCGAGATGGCGGCTCTGTGCCTGGGCCTCGAACAGGTCGAGTAGTACGTCGGTGTCTGCGCCAGTACGTCGGCTGGCCGAGCCGGCGCTTTGCGCGCGGAGCACACGGACGAAGTGCTCGTCGATCGTCTCCACGATGCTGCTCCTGTCGGCGTACTCGGCTCAGGCGGTGAGCGCGGGTCCGATCCAGCGGCGGACCAGGGAACGGAGTTGGTCATCGGTCCGCGGTGGGGCGGCCGGAAACTGGAGCAGCGATATGAACAGTCGCATCAGGACCTCCGCCAGGCTCGCGAGCTCCTCGTCCGAGGCTACGCCGGCCTCCTCCCAGTCGACCGGCACGTTGCGGAGGATGCGCGCGCCCACCTGGAAGGCTTCCGAGGACGTAGCGCCGGCCGTGAAGAAGTCCGTTTCGCTCGCCTGGACGAGCAGGCTCAGGTAGCGCTCGTTGGGGACGGTGCGAACCGCGAACACGATTGACTCCACCGCGACGTCCTGAGCGGTGTGGAAGCCGGAAAGATGCTGCTCCATCCGCTCGGCGAAGTCGTCGACGCCGGCTTGGGCCACGGCGCCGAGGATGTCATTCAGACTCGGGTAGTACCGGTACACGGTCTGACGGGTTACGCCGAGCTCGTTCGCGACATCGGACAGGCTGACCTTGGCCAGCCCGGTGCGGTCGATGCACGCGGTCGCCGCCTCGACGATGCGTCGCCGCGCGGCATCCTCGGTGCCGGGAGGGTTTCCTTGCCAACCGTGATGTCCCATAGGCATAGCGTGGCGGACGACGGGGTGTCAGGTCAGTGCGGGGGACTGCGCCCGACTGTGCGTTCGGTACATGGCGGTGAGCAGCAGTACGGCGCCGGCGAAGCAGGCGAGGGCGTAGGGGCCGCTGCCCGTCGGCGTACCGTCACTCGTGAGTCCACCATGGGCGCCGAGATAGGCGGGCAAAGCGGTGATCCAGAACAGAGCCATCCCGCCCAGATACAGCGCTGGGTAGTACCGCGAGAACGACGCCAACGGCTCCAACGGCTCGTGGTTGGCCCGGTACTCCCGAACGACGATGAACGCCCCGGCCAACCACACCACGGCAAGCTCGACGCCGAGGATCCAGGCCTGGGCAGAGGTGTTCGGGTCGTCCCCGCCGAAGAGACTCGACGGTATGCCAGCGATCGCCATCGTCGGCGGGGTCAGGATGCCCGCCAGCAGAACCCGCAGCGCGAGCGAGGTGCCGTGCCGGGGCCGTCCGTCGGCCCCGGTTCCGCCGGTGAGCCGCACGACCAGGTAGGTCATCGCGCCCATCGAGACCGATGCGAACAGTACGACGCTGTTCATCGGCACCGACGCCATCATCGGATGGTTGACCAGCGTGTTGTCCTGGTTCCAGGCCCACCACTTGAGCTGGGGTCCGATCTGGTCGAACACCTCGTAGAACACCTGGCAGGCGAAGGCCACGGCGACCGCCCCGGTGGCGGCGCCACGGTTCTTGAAGATGCCGAGGGCGCGGATCAGCTCGTAGGCGAGCTGGCTGATGGCGGGATAGAAAGCGACGATGTACAGGGGCAGGCGGTCCCACATGAACTGAACCGTGAACTGGTTGTGCGCGAAGATGAACCCGTACTGCTTGTCCAGGCCGAACCACTCCGGGAAGTACAACGGCGGCTCGGTGACGAAGAGGTACACCAGGGACGTGAACCACAGCGCGAGGTTGGTCGGGTCCCCCTGCCGGTATCGCCGCCACGCGTGCACCAGCGCAAAGACCGCGCCGCCGATGATGAGAGCCTCGAGGACTGGCATCGACCAGTGCGCGAGATCCCACGGCGCGCGTACCGAGACCACGGTCGACACGTCGTGGCAGTCGAATCCCAGCTCGCGGGTGACCTGCTCCGCTGCGGGCTCGCAGGTCGAGCTCATCGGGCGCTCGCAGTCACCGGGGAGGCGCCGCCGCCGGGCATGGAGTAGTCGGTGGCCGGTGGCTCGGCCTGTGGATCGAACCCGAACGGGACGCGATGGCGACCCAAGGCGGAGCGCACTTGGTAGCGCAGCAGACCTGCGAGAACCCGAGGGCTCTTCAGCATGTCGCCGATCGGCTCATCCAGGTTGAACACCCTGGCGAAGTGCTGGTCGACGACGTCGTCCTCGCGCGCTGCGCCAACGATGAACCGGAACGCCGGATCGCTGAGCGCCGCCACGATCCGGCGCCGCCACTCAGGCAGCTGCTCGGTCCCGACCGCGCATTCGTACCCCCGGTCCCGGGCCATAGCCAGGCCCCACGGAACCTTCAGGCGGGTCCGCTGTGCGGTCAACAGGCGAGCGTAGAACCCGGCGTCCAGCTGGCTGCCTTGCTCGGTGGCGATCGCCAGCTGGTCCCTGAGGAGAAGCGCGGAGCTGGATGCCGAGCTCAGTCCCTGGGCGTAGAACGGGTTGAACGCGCAGATCGAGTCGCCGACGAAGACCAGGCCCCGGGGCGGGTGCTGCCAGCGGTCGTAACGGCGCCACTTGTTGCCGGTCGCCCGGGTCAGGTGGACCTCGGACGTCGGTGTGCTGCGGTCCATCGCGGCCGCGAACACCGGCGTTCGAACCCGCCTGGCCGACGCCACGAACTCCTCGGTAGTCCGCGGCATGGCAAGCCCCCAGGAACCCATGCACGCGATCGCGCGGTTTCCTTCGATGGGGAAGAAGTTGACGAGGTACTCGTGCTCGGGCGGGTGCTCGCCCTTGCCCTCGGTCGGCATGATCACCAGGTGCTTCCACCACCAGGACTCGGGACGTTCCGAGGCGGAGGGCAGGTCGTACCAACGCGAGGTGTAGGTGACCTTGGCGTCAAGAGTCTGGACGGGCGCTGCTGGCCACCCTGCCGCGACGAGCCATTCGCCGACGGCTGACCCCCGGCCAAGGGCATCGACCACGATGTCCGCCTCGACATGGTCCTCGCCGGCTGCTGTTGCGAAGCGGACGCCCGTGACCTCCCCGTTCGGTGTGCCGCCACCCCGGGTCGCAAGGCCTCGGACGGTCACGCCCTCACGGACGGTGACGTTCTCGTGGCGCCGAACGTGGTCCCGAAGGACCCGCTCGATGAGGATCCGGGAGCTGTAGATCATGGTCATCGAGCTGCTCTTGCGGGCCGACCATCCTTCGCCCTGGAGGTAGCCCGCGTCCATCGACGGCATCAGGTGAAGTCCGCCGCGGGCGATCAGCTCGTCCTCGAATCCAGGGAAGAGCTCGTTGATCGCACGCCGACCGGAGTTCAGCAGGAAGTGCGGATGCTTGCTCTGCGGGACGCCCCTCCGGTGCTCGGCCTCGGCGGGGAGGTCGTCGCGCTCGAGGACGAGCACGCGCTCGAAGTGTCGGGCTAGTGCCCCTGCTGAGCACACTCCGGCAGCACTGCCGCCGAGCACCACGGCCGTCGTCCCAAGCTTCATCGCTAGTCGCCGCCTCTCAATCATACAAAGATGCAGTGAATGTATGAATGTGCTGATGGGATGTCAAGCGTGGGGAGTCGACATGCTGGGGCGAAGGTTCAGCGGGCGCAGTTTCAACTCCTGGCCCCCACTACAAGTGAAAGTAGCAGGTCAGCAGGGGCGGCTTCCGGAGCGTGCCGGGAGCCAACTGTGACGTCATACGAGCGCGAATCCTTAACAGGTAAGGTCCTGTCAAGGACGCTGTCTGTTTGTGTAAGGCTTTACAGATAACCTCTTGAAGAGGACTATGTCTGTTATGAGAATCCCGCTCCAGAGCGAGTACGTCGACGTCGGGGAGGCCGCCCGCCTGCTCAACGTGACGAAGCGCCACGTCGCGCGACTCGGCGACCTCGGCGCGATTCGCTACGTCGGCCACGGGCTTGTGGAGCGTGACTCCGTCATCGAATACCTACAGGAACGCGAGTTCTCGCGTACGCGCGCTTGGAGTGAGGAGACCGCGTGGGGCGCAGTGGCGCTGCTGTCCGGTCTCAAGGTCGACTGGCTCGGCCAGGTGCAGACATCTCGGCTCCGAGGTCGGCTGCGAAAGCTTGCCGATGATGAGCGTGGATCGCATGAGATCGTCGGCCGTGCTCGGAACCGAGCCGTGGTGCGGAGGTATGAGTCCTTTGGGTTCCTCGCGCCCATGATGCGCAAGGAGATCGTGGCGGTCAGCCGTCGGCGACTCGGGCTGGCTGACGCCCGAAGGGACCACGTCGACGGATACATCGAAGCGGGCGTTCTGGCAGATCTGGAGAAGCGTTACGGCCTTCGGCGCAGCGCGCGCGGCACCATGATCATCCGGGCGACTACGTTTGACATCCGCGTCGTCAAGCGGATCGCTACCAAGGGAAACGGGGCTCTTGCGGCCATGGACGCGGCCGGCTCGACTGACTCGCGTGAGCACGGAGTCGGCACACGTGCCCTGACCGCGTACCTGGAGGGGTTCGCGCGTGGCCGCACCCACTAGTAGCCCGGCGGGCGCGGAGCCGCCAGATGATGCGAATCCTCCGGCGGCAGAACGTCCGACGTTCCACGTGAAGACGCCCGCCGGCGGCTGGGCCTACCCATGGCCGAACGTCGCAGAGTTGGCTCGGGTGCTGTCCGCAGATCGTTGGACACTGATAGGCGGCCTGATGACACAGCTGCACGCCATCCACCGTGGCATCAACGCCGTCAGACCAACGAACGACGTTGACATCGCCTTGCACATCGAAACGGCGCGAGGGACTCCAAACGCCACCGCCGACGCACTGGAGTCGCTGGGATACGAGATAAAGAAGAACATCGACCCGCGCAACAACGTCGCCCACCGGTTCACCCGCGGAGAAACCCATGTCGACGTCGTCAGCGGTGGTCCTGCTGAGGACGTCATCGACGTCGTCGCCGATCACCCGGCGCCGAGTGTCGAGGAGCAGATGCGACGCATGGACATGGTTAGGATTCCGGGCGGCACGCAAGCACTGCGGCGGACCGCGAACTACCAGCTTGAGTTCGCCAAGGGTGAGATCACCACAATCTCGGTGCCGCGCCCATTCGGGGCCCTGAACCTGAAGGCTGCGGCCTACGTCGCCGACAGTCGCGACCCCGGCCGGCACCTGCAAGACGCCGCGGTTCTCCTGGCCTGCATCGACGACCCGTTCGCCGAGATCGCCCAACTCGCCGTCTCGGACCGCAAACGCCTCGCTGTCCTGCGCCGTGAGCTCGTCGAAACCCACAACGCTTGGTGGCAGATGCCCGCTGACGACGCCGACTGGGGAAGGGCCATCCTCCGGGTGCTCTGTCCACCCGAGTAGCAGCCGCCGCATCGGACAACAACTCCGGGGCGCCGAACCTGACCTCGGCCCGGTCGCCGAGGCGCTGAGGACGACCGTGCCGGACGCGGCGAAGGCGGCGTTCCACTGCCTCGCCGCGGCCGAGCCGGCCGAGTTCGACCTCGACGACAACGGGTTCGTCGACGCGGTCAGGCGGAGAGGCGTGCTCCGGTCTCGGTGTCGAACACGTGGACGTGGGCCGGGTCGGTGGTGACGTAGACCGTCTGGCCCTTCTGGTGGTCGCGGCGGGCTTCGATCCGGACCACGACGTTGGCGGGGGTTCCCTCGACGTCGCAGGTGCCGTAGATGTAGGCGTCCGCGCCGAGCTCCTCGACGACGGTCACCCGAACGGGCAGGCCGCCGTCCTTGGCGCCGACCATCCGCCAGTTCTCCGGACGGACGCCGACGGTGATGGCGCCGGTGATCTTGGTGGCGGCGGAGCGGTCGATCGGTACGTCGTACCCGCCGATCGTGGCCATGCCGTCGTGGGCGCTGGCGCTCATCAGGTTCATGCCGGGCGAGCCGATGAATCCGGCGACGAACAGGTTGGCCGGCTTGTCGTAGAGCGCGAGCGGCGTGTCGACCTGCTGGAGTACGCCGTCCTTGAGGACCGCGACCCGGTCGCCCATGGTCATCGCCTCGATCTGGTCGTGGGTGACGTAGACGGTGGTGACGCCGAGCCGCTGCTGGAGCGCCGCGATCTGGGTGCGGGTCGAGACCCGGAGCTTGGCGTCGAGGTTCGACAGCGGCTCGTCCATGCAGAACACCTGGGGCTCGCGGACGATCGCGCGGCCCATCGCCACCCGCTGCCGCTGGCCGCCGGACAGCGCCTTCGGTTTGCGGTCGAGGTAGTCGGTGAGGTCGAGCAGCTTCGCCGCCTCCTGGACCCGCTTCATCCGCTCGGCCCGGTCGATGCCGGCCATCTTCAGCGAGAAGGCCATGTTGTCGGCGACCGACATGTGCGGGTAGAGGGCGTAGTTCTGGAAGACCATCGCGATGTCGCGGTCCTTCGGCGGCAGGTGCGTGACGTCGCGGTCACCGATCTGGATCGAGCCGGACGTCACCTCCTCCAGGCCGGCGAGCATCCGGAGCGAGGTGGACTTGCCGCACCCGGACGGGCCGACGAGGACCATGAACTCGCCGTCCTCGATCTCCAGGTCCAGATTGTCGACGGCGGGCTGCTTGGCGCCGGGATAGACGCGCTGCGCCTTGTTGTAGGTCACTGATGCCATGTTCTGCACTTCCCTTCACCGGCAGGAACGTGCCGGACGATCCGTTGTCGGGGACATAGTGGTCATCTCCGGAAGTTCATCGGGGTCTGAGCGGCCAGGGCACGCACATCGCTGCGTTGTCGTCGGTCGACGGGCCACCGGCCCGCCTCCCTCCGACGCCTTGCGCTGCACGCACCCTGACCACTCATACCCTTCGACGAACTTCCGGAGATGACCACTGTTGCTCTCGTAGTTCTAGGTCCTTGCCAGCGCCAGAGCAAGCGCTCCCATCACTTCGGCCCGTTCGCCGAGCTGGCTGCCGACGACGGTGACCGCCGCGGACGCACTCGGTTGGGCGTGCCTGTCGACGGCCTCGCGGACGCCGGTGATGAGCGTGGTGGACGCACCAAGGGTGCCGCCAATGACGATGCGCTCCGGGTTGAGCACGTTGCACAGGTCGGCGAGCACCCGGCCGATGCTGCGGCCGGCGTCGGCAAGAAGTCGGTCGGCGCCCATGTCGCCGCCCTCGGCCAGCGCGAGCATCAGCTCGACGGTGAGCTCGCGGTCGTGGGTGGGCTGGAGCAGCTGGACCAGCTGGGGTCCGGAGACGAACGTCTCGAGGCAGCCGCGGCTGCCGCAGCGGCATACCTTGCCGGCCGGGTCGACCTGCACGTGGCCGAGCTCGCCGGCGATGCCGGTCGCGCCCCGGATCAGGCTGCCGTCGGCGATGATGCCGGCGCCGAGGCCGGTCGCCGCCTTGACGTAGATCGCGTTGCTGACCCCGTGGGCGGCGCCGAAGGCCAGCTCGCCGAGCGCGCCCATGTGGGCGTCGTTCTCGACGTGCGCCGCGAGACCGGTACGGCGCTCGAGCTCGGCGCCGGGCTGGAGGCCTCGCCAGTGCGGCAGGATCGAGGAGGTCATCCGGCCGTCGCGGTCGACCGGGCCCGGGATCCCCAGGCCGACGCCGCGGACCTCGTCGGCGCCGACGTTGTGGTTGTCCAGCAGGCCGAGCGCCTGGTCGGCGAGCCGGTCGAGGGTCTCCGCCGGCTGGTCGTCGACCGCGAAGCCGAGCTGCAGCTCGTCCAGGATCGAGGCGTCGAGGCGGGCGAGTGCCAGCCGCATGTGCGAGTGGCCGACGTCGATGGCGAGCACCGCGCCGCGGTTGCTCGCCAGCTCCAGAAGTACCGGTGGCCGGCCGCGGACCCCGCGGTGCGGCGTACCCCGCTCCTCGCGCTCGACGACCAGCCGATCGCTGAGCAGCTCGCCCACCAGGCTGGAGACCGCGGTCCGGGACAGGCCGGTCGCGCGCATCAGGTCGGCGCGGCTCAGTGAGCCGGCGGACTCGATGGCGCGCAACAGCGCCGCGCGGTTGGCCGCGCGCAGGCTCCCGAGAGACCCGCCAGTCGTCATGGCGGTGACGCTAGCCCATTTTCTTCTTGCAAAGAACTAAAATCTGACTCAATCCGCGTCTTTTATGTCTTGACGTGGAGGAAGTGCGGCGACAAAGTGTCTCCCAAGGCAGGATTTCGAACCTGGAGGACGGTCATGGGACACAAGCGACGGGCATGGGGCGCTGCCCTGGCCGCGATGGCGCTGCTGGCGACGAGCGCTTGCGGTGGCGATGACGGAGGCGACGGCGGCGGTAGCGACGTCGAGGTCTTCACTTGGTGGGCGAGCGGCAGCGAGAAGGCCGGTCTCGACGCCCTGGTGGCGGTGTTCGACGAGCAGAACCCGGACCTCAAGTTCATCAACGGCTCCGTGGCCGGTGGCGCCGGCAAGGACGCGAAGAACGTCCTCGCGTCGCGGCTGCAGCAGGAGGACCCGCCGGACACGTTCCAGGCCCACGCCGGAGCCGAGCTCACCGACTACATCAACAACGGCCAGATCCAGGACCTGACCTCGATGTACGACGAGGAGGGCTGGAACGACGTCTTCCCCGAGACCCTGATCGAGCGGCTCAAGCAGGACGGCAAGATCTACTCGGTCCCCTCCAACATCCACCGCGCCAACGTGGTCTGGGCGAACAACGCCGTCCTCACCGACGCCGGACTGGACCCGAAGGCAAAGTACGCCTCGCTCGACGAGTGGTTCGCGGCCCTGGACAAGGTGAAGGCCAAGGGCAAGGTCGCGCTGTCGATCGCGACCGACTGGACCCAGGTGCACCTGCTCGAGACCGTGCTGCTCGCGGACCTCGGCGAGGAGGCCTACAACGGTCTCTGGGACGGGTCGACCGACTGGAGCGGTGACGAGGTCAAGGCCGCGCTGGAGGACTACTCCAAGCTGCTGAGCTACACCAACGAGGACCGGCAGTCGCTCGACTGGCCCGACGCCACGCAGATGGTCATCGACGGCGAGGCCGGCTTCAACGTGATGGGCGACTGGGCGGTCGCGGCGTTCGACGAGAACCAGAAGACGCTGGACACCGACTACGTCGCGTTCCCGGTGCCGGGCACCGAGGGCGTCTTCGACTTCCTGGCCGACTCGTTCACGCTGCCGGTCGGCGCGCCCAACGAGGACGGCACGAAAGCCTGGCTGCAGACCGTTGCGAGCCCCGAGGGCCAGGAGGCCTTCAACGCGGCGAAGGGCTCGATCCCGGCCAACACCGAGGCCGACACCTCGGCGTTCGGTCCCTACCAGCAGACCGCGATCGAGGACTACGCGTCCGACCAGATCGTCTCCTCGCTGGCCCACGGCGCGGCGGTCCCGATCAGCTGGCTGACCGACGTCACCTCGGCGGTGGCGAAGTTCAGCGCGAACGGCGACGTCGACGAGCTCCAGGGTGACCTGGCCGACGCGGCGGAGAAGGCGGCCGGCTAGCGCCAAGTTCCGACGTACGACGCGACACCCTGACGCAAAGTCACCCTTCGGAGGACACGTGCGCCGCTCCTGGCGAACCTGGGCACCAGGCCTGATCCTGCTGCTGCCGTCGATGGTCCTGATCGGGATCTTCGTCTACGGCCTGATCGTGGCCAACGTGCAGACCTCGCTGACCGACCAGCACACCCGGGTCGGCCCAGGGAACTGGGCCGGCCTGGAGAACTACCGGACGCTCTTCGGCGACGAGGACTTCCGGTACGGGCTGCGGAACCTGCTCTACTACACGCTGGCGTTCCTGGCCGGCACGCTGCTGATCGGGTTCGTGTGGGCCTGGCTGCTGGAGCGAGGGCTGTGGGGCGAGGGTTTCTTCCGGGCGGTCTACCTGTTCCCGATGGCGGTGTCGTTCATCGCCTCCGGTGTGGTCTGGCGGTGGCTGCTCAACAGCGCCGAGGGTGATCGGGCGACCGGCCTGAACCGAGGGTTCGACAGTCTGCATCTCGGCTTCCTCTCGAACGAGTGGTGGAGCAACGAGCGCTGGGGGATCCTGGCGATCGCCGTACCCGCGGTCTGGCAGCTGGCCGGCTACGTGATGGCGCTGTTCCTGGCCGGCTTCCGCGGGATCCCCGAGGAGCTTCGGGAGGCGGCGCGGATGGACGGCGCGTCGGAGTGGAAGCTGTACCGGCACGTGATCTTCCCGCAGCTCTCGCCGGTCGCGCTCTCGGCGATCATCATCGTCGGGCACATGTCGCTGAAGGTCTTCGACCTGATCGTGGCGATCGCGGGCGACACCAACTACACGACGAAGGTGCCGGCCATCGACCTCTGGACCGAGTACAGCCGCGGCGACTACGCGATCTCGTCGGCGATCGGCACCGTCTTGCTGGTGATCGTCGCGGTGCTGATCGTGCCGTACCTGGTCTACACCTTCCGGCAGGAGCGTCGCCGATGACCACCGAGACGCTCCCCGACGTACCCAAGACGCACACGCCGGTACGCCGTCACAAGTCGGGCTCGATCATCAGCCTGATCCTGCGCTACGCGCTCCTGGTCTTCTTCCTGTTCGTGGTGCTGATCCCGGCGTACGTCCTGTTCATCACCAGCTTCAAGGGGCCCGGCGACGCGACCCCGTCGCGCGCC
Source organism: Nocardioides speluncae (assembly GCF_003121585.1). Classification (GTDB taxonomy): domain Bacteria; phylum Actinomycetota; class Actinomycetes; order Propionibacteriales; family Nocardioidaceae; genus Nocardioides; species Nocardioides speluncae. The sequence continues at coordinate 109,085 of NZ_QEOO01000051.1, forward strand.
TGGCTGTTCCCGCAGGAGTGGACGACCGATGGCTGGAAGAGCGCGTGGGACACGCTGTCGCCGGCGCTGTGGCGGACCTTCGCGATGGTGATCCCGGCGTCGATCATCTCGGCGGTGATCGGCTCGCTGAACGGCTTCGTGCTGTCGCGGTGGCGCTTCCCCGGAGCGGACATCGTGTTCACGCTGATCCTGTTCGGGATGTTCATCCCGTACCAGGCCGTGCTGGTGCCGCTGGTCAGCCTGATGGGCGACCTGCAGATCGACAAGGGCGTGCCCAGCCTGATCGTGCTGCACGTGGTGTACGGCATCCCGATCACCACCCTGATCTTCCGCAACTACTACTCCAGCGTCCCGCAGGACCTGGTCGAGGCGGCCCGGGTGGACGGCGCCGGGATGCTGCGCACCTACGGCTGGATCTTCCTGCCGCTGTCGGCGCCCGCCTTCGTGGTGGTGCTGATCTGGCAGTTCACCTCGGCGTGGAACGACTACCTGTTCGCGCTGTTCTTCTCCAGCTCCCGCAACGGCCCGGTCACGATCAGCCTGAAGTTCCTGGCCAGCGGCCAGCTCCAGGACTACTCCGCGAGCATGGCCGGCGCGCTGATCGCGTCGGTGCCGACCCTGATCGTGTACGTCGTACTCGGGCGCTGGTTCGTCGGCGGCCTGATGGCCGGCTCGGTCAAGGGCTGAGGGTTTGGCGTAGTCGGTCGCCTACAATCGACCACATGACCGCGAATCGCGACGAGTTGATTCACCTGATCGAAGGTATGCCCGACGATCAGGTTGACGCGCTGCTTGCGGACGCTCGCCGGCTGGCTGAGGAGAAGCGGAAGAGCAGTTGGCCGCCGAGGTTCGTGGGGATGATCAAGGACGGGCCCACAAACGGTTCGTCGTCCGAGTACGTCGATTCCGTCCTGTCGCGAGGCTTCGGTAACGAGCGTTGATCGTTTGCGACACTGGCCCGCTCGTCGCATTGTCGAGTAAGCGCGACGAGCACTACTTCACCGCCAACGACCTCTTCCGTGACCTCCACATGGCTGGGGAGACGCTGCTGCTGCCCTCGACCGTACTTGCAGAGACGTGCTATTGGCTCAACGAGCACGGTGGTCCCGAGGTCGAGGCGGCCTTCCTGGATGCGGTTGCCGAAGAGACGTTCAAGCTTGTCGATCTGACCACCGAGGACGTCGAACGGATGGCCGAGCTGGTCCGCAAGTTCTCGTCGTTCCCGCTCGGTGGTACGGACGCTTCGGTCGTCGCACTGGCGGAGCGCCTGGGTGCGAGCGAGATCGCGACCTTCGACCGCCGACACTTCGCGGCGATCACGCCGAAGCACGGTGGTCATTTCACGCTGCTCCCAGAGACTCTGTGACCGGACACGGCCCAGTCAGGCCGCTCGAAACTTCGTCTCGAAGTGCCACGCGAGGGCGTCGCGATCAGGCTTCAGCTCGGGGTGGGCAGGTTCGGGGATGAGGTAACCGTCCGCTTCTCGGTCATAGAACTCGACTCCGTTCCAGCCGTGATCGCGAAGCTGCGGGGAGACCCTCAGGTGTAGGTCGGGGTCGATGCTGAGGTAGCCGCGGTCGAAGAGACGATGCACGTCGGTTCGCAGCAGAATCCCGTTCGAGACCGCATGAGCGCCGCCTTCCGCGAATGGTCGGATGTGCGCCGCCTCGAGGCTGGGAAACGTGCCGCTCCTGGTGATGACGCAGCGATTCTCGTACGCCGCGGCCACGGCTCGCTTGAAGTGACCTTGCCCCATCCGTGGGCGCACGAGCGCGGGCGGTCCGTGTCGAGGGCCCTGCCAGTCCAGGGCGATGCCGCGCAGATCGGGCTCCCAGACGAGGTCGATGCGAGCGCGCTCCTGCAACGCGCCGAAGGCATGCTGGACGTACTCGGTATCCGGTCGCTTCTCAGGCTGAGCCAGGTCGTAGCCGGTGTGGGTCACGCTGTTCCTCGCCCAGTTGGGGGGTTCGGGGAGCTCCTCGCCCCTCACGGCGAAGAAGATGTTGCGAAGGATCACGCAGCCGATGGTCGGGTCCGGTTCCGTGCCCTCAGACGGCCCAGCCCGGTAAGACCGGGCTCGTGCCAACAGTTCAGCCTCGTCGGCGACACCGTTGGCCGGCCCCCAGATCGTCCATGCCTCACTGACCCGCAGTTCGACGTACTCGTCGAAGAAGCCGCCGCCGACCAACGAGTATCCCGGGATGTCGACGTGCCGGAACTTCTTGGGGTCCTTGGTCTTGAAGAGGAAGGGCTCGCCCGGGGACAAGGCTTTGAAGCCGTGTGGAGACGGCTGCCAGAAGTTCGCCTCAGTGAGTTCGCTCCGGTCGCGCAAGAACGCCGCCCACCGGTTGTCCGTCACGCCGACGACGATCCTCATGCGCGGAGCATATGGCCCGCTGATGGCACAGAGGTCAGAGCGCGGCGTACGCCGTGGCGATCTGGGCGCCGAGTCGTGCGTTGTTGCGCACGAGCGCGATGTTCGCGGTGAGGCTGGCGCCGCCGGTGATCTCGACGATGCGGCCGAGGAGGAACGGGGTCGCGTCCTTGCCGTGGATGCCGGCGGCCTCCATGTCACTGAGCGCTTGCTCGATGACGGCGGCCATCTCCGACTCCGGGACCTCGTCGGCCTCCGGGATGGGGTTGACCAGGGATACCCCGCCCGTGAGGCCGAGGCGCCACTTGGCCGCCATCAGTGCTGCGACCTCGGCGGGCGTGTCGAGCCGCATCGGCGCCTGATACCCGCTCTCCCGGGAGAAGAAGGCGGGGAACTCGTCGGTGCCGTAGGCCACGACGGGAACGCCGAGGGTCTCCAGCGCTTCGAGGGTCAGCCCGATGTCGAGGATGCTCTTCACGCCGGCCGAGACGACAGCGACGTTGGTCAGCGACAGCTCGGTGAGGTCGGCGCTGATGTCGAACGTCTGCTGGGCGCCTCGGTGGACGCCACCGAGACCGCCGGTGACGAAGACGCTGATCCCGGCGAGGGCGGCCAGGCGCATGGTCGCGGCGACCGTGGTCGCGCCGTGGAGACCTCGGGCGACGATGTAGGGAAGGTCGCGCACGCTGACCTTGGCCACCTCGGAGCTGCTCGCGAGCAGCTCGAGACTGTCGCGGTCGAGCCCGACGTGCGGTCGGCCGTCGAGCAGCGCGATCGTGGCGGGCACCGCGCCGCCGTCGCGGATGATCTGCTCGACATCGGTCGCCATCTCGACGTTCTGCGGGTAGGGCATGCCGTGGCTGATGATCGTGCTCTCGAGCGCGACGACCGGCGTCCGGTCGCGCAGCGCGGTGGCGACCTCGTCGCTGAGGACGAGGTCAGGGTGGACGGCGGTCATCGGTACTCCTGGGTGGGTGTCAGGTGAGGGCTGGCAGCGCGGACCGGACCAGGCGTTCGGTCAGGTCGGTGCGCACGGTGTCGGTGCTGGCCACGGTCAGCGCGGCCGCCGCGTGCCCGAACCTCACCGCGGACGCGGGCTCCTCGCCGGCAAGGAGGGCATGACAGAACGCCGCAAGCGCGGCATCGCCGGCACCCGTCACGTCATCGACCTCGGTGGGGATGGCGGGGATGGTCACCGGTTCGGCGTCGGCTCCGCTCAGCAGTGAGCCGCGGTCGCCGAGCCGGACCCAGACCAGCTCGACGCCGCGGTCGTGGAGGCTGGCGGCGGCTTGCAAGACCTCGGAGTCGGTGTCGGTGGGAAGGCCGGTCAGGGCGCCGAGCTCGGCGCGGTTCGGGGTGACGGCGTACAGCGGTCTGTCGGCGGCCAGCGCCGGCGCCAGCGCACGCGCTTTGGGGACGCTGACCGGCTCCAGTACGGCGCGCGCGCCCGCCGCGGCGGCGAGGTTCAGGGTGTGTTGCAGCGTGTCGAGGCGCAGGTTCCCGTCGGCAATGACCATGCCGGAGGCCGCGATCAGGTCTCGCGCCTCACTGACGTGTTCCGGCCCCAGCCGCTCGGTGGCGGTCATCGCCGAGACGGCGACGACCAGCTCGCCGTCGGAGTCGAGGACGGCGGTGTAGGTGCCGGTTGGTTCGTCGGTGCGCAGCACGTGCTCGAGCCGAACACCGGCCGCGGCGGTCTGCGACATCACGGTCTCGCCCAGGGGATCGCGCCCCACGACGCTGACCAGGTGGGTCCGGGTGCCGAGCCGAGCGAGGTTCTCGGCGATGTTGCGGCCCACCCCTCCGGGCCGCATCGAGGCGCTGCCCGGGTTGCTCGTGCCGGGCGTCGCCGGAGCGGCGCTGCGCGCCTTGACGTCGACGTTGGTGCCGCCGACCACGACGACTCCGGGTGCATCGCTGAGCAGGTAGCCGCGCCCCAGCACGACCCCCTTCCGGCTCAGGTTCGACAGGTGCACGTTGACGGCGGCCGTACTGCTGCCGATCCGCTCGGCGATCGCCGACGGCTTGATCGTCGGCTCGCGCCGCAACAACGCGACGATCTCCCGCTCCCGCTTCGTCAAGTGCATGCTTAGAACTATAAAGGACCTTTGGCGATCTAAGTGTGAAGCGGGCTGGTCAATCCTCGAGAGCAAGTCGAGGGCGTTTCACTACACTGATTGGCGGAGGTGTTTCCGATGACCGCAGCAGCCGCATTCGATCCGGAGCCCGTCCCGCTCGTACGGGACGAGGCAGACCGACTGATGGTTGCGGGCACCCGTATCTCGCTCGACGTACTCGTTGCGGCTTTCAAGCGGGGCAAGACTCCGGAGGCGATCCACGACGCCTACGAGACTGTCTCGCTCGCCGACGTCTATGCGGTGTTCACGTACTACCTCAGGCATCGGGGTGAGGTTGAGGCATACCTCGCGGAGCAAGAGCGCGACGGCGCGGAGATCCAGGCGCAGATGGAGGCGGAGTACCGCCCCGAGGGCCTGCGCGCCACCCTGCTCGCTCGGCTGGACACGTGACCGTTCGGCTGCTGGCTGACGAGAACATCGATCCCGATATCGTCTTGGGCCTGCAACGGCGGGTGGAACGGGTTGACATCGTTCGCGTCCAGGAGGTCGGGCTTCGTACTGTCGATGATCCGACCATTCTCCAGTGGGCTGCCGATGCGGGCCGAGTGCTGGTCTCGCACGACCTCAAGACCATTCCCGGTTTCGCGCACGACCGCATCAAGGCCGGTCTGCCCATGCCCGGCGTGTTCCTCGCTCGGTCGACGCTCCCGATTGCCGACATGATTGACGAGCTCGCGCTCATCGTCGAGGCAAGCGAGGCCGATGAATGGTCAGGGCGGGTCGTCTATCTGCCGTTGCGTTGAGGATGGTGTCTGTGTTCAACACGACTGAGGCTGCCACGATGCTCGGGTTGTCGCGGCCGACTCTGATGAAACTTGTTGAGTCCGTGGAGATTGACCACGTCAAGGTCGGCACGCATCACCGGATCCCGGCTCAAGCGATCCTGGACTTCCAGCGCGCCCGCAACGCGCGGCGGGCGAAGGCAGCAGAGGCGCTTGCGGAGTTCTCCGACGAGATCGGCTTGGTCGATTGACACTCTCAGTCGCTGAGTAAGCACGCGCCGTACGCCGTGCCGCCACGTCAGCCGTCCAGTTCGCCCCAGATCCGCAGCCGGGCGACGCCGCCGTCGGGGAAGACGTCGAGCCGAACCTGGCTGACGGGCTCCGGTGAGGAGACCAGGAACTCATGACGGGTGTCCGGCTGGAGACGCGTGCGCGGCAGGAGCGCGAGCGGGCCGCTGGTGAGCGAGGCCCAGCCGGGGGCGTTGCCGACGAAGTACGTCGTGTCGATCTCGACGCGCTGGACCCGGCCCGGCGTGGCGAGGCCGACCACGACGTAGTCGTTGCCGTCGTCGCGCCGGCGGGCGTTCTCCCAGCCGTCGCCCATGTGGGTCGGCGGTCCGGGCTGGAGCAGGTTCTCGGGCGCGGAGTAGAAGCGGTTGGAGCAGTCGATGATCGTCCCACCCGAAGCGAGGTCGACCGACCCGACCTGTGGCTCGGGACGAGGCTCGCCGTGCACCCGGAAGCGGGCGACGCCGCCGTCGGGGTAGATGGAGAGGCGCACGTGGGTGACCCGTTCGTCGGACGCGACCTCGAAGAGGTTGGGGGTGTCCCCGAGCAACGGGACCCGGCCGAGCAGCGGTACCCAGTCGGTGATCTCCAACGGCGCCGGATAGCCGGACGCGGCGGCACCCTCCACCGACGCGTGCGGTGGGTAGTTACCGGTGAAGTACGCCGTGTCGATCACGACCCCGCGCACCACGCCGGGAACCCCGAGCCTGACCACGGCCCAGTCGTTGCCGGGCTCCCGCCGCCGGCGCGTCTCCCAGCCGTCGTACACCTTCCCCTTGTGGCCGAAGGCGTCGGTCGCCTCGGCAGGACCGGGCTTGATCAGGTTCTCCTTCTCCGCGAAGAGCTCGTCGTTGGCGAACACCACGCCGCCACCGAGCGCGCGGGAGGCCAAGTCGGGGAGGTCGGTGAAGGTTGTCGGCTCACCGGTCATCGGCTCAGCAGCCTTCCGTGCGGGTCGCCGTCGACGTCGACGGGGGCGCCGCGCAGCCAGGTGCTGCGTACGACGCCGGAGAGCGTCATCCCGTCATACGGCGTGACCGGGTTCTTGTGATGGAGGTCGGCACCCGCCACCGCGAACGAGTCGTCGGGGGCGAAGACCACCAGGTCCGCGTCGTGGCCGACCTCGATGGCGCCCTTCTGAGAGAGCCCCACCAGGGCGGCCGGTGCTGCCGACATCCAGCGCACGACGTCGGCCAGCGAGAACCCCCGCTCGCGCGCGCCCGTCCACACCGCCGACAGCCCGAGCTGGAGCGAGGCGATGCCACCCCAGGCGGTGCCGAAGTCGCCGGTGGTCTTGATGTCGGCGGTGGCCGGCGAGTGGTCCGAAACGACCAGCCCGATCGCGCCGCTGCGCAGCCCGTCCCACAGCGCCTCGCGGTTGGCCTCTTCACGGATCGGCGGGCAGCACTTGAACTGCGTGGCGTCATCGCCGATCTCCTCGGCCCGGAACGTGAGGTAATGCGGGCAGGTCTCGGCCGTGACCTGCCTCAACAGCGGCAGCGCGTCCGCGCTCGACACGTGCACGATGTGCGCGCGGCAACCGGTCGCCTCGGACAGTTCCGCGACGTGCGCGATCGCGGCCGCCTCGCTGCGCCCCGGCCGCGACGCCAGGAAGCTCGCGTAGTCCGGGCCGGAGGTCCCGATGGCCTGCGCGTCCTCGGCGTGTACGACGAGCAGGGCGCCGAGGTCGGCAAGCGACGCCATCGCGTCGCCGACCTGGTCCAGGCTCAGCGGCGGGAACTCCTCCACACCCGAGTCGACCAGGAAGCACTTGAACCCGAAGACCCCGGCGTCGTGGAGATCGCGGAGGTCTGCGAGGTTGCCCGGGATCGCGCCGCCCCAGAAGCCGACGTCCACGAAGCACTGGCCGGTGGCGGCCTTCCGCTTCACCTCCAGCGCATCGACGGTAACGGTCGGCGGGATCGAGTTCAGCGGCATGTCGACGATCGTGGTCACCCCACCGGCCGCGGCGGCGCGGGTCGCGGAGGCGAACCCCTCCCACTCGGTGCGCCCGGGCTCGTTGACGTGGACGTGGGTGTCGACCAGGCCGGGCAGCAGCACCTCGTCATCGGCGAGTACGACGTCCGCGTCGCCCAGCGAGCCGATCGCGGTGATCACGCCGTCGGTCGCCCGCACCTGGCAGCGCACCTCGCCCGACGGCAGGAGCACGCGTCCGGAGAACCTGGTCACGAGGGGAGGGGCCACTAGCGCACGACCGTCGCCTCGATGAGGCCGTACGGCCGGTCGGCCGCGATGAACACCTCGCCCGGGTTCCCCACGCCGAACGGCGAGAGGTCGACCAGGAGGTGGTGCTTGTTGGGAGCCGAGAAGCTGATCTCGGCCACGTCCTCGACGGCCGACAGCACCGCCTCGCCCATCGCGTAGAGGGTCTGCTGCAGGGCGAGGCTGTGCGTCTCGGCGAACGTCGTGATCAGCAGCCGCCTGATCTCGGCGTACACCGTGTCGAAGTCCAACCCCGTCGACGTGTAGCGCCAGGTGGTCTCGAGCGAGGTCGCGAGGATCCGGTCGTCGGTCTCCTGAAGGGTCGTGTAGGCGTCCTTGAGGAACCCCTTGAACTCGGAGCCGGTCGTGTTCATCAGCACCAGGTCCTTGATGCCCGAGACCACGATCTCGTCGGTCGCCGAGACCTCGACGACCGTGGTGCGGACGCCGCCACCCGCCCGTACGAACGAGTGGTCGCCAACCCGCTCCCAGGGGTACTCCTCGACCGCGATCCGGGCGCCGGTCGCCGCCGGGGCGGCGGTGAGGAAGTGCCGGCCGAGGGTGAGTGCGTACTCCTCGATCGCCCGCACGCCCTCCTCCTTGGCGAACGCGAACGCGGTGTTCTTCTGGGTGTCGGTGGGCAGCACGTCCCTCTGGTCGCCGGCGATGTGCGCAGCCTCGAAGTCGCCGCGGAGCGAGGTCGACACGTTGAGGTCGCGCAGCACGTGGACGTCGGTGTCGCGGTAGACCCGGACGACGCGGTTCTCTGCCTTGCCGTACTGGTTGGGCCCGAGTCGCACCATCACGAGCCCCGGTACGTCGAGTAGGCGAACGGGCTGAGCAGCAGCGGCACGTGGTAATGCGAGTGGTCGCTCACCGTGAAGGCGATGGTGATCTCCGGGAAGAAGCCGCCGGTCTCGAAGACCAGCCGGTAGACCCCCGGTGCGAGCGAGTCCGGCCCGAGGTCGCTGATCCGGCCGTCGGCGTCGGTGACTCCCTCCGCCGCCACCCCGTTGCCCTCGAGCGTCACGTAGATGCCCGCGGCGGGCCTGCCCGAGGCGGTGTTGAGCACGTGCGTGGTCACCTGGCTCATGGGTGCAGCGCCTTTCGCAGCCGGAGCAGCGCGATCTTGCGCAGCTCGTCCTTGACCACCGCGGCCTCGGTGGCGTCGTCGTTGCCGAGTCGCTGTCGCGCGGCCGCGATGATCTCGTCGCCCGACAGACCGGTCGCACAGATCAGGAAGACGCGGTCGAAGCGCTGCTCATACGCCGCGTTCACCTCGACCAGCTCGTCGCTCGGCCGGACGCCGGCCTGTTCCTGAGCGGACCAGCCCCGCACCTTGAGAGACACAGCCTTGTCGCCGATACGAGGGTGGGCGGCCAGTCCCCGCACGACCTCGTCGTCGGTCCAGTCGCCGGCAAGCCTGTCCGCGGCGTCGATGAGGGACTGCTCGTCGGCGAAGTCCTCGGCGGCGAGTTGCTCGGCCCAGGACGGAACGTCGGCGCAGGCGAGCAGGGTGTCCGCGTCCAGCCTCATGCCGGTATCTCCTTCTCGTCGATCGCGCCGCACTCGACCCCACGGCGCAGGAAGTCGCGCAGCGCGCGGTCCGCGGCCGGCTCGGCCCGGTCCACCTCGGCCAGCCGGGTCAGCCCCTCTCGGTAGAAGGCGTACGTCGCGAGGTAGCGGCTGGGCAGCTGGGCGGGGTGCAGGTCCCAGCCCTGGTAGAAGCCGCGCTCGAGCGACCGGCGTACCAGCCGTGCGTGCAGCCGCCAGGCGTCGGCTCGGCGCTCGCCCACCGGCAGGATGTTGGTCGAGCCGTCGCTCAGCTCGATGCCGGTGCCGGCCGCGACCAGCTGCATGACGCTCTTCGCGTGGTCGGCCGCCGGATGCTCGAGCGACTGGTACGGCGCCGCGACGCCGACCGAGGCCGTGTAGTCGTAGGTGCCGAAGTGCAAACCGGTGCACCTCCCGGAAGCGGCGCGGATCAGCTCGGGCAGCAGCAGCACCGACTCCGGCGTCTCGATCTGGATCTCGAAGCCGGGCAGGCCCAGCTCGTCGCAGACGGCCACCATCGTCTCGACCTGGTCGACGGCGGTGACCTTCGGCAGCGTGACCCGGCCCGTGCCGCCCTCGGCGAGCCAGAGTCGCAGTGTGCGCAGCCCGCGCTCGCGGGTCGCCGGCTCGAGCGACTTGAACCGGATGCCGTGGCCCGCTCCGGCTACCCGTCGGACGTCGGCGTCCTCGACGTCGTCGGGGCGGACGCCGTACCCGTCCTCGAAGTCGATGCGCAGGTCCTCAACCGGCTCGCTGCTCAGCTTGGCCTTGACCCGGTCGATGAGGTCGGGCGACGCCTCGAGTACGGCGGCGCACTCGTCGAGCAGCGCGAGTGCCGTCTCGCCGTACGACGCGACCGTGCCGTCGTCGAAGCGGTCGGCCGGCACGTAGACCGTGTGGACGGGCTGCCTCACTGCACCGCTTCGTACGCCGGCAGCGTCAGGAAGTCGACGTACTCCTCGGCCAGCGCGACCTGCTCGAAGATCTCGCGAGCCTGCTGGAAGTCCGGCCCGAGCTCGGCCATCTCCTTGTCCATCACCTTCCGGACGAGGTCGGCGGTGACCGTCTCTCCGGAGTCGAGCGTCGAGCCGTTGCGCACCCACTGCCACAGCTGCGACCGCGAGATCTCGGCGGTGGCGGCGTCCTCCATCAGGTTGTGGATCGCGACCGCGCCCTGGCCGCGCAGCCACGACTCCAGGTAGCGGATCGCCACCTCGACGTTGGCGTGCAGGCCGGCGAGGGTGATCTCGCCTGGGGTGGAGGCGACGTCGAGGAGCGCGCTCGCGTCGGCGGCCACGTCGTCGCGCTGCCGGCCGAGCTGGTTGGGACGGGTGCCGAGTACGCCGTCGAACACCTCCGCGCAGAGCGGGACCAGGTCGGGGTGCGCGACCCAGGAGCCGTCGAAGCCCTGTCCGGCCTCGCGCTCCTTGTCGGCGCGGACCTGCGCGAACGCGCGCTCGTTCACCTCGGGGTCGCTGCGGGACGGGATGAACGCCGACATGCCGCCCATCGCGAACGCGCCGCGCTTGTGGCAGGTCTTCACCAGCAGCTCGGCGTACGCCTTCATGAACGGCGCGGTCATGCCGACGGCGGAGCGGTCGGGCAGCACGAACGACGGGCCCGCGTCCCGGAAGTACTTGATCACGCTGAACAGGTAGTCCCAACGGCCGGCGTTCAGGCCGGACGCGTGGTCGCGCAGCTCGTAGAGGATCTCGTCCATCTCGAACGCCGCCGGGATGGTCTCGATCAGGACGGTGGCGCGGACGCTGCCGTAGGGGATGCCGACCTGCTCCTGGGCGTAGGCGAACACGTCGTTCCACAGCCGCGCCTCGAGGTGGCTCTCCATCTTGGGCAGGTAGAAGTACGGCCCGCTGCCGCCGTCGAGCAGCTCCTGGGCGTTGTGGAAGAAGTAGAGGCCGAAGTCGACCAGCGCTCCGGCGACCGGTTCGTCGTCGACGGGTAGATGCTTCTCGTCGAGGTGCCAGCCTCGGGGGCGCATCACGATCGTGGCCAGCCGGCCGTCGTTCAGCGAGTAGTGCTTGCCCTGATCCGAGGTGAAGTCGATCTCGCGGCGGATCGCGTCGTACAGGTTGGCCTGGCCGCCCACCACGTTGTCCCAGTGCGGCGTGCTGGCGTCCTCCTGATCGGCCAGCCACACCCGCGCCCCGGAGTTCAGGGCGTTGATCGTCATCTTCCGGTCGGTCGGGCCGGTCATCTCCACCCGCCGGTCGAGCAGGTCGGGCGGCGCGGTCGCGACCCGCCAGCTGCCCTCTCGGACGTGCGCGGTCTCGGGCAGGAAGTCGAGGGGCTTGCCGCGCCTGGCGGCCCGGGCGGCGAGGAGCTCTCGGCGCCGGTCGCCGAACTCGCGGTGCAGTGCGCGCACGAGGTCGAGCGCGTCGGTTGTCAGGATCCGCTTCTCGTCCGGGTGACTCACGTCACTGAGTCTGCCACGCGGCCACCGGGCCAGCGGGTACCTTCGGAATCAGGAGGCGCTCATGCACAGGCGGAAGGTCATCGTCAATGGGCAGTCTCGCGCGCTGGCAGCCTGCGCGCCGTACACCAGCGCGCTCGACTGGCTGCGCGAGCAGGGGCTCACCGGCGCCAAGGAAGGCTGCGCGGAGGGCGAGTGCGGGGCGTGCTCGGTCATGCTCGCGCGTCCCGGGATCGACGCCCCGACCGAGTGGACGGCGATCAACTCCTGCCTGGTCCCGGCGTCGTCGCTGTCGGGCCAGGAGGTGGTGACCGCCGAAGGACTCGGTACGCCGAGCGCGCTGCACCCGGTCCAGCGCGAGATGGCGGTCCGCGGCGGCTCGCAGTGCGGCTACTGCACCCCGGGGTTCGTCTGCAGCATGGCCGCGGAGTACTACCGGCCCGGCCGGGCGGACTTCGACCTCGAGGCGATCGGCGGCAACCTGTGCCGGTGCACCGGGTACCGCCCGATCAAGGACGCCGCCCTCGCCCTCGAGCAGCCGGCAGCGGACGACGTACTCGCCGGCCGGACCCAGGAGCCGCCGCCCGAGCTGGCCGGGGACCTGGCCGCCGTACTGGCCGCCGTCGCCGAGGGTGCGGTGGTGGTCGCCGGCAGTACCGATCTCGGTGTCGAGATCAACCTGCGCGGCGCGCGCCCCGAGCGGACCGTCGCGGTCGACCAGGTGCCCGAGCTGCGTGAGTTCGAGGTGACCGGCGACCGGGTGCTGCTGGGCGCAGCGCTCTCCCTCACCGAGATCGAGCGCCGGCTCGCCGGCCGGGTGCCGCTGCTCGACGAGGTCTTCCCGCTCTTCGCGTCCCGGCTGATCCGCAACGGCGCCACCATCGGCGGCAACCTCGGTACGGCGTCTCCCATCGGGGACCTGCCGCCCGCGCTGCTTGCCCTCGACGCGACCGTCGTGCTCGTGTCGCGGGCGGGGGAGCGCGAGGTGCCGCTGAGCGACTACTTCACCGGCTACCGCGAGACCGTGCTCCGGCCCGGCGAGCTGATCAAGTCTGTTCACCTCCCGCTGCCGCTTGCCGGCACGGTCGCGTTCCACAAGATCTCCAAGCGCCGCCTCGACGACATCTCGAGCGTCGCGGTGGCGGTCGCGCTCGACATCGACGGAGGTGTCGGGGGCGTCGTACGGCGGGCTCGGGTCGGGCTTGGCGGGGTGGCTGCTACGCCGATCAGGGCGCTGGCGACCGAGGCCGCGCTCGTCGACCAGCGGTGGAACGACGAGACGGTCGCGCGCGCTGCCGAGGTGCTCGCCGGCGAGGGCACCCCGATGGACGACCACCGGGCCAGCGCGGCGTACCGCAGCGCGATGCTCGGCACTAGCCTGCGGAGGCTGCTGGGGAGGGCACAGTGAGCATCGGCGAGGCCGTCCCCCACGAGAGCGCGGCGCTGCACGTCACCGGCCAGGCGCTCTACACCGACGACCTGGTGCGGAGCACCAAGGACGTGCTGCACGCCTGGCCGGTGCAGGCACCGCACGCGCACGCCCGGATCACCAGCCTCGACCCGGCCCCGGCGTACGACGTCGAGGGCGTCGTGCGCGTGCTCACCAAGGACGATGTGCCCGGGGTCAACGACGCCGGCACCAAGCACGACGAGCCGCTGTTCCCCGACGAGGTGATGTTCTACGGGCATGCCGTGTGCTGGGTCCTGGGCGAGACGCTCGAGGCGGCCCGGCTCGGAGCGGCGGCGGTGCGCGTCGAGTACGACCCGCTGCCGAGCCTGATCACGGTCCGCGAGGCGATCGCCGCGGAGTCGTTCCAGGGTGCCCGGCCGAAGGTCGCGCGTGGCGACCCCGAGGCAGGGCTGGCGAAGAGCGCGCACGTCTTCGAGGGCGAGACCGAGATGGCGGGCCAGGAGCACTTCTACCTCGAGACCCATGCCTCCCTGGCTCTGGTCGACGAGGGCGGGCAGGTGTTCATACAGTCCAGCACCCAGCACCCGACCGAGACTCAGGAGATCGTCGCGCACGTGCTGGGCCTGCGCAGTCACGAGGTGACCGTGCAGTGCCTGCGGATGGGCGGCGGCTTCGGCGGCAAGGAGATGCAGCCGCACGGATTCGCGGCGGTGGCGGCTCTCGGCGCTCGGCTGACGGGCCGCCCGGTGCGGCTGCGACTGAACCGCACCCAGGACCTCACCATGACCGGCAAGCGGCACGGCTTCCACGCAACGTGGAAGGTCGGCTTCGACGACGACGGCCACCTGCTCGCCCTGGAGGCGACGCTCACCTCCGACGGCGGCTGGAGCCTGGACCTGTCCGAGCCGGTGCTCAGCAGGGCGCTGTGTCACATCGAGAACGCGTACTGGATCCCCGACCTCCGCGCGCACGGTCGCGTCGCGCAGACCCACAAGACCTCGCAGACCGCGTTCCGCGGCTTCGGCGGGCCGCAGGGCATGCTCGTGATCGAGGACATTCTGGGCCGCTGCGCGCCGCTGCTCGGGTACGACGCGGCCGAGCTGCGGCACCGCAACCTGTACGCCGCGGGGCAGGCCACGCCGTACGGCCAGGTGGTCCGGCACCCCGAGCGGCTCGACCGTGCCTGGCAGCAGGTGCTGACCGAGGCCGAGTTCGTTCAGCGCAGCAAGGAGATCGCCGACTTCAACGCCTCGCAGCCTCGCGTGAAGCGCGGCCTGGCGATCACGCCGGTGAAGTTCGGCATCTCCTTCAACCTCACCGCGTTCAACCAGGCCGGCGCGCTGGTGCACGTCTACAAGGACGGCTCGGTGCTGGTCAACCACGGCGGTACCGAGATGGGCCAGGGGCTGCACACCAAGATGCTCCAGGTCGCGGCGACCACCCTCGGCCTACCCGAGGAGAAGGTGCGGCTCGCGCCCACCCGCACCGACAAGGTGCCCAACACGAGCGCGACCGCCGCGAGCTCCGGCGCCGACCTCAACGGCGCCGCGGTGAAGGACGCCTGCGAGCAGATCCTCGCGCGGATCGCGGGTGTCGAGGGGACGACCTGGGAGGAGCGCGTCCGGGCGGCGTACATGCAGCGCATCCAGCTCTCGGCCGCCGGCTTCTACAAGACCGAGGGCCTGCACTGGGACGCGGCGACGATGAGCGGCGAGCCGTTCAAGTACTTCGCGTTCGGCGTGGCCGCCGCCGAGGTCGAGCTCGACGGCAGCACCGGCGCGTACGACGTACGCCGCGTCGACATCGTGCACGACGTCGGCGACAGCCTCTCGCCGCTGGTCGACCTCGGCCAGATCGAAGGTGGCTTCGTGCAGGGCGCCGGCTGGCTGACGCTGGAGGACCTGCGGTGGGACGAGTCCGACGGTCCCGATCGTGGGCGGCTGCTGACCCAGGCGGCTTCGACGTACAAGCTGCCGAGCCTCGGCGAGATGCCCGCGGTCTTCAACGTGTCGCTGCTGCAGGACGCGACGGAGACCGGGGCGGTCTACGGCTCCAAGGCAGTCGGTGAGCCGCCGCTGATGCTGGCGTTCTCGGTGCGCGAGGCGATCCGCCAGGCGGTGGCCGCGTTCGGGCCGGCCGGGGTATCGGTCGAGCTCGCCTCGCCCGCGACCCCGGAGGCGGTGTTCTGGGCGATCGAGTCGGTGCGGACGGTGACGCATGCACTGGCTTGAGGCGGTCCGCCGGTTGCGCGAGACGCGCACGCCCGGAGTCCTGGTCACGGTCGCCGACGTGCGTGGTCACGCCCCGCGCGACGCCGGCGCGAAGATGGTCGTCTCCGCGGACCGGACCTGGGGCTCGGTCGGCGGCGGCAACCTGGAGGCCGTGGCCATCGAACGGGCTCGCGCCGGGGGTCTCGACAAGCTCGACCGACCACAGTTGCTTACCGTCAACCTCAGCGAAAAGGCGCCGTACGAACACGGCGTGCAGTGCTGCGGTGGTGAGGTCACCCTGCTGCTCGAGCCGCTGCCCGTCGTACCCTCCGTGGCGATCTTCGGTGTCGGCCACGTCGGCCTGGAGCTCGCGCACCTCCTGAGCCGGCACGACCTCGACCTGCACCTGGCCGACTCGCGGCCGGAGCAGCAGCACTCATTCCCGGACGCGGTGGCCCGGGTGGTGGTGCATGAGGTGCCGGTGCTGCCTGAGCTGGTGCTCGCCGAGCTGCCCCCGGGTACGCACGTGCTGGTGATGACGCACGACCACGCCGAGGATCTCGCGCTGTGCGACGCGGCCCTGCGGACGCCGGGCCTGGGCAGCATCGGCCTGATCGGCTCCGCCGCGAAGTGGGCGCGCTTCCAGGCGCGCCTGCGCGAGCTCGGGCACGACGAGGCCGCCCTGTCGCGGATCACCACGCCGATCGGCGACCCCTCGATCCAGGGCAAGGAGCCCGCGATGATCGCGCTGTCGATCGCGGCCGGGCTGCTCTCTGCTGTCGGGAAGGCATGGCGCACCGGAGGACGACGGTGACGATCTACCGCGCGACGGTCCTCGACACGCCGGACGACCCCTTCACCGGCGGACGGTTGCGCGCCGAAGCCGACGCCGGCCTGCTGGTGCACGACGGCATGATCGTCGGGCGCGGGCAGTTCGCCGCGGTCAAGGCCCAGCACCTGGGCGAAGAGGTCGTGGACCTGACCGACGGCGTCGTCCTGCCCGGCTTCGTCGACACCCACGTGCACTTCCCGCAGGTGCGGGTCATCGGTGGGCTGGGCATGTCGCTGCTGGACTGGTTGGAGCAGTGCGCGCTCCCCGAGGAGGTGCGGCTCGCCGACGTCACCTACGCCACGGGCGTGGCCGAGGAGTTCGTGCGGTCGCTGGCCGCGGCTGGCACCACCAGCGCCCTGGTGTTCGGCTCGCACTTCGCCCCCGCGGTCGGCGTTCTCTTCGAGGCGGCGGCACGCCTCGGGCTGCGGGTCACCTGCGGCCTGGTCACCAGCGACGGCATCCTGCGCGAGGAGCTGCTCACCACCCCCGACCGCGCGTACGCCGAGGGGCTGGCGCTCGCCGATCGCTGGCACGGCACCGGCCGCGCCAGGTACGCCGTCACGCCGCGGTTCTCGCTGTCGTGCACCGACCCGATGCTCGCGGCCTGCGGCGCCCTGCACAGCGACGTCGAGGGCTCGTTCTTCACCTCGCACCTCAACGAGAACAAGCAGGAGATCAGCACCGTCGCCACGCTGTTCGGCCTCCGCAACTATCTCGAGACCTACGACAGGCACGGGCTCGTCGGACCCCGGAGCGTCTTCGCGCACAACGTGTACCCGACCGACCGGGAGCTGAGGGTGATGGCCGATCGTGGTGCGACGGTCGCGCACTGCCCGACCAGCAACGCCGCGCTCGGCAACGGGCTGTTCCCGTTCCGCCGGCATCGAGCCTTCGGCGTCCACGTGGCGCTGGGGACCGACGTCGGCGCCGGCAACGGGTTCTCGCTGCTGAAGGAGGGGATGCAGGCCTACTTCAGCCAGCAGCTGCCGGGCCGCAAGCGCTACCCGCTGGCGCCGCGGCACCTTCTGTACCTGGCCACCACGGCGGGTGCCCGGGCCCTCGACCTGAACGTCGGCCACCTCGGCGTCGGCATGCCCTTCGACGCGCAGTGGATCCGGCCGGCGCCCGGCAGCACCCTGGACGTCGTACTCAGGAACGCGCGGGATGACACCGACGCGCTCGCGAAGCTGTTCGCCCTCGGCACCCCCGGCGACGTACACAAGGTGTGGGTGGAGGGTGTGCCAGTGCTCGGGCCGACGCTACTGTCGGCCGGTTGACGTCTGAGGCTGCGGCAGGGGTAGCGGAGCGCCGTCGCAGCAGTTCGCCTTCATGTGGCAGTGCGGGCAGAGCCACCGCGTGGCGATCGGGTCGAACTGCTTGCCGCAGTAGTCGCAGGGCATGGCCACGACGTTACGCCAGTCAGAGCAGGTCGCTGAGGCGATCGAGGAGCGAGTCTTTGACCGCCTGGGTGACGGCGTCCTGGATCTGCTTGTTGAGGTCGTCCTCGTTGTCGAGGTTGGCCAGCAGGTCGCGCAGGTCGAGGTCGTCGATCGCGCGGAGCAGGATGTCGTCGGTGTCCAGGGAGGCGTCGATCATGGCGTCCGGGATGGCGCGGATCGCGGCCTTCTGGAAGCCGTTCATGTCTGAGGTGTCGAGTGCCTCGTTGACCAGCTCGGACGGCGGCGGCAGCTCGCCGTCCTCCTCCAGCTGACGCACGGCCGACTTCAGGCCCTCGCGCAGCGCGTCGATCTCTTCGTCCGTGCGTTCGCCGGGCTGGGCGAGCTCCAGCGTGAGCGCCTCGCGGCTGAGGCCGAGGGTGCAGGCGGCCTCGTTGATGCCGATCAGCACCAGCCGCTCGGTGAGGCCCTCGATTCCCTCGGACTGAGTGGTGACCACCCGCTCGGCGCAGGCGTCGGCCGGCTTGAGCGGTTCGAACGAGCCACCACCGGCCGCGACCTGGACCCCGAGTACGCCGGCCACCAGGACGAGTGCGACCGCCGGCAGGCCGGCGACGCCACGCAGATCGCGCTTCATGAGTCCTCCGGACTGCTCCGCCGGCGTGGCGCGACCATCGCCAGCAGGGCAAGCAGCGCGAGTCCGGCGCCGACGAGGAAGGAGTCACGGAAGGCGCGGGTCGCGGCGCGCTCCAGCTGGTCGTTGAGGGCACGTTCGAGCTCGGCGGCGGCCGGACGCGCGTCGGCGGGGAGATCGGCGGCCACGAAGGCGCTGTGCAGGTCCGGCACCTCGCCCTGCTGGTTCTTCAGCTCGTCGCCGAGCGCCTTGGCGAGGGCCACCTTGTCCTGCGCGGTCAGCGGGGCGTCGAGCACGAGCGAGGTGATCGCCTCCTGGGCGGGCACCTGAGCGTCCTGGAGGTCGCTGACGAAGATCGGCGTCAGGATCGCCAGGCCGAGCACCACGCCGAGGTGCCGGGCGCCGATGGTCCAGGCCGCGTGCTCGACCCGGGGCAGCCGCAGGTGCATCGCCTGCGCGGTGAGCTGATCGACGGTCAGGCCGAGACCGAGCCCGACCAGCGCCTGGGGCGCGATCGTCCAGGCCAGCTCGGCCGACGGCAGCAGCGCGAGGCCGACCAGGCCGCCGGCGACCAGGAAGCTGCCCACCGCGACCTCGACCTCGGGTGACGGGTCGAGGAGCCGGGCCAGTGGCCGGGCGGCGAGCGCTGCGAGTGCCACCACCGACACCGTCACCGCCGCGGTCGCGGGGGAGTGGCGCCAGCCGTCGACCAGGAGCAGGACCAGCAGGAAGAGCGCTGCCGTCAGCGCGGCGGACAGCAGCGCCAGGGTCAGGTTGTGACGGATCGCCGGCCGGTGCCGGGCCGGACCCTGTTGGGCGGGCTCGCCATCGTCGGGATCGTCCGCCTCGGGTGGGAGCTCCGGCACATTCGGTACGTCGCGCACCGCGAGGGCCGCCGGCACCGCCAGCACCGCGAACGGCACCTGCACCACGAAGATCGCCTGCCAGGAGATCGCCTGGGTGAGCAGCCCGCCGGCGACGGGGCCGGCGGCGGTGCCGACCACGCCCGCGGTGATCCAGGCAGCGAGCCCGCGGCGCTCGCCGTACACATCGATCAGGAGCTCCAGGCACCCGACCAGCGCCAGCGCGCCGCCGAGCGCCTGCAGGCACCTGGCCGCGTTCAAGATCTCGATCGACTGCGCCACCGCACACCACGCCGAGGCGGCGGCGAAGACCGCGATACCGATGGCGCCGAGGATCCGTGGCTGAGCCCGGTGGAAGACGACCGCGGTCGGTACGGCGACCAGCCCGAGCACCAGGTTGAACGAGATCAGCACCCAGGCGACCTGGGCGACGGAGGTGTCGAGGTGCTGAAGGATGTCGGGCAGCGCAAGCGTGACGATGGCGGAGTCCGCGAGCACCAGAGCGACGGTCACCGCGAGCAACGGACCCACAGCACGACGCACGCGGCCATCCTTGCAGCACGACCCCAAGGGCCCGCGAAAGGGTGCTTGGCCGTTGGTGATCCAGGTGTGTTACCAACGATCGGACAGATCCGTCCGCTGGTTAGTGACACAGCTGGATCACCAACGGGCGACGTGGCCTGTCCTGGGCGGGCGTCACGTCGATCGACCGTCATCCGACGTCGCCCCGATCTTGCCGATAAGTGGGAGACATCTTTCAGTCATGGGTAGTGAAGGCCGAGCGCAATCTGTCTCGCCGACACCGTGACCCTCGTCGACACCGGCTACCCCGACGAACCGTTTACCGCGGATCCCAGCCGGCCAGTTCCGCGCCGACCTCCTCCAACAGCGAGGCGGCTTCGGTGATGCAGCGGGCGAGGTCGGGCTCGCGGTCGGTGAGTGCCCACAGCCGCGCGACGCCGGCGTCGGTGAGGGACTCGGGGACCAGCGACGTACGGCCGCACACGAACACGACGGGGATCGACCGGCGCCGGGCTCGCTCCAGTACGGCGAACGGCGCCTTGCCGCGCAGGCTCTGCTCGTCGACCGACCCCTCGCCGGTGACGACCAGGTCGGCGCCGGCCAGCGCATCGTCGTACCCGACCAGGTCGAGCACGGTGTCGGCGCCGGAGCGCATCGTCGCGCCCAGCAGTGCCAGGGCGCCGAAGCCGGCGCCGCCCGCTGCGCCGGCGCCGGGCGCGTCGCGCAGGTCGGCGCCCGTGGTCGCGGCGACCAGGTCGGCCCACCGAGTCAGCGCCCGTTCGAGCACTTCGACGTCGGCCGGCGTGGCGCCCTTCTGAGGCGCGTAGACGGCGGCCGCGCCGTCCGACCCGAGCAGCGGGTTGTCGACGTCGGAGGCGAGCGTGATGGTGACGCCGGAAAGCAGCTCACGGAGCGGCCCGAGGTCGAGGCTCGCGGCGTCCAGCAGCCCGATGCCGCCGGGCGGCACCGACTCCCCACGCGCGTCGAGGATCCGCGCCCCGAGTGCCGTGACCAGCCCGGCGCCGCCGTCAGTGGAGGCGCTGCCGCCGATGCCGATCACCAGCTCCCGGCAGCCGGCCCGGATCGCCGCGAGCGCGACCTCGCCCGTGCCGCACGTAGAAGAGCGCAACGGCGCCGGCCCGGCGCCCAGCCGACTCAGACCGGACGCGTCGGCGAGCTCGACCACCGCCACCTCGCCGCGACGCGCGTACGCTGTCCGCACCCGCTCGCCGGTCGGCCCGGTCACCGTCACCGGCTGCTGCTCGAAGCCGGCCGCCACGAACGCGTCGAGCGTGCCGTCGCCGCCGTCGGCGACCCGGACGCGAACAACTTCGGCTGAAGGATCCGCGCGTTGAATCCCGCGGCGAAGCGCCTCGCCCACCTCCGCGGCGGTCAGCGATCCCTTGAACTTGTCGGCCGCCAGCACCACGCGCAACCCGGCTACCCCCGAACCGGCCCGGACGAGCCGCGGACGACCAGCTCGGCGCCGACCCGGACCTTTCGCGGCCGCTTGCCGGGCTCCTTGAGGGCGAGCGCCAGCGCGCGGGCGCCCATGTCGGCCATCGGCAGCCGGATCGTGGTCAGGCCGGGCGCCAGATCGCCGGCGACGGCGACGTCGTCGAACCCGGTCACGGTGATCCGCCCGGGCACCGAGGCTCGGGCCTGGCGCAGCTCGGACAGGCAGCCGATCGCCATGTCGTCGTTGATCGCCACGATCGCCGTGGTGTCAGGGTGCTCGGCCAGGATCCGGGTCGTGCCCACCCGCCCGCCGTCCCGGGTGAACTCCTCCTCGATCACGGGTACGGCGTCCGGCTCGACCCCCGCGGCCCACATCGCGTCGTGGACCCCGGCCAGGCGGTCGGCGACGGTGGTCAGTCCGCGGGAGCCGGACAGGATCGCCAGCCGCCGGTGGCCGAGCCCCAGCACGTGCTCGGCGATCTGCCGCCCGCCGGCGGTGTTGTCGGGCTGGACGGTGTCGGCGCGCAGGTGGTGCCGGCCGATCACCGCCACCCGGCCTCCGGAGGCGGTGTACCGCTCGAGCTCGTCGCGGACCGGCACCTCGATCTCCGGGTCGACGAAGCCGGAGCCGGCGATCAGGATCGCGCCGACCCGGTTCGCGACCAGGTTGCGCACCTGCCGGAGCTCGGTCCCGGGATCGCGGCCGGTGTGGCAGATCTGCACGGTGAGCTCCTCGGCCGCCGCGACCCGCATCACCCCGCTGGCGATCTCGGTGAAGTAGGGGTCGCCGATCTCATGCACGACCAGGCCGATCGCACTCGTGGTGCCGCCGGCGAGGGACCGTGCATGCATGTTCGTCACGTAGCCCAGCTCGGCCGCGACCCGGCGTACCTGCTCGGCGACCGAGGGGCTGACGCCAGGGGTGCCGGCGAGAGCGCGGGAGGCGGTCGCAATGGAGACCCCCGCGGCGTTCGCCACGTCGATCAGACGCGTTTGCCCGGATTGTCGGCGCAAGTCGGTGACCCCCTGAAAGTTCGTCGGCCTGTGACCCTTGCCACTGACCGGCGGTGCTGTGTACGGTCAGTGTAACCGCTTACGTAAGCGCTTACGCAACTACTCGAGGGAGTGTCCGATGATCGGTCCCCGGAACGTTCGGCAGCTGACGATCAGCTCGGCCGCCTGCATCGCCCTGCTCGCCCCGCTCGGGGCCTGCGGCCTGGACTCGGGGAACGGCGAGGGCGGTGACGACGAGATCGTCATCGGCATCTCGCTGCCGCTGACCGGCGACTTCAGCGAGCCCGGCAAGGGAGTCGAGCGCGGCTACAAGGCCTGGGCGAAGTACGTCAACGAGAACGGCGGGCTGCTCGGCAAGGACGTCCGGCTGGAGATCCTCGACGACCAGTCCAGCGCCGACCGGGTCGCCTCCGACTACGAGAAGCTGATCAGCCAGGAGAAGGTCGACCTGGTCTTCGGGCCCTTCTCGACCCGGCTGGTGGTGCCGGCCGCGCAGGTCGCCAAGGACTACGGCTACCTCTTCGTGGAGCCCGCGGGTGCCGCCGAGGAGGTCTTCACCCAGGGCTTCGACCACCTCTTCTACGCCGCGCCGGCCGTCGCCGACGACCACTACAACCTGCTCGCCGACAAGATCCTGGCGATGCCGGCCGACCAGCGACCGAAGACGGTCGCCTACGCGAGCATGGACGACCCGTTCGCGATGGGAACGGCGTACGGACTGAAAGACAAGCTCGAGGCGGCCGGGGTCAAGACCGTCGTCGACGAGGTCTACCCGCCCAACACCACCGACTTCAGCAGCATCGCGGCGCAGATCGCCGACTCCAAGGCCGACATGGTGGTCGGCGGCTCGCAGTACCAGGACGCGGTGAACCTGATCGTGGCGCTGCAGCAGCTCGACTACCAGCCGAAGCTCGCGGCGTTCTCCACCGCGCCGACCAACCCGGAGTTCCCGAAGGCGATCGGCGACAAGACCGAGGGCATCCTCTCGCCGACCGGCTACACGCCGGAGGCGACGTACCAGCAGAACCAGGAGTTCGTGGAGTACTACACCGAGCTCAACGGCACCGCGCCGACCGAGGACGAGGCGAACGCCTGGACCACCGGCGAGGTCGTGGCCGCGGCGGTCGAGGCGGCCGACTGCGCCGACCCGTCCCCGGAGTGCCAGCAGGAGCTGATCGACTACCTGCGCGAGGCCACCGTCGACACGGTGGTCGGCCCGCTCAGCTGGGACGCCGAGGGCCGCCCAGAGAGCGCCCACATGATCCAGCAGTATGTCGACGGCAAGATCCGGATCGTGCTGCCCGAGGACCAGGCCGAGGCCGACTTCATCCCCGTCAAGCCGGCCTGGTGAGGCCCTGATGTCTGGCTCTCTCCTGCTCCAGAGCCTCATCCTCGGCATCCTGCTGGGCGGTCTGTACGCCCTGCTCGCCGCCGGGCTGACGCTCTACTTCGGGGTCATGCGGGTGGTGATGATCGCGCACTCGGCGTTCCTCATCCTGGCCGCCTACCTCGCCTGGTACTTCAACCGCGAGACCGGGATCGACCCGCTGCTCTCGCTGCTGGTGACGGTGCCGCTGTTCTTCGTGGCGGGCGTGGCGATGCAGCGTCTGCTGCTGTCCCGACTGCGGCCGGCGACGTTGACGATGATGTCGGTGCTGTTGACCTTCGCGATCGCGCTGACCATCGAGGGGCTGCTCGGCTACGTCTTCACCGGCACCCAGCGCCGGATCCAGCTCGACTACTCCGGCAGCAGCTTCGAGGTCGCCGGCGCCAACATCGCGGTGGTGAAGCTGATCGCCTTCGGGCTCGCGGCCCTCTCCCTGCTCGGCCTCTACCTGCTGATGAAGAAGACCCGGTTCGGCCAGGCGCTGCGGGCCACCATCCAGCACCCCGAGGCGGCCCGGCTGCTCGGCATCAGCACCGACCGGATCGCGGGCTACGGGTTCGGCATCGGCCTGGCCACGGCCGCGGTCGGCGGTACGGCGCTCGCGCTCGACTCGACGATCTACCCCTCCCTGCACTGGCACTGGATCGGACCGCTGATGGCGATCATCGTGATCGGCGGACTGGGCAGCATCCCCGGCGCCGCGATCGCCGCGATGCTCCTCGGCGTCACCCAGAGCCTGCTGCAGGTGCCGATGGGCACCACCTGGGCGCAGACGGTCTTCTACATCGCCCTGTTCGCCACCCTGATGGTTCGTCCGCAGGGCTTCTTCGGAGGTCGTCTTGCGCAGCGCTTCTAAGGCCCCTGATGGCACGACCGGCACGAGCGGTACGACGTTCGACCGGGTCCTGCTCGGCGGCAAGGTGCTGCTGCTGCTCGCCGGGCTGGCGCTGGTGCTGGCCTTCCCGGGCTTGGCGCCGGACGCGTTCATCCTCTCGGTGGGCGTGACGATCGCCAGCTACGCGGCCCTCGCGGTCGGCTGGAACTTCGTCGGCGGCTTCACCGGCTACATCTCGCTCGGGCACGCGGCGTACTCCGGGCTCGGCGGGTACGCGACCGCGCTGCTGATCATCGACGGCGGCCTCAACCCCTGGCTGGCGCTCGGCGTCGGCGCCCTGGGCGTCGCGGTGGTCGCGGTCCCGATCGGTGTGGCGTCGCTGCGGGTGCGCGGTGCGTCGTTCGTGATCGTCTCGATCGCGATGGTGCTGATCCTGCTGCTGGTCTCCCAGAGCTGGGCCGACGTCACCGGTGGCTCGTCGGGCCTGCGGGTGCCCCGGCCGTTCAGCGACGACGTGCTCCGGCCCGAGCAGCACGAGCGGTTCTTCTACCTGCACGTCGCGCTGGTGGCCGTCGCCCTCCTCGTGTGGTGGGCCATCGACCGCTCCCGCTTCGGGATCGGGCTCAAGGCGATCCGCGAGGACGAGGACAAGGCCCAGTCGCTCGGGGTGCCGACGTTCAAGTACAAGCTCGTGGTCTTCGTGATCTCGGCGTTCTTCACCGCGCTGGCCGGCGGGATGTACGCGCTGTGGTTCGGCTACCTCGACCCGATCTTCCAGTTCTCGATCCTGATCGGCTCCTACATGGTGCTGATGTCGCTGCTCGGCGGGATCCGCAGCCTGTTCGGGCCGGTGGTCGGCGCGGTGATCGTCGGCTACTCGCTCGAGTACTTCAAGAACCAGTACGGCGACAGCCAGTTCCACCTGGTCGCGCTCGGCCTGATGCTCGGCCTGGTGGTGCTGTTCATGCCCGACGGCGTGCTGCCCGCGATCGGCCAGCTGGTCAACCGGTTCCGGCCGACGGCGACCTCGATCCGCGAGGAGTCCGCGGCCGACCTGCTGGCCCGCACCACGAAGACGGAGCCCCGCCAGGCCGAGGAGGTCAGCCGATGAGCACGCGATCGCTGGAGACCGAGGGGCTGACCAAGTCGTTCGGCGGCGTACACGCCGTCAACGGCGCGTCGGTCGCGTTCCAGGACGGGAAGATCAACGCCCTGATCGGGCCGAACGGCTCGGGCAAGACC
The DNA here is from genome assembly GCF_003121585.1 of Nocardioides speluncae. Lineage (GTDB taxonomy): Bacteria > Actinomycetota > Actinomycetes > Propionibacteriales > Nocardioidaceae > Nocardioides > Nocardioides speluncae. Next base: position 134,620 of record NZ_QEOO01000051.1, read on the forward strand.
ACGTTCTTCAACTGCGTCACCGGGATGATCCGGGCGGACTCCGGCCGCGTCTCCTACCGAGGCGACGACGTCACCGGCGCGGCTCCGCACCGGATCGCGGCGGCCGGGATCGGCCGGAGCTTCCAGCTGTGCCGGGTCTTCCCGCGGATGACGGTGCTCGACAACATGCTGGTCGGGGTCCGGCCGCAGGGGCTGCTACACCGGCTCCGCGGCGGACACAACGCCGGCGACATCGCCCGCGCCCGGCAGCTGCTGGGCCGGGTCGGCATCGACCACCTGGAGCGCTCGGAGGCCCGCGACATCTCCTACGGGCAGCAGAAGCTGCTCGAGCTGGCCGGCGTACTGATGACCGACCCGGAGACGATCATGCTCGACGAGCCCGCGGGCGGGGTGAACCCGGCCCTGATCGGCCGGCTCGGCACGCTCGTGCGCGAGCTGAACGCCGAGGGCCGCACCTTCATCATCGTCGAGCACAACATGGAGATGGTGATGAGCCTCAGCCACCACGTCGTCGTCTTCGACCGTGGCGCTCCGATCGCCGAGGGCGACCCGGCCACCGTCCAGAACGACCCGCGAGTGCTGGAGGCCTACCTTGGTGTCTAACGCCCCCGACTACCTCCTCGAGCTCAACGAGATCGAGGCCGGCTACGGCCGCGCGGCGCTGGTGCTGCGCGGGCTGACCGTGAAGGTCCGGCCCGCCGAGATCGTCTGCCTGGTCGGCCCGAACGGCGCCGGCAAGTCGACCGTGCTCAAGGTCGCCAGCGGGATGCTCACCCCGCGCTCCGGCACGATCCGGGTCGGCGGCGTCGACGTCACCAAGCACGGCCCGCAGGACATGATCCGCAACGGGCTGTCGCACGTGCTCCAGGGCCACTCGGTCTTCAAGGAGATGACGGTCCAGGAGAACGTCCGGCTCGGCGCCTACACGGTGCGCGACAAGGCGCTGATCGCCGAACGGATCGACTTCGTCAAGACGCTCTTCCCGGTGGTCGCGGAGCGGTGGGACGATCTGGCTGGTGCGCTGTCGGGTGGCCAGCAGAAGCAGGTCGAGTTCGCCCGCTCGCTGATGGTCAGCCCGCGGGTGGTGCTCCTCGACGAGCCGAGCATGGGCCTGGACCCCAAGACCACCAGCAAGGTGTTCGAGCAGGTGGTGCGGATGCGCGACGCGGGCATCGCCTTACTCCTGGTCGAGCAGAACGCACGGCGCGCACTGGAGACCGCCGACGTCGGCTGCGTGCTCGACCTGGGCCGGGTGCACATCACAGGCCCGGCCTCCGAGCTGCTCGTCGACCCCCAGCTGGCGGAGCTCTATCTCGGCGGACGGCCCGCCGCCCTGACTACCGAGGAGAAGGCCCTGTGAGCACTCCATTGCGCATCGTCATGAACGGCGTCACCGGCCGGATGGGGCACCGCCAGCACCTGGTGCGGTCGGTGCTCGCCATCCGCGACGAAGGCGGCGTCGAGCGACCGGACGGCACCCGGATCCAGGTGGAGCCGATCCTGGTCGGCCGCAACCGCGACAAGCTCGCCGAGCTCGCCGCTCGCTACGACATCGCGGAGTTCACCACCGACCTCGAGGGCGCGCTGGCCGACGACACCGCGCCGGTCTACTTCGACGCCCAGGTCACCTCCGAGCGCAAGAAGGCGCTGCTCGAGGCGCTCGCTGCCGGGAAGCACGTCTACACCGAGAAGCCACTCGCGGAGTCGGTGGGCGAGGGCCTCGAGCTGGCCGAGGCCGCGGCGACGGCGGGCACCGTCACCGGCGTGGTCCACGACAAGATCTTCCTGCCCGGCCTGATCAAGCTGAAGCGGCTGATCGACGGCGGCTTCTTCGGCCGAGTGCTGTCGGTGCGGGGCGAGTTCGGCTACTGGGTGTTCGAGGGCGACTGGATCACCGCGCAGCGGCCGAGCTGGAACTACCGGGCCGCGGACGGCGGCGGGATGGTCCTCGACATGTTCTGCCACTGGAACTACGTCTTCGAGCACCTCTTCGGCCGGGTCGACTCGGTGATCGCCAAGGCGGTGACCCACATCCCCGAGCGATGGGACGAGCAGGGCCGGCGGTACGACGCGACGGCCGACGACGCGGCGTACGCAATCTTCGAGATCGGCGACGTCGTCGTCCAGATGAACTCGTCGTGGGCGGTCCGGGTGGACCGCAAGGAGCTGGTGGAGTTCCAGGTCGACGGCACCCACGGCTCGGCGGTCGCGGGCCTGTTCGGCTGCCGGGTGCAGCCGCGGGTGCGCACGCCCAAGCCGGTGTGGAACCCCGACCAGCCGACCGACCAGGACTTCCGGGGCCAGTGGGACGAGGTCCCCGACAACGACACGTTCACCAACGGCTTCCGGGCCCAGTGGGAGCAGTACCTCCTCGACGTCGACGCCGGCCGGCCGCACCCGTACGACTTCATGTCCGCGGTCCGTGGCCTCGAGCTCGTCGAGGCCGGGCTTCGGTCCTCTGCCGACGGCCGGCGGGTACCGCTGGAGACCCGCACGTGGTGACCCTCGACCTCCCGGCCTCCGGGGGCGGATGGCACACGTTGGCGCTCGGCCCACCAACCGCGTGGGCCGACCGTCCGGGTGGCTTCGCCTCCCGTGAGGCATTCGCGGCGGCGCACGTGGTCGCGGACCCGCGTGGGGAGAACACGCCCGGGGCGCCCGCGGTGCTCGACTGGGACGCGACGCTCGAGTTCCGCCGCGAGCTGTTCCGCTACGGCTTTGGCGTGGCCGAGGCGATGGACACCGCCCAGCGCAACATGGGCCTGGACTGGCCGGCCACCCGGGAGCTGGTACGCCGCAGCGCCGCCCAGGCCCGCGAGCTGGGTGCCCGGATCGCGTCCGGCGCCGGCACCGACCACCGGCCGGAGGCGGCGAGCGTCGACGAGGTCGCCGATGCGTACGCCGAGCAGGTGGAGTACGTCGAGGCGTGCGGCTCCCAGGTGATCGTGATGGCCTCCCGCGAGCTGGCGGCCACCGCCGCCTACCCGGACGACTATCACGCGGTCTACGGCAAGATCCTGAACCAGGTGAGCGAGCCGGTGATCCTGCACTGGCTGGGCGAGGTCTTCGACCCTCAGCTGCGCGGCTACTGGGGCAGCACTGACGTCGATACGGCGACCGCGACCTTCCTGGAGCTGGTCCGCGAGCACGCATCGCGGATCGACGGAGTGAAGGTGTCACTGCTGTCGGCCGAGCACGAGATCGCCCTGCGTTCCGCGCTGCCCGAGGGTGTCCGGCTCTACACCGGCGACGACTTCAACTACCCCGAGCTGATCCGCGGCGACGGCAGCCACCACTCCGACGCGCTGCTCGGGGCGTTCGCCGCGATCGCGCCCGCCGCCTCGCGCGCGCTGGCGGCCCTCGACGACGGCGACCTCGCGGCGTACGACGCGGCGATGGCGCCGACGCTGCCGTTGTCGCGGCACCTGTTCGCGGCGCCGACGTACCACTACAAGACCGGGATCGCGTTCCTCGCCTGGCTCAACGGCCACCAGCCCGGCTTCACCATGGTGGGCGGCCTGCAGTCGGCACGCAGCGCGCTGCACCTCGCCCGGCTGGTCGAGCTGGCAGACGCCGCGGGGCTGCTCCGCGACCCGGACCTCGCCGCCGCACGGATGCGGGGCTGGCTCGACGTACACGGGCTGGCGCGATGAGTCTCGACAGGCTGTCCCTCAACCAGCGCACCACCGCGCAGTGGTCGCTGCGCGAGGCGATCGACGGCTGCCTGGACGCCGGCCTTCCGGCCATCGGCGTCTGGCGCGAGCCGGTCGCCGAGGTCGGTCTGGACACGGCCGCCGCCTGGCTGCGCGACTCAGGTCTCCGGGTCTCGTCGGTCTGCCGGGGCGGCTTCTTCACCGGTGCCGACCCGGCCGCCCGACGCGAGGCCCACGACGAGAACCTGCGCGCGCTCGACGAGACCGCCGCCCTGGGTGCGCCGGTGCTGGTGCTGGTCCCCGGCGGCCTGCCCGACGGCGACCGTGACCTGGCCGGCGCCCGCAGCCGGGCCGCCGAGGCCGTCGCCGCGCTGGCGGTCGAGGCCGGTGCTCGCGGCGTCCGCCTCGGCATCGAGCCGATGCACCCGATCTACGCCGCCGACCGCGGGGTGGTGTCGACGCTCGCCCAGGCGCTCGACCTCGCCGAGGCGCACCCGGTCGACGAGGTGGGGGTCGTGGTGGACACGTTCCACCTGTGGTGGGAGCCGGGGATCGCGTACCAGATCGCCCGCGCGGGGCCGCGGATCGCGTCGTACCAGGTCAGCGACTGGATCACGCCGTTTCCGCCGGACGCGCTGCTCGCCCGCGGGATGGTCGGCGACGGGCACATCGACTTCGCGACGTTCACCGCGGCGGTGGCCGCTGCCGGCTACCGAGGTGACGTCGAGGTGGAGATCTTCAACGCGGAGCTGTGGGGGAGGGCCGGCAAGGAGGTCGTGGAGACCCTGGCCCGGCGCTATCTGGATCTGGTGGAGCCGTTCTTGGCGCCACTCTAGGGAAGGGACGCACATGAGCAAGAGAAGACTGCGATCGTTAAGGGGGGCGGCTGCGCTAGCAGCCGCCCTGGCCGCGGTGACGGTGACGCTGCTGGCCCCATCGGCCGGCGCGGACGACTCCGACACCGACCGGGGTGGCAGCTTCGCGGTCGTGGTGCCGCGGGCCGCCGACCACTGGGACCCGCTGACCGACACCAAGTGGTCGTTCGAGCGCGGCACGCTCCTGATGACCGAGCGCGGCACCGCGCCGCCCGGCCCCCGCCGCCCGTTCGAGTACGCCGTGGTGACCAAGGGTCCGGAGCTCGGCTCGCTGAGCTACTCGGCCGAGGTGCGGATCGACGAGCCGGTGACCCGCAACGACCGCGACGTCGTACTGATCTGGAACTACCAGTCGCCGACCCGCTTCTACTACGCCCACCTCTCGCAGGACAACACGATCTATCCCCACAACGGGATCTTCGTGGTCGACAACGCGGACCGGCGGCGGATCGACGACCAGTGGAACGGCACCAACCTTGGCGCCCCGCCCGCGATCGACGACACCGACTGGCACGACGTACGCCTCGACTACGACGCCAGCACCGGCAAGGTCGCGGTGTACGTCGACCGGTCCAGCAAGCCGCTGATGACAGCCACCGACACGTCGTACTCGGGCGGCCGAGTCGGGTTCGGCTCCTTCGACAACTACGGCCGGGTCCGCGACGTGTTCGTCGTCGGCACCCGGAGCTAGCCCAAATCCACGACGGCCCCGCAGCCGCGCGAGGCGGAAGCGGGGCCGGCGGGGCTGCCGGCAGCCACCGGCAGCGTCCTTCTTACAAGGAAGTTCCACTTTAGATGAGTTGCTCCAAGGGCTCGCGCACCGAGCGCCGCTCACCACGCACGCTGGCGGCGTTGCCGACGCTCGACGGGCCGCCGGCCCGCCTTCGCGCCGGCGCCTTGCCAGCGCACGCGCTGAGCGACGCTCGCCTGCGCGACCCCTCGGAGCAACTCATCTAACCCGTGGAGAGAGGAAGATATGCAGAAGTCAGCCTGGTGGGCCGCCGCGACGACGGCGGCACTCGCCGCCGCGTTGCTCGCCCCCATCACGTCCGCCCAGAGCTCGCCTGCGCAGGGTTCGTTGAGCCCCGCGCCGGCAGCGGCCGAGGGCGAACCCATCCCCGACCCGATCCCGGAGGCGCCGAAGAAGTCGTCGCTGGGGTTGGTGCTGAAGGAGTACCACCAGTTCCCGCAGACCGAGCCGACGCCCGCGCCGACCGACCACCGGCTGATGCGGCGCGCGCGGATCAACTACATCGGCGACGTGCCTGACGGCAGCCGCCGGCAGTACGTGCCCGACCTGAACGGCCCGCTCTACCTGCTCGACCGCGGGCAGCGGCACGTCTACCTCGACGTCAAGGCGCAGTTCCCGGACTTCTTCTCCGGCCGCGGCATGGGCAGCGGCTTCGGGTTCGCCACCTTCGACCCGGACTTCGAGCGGAACGGCAAGTTCTACACCGTCCACACCGAGAAGTTCGCGGACCTGTCGACCAAGCCGGCGACGTACCCGGCCCAGGCGAACCAGTTCATCCAGGGAGTGGTGACCGAGTGGACCGCCTCAGACCCGGACGCCAACAGCTTCTCCGGGACCAGCCGGGAGATCCTGCGGCTCGGCTTCGGCACCCAGATCCACGGCATCCAGCAGATCGACTTCAACCCGACCGCTAGCCGGTACGACGAGGACTACGGCCTGCTGTACGTCGCGGTCGGTGACGGCGGCCGCGGTGTCGGGACGGTCGTACCGCAGGAGCGGCACACGCCGTACGGCAAGATCCTGCGGATCGACCCGGACGGGACCAACGGCCCGAACGGCGAGTACGGCATTCCGAGCTCGAACCCGTTCGTCGGTGACGAGGGGACGATCGGCGAGATCTACGCGCTCGGGATGCGTGACCCGCACCGGTTCGCGTGGGACTCCGGCGGCCAGAACCGGATGTACCTCGGCCACATCGGCCAGCACGCGATCGAGGGCGTCTACGAGATCCGAGCCGGCGACAACATCGGCTGGAGCACGGTCGAGGGCCGGTTCGTCTACGACCCGACCGACGAGTGCAATCTCTACCCGCTGCCCGCGAACCACGAGGAGTGGGGCTACACCTACCCGGTCGCGGCGTTCGACCACGACCCGCCGCCGGGCTGGCCGTGCAGCTCCGACAGCGGGCACGGGATCAGCGGTGGCCAGGTCTACCGGGGTGACCTGCCCGGGCTGCGCGGCAAGTACGTCTTCGGCGACCTGGTCGACGGGCGCATCTTCTGGACCGAGGCATCCGAGATGAGGCAGGAGACCGGCCGCGAGGCCACCCTCCACGAGATGCAGCTCTGGGACACCAACGGCAAGCGGCTCCGGATGACCGACTTCGCCGAGGACGCCCGGGTCGACGTGCGGTTCGGCGTCGACGGTCGCAAGAACCTTTACTTCCTGGCCAAGTCCAACGGCAAGGTGTGGAAGGTCGTCGGCACCCGCCACGCGCCGGCGCAGAACGAGGTGACCCCGGAGGTGCGGGAGAACCTGGTCTCGTACTACGACTTCGAGCACCCGTTCCCGGTCGTCCAGCACGACGACATCGAGGCCGACCTCGGGTCCTCGGAGACGCTGTTCAACCTGGTCAACGGGCGGAAGGAGTCGCGGGTCCGCGACGGTGCTTTCCCGGGCAGCAACAGCTCGATCCAGACGCAGCAGGTCAACCCTGAGGTCGCTGGCAACGACGACTGGAAGGCCGGCGTGTGGAACGCGAACGGCGTACGGAGTCTGGAGGCGTTCCGCGGTGTCGAGCAGGCGACGGTGATGGGCTGGTTCAAGATGACCGGCACCAACCCGAACCTCAACTCGAACACCCCGGATCCCACTGATCGGTTCAATGCCGTCGGGCTCGCCGGCATCCTGTCCGGCAACTCTGACGGGCACGGCGTCCGCGCGCTGCTGGAGCTGATCAACGTGAACGGCGAGCTCCGGCTCGTCGCTCTTGGCCGGCGGATCGACGAGGGGGCGTCGCAGACCTTCGCCGCCTCGCAGGACTGGCAGACCCTGCTCCCGCAGGGCAAGTGGGTCCACCTCGCCGCGACGTTCGACTACACCACCGGCGAGATGGCGCTCTACCGCAACGGCAAGCCGCTGGACGGCTTCTACGTCGCCCCCGGCGACCCGTGGCAGGTCGACGGCACCGGCACCAGCCCCACCCTGCCCCGCGGCTACAAGATCGGCGGTTCCTACCCGCAGAACACCCGCGAGCAGAACCCCTGCAACTGCCGCTTCGACAGCCTGATGTTCCTCGACCACGCCGCCAGCGCCGAGGAGGTGAGCGACCAGTTCCGCCGGTTCCTCAAGTAGGCCATGACGGCGTAGTGAGACAGCAGGTCGGAGGCGGCTTTCGGCGTGATCCGAAAGCCGCCTTCGACGTTCTCAGCCGAGATTGCTGAGGATCTGCTCCACCTCGTATCGGTCACGGGCGTTGCACGCGCACCAGCGCCGTTCGTCGGGGGTCAGTTCGCGAAGGAACGCGTAGCGCGCCCGCACTTGGCTGATCCACTTCGGCACGTCTACGGGCTTGGTCAGGTAGCCGATGTCTTCCCTGTCAAAGTCGGCCACTTCTCGGTTCGCCAGGATCTCCTCGGGATCGAGCGGCTTGATTCCTCGGCCGTCGACGATGACGTCGCGGTAGGCCTTGAGGACCCAGAGGTGGCGGATCAGCGGATCCTCGAGTGTCCCAGCCTCGGCGAACCAGGCCAGGTCGTAGAGGTCTCGCGCAAGCGAGACCCGCCGGTAGCGAGCGAGCTTTTCGGCGATGGCCTCCTCCATCCGCACCACCGGAAGGGCAGGTAAGGCGAATCCGTACCGGCTGTGGATGGCCTGGGGCACCGGCTCGATGACCTCGGCGGGCAGGCTGAGCCCGTGACGTGAGAGCTCCACCTTCGCTCCGATCGCCGGAGTTCCGAATGGCGTCTCGACCCGCAGGTCACCGCGACGGCCGTCGTCGCCCATGTTCGTGATCGCGAACCGGAAACCGTCGACGTCGACGCCGTCGAGCGCTTGGAGGACATCGAGAGCGACATCCTCGTCGGGTGCACTGAAGTCGAGGTCGGTGGAGAAGCGCCCGGCACTGCCAGCCCGGAACTTCCTCAATGCCGTTCCACCCTTGAACACCAGGTCTCTTACGAACAGCCCCTGCCGGTGGAGGTGGTTTAGTGCGAAGTCCTGGGCGATGTCGAGGAGTGCCGCGTCCCGACCACCCTTGACTCCCTGGTAGTGCCGGGCGATGTGTCCGTCGGTGAGCCTATGTGTCATGCCCCGATGCCCCCTGACATGAACGGCCGCAGCACAGTGTCATGCACGCGCGTGGACGGGTCGAATGTGCCGCTCCTGTTCCGCGGACCGAACCACGCGACGTGCGTGGGCCTGGACTGGCCAAGAATCTTGTCGCGGGTGTGGTGATCGCCGACCGCCGAGAAGAGGTAAGCAGTGCGCTGTCTGACCGCGGCCGGAAGGACGCTCAGCAAGTCGCTCATCACTGCGACGTCGGCCCGGCCAGCGGCCTCAGGTAGCCATTGCGCCAGACCGGCCGTGTCGCGGTAGTTGGTTGGGCGCTCGCCGATCCCGACGAGGAGTGCTTCGAGGGTCCACACTCGGAGGTCATCGATCTCCGAGGATACGTCGGTGGGGAGCGCGGAGGTGATGACTCGCCACTCGCCTCGAAAGGGCTTCGGCTCGGACAGCCCTTTCGGCAACGCGATGACCTCACGTTCGGGAAACCGCTGTGCCAGGCCGTTTAAGCCGGCAGCAGACTCCATCGCGAGCGTCCCTGGCCAGTTCGGGTGGGTTGCGGCGTAGGCGCGGAACTCCATGAACCGGTCGCCGGACCCTAATGGGCCGCCGCGTGAGCCGGGCTGGAACTCCCACGCGTTCCTGCTGCGGACAGTGCCCAGCCAGCCAGCCCGCTGGAGTTGGTACGCGACCGTTCGGACACGGTCATCTGATGTGTCCTCGAGTCCTGCGGCCTTCATGGCGGCGCGAAGGGAGCGGTGCGTGACGACCAGGTCGCCCTCGAGTTCCAGATGCTCGACGACGCCGGCCAGTGATGTCGGGATCGCTCGCCCCATTGCCGATCACCGCCTTTCTTTGCCAAATAGTAACTAACTGAGGCTCCAAACGACAATGGGCGAGGAGGCCACCTGGCTCCCTTGCAATGCTGCATGGCCAACGCCGATCCCACCCTTCGGGTCGTGCTGCTGATTCCGCGGACATCTGCGGGGCCCGCTGCGATCGTTGAGGCATGCGATCTGCCTGTTCCCTGTACGTCGACGTCGGTTACCTCCTCGCGGCGGTGGCGACTCGTGTCGCTGGGACGTCGCTGCGCAGCAGCATCCACGTCGAGTACCGGGCGTTGATCGAGTCCTTGATCGCTGCGGCTGAGGAGCGGTCGGGCCTGCCCTTGCTGCGAGTCCACTGGTATGACTCGGCACGGGACGCGGTTCCGGACCCACAGCAGGTCCGAATCGGCGAGCTACGGAAGGTGAAGTTGAGGCTCGGCCGGTTCGGCCGTGAAGGTCAGCAGAAGGGCGTTGACCTCCGCATCGGCCTCGACCTTGTGGCTCACGCCCGCAACAGTGCGGCCGACGTCTTCTTCCTCGTCTCGGGCGACGACGACCTGACCGAGGCAGTCGAAGAAGCCCAGGGCCACGGCGTGGAGGTCATCGTCCTCGCGGTCCCAGATGGCGACGACAAGCCACATGGCGTAAGTCGCCACCTTCTGCGCGCCGCCGATGACCTGGACCTGTTGGCCGGTCCCGTCGTCGACGCAGCCGTCATTCGCGTCGAGGTACCGCCAAAGCCGGAGCCGGCAACGCCCGCGCCCATGACGCCGCCCAAGCCTGCGCCAGCAACCGAGGGAAACGTGTCGCCTCGGCCGACGCCGAGCGATCTCGCTGCCGCGGCTCGTCGCATCCCCACGCCGCCGGCCGCGGCTCTGGCCTACCAGGGCTCGACCGGCGTGCCTTCCCGGGTGATGCCGGGCTACGACGACCCGGCGGATTACGACAACCAGATCGACGCCGTTGTCACGAAGGTGGTCTCCGCCTTCCGGCAGAGCGCGACTGCCGAGGAGATGGCGGAGCTTCTGAGCAGCAAGCCGTCTGTCCCGCGTGATCTCGACCGGGCGCTGTTGGTCGACCTGTCGGACGCGCTCGACATGTACGACCTGACCGATCCCATCCGCCACCGGCTTCGTGAGCGCTTCTGGCTGCAATGCGTCTGAGCCGCGATCACGCGCCGCCGCGATCCGCCCGGCGGGGCCGGATCTTGACGCAACAGTGGCCCTGCTGCGGCGCAAGACATGCCTCGACATCCTTGCGGCCCAAGCCGTCGGCGACGCCTTGGACGAAGGATCGGTTGAGGCCGCAGACGAGGTCGGTGTGGTCCTGGGCGAGTGCATCGAAGGGGCAGTTCGCCAGGACGAGCACCTCGTCCTCGGAGCGCGGTTCGTAGCCAAGGTGGGTGAGTACGTCGGGCAGCGAGCTCGGTCGCGCGTCGTCCCCGACCGAGACCCCTTCGGCAGTGGCTGCGTCGTCGAGTGCGTCGTCCAGCTCGACCTGCTCCCTCCGCGCACGGTCGACGCCGGCAGCCAGGATGCGCCCGACGAGGTCGTAGCGCCGGGCAGGCAGGGAGACCGACCACTCGCGCTCGGAGCGTCGGTAGAGCTTCGAAGGCCGGCCGGCGCCTGGACCGCTCTTCCCGCTGAGCCGGCGGAACTCGACCTCGAGCAGCCCCTCCTCGACGAGCCGGTCCAGGTGGAAGATCGCCTTGTGTCCGGGCAGGTCCACTGCCGCAGCCGCCTGTTCGCGACCGACCGGCTCGCCCTGAGCCACGACGTACTCATAGAGCGCGCGGCGGATCGGCTCCGCGAGCGCGCCGATGCCGGCCGCCTGTGTCTCGATGTCCACCGTCACCACCTCTAAAACCGAACTACCTTGACTTTACACTTCTTCTGTTCCTAAAGTGTGGATACTTACTTTTTAGAATCGGAGACGTCATGACCGACACCGTTCACAGTGACCACACCGCGCAGGACACGACACAGGCAGCGAACCGGGCGTTCCTGTTGCTACGCACGGTCTTCACGGTCGCCCCGATCGCCTTCGGGCTCGACAAGTTCTTCGGGCTGCTGACCGATTGGGAGGACTACCTCGCCCCATGGATCAACGACATCGCGCCGGGCAGCGCCCACGACGCGATGCTCATGGTCGGCGTGGTCGAGATCGTCGCGGGCATCGCGGTCGCGGTGCGTCCGAGGTTCGGCGGGCTGCTGGTCGCCGCCTGGCTGGGCGGGATCATCGTCAACCTCGTCACCATGGGCGAGTACTACGACGTCGCGCTGCGCGACTTCGGTCTGCTCGTGGCGGCACTCTCCCTGAGCCTGCTCGCTCCCCGGACCGGCACCCGCGTCGGCAAGACCACGCGATGAGCTCGCAGGCCGCGCCGGACCTGTTGCGCTGGCGACCGCGGGTCACTCATCCGGGCCGCGAGATCGACCCGACGGCCGCCGAGGAAGCGGCCGCCGACTTCCTGACCGCACTCGGGGTCGACATCGAGGACGAGAGCGTTCTGGAGACGCCGCGACGGATGGCGCTTGCGTACGCCGAGATGCTCACGGTCCCGGAGTTCGACATGACCACGTTCCCCAACGACGAGGGTTATGACGAGCTCGTGCTGGTGGAGAACATTCCGGTGCAGTCCTTGTGCGAGCACCACATGCTGCCGTTCGTCGGGGTCGCGCACGTCGGCTACCTTCCCGGCGAGCGCATTCTCGGCCTCTCCAAGTTCGCCCGGCTGGTCGACTTCCACGCGCGCCACGCTCAGACCCAGGAGCGGCTGACCAAGCGCATCGCCGACCACCTGCAACGCCAGCTGACGCCGTACGGTGTAGGGGTGGTGATCGATGCCGAGCACACCTGCATGAGCCTGCGCGGCGCCCGAGTTGCGGGAGCACGCACCGTCACGTCCGCGCTGTTCGGTCAGCTGCGCGACGACCCTGCCTCCCGCGCCGAGTTCCTGTCCCTGGCGCGTCCCTCGCGAGGTGCGCGATGAGGATCGTCATCGTCGGCGCTGGACTGGCCGCCGCCAACGCCGTCGAAGAGCTCCGCAGCCAGGGCCATGACGGCAGCATCGCGCTGTTCGGCGCCGAGCCTCACCTTCCCTACAATCGTCCGCCGCTCTCCAAGGGCTACCTGCTCGGCAACGAGGACGAGGCGTCGATCTTCGTCCACGACGGGCAGTGGTACGCCGACCAGTCCGTCGAGCTGCACCTCGGCTCCCGGGTCACCGGGATCGACCTGGACCGTGGCCGAGTCCACGTCGGCACCGACGAGCACGCCTACGACCGGCTGCTCCTCGCGACGGGTTCGACCCCGCGTCGGCTTCCCGCAGCAGACGACGCCGGGGGAGCGGTGGCCTACCTGCGCACCCTCGAGGACAGCCGCGCGCTCAAGGCCGCCTTCCAGCCCGGTCGGCGCATCGTCATCGTCGGGGCCGGCTGGATCGGGCTAGAGGCCGCCGCTGCCGCACGCACCGCTGGGTCCGAGGTCACCGTCATCGAGTCACTCGACCTGCCGCTGCTCCGCGTGCTCGGGTCCGAGGTCGCTGCCACGTTCGCCGAGCTCCATCGCTCGCACGGCGTCGATCTGCGGCTCGGCGCCAGTGTCGAGGGCTTCACCTCGGCCGGTGCCGCTGAGACCGTCCTACGCCTGGGCGACGGGTCTGAGGTCTCGGCGGACCTGGTGCTCGTCGGCATCGGGGTGGCGCCCAACGACGAGCTCGCACGGGAGAGCGGCCTTGCCGTGGACAACGGCGTCGTCGTCGACGAACGGCTCTGCGCGGCCGATCCGCATGTGTACGCCGCGGGCGACGTGGCCAACCACCGGCACCCGACCCTTGGTCGGCGGATCCGCGTCGAGCACTGGGACAACGCCATCGAGCAGGGCAAGGTGGCCGCGCGCAACATGCTCGGCCAGGACGAGGCCTACACGCGTCTGCCGTACTTCTTCACCGACCAGTACGACCTCGGCATGGAGTACGTCGGCAACGTCGGGCCGGACGGCTACGACGAGGTGATCCTTCGCGGCAACCCCGCCGGCGTGTTCACCGCCTTCTGGCTCAAGGGCGACCATGTCCTGGCCGGCATGCACGTCAACGACTGGGACGCCATCGACCCCATCCGGGCGCTCGTCGGCGCCGCCGTCGCCCGCGACCGCCTCGCGGACGAGTCCACCGACCTGGCAGCCTTGGCAGGGAGCTGACCCGCGCGGGGCAGGTGGGCGCACCTCGCCGCGATGCTCGACTGCACGACCGGCGAGATGGCCGCTGGAGGCTTCTACGCTCCCGATGTTCCGTGACAGGTCGACGGCACCGGCACCAGCCCCACCCTGCCCCGCGGCTACAAGATCGGTGGCACCTTCCCGCAGAACACCCGCGAGCAGAACGCTTGCAACTTCCGCTTCGCAGCCTGATGTTCCTCGACAACGCCCGCCCACCCCCGAGGAGTTGTGCGTCGCGCACCGACCCGCGGCGGACTATCCCGTGCCCACGGTCAGGTAGCCTCGCCCTCGATGACGGTGTGCCGGTCCCGCCGATCGATGAGGACCTCCTCCGCGGTCGACTGCCTCAGCTCAACGAAGGCCCTGATGGCGCACTATTCGGACTGCACCTCGAGTGACTCAGTCGCGACCGCCGCCCATGCCCGAGCACTTCGACGGCCCTTTGTCGCAACGCAGCTGACGACGGGGCCGACGGTGCTGGGTGAGTGAAGGCGCTGCCCTTGAGTTCGTGGCCACCCAATCGCAAGCCTGCGGGCAGGTCGCGTCCGCTGAGCTGCGCGGCCGGGACCGCGGTCGAAGAACACCGCTTCCGCCTGTTCCGGTTGATGCTCGCCGCCGACCTGGTGCGCGCCTCGAGGGAGTGGCTTTACCGCGAATAAACTTGCGAACGGGTGCCGCCTGGAGGCGGTGGGTACGTCACGCTTGCGACTTAGGGCGGCGTTCCTCGGACCTGTGTCGACGTGACGCCCTACGCTCGTTGGCGCAGGCTCCGAAACCCGCGGACTCGAGGAAGGTAGCGCTGTAGTGGCTTCAGTGCGGAAGAAGGTCGAAGAGGTTATCCCGGCTGCTGGCCGGACGGTCCACTCCCTTCGTGACATCGGCTATGAGCTGCCACAGGCAATCGCCGACCTTGTTGACAACAGCATCGAGGCTGAGGCGACGGCGGTGCGCATCGACCTCGTCTTTGACGGCGCGGACTCGTGGGTGCGGATTGCCGACAACGGCACTGGTATGGACACCGACACCATCACGGAGAGCCTCCGGATTGGCTCGATCCGCGAGTACGGCGACGATGACTTGGGCAAGTTCGGTTTTGGCCTCAAGACGGCCTCTATCTCGCAGTGTCGCCGTGTGGTGGTGGCGAGTCGCATCGCGCCGCAGCGAGCGCGGGTCGAGGCTCGCGTCTTTGATCTAAACCACATCGAGCGCACCAACAGATGGGAGATTCTGGTCCTCGAACCGGACGATCGACCTATCGACCTGACGGAGCCGCTCCAGACCACGACCGGCACGGTGGTGCTCTGGCAGGTGCTCGACCGAGTGCTGACATACAAGGATCCCGAGGGAGGTTGGGCCAAGCGAAAGCTCCTTGAGCAGACCGAGAATGTGGCTCAGCACTTGGGTATGGTGTTCCATCGGTTCCTGAGTGGGAAGGTCCGGGGCCGACAGAAGGTCGACATCTTCGTCAACGACGCTGTAGTTGAGCCGTGGGACCCCTTTTGTCTCGATGAGCCCGCAACCGAGTCGCTTGAGTCGTCTTACTACCCGGTTATCTCGGAGGGGTCGCAGGGCATCGTCGCACTTCATCCGTACGTCCTGCCAGGACAGTCGGAGTTTACCGACACTAATGCATGGAATCGTGCGTCCGGACCCAACCGGTGGAACAACCAGCAGGGTCTCTACATCTATCGGGCTGATCGTCTCATCCAATGGGGAGGCTGGAATCGGCTGCGCACTAATGACGAGCACACCAAGCTGGCGCGCGTTTCCCTCGACTTCTCGCCCGAACTAGACGCTGCCTTCGGCATCAACATTTCGAAGGCGATCGTTAAGCTGCCGGTAGACATCCGTGAGGAGATTCAGCCTGTGATCAGGCAGGTCTGCTCCGCTGCTCAGAGTCGGTATCGCAACGCTGACCGGTCCTCGCGCCCCAAGCCGGGTCCACGTCCGGCGCCGCGGCCGACGCCTGGGCCTTCGCCGATGCCCCAGCCGGTGCCAACTCCGTCCGGCTCCGCTGGATCGCCATACGGACTGCCGCCGACGTCCGGGTCGGACCGGAGGCGAACAGGCCTTGACCTGGAGGCGTCACGCTCAGCGGCGCGCCTCGCATTGGAGAAGGCAGCTCAGGATGCCGGCGAGGGGGACGCTCTCGGTCGAATCATGTCCAGTCTGCAGCGAACTTACCCGGAGGTGGCCCGTGACCTCGGCTGGTGAGCGAATCGACAAGCACGTTCGGATGGTCAGATTGCTGATGTCGGACGGCTTGACGCTAGACGACGCCCTTGGCGCCGCCGCACATCTGATCCCAGCCGAGGATCACGAGGCGGTTCGGCGTGCCTACACCCAGCAGACCTCGACGACAATCCAGGTGCTTGAGCCCGGCGTCCTGGCCGAAGGCGGGCCGCGCGCGTGGTTCGATGACCACAACCCGGCAGGTGGCTATTACTGGCGGCGACAGCGCGAGCTTCTCGCGCACGACCTCAGACGTCAAGAATTCGAGATCGACAGCCTTGACAAGGCCACCAACAGGATCCTTTCGCACCTCGAAGACCCGAAGTCTGACGATGGGTTTGCGATCCGCGGCCTAGTCATTGGCCACGTTCAGAGCGGAAAGACACAGAACTTCTCAGCGCTGATCGCCAAGGCGGCTGATGCCGGCTACAAGATCGTGATCGTCCTGTCTGGACTGCACAACTCGCTGCGGCGTCAGACGCAGCTGCGGTTGGAACGCGATCTTGGTCGTGAGAATGTGAAGGGCGTCGGCGAGCCGGAAGCGGGCAAGCGCTGGCAGTGGATGACGGGTCCCGGCCTCTGGGAAGACTTCGCGAAGAGCGGCGTCAACGCCGCAGTGCTGCAGGGCAACGAACAGGTCATCCTGGTCGTTAAGAAGAACAAGTCACGACTTGAGTGGCTCAACGAATGGATGAAGGATCGCGTCCCGAAGGACGTCGCCGTCTTGGTCATCGACGACGAAGCAGACCAGGCATCGATCAACACCGGCGGTAACCGCTTCGGCGAGGTGCCCGCGGAGGTCGGCTTCGAAGACCAAGTCGACCTGGTGGGGGACGGCCGCGACTTCGATGGCGGAGCGCCCGCGGCTGACGAGCTAAGCCCGAGCGCAATCAACAAGAACATTCGCATTCTCATAAACCGCTTCGACAAGTGTGCCTACGTGGCATACACGGCTACGCCGTTTGCAAACGTGCTCATCGATCCCGATGCATTCGATAGGGCCGCCGGCGGCGACCTCTATCCTCGACATTTCATCATCAACCTGCCGGACCCGCCAGGGGACCTGTACGTCGGCTCGGTACGCCTGTTTGGTCGCGATGCCATCTCGGGTGAGGCCGGCACCCTGGACGAAGATGGGCTGGACGTAGTCGAGTTCGTCTCCGACAAGGACCTTGCGCTCATCGTCCCACCACCGCGACAGCGCGCCGGGTTCGTGCCGACGGTTCCGCCAAGTCTCAAGTTGGCTCTCGCCGACTACGTGCTTGCCTCGGCGGCGCTGGTACACCGGGCCGGGCGGGATGAGCCCTGCACGATGCTCATCCATACCGACATGCAGCGGGCAATGCAGAACCAGTTGGCACCCGACGTCGGAAAGGAACTCGCCTACATCCGCCAGCGCTGGCTGTACGAGGCCCGTGATTACCGACCGCAGCTCGCAGAGCGCTGGACCGCGAGCTTCATGCGCGTCACGGCCGGGATGGACATCAGCCGAGTCGCGACGTTCGCCGAGATTGAGCCGCACATTGACCGTCTGTTGCGGGACGGCATCGATATCCGAGTGCTCAACTCCGATCATGCGGACGAACTGGACTTTGACGCGGAGCCAACGCTCAAGGCTGTGCTGATCGGCGGCAACAAACTCAGCCGCGGCCTGACCATCGAAGGACTGCTTGTGTCCTTCTACGTGCGGTCAACGCTCTACTACGACACTCTCCTGCAGATGGCCCGGTGGTTTGGTTACCGCGGGCGATACGTTGATCTGACGCGCCTTTACAGCACCAAAGCGCTGGTCTCGTATTTCCACGATTTGGCAACGGCTGAGGCTGACCTTCGGAGTCAGGTCTCCCGCTACGAGCGCGACCGACTGACGCCGACGGACTTCGTTGTCCGCGTTCGGAAGCACTCCGTCATGAAGGTGACCCAGCCGAGCAAGATGCGGGACGCCGAGGAGAACAACCTCAGCTATTCCGGCGAGCTGATTCAGACGCTACGGGTGCCGGAGGCGCTGCCGACCGGCAACCTCCGCGAGACTGATCGGCAGACGATCCTCGCGAACCTCGAGGCGACGCGGAGCTTGTTCGAACGACTTGGGGTACCAGAGGACCCTGCTGCGGCCAAGCCGACCTGGGTGAACGTCGAACCAGCGAACGTGATCGAGTTCCTTCGGACTTTCTCGATTGCGCAGGAGCGAAAGTTCGACGTCACGTCGCTGGTGGACTACATCCAGGCTCAGGCCAAGATGGGCGAACTGGTGCGCTGGCAGGTTCTCCTTGCCTGCGGATCCAGCGCCTCGCCCGACCCATCATTCAGTGAGAACCTCGGGGTGGCTGGTCGGGAGAGCGTGCCGCTGATCAGCCGTACGCGCATGAAGCAGGATCCGACCTCCATGGGCGTCGTCACCGACCCTGGTGATGAACTGATTGGATTGACTGAAGCGGCCCTCGCTGCCGCTCAAGAGCGGTACCGGGAGTTCCCTGGTGTGGCTTTGTCTATACGGCAACGCGAGCAGCGGGATCCTACGGAAGGGCTTCTCATGATCTATCCGATCAGCCCTGCTGCCGAGCCGGACGCTCGGCGAGCGAGGAATCGCGTCCGACTGTTCGAGAAGCCTGAGGACGTGCCAACGATCGTGCAGTACGCCATTTCGTTCCCGTTCAGCAAGTCGGATGCCACGGTCGAGTACCTGTCTGCGCCAAGTCCGGGAGCCCCTCGATGACTCCGGATGAGTTCGTTGAGATCTGGGAGTCGCTAGCAACGCCGACGACGAATCAGGAGTTGGAGGCGCGCGAGGTCGTTCCCGACTCCGGGGTTTGGATCGCACGCGACAACGCCGAGCATCAGCATCTGCTGGTCCTCGTCGACGGTAGATCCGACCTGGGGCTCGACGAGACTCATGGGCTGAGCGCCGCGATCATCCGTCACCGGATCGCGGGACGCACCGACGCGGCCTACGTTGACCTGCTGTGCCTAGACCCTGGCACAGTGCAGACGTTCGCAACTGTCGCAGCGGACATTGCAACTGTGGTTATCGACGAGCCGATCGAGCTCCGCACGGCCTCAGTGACCGCCGCCGTGCGAGAGTGGCGATGGTTCTGGGGTGTCGACCCAGATCGCATGTCGGTAGCCGGCGCCGTCGGGCTATTTGGAGAGCTTTGGTTTCTCAACCGGTGGGCGGGCCACTCCGCGGCGTCGGTGCAGGCCTGGGAAGGGTCAAACGGCTCGCGGCACGACTTTCAGTGGCCGACATCGTCCGTTGAGGTGAAGACGACCGCGCTCGGTGGTGCCATCACGCACACCATCGAGCACCTCGAGCAGCTCGACGACCCCGTCACCGGGCATCTCTACCTCTACAGCCTGCGTATTGCTCGCGATTCGCTCGCGGCGAATAGCCTAAGCAGCCTGGCTACATCTGCCATCAACGCGTTTCGCGACGATCCGGTCACTCGGGCCGACCTGAAGGCAAAGCTCGCTCGTCGCGGGTATACGCCGGCTGGGCGCAACGAGAGCGAGGTGACCTACCGGGTCGTCGACGAGGGACTGTACCGAGTGACGGATGACTTTCCGAGGCTCACGCAAGCCACGTTCCCAGATGGACTCCCGCATGGCGTCGCCGGCCTCACGTATCAGCTCGACATGAATGCCTGTGGAGCTTGGCGCACGGGCTCCACTCCTGACCGCTGGAGCCCTGACGACTAGCCCGGATATTTCATCGCAGGGGTGATGTGGTTCGTCGCGGCGGTGAGGGCCGCGTGATGGCTTTGATTGTGTCGGGTGGCGCCGACATTGGCCCGGGTGTCGCCTCGGGTGGGCGCCGGTTCCACGGTCCGGGGATGTTGCGGGTTGTCGGGACGGGTGGGCTGGTGGTCAGCCGGGTGCGGCGAGCGCGACCAGCCGGTGGAAGCCGTGGCGGGCGAGGGTTGCCCACGGTGCTTTGTCGGCCAGGTGCAAGGTCACGCGGCGTGCGGTGCGGGCGATGGTGGCGGGGATGGTGAACAGCCTGAGCCGGAGCCGTTTGGGTTCCCATCTGCGGGCGGCGTGGCCGTGCAGGGCGAGGGTCTGCATCCAGGCGGTGAGCTCGACCGCGAGCATCACGATGGCGCACCAGATCTGGTTCTGGTCGAACCCCTGTAGAGGGAGGTTGGTCAGGCTGGTGTCTTTGGCGATCCGGATCCGGTCCTCGCACCGTGCGCGGCGCCGGTGGCGAAGTTCCAGGTCGGCCAGTTGCCCTTGGTGGTGTTGGTGGCGAACGCGGTGACTCGGTGGCCGTTGATGTCGGTGATCCGGAGCTGGGCGCCGGGGTGGGGTCGTTCCTTGCGGGCGATGACCCGCATCCCGGCGGGCCATCCGGTCAGGTCCAACAGCCCGGTCAACTCGGCGACCCAGGCGCCGTCGCGGACCTCGCCGTCGGCGTCGTAGGCCGGGACCCACACCTGCTCGGGTATCTGTTTGAGCAGGTCAGGTGTGTGGTCGGGCAGGGTGAACCCGACCGAGTAGGACAGCCGCTGCCCGGCCATCCAGTCCAGCACCTCGTGGGTGCAGCCGGCGGCGTCGGTGCGGATCAGCACTCGCCGGCCCGGTCGGACCCCGGGCTTGTGGCCGGGCAGCTGGGCCAGCGCCTGCTTGATCACCGCAATGTGATCGACCGCGGTGTTCGACCCGGCGTTGCCGGCCCGCGCCAGGATGGCCAGTGGTTCCCCGGTGCCGTCGGGGCCGTGGTCGACGAACGCACACAACGGGTGGAACCCGAACCCCTTCTTGTGGGTGGGCTTGGCGTTCTCCTTCTCGCTGTGCGAGGTCACCAGCGTGGCGTCCAGGTCCACGATCAACGGGCTGGCGGCGCTGGCACCGTGATCCGCTGCGGCCTTACCGGCCAGCTCCCAGGCACGGGCCCGGGCGGCCGCGCGTGCGGTGTTGATCGCCCTCAACACCGTCGGCGCGTCGGCAGCCAGCGCCGCGATGGTGCGCGAGACAGTCGGATCCGAGGCCACCGGCCCGTACAAGCCGGGCTCGGCGCGCAGCAGCGCGACATCGGCCAGACAGCCCCCGCCCAGCGCGAGCGCGACCGCCAGATCCAACACAACCTTGGCCGGGTCATGGACCGCCAACGGCTTGCGCCACGGCGCCAAAGCGGCCGACAGCTCTGCTCCGAGCCCGGTCGCGGCCACGGTCTGGGTGAGCAGCACCCCGCCCGCCTGACCCACCGCCCCACACGCGGACGTGTCGACACGAGGACGTGGATAGAACCCGGTAGTGTTCCTCACCTGGAAGGTGCTCCTTGAGCTGTGACGACTTGGACCTAGACACTCCGCATCGTCACAGGTCAGGAGCACTTTTCAGTTCACCGGCACGCCCACCTCACGAAATCTCCGGGCTAGTGTCGCAACCGAGAAGGACCGGACAGGTGGTCCGTATCGACCTTGGGGGCGACATCTGGACGGTACCCAGACGAGGCCTTGGCCGTGTCTCGTGTCAGTCGGGACACAGCCGCCAGATACGGGAAGTGATGGGTGGGTTACTTAGACTCACGTCGAGGAGTGAGTCATGACTGCAAGACGAAGGCCAGGCGTCCGGCTGGTGAGGGGTCCTTTCCTCCGCCTTGAGCCACACAAGGACCATTGTGAGACCGAAGTGGAACTTGCAGACCTCTGCTCAAGACTCCGTCAACGCGATCCGGAGGTGCTCCTCGCCGCGGACCTCTTCTGCGGTGCGGGCGGGTTGGGCCTCGGCTTGGAGCAGGCCAGCGTCCGCGTCGTCTTGGGCGCGGACCATGACTCCGAGGCCTTGGAGACCCACCGCCACCACATGGGTGGGATGGCGATTGACTGGGACCTTGGTGATGCGGACGTCGTCGAGCGAGTTGCATCAATCCTTGTGGCGAACCGGATCGATGTGCTCGCTGGTGGCCCGCCCTGCCAGCCATTCTCCAAGGCCGGCCGATCTGGAATGCGGTTCCTTGTACGTGAAGGGCTTCGGGATCCGCACGACCGTCGACGGGACCTCTGGCGGTCGTACCTCGAGGTCGTACGGCTTGCCATGCCGCGTGCGGTGGTAATGGAGAATGTCCCAGACATGGCTCTTGACCGAGAGATGTTCATCCTCCGGAGCATGGTGTTCGAGCTGGAGTCACTCGGCTATTCGGTAGAGGAGCGGGTCGTCGATGCGTGGCGGTACGGTGTCCCTCAGTTCCGCCAGCGGCTGATCCTTGTCGCGATCAGGGACGGCGGCCAATTCGAATGGCCGTCTGAGACCCCCCGCAAGGTGACGGTTGCGAACGCGATCTCGGATCTGCCGTCGGTCGAGGGTGGCTGGCGGCCCGAAGGTGGCGCGCAGGGGTGGACCGAGTACGCAGGCCCCCGTTCAGCGTTCCAGCGCGCGATGCGCTCCGGGGTGCAGAACGACGACGAGGCAAAGGTCTTCGATCACATCACGCGACCAGTTCGCGAGGATGACGAGCGGGCATTCGAACTTCTGGACTCGGAGAGTCGCTACTCGGACCTGCCGGAACACCTGAAGCGATACCGGGACGACATCTTCGATGACAAGTACAAGCGTCTCTCCGGGGACGACGTCTCACGGACTATCACCGCCCACATCGCCAAGGACGGCTACTGGTACATCCACCCAGAGCAGAACCGCACGCTGACAGTGCGTGAGGCCGCGCGGATCCAGACTTTCCCGGACTGGTTTCGGTTCGCAGGGCCGCCTTCGGCGGCCTTCAAGCAGATCGGGAACGCAGTCCCGCCGCGACTTGGATTCGCGATTGGATCCGCTGTAGTCGCGGCTCTCTCCACTGAGCCGAGCGATCGCCCCTCCAGTGAGGAGGTGGGCGGAGCCCTTGCAACTTGGTTCCGCGAGCCTCACGCGAGCTCGTCGCCTTGGTACCACACCGCGTCCGCTTGGCACGTCATGGTGGGAGAGCTGCTCCTGGATCGCGTATCGCCCTTGGTCGCGGGCTCAGTGTGGCCGTTGTTGGAGAAGTACAGCACGCCGAAGGATCTTGTTGACCATCGTGCCGAGGTCGCGGAGATCCTCGGGTGGATCGACCGCGCAGACCGCCTCGACGCCGTCATCAACCTGGCGAAGGCCATGGGGGACGTGGCTGATCCGACTGAAGACGAGCTCGACGCGCTGGTGAGCAAGAAGATCGTCATGCAGAGCGTTGCCGACCGGGCACAGCTCGCAGGTATCGAGGGCGAGGAGCCGGTCGTCGTCACATCTGGTGCCCTTCGGGTTGCAGCGCGGTTGCAGAAGAACCAGCTCGGTCGCAAGAACCAGAACAGCGACGGCCGGATCGCCATCGCAAAACTGGTCGGCTACGGCCCAGACGCTCGCTCTGCCCAACTCGGCCTGCTCGAGGTGGGAGCGGACGTCTGTCTCCCGACCCGCCCAAACTGTGGCGCGTGTCCGTTGCAGTCGTGGTGCCGTTCGGCTGCTGATTTCAGCTAGAGGTCAAGCGAACGGGCTAGGTCAGGGTGTCGTTCTTTGAGCTTTCCCAAGGCAGCGCGGAAGCCCTTGAGATCGGTTGACTCCAACATGACGGCCTTCAAGGCCACGCCGACCTCGCGAAGGGCCACACCGTCGGCTGATGTTGACTTACTTGATGGCCTGCGACCGCCCGCGGATGAGGCCGACTGCCGGTAGGCGGCGTCTGCGCGGACGCACAGGTCGTGGATCGGTCGCTCAAGCATGTTCTTCAAGGTTGCTGGGAGGACGACACTCATCTTGGCCACGTTGATCTGGAAGGCCTCGTCCAACTCTGTGTCGAAGTCAACCGCAGCGCGTGCGAGCTTCGTGTGTTCATCGATCCCTCGGAGCCCGTTCCATCCGCCGTACTGGACCAACCTGTTCGCCCGATAGATGTAGAGACCCTGCTGACGGTTCCACTTCAGTGGCCCAGAGAGACGTTCGAAGCGCTCGGGAGAGGAGAATTTGTCACGCGGAGGGAGTACGTATCCGCTGAACCTGATGTCGGACGCACCTTCGTCGGTCTCAACCTCAAAGATCTCGACAGGGATGGCTTGCGTGTGATCCTCAGCCGTCGCGAACGGGTCCCACGCTTCTAGCTTGAGCTGAACTCCCGGTTCGCTGGTGTCGGCGTTCAAATTGTTCACCGAGATTGTGACGGGGTCCAGCCCGTGTGTCCCGGCGAGGAAGCGGTGGAAGACCATGGCTAGGTGCTCACCTGTCTTGGTGGCGAGGCTGCTCAACCTACGCCGACCCCAGCCGGACTCTGCGTAGCGATCCGGAAGGACCCGGTCGAGATTTTCCCAGACGACGACCGTGCCGGGGCCATCACGAAGGATCCGCTTCGCGTGCTCGATCGCCTCGCTCTGCTCGTCGACTAAGACACTCCAGGAGTCGTCGCGCTCGATGTAGTCCAAGTCGAGTGTTCGTACATGGAACGTCTGCTGCTTCGGTGCCTTCCGAGTCACGACAGTGAGTCGGCGGCACTGCGAGAACGAGCCTGTCTTCAGTCCGAGCCCGAATCGCCCGAGCTCGTTGCGCCTGTAGTCCCTGCGACTTCCGAAGCGGAGTGCCTCGAGGAGTTCGGTTGGGCCCATCCCGCGGCCGTCGTCCCAGATCAGCACGTAGGAGTTGTTGGGTTCGAAGACGAGCTCGACGCCGATGCGGTGCCCACCAGCGGAGATGGAGTTGTCGACCAGGTCGGCGACTGCCGTCTGGAAGTCGTACCCGATGTCACGTAATGAACCTGTCAGCCGGGCGGCCGACGGCGGGACATCGAAGTAGCTCCTGCGCACGGCCAAGACCTAGCACCTCCTGAGGTAGATAATCGCACTGGGGGGGCCGCCTCGACGGCCGACACTCCGTGGCCGAGAGCGTACCGAGGAGCACCGACGAATGCGGGATCAAGCGAGTCAGGGGGTGACGCCCGCGACGCGTCGGACGATGCAGGCGAACCGCGGTCGGGACACCGGGCCCGAGCTGGCGATTCGGTCAATTCTCCACTCGAGGGGCCTGCGGTTCCGCGTCAATCAACCTCTGCCGTTTGATCGTCGGCGTAGGGCGGATCTCACGTTCTCCCGAGTCGACCTCTATGTCTTCGTCGACGGCTGTTTCTGGCACCGGTGTCCGGAGCACTTCGTCCAGCCAAAGACGCGGACCGAGTTCTGGCTGAAAAAGATCAACGGCAACTATCGGCGGGATCTCGACACACGGCAAAGACTCGAGGAGATGGGGGCCACCGTCGTCCGCATCTGGGAGCACACCGATCCGCGTCAGGCGGCCGACGAGGTGGAGCGGGCATATCGCCAACTGGTGTCCGCAGTCTCGCCCGCTGTGTCAAGCTCGGACCACTGCTGATGGACAGGGAGGCGTGTCGTGGTGATGTCCGGTCCTGGCGCGGTTTCGGCCTGGCTTCTGATGACCGTGGGCGAGAACCGTCAGCACGGTGGCAATGCCGGCTATGACGACCAAGCGGACGTCTACTACACGTGGGACAGCACCGTTCCGAATCACGCACGGAT
This sequence comes from Nocardioides speluncae, assembly GCF_003121585.1. GTDB lineage: Bacteria > Actinomycetota > Actinomycetes > Propionibacteriales > Nocardioidaceae > Nocardioides > Nocardioides speluncae. Next base: position 160,165 of record NZ_QEOO01000051.1, read on the forward strand.
CAAGGTCGGCGACCCGATCGCAGTCTGGGACAAGGAGCGCCTCCTAGGTCTCTCGGTCATCGAGGAGATCGTGCGAGAGACCAAGGAGAAGCTCCTCTTCAAGTGTCCCTATTGCGGCAAGGCAGGCATCAAGCAGCGAGTGGTCAAGTCGCCACGCTTCAAGTGCTACAAGTGCAGTGAGGAGTTCGAGACACCGCACGCCTTGACGGCGACAGTCGTCGAGTACCGATCCCGACACGATGCAGCGTGGACATCATTGGACGGTCTTCTCCCTGGCGATGCCCTGCGCCAGTTGTGCGACGCGCCCAGGAGCCAGCTGAGTATGCGGCAGCTGCGATGGGACGACTTCCGGGAGGCTGTCACCCTGCGGGGTGCCGATAGAGCGGTCGACCGAGTAGCGCATCGGGCACCAGGCTTCTTTGTTCCGCAGGGCCACCATCTGGAGACGGTGCGAGTCCGTCGAGGACAGCGACAGTTCCGTGAGCACCTATTGGCGGCGCAGGGCGAAGTATGTGCCTTCACCGGCGACACGCCGCCCCGAGTTCTCGAGGCGGGCCACTTGTATAGCTACGCGGAGCTCGGAGAGCATCATGAGCACGGAGGCCTCCTTCTTCGCCGAGACATCCATCGCCTATTCGATGACGGCTGGCTGGCGGTAGATCCAGGGACCCTCCGAGTCGACGTTTCGGATTCGTTAGAGGCATATCCGCAGTACGCAACCTTGCATGATCAGACACTCCGCACTTGTCTGCGCGATCCTCAAGTCGAGTGGCTCGCGCATCATTGGGCAGAGCACCGCGCTAGCTGACTGCGCGTGCATGGAGCCTCGTCTGCACGAGGTCTTGACGCGACGGCACGCCTCACCCAGGCAATCCGGACCAATCCAATCGGTGCTCGAGGGTTCAGCCGCCCAGCCCATCGAGCAGCATGGCGTCGTAGCTCTTCCCAGGAAAGGCCACGGGCTCGATAGCGCCGGCCCGTTCGTAGCCCCACTTGATATAGGCAGCCCGGGCGTTAGTGTTTGCCGGGTTGACGAGGAGTGTGGCCCTCTCCTCGGCCCGGTCCGCGAGTTGAAGAGCGTGCATCCGCTTGGCGACGCCGTGCCGTCGCCAGGCTGGGCGGACCATCATGTCAATGAAGGCGACGGTCCGTCCTGGCCATTCCTTGGTTACGTCGGACGGAATGCCGATCGCTGACTCCCACCAGGATTCGCCGATCTGATGCCCGTAGATTGCGCCGACTGGTGCCCCGTCGTGCGATGCAACGACGAGCCGGAATCCGGGGGCGGAGGTTCGGCGGGCCCAGGCTTGGGTCAGCCAACCGACACCTTGCTCCATCTCAGCGGGTGGCTTCTCGAAGGCCGCCCGGTACAGATCGACGACGACCTCCAGTTGCTCGATTGCCGTCGTCGGCCCGTGGACCGTGAAGACAAGGTCATCGACATTCATGAGGCAAACAGGATTCGGTGAGCGGTCAACGCGAAGTCCTTTGCGGGTTGATAGTCATGTCGAGCTAGCGAGGTTGCGGTCGACTTGAGTTCGTTGCGGATTCGTCCCGAGCCGTGCAGCGCGGTGTGACGAAGGATCCCGGTGCCGAGCGCGATGGCCTCGTCGAGGTTGCCAGCGCGAGCGAGTTCGTAAGCGAGGTACACGTCGTAGATCGCGCGGTTCCGTGGGGAGGTGTCGTCCGTAACGAGCTTGGCGGCCGTGCGGGCCGCTTCCTGGGATGTGCGCGGACTCTCCAGGAGACGACCACATCGCATCTCGTGGCTCGCGATGTCGCTTGGACCCCAGAAGATCAGCCACTCAGGCCGGTCGTAGGCCGCTTCTCGGTCCATGAGCAGGCGAGCTCGTCGCAGTGCGCGGATCGAGTTCGCTTGATCACCGACACTGGCGTGACCTATGGCCTCGCGCGCCGCCGCGAAGGACATCATGGCCGGAGACCCGAGGTTGGCCCCAACCTTGGCGGCGGCTTGCGCGAGTGCGATGCCGTCACGGCCATTGCCTTGGTCGGACGCATCTTTCGACATCGCGGCCAAGGCCCGATGGCGCGCCTCTTCGGCCCCGGGTCCCAGTTCGTGGAGGCGGAGGGTCTCCAGCCACCACCGGCGCGCTTCCTCTGATCGGCCGGCATCGTAAGCGCGCCAGCCTGCCTTGACGGCGGAGGCGGAGGCGACGCCGCGGAGTTCTCGGCCTGTGGCCGTGCTGTAGCTGGCAGAGCCGAGGGCGTCGATCAGTCGCTTGGCGATGGACGTGGTCAGCTCGTAGACCGCCCCGCCGCCATGGGTTGCTTCTAACTGGTCGAGTCGGGCGAGAGTTGCCCAACTCTGCCGAACGGTCGAGGCACCGATGCGTGTTCCGCTGGCCAGGTCGGAGAGCGGCGGCGGCAGCATGGCGAGAGCGGCGACCGTTGTCACGCTCTCCAGGAACCTTCGCCGATCCATATCGTCAACGCTAGACGGCTTGGATCCAGCCGCAAGGTCACTGAATATGGACCGGGGGATGCCTAGCGCGCCGGCCAGATCTGTCAGCACTGCGGGGTCACGGTTGAGTCCCTTCTCAACCCGGGAGATCGTCGGCTGGGACCATCCCGAGTGCCTCGCGAGTTCGACCTGCTTAACGCCGAGCCTCCTGCGTACGACCCTAACGACGGCGCCCGTGTCGCCAGATGCGACAGCGCGCTGACCCTCAGCGCTTGTCAGCGCGGCAAGCACGTCGTCGGTGGCGTCCACTCCCCGAGGGTAACGGCCGGTAGACATTCCGGGCATCGGCTCATATTCAGGAACTGAATACGGCCTCCTCGCATCACTGCGGAGCACCAGATTCTGTGGTGGCGCCAATCACCCATCACCGCGAGGAGGCAAGCATGCCTGTACTGACGGTCCGGCTGACCTGTCGGCCCGTCTCGGTGCTTGCCCTGCCTGTAGGCGCCCACGAACCGACGGAGCGCGTGTCGAACCCCGAGAGTCCACGCGCGCTCCGTCGCTCCACCCGTCCACAGACAGGACCGACTGATCTGGCGGGCTGACGTCTTGATGCTCAGGTCGGCAGTCGCCTCATCACTCGCCGAACAGAAGGAGAAGAAGCAAATGGAACCGATGACCGCAACGATCGAGCCGGACTTCGATCTCGACATCCAGGTGGTGACCGACGCCGAGCTCGAGATGGCGGGCAGATGCGGCACTAACGATGGATGCGCAGCGACCTGCCCGTCGTCGTGCGTGAGCAGGGTCTGAAGCCCTTGTTCGGAACAGGGGCTGGGTCTTCGACGGCCCAGTCCCTGCTACCACCCACCGATTGAGGAAGCCGATGTCTGATCAGAGACCAGAGCCGTTGTACCGGCATCTCGGCGTCGGGCTGCTACGGGGCGCGCGGTTGTCTAAGGATGCTGGACCGAGCTGGTGGCCGGACCTGACCGACCCCTTTGAGTGTCGACGGTGGCTGGCGGAGTTCGGCGCCACCGCCGACATCGCCGGAGCGGTACAGCACGCGAGCCCGAGCCTCGCGAGGCAGATCGAGCGGATCGGTCGTGGGAATCCGGTTGCTGAGAAGAATCTGCTTCGGATCGCGCTCTCGTTAGTCCGCTACCACCTTCGCGCAACCGGTCGCTGCACGCCGTTCGGCCTCTTCGCTGGTGTCGCGGCGGCGGCAGTCGCCGACTCGGCGAAGGTGCGTTGGGGCGACGGTCATCAAGCCATGATCGCCCCCGACGCTGAGTGGCTGCTTGGGGTCGTCCAGCGCCTTGAGCGCTGCCCAGCGCTTTTGGACCGGCTGGAGGTGGTCTTCAATGACCTCGCGGTACGGCGGGGCGGCCGACTGGAGTGGCCGCGCGGCTCCGGTCGGGTGACGATCCAGTACACGCCGGCGGTCCGGGCAGTTGGGGAGGCGGCGGCATCGCCCGTGCGCTTCGACGAGCTGGTCGACCACTTGGGCGCATTGTTCCCCGGCGCTGACGAGCAAGAGATTCGCGCGATGTTGGCCATCCTGGTCGCGCAGGGCTTCCTCATCACCAACCTCCGCGCACCCATGACGGAAACCGATCAACTCGGACACGTCCTCAGCAGGCTGCGCGACGTCAATGCGGAGGCCGTCGCGCCGGTCGCGTCGACCTACCGCACACTTGATCAGATCGCGGCCGACGTCGCGCGACACAACAACCCAGCGACCGCGCCAACCGAGGCAATACGTATCCGTGAGGTTCTTCCTGACCGGATGGCGCCTCTGTCCGAGGACGGGCGGACTCCGCTTGCGCTCGATCTGCGGCTGGACTGCGAGGTTCACCTGCCGACAAGCGTGGCCGAGGAAGTCGAACTGGCTGCGACGGCCTTGGCCAGACTGACCCGCCAGCCGACCGGCGAGGCCGTCTGGCGCGAGTACTTCACGGCCTTCTGCGATCGGTACGGCATCAACGCCTTAGTGCCGTTGTCATGCGTGGTCCACCCCGAGACTGGTCTCGGACTGCCCGCTACCTACCCCGGCAGTGTCATTCGGTCGCCGGCCGTCCCTGCCTCCGAGCGTGATGCGAAGCTGTTGGCACTGGCCTGGCAGGCGCTGGCGGATGGCACCGACGAGGTGGTGCTGACCGACGACACTATCCGCGCGCTCGCCGTCGGCGACCCTGACACCGATCCGACTACACCGCCGCACGTGGAGATGTCCGCCCGGCTCCAGGCGGCCAGCGTCGACGATCTTGAGCGCGGCGACTACCTCATCTTCGTCCAACCGGCCCGCGCGGCCGGGACGTTGACCTCGCGCCATCAGCATCTGCTTGAAGGGGAGGGGTGGAGAGGCGCATACCGGCAACTTCCGGCCGCGACCGAAGGGGCGTTGCGGGTGCAGTTGACCTTTCCGCCCAACTTCCCGCGGTCAGAGAACATATGCCGCGTCCCTGCCTACTTGCCTCAGGTGTTGTCACTCGGCGAGCACAGGCATTACGACGAGACCACCGTTGCCCCGGGTGACCTCGCGGTCATGGCTACCAACGACAACCTTCACTTGGTGAGCATCTCGCGGCGGCAGGTGATCGAACCTGAGGTCTTCCATGCCCTCGCGCTGGAGAGCCAGCCACCAGCACTCGCTCGATTCCTTGCCCACATCACGCAGGCCAATCGGGCCAGCTGGCACCGATTCGACTGGGGACAACAGGCAGCTGACATGCCGTACCTACCACGCGTGCGATACCGCCGCTCGATCCTCGCTCCGTCGCGCTGGCGCCTAACTTCCTCAGACCTCCCGCCAGACCTGGACGCCGCCGCATGGCAGGTCCACCTGGCGCGATGGCGCGCCCGATGGCGCTGCCCGGAGGGCGTTGAACTGGTCGACGAGGACCGGTCCCTGCCGCTGACTCTCGGCCAACAGAGCCACGCGGCGATTCTCCAAGCCCACCTGGCACAGCACGGGCACGCCGTACTCCACGAGACGATCACCCCCGATGGACTCGGCTGGATCGACGGGCACGCGCACGACCTGGTCCTGCCGCTGGCGTCGACGAGCCGACCAGTCGCCTCACCACTAAGCGGGCGCCAGCCACTGATCACCAACAGACGACATGGCCAGATCCCGGGTACGCCGGAGAGCAGGTGGCTGTTCGCCAAGGTATTCACCCATCCAGAGCGGATGGACGAGATCCTTGGCGACCATCTCCCCACATTGCTTGACCGACTAGATGAGCCCGATTTCTGGTTCGCCCGCTATCGCAGTGCTCATGAGGCTGACCATCTCCGCCTTCGGCTCCGTGCTGCTCACGGTCAGGGGCCCCTCCTCATTGCCGCGGTGGGTGAGTGGGTGCAGCACCTACGTGAACACTGTCTCGCGGGACGGCTCGTCATCGACACCTACCAACCCGAGACCGGTCGGTACGGCGACGGCCCGGCCATGGTCGCCGCCGAGGGCGTATTCGCCGCAGACTCTCGCGTCGTCGCAGCCCAGCTAGGACAACAGTCTGGGCAGCTCATCGATCCGCAAGTCCTGGCCGCGCTCAACGCGGTTGCGACCGTTACCGGTCTCCTCGGCAGCACCCAAGACGCAGTCGACTGGCTGATCGCCCGCCCTCCGCCCGCCCTGACAGCTCCTGTCGAGCGCGCCCTCGCTGACCAGGTCGTCGACGCAGTGCTCAGGCAGTCGTCGGCGTCACCGACCAGCGCCTGGCCGAGGCAAGTGGTCAGTGCCTGGGACAACCGCAGCCGCACCCTCGCCGCCTATCGCGACCACCTTTCCGACGAGGACGTCGACCGAGTGTTAGATGCGCTGCTGCACATGCACCACAACCGGGCTCTGGGCATCGACCGTCGCGGAGAAGCCACCTGCCGTGCGTTGGCCAGAAGGGCAGCGCTGGCCATGGGTGCGCGACGGGATCGAGGACACCCATGATGCCGCCAACATCCGCTCAACGCGTTCGCTTAGACTCGCTTGGCGACGGTGCCGCAGGCGAGTTGCTCGTGAAGGCCCAGCAGGTCCGCCTCGGGCTCCGCCCTTGGCATGAACTGCACGACGCCGTACGCGCACTCACCCGCGATCCGGTGGCGGCCGACCCCGAATCCTGCGGACTGTTCCGAGGGGCGCCAGCCGTCGCTTTTGCACTTCACACAGCCAGACATCCCGGCTACGAACCATCGCTCAGCCGCCTCGACAAACACATCGCGACGATCGTCGAGCAGCGCCTCGCCGTCGCACGGGCTCGCATCAACCGCGGCGCGCTGCCTGCGCTCCGCGAGTTCGACCTGATCAGTGGCCTCACCGGACTCGGCGCCTACCTACTCAACCGAAGCAAGGACGGCGAACTGCTGCGTGATGTCCTCCGCTATCTCGTCCGGCTCACCCATCCGTTGACTTCAGGGGACGACCTCCTCCCGGGCTGGTGGACTTCCCACGGGCCTAGCGATCAAGCCGATCCCAATTGGATAGGCGGCCACGGCAACGTCGGCATCGCACACGGAATCGCAGGGCCGCTCAGTCTGCTCGCCCACAGCCAGCGACGCGGCGTTACCGTCGACGGTCAGGCCGAGGCCATGCGCAGAATCCTCGCCTGGATCGACGACTACCGGATCTGCGACGCCGAGTCCGTGCGTTGGCCCGGACTCGTGTCGCGAGCCGAGCACCGCGAGCCGCTACTTCTCCAGTCGCGGCACCCCGAGCGGCCTTCTTGGTGCTACGGAACACCCGGTATCGCCCGAGCCCAACAACTGGCCGGCGTTGCACTCGACGACTGCGGTCGCCAGCGCCTCGCCGAGCTCGCGCTCCTTGACTGCGTCTGCGACGACCGTCAGCTCGATCTTCTTGAGGACGCTTCGCTCTGTCACGGATCGACTGGCCTGCTGCTAACCACCTGGCGCTGCGCTCGCGAGGTGGGCGCCGACCTCCGACTCGCCGAAGCGGTTCCACGTCTCCGGAACCTGCGGGGACAGCGCGTCCAGCCGAGCCACGCCGGGCTTCTCGAGGGTGTGACCGGTCTCCGACTTGCCGAGAACACAATCGGCGACCCAGAGGACACGACGCGCTGGGACGCCTGCCTCCTGCTGACCGCCCAACTCTGATGAACTACCCGACAGACGATTCGGAAGGACCCATGTGAACAGCATCGCCAGCGCCAACCCTGAGGCGCTCCGGGACACCATGGTCGACACGATCCTCAACGCCGAGCATGCCCGCACGCCGGCTGTCGAGCGAGCGATGCGCACCGTTCCTCGGCACCGATTCGTTCCCGACGCCACCGTCGAGGACGCCTACGCCGACATCGCCGTCATCACCAAGCAGACTGACGACGGCACTGCCCTGAGCTGTGCGTCCGTCCCCACCACCGTGGCGATGATGCTCGACCAGCTCGACGTACAACCGGGTCACCGGGTCCTGGAGATCGGCGCCGGCACCGGTTACAACGCCGCGCTCCTCCGCGTCCTTGCTGGACCTGGCGGCAGCGTCACCACGGTCGACATCGACGCCGAGGTCACCAGACGAGCGCGTGCGGCGCTCGACGCGACCGGCAATCCCGATATCGAGGTGATCACTCGCGACGGCGCGCTCGGCGCCGAGGAGAATGCGCCGTACGACCGGATCATCTTCACTGTGGGCGCCTGGGACATACCGCCGGCCATGTGGCAGCAGCTCACACCTGGCGGGCGACTGGTCCTTCCCCTGAGGTGGCGCGGCCAGACCCGCAGTCTGGCGTTGGTCCGCGACGGCGAACGCCTTGTAGCGGAGTCCGTCGAGCTCTGCGGGTTTGTCCCTCTGGTCGGTCAGGAAGGCGAGCTCACCGGCACCATCGACAACGACGGACTGGTCTCGCTGCACTGGGATGCCGACCAGCCCATCCAAGCCGCAGCGTTGGCCGGGGTGCTCGACCAGCCCAGGCTGGAGGCCTGGTCTGGCGTCACCGTTGATCCCGAGGAGCCGTTCGACGGGCTCTGGCTGCTGATGACCGCTACCGAGCCACGGACCTGCCGTATCGCGGCGCAACCTGCGGCGGTTGAGTCCGGCCTCTGCCTGCCCGCCATCGCATCGCGCAGCCCAGCAATCGTCGACGGCGACAGCCTCGCCTACTTCACGTTCCGCCGACCCGGAGCGCCTGACGGCGCGTCCCGGCCCGAGCTGGGGGCTATCGGGCACGGGCCACGCGGCGATGTCTTGGCAGAGACTCTTTGCACCGAGATTCGGCGCTGGAACCAGGATCGTGCCGCCCAGCCGAAGATCACAGCCATCCTGCGTGCTGCAGGAGAGCGCCAGCAGACGGCTGGATCGGTCATCGACAAGGCCGAGACGAGCCTCCTGCTGGTGACGACATGAGCGACCACGACGTTCTGCCCCTGCTCGACCAGACCTCGGCTGCGGTGTCCGACGCCATCCGCCGTGCGCGACCCGAGCTGGCCGAGGCAGACCCCGTCGTACGACGCTCGGAACATGCCGACTTTCAGGCCAACGCCGCGCTGGCGCTGGCCAAGCGGGCAAGCATTAAGCCCGCTGATCTCGCGGCCGAACTGGTCGCAGCCCTCGACAGTGACTACCTCGAGGCGGTCGAGGTGTCCGGTCCTGGGTTTCTGAACATCAAGCTGCCTGATCGCGTCGTGTGGGGTCAGGTCGCAGCCCGCCTGGCGGACTCGCGGCTGGGAGTCGCGTCACCGCAATCGGGGTGTCGTACCGTCGTCGACTACTCCGCACCGAACATCGCCAAAGAGATGCACGTCGGGCACCTGCGCACCACGATCATCGGCGACAGCCTCGTCCGAGTGCTCGGCTTCCTCGGCGCCGAGGTGATCCGCCAGAACCACTTGGGCGACTGGGGAACTCAGTTCGGAATGCTCATCCAGTACCTCGACGAGCACCCCGAAACTGCCTGGCACCACGATGAGCTCGCCGGTGACACCTCAACGGTCTCGGCCTTGGACACGCTCTACAGGGAAGCCCGCGCCAAGTTCGACAACGACACTGGCTTCGCCGACCGCGCCCGCGCACGGGTAGTGGCCCTTCAAGGCGGCGACCCGGAGACACTGGCCAAGTGGAAGGACATCGTCGCCGAGTCCGAGTTCGCCTTCCGCGAGATCTACGACCGGCTGGGTGTCCAGCTCACCGCCGAAGACTCAGTGGGGGAGTCCTTCTACAACCCGATGCTGGCCGACACGATCGCCGAGCTCGAGGACACCGGGATCGTCGTCGAGAGCGACGACGCGCTGGTGATCTACTCACAGGAGGTCACCGGCCCTGACGACCAGCCTGTCCCCTTGATGCTCCGCAAGCGCGATGGAGGATTCGGCTACGACACCACCGACTTGGCGACGATCCGCTACCGCATCCGTGACGTCAAAGCGGACCGCATGCTCTACGTGGTCGACTCGCGCCAGGCGCTGCACTTCCGGCTCATCTTCGAAGCCGCCCGACGTGCCGGCTGGTTGACCGACGAAGTCGAGGCAACCCATGTCCCCTTCGGCACCGTTCTCGGACCGGACGGCAAGCCTTTCAAGACCCGCGCCGGCGGAACGGTCCGCCTCACGGACCTCCTCGATGACGCCGTGGCTCGCGCCCGCGCCATCGTCGCCGAGAAGAACCCCGGCTTCAGCGCCGACCTGCTTGACCAGATCGCCGAGCAGGCCGGCATCGGAGCGGTCAAGTACGCAGACCTCTCCAACTCGCGGGTCAAGGACTACACCTTCGACGTCGACCGCATGGTCGCCTTCGTCGGCGATACCGGTGTCTATCTCCAGTACGCCCACGCCCGCATCCGGTCAATCCTCCGCAAGGCCGGCGACACCGACGCACGGATCGACCCGACACCCCCACTGGAGCCCGCTGAGCGCACCCTCGCCCTCGAACTTGACGCCTACGGCGCAGTGCTCACGGATGTTGGGGTGACTCTCGAGCCGCACAAGCTCTGCGGCTACCTCTTCGGCCTCGCACGCGCCTTCACCGGCTTCTACGAGGCCTGCCCAGTCATCCAAGCGGAGGAGCCCACGCGATCCAACCGGCTGGCCCTCTGCCGCCTGACCGCCAACACCCTCAGCCACGGACTCGACGTCCTCGGGATCGCGGCACCCGAGCGCATGTAGCCGGAGGCACGGCTGTGCGAGTTCGCACGCGGGACCTTCCCAGAGGTCGCGAGCATAGGCGGCGGAGTGAGGCACCCATCGCGGCAGAACGGATGGCCGCAGGGCATGCCTTCTGCGGCATGGAGCTGATCGGGCTGCCCTCACCATCGGTCAGCTAAGGCGCCTCAGGGCTGCCGAGAGGGCACTCTAGCTACGTTTGATGGTCTGCGCGTGAGCGTCGATATCCGGCCCCGTGAAGAGACGGTGGAACGCTTCGTCAAGCACTCTGGCGCCGTCCAGCACCTCGATGGTGGACAGGTCTGAGTCTTCGTGCGTGCCGGCGTTGCCGAGCCACTTGGCTGCGAAGAACAGGTCGGCAACCGGCGGACGGTTAGGGTCGGCGTCTCGCCACTCCTCGATGCGTTCGTGAGCGCTACGGAACCGTCCGGTTGAGTTGGTCGCCGAGACGCTCTCCGAGGTCAGGAAGCGCTCCACGGTGGCGCGAAGCGCGGTTGCAGCTAGGCCGGGATCGGCGAAGAGCACGCGAGATGCGCGTAGTACGCCCTCTCGGACCTCGTCGGGAGCCGAATTTGGGATCGGCATAACCAACATGGGCGGGTGCGAATGCGTGACGGTGTAGCACGTCCAACCGAATCACGACGAGCCTCACGGCGCACCGGCGTTAAGGACGCAACCTGTTCGCGTTTCCCGTCACGGTGGACCAGACGGTGACCGTACGTCGCGGGCCTTGCACGATCCAGCCTTGGGGAGAAAACTGAGAGATTGGCTCTAGAGCCGAGGCGCCCAATCGCTAACTCTCGGGACGTTCCAGCTGGTCAGCTGGCCCATCACTGAGAGGAAAGCTCATGACATCACGAACCGCAGTTCTGCTGGGAGCCACCCTCATCGCGGCCGGCCTACTCGCGGCTGTGCCGGCGGTCGGTGCGCCGATCACGCCGGGCGGGTCGGCGGAGGTCACCGTGGGCAGCAACGACAACCTGTTCTCCCAGAACAAGCAGAACGAGCCGGGGGTCGCGGTCAACCCGGTCAACCCCCTGATCCTCGCGGCCGGCGCCAACGACAACATCGACATGGAGGCCTGCAACGCTGCCGACGACCGCACCTGTCCCTTCACGCCGGGCGTCGGTCTGTCGGGTGTCCAGTTCTCGACGAACGGCGGCGTGTCGTGGACGCAGCCGAACTACACCGGCTACTCGGCACGCGTGACGCCGAGCTGCCTCGGCCAGCCTGACCTCGCGGTCGGTCAGCCGCCCGCCGGCGACACCGGCTGCGTGCCTGACCCGGCGGGGCCGATCGGCACGCTGCCGCACTACGACGAGAATGGCATGGTCTCCAACGGCGACCCGGAGCTCGTCTTCGGCCCGGAGCCGGACGAGAACGGCGACTTCTCCTGGGCGAACGGGCAGCGGCTGTACTACGCGAACATTGCCACCCCGTTCCCGGGCAACCCGGGCTTCAAGGGCGCGGGCGCCATCGCGGTGTCGCACACGACCGACCTCGTCGGCGCCATCTCGGGGAACGACGCGGGGTGGTCCGACCCGGTGGTTGTCACCCGGCAGAACACAGCCCTGTTCAGCGACAAGGAGCAGCTGTGGGCGGACAACGCCGAGACCAGCCCGCACTTCGGCAACGCCTATGTCTGCAACGTCGGCTTCCGCGGCTCGGCGGGTTCCGAGCCGGTGCTGTTCTCCCGGTCGACCGACGGCGGCGACACCTGGACCGTCCGGCAGCTGAGCGAGGCGACGAACAACAACCAGACCGGTGGACGGCAGGGCTGCGCGATCCGCACCGACAGCGCGGGCGTCGTGTACGTGATCTGGGAGGGCACGTCCATCCCGACCAGGCAGGGCGTCTTCTTCCTCGCCAGGTCCTTCAACGGCGGCGCCAGCTTCGAGCGGGCCCGGCCCATCGTGACGGTCGAAGGCATCGGCCAGTTCGACCCGGCGCAGGGGCGCTTCACGATCGACGGCGTCGCCGGTGCGCGCACCAACACCTTCCCGAGCATCGACATCGCCAACGGAGCTCCGTCTGGGGAGGACGCGACCGACCAGATCCTGGTCACCTGGTCCGACGATCGCGCCGGCACGAACAACGAGCGCGCGTACGTCATCTCCTCGACCAACGGCGGCGAATCCTTCTCCGGCGTCATGGACGCGAACGACGGCACCGACCGTGCCAACTTCCCCGCCATCGCGATCTCGCCGGACGGCACGGACGCCTGGCTTGTCTACAACGCCTGGCTGGACCCGTGGCGCAACGAGACCTCGTCTCCGCGGCGGGTTCTCGGCGTGGTGCGGCATGCCGACATCTCCGGTGGCGTCATCGGCTCGTGGACTACCGAGCTGCGTGGCCCGACCGGCGACGGGCGTGCCTCGAGCGCCAACGGGCTGACCTCGGAGTTCCTCGGCGACTACAACTACGTCGTGGCCACCAACGACGCAGCCACGGCGGTATGGAACGACATGCGCGACGGCGCGGTCTGCCCGGCGATCAACGCGTACCGGCAGGCGTTCGTCGACGACGTGGTGAGCGGCGACACAGCGCCGATCGTGGCCGACCGGCCGCGGGACCGCGCGTCGGCGGGCGAGCTCCCGGCGACACACTCCACCGCGCTACGTCCCGGACCGAACAACCAGTGCCCGGCGGCCTTCGGCGGGTCGAGCATTTACGGGGGCTCGTTCAGCGACGAATCCTGACCCCGGCTCGGGTGGCGTCGTGGTCTCGACGACGCTCGTACCTCGCTGCTTGACCACCCGGGTGCGATCAGAGCCAGTCGCAGCTCGCTGCGGTCCGGATGTGCTTCTCGTAGCCCGGCGCGCCAGGACGCCCGGAAGCATTGTCGAACCACGGTGGTTGTGGGTTCATGAGAGCTATCCGAGTTGATGAGGAGCCTCAGATGGCATCCCAGCAAGTCATCCTCAGCACCGAGCGGCTCGATATCGGACCGTGGGTTGCGGAGGACGCGACGACCGGCCTCACGATCTATGGCACCGAGGAGGTCACGCGCTGGCTGACTCCGGCCATGGAGCCCGTCGACGACGAGGCGGGGATGCGCGAGGCATTGGCCCGGTGGGCCGAGGAGGACGCAGAGACTGATCCTCCCGTCGGTCATTGGGCAGTACGGCGCCGCGAGGACGGCGTACTGCTGGGGTCGATCACGCTGCGTCGGATGCCGCCGTACCAAGAGGATCTGGAGCTCGCTTGGCAGTTCGCGCCTGGTCACTGGGGCAACGGCTACGCGACGGAGGCCGCCCGAGCAGTGGCCGCCTGGGCGTTCGAGGCCTCAGCGCACGAGCTGTTCGCCGTGATGCGCCCGGCCAATCAGCGCGCGGCGAAGCTCGCGCGCCGGCTGGGCTTTCAGTGGGTCGGAGAGACCGACAAGTACTACGACCTCCGGCTCCAGGTGTATCGCCTGCGGCCGCCAGAGATCACGGGCTGAAGATCAGGTCACAACCAGGAAGGCTTCCATCCTTCTGGTATGGCAGCCGGGTGCGGCGTCAGGCCGAGGGAGCGGCGGTAGGCAGCGTGAATCCATCCGGCTGCGGTATCGGGAGCAAATATCAGGTCCGAAAGCCGCAGGTCCTGCACGACGTCCCCGCGCTGGCAGAGTGCGATGAGTTCCTCACCATGCGCGGCGATGTCGATCCCGACAACTTGAACGGTGGTACCGACCACGCTGGCGGTGGTGGGGAGCGTGATCTCCTCGGAGAACGTCTCGTAGAAAGCGGTTACCTGCTCGGCGAGGTTGTAGCAGTCCTCGGTAATAGCCGCGACGAGACGATCCACTTCTTCATGGCCTGTCATTGGCGGCCCCGGGGACGTAGGGGATCAGCCCGAACTCGAACGCCTGTACCTGAATGTGGATGGGCGCTCGGCGCATGTCGACTAGCATCCCGTCGACCTCCAACAGCCAGGTCAAAGGGCTGGCCTCAGCAAGGTCACGGCGCATGAACTCGGCGTCGAACTGGCTCAGGTTGACGGTGTCTCGGATCAACCGGGCCTTGTTGGCCATCGTGGTCTTCTTGACGCCCAGCCACTCGCTGAGCTGGTCGGTGGTCGCGTGCGGCACCTGGGCAGGGTCGAACAGGAAGTTGACCTGCCCGACGGCATAGACGACCCCCGCGGCCCAGATCCTCAGGTCGCCGCGGGTCAGCGGCGAGGGTCGCTTCCGGCCGAGCCTGCCGACCAATGTGCGGCACAGGTCGGCGTACTCCACGTCCAAATGCTCCCGGCACGCGGCGTCGGTCACCGCCACTACCTGATCGGCGTACGGCCGCACCGCGCGCGGCACGTTCACGTCGTCCATTCTCGGCCCTTCCCCGTCGGCACCTGCCGATCGACTTCGCTAGTCCATCACGCGCGACGGGCGACTGGGTAGCGTGCTGTCTCATGGCACAGGGGCGGCTGAACCGCGACCAGTTCTTCGACAAGCTGGGCGAGATGGACGAGACCGATCTGAAGAAGGCGCTGTGGACTCTCTATTGGCGGGGCGCGGCGCCTCTGCGAGAACGTGTCGAGGCCATCATCGACCCACAGAGCAACGAAGTGCGTGCTCGGGCAGTGAAGGCGCCGCCTGACCCGAAGGTCGTCTTGGGGGAGGTCCGGCAGTTCGCCACACTGGCGCGATCGGGCTCCTACCTGGCCGGTGATCGCCGCGTGTCGCCGAAGGAGCGGTCACGGTGGCGACACACGTTTCGCCGACTGAGCGGGGACGCTCAGGACGCACTGCGCGGCGACGACTTCGAGACAGCTGCTGCTGCCGTGGCCGCGATGATCGACCTGGCGTGTGAGACAAGGGAGCTTGACTACTTTCGCTCCGAGGATCCGCTCGAGGCCGCCCGGTTCGTGGTCTCGGATGCGGTCGCGGTGCTGTGGTCCCGCATGCGGGAGGTGCGGGGCGCGGTCCATTTGACCGAGGTTGCGTCCGCGCAACTGCTGAGCTGGGAGTCTCGCTATGGCTGGACTCGCAGGGGCGACGGCTGGGTGAGCGCACGCGAGACCTCTCTCGCGACGGTGCTCTCCGAACTCCTGGTGGTGCCCGACCTGTGGACCAATGTTGCCGGGCACTATCTGGATGCGCTGGACCGGGTCGCCGGAGGCGGCGGTGGTGGTCAGCGGCGCGGGCGTCCGGGTCGACAGCCTCGGACCGAGGCGATGAGCGAGTGGAACGGCCTCCTGGTGGAGCGTCTCGCCGGGTCGGACCACGAGCAGCTACTCGATCGTCTTGTAGCGCATCCAGCACTGGCTGGGCCAGAACTCACCTTCGTTCAGGCCCGCCTCGCACGCGCGCGCGGCGACCTGGAGGCTGCGGGCACCCTGGTCCAGCGGTGCCTGACGTCGGCGCCCGGTCATCCGGAGTACCGCTTGTTCGCTGAGGAGACCCGGAGCTTCTCGACGATGACTGGGAGCGAGACTCGGTGAACTCGGTCGGCAGGTTCCGCGAGTCGGACGGGAGGCTCGCCGAGACCTGCGCCAGATTCTGTCGGTGGGCATCCCTAGGCTTGCCGCCGTGGAGTACGACGGGATCGATGCGCTGCGGGAGCGGCATGCTGCCTGGCGGCTGCTGCGCGCCGGCAACGCCACCCTGATCCTGTCGTTCCTGGGAGACTTCTTCGTCGAGGGCAACCGAGGCGCCACCTCGGCAAGCGTGGTGGCAGGCGCGCTCGACGACCACCTCTATGCACTCAACGAAGCCATCTCCACGGCGAGTGGCGACGCCCGGTTCCCCAAGTCTCCCCGCGACTACCTCGAGGACTGGGCCGCCACCGAAGCGGGCTACCTTCGCCGCTTCTACCCGCCGGGAGACGGGGAAGTCCACTACGAGGTCACGCCGCCCTTCGAGAAGGCATACGGCTGGGTGCAGTCGCTCAAGGCTCGGCCATTCGTGGCCACGGAGTCTCGGCTGCACACCGCGGTCGAGCTGCTTCGCCAGATCGTCCACGGCACCGAGACCGACCCCGACCGGCGGCTCGCCGAGCTCCGTCGCCGTCGTGACGAGCTGGACACCGAGATCGCCTCCGTCGAGGCCGGCAGGCTTTCGCTGCTCGAGCCGGCCGGCGTGCGCGATCGGTACCAGCAGTTCACGACCACCGCCCGAGAGCTGCTGTCCGACTTCCGCGAGGTCGAGGAGAACTTCCGACAGCTCGATCGTGCGGCTCGCGAGAAGATCGCCACGTGGGACGGCGCCAAGGGCGAGCTTCTCGCCGAGCTCGTCGGGAGCCGGTCGGACATCACCCACTCCGATCAGGGCCACAGTTTCCTGGCCTTCTACGAGTTCCTCCTGTCGGACTCGCGACAGGTTGAGCTGACCGAGCTGTTGAACCGGGTCTCCGCGCTCGACGCCATCGATGCCGACCGACGCCTGCGAGGCGTCCACCACGACTGGTCCGAGTCCGCTGAGCGTGCCCAGCGCACAGTCCGACAGATTTCCGAACAGTTACGGCGATTCCTGGACGACCAGGTGTGGCTGGAGAACCGCCGCGTCTTGGACCTGGTACGCCGCGTCGAGAGCGCGGCGCTCGAGGTGCGGGAGGACCCGCCTTCCTTCGGGCTCGAGGTCGACGAGCCCGGGATGGCGATCACCCTCCCGTTCGAGCGCCCGCTGTACCAACCGCCGGCAGCCGCGGAGGTTGAGAGCCTGATCCCGCCGACGACCGAGGAGGTCGACTCTGACGTGCTGTTCACCCAGACATTCGTGGACCAGACCCGGCTGGTCGGGAACATCCGTGCCGTGCTGCCCGAGCATTCCGCTGCCCTGCTCTCCGACATCGTCGCCATGTATCCCGTCGAGCAGGGCGCCGCCGAGATCGTCGGCTATCTCGCCCTCGACGACAGTGACGTTGTCGTCGAGATGGACGACACCGACGAGAGCATCCTCGAGTACGACGACCCGTCCGACCCAGAGACCACCAAGCGGGCGCGGCTACCGAAGGTGACGGTGAGGCGCCGATGAGCGACGAACACGCGATCGCCAGCGCCATCATCCGGCTGATGCGAGGTGTCGTCTACCAGGAGTCCGACGAGGACACCTGGCTGACGCTCGAACGGGCGGGAGCCGGCGTCCGGGACCACTTCGCGACGATCGGAGTCGAAGTCGTCGTCGACGACGACGAGGGCTACGCCTACCTTCGATCGCGACCAGAGGTCGAGGGAGAGGAAGCACTCCCACGTCTCGTCCGGCGACGCACGCTGACCTACTCGGTGAGCCTGCTGCTCGTGCTCCTGCGCAAGCGTCTGGTCGAGTTCGAGACAGGCGGAGGGGAGGGCCGGTTGGTGCTCACCACCGAGCAGATCGTGGAGATGCTGCGGCTCTTCCAGGCCGAGTCCACCAACGACGCGCGCCTCGTCGACAACGCGGAGACGACGATCAAGAAGGCAGCCGACCTCGGCTTCGTCCGACAGCTGCGTGGCCAGAGCGACCATTGGGAGGTACGCCGCATCCTGAAGGCCTACGTCGACGCGGAGGCCTTGTCGGGCTTCGCGTCGAAGCTGCGCGAGTATGCAGGCACGGTGACCGCCGATGAGTGAGGGACTGTTCTCACGGCTCGACCTCGCGTCGGAAGGCGGTGCCGGCTACCGCCTACGACACCTCGAGGTGTTCAACTGGGGCACCTTCGACGGCCAGGTCTGGCGTCTCACACCGGGATCGGAGACCGCCCTACTGACCGGCGATATCGGCTCGGGTAAGTCCACCCTGGTCGATGCCCTCACGACGTTGCTGATGCCCGCGCACCGGATCGCCTACAACAAGGCCGCCGGCGCCGAGGCCAAGGAGCGGACCCTACGCTCCTACGTCGAGGGGCACTACAAGTCCGAGCGGGTCGAGTCGTCCGGGCGGTCGAGAGCCATCGGCCTGCGCACCAACGGACGGACCTACTCGGTCATCCTCGGGGTCTTCGCCAACGAGGGTTACGACGAGACAGTCACCCTCGCTCAGATCTTCCAGCAGCGGGAGAGCACGGGGCAGCCGTATCGGTTCTTCGTCACGGCTACGAAGGAGCTGTCCGTCGCTACGGACTTCGCGGACTTCGGGTCGGATCTGCGCGACCTGCGCAAGCGGCTGCGTGGTGCCGGCGCGGAGATCTTCGACGAGTTCCCCAAGTACGCGACGTCCCTCAGGCGGCTTCTCGGCATCCGCTCCGAACAGGCGATGGAGCTGTTTCACCAAACGGTGTCGATGAAGTCGGTCGGCAACCTCAACGACTTCGTCCGTGACCACATGCTCGAACCCAGCGACTCCACGGGCAGAGTCCGCGAGATCATCGGCCACTTCGAGGACCTCACCAAGGCACACGACGCCGTGAAGCGCGCCAGGGAGCAGCTCGAGGCCCTCGACCCAGTGGCAGCAACAGCCGAGAAGTACGACGCCGCGCTCGCCGGGCGTGACACCGCCGAGCGCGAGCGTGCCGCGGTCCGGGTGTTCATCGCCGAGCTTCGCTCCGCGCTTCTCGCAGACGAGATCGGTCGCCTGGACGCTGAGGGCAAGCGCCTGTGGCGCGAGCAGGATGCAGCCAAGGAGCAGCAGCAGAAGCTGTCCGGCGAGCGAGACTCGCTCATCGAGGAGAGGGCCAAGGCAGGCGGCGACCGTATCGGTGAGCTGGAGCGGCTAGCCCGCGAAGCCCGCACCCAAGCGGGGACGCGCCGGGAGGCCCGTACCTTGTTCGATGCAGCCGTGGCAGACGCCGGACTGGAGCCGGTCACCGGAGCTGAGGGCTTCACAGCCCTGGCCACGGTGGTGACCGAGGCACGCCCTCGGCTTGCCGACGAGAAGCGGGCACTCGACGCCGCCTGCGCCGAGGCCATCGCGCAGGAGAAGGACTTCGAGCGCCGACGCGACCTCATTGCCGAAGAGCTGGCCAGCCTCGAGCAGCGCACGAGCAACCTGCCTGCCGAGCAGGTCGACGTCCGTGCCCAGCTGTGCCAGGACCTGGATCTGATGCCAGAGGACCTGCCCTACGCGGGCGAGCTCCTCGACGTGCACGAGGAGCATGCCGACTGGAGAGGCGCAGCCGAGCGTGTGCTTCGCGGCTACGCCCTGTCGCTCCTGGTGCCTCAGCATCACTACGACGCGGTCTCCGGCTGGGTCAACGGCCGGCGGCTGAGGGTCCGCGGACGTGGGGGCCGCGAGGTGGGAGCCCGGCTTGTCTACGAGCGAGTACCCGACCGACAGCTTCCGCTTCAGCATGGCTCCGCCGGAGCGGTCCTGCTCGCCGACTGCATCGAGATCAAAGAGGGCCGCTTCCGGGAGTACCTCGCCGCCGAGCTCGCGAAGCGTGCCGACTACCGGTGCGCCGCGAGCGTCGCGGAGTTCCGCAGCGAGCGCAGGGCCGTCACTCGCGAGGGCCAGGTCCGCTCGGGAGAGCGCCACGAAAAGGACGACCGGCACCAGGTCGATGACCCCCGCCGCTGGGTCCTCGGCTGGGCGAACCTGCGCAAGATCGCCGCCCTCCGCGACGAATCCGACGGACTCGAGACCGACCGCGCTCGCGCTGCCGCCGAGGTCGCCAAGATCACCGAGAAACGAGACGCGATTCAAGGCCGAGCGGAGGCCCTCGCTCGCCTGGACGGCTACCGATCGTGGGAGCAGCTGGACTTCGCCGAGGCCGAGGCTCGCACGGCCGATCACGATGCAGAGCGCTCGCGGCTCGAGAGCGGCTCGTCCCGGATCGCCGAGATCACGAACGCGCTCACGCGCAATGCCGAGCTGGCGGCCACAGTCGTCGCGCGCATCGAATCGCTGACCGGAGAGCTCGCCACCACGGCAAGATCCGCCGAGCAGGCAACGCAGAGCAAGTCGCGCGACGACGGCCTCATCGCAGCCCAGCCGGCCGAGGAGCTCACGGCCGCACGAGCGTCGTACGCCGCGCTGACCTCGCGTCTCGACCCGTCGCCCCCGACGTCGGCGGACGAGTGCGCAGCCGCGGAGTCAGCACTCTCGGATGAGCTGTACCGGCGCATCGAACGGCTCAACAGGGAGCTGGGCGGTTACGGCCAGAGCCTCGGACAGTACATGGGCGAGGTGTTGCGCCGCTGGCCAGAGCTGCGGGCCGACATGGATGTCAGCGTCGAGTCACGAGCCGACTTCCTGGCCTTCCGGGCCCGGGTCGCCGACGACGACCTGCCGCGCTTCGAGGCCGAGTTCAAGGAGCAGCTCAACAAGAACGCCATCCAGGAGCTCGCCGGCTTCAACAACTGGCTCAACCGTCAGGCCTCGGCCATCGACGAGCGTGTCGAGCGGATCAACGAAGCCCTCGGAGCCGTCCCCTACAACCCTGGCCGGTACATCCGCTTGGAGAAGGAGCCCACGACCAACCAGGAGGTTTCTCAGTTTCGCGCGGACCTGCGCAACCTGACCAACGACAGCCTGGCCGTCGACGGTGACCAGTACTCCGAGCAGCGGTTCCTCGACGTGAAACGGATCATCGAGCGGTTCCGCGGGCGCGATGGCTATGCGGACTCCGACAAGGCGTGGACCCGACGGGTCACCGACGTGCGCAACTGGTTCGTGTTCTCCGCATCCGAGCGAGACGTCGAGACGCACGACGAGTGGGAGCACTACAGCGACTCCGACGGCAAGTCGGGCGGTCAGAAGGAGAAGCTCGCCTACACGATCCTGGCTGCGTCACTCGCCTACCAGTTCGGGCTCGAATGGGGCGCAGTCAAGTCCAAGGACTTCCGGTTCGCCGTGATCGATGAGGCTTTCGGCAGAGGTTCGGACGCCTCCACCCGGTACGCCTTGGAACTCTTCGCCAAGCTCGGCCTGCAGCTGCTCATCGTGACGCCGCTGCAGAAGGTCCACGTGATCGAGCCCTACGTCAAGGCGATCGGTTTCGTCGACAACCCGACGACGACGTACTCGCGGCTGCAGACGATGACGATCGAGGAGTACCAGTCTCGCCGGGACGGCAGGTCGAAATGAGCAGGGGCTGGACGACGCCTGCCGACATTGCTGCGAAGGCCCGGCGCAGGTGGGACGACGGATCGTTGCTGCGAAGCCATGCGACCGGCGGGTCGTTCGAGGCCATCGAGGTCCCGCTGCGCGGACCGAAGGCGTCGGAGATCGGCGAGGATCTCGGTGCAGTCCGCGACTGGATCGCGAATCTCGACGCCGGCCGCCGCGAGGACCGCCGGTACTCGCTCCAGTGGCAGGCCGTCGGCGGGCGACACATCGGTCGCAACGAGCTACCGGCTCGCGCGGTGGTGTCCTCGCGGGCGCAGGCCTGGGCACTGCTGGGCGTGCGCGTCCCGGTGCAGCGGTACGACGAGATCCTTGCCGTGGTGGAGGGCCATCCCGCTGTGCGGTCCTGGGTGGTCGACCATCCCCATCGCGCCCTCGAGCTCCATGACGCTATGCCCGAGCTGGTCGCCGCCCACGTCTGGCTCGACAGCCACCGTCACTCGAGCCGCTACCTGCGCGAGATCAGCGCGCCCGGAGTCGACACGAAGTTCGCGGAGAGACATCGCGCCGTCCTGGCCGCCACGCTCGGCGTACCGTCGACGGCCTCCGGCTTCCTCTCGGCGCTCGGCCTCAGATCCAAGCCCGAGCTCGTCCGCATCCGGCCCTCCTCGTCTCTTGGCCTGCCGGCACCACTCACGGAGCTGGCAGTGCGGGCAACCGAGCTCGCTGACCTCGCGATCGAACCGCGTGCCGCAGTCGTCATCGAGAACGAGATCACCTACCTGAGCGTCGACGTCCCCACCGAAGGTGCCGTCATCTGGGGCAAGGGGTTCGAGGTGGACAAGGTCGGCCGGCTCCCTTGGCTGAGCGACGCCGACCTCATCTACTGGGGAGACGTCGACACTCACGGATTCGCGATCCTCGACCGCTTGCGGGCCTGGCTCCCGCAAACACGATCGGTCCTCATGGATCGAGACACCCTGCTTGTGCACCGCGACCGCTGGGTGCGTGAGGACCGCCCGGCGAAGTCGTCGCTCACCCGACTCACCCCTGACGAGCATGACCTCTATGTCGACCTGGTCGGCGATGCTCTCGGTGAGCGAGTGCGGCTGGAGCAGGAGCGGATCGATTGGCGTTGGGTGCAGGACAAGCTCCCCAAGGCCTGATGCGAATGGTTGGGCAAGCCTCGACCCTTCCGATAACCGGGAGATGTCTCTCAGTCATGCGTAACGAAGGGCAGGCGGTCACGGCTCAGTAGGGTCGTCGAGACGTTCGGCGAGGTGCTTGACATGGGTCGCGATCGCGTTGACCGCGCGGCTGCGGACTCGATCTGCTCCTGGTGTGCCGACGCGCCGAAGTGCGGTGGCGAAGGCGTCGGGGAAGCCCTCTGCGAGGTGGCGGACGCGGGCGCGGTACTCCTCGGCTGGTATGCCCAGGGTGGCAGCGGCGCGGTCCCAGTGTTTGCCCAGGACTTGGCCGAACTTCCGCCGGCCGCCGATGCTGACAGCGACTTCGCGCAGGGCTGCGTTGCCGTCGTAGGGGAGGCTGGTGGCCAGGTCGTACAGCGGCGCGACCTGCGTTTGGTCGGGGAGCAGCATCAGCGAGACGTTCTTGGCGTGGCCGTCAGGTGCGCCGCTGATGTAGTTGTACGCTGCGAAGTCACCGAGCCTGCGGAGGCCGGTTGGTCTGTCCTCGACGTTCTGGTCGACGATTCGGGCCATGTCGGCGAGCCCCGGGCCGCCGTGCGCCTCGTACTTCTTCGAAGGGAGTCGCCCGCTTGCCGAGCAGAAGTCTTCCTGGTGCAGGCGCAGCACGGTGCCGTCGTCGAGGATGATCCGGTCATAGCGCTCGATGACGATGGCGGGCTCATCGCTGAAGTAGGTGAACTCAGTGCTGGCGACCTCGAGCCCCAGCTCGCGGCCGGCAGCCATGGTCGCGTGTTCGACGAGCGCCTGATGGTGCAGGCTGTCGATGCCGGGCTTGAGGATGTGGGTGGTGGCGGCCGAGCCGTGGGACTCGTACCAGCCGCCGGCTAGCCGAGCGAGGGCGAGCTTCGACTGCTGGCCCGGCAGTGACCAGTGCTCCTCGGGCAGCGTCCAGGACGAGGTCCTGCTGGTGCGCAGGGTTCTCAGCCTCTCGGCGAGATCGTGATCGCTGACCCGTTGCAGGGCGCCGCTGCGGGATCGCATCTCGTCCAGCGCCTCGGGCAGGCAGAACTGCACGGCCCCCGGGCAGTCCCATCCCATTCGGGCGAGGATCGCGACCGTGTCGTCCGGGTCGACACCGAGCTGGCTTCCCCATCGCTGTCGAGTCCTGGGCTCCTCGGGCAGCACACCCTCGAGGAAGGCCCGGACGTACCGGCCGCGATAGGTGGTGTCGGCGACAGGCAGGCGTACGCCGAGGGGAGTGGACCCGGCGTCGGCGTACTCGGTGCTGTAGGTGAACGCCGGGTCGGCGGCCGGCGATCGTTGGTCGACCCAGCCGACCACGGCGTCGTACATGACCACAAGCAGCCTGCGGGCAGCCATCAGCGCTTCTCTCGAGCGGCCAGAGCGGCAAGGACCGCAGCCTCTGCGGACGTGTGGGTGCGCTCGCCGATGGAGATCGTGAGATCGAGGGAGCGCAGGACGCGGAAGATCTGCTCAATGCTCGCTGCCGGGTGGCCATTCTCGAACCGAGCCAGCCAGGCGCGGGAGACCCCGGCCTGCTCTGCGAGCTTCGCCTGGGACAGGCCGCGCCGCTTGCGCCCCGCACGCACAGCGGCGCCGAGCTGTCGCGCGTTGGCGATGCTGGCCATCGGGCGTCCTTGTCTTCGTTCGTGGTCAATCGGATTCGTCTACGTTCGTAGACGATACTCCTTGCCCATGAACGTAGACAAGATTGGCCGGTTCCCGCGGTCAGACCCAGTCGTAGGTGGCGGAGGTGTCGCCGCCGCTGAGGTGGGCGTAGCCGGGGCCGCGGTCGAAGAAGGCGGCTTCGGTGCGGGCGGCGGCCAGTCCGGTACGGCGAGTGGTCGTGGCCGTCGCGTCGTACCCGAGTGAGTCGTCGGAGGCCGAGCCGGTGAGGACGACGCCGTACTCATCGAGGGCGGCGGTCAGAGAGACCTTGTCCCAGACGACGTCGCGGACCACCAGCGCAGGGTCGCGCGACAAAGGGTCGCCCCAGCCGCCGCCGCCGGTGGTGCGGATGCGGATGGTTTCGCCGGCTTTGATGGGTTCGGCGTCGGCGAGGGCGTCGACCTGGCGCTCGTGGGGACCGTCGGGGTCGATGGTGACTTCGAAGGGGCGGCCGGCCTGGCCTCCCTTGACCCCCCAGCAGGCCAGGATGGAGCGGTCGGCGATGGACATGAAGTGGGCGTCCTTGAGCATCCGAATGTGCTTCTCGTAGCCAAGGCCGCCACGGAACTGTCCGGCGCCGCCGGAGTCCTTCGCGAGGCCGAGCTTCTCCACGATGAAGGGGAAGCGGGACTCGGTGAACTCGGTCGGCAGGTTGCGGGAGTCGGGGACGACGTGGATGGTGTCCTCGCCGTCGGCGTACGGCCGCCCGCCCGACCCACCGCCGAGCACCTCGCGCATCAGGTAGGAATGCCCGTCGAGATCCTCGCCGTACACACCGGTGTAGCGGATCGTCTCCTGGTCCGCGGGCATCTGGCCGTCGACGGCCTTGGCGAGTACGCCGGCCAGCACGCCGAGCAGCCGCAGGATCACGAAGGTGCGGGCATTGGTCGGGGCCGGGAAGACCGGCGTGAGAAGCGTCCCGGGCGGAGGGAAGCGCATCTCGATCAGCGGTACGACGCCCTCGTTGACGTCGAGCTCGGCCATCCGCTCCGGGGTGTCGGCGAGGTTCCGCAGGATCGGCGCCAGCCACTTCTTCAGGAACACCCCGTCGGAGTAGTCGCCGCAGTGGTTGATCGGCCCCTTCGCCTGCGCCGAGGTGCCGTCGAAGTCGATCACCAGCCGCTCGCCGTCCGGGTCGTCGGGAGCCGTGCGGGTCAGCGTGATCCGCTGGGTGTGCAGCATCGGCTCGTCGACGCCGTCGTGCTCGGCGTAGTCCTCCCAGGTCCAGGTGCCGACCGGGATCTTCGCCAGGATCTCGCGACGATAGGTCTGCGTGGTCCGGTCGATGATCGCGTCGAAGCACGACTCGACCGCGTCCACGCCGTACCGGTCGAACAGCTCGCCGAGCCGGCGCGCGCCCATCAGGCAGGCCGAGCACTCGGCATCGAGGTCGGCGGCGAGCGACTCGGGCATCCGCGAGTTCCGGGTCATGATCGCCAGCGCTGCGCGGTTGGGGCGGCCCTCGTCCCACAGCTTGATCGGCGGCACCATCAGGCCTTCCTCGAAGACGCTGGTGGCGTCCGAGGGCATCGAGCCGGGTACGGCGCCGCCGATGTCGTCGTGGTGGCCGAACGCCTGCACGAACGCCACCACGCGCCCGCCGCTGAACACCGGCACTGTCACGCACAGGTCGGGCAGGTGGCCGATGCCGCCCTCGGAGCGGTAGACGTCGTTGTGGAAGAAGACGTCACCCTCCTTCATCTCCTCGATCGGGAAGTCCCGGGCGACCGGGTGCACGAGCGCGGAGTACGAGCGGCCGGTGAGCTTGCGCAGCAGCCGGTCGTGGATGCCCGCCCGGAAGTCGTGCGCGTCGCGGATCATCGGGCTGCGACTGGTGCGGCCGATCGCCGTCTCGACCTCCATCTCCACGCTGGCCAGCGAGCCCTGGACGATCTCGACCAGCACCGGGTCGGCACTCGCGCCGGCGTCCGCGGTCAGGCTGCCGAACGGGAACTGGGTGGGTGCGCGGCGGCTCATGCGTTACTCCTGGTGACGATGATGTTGAGGTACTCGTCGATCCGGGCCGTGAAGCCCGGGTGCAGCGGCACCGTCGAGCCGAACTCCTCGATGATCGCCGGGCCGGGTACGACGGTCCCTGGGGCGAGGTCGGGGCGCCAGAGGACGGGGGTGTCGACGTACCCGTCGTCTGGCTCGAAGCAGACCGGTCGGCTTGCCCCTTGGTTTCGAGACGGTCGCAGAGCGACCTCCTCAACCGGCGGGGCGTGTCTCTTGATCTCGGGGCGGCGGATGGGGCCGATGCCGGAGACGCGGAGGTTGACCCACTCGACCTGTTGCGAGTCGTCGCCGGAGAAGTCGTAGCCGTAGAGGGCGCGGTGCTCGGCGTGGAAGGTGGCGGCGACGGCGGCCGGGTCGAGGTCGCCGGCGGGGACCGGCACCCGGACCTCGAAGGCCTGGCCGAAGTAGCGGAGGTCGGCGGTGCGGACGAACTGGTGCTCGGCCGCGTCGAACCCCTCCTTGGTCAATGCCGCCGCGGCCTGTGAGGTGAGTGCGTCGTAGATGCCGGTGACGGCGGCCGGGTCGAGCTGGTTGGCGAGGGCGACGTGGGTCTGCACGTAGTCGTTCTTGACGTCCACGGTGAGCAGCCCGAACGCCGAGACGTTGCCGGGATTCGGCGGCACCAGCACGGTCGGGATTCCGAGCACGTCCATCAGCCGGCACAGCAGCAGCGACCCGGAGCCGCCGAACGTGGTCAGCGTGAAGTCGCGGACGTCGAGCCCGCGCTTGACAGTGACCTGGCGCAGCGCGTTGGCCTGGTTCCACGCCGAGATCTCGAGTACGCCGGTCGCACAGGTCTCGGGACTCAGGCCCAGCTTGGAGGCGAGCTGCTCGATCCCGTCGCGGGCCGCGGCCACGTCGAGCGGGATCTCGCCGCCGAGCAGGTGCGGCGGGATCCGGCCGAGGAAGACGTGGGCGTCGGTGATGGTGACCTCGGTGCCGCCCTTGCCGTAGCAGAGCGGACCGGGGTCGGCGCCGGCCGACTGCGGGCCGACCTTGAGCGTGCCCTCGGGCGAGAGCCACGCGATCGAGCCGCCGCCCGCGCCGACGGTGACCACGTCGATCATCGGGATCTTCGACGGGAACGCGCCCACCGAGCCCTCGGTGGTCAGCGTCGGCTCGCCGTCGATCACGACCGAGACGTCGGTCGACGTACCGCCGCCGTCAGAGGTCAGCACCTTGTCGAAGCCCGCGACCTTCGCGACCAGCGCCGCCCCGAGCGCGCCCGCCGCCGGGCCGGACAGCACGGTGGTGATCGGCTGGTGCACCACCTCGTCGGCACTGAGTACGCCGCCGTTGGACTTCATGACATAGAAGGGCACCGAGCGCCCGCCGTACTCCGCCAGCCGGGTCTTGATGTTGCCGACGTACCGGGACAGCTTCGGCTTCACCGCGGCGTCGACCAGCGTGGTCATCGAGCGCTCGTACTCGCGGTACTCGCGGAGCACCTCCGAGGAGACCGAGACAATGGCATCCGGGTGCTCCTCACGCAAGACGGCGCGCATCCGCTCCTCGTGCTCCGGGTTGGCGTAGGCGTGCAGGAAGCAGACGCCGAGGGTGTCGATGCCCTGCGCCTTGAACCAGCGCGCGACCTCCCGGGCGCCGGACTCGTCGAAGGGGCGGATCTCGGCGCCGGTGAAGTCGAGCCGGCCGCCGACGGACTTGACCAGGTCGCGCGGCACGATCCGGTCCGGCTTCACCCAGAAGTAGGAGTTGCCGTAGCCGTCCGGGACGCTCTGCCGGGCGATCTCCAGGATCGCGTCGTACCCCTCGGTGGTGATGAAGCCGAGCCGGTCCACCTTGCCCTCGAGGAGCTGGTTGGTGGCCACGGTGGTGCCGTGGCTGACCGCCGTGATCGCCGAGCCGTCGCCGGGCGGGAGGCCGACCAGGCCGAGCACCTTCTCGATGCCGTTCATGAACCCGTCGGCGGGGTTGCCCGGCGTACTCGGCGTCTTGGTCGTGGTCAGCTCGCCGGTCTCCTCGTCGAACGCGACGACGTCGGTGAACGTGCCGCCGGTGTCGATGCCGATCCGGATCCGTCGACTCATAGTGTTCGTCCTCTCAGCCCAGGGCCTGGTAGCGAGCGAACCGGCGCTGAAGCCGGCCGTCGCGGTCGGTCTGCATCAGCTCGCCCAGCTCGTGGCGCAGCACCTGCGCCATCCGGTCGCAGAACTCCGCGGGCTCGTCGGCGGCGTCCGGCCGCTCGGAGACGACCCGGTCGACGATGCCGGTGCGCAGCAGGTCGAGGGAGCGGACCTGCTGCGCAGCGGCGACCTCGGGGGCCCGGCTCGGGTCCCGGTACAGGATCGCGGCGGCGCCCTCGGGCGGCAGCGGGGAGAGCCAGGAGTGCTGGGCGGCGATCACCCGGTCGGCCGGCATCAGCGCCAGCGCGGCGCCGCCGGTGCCCTCGCCGAGCAGCACGCACACGGTCGGGGTGTCGAGCGTGACAAGGTCGGCCAGGCTGCGGGCGATCTCGCCGGCGGCGGCGCCCTCCTCGGCCTCCTGGCTCAGCGCCAGCCCGGCGGTGTCGATCACCGATACCAGCGGCAGCTGCAGCTCGTGCGCCAGCCGCATCCCGCGCCGGGCCTGCCGCAGACCCGCGGGCCCGAGCGGATGGCCGGGCGTCTGGTTGCGGCGGTCCTGACCGAGTACGACGCACGGGAAGTCGCCGAACTTGGCCAGCGCGATCAGCATCCCGGCGTCGTTCTCGCCCTCGCCGGTGCCGTGCAGCGGCACCACGCTGCTGGCGCCCAGCTTGAGCAGGTCACGCACGCCCGGCCGGTCCGGCCGCCGGGACCGCTCGATGGACTCCCAGGCCGGTACGTCGTCCAGCGGGTCGAGCGGGACCTCCGGCGGCACCGGCAGCCCCTCTCGGCCGGCGGTCAGTACGTCGAGCGCGCGGTCGGCGACCTCGGCCAGCTGCTCGACGGGGAGTACGGCGTCGACCAGGCCGCGCGCGTAGAGGTTCTCGGCGGTCTGCACGCCTTCGGGGAACGGCCGCCCGTGCAGCGCCTCGTAGACGCGCGGGCCGAGGAAGCCGATCAGCGCGCCGGGCTCGGCGACGGTGACGTGGCCGAGCGAGCCCCATGAGGCGAATACGCCGCCGGTGGTCGGGTGCCGCAGGTAGACCAGGTAGGGGAGGCCGGCGTTCTTGTGCTGGGTGATCGCCGCGGTGACCTTGACCATGCCGACGAAGGCAGGCGTGCCCTCCTGCATCCGGGTGCCGCCCGAGGCCGGCGCGG
The DNA here is from genome assembly GCF_003121585.1 of Nocardioides speluncae. GTDB lineage: Bacteria > Actinomycetota > Actinomycetes > Propionibacteriales > Nocardioidaceae > Nocardioides > Nocardioides speluncae. Next base: position 189,688 of record NZ_QEOO01000051.1, read on the forward strand.
CAACCAGCGGCAGCCCCTCCCGGGTCGCGCGCTCGATCGCCGCGACCAGCCGTTCGGAGGCGGCGTGGCCGATGGAGCCGGCCAGGAAGCCGAACTCACCGACCACCACCGCGATCGACCGCCCGGCGATCCGGCCGGAGCCGGAGAGCACCGCCTCGTCGGTGCCGGCCCGCTCGGCGGCCGCGGCCAGCTCGGCCGCGTAGTCGCTGTCGGGCACGGCGGGCTGCTCGGGAGCCTGGTCCCAGCTGGTCCAGCTGCCGGGGTCGAGGACCGTCTCGATCAGTTCACGCGCACCGAGCCGGCGGGTCGTCGTACTCACTGCTCGCTCGCGAGCCAGGCGCGGACGGACTCGTTGTGCTGGCCCAGGGTCGGCGGCGGCAGGTGGGTCTCGCGGCCGCCGGCGTACTCGTTGTCGTCGAGCCGGAGCACCGGCCCGGGCAGGTTGATCGGCCCGGCGGTCGGGTGGTCGACGCCGAGCAGCAGGCCCTGGGAGCGGGCTTGCTCCCACGCGTAGACGTCGTCGATGGTGCGCACCTTGCCGGCCGGGACGCGAGCCTTCTCCAGCAGCGCCAGCCAGTGCTCGGCCGGGGCCCCTGCAAATATTGCCTCGATCTCGGCGACCAGCTCCTCGCGGTGGCCGACCCGGTCTGGGTTGGTGGCGAAGCGCGGGTCCTCGGCGTCCAAGCCGACGGCGGCTGCGAACGCCCGCCACAGCGCCTCGGACCCACAGGCGACCTGGACCGCGGCGGTCGCGGTGTGGAACAGGCCGTACGGCGCGATCGCGGCGTGGTGGGCGCCGGAGGGGCCGGGGACCTCGCCGGCGACCGTCCACCGGGTGCCCTGGAACGCGTGCACGCCGACCACCCCGGCCAGCAGCGAGGTGCGCACGACCCGGCCGACGCCGGTGCGCTCGCGTTCGTAGAGCGCGGCGACCACGCCGTACGCACCGTTCATGCCGGCCAGCAGGTCCGCGATCGGTACGCCGACCTTGGTCGGCTCCCCGGACCCGGTCACGCTCATCAGCCCGCCCTCGCCCTGCAGGATCTGGTCGTAGCCGGCGCGGTGGGCCTCCGGGCCGTCGTGGCCGAAGCCGGTGACCGACAGGATGACCAGCCGCGGGTTGAGCTCGTGCAGCCGCTCGACCGAGAAGCCGAGCCGGTCCAGCACGCCGACCCGGAAGTTCTCCATCAGCACGTCGGCGCGGCGTACCAGCTGGGTGAGCAGGTCCTTGTCCTCGTCCGACTTGAGGTCGAGGACGACCGACTCCTTGTTGCGGTTGCAGGACATGAAGTACGTCGACTCGCCGGCCACGAACGGCGGGCCCCAGCCGCGGGTGTCGTCGCCCTGCGGGCTCTCGATCTTGATCACCCGGGCGCCGAGGTCGCCGAGCATCATTCCGCAGTGCGGCCCGGCGAGGGCCCGGGTCAGGTCGAGGACGACGATGTCGTCGAGAGGTCCGGTCATGGCGCAACGGTCCGTTCGGTGCCGGGTAGTCGCGTAGCTGACTGTTGAGCGAGGGCCGCCAGCGCCTTCGGGAAGATCTCGGCGGGCGGCGTCACCAGCCCGGCGCCGACCTGGCCGACCCCGGCCTGCTTGCCGGCCATGCCGGTGTTGATCTGCGGCAGGATGCCGGTCCGGCAGACCGCGGTGACGTCGATGCCGGTCGGCGTACCCGCGAAGTCCAGCACCGGGATCGCCCAGCGGGAGTTCTCGGTGAGCGTGATCTCGTGCATCCGGCGGGTGGTGGCGAGCGCGTCCGGGACGGTGCCGCCGACGAACCGGACGATCGCCGGCGCGGTGGCCATCGCGAAGCCGCCGATGCCGGCGGTCTCGGTGATCGCCGAGTCGCCGATGTCGGGGTTGGCGTCCTCAGGCCCGTAGTCGCCGAGGAAGAGCCCGTCGGCCAGCTGCGCCGGCCCGGTGAACCACTCGTCACCGGTGCCCGAGACCTGGATCCCGAAGTCGGTGCCGTTGCGGGCCATCGCCACGACCATGGTGGAGCCGGGGATGTCACGAGCGGCGTCGAGCGCGAGCTTGCAGGCGGGCATCGCGAGGTTGAGGAAGAAGTGGTCGTTGCCGCCGATGAACGACAGCGCCTGGGCGACCTCCCTGTTGTTGAATCCAGCGTCGAACCCGGACTCGACAGCCGTTTCAACCAGGGCCGGCGCCAGGTCGCGCAGCAGCATCAGTGTGCCGGCGCGGTTGCGGTTGTGGGCCTCGTCGCCCATCTGCAGCATCTGCGCGAGGATGCCGGTCACGTCGACCGGGCCGACCCTCTGGACTGCGGTGGCGAGCAGCGGGCCGAGGGTGCTGGACATCCAGCGGAGTCGTTCGAGTACGTCGGGGGAGTAGGCGCCGTACCGCAGCACCTTGCCGAGGCCTTCGTTGAGCGAGCAGTAGGTACGCCGGCCGCTCGCCTGGTCCTCGAGCACGAACATCCACATCGACGGCGAGACCACCCCGGCCATCGGCCCGACCGTGCCGTGGTGGTGGCACGGCTCGAGAGATAAGTCGCCGGCCCCGAAGAGCCCCGCGGCCTCTTCGGGGTCGGCGACCAGTCCTTCGAGCGCGGCAGCGCCCATCAGCGCTCCGCGCAGCGGCCCGGAGGCGCGCTCCCACTCGATCGGCGGGCCGGCGTGCAGGAACTGTCCGCGCTCCAGGCCGAGCACCTCGGACGCCGGCGCGACGTCCACGAGCGTGGCCTGGACGGCGAGCATCGCCGCGGCAGCCTTCTCGTTGGCGTCTGTGCGGAGCGGGTCGGCTGCGACGGCGATGAGGTCGTCGGCTGTGCCGGGCATCGGCGGCTGCCAGTCGACCCGCGTTACCGGGACGGCCTGGTCGGTCAGTGCCTGGGCGAAGAGGTCGGCCCCGGCGGTGACGATGCCGCTCATTTGCTCGCTCCTGCCAGCTCGATCGCGCGCCGGGTGGCGGCGGCGTTGGAGAGGTACACCTCGGCGCCGGCCGCGGCCAGCCGCTCCGCCTGCCGGGTCAGCCCCTGCGGGTCGGACTCGGTGCCCACGCAGGAGGTGACGACGGGCAGGCCGTGCTCCTTGCGGACCTGCTCGATCGCGGGTGCCAGGGCAGCGGCCGGGTCCGGCTCGGCGCCGTGGCCGAGCACCACGTCGAGCAGGAGTACGGCGGTGTCCGGGTCGGCGGCGGCTCGGGCGAGATGGTCCAGGCGCAGCGTCGGGTCGATCATCGGGTGCGCCCGGCCCTGGGTCAGCGCGTCGTCGCCGAAGTCGACCACGGTGTGTTCGGCCGAGGACCCCATGATCTGGGCTGCTTCGCTAGCCAGGGTGCCGCCGACGAAGAGGCCGCGGATGAGTCCTGACTCGGATGGTGGTCTCGACGACGGTTGCTGCCTGTCCTGAGGAGGTCGCTCTGCGACCGTCTCGAAGGGCGCAACCTGCTCGACCACCGAGTTGGTGGTGCCCCAGGTGGGCCACTGCGGTGTGTCGATGCCGAGGGCGGCGAGCACCTGCTCGGCGGCGGCGGTGAGGTCGGGACGGCCGGGGCCGAGGAGGGCGAAGCCGACCGGCGTCGAGAGGGACTCGGCGAGCTTCTCGATCTCCGCGGCGACCGCGGCGGCCGGGGGCTTGGAGACCACGACGATGTACTCGACCGCCGGGTCCTGGTCGAGCCGCTGCAGCGCGGTCCTGGTCGACAGGCCGCCGACCTCGTCGCCGAGGTCGTGCCCGCCGACGCCGAGCGCTGCAGCTACGCCGACGCCGGCGGAGTCGAGGAGGCACATCAGCTGCTGGCAGCCGGTGCCGGAGGCGGCCACGATCCCGACCGGCCCGGGCGCGGTCGTGTTCGCGAAGCCCAGACCGACCCCGCCGACCATCGCCGTACCGCAGTCGGGTCCCATCACCAGCAGGCCGCGGTCGGCGGCGACCCGCTTGAGCGCGACCTCCTGGGCCAGCGGGACGTTGTCGCTGAACACCATCACGTCGCGGCCGGCGTCGAGCGCGTCCATTGCCTCGACGAACGCGTACTGGCCCGGCACCGAGACCAGCACCAGGTCGGCGTCGGTGCCGCGCAGTGCCGAGCGAGTGGTCCGCGGCGGGACGCTGCGCTCGGAGTCGTCGGTACGCCGGCCGGTCGCGGCGAGCGCGGCCGCCACCGCCGCCAGCGCCGGGTCGAGCGCGTCGGGTTCAGCCAGCCGCAGGGCGACGACCATGTCGTTGGGGGTCGAGTCCGGGATCGCGAACCCCATTCCGTCGAGCACCTCGAGGTTGAGCGGGGTGGCCATCGCGACCTGGGCCGCGACCACACCCGGGACGGCGGCGACGTCGCGGCTCACCTGCAGCAGGCTCACCGAGTCGGCGTACGCACCGGGGCGGATCTCGACGTGGTCGGTCATGCGCTTCTCCTGGCGGTGGACAGCGCAATCTCATCGAGGGCGAGGGTGAGGCCGAGCAGCATGCCGGTGCCCGAGGTGTGGCCGACCGCGGTCAGCCGCTCGTGCGCGGGCCGGCGGTCGCGGCGGCAGAGGGCCGCGACTAGGGCGGCGTACTCGGGCAGCACGTCGCCGCGGGTGGCGCAGTCCAGCAGCGTCGCCGACAGCAGGGTGGTCCGGGTCGGCGCCAGTCGCTGCACCGTCTCGGCGACCGGGTGTCGGCCGTCGTGGCCGGCAGCCGCCATCGCCGCCAGCCACGCCGCCAGCACGTCGTCGCCGACCGGCGTCAGTCCGGAGCCGAGGCCGAGCAGCGCCGGTACGGCGGCCGGGTCGCCGGCGCGCAGCAGCTCGAGCGCCTCGGCCGGCAGTTCGTCGAGGACCGGTGGCGCGAGGCGGCGGCGGGCCCAGCGCGCGGTCGCCGCGTCGAGGTGCGGTACGGCGTAGTCGACCACGCGGCCCACCCGGACCTCCGCGCGTCCCCAGGTGATCCGGCCGGAGCCGACCACGAGCGTGTCGCCCGGACTGACCGGCGGCGTCAGCCTCGGCAGCAGCGTCCGGATCCCGCACGGGACCGCGGTGGCGTGGGTGGAGAGCACGCCGAGACAGCTGCCGCCGAGGTCGAGGTAGACAGCGTCGGCGCCGACGTGCACGGCGCGGGCCTCGCGGTCGGGTCCGGCCAGCTGGTCGCGCACCCAGCGCGACGCCGTACCGGAGAGTCTCGCTGGCAGCAAGGACGGGGAGGTCACCCTGCGTACGCTATGGCGGATCCGACCCCCGAGCGTATGGTCAAGGTTGCCAACAGAACGACCGGGAAGGGTCAGTTGTTGATAGTCGAGTCCGACGCGCTCTCGGTTCGCGAGCTCCTGGCCGGTGACGTCCTGGCCGGCTCCGACCTGCTCGCCGGCGGCGCGGGCCTCGACGCGACCGTGACCGGGGTCGGCGTGATGGAGGTGCCGGACGTCCTCGACCGGGTCAAGCCGCAGGAGCTCCTGGTGACCTCCGGCTTCCCGCTGGTCGCCGCGACTCCGGGCGCAACCTCGCTGGACCTGGTGGAGCTGGTCGGCGAGCTGCACGCCCGTGGTGTGGTCGGCTTCGGCATCAAGCTCGGCCGGTACGTCGAGCAGGTGCCGGCCGAGGCCGTCGCGCTGGCCGACCGGCTCGGCTTCCCGCTGATCGCCCTACCGGGGGAGCTGGCACTGGAGGACCTGGTGCGCGAGGTGCACGAGGTAGTGACGGACCGCGAGCGGCAGGTGCTGCGGCGGATGGACGAGCTCAACACCGAGCTCGGCACGCTGGTGCTCGCCGGGGCCGACCTGGCCCAGATCGCCGACGAGGTGGCGCGCAGCCTGGACGTCGGGCTGTTGATCACCACCAGCGACGGCCGGGAGCAGGCGGCCAGCCTCGAACCCGCGCTCCGGGAGCGGTTGGCCGAGGCGGGCCTTCTCGACCCGTCGGGCCGGGTGCGGGTCGAGCGGGCGACCGCGACGCCGTACCCGCTGGGTGACGGTGAGGTGCGCACGGCGAAGGTGGCCGCGGCCGGCGCCGACCTGGCCCGGCTGGTCTGCGTCAGCCCGGAGCGGGTGATGGCGGACGGGGACATCCAGGCGCTGGAGCGGACCGCGATGGTGGTCGCGCTGATCTTCACCCGGCACCAGGCCGTCGCCGCGGTCGAGAACAAGTACCGCGGTGACTTCCTGCGCGACGTCTTCATGGCGCGGGCGGGCGACGAGGAGTTCGTGATCGAGCACGCCGCGTCGTTCGGCTGGGACCTCAACCGGCCGATGGTCGTGGTGTCGGCCGAGGTCGACCCACCTCAGCCCGACGAGCCTCCCGCCGGGGCACTGGTGCGCCGCAGCTGGCAGGACCGGTTCGCCGCCGCGTGGCGGCAGGTGTGCCAGTCCGTCGACCGCTCGATCGCCACCGCCGACTTCTCCACGGAGGTGGTCGCGCTGGTGCCGGTCCCGGACGCCCCCGCCGCGGACGACGCCGTACGACGGGCCGTGGCGGGGATCGTCGCCGCCGTTGCCGGCGACCGCGGCGGCGGCCGGCGGCCGTTCTCGGTCGGGGTCAGCCGGGTCGCGGCGGAGCTGGGCGACCTTCCGGAGGCGTACTCGCAGGCGCGCCGGGCCAAGCTCGTCGGGCGGCGGGTCAGCGGACCGAAGAGCACGACGTGGTTCGACGACCTCGGCGTACACCGGCTGATCGCGCTGGTCTCCGACCAGGACGAGCTGCGCCAGTTCGCCGTCGACGTACTCGGCGACCTGGCCGCCGACACCGAGGAGGCCGCCGACCTGCGCGCCACCCTGCAGAACCTGCTGGACACCAACCTCAACGTCGCCGAGGCCGCGCGGCTGCAGTTCTTCCACTACAACACGATGCGCTACCGGGTCACCAAGCTCGAACGCCTCCTCGGCCCCTTCACCTCCGACCCGTCCCTGCGCCTCAACATCGCGCTGGCGCTGCAGGTGCTGGAGATGCACGGCTGAGCGTGATGGTCAGCCCGAGGTACTCCCTCGCCAGCCACCGTAGGAGGTGACCAGTGCGTCGGCCACGTGGGCGGCATCCGCCTCGGCGAGGGCAGACGGATACTCGGGGAGCAGATCGTCCCAGACCACCAGCCACGAACCGAAGAGCTGGGCCTGGCCCTCGGGACGGGCGAAGAACCAGATGTGCAGGTGGGCACCGCCATCACCGATTCGGTAGACGTGGCATCGGCTGATGTGCGGCAGCGCTCGCACGTGTCGGGCAAGGTGAGTGCTGAGGACGCCCACTTCGGCCGCGAGGTCGTCGTCGAGGTCCTCGAGGTCGTGGTGATCACGCGGGTGCAGCATGAGCGCGAGTGGCACCCCGACCCCGGTAACCCGGGTCAGCCGCCAGCGGTCGTTCAGCCAGATGCCTTCGTCGCGTCGGCGGCAGGACGAACAGTCGGTTGGGTCTTCGCCGTGCCGAGGCGGCTCTGGAACCACGGGCGGCCGAAGCTGCGAGACCTGCAGACCGTCGGCCTCAAAGGGGCTGATGTCCCAACCGGTCATCCGTGACAGCGGTAGTCGGCGCTCGTCATCCGCCGCGGCGATGGCGTGGGTGTAGAAGTCGTCCGGTGAGAGCGGCATGCCGAGACCCTAATCGAGCCCGCCGAACTGGGTTTCGCGCTGTGGTGATCCAGGTGTGTCACTACGCGGCGTTTAGTGACACACCTGGATCACCAACGCGAGCAGGCCTTGGTTTCGAGACGGTTGCTGCGCAACCTCCTCAACCGGCGGCCCGGTCAGCGGCACAAGGTGTGCCAGTCGAAGGGCCTGTCGTTCGGCATTCTCCGCCAATGGCTGCGCTGGTGGTCGGCCAATAGAGTCCTTGCTCTGGCGGGGTCGCGTGGCGGCTGTCGGGTCGCCCGAGGATCGGAGTTGCGATGAGCCTTTTCCAGTGGGATGTCGTGCACGGCGGCAAGACGCCGCCCCCGGGCGAGGCGGTCGGGCCTCGCGAGCGCCTGAGCTGGGGTCGTACGGCGGGGCTGGGTGCCCAGCACGTCGTCGCCATGTTCGGCGCCACCTTCGTGTTCCCGATCGTGATGGGTCTCGACCCGAACCTCGCGATCCTGATGTCCGGTGTCTGCACGATCATGTTCCTGCTGATCTGCCAGAACCGGGTGCCGAGCTACCTCGGCACCAGCGCCTCCTTCGTCGCCGGCGTCGCCGCGATCCGCGCGCAGGGCGGCGACTCGGCCGACGTCACCGGCGCCATCCTGGTCGCCGGCCTGGTGCTGGCCGCGGTCGGTGTCGTGGTCCACATCGGTGGCTCCGGGACCATCCACAAGATCCTGCCGCCGGCGGTCACCGGTGCCGTGGTGATGCTGATCGGCTTCAACCTCGCGCCCGTCGTGGCCGGCATCTACTGGCCGCAGGACCAGTGGATCGCGCTCGCGACCGCGACGTTCATGGTCTGCGCGGCGGTGCTGCTGCCGGGCTTCTGGTCGCGGATCGCGGTCTTCCTCGCGCTGATCTTCGGCTACCTGATCTCCTGGTTCGCCGACGGCCTGTTCGGCAAGATCACCTCGGTGCTGCCCACCGGCCCGGACCCGGTTGCCCACGACCGCGTCAGCTGGACCGGCGTCGACGCCGCGGACTGGATCGGCTTCCCGAGCGGCACCCTCGCCGACGGTGTGGACGCTGTCCACGGACCGTCGTTCTCGGTCACCTTCATCCTGCTGGTGCTGCCCGGCGTGATCGCGCTGATCGCCGAGAACACCGGCCACGTCAAGGCGGTCGCCGAGATGACCGGCGAGGACCTCGACCCCTACATGGGCCGGGCGATCGGTGCCGACGGCCTGGCCACCGCGCTGGCCTCCGCGGTCGGCGGCTCGCCCACCACGACGTACGCCGAGAACATCGGCGTCATGGGCGCCACCCGGATCTACTCGACGGCGGCCTACTACGTGGCGGCCGGGGTCGCCATCCTGCTCGGCCTCTGCCCGAAGTTCGGCGCCGTCGTCAACGCCACCCCGGGCGGTGTGCTCGGCGGGATCACGATCGTCCTCTACGGCATGATCGGCCTGGTCGGCGCGAAGATCTGGGTCGAGAACAACGTCGACTTCGGTGACCCCGTCAATATGGTGGGACTGGCCGGGGGTCTGGTCGCCGGCATCGGTGGCGTCACGCTGGAGATCACCGACGACTTCGAGCTCGGTGGCATCGCGCTCGGCACGATCCTGGTCATCGTCTACTTCCACCTGGTCAACCGGGCGCCGAAGGCGAAGAAGGATCCAGCCGGAGAGGTCACCAAGGTCTTATGAAGCCGTCACCGTTCGAGTTCCTCCGCCCCGCGACGCTTGCCGAGGCGCTCGAGGCGCTTGCCGGCAACCCGCATGCGAAGGTGCTCGCCGGCGGCCAGAGCCTGATCCCGCTGCTCTCGATGCGGTTGGCCGCACCCGAGATGCTGGTGGACATCAACGGTCTCGACGAGCTGGCTTACGTGAGGGCGTCGACCGACGGCGTACGCGTCGGCGCCCTGGCCCGGCACGCCGAGGTCCAGGCCGACGCGGACGCCGAGCGGGTGCAGCCGCTGCTCGCCCAGGCCCTCGCTCTGGTCGCGCATCCGACGATCCGCAACCGCGGGACCACGGTCGGCTCGATCGTGCACGCCGACGCCTCGGCCGAGATGCCGGTCGTGCTCAGCCTGCTGAGCGGCAGCCTGACTGTGGCCTCGGCCGCCAGCACCCGCACCATCCCGGCGTCCGAGCTGTACGCCGGCCCGATGGAGTCGACGCTCCAGCAGGGCGAGATCGCCACCGAGGCGTTCTTCCCGGCGCTGGCGCCCGGCGCCGGGGTCGCGTTCGACGAGATCGCCCGGCGGCACGGTGACTACGCGCTGTGCGGTGTCGCCGCGGTGGTAACCGTCGACGATGCCCGGAAGGTCGAGTCGGTCCGCTGCGGCTACCTGTCGGTCTGCGAGGTGCCGACCGTGCTGGACCTGTCGGAGGTGTTCGCCTCGGGAGCCGTCGGTGACGCCGCCCTGGCCGCCGCCGGCGAGCTGGCACTCGGCTCGCTGGAGCCCGAGGCCGACATCCACGCCAGCGCCGACTACCGCGCCCAGCTGGTCCGGGTGCTGACCGCGCGCGTCGTACGGGCGGCGTACGACGACGCGGTCGACCGATCCGACAGGAGAGTCAGGTGACCGAGGTGACCAACGAGCAGGCCTACGAGGTGCGCCTCCGGGTCAACGGCGTTGCCTACGACGTGACCGTCCCGGCCCGGCGGCTGCTGAGCGACGCGCTGCGGCACGACCTCGGGCTGACCGGCACCCACGTCGGCTGCGAGCACGGCGTCTGCGGCGCCTGCACGGTGCTGGTCGACGGCCGGCCGATGCGGTCCTGCCTGATGCTGGCGGTGTCCGCGGGCGATTACGAGATCACGACCGTGGAGGGGCTGACCAACGCCGACGGCTCGCTGTCGCCGGTGCAGCAGGCGTTCAAGGAGTGCCACGGCCTGCAGTGCGGGTTCTGTACGCCGGGCTTCCTGACCACGATCACCGCTGGGATCGCCGAGAACCCGGACCCGACGCGCGAAGAGGCCCGCGAGATGGTCTCCGGGAACCTGTGCCGCTGCACCGGCTACCAGAACATCGTCGAGGCCGTCTGCGTCGCCGCCAAGCTCGCCCGCGGTGCCGAGGTGGCCCCATGACCACCGACGTCACCGCGCAGCCGACGGTCAAGCTGGTCGGCACCGAGGTCCGCAGGGTCGAGGACGACCGGCTGGTGCGCGGGCAGGGCCAGTACGCCGACGACGTGCTGCGTGGCGCGCTGGAGATGGCAGTGCTGCGCAGCCCGCACGCGCACGCCCGGATCCTCGACATCGACGTGAGCGGTGTCCTCGACGTAGCGGGTGTGCACGCGGTCTACACCTACGACGACCTCACCGGCGCGATGGCCGAGCCGCTGCCGCTGCTGATCCCACACGCCGCGCTGACTCACGGCCGGACCCAGTACGCGCTGGCCAAGGACGAGGTCAACCACGTCGGCGAGGCGATCGCGGTCGTGGTGGCCGACAACCGCTACCTCGCCGAGGACGCGGTGGCCCGGATCAGCGTCGACTACGAGTTCCTGACGCCGGTGGTCGGCATCCCGGCCGCGCGGGCGGCCGAGCACCAGGTGCATGCCGACGTCCCCGGCAACGTGGCCGCCCGGCTCGAGCAGAACGTCGGCGACGCCGAGGCGGCGATCGCCACGGCGCCGCACCGGCTCGCTCTCGATCTCGACATCGAGCGCAGCGCCAGCATGCCGATGGAGGGCCGCGGCGTGGTCGCGCGCTGGGACACCGACGCCCGCCGGCTCCAGGTGTGGACGTCCACCCAGACCTCGACCGGGGTCCGCGCGGCGGTCGCCGCCAAGCTGGGCCTCGACCTGGTCCAGGTCGACGTGATCACGCCGGACGTCGGCGGCGGCTTCGGCGTCAAGATCATGCACCCGTGGCCCGAGGAGCTGCTGGTACCGATGGCCGCACGCGCCCTCGGCCAGCCGGTCCGGTTCACCGAGGACCGTCGCGAGCACTTCATCTCCTCGGCCCACGAGCGCGCCCAGCAGCACCACGTCGAGGTCGGCTTCGACGACGAGGGGCGGCTGCTCGGGCTGTCGGTGGAGTTCTGGCACGACAACGGCGCCTACACGCCGTACGGGCTGATCGTGCCGATCATCACCTCGACCCAGCTGCTCGGGCCGTACAAGCCGCAGAGCTACAAGGTGGTCTTCGAGAGCCTCTACACCAACACCGTGATCGTCACCCCGTACCGCGGCGCGGGCCGGCCGCAGGGCGTGTTCGTGATGGAGCGGACCATGGACGCGATCGCGGCGTACCTCGGCCTGGACCGGACGGTCGTGCGCGAGAACAACTTCATCCGGCCCGACGAGTTCCCCTACGATCACGGCCTCACGTTCCAGGACGGCCGGGCGCTGGTCTACGACTCCGGCGACTTCCCGGAGTCGCTGCGCAAGCTCAAGGAGCTGGTCGACTGGGACGGCTTCGAGCGGGTCCGCGCCGAGGCCCGGGCGGAGGGCCGCAAGGTCGGCATCGGCATCGGCTGCTACGTCGAGGGCACCGGCGTCGGCCCCTACGAAGGCGCCCACATCCACGTCGAGACCAGCGGCAAGGTCAAGGTCGCGGTCGGGCTCACCTCGCAAGGTCAGGGCCACCAGACCGCGTTCGCCCAGATCGCGGCCGACGAGCTCGGGGTCCGCTTCGAGGACGTCGAGGTGGTGGCCGGCGACACCAGGCGGATGCCGTACGGCGTCGGCACCTTCGCGTCCCGCGCCGCGGTGATGAGCGGCTCGGCGGTGGCGCTGACGGCCCGGATGGTCCGGGCCAAGGCGCTGCGGATCGCGGCCGAGGCGCTCGGCGCGTCGGCCGATGACCTGGAGATCGTCGACGGCGTGATCCGCGTGGTCGGCGATCCGGCAAAGAGCATCGCGCTCGGCACTGTCGCCGTACTCTCCAACCCGCTGCGCTACGCGTTCGACGAGGCCAGCAAGGCGGCGACCCAGTTCAGCGTCGGCGACCCGGGCAAGCCGCCGGTCGCCGAGGACGACGAGCCCGGCCTCGAGGCCCGCGACTTCTACTCGCCGATGCGGGCGACCTTCGCCAACGGCATGCATGCGGTCATCGTCGAGACCGACCCGGACACCGCCGAGATCAAGATCCTGAAGTACGCCCTGGTCCACGACTGCGGCACGATCATCAACCCGATGATCGTCACCGGTCAGATCCACGGCGGCGTGGCCCAGGGCGTCGGGGGAGCGCTCTACGAGCGGATGGCGTACGACGAGAATGGGCAGCTGCTCAACGCGTCGTTCATGGACTTCCTGATGCCGTACGCCACCGAGGTCCCGGAGTCGATCGAGATGGACCACCTCGAGACGCCGTCGCCGCTCAACCCGCTCGGGATCAAGGGCGTCGGCGAGGCAGGCCTGATCCCGACGTCTGCCGCGGTGGCATCCGCGATCGAGGACGCCGAGGGCTTCCCGATCACCGCCATGCCCATCTCTCCGTCGGAGCTCTTCGCGCTCCGGCTCGCACACGCATCGAAGGGAACGACCGATGAAGATCGCCGGTGAGGCCAAGCTGCAGGCGCCCATCGACAAGGTGTGGGACGCGCTGCTGGACCCGGCCGTGCTGGTCCGCACCATCCCGGGCTGCGAGAAGCTGGAGACGACCGGCGAGAACTCCTACGCGATGACCGTGACCGCCGGCGTCGCGGCGATCAAGGGGACCTACGCCGGCACCTGCCGGCTCACCGACCTGCGGCCGCGGGAGTCGCTGGTGCTGTCCGCGCAGGGCGCGGGCGCCCCCGGCACGATCGCCGCGGATGTGCTGGTCCGGTTCGGCGACAACGGTGACGGCACCACGCGCCTCAGCTACGACGCGGACGCCATCGTCGGCGGGATGATCGGCGGCGTCGGCCAGCGGATGCTGACCTCGGTCAGCAAGCGGATGGCTGGTGAGTTCTTCGGCAACGTCGACGGCGTACTCACCGGGACGGTCGCCGAGTCGGCGGGCGCCGCTGCTCCGGTCGCGGTCAGCGAGGGCGCCGACGGAGCGGCCGTGTACGCCGCACCCCCGCGCGCCGCGTCGGCAAGCTCGACCGACGATCTGCTCAAGGGTGCGCTGGTCGGCGCCGGCCTGGTCCTGGCCGGCGTCATCGCCGGTGCCCTCGCGGCCCGGCGCCGACGCTGATGCCGCTCGACGTCTACGCGACCGCCCGCGCGATGAGCGCGGCGGTCCGGGACGGCGAGATCTCGGCCCGCGAGCTGCTGGAGCTGCACCTGGACCGGATCTCGGCGGTGAACCCCGAGGTCAACGCCATCGTCAGCCTCGACGCCGAGCGAGCCCGGGCTTCTGCGCTGGAGGCCGACGAGAGCTACGCCCGCGGTGAGCGGCTCGGCGTACTCCACGGGCTGCCGTTCGCGGTCAAGGACACTCATGCCGCCGCGGGCTGGCGGACGACGTACGGCTCGCCGCTGTTCGCCGACCACGTCGCCGAGCACGACGACCTGCTGGTCGCGCGGATCCGGCAGGCTGGCGCGGTGCTGGTCGGCAAGACCAACGTGCCGGAGTTCGCGGCCGGCTCGCACACCTTCAACCCGGTGTTCGGCACCACGCTCAACCCCTACGACCTGACCCGGTCGGCCGGCGGCTCCAGCGGCGGCGCGGCCGCCGCCCTGGCCTCCGGGATGGTGCCGCTCGCGGACGGCAGCGACATGGGCGGCTCGCTGCGCAACCCGGCCTCGTTCTGCAACGTGGTCGGCCTGCGGCCGTCGTTCGGCCGGATCCCCGAGTGGCCGCAGGCCAACCCCGCGGAGACGCTCTCAATCGGCGGCCCGATGGCCCGCAACGTCGCCGACCTGGCGCTGCTCCTCTCGGTGATCGCCGGGCCCGACCCGCGGACGCCGCAGTCGCTTGCGGCCGACGCTCTGGAGACGGTGGCCGAGACTTCGCTCGCCGGCCTGCGGGTCGCGCTCGCACCGGACCTCGGCGGCGCGGTCGAGGTGGACCACGACGTCCGTGCTGTCGTCGAGACGGCAGCTGTCACGCTCGCGGATGCGGGCGCCCAGGTCACTGCTGCCAGCCCGGACCTGCGCGAGGCCGACCAGGTCTTCCGCACCCTCCGCGCATGGAGCTTCCACGCCCGCTTCGCCGAGCTGCTGGACGCGCACCCCGACAGCTTCAAGCCGTCGCTCGCCGACAACATCCGCGCCGGCGCCCCGCTCACCGGGAGCGACGTCGCGCGGGCGTTCACCGACCGGGCCAGGCTCAGCCAGCGGATGGTCGAGCTGTTCGAGACGTACGACGTCCTGGTGCTGCCGGTCAGCCAGGTCCCGCCGTTCCCCGCCGACCAGGAGTTCCCGACCGAGATCAACGGCGAGCCGATGGTCACCTATCTCGACTGGATGCGCGCGGCGTACTTCATCACCGTCACCGGCTGCCCTGCCATCTCGGTGCCCGCCGGCTTCACCCCCGGCGGACTGCCCGTCGGCATCCAGATCGTCGCCCGCCACAACCACGAGCGCCGCCTGCTCGAGGTAGCCGCCGCCTTCGAGGCCCTGACCCGCGTGGGCGACCGCCGACCCGGCCCGTCTTCACGCCAGTAACCGCCGACCCGCCCCGTGTTCACGCCAGTAGCCGCCGACCCGGCCCGTGTTCACGCCAGTAGCCGCCGACCCGGCCCGTGTTCACGCCAGTAGCCGCCGACCCGGCCCGTGTCCACGCGTGCGAGGGTCGCCAGCGGAGCTCCGGGTCAGCATCAGCTTTCGCAGCTCACGCTGATGCCGACCCGGCCCGGCTTCACCACTGGAATGTCGACAAGGGCCGGGTCGGCGGGCTCTGAGGTGAAGACGGGCCGGGTCGGCGGGCTCTGAGGTGAAGACGGGCCGGGTCGGCGAGTTCTGAGGTGAAGACGGGCCGGGTCGGCGGATCTTGCCTGATCCCGACGCACCTGTTGTGGAACATTGACCATGCCAGGGCCGTGGCGGCGCCCATAGATTCGGCGGGGTGAGGATCGTGATCGCGTTGGGCGGCAACGCCATGACTGCGCCGGACGGACGCGCCCGCGTCGAGGACCAGCAGGCGGCGATCGCGCAGGCGGCGGAGCCGATCTCGGGCCTGGTCGCCGACGGTCACGAGGTGGTGCTGACCCACGGAAACGGTCCTCAGGTCGGCAACCTGCTGTTCAAGAACGAGCTCGCCGCGAACGTCGTACCGCCGGTGCCGCTGGACTGGTGCGGCGCCCAGACCCAGGCCACCCTCGGCATGACGCTGATGAACGCCCTCGACGCCGCGTTCGCGGCCCGCGGCTTCGCCAAGCGCACCATCGCGCTGGTCTCGCGGACGCTGGTGGACGCCGACGACCCCGGGTTCGCCAGCCCCACCAAGCCGATCGGCCGGCACCTCACCGAGGACGAGGCGAAGGTGCTGATCGAGCACGGCCAGCAGTTCACCGAGGTCCCCGGAAAGGGCTGGCGCCGGGTCGTCGCCTCACCCGAGCCGCGCGCCTGCCTCGACCTGGCCGCCGCCGAGGCGCTGCTCGCCGCCGGGTTCCTGGTGGTCTGCTGCGGTGGCGGCGGGATCCCGACGGTACGCCGCGACGGTGAGCTCGTCGGGGTGGAGGCCGTGATCGACAAGGACCTGACCGCGGCCCTGCTGGCCGAGGAGCTCGCCGCCGACGTACTCGTCATCGCCACCGACGTCGACGGCGCCGTACTCGACTGGGGAACGCCCGACGCCCGACAGGTCGGCGGCGTCTCCACCACGGAGATGCGCGCGATCGCCGCCGAGCAGCACTTCGCCACCGGCTCGATGGGACCCAAGGTCGAGGCGGTCACCCGCTTCGCCGAGCGGACCAGCGGCACCGGCATCATCACCTCCCTCTCGCTCATCGGTGAGGCCGTTGAAGGACGCGTAGGTACCCGCGTGACGGCCGCCTGACCCCCAGCCTGACCTCAGCCTGACCAACCGAAAGGACAGCTCCATGCCCTCCGCGATCGACGTTCGCAAGGTCCCGATCCACTCCGTCGCCGACGCCAGCGAGCTGACCAAGCTCCTCGACGACGGCGTCTTCAAGGCCGACCGCGTGGTCGCGATCATCGGCAAGACCGAAGGCAACGGCGGCGTCAACGACTACACCCGGATCATCGCCGACCGTGCGTTCCGTGAGGCGCTGGTCGCGGGCGGCGCCGAGCCGGACAAGGTCAAGGAGGTGCCGATCGTGTGGTCCGGCGGCACCGACGGCGTGATCAGCCCGCACGCCACGATCTTCGCCACCACCGACGCCGAGCCCACCGACGAGCCGCGGCTGACCGTCGGCTACGCGATGAGCGAGACGCTGCTGCCCGAGGACATCGGCCGGGTGGCGATGGTCCGCAAGGTCGCCGACGGGGTCAAGGTCGCGATGGAGCGCGCCGGCATCACGGAGGTGGTGGACGTGCACTACGTCCAGACCAAGACCCCGCTGCTGACCATCCACACGATCCGCGACGCCAAGCAGCGCGGCCAGACCGTGTGGACCGAGCACACCCACGAGTCGATGGACCTCTCCAACGGCTGTACGGCGCTCGGCATCGCGGTCGCGCTCGGTGAGATCGAGATGCCGACCGACGCCGACGTCATGCACAACCTCGACCTCTTCTCCTCGGTCGCGTCCTGCTCCTCGGGCGTGGAGCTCGACCAGGCTCAGATCGTGGTCGTCGGCAACGCCGCGGGTGTGGGCGGCCGGTTCCGGATCGGCCACGCGGTGATGGCCGACGCGCTGGACCAGGACGGCATCTGGGACGCCATCCGCAACGCCGGCCTCGACCTGCCCGAGCGCGCCCACCACACCGACCTCAAGGGCCGGCTGGTCAACGTCTTCCTCAAGTGCGAGGCGTCCCAGGACGGGATGGTGCGCGAGCGCCGCAACGCGATGCTGGACGACTCCGACGTGCACTGGCACCGCCAGATCAAGTCGGCGGTCGGCGGGGTGACCGCGGCCGTCACCGGCGACCCGGCCGTGTTCGTCTCGGTCTCCGCGGCCCACCAGGGGCCCGCCGGTGGGGGACCGGTCGCCGCGATCGTCGAGCTGGACTGAACCGTTAGTCCCAGGGGTCCCAGCCGCTGCCTTCGTTCAGGCTGGCCTGAAGCTGCTCCAGCTTGTCGGAGCTGCTGCTGTCCTGAACGCCGAGGTCCTCGATGATGGCCCGGAGCATCTTGGCGCCGTTGACGACCTCCCACTCGAGGTCCTTGCAGAGCTCCGCGGCCCGCCAGCCGAGGTCGTAGATCTCGCCGCTCGGTCCGTTGGTTCCCAGTCCGATCCCATCCGGCCGGCGCAGCTTGGTTTGACCGGCGAAGAAGATCTGGTCGGCAGCCTTGGCGAGCTCGGCGGCCACCCCCGGCATGGCCACGTCGATGATCCCGTTGGCCAGGTCCGCGTTGATCACGACGACGCTGACCTGGCTGTCGTCGGTGACCTCGAAGATGGTCTTGTCCTTCGTCTCCGGGTTGCCGTCGTCGACGACCGCCGCAGTGAGGTCGTACGACGACTTGTCCGCCTGCACCTGGCCGAAGTTGGTGTCTATGTTGGTCTTGATCTGCTCTTCCTCGGACTTGATCGCCTTGCTGAGATCCGTCAGCGAGGTCTCGAAGGCGACCATGATGCCCTCGTAGTTGTTGCTGTCCGGCTTCGCGGCCTCCTTCTCGCTGATGGCCGCCATGTCAGAGATCAGGGTGAGCCCGGCCGCAGCGCCCTCCAGTACGCCGGACAGGCCGCCGGTGAGGAATGCCTTCGCCCCTGAGACAGCGGCGCCGGCGACCTTCAGCACGACCTCCCAGTTGACGCTGTCGTCGTTGGCGGCGGCATTGAACGCCGTGGTGGTCTTGGTGACCGAGTCGATGATCGTGGCTCGTGTCTCGGTCCAGATCTTCAGCTCCGCGGCGGTCGCGTTGCCGAGGACCAGAGCGATCCCTCGGTAGCCGCTGATCGCGCTCTCCAGCTGGTTGATGAACTTGGCCTTGAAGACCTCCATGGACTGGCCGGACATGGAGCTGGCGTTCTGGTTGAGCGACTTCAGGTAGCCGGCAATCTCGCCACCGCCAGTGGTCGCGCCGCCGGAGGTGCTGGCCGCCGTCGACAGCAGCCGCATCGCCTGCCGCGCCTGCTCGACGTCCTCCTCGATGTTCTTGGGCTTGGGGAGCAGGTTGTGGTCCCAGTCCTTGAGGGCGTTGTCGATCCGGGTGCGGATGTCGGCGAACGCGGAGGTGTACTCCTCGTCCTTGCTGCCGTCGACGATCCAGTCGGTCAGGAAGAAGTTGCCGTCCCAGTCGCCGCCACCTTCACCATCCTCACCCGGCCGGGTGACCGTGGCGTCGCCGCCGGTGATCCTGTAGTGACTGCCGTCGATCTCCCACCACCCGTTGGAGTGCGAGTTCATCCACGCGTCGATCGCGGCGCGCTTCAGCGCACCGATGTTCAGGTTGAGGTACTCGTCGGACACTTGGCCGGCCCCTTCGAAGATGAGATTCATCTCCGGTCTTCCCGCGGAATAGCAATCGTAAACAGCTTGGGTTGACCAGGTTGTTTGTACGACCCTACGGGACCTCGAGGGCGATCGCGGCGACCAGCAGCGCCTGCAGCCGGTCGACAGGTACGGCGCCGGTGAGCCAGCGGCCGGACAGGCCCTCGACGAGGGCGACCAGCCGCTCGGCCGCGGCGTGGGTGTCCAGGTCGCCGGTGCTGCCCTCCTCCTGGGTGATCCGCTCGATCAGCTCGGCGATCTCGTCGACCCACTCCGCGGTGAGCTTGTGTACAGCGGCACGCAGCCGCTGGTCGAACACCGAGGCCCACCGCAGCTCGCCCCAGGCGGCGGAGTTGGTGCGCACCTCGTCGGTGCCGCGCAGCTCGCCGACCAGCCGCGCGACCAGCTCCTCGCGCGCCGTACTCGCGCTGCTCGCCTCCTGGGAGGCGTACCGCTCGGCGTGCTCGCTGACCGCGAACAGCGCGGCCTCGAGCAGGCCCTCACGGCTGCCGAAGTAGTGATACAGCAGGGTGACCGAGACCCCGGCCTGGGCCGCGACCTCCTGCACGCGCATGCCCCGGACGCCCCGCTCGGCGATGACGGAGATCGTGGCTTCGAGCAGCTGTGCGCGACGGTCACTCACCCTGCGCATCCTAGGCGAGGCGGGCCGAGTGCTCACCGGCCCACCAGCCCGGCCGCGAAGCTCTTCCCCTGGCCGCGGCGCTGCATGACCCAGGCCAGTACGACGACCGCCAGCGCGGTGCCGAGCATCATCAGCACCGAGGCGGCGGCAGCGTCGCCGCGCATGCCGTTGCGCAGCGTCGAGTAGATGTAGACCGGCAGCGTGGTGGTGCCGACATTGCCGAGCATGCTCGACGCGACGACGTCGTCCAGCGACGCGGTCGAGGCGAGTACGGCGGCGGCGAGGACGGCCGGCGCCGCCAGCGGGAGGATCACCCGACGGAAGGCGCCGGCGGGCGTGGCCCCGAGATCCGCCGCGGCGTCGGACAGCCGCGGATCCAGGCTGCTCAGCCGCGCCTGCACGACGAAGGCGACGATCGCCGTCGAGATCACCGCATGCGCGATCACCAGCCGCAGCGTGCCGTCGGACAGCGCCGGGCCGGCCGCGACGTACATCAGCAGCAGCCCGATCGAGGTGACGATCTCCGGAGTCACGAACACCACGAGCAGCAGGCCCAGCAGCGACCAGCGGATCGGCCGGCCGGCCCGCGCGAGGGCAGTGCCGGCGAGCGTGCCGACCACGATCGCGACCAGCGTCGACAGCGCGGCGACGCGCAGCGAGACGCCGATCGACTGCATGAGTACGGCGTTGTCCGGGATCGCGGCGTACCAGCGGGTGCTCGCGCCGCCCCACACAGGGAGCGTCCGGCCGTCGTTGAAGGAGTAGACCAGAATGGTCAGGATCGGCGCCCAGAGGAACAGCACCATCAGCACGCCGTACCCGCGGAGCAGCAGTCCCCAGGCGTCGCCGGACACCCGCGCCGGCCGAGCCGTGCCGGTGCGCGGCCGCAGCCGGGCGGCCAGGTCGAGCGGCCGCACCGCCCGCAGGACCAGCCGGCCGAGCGCCAGCGCCAGAGCGGCGGCAGCCAGGACGGCGAGGACCAGCAGGATCAGGAGTACGGCGGCGGCCGCGCCCAGCGCCCAGTCCTGGCTCTCCAGGAACGAGCTGGACACCAGCGAGCCCACCACCGACGCCTGCACGCCACCGAGCACCGCCGGCGTGACGTAGTCGCCCATGAGCGGGATGAAGACCAGCAGCGCGGCGCCGACGATGCCGGGCCGGGCGGCGGGCAGAGTGACCTGCCAGAAGACCCGCCAGGAGCTGGCGCCGAGGTCCCGCCCGGCCTGCCGCAGCGCCGGGTCGAGCCGGTCCAGGGCCACCGCGATCGGCAGCACCGCGAGCGGCAGGTAGTTGTAGACCACGCCCAGCTGGGCGCCACTCAGGGTGTCGACGATCCCGAAGCCACCGGTCACGCCGAGCCCCTCGGCCAGCGGCCCGTGGTCGCCCAGCAGGATCCGCCAGGAGTAGGTGCGCAGCAGGAACGGCATCCAGTACGGGATGACGACCGCGGCGATCGCGGCGTACTTCCAGAAACCGGTCAGCCGGGTGGTGATCAGGTAGGCCATCGGCACCGCGAGCAGCACACAGAGCACGGTGCCGACGACCGCGATCTGCAGGGTGTTCACGAACACGATCCGGAAGGTCTCGCTGGCCGCCTCGCCGTACCGGTCGAGCGACGGTGCGCTCAGGTCGACCGGGCTGGTGCCGAAGTACGCCGACTCGCCGAGGCTGAACACCGCCACCATCCCGGCGGGCACCAGGAAGAACGCGCACAGCCAGGCGAAGGCCGGCAGCGACGGGACCAGGCCGCGCGGCGCCCGCAACCTCGCCCTCACGGACCTCGCCGCGCTCACGGCGCTGACGGCGCTCACCGGGAGGCCAGCGCCTTGAGCCGCTGGAACGTCGCGACCGACTGCTTGCGCGCCTCGGTCACCTCCTGCTCGATGAACCGGTCGGCGGGCACGCCCTCGTCGAAGAAGACGATCTCCTCGAACGGCATGTCGGCCGGCAGCTCGTCGCGGGAGGCCTCGACGCCGGTGTAGTAGCCGTGGAACTCGGTCTCCCGCGCGGCGTTCACGGGGTCGAGCACGAACTCCACGAAGGCGTGCGCGGCGGCGATGTTCGCAGAGCCCTTCGGCAGCACCCAGTGGTCGACGTAGATGTCGGTCTTCGGCGCGCCGAGCGCGAACCGCAGCGTCTTCGGGCCGTCCATCAGCGCGCCCCGGGCGTCACCCGTGAAGGTCTGGGCGAGCACGAGGTCGCCCGACGCGAGATCGGCGCGCGGGTAGGAGTTGAAGGCCTTGAGGTGGGAGAGGACCTTGTCGTCGAAGTACTTCTCGGCGGCCTGGTAGTCGTCGGGGTTGGTGGTCTGGTCGGAGATGTCGTTGCCCCAGAAGTAGGAGCTGATCAGCGACGGCGCACCGTCCACGACCGAGGTCCGGCCGTCGACGCCCGGGTCGTCGAAAGCGTCGTAGAAGTCGTTCCACGTCTCCGGCGGGGTCGAGATCACCGCGCTGTCCCACACGTAGCCGGTCGAGCCGCCCGACTTCGGGATCGCGTGGGTGTTCTCCGGGTCCCAGGACCGGCCGACGAACGTGTCGGAGAGGCCGGCGAAGCCGGGCAGGCGCTCCTTGTCCCAGGCCAGCAGCGAGCCGCCCTTGACCAGCTGCTGGATGTAGGAGCCGTCCATCACGACCAGGTCGTAGCCGCTGGTTCCCTGGGTCAGCCGCAGCTTGGCGAGCGCCTCCTCGGCCGAGGCGTAGGTGTCCACCTGGACCTTCACACCGGTCTCCTTCTCGAAGGCGGCGATGTTGTCGGTCGAGATGTAGTCGGCCCACGAGTAGATCTTGAGCGTGCTGCCCTTCTCGATCTTCGTGGGGTACGTCGACGGGTCGGGGGCGGCCTCGGAGCCGCCGCAGGCGGCCAGGCCGGCAGTGCCGAGCAGCAGTGAGGCGGTGGCGATGAGATGGCGGATCATGACTCTCCTTCGGGCGTGGGGAACAGGCGGACATTGGCCTGGTCCCAGGTGCAGCGCACGGCGTCGCCGACGCGGGGGAGCGGGCGCCCGTCGCGGGGGACGCGCGCCAGCAGGTTGTGGTGGGGGGAATGGACGAGCACCACGCTCGAGATCCCGGCGAGGCTGACGCCCCGAACGATGCCGTCGACGGCGTTCGGGCCCGCGGCCTCGTCAGCCGGCTCCTCGACCCGCACGTGCTCGGGCCGGACCAGCACGAGGCCGGCGTCGGTGACCAGCTCGTTCTGCTCGCCGACGAAGCGGGCCACGAACAGGCTGGCCGGCCGGTCGTACACGTCCTCGGCGGTGCCGACCTGCTCGATCTTGCCGTGCGACATGATCACGATCCGGTCGGCGAGGCTGAGCGCCTCTTCCTGGTCGTGGGTGACCAGGACGGTGGTGACGCCGAGCTCCTGCTGCAGCAGCCGCAGCTCGACCTGCATCGCCTGGCGCAGGCTCCGGTCCAGCGCGGACAGCGGCTCGTCCAGGAGCAGCACGCTGGGCCGGTCCACGATCGCCCGGGCGAGCGCGACCCGCTGCTGCTGGCCGCCGGACATGCTGGTCACCGCCTGGCCGGCGGCGTGCGGCAGGTGCACCAGCGCCAGCGCCTCGGCGACCCGGGTCCTGATCTCGTCGCGGCCCAGGCCCTTCTGGCGCAGCGGGAAGGCCACGTTGTCGGCGACGTTGAGGTGCGGGAACAGCGCGTAGGACTGGAAGACCGTGTGGATGTCGCGCCGGTGCGCGGGGACCGCGGTCACGTCGGTGTCGCCGAGGTGGACGCTGCCCTGGTCGGGCTGCTCCAGCCCGGCGAGGATCCGGAGCGAGGTGGACTTGCCGCAGCCCGACGGCCCGAGCAGGGCCACGAACTCGCCGGCGCCGACCTCGACGCTGAGGTCGTCTACGGCCAGCGTGTCGCCGTACCGCTTGACCAGGTTGGCCAGGCGGACGCCGCCACCGCGCTTGGCCGGCGCGCTGGCCGGGCGCTCCTGCGCAACCGCGCTGGTCACCCGGCACCTCCGGCCGCGGGCACCTGCATCGTGATGCAGTGCGGACCGCCGCCGCCGTACGCGATCACCTGGCCGGGTACGCCGATCGTCTGCCGGTCGGGGAACTGCGATCCGATCAGCGCGAGCGCGGTCTCGTCGTCGGCCGGCTGGCCGCTCACGGGGACCACGACCACGCCGTTGGCGACGTAGAAGTTGGCGTAGGAGACGTACTCGGTGATGCCCTCGACGGTGAACGCCGAGAACAGGTCCAGGCCGTGTACGTCGACGGTCCGGCCCTGGGCGTCCGGGTTGTCGCGCAGGTAGCGCAGGTTGCGGGCCATCGCCTCGTGGTTCACGTTGGCGGCGTCGCTGCAGGTCTGCGCGACGGCCAGGCCGGGCGCGACATAGGTGCACACGCCGTCGACATGGCCGTCGGTGTGTCGGTCGTCGAGGTGCCCGAACGGCAGCATCAGAACCGTCTCGACGCCGAGCGCCTGGCGCATCGTCTCCTCGATGACCTGCTGGGAGAGACCGGCGTTGCGGTTGCTGTGCAGCACGCACTGGGCGGTCGTCATCAGGCTGCCCGCGCCGTCCACGCTGATGCTGCCGCCCTCGAGCACCATGTCGACCGGCACCCGCTCGATGCCGAGGTGCTCCAGCAGTCGCGTGCTGAGCGCCCCGTCGTGGTCGAAGGGGAGGAACTTACGGCCCCAGGAGTTGAACGCGAAGTCGACGCCCAGCCGGTCGCCCTTGGCGTCGCGGACCACCAGCGGGCCGTTGTCACGGATCCAGGAGTCGTCGACCGGCGCTTCGAGCACGTCGATGTTGTGGGTGCCGCAGTGGTCGAGCACCTCCTGCCGCGCTCCCGGGAGCGCGATCACGGTCACGGGCTCGAAGTCCGCGACGGTGCGGGCGACCGATGCGTAGTCCCGCTTGGCCTCCTCGAAGACGCCGGCCCACAGCTCACGCCGGGTGGGCCAGGTGAGCAGGGTGCGCTCGTGCGGCTCCCACTCGGCCGGCATCCGGTAGGTGCGGAGCCGGGGGTCGACGGTCGGAGGTGTCTGCGGGGCCGCCGCCGCGGTGCCGTGTGGCGCCAGCTCTGCCTGGTAGCGGGGCGAGAGCAGGGGGTCGACGGACTCCGGAATGTGCGGCGGGGTGGCCGTTGTGGTCGAGGTCATAGTGAGTTAGTTTGGGCTTGACTGAAAATTCAGTCAATACCTGAGAGTGAAACTTTCTCCATGCACCTCACACCGACCGAACGCGACCGTCTCCTGCTCTTCTCCGCCGCCGAGCTGGCTCGCCGGCGCCTGGCCGACGGCGTACTGCTCAACGTCCCGGAGGCGACCGCGATCGTCGCCGACACGATCTGCGAGGCCGCCCGCCGCGGTGATCGGCACGACCAGGCGGTGGCCGCGGGCCGGGCCGTGCTGGTCGCCGACGACGTCCTGCCCGAGGTGCCGTACGTCGTGCGCACCGTGTCGGTCGAGGCGGTCTTCGCCGACGGCTCCCGACTGGTCGTGGTCAGCGAGCCGTTCGGGCCGGTGGCCGAGCGCGCGGACATGCCCGGGTCGGTGTCCGTCGCCCCGCCGGTGCCCGAGGCAGTGCCCGAAACGGAGGCCGACGGCCGGGTCACGATCGACGTCGTCAACACCGCGCCGGTGACGGTCTCGGTGACCAGCCACTTCCACTTCTTCGAGGCCAACGCCCGGCTCCGCTTCCCGCGCGCCGCGGCGTACGGCATGCACCTGGACATCCCGGCCGGCACCCACGTCCGCTTCGACCCGGGGAGTACGACGAGCGTGGCGCTCGCGCCGATCCGGGGGGCGCGGGTGGTGGTCGGCTTCGCCGGCTTGGTGGACGGACCGCTCGACGAGCCGGGCATCCGCGAGACCGCGCTCCGGCGCGCCCGCTCATGGGGCTTCCTGGACAGCGAGGCCGAGGGGCCGGACCCCGACTACGCCGTCGAGCAGGCGATGGCGGCTACCCGAGAGGCGGCTACCCGATGACCTTCGACGCGCACGCGCGGGCCGGCGCCTACGGCCCCGGCCTCGGCGACTGGGTGGTGCTCGGCGATACCGGGCTGGTGGTCCGGGTGGACCGCGACGACCGGGGCGGGCAGTGCGACGAGGTGCTGCTCGGGTTCGGCAAGACCGGCCGGGACGGGATCGGCATGCAGGCCGTCCGGACCCGGGAGTCCTGCGACCTGCTGGTCAGCAACGTGCTGCTGCTCGACCCCGTCCTCGGGATCCGGGCGACCAACATCGGCATCCGCGAGGGGAGGGTGGTCGGTGTCGGCAAGGCCGGCAACCCGGACACCATGGACGACGTCGACCTGGTCATCGGCAGCGGCACGGCCGTGGTGTCGGGCGAGGGCCTGATCGCCACGCCGGGTGGCATTGACACCCACGTGCACATGCTGTCGCCGCGGGTCTGCGAGGCCGAGCTCGCCTCCGGGGTGACCACCGTGATCGGCCAGGAGATCGGCCCGTTCTGGGGCGTCGGGGTCGGCTCGGCGTGGATCCTGCGGACCGGGTACGCCGCGTTCGACGACTACCCGATCAACGTCGGCATCCTCGGCCGCGGCTCGTCCAGCAGGCGCGACCCGCTGCTCGAGGCGCTCGAGGCCGGCGTCTGCGGGTTCAAGGTCCACGAGGACACCGGAGCGCACCTGCGCACGCTGGACACCGCGCTCACCGCCGCCGAGGAGTACGACGTCCAGGTCGCCGTACACACCGACGGCCTGAACGAGGGGCTGACGGTTGCGGACACGCTCGCGGTCCTCGACGGTCGCACCATTCACGCGTACCACGTCGAGGGCTGCGGCGGCGGCCACACTCCCGACGTACTCAGCC
This sequence comes from Nocardioides speluncae, assembly GCF_003121585.1. Lineage (GTDB taxonomy): Bacteria > Actinomycetota > Actinomycetes > Propionibacteriales > Nocardioidaceae > Nocardioides > Nocardioides speluncae. Next base: position 216,045 of record NZ_QEOO01000051.1, read on the forward strand.
TGGCCGGGGTGCCGCACGTGCTGGCCTCCTCGACCAACCCCACGCTGCCGTTCGGCCGCGACGCGGTCGCCGAACACCGGGCGATGATCGCCCACGTCCACGGGCTGCGGTCCGACCTGCCGGGCGACGTCGCGCTCGCCGGCGACCGGGTGCGCGCCGCCACCATGGGCGCGGAGAACCTGCTGCACGACCTCGGGGTGATCCCGGTGACCTCGTCGGACGCCCAGGGCATGGGCCGGGCGGGGGAGACCTGGCGCAGCACGTTCGGGCTGGCCGGCGTGCTGCGGCGTCATGCGGACCCGACGGCCGCGGAGGGCGACGACAACGCGCGCGTGCTGCGCTACCTCGCCAAGCTGACGATCAACCCGGCGCGGGTGCACGGCCTGGACCAGCAGGTAGGCAGCCTGGAGCCGGGGAAGGTCGCCGACATCGTGCTCTGGCGGCCGTCGATGTTCGGGGCCAAGCCGGAACTGGTGCTCAAGTCCGGCTTCCCGGCCTGGGGCGTCACCGGCGACCCGAACGCCGCGATCGACGGCGCCCAGCCGCTGGTCCTCGGGGCGCAGTTCGGCGGGCACGGTCCCACCGCTGCCGAGATCTCGCTGCTGTTCGTGAACGCCGCGGCGGCCGCCAGCGGGCTATCGGCCGTGCCGACGCGTCGGCAGCTGGCGCCGGTAGTCGGCTGTCGCGACGTGAACCTCGGCGTGATGGCCCACCACGGCGTGACCGGTCCGGTGGAGGTGGATGCGGCGACCGGCGTCGCGAGCTTCCGCGGCGAGCAGCTGAGCATGCGGCCGGTGGACCGGGCGCCGCTCCAGCAGCTCTACCACCTATGAGGCGGCCACTCGGGGCGGCGGGCGGACGTCATACGAGCCGCAACCCATTGCGCGCGGTTCGTATGACGTCCCGCGGTGCGTCATACGGCCTGGCTCGAATAGGTGACGGTTCGTATGACGTCCTGCCCGACGGCCCGCAGCCTTCGAGCGACCTACTGGTCGGCCGGCGCGAGCAGCGCCCGGGCGGTCTCCAGGCAGAGCTGGACGACCTTCTTGCCGGTGAGGTTCGCGGCGCCGAGGGTGAGCTGGATCGACAGCCCGTCGATCGAGGCCGACAGCAGGGTGGCGGTCAGCTCCGGGTCCTCGGACGCGAAGGCGCCGCGCTCGCAGCCGTAGCGGATCACCTCGGCCAGGATCCCGCAGGAGCGGGCGTCCAGCTCCTCGTGCAGCGTGGCCACCTCGGGGTCGAGAGCGGCGTTGGCCCACACCTCGAACCACAGCACCCAGCCGGGGTCGTGGGTGCCGTTGGACGCCGAGAGCTCGATGAACTTGGTGAGCCGTTTCCACGGGTCGCGGATCTTGTGGACCTTGGCCTCGACCTCGTCGATGAACGCGTCCTCGGACTGCTGGATGGCGCGCATCAGCAGCACGGTCTTGGAGCGGAAGTAGTAGGTGACGTGGCCGGTGCTCATGCCGGCTCGCTGGGCGACGTCGGTGACTCGGATGTTGGCCAGCCCGCGCTCGGTGATCAGCTCGGCAGCAGCGCTCACGATCGCCTTCTCCCGCGCCGCGCCGCGCTCCTGGCGCTTGGTGACCGCTGCCGGCTTCTCGATCGCATCCATATTTTGATCCTATCCAAGAAAGGACGTGTCGGAGGTCTTGACACCCGCCACCTCTGGCGCGACTCTGGTTCCAGAAACTTGGATGACATCCAAGTTAATGGACTGGTGACGGGGATCGACCTCCACCTCGATGTGGACGAAGGAAGGAAACTCAGGTGAGCGATCACGCAAGCAGTGTCACGGCGCCGGTGGGTCACTCGCGCCGGCTGTTCCTGGCCCGCGCAGGGTTCGCGACGGCCGGGGTCGTCGCGGCGAGCAGCGGCCTCGGTGCTGCCCTCGCGCAGCGCGACTCGGTGGCGGCCGCGGGCGCGTTCGTGGTGCCGGCGGAGACCGCGCCTCACAAGCGGATCTGGATGGCCTGGCCGTCCAGCACGTCGATCTGGGGGAGCCTCCTCGGCGGCATCCAGAGCGACATCGCCAAGCTCGCCAACGAGATCGTCAAGCACACGCCGGTGATCATGTGCGCCGACGGCTCGACCAACGCCGCGACCGCGCGCAGCCGGGTCAGCTCGGCGGTCACCGTGATCAGCTCGATCCCGGTCAACGACTGCTGGATGCGCGACAGCGGCGCGGTCTTCCGCCTCGACGGTGCCGGCGGCATCGACGCGATCGGCCTGAACTTCAACGGCTGGGGCGGCGAGCAGACGCACGCCAAGGATGCGCTGGTGGCGCAGCGGGTCGCGGCGTACAACGGGTTCAGCTTCACCGCCGCGAACGTCGTCGGTGAGGGCGGCGGCGTGATCTGCGACGGCGACGGGACGCTGATCGCCAACCGCAGCTCGTGGATCGACGCGGCTCGCAACCCCGGCATGACCGAGGCGCAGATCGGCGCCGAGCTGCTGCGGATGTACGGCGCCACCAAGATCATCTGGTGCCAGGGCGTCTCCAACCAGGACATCACCGACGACCACATCGACGCGACCGTGCTCTACACCCGCCCGGGCGCGGTGCTCGTGCAGCTCGCGCACCCGTCGAAGCCCAGCACGGTCTGGTCGCAGTCGGCGATCGCGACCCGGAACCTGCTCGCCGCGTCGACCGACGCCAAGGGCCGGCAGCTCCAGGTGACCACGATCTACGGGCCGGAGACGCTGCCGCGGGTGCCGGCCGCCCAGCAGGCGAAGTTCTTCGACGGCTACCTCAACGCGGTGATCACCGACACCGCCGTGATCACCGCCCAGTTCGGCAACCCGACCGGCGACAACGCGGCCAAGGCCGCGCTGGAGACCGCGTTCGGCCGGCCGTGCGTGCAGCTCAACCTGGACAACCTGATGGGCGAGGGCGGTGGTGGCGCGCACTGCGTGACGATGGAGGAGCCGCTGCCGATCGGCGGTCCGACCGGCACGCCGACCGTGACGCCGACGCCCACGCCGACCCCGACGTCGACCGTTCCCACGATCACCGCGGACAAGACCTCGGTGCCGCGGGGCGGGACGATCCGGGCTACGGTGGCCAACGGCCCGGGCAACCGCCGGGACTGGATCGGGCTCTACCGGGCCTCGGACTCCACCAGCGCCGGCGGCTACGACGAGAAGTACCTCAACGGCTCGTACAGCCCGCCGGCCACCGGCCTCACGGCCGCCACGGTGAGCTTCACCGCGCCCGGGACTCCCGGCACCTACAACTTCCGGTTCTTCGCCAACGACAGCTACACGCTGCTCGCCACCAGCGCGTCTTTCCAGGTGACCTAGGACGTGGCGTGGGATTCTCAGAGAGTGATCGGTCGGCGCGGTTTGCTGAAGACCTCGGTCGGACTGGGTGTGTCCATGTCCGTGCTGTCGCTCGGGGCGTGCTCGTCCGACTCGGGTAGTCCGTCTCGGCGCCGGGGGCAGCGTGGCTTCCACATGCCCCCGGAGTGGGCCCCACATGAGGTGACCTGGATGGCGTACGGCGCCACGGTCGGCGTGTGGGGCGAGGACACCGTCTCGCCGTACGGCCGGGACCTGACCAATGCCCGCATCCTCGCCCGGCAGGACCTGGTCCGGCTGGCCGCCAACCTCTCGCGGTTCGAGCCGGTGGCGATGCTGGTCGACACCGAGGACGACAAGGCCGAGGCCCGGGAGTTCCTGGCCGAGATCGTCGACGAGCTGTCGGTCAAGGACCAGATCGGGGCCGAGCTGGACGGCTCGGGCCGGCTGTACATCGGCGAGGTCGACCCGGCAGAGCTGCCGCCGGTCGAGACCCACCCGCTCGACTTCCTGGTCAGCCCGCTCAACGACCTGTGGGTCCGCGACACGGGTCCGGTCTTCGTCACCGACGCCGACGGCGCCCTGCACGGGCTGAACCTGAACTTCAACGGCTGGGGCCAGGCGCCGATCACGACCGGGCTGAAGGGCTGGCGCAAGGACCGCGAGAAGGCCGCCAACGGCATCGTCGACCAACCGATCGAGCGGGACCGGGAGGTCGTGTACGCGATCGCCGAGGACTCCGACGTACCGCTGGTGGAGACGTGGCTGACCATCGAGGGCGGCGGCATCGAGGTGAACGGCTCCGGGCTCGCTGTCGCCACCGAGAGCTGCATCCTCAACCCGAACCGGAACCCCGGCAAGACCAAGGCCGAGGTGGAGGCCGAGCTACGGCGGCTGTTCGGGGTCGAGCGGATGATCTGGATGCCGGGCCGCACCGGCATCGAGCTGACCGACTGGCACGTCGACTTCCTGGCCCGGTTCACCTCGTCGGGCCACCTCCTCTATGCCTCGGCCGAGGGGGGCGAGCCGCAGGACAAGCGTGACCGTCGGCTGTTGTTGGAGGGCGTCGCGGCGGTCAACGAGCTGCCGTCCGACGAGCGGGAGCGGCTGCTGGACGGTGTCGCGGAGCTGACCACCGACGTCGTACCCGCTCCCGACCTACTGGCCGTGTACGACGCCTTCGACCGCCGCAACCCGGACCTGCCGGTGACCGAGCGGAGTCCCGCGGAGTTCAGCGAGACCGTCGCCGCCGGCTACATCGGCTACTACGAGGCCAACGGCTGCATCGTGATGCCGCAGTACGGCGACACCGAGGCCGATCTCGAGGCCTTCGACATCATCTCCGAGCTCTACCCCGAGTCACTGGTCATCGCGATCACCACCGACGGCCTCGCCGCCGGCGGCGGCACCATCCACTGCGCCACCCAGCAGCAGCCCCGCGTGGGCTAGGGATGGCAGGCAGTTTCACAAGGTACCTAGTGATTTTGGCCCGCCCCACGGGAAGTTTCCGACGGGTTGGGACAGGTTCACAAGGGACCTTGTGAAACTGTCGGCCCAAGAGGTGGCCTACTCCGGGGCCTTCACGGGGGTGTCGTGGTGGAGGGTCTCGCCGTGGAAGAAGGGCTGCTGCTCGGCGCGGCGGGAGAGCAGGAACATGATCGGGAGGCCGAGCAGGATCGTGCCCATGCCGAAGAGGAAGACGCTGCCGATCTCCCAGCCGAGGCCGGGGACGGTCCAGTAGCCGACGTAGCCATAGTCCGTGGCCAGCATGTCGTAGGCGCTCTTGAAGAACGCGAACGTGAGGAGCAGTGCGCCGAGGAGCGGCAGCACGCCCTTGACCCACAGGTCCCTGCCGCCGCGGCGGATGTCGTCGCGGAAGTACCAGGCGCAGGCGTAGCCGGTGATGCCGTAGTAGAAGGCGATCATCAGGCCGATGGCGAGCAGCACGTCGCCGTACACGTTCTCGCCGAGCAGGCTGAGGCCGACGTAGATCGCAATGGCCACGCCACCGATCACGAACGTCGAGACTGACGGCGTCAGGAACCTCGGGTGCACCTTCGCGAACTGCGACAGCAGAGCCCGGTAGACGCCCATCGCGAGGGTGCCGCGGGCAGCAGGCAGGATCGTGGTCTGGGTGGAGGCGACGGCCGAGACCAGGACCGCGAGGATGACGATCCAGCTCCACGAGCCGAGGACCGACTCGCCGACCACGCTGAAGACGTCGTCGGCGTTCTCCTCGTTGCCCAGCCCGATGCCGGTCGTGCCGACGCCGGCGTAGGAGACGGCAGCGAGCGTCGTGAGGAGGTACGTCGCCAGCAGGATCAGCGTCGCCGCCACGGCGGCCCGGCCGGGAGTCTTCTCCTTGTCCTTGGTCTCCTCGTTGAGCGAAAGGATCGTGTCCCAGCCCCAGTAGATGAAGATCATCAGGATCATGCCCTCGGTGATCCCGGCCCAGCCGGTGCCGCCGTCCTTGAAGAACTCCATCGGGTTGAACCACGAGGCGGAGATGTCGATCGCGGTGTCGGGCTTGTCGGCGCCGATGCCGAGCACCGCGGCGAAGGCGACCACGACCAGGATCCCGAGCGCGAGGTACTGGATCGCGACCAGGACGTTCTGCAGCCAGTTCGCGATCTCGATGCCGCGGTAGGACACCCAGGTCATCGTTGCGATGAACGCCACGCCGAGAACCGTGACCCAGAACGTGTCGTCGGCGAGGTCGTCGGCGCCGATCAGGTCGTAGGAGTACTGCGCGGCGATCTGGGCCAGGTTGGCCAGCACGATGATGCCGGCCATCGCCAGCACCCAGCCGCTGAACCAGCCGGTCCTCGGCCCGAACGCCTTGGTCACCCAGGTGAAGGTGGTGCCGCAGTCGGGGATCACGCGGTTGAGCTCGCGGTAGGCGAACGCCGTGAGCAGCATCGGGATGAAGCCGAGGATCACGGCCACGGGCGCCAACGTGCCGGTCTCGATCACGACGTACCCGAGCGTCGCCGCCAGGGAGTACGCCGGTGCGACCGAGGCCAGCCCGATCGCGAGCGTGCCGACGAAGGTCAGCGAGTCACGGCTGAGGCCCTTCTCCGAGTCGATGTCGTGTGATGACGGTTCTTCGCGGGCTCCTGTCGACATCGACCTCGCCCTCCCTCCCAGGCAGACGTTGCACCGACTGTAAGGCCCGACTGAGGCCGCTGCGCAGCGTTTTCTCGGGCCCTTGGGTCAAATTCCCTACGATGCTGGTGTGCCGCGTCCCGCCGTCACCGCCCTTGCCCATGCCGAGCCCGCCGTCTTCTGGCTCGACGACGCCGCGGCGCCCGAGCCGCAACCGGCCCTGGTCGGCGACCTGACGGCCGACCTGGTCGTGGTGGGCGGTGGCTACACCGGACTGTGGGCGGCGCTGCAGGCCAAGGAGGACGACCCCTCGCGTGACGTCGTACTCGTCGAGGCGCAGACGGTCGGCTGGGCGGCGTCCGGCCGCAACGGCGGCTTCTGCGCCGCCAGCCTGACCCACGGCGACGCGAACGGCCTGGAGCGGTTCCCCGCGGAGTTCGACCGGCTGCAGGCGATGGGAACCGCGAACCTCGACGGGATCGAGGACACCCTGCGCCGGCACGGCATCGACGCCGAGTTCGAGCGCACCGGAGAGCTCGACTTCGCGGTCGCGGAGTGGCAGGCCGAGGACCTGCGGAAGATCGTCGACGCCGTCCGCGAGCGTGGCGGCAGCCTCGAGTTCCTCGACCGCGATCAGGCGCGTGGGTACGTCGACTCGCCGACCTACGTGGCCGGGATGCACGATCCGGACGGCGTCGCGATGGTGCATCCGGGGAAGCTCGCCTGGGGGCTCCGGCGTGCCTGCCTCGACCTCGGCGTCCGGATCTACGAGCACACCGAGGCCGAGGAGATTGAGGAGGACGGCCGGCTGCTGCGGCTGCGGACGCCGTACGGCTCGGTGCGGGCGCCCAAGGTGGTCCTTGGCACCAACGTCTTCACGGGCCTGCTCAAGCGCCTTCACCACTACGTCGTACCGGTCTACGACTACGTGCTGGTCACCGAGCCGCTGACCGCCGAGCAGCGCCGCTCGATCGGCTGGGAGGGCCGGCAGGGTCTCGCCGACGCCGCCAACCAGTTCCACTACTACCGGCTGACCGCGGACGACCGGATCCTGTGGGGCGGCTACGACGCTGTCTACCACTACGGCAGCCGGGTCCGGGCCGAGTACGACCAGCGCCCGGCGACGTTCGCGCTGCTGGCCGAGCAGTTCTTCGAGACCTTCCCGCAGCTGGAGGGGCTGTCGTTCACTCACCGCTGGGGCGGCGCCATCGACGCCTGCAGCCGGTTCACGGCGTTCTGGGGTCAGGCGTACGGCGGCCGGCTGGCGTACGCCGTCGGCTACACCGGACTGGGCGTCGGCTCGAGCCGCTTCGGCGCGCGGGTGATGCTCGACCTGGTCGACGGCGTCGACAACGAGCGGACCCGGCTCGAGATGGTGCGCAGCAAGCCGCGTCCGTTCCCGCCCGAGCCGCTGCGCTACGCGGCGATCATGACGACCAAGTGGGCGATCGGGCAGGCGGACAAGCACGGCGGCCGGCGCAACTTCTGGCTGCGGACGCTGGACCGGATGGGTTTGGGGTTCGACTCGTGACGGGGGAGCCGCGCGAGGCCGACGTGATCGTGGTCGGCGCCGGCCTGTCCGGGCTGGTTGCCGCCCGCGAGGTACTCCGCGCCGGGTTCGAGCCACTGGTGCTCGAGGCCGCCGACCGGGTCGGCGGCCGGATCCTCACCGAGGAGCCGCTGCCCGGCGTCTTCCTCGAGCTCGGCGCGCAGTGGATCGGCGACACCCACCACCGGATGACCGCGCTCGCCGACGAGCTCGGCATCGAGCTCTACCCGCAGTTCGAGGACGGCGAGACGTCGTACGAGTTCGCGGGTGAGGTGCTCCGCGGCGAGGCGTTCCACGGCAGGTACGCCGAGGACGTCGCCGCGGTCGAGCGGGTGCTGCGCGAGCTCGACGCAATGGCGGCCACGGTCTCGGTCGCCGAGCCGTGGGCCGCTCCGCGTGCCGACGAGTGGGACCGGATCACGGTCGGCCAGTGGTACGACGCCCAGGGGCTGTCGCCGGTCGGGCGGGAGCTGCTGGAGATCTGCACGGTCGGCATCCTCGCCGTACCCACCGTGGAGGTGTCGCTGCTCGGTCTCCTCGTCAACGTCGTCACCTGCGGGGTCACCGCCGACCTGCTGTCGGAGTCCGAGGGCGGCGCCCAGACCCAGCGCTTCGTCGGTGGCACCGCACAGATCCCGCTCCGGCTGGCCGCCGAGCTCGGCGACCGGGTCGTATTGGACTGTCCAGTACTCACCGTCGAGCACTCCGCGGAATCGGTGACCGTGGGCTGTCGCGGCGGTCCGGTCGCGCGGGGCCGGCAGGTGGTCGTCGCGCTCGCGCCGACGCTGGCCGGCCGGATCATGTACGACCCGCCGCTGCCCGGGAAGCGCGACCAGCTGACCCAGCGGATGCCCCAGGCCTCGGCCCACAAGATGTTCGCGGTGTACGACGAGCCGTTCTGGCGCGCCGACGGGCTCAACGCGCAGCTGATCTCCGACGTCGGGCCGGCCCGGATGTCCAACGACTCGTGCATGCCCGAGACGTCCGGAGGGCCGGGCATCATCCTGGGCTTCCTCGAAGGCGAGAACGCCCGGATCGAGGGACGCTGGCCAGCCGAGCAGCGGATTGAGGCCTTCCGCGAGGAGCTGGCCAGACACTTCGGCCCTCGCGCGGCGAAGCCGGAGCTCGTCGTCGAGGGTGGCTGGGCCGACCGGGAGTGGACCCGCGGCTGCTACAACGCCAACCCGGGTCCGTGCGGCTGGCTGCACTTCGGTGAGGCGCTGGCCACGCCCGTGGGCCCGATCAAGTGGGCCGCCACCGAGACCGCACTGGAGTGGAGCGGCTACATGGAGGGCGCCGTCGACGCCGGCGTACGGGCCGCCCGTGAGGCGCTGGCGGCGCTGGCTTAGCGACTGGGGAGCAGCGCCTGCACGTGCTCCCAGGCGTCGGCCTGGGTGACGCCGGGCTCGCCGGTGAGCAGGGCCACGCTGAGGCCGTCCATCAGCGCGAGCATCCGCCTGGACAGCTGCTCGACGTCGCCGCCGACCAGTTCCTCGAGCAACCGGACCATCGCCTCCCGCCAGGCCTCGTCGAGCGCGAAGTGGGCCTCCTGCAGCGCTGGCTCGTGCATGACCCGGGGCCAGAGCTCGACCCACAGCAGCCAGCGCGGGTCGCCCACCGCCCGCGGGAAGAACAGCTCGCACAGCCCGCGCAGCCGCTCCAGCGCCGGGTCGTCGGAGTCGAGTACGACGTTCAGCTGGGCGATCAGGTCGTCTTCGCTCCAGCGAAGCAGCTCCAGGAGCAGCCCGTTCTTGCTGCCGAAGTAGTACGAGAGGTGGCCGGCGCTGGTCTCCAGCCGGCGCCCGAGCTCGGAGAGGCTGAGGTCGGCCAGGCCCTTCTCGGCCATCAGGTCCCACGCCTCCTGGAGCACCCGCTCGCGTGGCCGCTCGAGCCGGCGGTTGCGCCGAAGTTCCTGGCTGGTCACCCCTTGACTCTAGCCATGTCGAGCGCGCATAGTGACGGCAGCCACAAATTTTGAAAGGCTTTCAAACAGGAGGGCAGATCCATGGCAGCGGATGCTCGGACGACCGGGTGGCGGATGCCGTCCGAGACCGAGCCGCACGCCTGCACCTGGATGGCCTGGCCGGCCGGCGGCTACACGCTCGGCGACACGGCGGCCAGCGCCGAGGAGGCCCGACGGACCTGGGCCGCGGTGGCCAACGCGATCGCCGAGTGGGAGCCGGTGCACCTGCTGGTTCCGCCCCACGAGCGCGCCGAGGCCCGGCGCTGGCTGGCGTCCGAGATCGTGCTGCACGAGCAGGCGCTCGACGACGCCTGGTACCGCGACATCGGACCGACGTTCGTGCTCGGCCCAGACGGTCTCGGCGCGGTCAACTGGGTCTTCAACGGCTGGGGCGCGCAGGACTGGGCCAGCTGGGAGTACGACGCCGTCGCCAGCGCCGCCGCCACCGACTGCAGCGGCGCGCACCGCATCGACTCACCGATGGTCAACGAGGGCGGCGGCATCCACACCGACGGCCGTGGAACCTTCCTGGTGACCGAGACCGTGCAGCTCGACCCGGGTCGCAACCCGGGCTGGACCCGGGCGCAGGTGGAGGCGGAGCTCGCCCGCACGGTCGGCGCCCGCAAGGTGATCTGGCTGCCGCGCGGTCTCACCCGCGACAACGCACGGTTCGGGACCCGTGGTCACGTCGACCTCGTGGCGACCTTCAGCGCGCCCGGACAGGTGCTCCTGCACGAGCAGCGCGATGTCACCCACCCGGACACGGTCCTCACCCATGAGCTCGCGGAACTTCTCCGCGCCGAGACCGACGCCGACGGCAAGCCGCTCGAGGTCACCGGGCTGCCGGCGCCGACCGTGCTCCGCGATGCCGAGGGCTGGGTCGACTACAGCTATCTGAACCACTACGTGGCCAACGGCGCCGTGATCGCCTGCGGCTTCGACGACCCGGCCGACGCCGAGGCCCGCGCCGTACTCACCGACGCCTATCCGGGTCGCACCGTCGTCCAGCTCGATGCGCGGCCGCTGTTCGCGCGCGGCGGCGGGATCCACTGCATCACCCAACAGCAGCCAGCGCTGCCTGCGCACCTCAAGCCTGTACACCTCAAGGAGGGGTCATGAAGCTGATCTCAGCCGCAGCACTGCCTTCACTCGCTCGGGTGGATGAGGGTGGCGACCGACAGGTGACTGTCGGCCTTGTCCAGATGCACTGGTCCGCCGATCCGGATGACCACCGCGCCACCCTCGCCGACGGCATCGCCACCGCGGCGGCGGCCGGCGCCGAGATCGTCTTCCTTCCCGAGCTCACGCTGTCTCGCTACCCGGCCGACACCGAGCCGGACGGCATCCCCGCCGAGCTGGCCGAGTCGCTGGAGGACGGCCCCACCCACGCGTTCGCGGCGGCTGCGGCGGCCGCGAGTGGGGTGTTCGTGCACGCCTCGCTCTACGAGCGCGCCGACGCCGCGGACGGCCTCGGATTCAACACAGCGATCCTGGTCGCGCCCGACGGCGACATCGTGGCGCGGACCCGCAAGCTGCACATCCCGGTGACCGCCGGCTACTACGAGGACCGGTACTTCCGGCCCGGGCCCGCCGACACGGCGTACCCCGTGCACGCGGTGGACCTGCCGAGCGCGCCCCGGGTGGGCCTGCCGACCTGCTGGGACCAGTGGTTCCCGGAGCTGGCGCGGGCCTACGCGCTCGACGACGCCGAGATCCTGGCCTATCCGACCGCGATCGGCTCCGAGCCCGACCACCCCGACTTCTACACCCAGCCCCTCTGGGAGAGCGTGATCCGCGGCAACGGGATCGCCAACGGCCTGTTCATGGTCGTGCCCAACCGCTGGGGCGACGAGGGGCTGGTCAGCTTCTACGGCTCCTCGTTCGTCAGCGACCCGTACGGCCGGGTGCTCGCCCAGGCCGGCCGCGACGAGGACGCAGTGCTCGTCGCCACCCTCGACCTCACCCAGCGCCGCGACTGGCTCCAGCTCTTCCCGTTCCTGGAGACCCGGCGGCCCGACACCTATGCCCCACTTGTTGAGAAGGAGAACGTCTAGTGGTCACTCCCGGAAGTTCATCGGGGCCTGAGCGGCCAGGGCACGCACATCGCTGCGTTGTCGTCGGTCGACGGGCCGCCGGCCCGCCTCCCTCCGACGCCTTGCGCTGCACGCACCCTGACCACTCATGCCCTCGACGAACCTCCGGGAGTGACCACAAGTGACGACGTACGACGCCGTCGTTGTCGGCGCCGGAGTGACCGGCCTGGTCGCGGCCTGGCGGCTGGCCGAGGCTGGCCAGGACATGCTGGTTCTGGAGGCCCGGGACCGGGTCGGCGGACGGCTGCGCAGCGAGGTGCACGACGGCTCGCTGTTCGAGATCGGCGGCCAGTGGGTCTCGCCCGACCAGGACGCGCTCAAGGCGCTGCTCGACGAGCTGGGGCTGCGGACCTTCCCGCGCTACCGCGAGGGCGCCTCGCTGTACGTCGACCGGGCGGGCGAGGCGCGGCAGTTCACCGGCGAGGATCTGCCGGTCGGACCGGCGACCGCGGCCGCGATCGAGCAGCTCACCAAGACCCTCGACGACCTCACCGCCGAGATCGACCCGGACCGGCCGTGGGAGCACCCCGAGGCCGAGCGGCTTGACCGGATCACCTTCCAGCACTGGCTGGAGGAGCAGTGCGACGACGTCGAGGCCCGCGACAACGTCGCCCTTTACATCGGGCCGGCGATGCTGACCAAGCCGGTCTGGACGTTCTCCGCGCTGCAGGCGCTGCTGATGGCGGCCAGCGCCGGGTCGTTCCAGCACCTGGTCGACGCGGACTTCATCCTCGACCGGCGCGTCGACGGCGGGCTGGCGTCGGTGCCGCTGGAGCTGGCACGCCGGCTCGGCGACCGGGTGCGCCTGTCCCAGGACGTCACCGCGGTGGAGTACGACGACGAGGGCGCGACCGTCGTGGTGGGCCAGGAGCGGATCCGGGCTCGCCGGGTCGTCCTCGCCGTACCGCCGCCGCTGGTGAAGCGGATCCGGTTCACCCCGGAGCTCCCGTCCGAGCACCGGCAGGCGCGCGAACACCAGTCGTTCGGCCTGGTGATCAAGGTGCAGGTCGAGTACCCGACGCCGTTCTGGCGCGAAACGGGCCTGAGCGGCACCGGCTTCGGCCCGTACCAGCTCGTCCACGAGGTCTACGACAACACTCCTGAGGGTTACCAGACAGGCCACCTCGTCGGCTTCGTCTCCGACGAGGAGGCGGACCGGATCGGCAGGCTATCGGCGGACGACCGTCAGGCGGCGGTGCTGGAGTCGCTCGTCGGCTACTTCGGCGAGCAGGCCCGCACCCCCACGACGTACGTCGAGAGCGACTGGCAGCACCAGGAGCTGACCGGCGGCGCCTACGGCACCAGCTTCGACGTCGGCGGGCTGACCCGCTACCGGCAGCTGCTGCGCGAGCCGATCGGCCCGATCGAGTTCGGCACCAGCGACGTCTCGGGTCTCGGTTTCCAGCACGTCGACGGTGCGGTCCGCGTCGGCACCGACCTCGCCCAGCGCGTCCTGTCCGGACGCTGATCATTCACGCAGCCACTCACTCGCTCATACCTGGAGGACAGATGATCAAGAACGTGATCGACGGCAAGCTGGTCGAGGCTCAGGACGGCCGGGTCAGCGACGTCATCGACCCGTCGACCGGCAAGACCTACGACGTGGCCGCGCTTTCGTCGGCCGCGGACGTGGACGCCGCGTACGCCGCCGCGTCCAAGGCCTTCCGGACATGGCGTCGGACCACGCCGTCCGAGCGTCAGCAGGCGCTGCTCGCGCTGGCCGACGCCCTCGAGGCTCGCACCGACGACCTGGTCGCCGCCGAGGTCGAGAACACCGGGAAGCCGATCGAGCTGACCCGCACCGAGGAGATCGTGGTCGGCCTCGACCAGTTCCGGTTCTTCGCCGGCGCTGCCCGGCTGCTCGAGGGCACCGCGGCGGGGGAGTACCTCGCCGGGCACACGTCGTACACGCGTCGCGAGCCGGTCGGCGTGGTCGGCCAGGTGGCGCCGTGGAACTACCCGTTCATGATGGCGATCTGGAAGATCGCGCCGGCGCTGGCCGCCGGCAACACCGTCGTGCTCAAGCCGTCGGACACCACCCCGGCCAGCGCGTCGCTGCTGGGCGAGATCGCGGCCGGCGTACTGCCTCCGGGCGTCCTCAATGTCGTCTGCGGCGACCGGGACACCGGCCGGCTCGTCGTCGCGCACCCCGACGCGGCGATGGTCTCGATCACCGGGTCGACCGCGGCCGGCAAGCAGGTGGCCGCGAGCGCGGCCGAGTCCGTGAAGCGGGTGCACCTGGAGCTGGGCGGCAAGGCGCCGGCGCTGGTGTTCGCCGACGCCGACCTGCCGGCGGCCGTCGACGGGATCGTGGTGGGCGGCTACTTCAACGCCGGCCAGGACTGTACGGCGGCCACCCGGGTGCTGGTGCAGGCCGAGGTCGCGGAGCGCTTCCAGGCGCTGCTGGTCGAGGCCGTCTCCCAGGTCCGCACCGGGCCGCCGTCGGACGAGGAGGCGACGTACGGGCCGCTCAACAACGCCGCCCAGCTCGAGCGGGTCTCAGCCGCGGTCGACGGGCTGCCGGAGCACGCGACGGTGCTCACCGGCGGCCACCGGGTCGGGACCGAGGGCTACTTCTACGCACCCACGGTGGTGGGCGGTGTCCGCCAGGACGACGCGATCGTGCAGCGCGAGACCTTCGGTCCGGTGCTGACCCTGCAGACCTTCGAGAGCGAGACCGAGGCGATCGAGCTCGCCAACGGGGTCGAGCTGGGCCTGGCCGCGAGCGTCTTCACGTCCGACCACGGCACCGCACACCGCTGCTCGATCGAGCTGGAGTTCGGCTGCGTCTGGGTGAACACCCACATCCCGCTGGTGGCCGAGATGCCGCACGGTGGGTTCAAGCAGAGCGGCTACGGCAAGGACCTGTCGCACTACGGCCTGGAGGACTACACGCGCGTCAAGCACGTGATGCACGCCCACGGCTAACTGAGCCCGGCGACCGCCTCGGCGAGATCGGTCACCTTGCGCCTGCGGGCGGCGGTGCCGACGTCGAGCGGTGCGTCGAGCTGGAAGCCTATGAAGGCCGCGTCCACGACGGTCGCGATCCGCTTGGCAAGGGGTCGGGCGACGCCCGACCTGGTCAGGTGCGTGACCAGGGACCGCAGCCAGCGCTCGTTGGCCTCGCGGACGACCGTCACGTACGGCTCCTGGCCGAGCAGTCCCAGCGCCGCGGCCTCGACGTACAGCCTCGTGCACGGTTCGTACGCCGGAGAGTTCACGGCCGCCCACAGGTCGTGCACCGCAGTGCGGATGTCGGGCGACGGAGCGAGCGCAGCGATGCCGTCCACGGCGCGGTCGTTGGACTCCCGGAGTACGGCGGCGACCAGGTGGTCCTTGGTCCCGAAGTGGTACAGCAGCATCCGGTCGCTGGTGCCGAGTGACGCCGCGAGCGGCCGAAGGCTGAGTCCGATCAGCCCATGCTCCAGCGCGTAGTCGGTCGCCTGTCGCGCCCACACATCTCGCCGGTCCGAGTCCTTGGCCATGCCGTGGACTGTAGCATGTGCTACATTTGTGTGTAGCACATGCTACACATGGAGGGATTTCGATCATGTACGCCGCGTTCGGACTGCTGATGGCAGCTGTCGCACTCGAGGTGGCAGCCACCTCGGCCCTGCCGCGCGCCGATGGGTTCCGCAACCCGTTGTGGACCGGCCTGGTGATCGGCGGCTACGCCGTGTCGATCTGGCTGCTGGCGCTCGTGGTCCAGAAGCTGCCGGTCTCCACGACCTACGCCATCTGGTCGGGCGTCGGTACCGCCGTCGTGGCGGTTGTCGGCGCGCTCTGGCTCGGTGAGTCCCTGGCCCCGGTCAAGGTCGCCGCGTTGGCGATGATCGTCGCCGGCGTCGTTCTCCTGAACCTCCACGGCGCTCACTGAGGGCGCTGGCTTCTTCGCTTGAGGTGACTACCGAGTTACGTGGTCACCGTCGGCGGTGGTTGCGGTACTACTCGATGTCGGCGGCTATTCTTGCGCGCCGCTGTGGTCAACGGTCTGTGGTTGCGGTCGCTTATGTTCTGCGGTGGAATCGGATATCGCCGGTCGGCATTCTTTCAACTGAGTAGCGATTGTCGTGTGCTTTATGGTGATGATGCGAGCACAAGAGGACTCCGTCAGCTAGGTTGGTCTTTCCGCCTTTTGACCATGGTTTTAGATGATGGGCCTCACACCACGATGCCGGAATCGTGCAGTTCTCGCCGCGGCACCGTTGGTCGCGGAGTCGCAATGCCTTGTGCTGGGCGCGGGAGAACAGGCGGCGGGTGCGGCCCAGGTCGAGGATCTCTGACTTCCCACCCAGCACCACGGGCACGATCTGGGCGGTGCAGGCGAGCCGGCGGGCTTGGGCCGCGGTGATCTTGTCGTCGGTGCCGACCAACCCTGCTGCCGCGAGGTCACGGCTGAGCGCGTCCCGGTCGATGGTCACCATCACCGTGGTCGCGTCACCGCCATGGTCGGGGAGCTTGGCCGGGTCGAGGTGCTCCAGGAGCGCGATGAACGCCTGGCCACGAGCGTGGCCTTGGTTTCGAGACGGTCGCTGCGCGACCTCCTCAACCGGCGGCCGGCGGGGACTGGTGAAGGCGTCGAGGTAGGTGGCCAGTCGTGTCGCTGCTGCGTCGGGCAGGATGCCGGTGAGCCGGGTGGTGCCGTCGCCGCGCTTGGTCAGGGTGAGGCTGGTGGTCTCCCAGGCGCGTTCTTCCTCCAGCGCGAGCTGCTTGGCCTCCTCGGCTTCGCCGACGTCGGGGGCGATGACGTCCAGGATCCGCCGACCCAGCACCCGCAACTGATCGGGCCGATACTCCTCGGCAGCCTCGACCAGATGCTCCTCGGCCTGCACCAGCAACTCGGGGTCGAGATCGTCGGGCAACTCGTCCAACGCCCGTGCGATCACCCGGGCCTGGGCAAGGTTCACCGCACCAGCCGCGACGCCGGCCGCGAGCCGGGTCCAGCGGGTGTCGAGGGCGGTTGCCAGATGTTGCTCGGCTCGGCATGCTTGCGGACTGTCGTGGGTCTCATGGGCCAGCCACGCGGCCACGTCGCGCGCGCCGGAGTCGACGGCGACGTCGTCGGCCGCGGCCATCACCTTCAGCCGCAACGCGCTCAGTTGGACCTCTAGCCGCAATGCCACGTAGCGTAGGTGATCGGGTGATGGTCGGCGTGGCGTGACTGGTGTGGCTGGTGGGACTGTTTTGATCGCTGCCCATGAGCGTGGCG
>NZ_QEOO01000027.1 GCF_003121585.1 Nocardioides speluncae
CATGTTGCGTCCTGGAAGCTGGATCAGGCCGGCGGGTGTGAGTCCCGTCCCGGTAGGTACCGGAGCGCCGGGTAGCAGGCCCCAGTCCGTTGGAGAGATCTGGCGGGCCGAGCGGGGTGTCGAGAGCCTCTTTGGAGGGAGCAAGCACGCGGGCCGCAGCGTTAAGCGAACACTGCAGCCTCGTCACACTCACAGTGGGAGAGCCGAGCCGCTCATGTCACGGCGAAGGCCATGTCCCGCCGGCCCTGTTCCGGGGTCAGCCGGTGGGGTCTCTCCGGGGTACGGGTGGCGGCACGTGTGCAAGGTCTGGTCTGGAACAGGAGAGGCCCGTCTGTGCATGCCTTGTCGGGCAGAGACCGGTCGGATAAGCCGATGGTGAAACCGTCCGGAGTGCAGCGGGAGTCCGATGGGGTCGTAGTACCGGTGATCGGCGTGCAACAGAACGCGCCGGGAGGGAAGGGCCCCGACTTTGGTCGCGCTGAGGAAGTGGGGAAGCGTGAGGGCATGGCCGGCATGGCCGGCTTGGTCCGGTCCAGCTACCCCGACACCCGATCGGGTGTTGTAGCCCCGGCGGTGTCCCTGGACGGGAAGCCGTCACGGGTGAAAGTGCGAGAACTGCAACGTCGGCTATGGACAGTGGCCAAGCAGCAGGAGGGTCGCCGTTTCCACGCCCTGTATGACCGTATCTGCAGAGGTGACGTGCTGTGGGAGGCGTGGGGACGGGTCCGGGCGAACCGGGGCGCGGCTGGGGTGGATCGGGTCACCTTGGCTCATGTGGAGCAGGAGTATGGGGTGGAGCGGATGCTCGCCGAACTCCAGCAGGCTCTGCGTTCGGGGTCGTATCGTCCCGCGCCGGCCAGGCGCGTGGACATCCCGAAACCAGCAGGCGGTAGCCGACCGTTGGGGATCCCCACGGTGCGCGACCGGGTGGCGCAGCAGGCGGCGAAGATCGTGCTGGAACCCATTTTTGAGGCCGACTTCTTGTCGTGCTCGTACGGGTTCGGTCCCAAGCGGTCGGCGACGCAGGCGATGGAAACCATCCGGAAGGCGTTCCCGCAGGGGTACACCCAGGTGGCCGAGGCCGATATCCGGGGCTTCTTCGACAACATCGACCATGACGTTCTCATGGCGCAGGTGGGTCGGAGGGTGTCGGATCGGCGGG
>NZ_QEOO01000026.1 GCF_003121585.1 Nocardioides speluncae
AACACAGACGGCACCATCCGCCACGAGAACACCGGACCAGCCATGCGACACACCCATCAGGAGCAGGATGTTGCACTCACCGATGTGACCCACCTAGTGAAACCGGCACATCGCTGCCTAGAGCCCAGCCACCCGCACGCCGGACCGCACCTTGTACTTCTTGTTGATCGAGATGAGTACGGCGGTGAGGGGCTCGAGCTGGCGAGCGAGGCGCAGCGCGCCGGCGTCGACGCCGGGGCGGCCGACGACGGCCTCGGCGAGCGTGATGGCCACGGCCTTCGCGTCCGCGGAGTCGCCGCAGACCAGCACGTCCTCATGGTCCAGGTACTCGGCGTCCGACCACAGCGACACCGCGGAGACATGGTGGAAGGCACCCACCACGGCCGCCTCGGGAGCCAGCGCGGCCGCCGACTCCGCCGCCGAGGTCTCGCCGAGCACCAGCCCATAGGGACCGCCCTTGTCGAAGCCGAGCGGGTTCACACAGGAGATGACGGTCTTCCCAGCCAAAGACAGCGTTGCCACGAGCGAGTCGTGACCGTCCCACGGCACCACCAGCGCGACCACGTCCGCAGCAGCCGCGGCGTCGGCGTTCGCCAGACCGCTGACTGCGCCGGCCCCACCCTCGGCGGCCACTCGCTCGGCTACCTCCGAGGCCACTCCGGCAGCCTTCTCCGCGGCCCGCGACCCGATCACGACGGTGTGGCCGTGCTTGGCCCACCGGTAGGCCAGGCCCTTGCCCTGTGGGCCTGTGCCGCCGATCACAGCGATGGTGTACGTCGTCATGACAGCGATACTGTCAGAGTCGTCGACGTCCTGAACGAGAGGTCCACCCATGAAGCTGTCCATGCCGCTGATGTACGCCGGCAACCCGCGCGACGCGGCCGACCAGGTGGCCGCACTCGAGAAGGCCGGTCTCGACACGGTCTGGATCGCGGAGGTCTACAGCTTCGACGCCCCCACGCTGATGGGCTACCTCGCGGCCAAGACCGAGACCATCGAGATCGGTTCGGCGATCCTCAACGTCTACTCTCGCACCCCCGGCCTGCTCGCCCAGACCGCGGCCGGCCTCGACAACGTCAGCGGTGGCCGCGCGATCCTCGGCCTTGGCGCCTCCGGACCGCAGGTCATCGAGGGCTGGCACGGCATGCCCTACGACAAGCCGATCGCGCGCACCAGCGAGATCATCGACATCGTCCGGATGGCGCTGCGCCGTGAGCCGCTGCAGGCCGACGGCATCTTCAAGCTGCCGCTCCCGAAGGACCAGGGCACCGGCCTCGGCAAGCCGCTGAAGCTGCTTAACCACCCCGAGCGCTCCGCCGTACCCATCTATCTGGCCGCCTTCGGTGCCAAGAACGTCGAGCTCACCGCCGAGAAGGCGGACGGCTGGCTGCCGATCTTCTTCTACCCCGAGAAGGCCGCGGACACCTGGGGCGCGGCGCTGGACGCCGGCCATGCGAAGCGCTCCGCCGACCTGGCCCCGCTGGAGGTGTCGGCCGGCGGCATGTGCGCCATCGGTGAAGGCGCCGAGACCAAGGCGCTGCTGGACTTCGCCCGGCCGTTCGCGGCGCTCTACATCGGCGGCATGGGCGCCCGCGGCAAGAACTTCTACAACCGGCTGGTCACCGAGTACGGCTTCGGCGACGCCGCCCGCGAGATCCAGGACCTCTACCTCGACGGCAAGAAGGAGGAGGCGGCGGCCAAGGTCCCGACCGAGCTGCTCGAGATGACCAACCTGGTCGGTCCCGAGTCGTACGTGAAGGAGCGGATCGAGGCCTTCCGCGAGGCCGGCGTCACCAACCTGCAGATCCAGCCGGCCGCCGCGGACCCGGCCGCGCTGGTCAGCCGGATGAAGGAGCTGATCGGCTAACTTGCCCGTGTGGGCACCCGGCTGACCGAGGCGTTCGACCTCCAGGCGCATCGCGGCGGCGCCGGGCTGTACGTCGAGAACACGCTCGCCGCCTTCGGCCACGCGCTCGACCTCGGCGTGACCACGCTGGAGTGCGACGTACACGTGACCGCCGACGGCGTCGCGGCCGTCACCCACGACCGGAAGCTCGACCCAGCCAAGCTGCGCGGCGCGTACGTCGGCCAGTACCTCACCCGGCTGACCTGGGCCCAGGTCTCGACCCTCGACGCCGGCTCGCTGACCCAGGATGCCTTCCCCGGGCAGCGGTCGGTGCCGGGCGCCCGGATGCCGCGGCTGGAGGAGGTCTTCGCGCTGCTCGCCGCGCGCGGTGCGGACGGCGTGCAGGTCAACGTGGAGACCAAGTACGAGGTGCTCGCGCCCACCGAGACCGCGCCGCGGGAGCGCTTCGTTGACGTGGTGACCGGGCTGGTGCGCGACGCCGGGCTGGTCGACCGGGTGTCGGTGCAGAGCTTCGACTGGGGCCTGCTGGCGATGGTGCGCGAGGCCGAGCCCGGGCTCCGGCTCAACGCACTCACCAGCGGCCACTATCTGGAGGCCGGCATGCCCGGCGCCTCGCCCTGGCTCGGCGGCCTCGATATCGACGAGTACGACGGAAATCTGGTCGCCGCGGCCGCGTCGTACGAATTCGATGCGGTGTCCCCGATTCACGGTTCACCGTTCGCGACCGGCGTCGAGGATCCGGCATACCGGCCTTTTGTGACACCGGCGATGGTGGATCAAGCACACGAAGCGGGCATGCGGGTCATTCCCTACACCGTCGACGACCCGCCGACCATGAAATCCCTGATCAACCTGGGTGTCGACGGTTTGATAACTAACTATCCCGATCGACTCAGAGACGCCATGATGAGCACCGGACTCCCCCTGCCAGCGGCATACCCGTCGGCATGAAGGCGCCATGAAGGCGTCGTGAAACCGACGCCACCCAGGCTGCGACCGATGAAATTGTCGGTGGTCTCTGGTCAACTCGGGGAGGCCGGAATCGGCAACAGCGCGCGGACCCAACGGAGTGTTAGAAAATGCATCGTCAAATAGCCGGCAGACTGACCGGCCCCACCACCAAGTGGATCGTGCTGGTTGCCACGATCCTGCTCGCCTTCGGCTTCGCCATCCTCGGCGGCAAGCTGGCCGAGGTCAAAGACAACGAGGCGTCGTCGTGGGTTCCCTCGACCGCCGAGTCGACCAAGGTCTCCAACGAGATCTCCGATGACGTCAACCCCAACGACATCCCCACGCTGGTGGTCTACCACCGCGACTCCGGCCTGACCGAGGCCGACTTCGCGGCCATGGACGAGCAGGCCGAGGAAATCGGCAACGTCGAGGGCATCACCGATGCCGGCGTACTCACGCCGAACGCCGCCCGCGCGCTCCAGGCGCAGGGCGAGAACGTCCCGGACCTGGTGTCCGAGGACGGCGAGGTCGCCTACGTCTACTTCGTGCTGAACTTCGGCAAGGACGGGTGGAACAAGATCGGCCCGCCCGTCGACGAGATCAAGGAGGTCGCCAAGCTCGAGGGCGCCGACGTGTACGTCGGTGGCTTCGGTGGCCAGGCGTCCGACTTCATCGAGTCGTTCGAGAACTCCCACTTCTGGCTGCTGGCGCTGACCTTCCTCGCGGTGATCGTGATCCTTGTCTTCACCTACCGCAGCCCGATCCTGTGGATCCTGCCGATCCTCAGTGCCGGTATCGCCAACGTGATGGCCGGCGGCGTGGTCTATCTGATGGCGAGGTACGCCGACCTCACCGTCAACGACCAGAGCCAATACATCTTGAGCATCCTGGTGATCGGCGCCGGCACCGACTACGCGCTCCTGCTCGTGGCCCGCTACCGAGAAGAGCTCCGCCGCCACGAGGACCGGCACGAGGCGATGGCCTTCGCGCTGCACCGCGCCGCTCCGGCGATCATCGCCAGCGCCGCGACCGTCGTGATTGGCCTGATGTGCCTGGCCTTCGCCGACCTCAACTCGACCGCCAGCCTGGGTCCGGTGCTTGCGGTCGGCGTCGCGGTGACCCTGCTGGTCATGGTCGTCTTCCTGCCGGCGCTGCTGGTGATCCTCGGCCGCTGGATCTTCTGGCCGAAGCTCCCCACCTTCGGGTCCGACGAACCGACCCAGACCGGCCTGTGGGCCAAGATGGGCCAGCGGATCAGCGTTCGCCCGCGCGCGATCTGGATCGTCACCGCCGTGATCCTGGCCATCGCCAGCCTCGGCCTGTTCCGGCTCGATGCCACCGGCCTGTCCACCGAGGACTCCTTCACCGAGGAGCTCAACTCGATCAAGGCGCAGAAGCTGCTCGCCGGACACGGCCTGGCCGACAACTCCAACACGCTGCAGGTGGTCGCCGAGGAGTCGGCCGCCGCCGACGTACAGCAGGCGGTCGGCGACGTCGAGGGAGTCGGCAAGCCGTCCGACCTCCGGCCGCTGTCCGACGGCCGGGTGTGGTTCGAGGCACCCCTCACCGAGGACATGGCCTCACACGCGGCGTGGGATGTGGTTGAGAACGCGCGCGACACCGCCCATGGGGTCGACGGCGCGGAGGCGCTGGTCGGCGGGGCGGCAGCGTTCTACCTCGACACCAAGACCTCGGCCGACCGGGACACCAAGGTGATCATCCCGATCGTGCTCGTGGTCGTGCTGCTGATCCTGATGGTGCTGCTCCGCGCGCTGCTGGCGCCGGTGCTGCTGCTCGGCACAGTGGTCCTGTCCTTCGGCGCCGCGCTCGGCCTGTCCGCGCTGCTGTTCCACTACGTGTTCGGCTTCGAGGGCGCCGATGCCGGCTTCCCGCTGTTCTCGTTCGTGTTCCTGGTGGCGCTGGGCGTCGACTACAACATCTTCCTGATGACCCGGGTCCGCGAGGAGACGCTGCATCGAGGGACTCGCGAGGGCTCCCTGGTGGCGCTGTCGTCGACCGGCGGTGTGATCACCTCGGCCGGTCTGGTGCTGGCCGCGACCTTCCTGGTCCTGGCCACGCTTCCGTTCGTGTTCCTGGTGGAGCTCGGCGTTGCGGTCGCGCTCGGCGTCCTGCTCGACACCATGATCGTCCGGTCGGTGCTGGTCACCGCGCTCAACCTCGACCTCGGCTCGAAGATCTGGTGGCCGAGCAAGCTCGACCGTGGCGAGCCGATCGACCCGGACGCGATCAACGAGTGGGAGCCCGCCTCGGCGAAGCACTGACCCACCCAACGACCCCACACGCTCACACCCAACGGAGTCTCAGAAATGCATCGTCAAATAGCCGGGAAGCTCACCAGCCCGGTCACCAAGTGGATCGTCCTGGCCGCGTGGCTCGTGATCCTCTTCGGATCGTTCGGGTTCGCCGCGAAGCTCGCCGACGTCCAGAACAACGAAACGTCCTCATGGCTCCCCGCCACGGCGGAGTCGACTCGGGCGCTGGAGAAGCTCGAGCCGTTCCAGGACCCGAATGCCATCCCGACCGTGATCGTGTACGAGCGCGAGGGTGGCCTCACGGCTGAGGACGAGGCCACCGCCCTCGCCCAGGTCAAGGAGCTCCAGGAGATCGACGGCGTCGAGGGGGAGGTGATCCCGCCCCAGAAGTCCGACGACGGCGAGGCCATGCAGACCCTGGTCACGTTCAACTTCGGCGAGAACGGCTGGAACGAGATGCCGGACGCCGTCGATGCCATCCGTGACATCGCCAAGGAGGGCGACGGGCTCTCGGTCCACGTCGCCGGGGCCGGCGGCCAGGCCGCGGACGCCGCCGAGGCATTCGAGGGCATCGACACCACGCTGCTGTTCTCCTCGGCCGCCGTGGTGATCGTGATCCTGCTGTTCACCTACCGCAGCCCGATCCTGTGGATCCTGCCGATCTTCTCGGTCGGCGTTGCCCTGTTCACCGCCCAAGCCCTTATCTACTTCCTGGCCAAGAACTTCGACCTCACCGTCAACGGCCAGAGTCAGAGCATCCTCACGGTGTTGGTGTTCGGCGCTGGGACCGACTACGCGTTGCTGTTGGTGGCGCGCTATCGAGAAGAGCTCCGCCGCCACGAGGACCGCCACGAGGCGATGGCGTTCGCGCTGCACCGGGCCACGCCGGCGATCATCGCCAGCGGCGCCACCGTCGTCCTCGGCATGCTCTGCCTGATGTTCGCCGAGATGAACTCGACCGCTGGTCTCGGCCCGGTGACCGCCATCGGCGTCGCGGTCGCGCTGCTCATCATGATCACCCTGCTGCCCGCGCTGCTGGTGATCTTCGGCCGTTGGATGTTCTGGCCGCTGGTCCCGCACTTCGACTCCGCTGAGCCGACCGAGACCGGCATGTGGGCCAAGGTCGGCAACTGGATCAAGCCCAAGCCGCGCCAGGTCTGGGTGGTCACCTCGGTCATCCTGGCGATCGCCACGCTCGGCTTCACCCAGCTCGACACCGACGGCCTGAGCACCGAGGAGTCCTACACCAAGGACTTCGACTCGATCATCGGCCAGCGCGTGCTCACCGAGCACAAGCTTGCCGATACCTCCAACCCGGTCATGGTGGTCGCCAACGCGGACCAGGGCGAGGCCGTCGCGGCCGCGATCGCCAAGGACCCGAGCGTGCAGCGGGTGGATCCGCCCGTGACCAAGGGCGGGATCACCTACATCGCTGCTCCGCTGAAGGAGGACGCGACGGCCGAGGGTGCGTACGACGCGGTCGAGCGCATCCGAGTCCTGGCGCACGGTGTCGACGGCGCCGACGCGTTGGTCGGCGGCTGGTCGGCGATCCTGCTCGACACCCGGGTCGCCTCCGATCGCGACAACAAGGTGATCATCCCGATCGTGCTGTTCGTGGTGCTGCTGATCTTGATGGTGCTGCTCCGCGCGCTGCTCTCGCCGATCCTGCTGATCCTCACCGTGATCTTGTCCTTCGGTGCGGCGCTCGGCATCTCGTCGCTGATCTTCACCTACATCTTCGGCTTCGAGGGCGCCGATGCGTCGTTCCCGCTGTTCGTCTTCGTGTTCCTGGTCGCGCTCGGGATCGACTACAACATCTTCCTGATGACCCGGGTGCGCGAGGAGACGATGACACGCGGGACCCGCGAGGGCTCGTTGGTGGCGCTCTCGGCGACCGGTGGCGTGATCACGTCCGCGGGACTGGTGCTGGCAGCCACGTTCCTGGTGCTGGGCTCACTGCCACTGGTGTTCCTGGCCGAGCTCGGAGTCGCGGTCGCCCTGGGCGTCATCCTGGACACGATGATCGTCCGGTCGGTGCTGGTCACCGCGCTCAACCTCGACCTCGGCGGCAAGATCTGGTGGCCGAGCAAGCTCGACCGCGGCGCGCCCCTGGTCGACCCGGACGAACTGGAGGAGTGGACCCCAACCACCAAGGCCGGCGTCTGACCAGCGCCAACGCCGCCTTGTACGACGACAGCCCCTGCGACCGCAGGGGCTGTCGTCGTTTGGGGGACATGTGGCTGAAGTCTTGGGCGTGGGGACGTGGTCGGGCCGACCTCGGGCGTCCACGGGCGCTTGCGGCGGCGCGTCGCGCGCATGGCCGTCGCTGTTGGTTGCGCGCCGTTGGCGCGCGCCGCGGCCAAGCCGCTTGACGCCGCCCGCAGACGCCCGAGCCCAACCCGCCCACGTCCGATCGCTCCACCCCCTCGGACACGTGGTCTGGCATTGGGTCAGTCGCGTTCGAGCGAGGTGGTGATGAGCTCGTTGGCGGCGCGCTGGAAGCCGGTCACGATCGACTCCAGCACCAGCTGCCGGAGCTTGGCGACGGTCTGCTCGAACCGGGCCGCGTCCTCCTCGGTGGGGCGTGCCTGTCGGTAGGGGTCGATCACATCTTCGCGCATGATCCGGGTCAGCTCGTCGACAAGCTGGTCCATGTGCGAGCCGATCGCCTCGCCGGCGGCGAGGATCGTCGACTCCGGTACGTCGAGGTCGAGCAGCTCGACGCCGATCCGGAACGGCGGCAGCGGCACCAGCCTGCCCGACTCATGGCGCTCCAGCGCGCCGGTGCGCACAAGCCGGTCGATGTCTTCGTCACTCAGCCCGCGGCCCGCGCGGGTGTCGAGCTGGCGCCGGGTGAGCTCCTCCCGCCTGGCAGGCGACCAGGGCGCCAGCATCGCCCGCTGGACGGCGAGCTCCTCGGCGGTCGCGTCCTTCGGCAGCCGCCGAAGGTAGCCCTCGATCGCGGCCAGCGTGAACCCGTGGTCCTGCAGGGCGCGGATCAGCATCAGCCGAGCCCTGTGCTCGGCGGCGTAGTAGGTCACCCGACCACGCTTGATCGGCGAGGGCAGCAGGCCGAGCGACAGGTAGTAGCGCGTCGTACGCGTAGTCACGCCGGTGGCTGCCGCGACCTCGTCAATCGTCAGCAGCTCCGCTTCGGCCTCCACACTCACGCACGTCACACTAATGCACCCTTGCCATTGTGACAGCATTACTGTCACAGTAAGCGTGTCCACGTCTGCCGATGAAGGAGCCAGTCGCGTGAGCACCACCCGTGAGATCTTCGAACCCGAGCACGAGGCCTTCCGCGACAGCGTGCGCGCCTTCGTCGAGCGCGAGATGGTCCCCCACAACGAGCAGTGGGAGAAGGACGGCGTCGTGTCCCGCGAGGTGTGGCAGAAGGCGGGCGCCCAGGGCCTGCTCTGCTTCGACGTACCCGAGGAGTACGGCGGCCCCGGCGTCTCCGACTTCCGCTACAACATGATCGTCTCGGAGGAGCAGACCCACGCCGGCATCGCGGGCCCGGGCTTCTCGGTGCACACCGACATCATCGTTCCGTACCTCATCACTCTCGGCACCGACGAGCAGAAGCAGCGCTGGCTGCCCGGCTGCGTGAGCGGTGACCTCATCACCGCGATCGCGATGACCGAGCCCGGCGCCGGCAGCGACCTGCAGGGCATCCGCACCAACGCCGTCGACAAGGGCGACCACTACGTGCTGAACGGCTCCAAGACCTTCATCAGCAACGGCATCCTGTCCGACCTGGTGATCGTGGTCGCCCGGACCGACCCGGACGCCGGCCACCAGGGCATCAGCCTGCTGGTCGTCGAGCGCGGGATGGAGGGGTTCTCGCGCGGCCGCAACCTGGAGAAGGTCGGCATGCACGCCCAGGACACCGCCGAGCTGGTCTTCGAGGACGTGCAGGTGCCGAAGGAGAACCTGCTCGGACCGGAGGGCAGCGGCTTCATCTCGCTGATGCAGAACCTGCCGCAGGAGCGGCTGATCATCGCCGCCCAGGCCGCGGCCGGCTGCCAGGCGATCCTGGACATGTGCCTGAAGTACGCGAAGGAGCGGGAGGCGTTCGGCCGCCCGATCGGCAAGTTCCAGCACAACCGGTTCCTGCTCGCCGAGATGGCCACCGAGACAAAGATCGCGCAGACCTTCGTCGACGACTGCGTGGTCAAGCACAACAAGGGCGAGCTCGACTCGGTCGGCGCGTCGATGGCCAAGTGGTGGGTCACCGAGCTCCAGGTGAAGATGGCCAGCCAGGCGGTGCAGCTGCACGGTGGCTACGGCTACATGCTGGAATACCCCGCCGCGAAGGCGTTCATCGACAGCCGGATCTCCACCATCTACGGCGGCACCACCGAGATCCAGAAGGAGATCATCGGGCGCTCGCTCGGCATCTGACTGCTCGGATGCGGCTCAGGGCCCGAGCGTTAGGGTGAAGCGGTGCCCGACGTGACACCCCAGCAGGTACGCCGCGCACTGGCCCGCGCCGAGCGCGGCGCGGCTCTCGACGTACCGGAGGCGACGGCGCTGCTGGCCGCCCGCGGCGACGACCTGGGCCGCCTGAGTGCCGCCGCTGCCCGGGTCCGTGACGCCGGCCTGACCGCCGCCGGGCGGCCCGGTGTGGTGACCTACTCGCCCAAGGTGTTTATCCCGGTCACCCGGCTGTGCCGCGATCGCTGCCACTACTGCACGTTCGTGGAGACCCCGTCGCAGGCCAAGCGCGACGGCCGGGCGCCGTACCTGTCGCCGGACGAGATCCTCGCGATCGCTCACGAGGGCGCCGGGCTGGGCTGCCTGGAAGCGCTGTTCACCCTCGGCGACCGGCCCGAGGAGCGGTGGCCGGAGGCACGCGAGTGGCTGGATGCGGAGGGCTACGACTCCACGCTCGCCTACATCCGGGCGATGGCGGTGCGGGTCCTCGAGGAGACCGGGCTGCTCCCCCACCTCAACCCGGGCGTGATGTCGTGGGAGGAGCTGAACCGGCTCAAGCCGGTCTCGCCGTCCATGGGGATGATGCTGGAGACGACCTCGCGGCGGCTCTTCGAGACCCGCGGCGAGGCCCACTACGGCTCGCCGGACAAGGACCCGGCGGTGCGGCTCCGGGTGCTCGAGGATGCCGGCCGGCTGTCGATCCCGTTCACCTCGGGTCTGCTGGTCGGCATCGGCGAGACCCTGGCCGAGCGGGCCGAGACGATCTTCGCGCTGCGGTCGGTGGCCCGGCAGTACGGCGGGCTGCAGGAGGTGATCGTCCAGAACTTCCGGGCCAAGCCGGACACCGCGATGCGGCATGCCGACGACCTCCCGCTCGACGAGTACCTCGCCACGATCGCGGTCACCCGGTTGGTGCTCGGCCCGAAGGCGCGTGTCCAGGCGCCGCCGAACCTGGTCTCGCTCGAGGAGTGCGCGGCGCTGCTCGGCGCCGGCATCGACGACTGGGGCGGCGTCTCCCCGCTCACGCCCGACCACGTCAACCCGGAACGACCGTGGCCATCGCTGGACCGGCTGCGCTCGGTGACGTCGGCGGCGGGCTTCGAGCTCGCGCCGCGGCTGACCGTGCACCCCGAGTACGTCGTCGGGTCGCTGCAGCGGGGCGAGCCGTGGCTCGACCCGCGGGTGTCCGCGCACGTCGCCGCCCTGGCCGGACCCGACGGCCTCGCGCGCCCCGGCGTACGGCCGACCGGGCTGCCCTGGCAGGAGCCCGACGGCGGCTTCGCCGCGGCCGGCGACGGCACCGGCCGCACCGACCTGCACACCGCCGTCGACTCCGAGGGCCGCACCGCCGACCGCCGTACCGACTTCGACTCCGTGTACGGCGACTGGTCCGAGCTCCAGGCCGGGATAGTCCAGAACGTTCGACATCACTCTGCGCCGAAAAGTGATGTCAAACGTTCTGGACTATCCGCCTTGCGGGCCGCGGAGAGGGACCCGGGCGGGCTGTCCGACGAGGACGCGCTGACGCTGATGACGGCCGAGGGGGAGCTGCTGGAGCAGGTGTGCCGGCTGGCGGACGACCTGCGCAGGGACGTGGTCGGCGACGAGGTGACCTACGTGGTCAACCGGAACATCAACTTCACCAACGTCTGCTATGTCGGCTGCCGGTTCTGTGCGTTCGCGCAGCGGCG
This sequence comes from Nocardioides speluncae, assembly GCF_003121585.1. GTDB lineage: Bacteria > Actinomycetota > Actinomycetes > Propionibacteriales > Nocardioidaceae > Nocardioides > Nocardioides speluncae. The sequence continues at coordinate 11,223 of NZ_QEOO01000026.1, forward strand.
TACCGACGCCGACGCCTACTCGCTCTCCCTCGACCAGGTCGCGGACCGGGCCGAGGAGGCGTGGGGTGACGGCGCGACCGAGGTGTGCATGCAGGGCGGCATCGACCCGGAGCTGCCCGGTACGGCGTACTTCGACCTCGCGGCGGCGGTCAAGCAGCGGGTGCCGGGTATGCACGTGCACGCCTTCTCCCCGATGGAGATCGTCAACGGCGCCAGCAGGACCGGGCTGAGCTTCGAGGACTTCCTGATCAAGGCCCGCGAGTCCGGCCTCGACACGATCCCCGGCACCGCCGCCGAGATCCTCGACGACGACGTGCGCTGGATCCTGACCAAGGGCAAGCTGCCGACCCGCACCTGGGTCGAGGTCGTCAGCACCGCCCATCGCGTCGGCCTCAGATCGAGCTCGACGATGATGTACGGCCACGTCGACAACCCGCGGCACTGGGTCCAGCACCTGCGCGTGCTCAGCCGGATGCAAGAAAAGAACCAAGAGGACGGCTTCGCTGGCTTTACGGAGTTCGTGCCACTGCCGTTCGTCCACCACAGCGCGCCGATCTACCTCGCCGGCGTGGCCCGGCCGGGCCCGACGATGCGCGACAACCTGGCCGTGCACGCGATGGCCCGGATCCTGCTGCATGGCCGGATCGACAACATCCAGACCTCCTGGGTCAAGCTCGGCGTCGAGGGCACGCAGGCGATGCTGCGCGCCGGCGCCAACGACCTCGGCGGCACGCTGATGGAGGAGACCATCTCCCGGATGGCCGGCTCCGAGCACGGCTCCGCCAAGACCGTCGCCGACCTGCACGCGACCGCCGACGGCATCGGCCGCCCGTCCCGCGAGCGGACTACGACGTACGGCACTCCGCCGGCGCGTGGAGCGTGACCGGCAGCGTGTCTACGCCGTACACGATCGACATCTGGCGGAATGGCAGGTCGTCGGTGGCCAGGCTCAGGTCGGGGAAGCGGCGCGCCAGCGCGGGGTAGGCGATGCGCAGCTCCATCCTGGCCAGCTCGGCGCCGATGCAGCGGTGCATGCCGTGGCCGAAGGCGAGGTGCTGGCGGGGCGGCCGGTCCGGGTCGAACGCGTCCGGCGCGGCGCCGAAGACCGGATCGCGGTCGGCACCGGGCAGCGAGACCAGGACGACGTCGCCCTCGGCCACCTGGTGTCCGCCGACCTCGACCGGCGCCTTCGCGAACCGCGGGAAGGCGACCTGCACCACCGACAGGTAGCGCAGCAGCTCCTCCACCACCGGCTCGGCGACGCTCTCGCCCTCGTCGTCGGCCAGCCGGGCCCAGACGTCCGGCCGTTCGAGGAGTACGGCGGTGCCGAGGGCGAGCATGCCGGCGCTGGTCTCCATGCCGCCGGTGAAGACCCCGTCGGCCAGGCCGCCGAGGTCGAAGTCGCTGATCTCGTCGCCGTGCTCGCGGATGATCTGGCCGATCAGGCCGGGGCCGGGATTGACCCGCTGCCGCTTGGTGGCCTCCATCAGGAACTCGCGCGACCCGGAGATCGCGCCGAACGCGCCGTACCCACCCTCGGAGATGTCGAAGCGGGCACTGCTCAGCTCGCGAAACCTCGCCCGGTCCTCGTCCGGCAGCCCGAGCAGCTCGCAGATCACCAGGAACGGCACCGCGAACGCGAACGTCGGCACCAGGTCGACCGGGCCGCCGTCGAGGCCGGCCGCCTCCACCTCGTCCAGCTGCTGCTCGATGATCTCGCGGACTATCGGCCGCAGCCGCTCCAGCCGGCGCATCGTGAACTCCGGCGTCAGCAGCTTGCGGAGCCGGGTGTGGTCGGGCGGGTCGGTGAAGCCGAGACCGCCGATGTCGCCGTCGGCGGCGCCGCTCTTCCCGACGTACGGCCGGATGTCGCTGCTGTACGACGTGGTGTCGGCGAGGACGGCACGGCCGGCCTCCAGCCCGGTCACCAGCCAGACCCCGATCCCCATGAAGGACGTGAGCTTGTGGACCGGGTCCTCGGCCCGCACCTCGGCGAGCCGGGTCGGCGGGTCGAACCGGTCGCGTCGTAGCGGCCACGCGAGTGACTCCGGTACGGCGTCAAGCCGGGAAAGGTCTATCCCCTTGCGGGTGGCCAGGCGCATCACGCGCCGTCGCAGCCAGGCTCCGAGTCGCTTGGTCGGCATTGTCGAGATCCCCGTTCTCGTTCGGTATGAGAACAAGTCTGCCGAATTGGTGGCTGGCCGTTCATCCGGGATACCCCTGGGCAACCCCGGGCCCTACCCCGTTCAAAGATGAGCGTCGGGGACCCCATGCCCTCCCAGGCCATGTGATCCCCGACTGAGGATTGAGAATACGTCAGATTCGCTCAAAGGAGCCCGTGTCGTTGGCAAGACTTCTGGATCTCGTCCGGGCAGATCTCGTCGACGGTGTACAGACCGTCCCGGACCACGGTGTCGGTCAGGTTGTCCACGGTGACCGTGACCGGCTTGAACACGAACGACGGAACGCCGTTGACCTCCTTCGCACCGGTGACCTTCAGGTCGAAGGTCAGGGCCACCGCGATCTCGGCGGCCTTCGCGGCCTCGTCGTGGATGGACTTGTAGACCGTCATCGTCTGGGTGCCGCTCACGATCCGCCGCAGCGCGGTGAGCTCACCGTCCTGGCCGGTGAGGATCGGCATGTCGGCGGCCTCCACTCCGGCGGCGCGGTACGCCTCGACGACGCCCTCGGCCTGCGCGTCGCTGGCGGCGTACACGGCCTCGATCGCGTCGGCGCCGCGGTCCTCGAGCTGCTCGGCGGTCCAGGTCTTCGCGTTCTCCTGGCCCCAGTCCGACGGGTCCAGCTCGTCGACGACCTCGATCTTCGTCGCGTCGATGACCTTGTGCGCGGCCTTCTTCAGCGCCCCCGCGTTCGGGTCCATCACACCGCCGTTGACCATCAGGATCGGGCCGTCGCCGCGCAGCGCCTTGACCAGCGCCTCGGCCTGCAGCCGGCCGACCTCCGGATTGTCGTACGACACGTAGTAGTCGGCGCCGGCGATGAACCTGTCGTAGGCGACCACCGGTACCTTCGCGGTGCGCACCAGGTCGGTGCCCATGTACTCGGCGACGGCGTCGAGCACGATGACGTCCGCACCCCTGGCGAGCGCGTCCTTCCACTGCTCGCGCTGCTCGAACTCGTCACCGTCGGCGTTGTAGGTCAGCACCACGCAGTTCTCACACAGCCGCTCGACCGCCTCGATAAACAGCGGCTTGTCGGACTCATCGAACCGCTTCGCGTCCATGTCCGGCAGCAACAGCGCGATCACCGGGCGGTCCGGCCGGCGATCGGAGCATGCGGTCAGCCCGCCTGCGACTACAGCCAGCACGATCGCAAGGAGTACGGCGCGGAGCATGGCGGACAACCTAATACGAATCAGGCCGGCGACGAATGGCCAGATCTGGCTCAATCTGATCAACCGCATGACCCGCCCAGCTGGCGAGCGCGGTGCGGCCGGCCAATTCGCGGTTGGTGATCCAGGTGTGTCACTACCGGTCGCCTTAGTGACACACCCGGATCACCAACGCCGGAGGGGTGCTGACGCCACCAGCCGCCTGGTCGGCAGACCTTCAGCGGCGGCGTACGTCCACCCAGACCAGCCGGTGGTCCGAGGACGGGAACGGGAAGTTGCCGGTGAGCCGGAACAGCGGGTCGGTCGTGGTCGGCCAGAACACCCGGGAGTCGACGATCCTGAAGCCCGTCGAGGGCAGCACGTAGTCAGCGCGCAGGTTGCCGGGCGCGGTGTCGGCGAAGTCGGCGGTGTCGTGGGCCGGGTCGGACAGGTGGTCCGCATTGATCCCGCCCTGCAGCTCCGCCGCCTCGACGCCACCCTCGGAGGTCGGGGCGTGCCGGGTGTTGACCTGGTCCAGGTCGAGCAGGTTCTGGATGGCGCCGGGCACCGAGTCGCCGTCGAGCGGGTCGGAGTTCTGGTCGCCGGCCACCACGAACCGGGCGCCCTTCTTCAGACCGCCCTTGTGGCCGCGGTCGTCGTAGATGTAGCGCGCCTTCTTGCCGCCCTTGATGTAGTCGGCCCAGAACCGGATCTCGTCGAAGTTGCGGGTGCCGTTGCGGTCCTCGGGACCGTCGAACACCGGCGGCGTCGGGTGCGAAACCAGGAAGTGGACCTTCTCGCCATCGATCGTGATCGGGATGTCCCAGTGCGACTTGCTGGAGAGGCGGAACGCCTTCTGCTCCTCCGGGGAGTACCAGTCGTTCTCCTCCGGCGTCGCGGGGTCGTCCGGCAGCATCGCACCCGGCATGTCGGCCCACTTGAAGTGCTGGAAGGTGCGCACCTCGCGCCGGGTGATCGGGTACTTCGAGTAGACGACCATGCCGAACTGGCCCGGGTAGAGGCCGAAGCCGAATGCGTCGTTGCCGCCGCCGATGGTGCCGTTGTTGTCGAGGTCGAAGCCGCTCGGGATACCGGTGTTGGACGGCGCGACGTAGGCGTACGGGTAGTGGATCGCGGCCGCGCCGTTCTGGGGGACCTCGAGGTAGTTCTTCCGGAACAGGTTGACTGCCGGGGGGTCGTAGTCGAACTCGTTGACCAGCAGCACGTCCGGGCGGGCGCGCTGGATGATCTCGGCGACGGTCTTGGCCTGCGCGTTGTCCGGCGTCGACAGGTGCTCGACCAGCTCGCCGGCTCTGGTGCGGTTGAGCGAGGCGTTGAACGTCGCGAAGCGGATCCGCTCGTGGGCGCGCGACTGGCCGTCACGCTGCCCGTCACGCTGGGCATCGCCGCTGAACGGTTCGGCAAGTACAGGGCTGGCAAGCGCCGGCGTGACCGCAAGAGCGGCGACCAGCGCGACGATCGACGTACGACGCATCGGGACTCCTCGACAAGTGGCAGGGAATACCGACCCACGTTATGCCGCGTCCGCCCCCGACGCCGAGGGGTCACGGTGAAGTTCCCGTGAACGGCGCCGGGGAAACGGACGCGTGACCTGAACCTGCCTGGGCATGTCTCTCAAGTCGGCGCCGTCGCGAGCGGTGTTTCGGGCCGATCTGGCAAGGCGGCGGCGCGAAGGCGGGCCGGTGGCCCGTCGAGCGACGCCAACGCGGCCAGATCGAGTCCGAAACACCGCGCAGCAGGCGCGGACTTGAGAGCCATGCCCTAGCCGCGGCCGCTGGAGGAGCGGGCCCGGCGGGAGATCGAGTCGATGGCCACCGCGAGCAGCAGCACGCCGCCGGTCACCATGAACCGCACCGAGCTGTCCACGTTGGTCATGTTCAGGCCGGTCTGGATGGCCTGCAGGACAACGATCCCGAGCATCGCCGAGTACGCCGAGCCGCGGCCGCCGAACAGCGACGTGCCGCCGATCACCGCGGCCGCGATCGCAGTCAGGTTGGTATCGGTGGTGCCGCTGGACTGCGAGACCGTGGTCAGCACGCCCGCTGACATCAGCCCGCCGAGGGCAGCGAGCGCCGAGCACAGCACGAAGACCGACAGATATGTCCTGTCGACCTTGATGCCGGCCCGGCGCGCCGCCTCCTCATTGCCCCCCACGGCAAACAGGTGACGCCCCCACTTGGTCTTGCGGAGCAGCAGGTCCATAACCACGACCAGGGCGGCGAACAGCAGCCAGACCTTCGACCAGCCACGGTCGATGTAGAGGTACCAGGTCAGCCAGGCAAGGCCGGCGAACAGCGCGACCGCCTTCAGCACGAGCCACACCCACCAGCTGTTGGACAGGCCGGCCTTCTCGCGGCGGTAGCGGCCCCACACCTGGGAGCCGACGTACACCGCGGTGATCGCGAAGACCAGGAAATAGGCCAGCCCCTCGGAGATGAAGCCGAACTTCGCGAACTGCACCAGCGAGGAGTCGCTGGGCAGGTTGATCGTGCCGTCCTTGCCCAGCACGTAGAGCAGGCCACCCTGGAACGCGAGCAGCCCGGCCAGTGAGAACACGAAGCTGGGCACGCCCAGCTGGGTGTGGAGTACGGCGTACAGGACACCGATGGCGACGCCGATCAGGATGCCGGCCGCCAGGCCGACGAACATCGAGGTGCCTTCGTTGACGACCAACACCGCCATACAGGCGGCCGTGAAGCCGGACACGGACCCGACCGACAGGTCGATCTCCCCCAGCAGCAGCACCAGCACGATCCCGAGCGCGATGATCCCGACCGGCGCCGCGAACACGGTCATGCTGACCAGCGTGAACGACGACAGGAAGCGCGGCTCGATGAGGTAGAAGACCGTGCAGATGATCAGCAGGCCCAGCACGACCGGCAGGCTGCCGAGGTCGCCGCCGCGCAGCCGGTTCCAGAACTGGTGCAGCGCCGGCACCAGGCCGACCTGATTGATCAGCCGCTCGTCCTGCAGATCCGCGGGGACCGGAGGCAGTGCCTCCTGCGCCTCTTTCACCTCAGCCATGCTCGCCTCCCTTGCGCTGCTGACGGGCCGCCACGACGTTGTCCGACGCGCCGGTGATCGCGGCCACCAGCTCCTCGGTCGTCGCGTCCTCGACCCGGAACTCGGCGGTGTTGCGGCCAAGTCTGAGTACGACGATCCGGTCGGCCACCGCCTGGACGTCGGCCATGTTGTGGCTGACCAGGATCACCGCGAGCCCGTTGTCGCGGAGCCGTTCGATCAGGTTCAGCACCTCCGCGGTCTGGGCGACGCCGAGGGCCGCGGTGGGCTCGTCGAGCATCACCACCTTGGGGCTGCCGACCAGGGCCCGGGCGATCGCGACGGTCTGCCGCTGCCCGCCCGAGAGGCTGGCGATCGGGATCCGGACCGACGGGATCTTGGCCGAGAGGCTGCGGAGCAGCTTCCAGGCCGCGGTCTCCATCTCGACCTCGTTGATCACCGGCCCGACCAACCGCTCCTGGCCGAGGAACAGGTTTGCGACCACGTCGAGGTTGTCGCACAGCGCGAGGTCCTGGAAGACCGTCGCGATGCCGAGCACCTGCGCCTGCCGCGGCCCACCCACGTGGATGTGGCGGCCGGCAAGCTCGATGTCGCCGGCGTCGGGCTGGTAGACACCCGAGATCACTTTGACCAGCGTGGACTTTCCGGCGCCATTGTCGCCGACCAGGGCGACCACCTCACCGGCAGCTACCTCGAGGTGTACGTCGGTCAGCGCCTGAACGGCTCCGAACCGCTTGGAAACGCCGGCCAGGGACAGGACCACATCCCTGACCGGCGCGTCTTTGGTGAGCGAAGACAAGTTGTTACTCGATTCCGGCCTCGGTGCAGGCTGCGGCGAACTCGCCCTGGCAGATGTCGGCCGCCGGGATGAAGTCGTCCGCGACCACGGTGTCGGCGACGTTGTCCTTGGTGACCACGACCGGATCGAAGATGAACGACGGGACGCCCTCGAAGTCGGTGGTGTCGGTGACCTCGTCGCCGTTGGCGAGCGCGACGGCCACCTCAGCCGCCTTCTCGGCCTCGATCGGGATCGGCTTGTAGATCGTCATCGCCTGCTGGCCGGCAACGATTCGCTGGATCGCGGCGAGCTCGGCGTCCTGACCGGTCACCGGCGGCAGCGCGTCGGCGGCCACTCCGGCACCGGTGAGCGCGGAGATCACGCCGCCCGCCTGGCCGTCGTTCGCGGCGTACACACCTTGAATGCTGGACGCCGGGTGCTTGCCGAGCTGGTCGGTGGTCCACTGCTGGGCGTTGTCCGGGCTCCAGTCGGGGTTGTCGTACTCGGCGAGGATCTTCACGCCGGACGCGTCGAGCACGCTGTGCGCGCCCTCCTTGAACTGGGCCGCGTTCGGGTCGCTCGGAGCGCCGTTGAGCATCAGGACGTTGCCCTTGTCGCCCATCGCGTCGACCAGCGCCTGCGCCTGCATCTCGCCGACGGTCTTGTTGTCGAAGGACATGTAGTAGTCGGCGCCCTCGATGAACCGGTCGTAGGCGATCACCTTCGCGCCGGAGTCCTGCGCGGACTGCACCATGCTGCCGGCGCCAGGGCCGTTGACCGGGTCGAGAACGACCACGTCAGCGCCCTTCGAGATCGCGGTGTCGACCTGCTGTGCCTGCTTCGCCTCGTCCTGGTCGGCGTTGTAGTAGTCGACCTTGCAGTCGGGACACAGGTCCCTGACCTTCGACTCGAACAGCGGCCGGTCGTGGGCCTCGTAGCGGGTGGTCTTGGACTCGGGCAGAAGCAGCGCGATGGTCTTGCTGCCGCCCTCGTCATCGCCCTCCTGGGCGTCGTTGGCGCCGCAGGCCGTCAACGCGGCTCCGCTGAAAACTGCCGCGATGCCGAAGACGGCGAGGCGGCGTACAGGTCCGACCATGGGTTGCTTCCTCCTTGGGTTTCGGGCCGATCACGGCCGGCCCGGCGTGCCTACGACGAGTGTCATGAGTCACAGGCTTATCGTCAAGAGTTGAACACTAATTTGTTATCTACGGCTGATTTTTTGGTTTTGTGTCCATTATTGACGACTACAGGTGGTCTAGCCCTACAGTTCACTCATGGCAGTCAGTCCCGGATCGACCGCAGCGCTGCGCACGGCCAACCAGCGCCGGGTGCTCGACGTGCTTCGGAGCGACGCTATCGACGGCCATGCCGACGGCGTACACACGCAGGCCGACCTGGCCCGGATCACGGGGCTGGCCCCGGCGACGATCTCCAACATCGTTCGAGACCTGGTCGCGTCCGGGCTGATCGAGACCGAGCCGGGCAGCGGCCGACGCGGTACGACGGTCCGGATGGCCCGCTCGGCGGGCCTGGTCACCGGCGTCGACTTCGGCCACAGCCACGTCGCGGTGGCCCTCGCTGACGTCTCCGGCAACATCATCGACGAGCAGCGCCGGCCGCTGGCCGCGACCGCGCCGTACCACGAGGGCCTGGCGCTGGCCGACAAGCTGCTGACCGCGCTGCTCGCCGAGGCCGGCACCGACCAGGTCCGCACAGTCGGCCTGGGGCTACCGGCCCCGATCACCGACGAGGTGGTCCGGTCGGCGACGATCCTGCCCGGCTGGGTGGGCGTGAACGCCCAGGAAGCAGCCGAGTCGGTGTTCGCCGCGCCGGTCTACATCGACAACGACGCGAACCTCGGCGCCCTCGCCGAGCGCCGCCGCGGCGTCAGCCGTGAGCACGACACCTCGATCTTCGTGAAGGTCTCCTCCGGCGTCGGCTCCGGGCTGATCATCGACGGCCGGATGTTCCACGGCTCCTCCGGGACCGCCGGCGAGATCGGCCATCTGACCCTCGACGACCAGGGTCCGGTCTGCCGCTGCGGCAGCCGCGGCTGCCTGGAGGCCTATGCCTCGACGGTCGCGGTCCAGGAGTTGATGGCCGGCCAGATGCCGGAGGCCAGCTTCGACGAGATCGTGGCCGCCGCCCGCGCGGGCAACTTGTCCGCCGTACGAACCTTCGAAGACGCCGGCCTGCACCTCGGCTGGGGGCTGGCCAGCATCGTCAACCTGCTCAACCCCGGCGTCATCGTGGTCGGCGGCGACATGGCCGCCGCCGGCGACCTGCTCCTGGAACACGCCCGGATCGGCCTGCGCCGGCACGCCCTCGACGCCGTCGCCGCCACACCGATCGTGGTCAGCGATCTAGGCGAGCGCGCCTCCCTCGTCGGCGCCGTACTCCTCGCCGCGGATCGTGCCGAACTGCTCGTCGAAGGCTGACGGCTGCTTGGTCCGGTCATGCGCATGGCACCACGGCCTGCACCTCGACTCGGCCCGGTCAACATCGTCGACGGACGTACGACGGTTTCGTACGTACAAATTCGTACGGACAGACCGCCGCGACGGGCCATTTGGTGCCGGTACCCGACCGACTTGGTCGGCTACCGTTGCGCCGTGCCCATGCTCGTTCACCTCACCAACGAAGACGAGACCGGATCGATCCGCCGCAGCGGAATCCGCATCGGCAAGTTTCGCGATGGCGTCTACGCGATGCCCGTGTTGGAGAACTTCGTGGTCAGCAACCAGTGGTTGCGCGAGCTCAAACGCGGGGCAACCGGCTCACGCACGCTCTCGGCGGTCCACTTCCGCATCCCGGACACCGAGATCGTGCTCATGGGCCACTACAGCCAGGAGCACGTCGAGGTGACGGCCGCCGAGGCGGCCGGGGCGATCATGCATGCGGAGGACCCGTTGGGGATGGAGATCATCATCCCGCGTCCGATATCGCCGAAGGAGATCCACAAGATCCGTGGCGTGCCCCAGGTCGTCGGCTGGCGCTACTTTCCCGGCGCGAACGGACGCAAGGTGTGTGGCTGCCCTGCCTGCCTGCCGCCGGGCACGTACAAGTCCCGCGTTCTTCGCCAGCGATACGACAATGGAGCCTGAGAACGCCCCGCTACTCCCACTCGATGGTGCCGGGCGGCTTGCTGGTGATGTCGACGGTGACCCGGTTGACCTCGCGGACCTCGTTGGTGATCCGGGTCGAGATCCTCTCGAGTACGTCGTACGGCAGGCGGGCCCAGTCGGCGGTCATCGCGTCCTCGGAGGTGACCGGGCGCAGCACGATCGGGTGGCCGTAGGTGCGGCCGTCGCCCTGGACGCCGACCGAGCGGACGTCGGCGAGCAGCACGACCGGGAACTGCCAGATGTCGCGGTCCAGGCCGGCGCGGGTCAGCTCCTCGCGGGCGATCGCGTCGGCGTCGCGGAGCAGGTCGAGCCGGTCGCGGGTGACCTCGCCGATGATCCGGATCGCCAGGCCGGGGCCGGGGAACGGGTGCCGCCAGACGATCTCGGCGGGCAGGCCGAGCTGCTCGCCGACCAGCCGCACCTCGTCCTTGAACAGCGTGCGCAGCGGCTCTACGAGCTCGAACTCCAGGTCGTCGGGCAGGCCGCCGACGTTGTGGTGGGACTTGATGTTGGCCGCACCCTCGCCGCCGCCGGACTCGACGACGTCGGGGTAGAGCGTGCCCTGGACGAGGAACGCCACCTTCGCGCCGGCGTCGGCGGCCGAGCCGAGCACCTCGGCCTCGGCGGCCTCGAAGACCCGGATGAACTCGCGGCCGATGATCTTGCGCTTCTCCTCGGGGTCGCTGACCCCGGCCAGCGCGTCGAGGAAGCGCTTCTCGGCGTCGACGACGTGCAGCTTGACGCCGGTCGCGGCGACGAAGTCGCGCTCGACCTGCTCGGCCTCATTCTTGCGCAGCAGCCCGTGGTCGACGAACACGCAGTCCAGCCGGTCGCCGATCGCCCGCTGCACCATCGCCGCGGCCACGGCCGAGTCGACGCCACCGGAAAGCCCACAGATCGCCCGGCCCTCGGTCCCGATCTGAGCCCGGATCCGCTCGATCTGCTCCTCGACGATGTTGACCATGGTCCAGGTGGCGCGGCAGCCCGCGATGCTGTGCAAGAAGTGCTCGAGGATGCGCTGCCCGTGCTCGGTGTGCAGCACCTCGGGATGCCACTGGACGCCTGCGAGCCGCTTGTCGAGGTTCTCGAAGGCGGCCACCGGCGTCACGCTGGTCGAGGCCAGCACCGTGAAGCCCTCGGGGGCGGCGGCCACGGAGTCGCCGTGCGACATCCAGACGTTGTGCTCAGTAGGCAGGTCGGCGAGCAGCGTGCCGCCCTGACTGACCTGCACCGGCGTCCGCCCGTACTCACGAGCGCCGGTGTGCGCGACGTCGCCGCCGAGCGCCCGCGCCATCGCCTGGAAGCCGTAGCAGATGCCGAAGACCGGCACGTCGGCCTCGAACAGACCGGTGTCCACGCCGGGCGCGCCCTCGGCGTACACCGACGAGGGGCCACCGGACAGGATGATCGCCTTCGGCTGCTTCGCCAGCATGTCGGCGACCGGCATGGTGTGCGGGACGATCTCGGAGTAGACCCGAGCCTCGCGCACGCGGCGCGCGATCAGCTGGGCGTACTGGGCGCCGAAGTCGACGACCAGAACCAGGTCGTGTCCGGCGTGCGCGCTGGTCATGAGCACCTTTCGGGTACGGCGGAGGGTGAGCCCGAAGTCTATCTGCGTGGCACGGGCAACCGCCGATCGCCGACGCGCGTCTATCCACTGTGGCGAAGAACCGAACCTGGCGATGGTGGCTGCTGGCCACCGTCCTCACCCTGGCGATCCCGCCACTCGGCATCCTGGCCTTCGACGAGCTCTCCCGCTATCGGGAGGCCGGGCGCCCAGTGGCCGCCGACTTCGAGGCCGCGGTGGTGCAGCCGGGCGGCCTGCTTCTCGTCAACCCGAGCAGCGGTCACCGTAAGGAGGTTCGTGGTTACAGGTCCTGCGGGAAAGGGAGCTACACGGCCGAGACCTCCCGCGACGGTGACGTCCTGACGTTCCGCTTCGTCTACCACCCCACGGGCGTCCGTCGGACCTCTCAGTGTCAGTACGACCCCTCTGGCGAGACCCTCGGCCCGGAGACATATGACCTCGACCTCGACGGGCCGCCTCCGGTGCAGGTCAAGGTCGTCAACGGCCGGACCCATCGGGTCGTGGACCCGACCCGCGGACCCCGTCTGCCTCGCTCCGACTGGGAAGCAGGCACCTCCGAAGGTGGCGATCACGGCCGGGCGTCCTGGCAGAGCTGCTGGCACCGCCCCACCGGCGAAGATGTCTGCGTCCGCCACCCGACGGCCTTCGCGGACGACGAGCCGCACGCCTGGCTCCGGTCCGGCGACCTCGGAGACGACACCTACTTCGACATGCCGACGCCGATCACGACCTACCCACTGCGGCTCGCGAGCCTGACCTTGAGCGTCACTGCTGCAGCTCCCGCGCCCGACTCGCAGCACCTCGAGGTGACAGCGCCCGACGGCCGCGTGGTCATGCGGCTGATCGTCGGCGACATGACCGCTGCCCAGGTCCGGGCTCTCGTCCGCGAAATCAGCGTGTCCTAGGCACAGACCCTTGGTTTCGAGACGGTCGCAGAGCGACCTCCTCAACCAGCGGGCGGCGACTCGCGTGGGTCTCGACACGGCCTCCCCGCCATCTCCGGCTTCGCAAGCTCAGCCGTGGCCGTTGAAAATAGCATCAGGGCCCGGCCGGGGAGGGAGGGTGGCCGGGCCCTGATCGTCCACGCAACTGATGGACAGCGCCTGGACACGCGATCCGACCTGGGAGGGAGCATGACTGTCGGATCCGATTACTCAAACGAGTGCTACTAACGGGGGTTACGCGAATCTCTAGAAATTCGTACGACCGTCCCGGACGTCCCATTCGTCCCGTCCTGGAGGCTCAGCCGGCTCACTGATGTCCGCTGTCAAGGCCTTGTCCTAGGATCGTTCGCCATGGCCGCCCAGCTGTTCACGCTCCTCGGCGTCGTCGCTGGAGCCTTGGCTTCGTACCTGGCGACCTCGGCCGCCGAACGAGCTAGGTACAAGCGGCAAATGGCGACCAGATGGGATGAGCGTCGCCTTCAGACCTACATCGAGTTCTCGACCTGCGTGAAGGACATCTCGGCGAACGCCTCACGCGCCAGGGAAGCTGACGACGAGGCCTCCCGAGACGCCTTTGTCGAGGCCATGGAACTCGCGGAGCTCCAACGAACGGCACACTTCGAGAAGCTCATGTTGTTGGCCTCGACACCTGCCATCGATGTTACTCACACGGTGAACCAGCTCATCTGGCGCGAAGAGATCGCAACTCGGAAGGGCGAGGTCCTGGACGATCCAGGCTTGGTAGAAGCACTCAATGCCTTCTACGCGGCAGCGCGACGTGACCTCGGTTTGGACGCATCCACACCGGTACTCAGCTGACGCCAACGATCGGCAGCCGCAGCGCCGCCGGAGCGTCCGCGGGCACCACCGGGCTGGCGGGCGCGACGGCGTCGATCCGCTGGTACGCCGCACCGAGCGGCGGCCGGGAGTCGGCCTCGCCCTTGTTCGGCCAGAACGACATCGCCCGCTCCGCCTGCGCGGTGATCGTGAGTGACGGGTTCACGCCGAGGTTGGCGGAGATCGCGGAGCCGTCGGCGATGTGCAGGCCCGGATAGTTGTAGACCCGCTGATAGGGGTCGACCACGCCACTGTTGGCCGAGTCGCCGATCGTGCAGCCGCCGATGAAGTGCGCGGTGAGCGGGCGCTCGAACGGCTCGCCGATGTTGCCTCCCGGCGTACCGCCCATGATCTGCGCCATCCGCCGCGCGGCGTCGTACGCGACCGGGATATAGGTCGGGTTGGGCTCGCCGTGGCCCTGCTGGCTGGTCATCCGCCACCCGAACGGCGTCTTCTTGCCGATCGTGGTGATCGAGTTGTCCAAGGTCTGCATGACCAGCGCGATCACGGTGCGCTCCGACCAGTGCTTCATGTCGTAGAGGTCGAGCACCTCGCGCTTCTTCGCCCAGAGCTCCTTGAGCCAGGTCCGCACCCGGTTCTCGCCGGGGATCTCGTCGGCGAGGACGGTCTGCATCATCGACATCGCGTTCGAGCCCTTGCCATAGCGGACCGGCTCGATGTGGGTGTGCTCGTCGGGGTGGAACGAGGACGTGATCGCGACGCCCTGCGTGTAGTCCACCGCGAGATCCGGCGCCAGCGCGCCGAGCAGCGCCTCGGAGTTGGTCCGGGTGAGTACGCCGAGCCGGTCGCTGAGCTCGGGCAGGTCGCCTTCGCCCTTCAGCTGGTGCAGCAGCTTCTGGGTGCCGAGGGCGGCCGCCGCGAAGACGACCTGCTCGGCGGTGAACGTCTTGACCGCCGACCCGTCACTCCTTAGGCGGGACAGCTTGGCCTTGGTCCAGCGGGTGTCCACCTGGAAGCCGCCGCCTTCGAGCGGGCGGACCCGGGTGACCGTGGTCAGCGGGTGCACCTTCGCGCCGTTCTGCTCGGCGAGGTAGAGGTAGTTCTTGACCAGCGTGTTCTTGGCGTTGTGCCGGCAGCCGGTCATGCACTCGCCGCACTGCAGGCAGGCGTTGCGCTGCGGGCCGACGCCGCCGAAGAACGGGTCGGCGGCCTGCTCCCCCGGCTTCTGACCGGTGCCACCGAAGAAGACCCCGACGGGCGTCGGGTGGTAGGTGTCGCCGACGCCCATCTCCTCGGCGACCTTCTGCATCACCTCGTCGGCCGGGGTCGTGGTCGGGTTCTCGACCACGCCGAGCATCCGCTTGGCCTGGTCGTAGTACGGCGCCAGCTCGGCCTTCCAGTCGGTGATGTGCGCCCAGGACGGGTCCCGGTAGAACGCGTCGAGCGGCTCGTAGAGCGTGTTGGCGTAGACCAGCGAGCCGCCGCCGACGCCCGCGCCGGCCAGGATCATGCAGTCCTTGACCATGTCGATGCGCTGGATGCCGTAGCAGCCGGCGGCCGGTGCGAACAGGAACTTCTTGACGTCGAACGAGGTCGCGGGAAAGTCGCCGTCGGCGAACCGCGCGCCTGCCTCGAGTACGCCGACCTTGTAGCCCTTCTCGGTCAGCCGGAGCGCGGTGACCGAGCCACCGAACCCGGAGCCGATGACCAGGACGTCGTAGTCGAAGCTCATGCGCGACCCAGCTTTTTGAGGAGGCGGAAGTTGGCGGTTTGCACCTTGGCGTACGTCTCCTCGGACAGGCCGAACTGCGGTGAGAACCGGAGCAGCCGCTGGGTGGCGACGGCCTGGGTCTCCGTGAAGCGGTGGATGCCCTCACCGCCCTGCCGGCGCCCCATCCCGGACTCGCGCATCCCGCCCATCGGGGTGTCGACGCTGCCGAACGTGGCGCCGTACGCCTCGTTGATGTTGACCGAACCGGCCTTGATCTGCCGAGCGATCCAGCGGGCGCGGTCGCCGTCCTGGCTGAAGATCGACGCGTTGAGCCCGTACCGGCCGGCGTTGGCGCGGTCGATCGCGTCCGCCTCGTCGTGGAAGCGGTACAGCGAGATCACCGGGCCGAACGTCTCCTCCGCGAAGCAGGTCATGTCCGGCGTGACGCCCTCGAGGATGGTCGGCTCGTAGTAATAGGGACCGAGGTCGGGTCGGGCCTTGCCGCCGGTGAGCACCCGGGCGCCCTTGGCCAGCGCGTCCGCGACGTGGGCAGTGACGGTCTCGACCTGGTCGGGCGAGATCAGCGTGCCCATGTCGACGTCCCAGTCAAGGCTGGCGCCCAGGCTCAGCGCCTCGGTGCGCGCGACCAGCCGCTCCACGAACCGGTCGTAGATCTGGTCGGCGACGAAGATCCGCTCGGTCGACATGCAGAGCTGGCCGGCGCTCGCGAATGACGCCCGGATCGCGCCCTCGGCGGCCCTCTCGACCGAGGCGTCGCGCAGCACCAGCAGCGGGTTCTTGCCGCCGAGCTCCAGCGAGCAGCCGATCAGCCGCTCGGCGCACTGCTGGGCGATCACCTTGCCGGTGGCGGTGGAGCCGGTGAAGCAGACGTAGTCCGAGCTCTTGATCAGCGGCGTACCGAGCTCGCGGCCCGGGCCTGCGACGACCTGCCAGAGGTCCTTGGGGAAACCAGCCTCCTCGAGCAGCTGCGCGCCGAGCAGCGCGGTCAGCATCGTCTGCGCGTCCGGCTTGGTGACCACGGCGTTGCCGGCCAGCAGCGCCGGGAGGCCGTCGCAGAGCGCGAGCGAGAACGGGTAGTTCCAGGGGGCGATGATCCCGACGACGCCCTTCGGCACCCGGTTGACCTCGGCGCGAGTGAGCAGCGGGAGGATGCCGAGCCGGCGCTCGCTGTCGAGATGCCGGTGGGCGGTGCGGCCGTAGTAGCGCGCGGTGAGCGCAATGTGGACCGGCTCCTCGAACGCGTGCTTGCGGGCCTTGCCGGTCTCCCAGCAGATCAGGTCGACGATCTCGTCCTGCCGGTCCAGCACCAGGTCGTGCAGGCGCAGCAGCATCTGCGCCCGGTCGTCCAGGCTGGTGCGCGCCCACGCGGCCTGCGCCCGGCGAGCCCGCCGGAACGCCTCGGCGACGTCGTCGACGCTCGACTGGGGGATGTTCGCGAGCGGCTGGCCGTGGATCGGGCTGTACGTCGGGCTGGTCGCACCGGTCGTGCTGACGATCCGGGCGGTCAGCGCCTCGACGTACTCAGGCTCCAAGGCGTACGACGCCTTCGGGTCGTGCTCGGGGTCGTGCGGGCCCGTCACCATGGGCTCGGGCGTGGGACTCTGGGCGCTCATGGATCGAGCGTAGGTGAGCCGGAGCCCGTTCACTACCCTCCAGTAACGACCATCCACAAGTTGACACTTCATCGAGATCTGTCAACGACCGTTTTGCGGCGTAAATGGTGCCTGTGGATAACCTGACGAACTGTCCCTTCGCTCTTGTAAAGTCCTTCGGGACTGGCGGCCTCCGGGGGCTGCGGCTCGCAGGGGAGGGACCGCCCAGCGAGCGACGTGGGTCCCGAGGGCCGCAAATCATCGACGCGAATGGGACATCGCATGAAAAAGCCACTGACCAAGGTGGCGATCGCGCTCGCGGTTGCCGCACTCCCCCTTACGACCCTCTCCCCACCCACCGCCCAGGCCGCCGGCACGTCCGGTGAGCCGTGGATGGGTTACTCGATCCCGCAGAACCGCACCGCCGCCAGCGGCTGGCTGGGCGGCCGCAAGGTCTTCCCGAACGTCGTCTACCGGATCGACCCGACCAAGGCCAACCACACCCTCGGCTTCCGCAAGGCCTACCTCACCGACAAGCTCACCGGCTCCGGGACGATGAAGGTCTCCGAGCGGGCCAACAACAAGGCCGCCTGGATCGCCACCACCTGGGGCGCGTTCCGCAACAAGGACCGCTCCGCCGCGGTCGACATCGCGCTGTACCACCTGCTGCACGGCGGGGCGTACTCGCTCAACGGCAGCAAGACCACCGCTCGCCTCCGGCCCACCAGGAAGGCCGCCACGATCCGCGACCTCGCCCGCGACATGCTCGCCGACGCCAACAGGTACGCCGGCCCGTACAAGATCACGGTCTCGGCCAACAACTCGATCGTCGGCAAGACCGTGACCGTCAAGGCCTCGGTGGTCACCACCACCGGCCGGGCGATCGCCGGGCTGCCGGTGGTCGTGAGCTACCCGGGCGCCGCCTCGGTCACCCGCTACACCGGGTCGACCGGAGGCATGTCCGCTCAGTTCACCCCGGACTCCGGCGGTGACAAGAAGGTCCGCGTCCAGATCAAGAAGCTGCCCGACTACCGGCTGAAGGTACGGATGCCGCAGAACCTCAAGGCGTCCCGCGTCGTTGTCGCCCGCCACTACCTCGACCCGGTGATCACCAAGCGGATCGTGGTCCGGGCCCGGCCCAAGGTCGCGACCAGGGCCGCCTCGACCCGGATCAAGCTCGGCCAGCAGTTCGCCGGCACCTTCCAGGTCAAGGACGGCGTGGAGACCCCGCGCTCGGCGGTGGCCACGCTCTACGGCCCGTTCACCCACGCGGCCAACGCCACCTGCGCGGCCGCCCGTGAGGTCGACAGCACCGGGATCCCGGTCAAGCTCAACAGCACCTACCAGCTGCCGAAGCTCGCGTCGAAGAAGGCCGGCTTCTACGTCTGGGGCGTCTATCTCCGGGAGAACCGGCTCAACCTCGCCGCCCGCACCTGCGGGGCACGCACCCAGGTACTCGCCGTACCCAAGGTGGGCATCAGGGCCGAGACCACCCCGGTCCGGCCCGGCACCCGGGTCCGGGCCAAGCTGACGGTCAGCGGCCTCCCCGCCGGCTACAACAAGGAAGCCCGGATCCGCCTGGTCGGGCCGTTCCGGACCGTCCCCGCCGGCAACTGCACCCGCTCCAGCAAGATCCACGCCCGGTTCATCGTGCCGGTCACCAAGAGCGGTTCCTACTGGACGACCAGGGCCAAGATCGGCGGTCCCGGCGTCTACTTCTGGCAGGCCATCCTCCCGTCCAACGCGGTCAGCGCCACCATCAAAACCAAGTGCAAGGCCCCCGGGACCATCGTCCGGGTGAACTAACAACACCGATCCGGACCGCCCGCACACCCACGTGCGCGGGCGGTTCGGCATCGGGCGCCTGCGGGCGGCGTCAAGCGGCTTGGGGATGGGTGGCAGATGGGCGAGCGGCCCGGCGCCAGCCGCACTGGCGGGCGCTGCGGCGGCGCGTCGCGCGCTCAGCCGCCGCCGTTGGTTGCGCGCCGTTGGCGCGCGCCGCGGCCAAGCCGCTTGACGCCGCCCGCCAGTGCGGCCGACACCGGACCACCCGCGCGTCGGGTTAGACGATGTCAGGAACGCTCACGCGGGCTTCGTCGGCTTCCTGGTCTGTCATCTTCAACTGACTCTGGCGTTCGGCCTCGACGCGGCGGCGGTAGTGGTCGACTTCCTCATCGAGCCGCGCAGCGTCCCAGCCGAGCTCTCGCGCCAATAGTTCCGCGGCGGGGCGGGCGGCGGCGACGCCGCGGTCGAAGGTCTCGATGGAGATCCGGGTACGGCGGGTCAGCACGTCGTCGAGGTGGCGGGCGGCTTCGTGGGTCACGGCGTACACGATCTCGGCGGCCAGGTAGTCCTCCGCGCCGGCGAGCGGATGGCGCAGGTCGGGGCGCTCGGCGATCAAGGCCAGCAGGTCGTCGACAAGTCCGCCGTAGCGGCCGAGCAGGTGGTCGATCCGGGCGACGTGCAGGCCGGCCCGGCGGGCCAGCATCACCCTCTGGTTGGAGCGGGCCTCGAACCCGTCCGCGCCGACCAGCGCGACCCGGTCGGAGATGCAGTCCCGGACGGTCACATTGACGGTGGTCTTCAGGGAGTGGGCCGCGGCGTCGATGGCGTCCTTGGCCATCACCCGGTACGTCGTGAGCTTGCCGCCAGCGATCATCACCAGCCCGGGGACCGGCGTGACTACGGTGTGCTCGCGGCTGATCTTCGAGGTCGGCTCGGACTCGCCGGTGAGCAGCGGACGGAGCCCGGCGTACACGCCCTCGACGTCCTCGTGGTCCAGCGGCTCGCGCAGGATCGTGTTGACGCGGGTGAGGACGTACTCGATGTCCGCGCGGCTGGCGGCGGGGTGCGCCTTGTCGAGGTCCCAGGGGGTGTCGGTGGTGCCGATGATCCAGTGCCGGCCCCACGGGATCACGAAGAGCACCGACTTCTCGGTGCGGGTGATGAAGCCGGCTTCGGAGCGGATCCGGTCGCGCGGCACGACCAGGTGGATGCCCTTGCTGGCCTGCACGTGCAGCGCGCCGCGGCCGCCGACCATCTCCTGGATCTCGTCGGTCCAGACGCCGGCAGCGTTGACCACGACCCGGGCCCGGACCTCGAAGTCGCGGTCGTTCTCCAGGTCACGAGCGCGGACGCCGACCACGCGCTCGCCCTCCCGGAGGAAGCCGACAACCTTGGCCCGGGTGGCGACGTGGGCACCGTGCTCGGCGGCGGTGCGCGCGATGGTCAGCACCAGCCGGGCGTCGTCGACCTGGCAGTCGTAGTACTTGATCGCGCCGGCCAGCGCATCAGCCTTGAAGTCGGGCGCGATCCGGGCGACCTGGCGCCGGAACAGGTGCTTGTGCCGCGGCACCCCCATGTCGTACTTGCCGAGCATCGCGAACCCGTCGTACAGCGCAAGCCCGGCGCCGACGTACGGGCGCTCCCAGATCTTGTGGGTGAGCGGGTAGAGGAACGGCACCGGCCGAACCAGATGCGGCGCGAGCCGGGTGAGCAGCAGGCCGCGCTCCTGCAGCGCCTCCTTGACCAGCGCGAAGTCCAGCATCTCGAGGTACCGCAAGCCGCCGTGGACCAGCTTGCTGCTGCGGCTGCTGGTGCCGCTGGCGAGGTCGCGCTGCTCGATCAGCCCGGTGGTGAGCCCGCGCGTGACCGCGTCAAGCGCGGTGCCGGCGCCGACGATGCCACCGCCCACGACGAGTACGTCGAGCTCACCGTGGTCCTGGCTGGTCTCCTCCATCGCCGCGATCGCGGCATCACGAGCTTGCGGGCTGAGTGCACTGGAGGACCTCATGCGTCTCATCCTCGCAGGGACAGCGGCGCTGACGTGGGATCACGCCTCGTCGAACGGACTCACGATCTGGATCCCACATCGTTGGAAGTCACGTACGTTGCGCGTCGCCAAGACGGCGTTCGTCCAGCAGGATCAAAACTCGATTCCTCGCGGCGGCTGACGGTTTCGGTCGAACTCTGGAACCTCGACCCGAGGCAATCCCCTGAGCGCATCTTCGATCAGCGCACCGAAGCCCCGTGCCCCCTCGGGCTGCTCCACAGCAGCGGTGAGGATGTCGCGGACCTCCGCCTCCATCGACTGGCCGTGCCGGACGGCGCGTTCTTGGATCCTCTTCATGACGTTCGGGTCCAGGTTTCGCACTGTCAGCGTGCTCATGGCGGCCACCTCCGAGGTAGAGGCTACGGCGAACGGCCGCATCCAGTGCACTTTCAGGGCCATGCGTGACGTGGTCTCTCAGGCGGCGTGGTCGTCTGCCTGCGGGCGGTTCGGTGCCGGGCGCCTTCGGGCGGCGTCAAGCGGCTTGGCCGCGGCGCGCGCCAAGGGCGCGCAACCAACAGCGATGGCCGTGCGCGCGACGCGCCGCCGCAGCGCCCGGAGGCGTTCGACGCCGGACCGACCGCCCCCAGCAAACCAACGTGGTCTCGACGACGGCCCCAGCACCGCGGCCGCGTGGCCGCGCCCGCGATGCTGCGGTTGCTTGCGCTCGCTGCTCGACCACCCAAACTCCACGGACATGCCGCCGCCGGCCTCGATGACCGAGGCCGGCGGCGGGTTTGGATCGTCAGTCAGGTCAGCGGAAGAAAGCCGACCATGCGGTGACGTTGAGCGTGTTCTCTACTCCGGTGAAGCCCTCGGTGAGGGAGTAGGTGTCGGTCACGAAGTCGACGTCGGCGTCATCGGCGGTGCCGCCGATGCCGTCCGGGCCGACCCCGAAGAGCCGCGGGAAGCCGGTGCCGCCGGCGTCCATGAGGTTCGCGGTCTCGTTGGAGTTGTGCGAGTGGTAGTTGCCGACGAGGTGGCCGTACTCGTGCGCCACCACGTTGCCGATGCCCTGCGAGACCCAGGCAAGCCGGTCGCTCTCAGCCTTGATGTAGGTGTTGAGCGAGGCGGCGCCACTCGGGTTGCTGAGTACGTCGAGCAGCACCACGGCCTGGTCTTCCAGGGCGTAGTTGCCGGGGTCGATGTACTGGGCGATGCCGATCGTGTTCAGACCCGACTCGGCGATGGTGCCGCCGACGATCACCCGGGACACGTTGTCCTGACCCCAGACGTCAGGGCTGTTGCGCGAGTTCACGACCTTGATGTCGTAGAAGTCGTTGAGCCCCTTGGCGATCATGTCCTGCTTGACGCTCTCGGCGACCTCTGCGGTGATCCGGTTGATCAGCTGGTTCTCCTGCGACCGGGTCAGCCCCCACCTGGTGAGGAAGGAAGCCAGCGGCGAAAGGGTCCGCACTCCCGGGCCGCCCCAGACGCCGGTGTTGACCCGCTCCCCGTCGAAGTCGAGGAACAGGGTCTGCTTCACCCGCGGCCGGTCGGTCTGCGCGCCCGGTCGGTAGCCCTCGATGAGTACGTCGTACGCACTGATCGGGCCCTCGACGTGGACGCCGTACCAGCCGGCCTCCTCCGCGACGTACGCGAGGGTGGTGTTGCCACCGCCCGGAAGCGGCGAGTTGGCCGGGTAGAGCGAGGACGCGTCCAAGCCCTCGGAGCCGACCCGCTGGGTGCCGTCCGGGTGGTAGATGGTCAGGCCGGTCGCACCGCTGTTGGCCACCGCGCCGATAACGTCACCGGGGCGAAGCTTGACGCTGAAGTAGTCCTGGTCGACGAACTGCGAGGACAGCTTGAGGGCGTAGTTGCCCGTGTCGCCGCCACCCGCGCCGCTGGCCGGGTCGAACGGGTCGGCCGGCAGCGAGCCGTTGAACGTGAACCCAGCCACCGCGAGGTAGTAGGTACCCGCGGTGTCGACCCGGTGCGTCAGCAGCGAGAACACGCTCGGACCGCTGTCATCGTCCTGAGCCAGCAGCGTCCCGGCCGCGTCGTACAACGCGACCAGGGTGTCCGTGCCGGACGCACTGCCGCTGGTGTCGGCGACCACCGATGCTCCGGCGGGGACGGTCAGCTTGTAGAAGTCGAAGTCGTTGGTGCCCGTTCCGGCGGTGCCGTGCGGGCCGTCTCCGAGTACGCCGGTCGTGGTGACGCCGCGGGTCCCGTTGATCCCGGAGTCGGTGGCCAGCGGGATGGCACCGTTGTCCTCCGCACCAGGTGCAAGTGTCCCGATCGTGATCGGGATGGCGGTGAGGTCACCGAGAATCCGCACCGCAGGGCTCTTGGTGGCCGCGGTACCGAACGCGGGGACCGGCTCGGCGTTCTCGAGCGAGTCGTTGGCGCCGACGCCGGTCGGCTCCTGCTCGTCGTGAACCACGGCCGGGGGCGGGTCGGCCTGGATGCCAAGCGCGGCACTCTTGTTCGCGTCGAGCCTCGAGGACGCGGCCCGGGCGCGCGCGTCCTGCTTCATCTTGTCTTTCCAGTAGCTGTAGTCCGCCGTGGTGGCGTCCTGGATGTTGGCCAGGTACGGGTTCAGCGTCGTGGCCGCCGCCGCCTTGGCGGCTGCCGACCCCTTGGGTGCGACCTGGATGCCCGCGTCGAGCGCGCGCTCCTGATCTGGGGTGAGTTCACCGGAACTGGGTGCGGCTCCGGCGTAGCTGCCGACTCCCGCTGCAACAGCGAGCGCGGCAAACACAGCGATGGTTTTTCGCATGCGAATCTGCTCCTCCCGAGGTGGGAAGGAACGACGCCCGCGGACCAGAGAATGGAGCGTCGCTCCTCCGGGTTGGTTAGAGCAATCTAGGGGTCGCGGCCCTTACAAGTAAGTCTTGATCTCGCAAGTAAAGGAGTGTTAAGTATGCCTTCGCAAATCACTCACAAGCGGAGGCGTCCACCCAGATCGGACAGCCGGTCGGCGCCGGTCGTGATCGTCGCCCGAGTCGTTGCGACCAGCTCCGGATCGAGCTCGGCCACGGCCACCCCTTCCTCGTCGCCGAGCCGCGCGAGTGGGCGTCCTTCCGGGTCGTAGACCGCCGAGCCGCCGTTGAACTCAAACTTGCCGCAGCGGCCAGCCAGCCCGGAGAACACGACGTATATTCCGTTCTCGAGTGCGCGTGCGGCGTAGTTGAGGTCGCGCCGGTGCTCGCTGCCGGCGAACCACCCGGCCGAGTTCAGGTAGGCGTGCGCGCCAGCCTCGGCCGCGGCACGCGCGTGCTCCGGGAAGCTGCCGTCGTAGCAGACCGACACCCCCAGCTCGATGCCGTCGACGACGACCGAGGTGCCGTCCGTGCCGCCGGTGAAATAGCGACGCTCCTCGTCGTGCACGTGCTGCTTGTCGTACGCCGCGACCGCGTCGCCGTCGGGCCGGATCAGCAGGGTGGTGAGAGTACGCCGGTCGCCGCGGTCGAGCCCTGTGTTGACCAGCACGTACGCGTTGGCCGCGCGCGCGGCGTCACGCAGCGGGTCCAGCCAGCCGCCGTCGAGATCGTCCGCGCTCGGCAGCGGGCCGGCGAACGCGGCCAGGTCGTAGCCGGTGAGGAACGCCTCCGGGAGCAGCACCAGCCGCGCACCCTGGTCGGCCGCCTGTCCGAGCAGACGGGCAGCGGTCGCGACGTTGGTGGCCAGCTCGCCGGAGACGGACTCGCCTTGCGCGGCGGCGACGATCACTCGACCACGACCTCGACCCGCTGGAACTCCTTCAGGTCGGTGTAGCCGGTGGTGGCCATCGAGCGCTTGAGGGCGCCGATCAGGTTCATGGTGCCGTCGGCGACGCGGGAGGGACCGAACAGGATCTCCTCGAGCGTGCCGACGGTGCCGAACTCGACCCGCTCACCTCGCGGCAGCGCGGCGTGGTGCGCCTCCGCACCCCAGTGGAAGCCGTGGCCGGGCGCGTCGCTGGCGCGCGCGAACGGCGACCCGATCATCACCGCGTCCGCCCCGCACGCGATGGCCTTGGCGACGTCGCCGGAGCGGCCGATCGAGCCGTCGGCGATCACGTGCACGTAGCGGCCGCCGGACTCGTCGAGGTAGTCACGCCGGGCCGCAGCGACATCGGCGACCGCCGAGGCCATGGGTACGGCAACGCCGAGCACCGTGCGCGTGGTGTGGGCCGCTCCCCCGCCGAAGCCGACGAGCACGCCGGCCGCGCCGGTGCGCATCAGGTGCAGCGCCGCCTGGTGGGTAGCGCAACCACCGACGATCACCGGCACGTCGAGCTCGTAGATGAACTCCTTGAGGTTCAGCGGCTCGGCCTGGCTGGAGACGTGCTCAGCCGAGACCGTGGTCCCGCGGATCACGAACATGTCGACGCCGGCGTCGACCACGGCCTTCGCGAACTCCTTGGTGCGCTGCGGCGACAGCGAGCCGGCCACGGTGACGCCGGCCTCGCGGATCTCCTTGAGCCGGGTGGTGATCAGCTCGGGCTTGATCGGCTCGGCGTAGATCTCCTGCATCCGCCGGGTCGCCTCCAGCCCGCGCAGCGAGGCGACCTCCTCCAGCAGGCCGGACGGGTCGTCGTACCGGGTCCACAGTCCTTCGAGGTTGAGTACGCCGAGCCCGCCGACGTTGCCGAGCGCGATCGCGGTCGCGGGCGACATCACCGAGTCCATCGGCGCCGCCAGCACCGGAAGCTCGAACCGGTAGGCGTCGATCTGCCAGGCGACGCTGACCTCCTCCGGGTCGCGGGTACGCCGCGACGGCACGATCGCGATGTCGTCGAAGGAGTACGCCCGCCGGCCCCGCTTGGCCCGGCCGATCTCGATCTCGCTCATAGAACGAAACCCTAGTCGCTGGCAGGCTCGGGCCAGGACAGCAGACGCCGGGGTGAGCACGCCCTACGCTGACCCGCATGGCCCGTCCCTCCCCGAGCCAAGTTGCCGCCCTTGCTCTGGCCCTCCCGCTCGCCGCTTGCTCGACCGTCGACTCCGCAGACCTGCGCACCAGCGGCATCTACGCCCACATCCGGGTCGAGGCACGCTCGGCGGACTCCGAGGTGGCGGTAAGCCTCAGCGCGGGTGGCCTGACCAGCATCGAGCTGTCCGAGGGTGACGAGCTGGCGGTCGCCGGTGGCGGCGCGAAGGAGACCTTCGACCATCACAGTCTGCTCGGCAGCCACGGCTACACCGCCGTCCTCGACGGCCTCACCGAGCCGGACGAGGAGGTCGTGGTCACCCTGAAGCGCGACGACGATCCGTCGACCACGTCGCGGGTCCGGCTGCCGGAGCCGATCGAGGCCGGCGGGCCGCGGCGCGCGTCCCGGCGTGAGGACCTGCTGATCCGGGTCAACGACGGGCCCGGGACGATCCGGGTCTCGTGGGAGGGCGGCTGCGTGGCGCCGGGCGGCGACGAGGAGTACGCCGAGGGCGAGCCGGTCGTCGTACCCTCTGGCGCCCTGCGTCCCTACCAGGCCGAGACCGGCCAGCTGAAGCCGCCGAAGCGGTGCCTGGTCACCTTCACGGTGAGCCGGGTCCGCTCCGGATCGCTCGACGACGAGTTCAAGGGCGGCTCGATCGAGGCGGTACGCAGCACCTCGTTCGCGGTCCGCTCGGTGCCGTGACGTCGGTTGTGACGGCGGTTGTGACAACCGAACGGGCGGCCCGTTCCGTTCGTAGGCTATGAAGACACCGGAGCAACCGTGAGCAGCCGGGACGAGGCCTTCGCCGAGTTCTACAGCGCCGCCCACGCCCAGCTGTGCCGCACGGCGTACCTCCTCTGCGGCGACCCGCACCGGGCCGCCGACCTCGCCCAGGACGGCCTGATCAAGGTGTACGTCGCGTGGCCGCGGCTGACCCGCCAGGGAGGCGAGTTCGCCTACGCCCGCAAGGCGGTGGTGAGCGCCTTCCTCGACTCCCATCGCAAACGCTCCAACCACGAGCGGCCCGGCGACACCTCCGGCAGCGCCGAGGCCGAGGCGGACCACGCCGACGCGGTGGCCGACCGCGCCACGGTGCTGGGCGCGCTCATCGAGCTGCCCCAACAGCAGCGCGCCTGTGTCGTGCTGCGCTACTACGACGACCTGTCCGTCCGCGACACCGCGGCGGCGCTCGGCTGCACCGAGGGCACGGTGAAGAGCCACACCTCGCGAGCGCTGGAGCACCTGCGCAACACCCTCGGCGAGCACGCCGACAACCTGACCGCCCTGATCGAGAGGAGCCACCGATGACCCGCCTGCAGGACCTCCTGAGCAGGGAGGCCGCCGACTTCTCTCCCCGGGGCGACCTCGACGGCGCCCTCCGCGCCGGCCGCCGCCGGCTGCTGGTCCGCCGTACCGTCGGCGCAGGGGGAACGGCGGCACTCGCCGCCCTCCTGGTCGGCACCATCGTGCTGACGGCCACCAACGCGCCCGACCGTGCCGAGCCCGCCGGGCCGAAGCTGGGCGTCAAACTCTCGCTCGACGACGCGGCGCCGGCTCAGGAGGGCACCCACTACACCACCGTCCGCCCTGCGACCTCGGGTGCGATCGACGGATACAACACCGAACACGCCGCAATGCTGACCGACGACGGGCAGGTGATCGGGCGCGGCGACATGGTCACTCACCACCCGAAGGGCGGCATCAAGGAGCAACGGTCCCAGCTCATCCTCACCGACCCCACGACCGGGAGCAAGCGTCCCCTCCCGGAGTACTCCCCCCTCGTCGGCAGGCCGCTGCGGCTGGGGGTCGACAAGCTCTACTTCACGCAGTACGAGGGCACGCGGGTCGCCGTCTTCGACCGCTCGACGTGGACCTGGTCAACCGTGGAATGGAACCTCGCCAACGGATTCGAGTGGGAACTGGTGACCCTCGGTGCCGACAACCGGATCTGGCTGTGGGGCCGCGACGGGCCGGCCAGCCAGCTCGTCTCCGCTTCGCTCGAGGACCCCACGGACGTCCGGCAGGAGGCGTCGGGCACGTCCGGCGGCTACCCTGTCCCAGCGGGCACTTGGATCGTCATCACCCCAGCTGACTCCGAGTCAGGTACCCCGGCTGTTGCGATTAATACCGCCGACGGCACTCAGCGGACCCTCCCGCAGCTCAAGGGTGACTTGTGGACTCTTCTTCGCGGCAGGACCACCTTCCCGCTCCTCTTCCCCATTCCGCGCGACGATGGCTCGGATCTCGCCTTCCAGATCGACACTCTCGACGGCGCAGACGTGCTGACCCTGAGCACCGACGACTACCTGCAGCCGAACACGGGGAGTGAGCGATTCGTGGCCATCCGGCCAAACGACGCGATGGAGCCGGCGTACCTCTACGATCTCGAGGCCGGAAAGCTGTTCACCATGCCGGGCCGGGTGGCTGCGATCCAGGGCGACCGAGTCCTGATCGAGTACGTCCACGGGCCGGCCGGGGACCAGACCAAGGAGATCGAGGTCATCGACATGAACTAGCCGCCGGCCAAACAGAGACACGTGGGCGTGAGCCGAGAGGCTCACGCCCCGTTGCCCGTCGCTGTGGCCTGCGAGTCAGCGACCGGTGTAGTTGGGCGCCTCGACGGTCATCTGGACGTCGTGCGGGTGGCTCTCGTTGAGGGAGGCGGAGGTGATCCGCACGAAGCGGCCCTTCTCCTGCAGCTCGGGGATGGTGCTGGCGCCGATGTAGAACATCGACTGGTTGAGGCCGCCGATCAGCTGGTGGGCAACCGCGGAGAGCGGGCCTCGGTAGGCGACCTGGCCCTCGATGCCCTCGGGGATGATCTTGTCGTCGCTGGTGACCTCGGCCTGGAAGTAGCGGTCCTTGGAGTAGGACTTCTTGCCGCGGCTCGACATCGCGCCCATCGAGCCCATCCCGCGGTAGGCCTTGAACTGCTTGCCGTTGACCAGGATCAGCTCGCCCGGAGTCTCCTCGCAGCCGGCGAAGATCGAGCCCATCATCACCGTGTCGGCACCCGCGACGATCGCCTTGGCGATGTCACCGGAGTGCTTGAGGCCGCCGTCGGCGATCACGGGTACGCCGGCCGGCTTGCAGGCCAGCGCGGCTTCGTAGACCGCGGTGATCTGGGGTACGCCGCAGCCCGTCACGATCCGCGTCGTACAGATCGCACCCGGGCCGAAGCCGACCTTGACCGCGTCCGCGCCTGCGTCGACGAACGCCTGCGCGCCCGCACGGGTCGCGACGTTGCCGCCGATCACCTGGACGTGCTTGGTCGCGGGATCGGTCTTGAGCCGGCGCACCATGTCCAGCAGCATCCGGACATGGCCGTGGGCGGTGTCGGCGACCAGGACGTCGACGCCCGCCTCGATCAGTCGGCCGGCCCGCTCCCAGGCGTCGCCGAAGTAGCCGATCGCCGCGCCCACCATCAGCCGGCCGTCGGCGTCCTGGGAGGTATGCGGGAACTGCTCGTTCTTGACGAAGTCCTTGACCGTGATCAGCCCGCCGAGGCGACCGTCGGCGTCGACCAGCGGCAGCCGCTCGCGCTTGTACTTACGCAGCAGCAGCGTGGCCTCCTCCCGCGAGATCCCGACCGGGCCGGTGAACAGCGGCCCGGTGGTCATCACCTCGTCGACCTTGGTGGTCGCCCACTCGGCGACCGGGGTGAACCGCAGGTCGCGGTTGGTGATGATGCCGATCAGCTTGTTGTCGCTGTCGACGACCGGCAGCCCGGAGACGCGGTACTCGCCGCAGATCCGGTCCAGCTCCTCCAGCGTCGCGTCCGGGCCGATCGTGATCGGGTTGGAGATGATGCCGGTCTGCGTGCGCTTGACCAGGTCGACCTGGAGCGACTGGTCCTCGATCGAGAGGTTCCGGTGGAGTACGCCGATCCCGCCCTGCCGCGCCATCGCGATCGCCATCCGCGACTCGGTGACGGTGTCCATCGCCGCCGACACCAGCGGCACCCGGATCGACAGCTCGCGGGTGAGCCGGGAGGTGGTGTCGATCTGGTCCGGCGCGAGGTCCGAATGACCCGGAAGCAGCAGGACGTCGTCGTAGGTCAGGCCGAGCGAGGCGAACTTGTCGGGGACTCCAGCGGAGGTGTCGGTCATGGGGGCCTTCCACGCGGGGCGACGGGGTGCCAATCCTACCTATTCACCCATGTGGCAGCCCTAATTCACACGCGGGGCAGCGGCTTCAGGTCCCGGACCGGAATCCGCACGATCAGCTCGTGCCCGGCCATCCGGATCCGGCCGCGGAGTCCGGCTGACAGGACCACCGGCAGCACGGCTTGGTTGTCGGCGGCGGTGGTGAGCAGCAGCTCCTCGACACCGGTGCCGGCGGCCTGCCGGGCGACGTCGATCAGCAGCCTGGTCCCGATGCCGCGGCGCTGCCAGGCGGGGTCGACCCGCAGTGTGACCGGATGGACGCCGGGCTCCGGGCCGTCCTCGGCGACCACGGCCATCCCGACGATGGTGCCGTTGACCACCGCCAGGACCCGGCGGCCCTCGACGACGTACTCCGGATCGGCACCGAAGCCGACGCGTCGGCTCGGCGCCGGGGCGAGCGCATCATCGTCGGCGCGCGACCGGCCGAGGACGTCGCTGACCAGGTCGGCCATCGCGGCGCCGCGGGCATGCTCGGTGGCAGTGAACGGCGCGGTCCGGCGTACCTGCACCAGCACGTCGCCGACGGTCATGTCCATCACGTCGCGGACCGCCGCGAGCGGGTCCTCGTCGGGTCCGGTGACGGGGTCCGGCTCGGCGTCGAACAGCCGAGCCACGACCTCGGGGAAGCTCGCCGGCTGGGCCAGGATCGCCCGGGCGGCCTGCACATAGCGGGCCGGCTGGTCGACCAGGGCGTGCTCGGTGCACGGCGCACCGCTGACCGAGCGGCCACCGGCGGACTCGATCAGCTCCGCGAGGTCGGCCAGCCCCCAGCCCTCCGGCGTACGCAGGACCAGCTCGTCGGTCACCGCTTCGACGCCGGGGAAGATCTGCAGACCCAGGATGTTGACGCCCTCGTCGCCGCAGCGCTGCGCCAGCACAGCAAGCGAGCCGGGGCGGTCGGGCAGCGTCGTACGCACTCTCCACAGCATGAGCACTCCTTCGTCCGTGGTGGAGTGTCCAGCCTGGACGATGCTCGTTGCCGGGTCACTGCGTGGATGTTTCGGCTAGATGACCGCTGCAGTCAGCTAGAGGTCTCGTGAACCAGCCGGCAGCAGGCCGCGGACGGCGTCGAGCCAGCGAGACGTGGTCGAGCGCCGGTGCGTCGGCCGTGAGCGGCGTACCACCGGGCGCGTGCGGGTCTCGGTCGCGGTTGCGATGTGGTTCATCGATATCTCCTCGTTAATCGGGCCGGCATCAGGACGGTGATCCCGTCCTGATGCCGGCCTGGCCCTGCTCCCAACTCCCCAGGTTGATCCGTGGTGGGTGCCCGACCCTCTCCTCCGGGCACTCAGTAACTAGACAGTCGCGCTCGCCAGCCATGACGCGGTTCTTGAAGAAAGTTTTCGGAGCCTCCGGGCTGAACAAACAGCGACCTTCTAGGCTCCTTCATGTGAATGCTCGGGGGGCCGTCTGGATCGCGGCGGCTGCAGCCGCCCTGCTGCGCTATCCCGGCGCCTTCTGGCCGACGCGCGCCGACGAGGCGGGTTACCTCCTGGTGGCGCGGAGCTGGGATCCGCAGCCGGACAGCATGTACGGCGCGTACTGGGTGGACCGGCCGCCGCTGCTGATCGTGGTGAGCAAGGCCTCCGACGCGCTCGGCGGGCCGACCTTCCTGCGGGTCGTGGCGGCGGTGGGCGTGGCCCTGCTCGTCCTGGCCGCCGCCGGGTGCGCGCGGGTGGTCACCCGTGACGACAAGGTCGCGGCCTGGACCGCGGTGATCACGGCAGCGACCGTCAGCAGCGCGATGATCGACACCGTCGCCGCCAAGGGCGAGATCCTCGCGATCCCACTGATCGTGACCAGCATCTGGCTGGCGCTGCTCGCGCTCGACAGGGAGGGCGGCCGGGCGGTCTGGCTGGCGTTCGCCGCCGGGCTCAGCGCCACCTTGGCACTCGGCATGAAGCAGAACATGGCCTCCGGCCTGCTGTTCGGCGGCGTGCTCCTGGTCGCGGGCCGGATCGCCGGCCGGATCGACAACCGCGAGCTCGCCGCGCGCGGCGCCGCCGCGCTCGCGGGGGCAGCGGTCCCCGTGGTCGGCCTGGTCGCGTGGGCGCGCGCGACCGGCGTACACCTCGACACCGTCTGGTACGCCCTCTACGGCTTCCGCTCCGACGCACTCGAGGTGATCTCGACCCAGGACGCGTCGGCGCCGATGGAGCGCGGGCTGTTCCTCGCGCTGATCCTGATCGGGACCGGGCTGGTCTTCGTGAGCGGGCTGTTCGTGCTACGGCTCCGCGAGGTCTGGCACCTCGATCCGGTGGTGACCACCGCCGCGGTGTCGCTGCTGCTGTTCGACGGGCTGTCGCTGGCGCTCGGCGGCAGCTTCTGGCGGCCCTACCTGTTCGCGCTGATCCCGGGGACGATCGTGTTCGCGCTGCTGCTCCTCGGCGTCGAGGGGCGCACGGGGTGGCTGACGCGGCGGATCGCCGTCTTCGCGGCCGCCTCGTGCCTGGTCGCGTCGCTCGGCTGGGTGGTCAAGACCTTCGGCGGCCTCGACAACCCCGACCAGGCCGAGACCGGCGCCGCGATCGCCGAGGTGGCCCGGCCCGGCGACACGATCGTGTCGTTCGGCGGCCGGGCGGACCTGGTGCTGACCAGCGGCATGGAGTCGCCGTACCCGCACCTGTGGAGCCTGCCGATGCGCACCATGGACCCCGAGTACGACGACCTGATCTCGCTGCTCAGCGGCCCCGACCGGCCCACCTGGGTGGTCGAGCAGGCGCCGTTCGACGTCTGGAAGAAGGACGCCGGAGCCCGGCTGGCCACGCTCGTCGGCCGGCTCTATGACCAGCACGGCGTGGGCGTCGACTGCGAGAAGCGGGTCTTCCTGCGCCGGGGCATCGACCGCCCGCCCCTCGACAACGACTGCTCCGACGGAGACTGAGAAAGTCCGGCGGCGCATGCAACCGATCGGCCGGCTCACCTCGTTAGTGCCCTTATGAAGCGCGACGACGAGAGCTTCACGGAGTTCGCGGCGGTAGCCAGGCGCGGCCTGCGCAACACCGCGTACCTGCTGTGCGGTGACTGGGACCGCGCCTCCGACTTCGTCCAGGAGGGCCTGATCCGGGTGTACGTCGCGTGGCCGCGGCTCACCCGGAACGGCGGCGAGCACGCCTACGCCCGCCGGGCCGTGGTCAGCGCGTTCCTGGACGCAGCCCGGAAGCGCAGCAGCCGCGAGCTGCCCGCCGAGCCCGACCCGCACCTGAACACCGGCGTGGACCTGGCCGCGATCGTCGCCGAGACCGCAACCCTCAAGGAGGCCCTCCGCGAGCTGCCCGCACGGCAGCGCGCCTGCGTCGTACTCCGCTACTTCGAGGACCTCGACGTACGCGCCACGGCACAGGTGCTCGGCTGCAGCGAGGGCACCGTCAAGAGCCAGACCTCCCGCGCGCTGGCCACCCTCCGATCGATGTTCGACGACGCCTCGCTCGAGGAGCTCGTCGTGAGCGAAAGGCACGCGTGATGGTGAACGACCTCAGGCGGCTCCTGCGCGACAGCGTGACCGCACCGCCACCGGACCGGATGCGGATGACCGACGTGCTCGGCACCGGCAAGCGGAAGGTACGGCGCCGGCGCACGGCCGCGCTTGCCGGCGTGGCCGCCGCGGTGATCGGCATCGTCGGGCTCGCCGGCCTCGTCGGCGGCGGGATGTCCCCACGGCCGGACGACTCCTCGGTCGCCGACCGCAGCAACGACCCGGTCGGCCGGGTGCTGCGGCTGGACGACGCGGAGGCCGCCAAGGAGGGCCGCGACTACGACGTGCTCACCACGCAGACCAACGCCCACCTCGACCAGGAGAACGGCCAGTACTTCGACGGGTTCACCGACGACGGGCTGGTGTTCGTCCAGGACGGCCCCCGCGGCAAGGACTCCCGGGTCCGGTACGGGCTGCTCGACCCCGAGACCGGCATCAGGTCCTGGCTGCCCACCCCGCCGGTGCACCTGGAGCAACCGATCCACCTCGGCCGCTACCGCCTGCTGCTGCGCGCCGCCGCCGCGCCCGCCGGCGAGAACGGACCCGGCGTGTGGTCCTACGACCGGCGTACCCGGCAGTGGCGACACCTGGAGTGGCCGGACCTGCCCGCCGGAGCCGAGTACTCCGGCACCGTGCTCGGACCCGACAACCGCCTGTACGTCGGTCTGGCCAGCGGCTCGGACGGCGAGACCTTCGACCTGTGGTCGGTCGCGATCGACGACCCGGCCGACGTCCGCGACGAGAAGACCGAGGTGGGCGACTTCGACATCGCCGGGACCCGGCTGGTCTGGACCGACGTCTCCAGCAGACCGATCAGCAAGGTGACGGTCCGCGACCTCGAGACCGACGAGGAGGACAGCTTCGATCCGCAGTCCGGCGACCGCTGCAACCAGCTCGAGCTCCAGGCCACCGCGACCCGGATCGTGCTCACCGAGCACTGCGGGACCAAGGACCGGGTGCGCGACGACCGGATCCAGGTCGTGGACTACGACGGCGAGCCGGTGCTGACGGTGCGCGGCGACGGCTCGGACATCGCACAGGCGGGCGACGACCGGCTGCTGGTCGACTCCTACGGACCGAAGCCGGGCAGCTACCTGTACCGCTTCGACACCGGGGACTGGCTGCGGGTGACCGAGGAGACCTCGCGCTACGGCCTGATCAACGACGCCTGGGCGGACCTGCAGACCTGGCACACCCCCGCCAACGGCTGGAGGGGCGCCAAGCAGTGGGTCGTGAGGCTCAAGTGAACGACCTCCACCTCAACCAGCCGCGGCGCGCGACGCTCGCGCCCACGCTGACCACGCTTCCGGGCGCGGTCTGGACCGCCGCCGTACTCGCCGGGCTGCTGCGACTGCCCGGCCTGCTGTGGCCGATCCGTCCCGACGAGGCCGGGTTCACGCTGGTCGCCCGGGCGTGGGACCCCCGGTCCGACAGCATGTTCGGCGACTACTGGGTCGACCGGCCGCCGCTGGTGATCGCGCTGGTGAAGGCGGCCGACGCCGTGGGCGGGGCCTACTTCCTGCGGGCGGTCACCGCGCTCGCGTGCGTCTGGCTGGTGGTCGCGGCCGGCCAGACCGCGCGGCTGATCGCCGGCGACCGCGCTGGTGACCGTGCTGGTGATCGGGCGGCCATCTGGTCCGCCGTCGCCACGGCCGCGCTGACCAGCAGCGCCCTGATCGACCCGGTCGTCGCGAAGGGCGAGATCCTCGGCATCCCGCTGGTCGTCACCAGCTTCGGGCTGGCCCTGCTCGCGCTCCGCCAGGAGTCGCCGGCGCTCGCGGCGGCCGCCGGCCTGGTCGCGACCACCGCTCTCGGGCTGAAGCAGAACATGGTCGGCGGCCTGGTCTTCGGCGGCGTACTCCTGCTCGCGGCGTGGCTGACCGGCCAGATCCCGCGGACGACGTTCCGGCGGCTGGCACGGGCGGCCGCGGCCGGCGCCGCCGTCCCGGTGCTGGCCACGGTGGCGTGGGCGGTCGGCTCCGGGGTCCGCCTCGATGCGCTGTGGTACGCCGTGTTCGGCTTCCGCGGAGACGCCTTCGCGGTGATCGCGTCCGGACCGGCCGGAGCCCCGCACGCCCGGGCCTGGCAGATGGTCGGCATCGTGCTGCTCAGCGGGCTCGCCTGGATCCTCGCCGGTTTCCTGACCCGGCTCGGTGCCGCCTGGCGGCTCGACCGCACCGTCACGGCGGCGACGCTGGCGGTGATCCTGGTCGACACAGCGGGCCTGGTGCTGGGCGGCAGCTACTGGCGGCCGTACCTGTTCCTGCTGCTGCCGGGCGCCGCCCTGTGCGTCGCGCTCTTCGCCGGGCTCGACACGCGCGAGGGCGCGGCGATGCGGACCGGTGTCGTCGGCGCTGTGTTCTCGTGCGGGGTTTCGTGGGTGATCTTGGCGCTGGCGGCCACCGGCGGCGCCGTCAAGCCGAGCGAGTACTACACCGGCGAGGCGGTGCGCGGCGCGGCCGTCCCGGGCGACACCCTGGTCGTCTTCGGCGGCCGGGCCGACATCCAGTACGCCTCCGGCCTCTCCTCGCCGTACCCGTACCTGTGGAGCCTGCCGATGCGGACCCGCGACCCCGACCTCGCCGAGCTCCGCACGGTGCTCGCGGGCGACGATGCTCCGACCTGGATCGTGGAGTGGGTCGACTTCCACGCCTGGGAGACGCCGGGCGCCGACGCGCTCGAGCGGATGGTGCACGCGCGGTACGACGTACACGGCCTGGGCTGCGACGACCGGCCCATCTATCTGCGCCGAGGCGTGATCCGCCCGCCGCTCGTCCTCGACTGCGACCAGCCGTGGAGCTGGCGAGGCCGCGCCGCTCAGGTCGTGTCCGTGGGCTGAGCCGCCTTCTTCTGCCGGAGATGCCCACTGGTCACCCGCCGGTCGCGCTGCAGACAGGCTGCGCACCGCTCGTGGCCCCTCGCTGCCGCGAGCATGCGGCTGTCAGCAGAGGAAAGGAAAGCTCGTGTACCGAAACAAGCGCACCATCGCCACCACCGGCGCCCTGGCCTGTCTCCTCGCGGTCGGCACCGTTGCCGCGACCGCCGTCATCCCGGCTCCGGCTCCGGTCGAGCCGGGCTTCACCAACGACCGCTCCGCCACCCTCGCCAAGCAGATCAAGTCGGCCAAGCCGCGCAACGTCATCCTGATCATCGGCGATGGCATGGACGACTCGATCATCACCGCCGCCCGCAACTACGAGCTCGGCGCCGACGGCCGCTTCAAGGGCCTGGACGCGCTGCCGTTCACCGGCGCGATGACCACCCACGGCCTCAAGGTCGGCCCAGGTCCGGACTACCAGATCGCCTACGTCTCCGACTCCGCCCCGACCGCCAGCGGCTGGTCGACCGGGAAGAAGACCGTCGACGGTCGCCTGTCGCAGGGCCCGAGCACGGCGGCGGAGGTCCCGGGGACCGACTACGAGACGGTGCTGGAGAAGTACAAGAAGGCCGGCAAGCGGGTCGGCAACATCACCACCTCCGAGATCACCGACGCCACCCCGGCCGCTGCCGGCGCGCACATCAACGCGCGCGGCTGCCATGGCCCGACCGACATGGCGGCCTGCGCCTCCGCGCGGAAGTCGGCCGGCGGCAAGGGCTCCATCGCCGAGCAGCTGGTCGACAACAAGATCGACGTACTCATGGGTGGCGGCAAGAACCGCTACAACCAGGCCACCGACGCCGGCCCGACCGCGCTGGCCTACGCCCAGGCCCAGCACAAGTACCGCCTGGTCGAGGACAAGGCTGCTCTCGACGGCATCACCTCGCTCGAGGACGGTCCGGTGCTCGGCCTGTTCGCCGGCGGCAACATGACCCCGCGCTACCAGCCGCTGGTCGCCACCGCCCCGCCCGGCGCGGGCAGCGACACCACAAAGTGCCAGGACGCCGACCGCGGCAACCAGCCCGACCTGTCCGCGATGACCGACAAGGCGATCAAGCTGCTCGACAACCCGAAGGGCTTCTTCCTCCAGGCCGAGTCCGCAATGAT
Source organism: Nocardioides speluncae (assembly GCF_003121585.1). Lineage (GTDB taxonomy): Bacteria > Actinomycetota > Actinomycetes > Propionibacteriales > Nocardioidaceae > Nocardioides > Nocardioides speluncae. The sequence continues at coordinate 48,469 of NZ_QEOO01000026.1, forward strand.
CGACAAGCAGGAGCACGCCTCGGACATCTGCGGCGCGATCGGTGACCTCCGCGAGCTCGACGAGGTCGTCCAGGTGGCTCTGAAGTTCCAGGAGAAGAACCCCGACACCCTGATCGTGGTCACCGGCGACCACGCGCACTCCACGCAGATCGTCGGCGGTAACACCGACGGCAAGCAGACCGCGACGATCCAGACCGCCGACGGCGACCCGATGACGGTGGCCTACTCCACCAGCGACGTCGGCTCCGACCACACCGGCACCCAGATCCGGGTCGCCGCGTCCGGTCCGCAGGCCGCCAACGTCACCGGCGTGATCGACCAGACCGACCTGTTCCGGACCCTGCTCGGACGGAGCCCGAGCAGCCTGCCCGGCCCGCCGGCGGCGAAGCCGTCGATCAGCGTGGTCGCGGCCGGCCAGATCAGCAAGAGCAAGCTGGCCCGCCCGGGCCTGCCGATCGCCGTCGCCGCCTCGGCGGGTAGGACGGTGCTGGTCAAGCTGGTCCAGAACCTCCGGACCCTGGCCAGCAAGCGGATCGGCAAGAACGGCGGCATCCTGACCCTCCGCTCCGGCGTGGCCAAGGTGGGCAAGGTGACCGTCGTCGCCAAGGTCACCGGCGCCGGTGGCACCGCCACCGCCACCCGAACCATCAAGGTCACCCGCTAACCCACCCGGCCCGTCTCGACGCACCAGAACGCCGACCCGGCCCGTCTCGACGCACCAGGACGCCGACCCGGCCCGTCTCGACGCACCAGGACGCCGACCCGGCCCGTGTTGACGCACCAGGACGCTGACCCGGCCCGTGTTGACGCGCTTGATGTCAACACGGGCCGGGTGGGCTGACGAGCGCGAAGCGGTTTTCAGCCCACCCGGGGCTCCGCTGGCGGCGGTCTCTCAGGTCAAGACGGGCCGGGTGGGCTGACGAGCGCGAAGCGGTTTTCAGCCCACCCGGGGCTCCGCTGGCGGCGGTCTCTCAGGTCAAGACGGGCCGGGTCAGCGTTCTCATGCGTCGATACGGGCCGGGTCGTGTGGCTTCTAGGTCAGCCCGGGGTGAGGACGCAGAACTCGTTTCCCTCCGGGTCGGCGAGGACGTTCCACGCCGCATCGCCTTGGCCGACGTCGGCGTCGGTGGCGCCCAGGGCGTGCAGCCGGGCCACCTCTGCCGATTGATCGTCGCCGGGATACGGCCTCAAGTCGAGATGGACACGGGTCCAGACACTCCCCGCGTCGGGCGTGCGCACGAACTCCAGATACGGCCCGACACCCTGGGCCGAACGCAGCCTCGCGTGATCGTCGGTCACCTCGTGCACGGCCCAGTCCGTCGCCTCGCCCCAGAACTCGGCCATGGCCCGCGGATCCGCGCAGTGGACCACCGCAGCGGCGATCGGGCCGGTGTCCTGGTAGATCGGTCGAGGCTCCAGGACGCAAAACACGTTGCCCTCCGGATCGGCCAGAACCTCCCACGGCACGTCGCCCTGGCCCACGTCGGCGGATGTCGCACCGAGCTCCCTCAGGCGTGCGACCAGCTCCGCCTGATGGTCCACCGAGGTGGTGGCGAGATCGAGGTGTGCGCGGTACTTCACCGTTTCCGGATCCGGGACGGTGACGACATCGACGAACAGGACCCTGGGGTCGGGGTAGTCGAGGCCCGCGGGCTCGACGTTGGTCACGCTGGGTCCCTCGCTGGAGACGCCCCAGCCGAGTGCCGCCGCCCAGAACCCGCCGAGTGCCGCGTCGTCCCGGGCCTTGAAGTTCACCTGGACAAGTCTCAGAGCCATGACAACCGACCCTATGTCCACGCACCTCCGGAACAGGTCGCCGCCCAGGTCAGCAAGTCCCGCTGACGACCAGCATCTCGCAGGGGCTGTCGAAACCGTCCGGTCCTTCGAACTGGGTGAGCTGCTCGGTGATCTCCGCCCACGCGCGCTCCTGGCCGGCCTGGTCGACCTTCGAGAGCATCTGCCCGAGCGCGCCGAACGACTCACGCTCGAACCGCACGCACTCGGCGGCGCTGGCCAGCCGGAACGGGGAAGGTACGGCGGTCACCGTGACGTCGGTGAGCCCGGCGTCGAGGAAGGCCTGCTCCGCGACACCCGGCGCCCCGAGGCTGAACGGCCCGGGCTGGCCCGGCAGCGGCGGCGGGAGCTCGGCGATCCGGCGGATGATCCCGACCGGGATCGAGAAGAACGGGTTGCGGTCGGCCGTGGAGTAGACCACCGCCGAGACCCGGCCACCCGGGCGAAGCGCGCGGCACATCTCGGCGAGGGCCGCCTGCTGGTCGGGGAAGTAGATCAGCCCGACCCGGGAGATCGCGGCGTCGAAGCTGCCTGCCTCCACCGCCGACAGGTCCTCGCCGTCGGCCTCGAGCGTGTCGACGTTCGCCAGTTCGGCCTCGGTCGCGGCGGCCGCGGCGTACTCAAGGATCGTCGGTGAGATATCGGTCGCCAGCACCCGGCCGCTCGGACCGACGGCCCGTGCCGCGACGAGGGTCTGGCCGCCGGCGCCGGCCGCGACGTCGAGCACGCGGCTACCGGTCGTGACCCCGGCGTCGCGGAGCATCGTGTCGGTGGCCAGTCCGAGCCAGCTCTCGATCGTGGGGCCCCAGCGATCCCAGGCGTCGGCGGCGGCCTCCCACTGGGCGCGCGTCGTCTGCTTGAAGCCGACGGGATCGAAGGTGACAGTCATGGTGGTTCCTCTCCTTGGACGTTTCCTCAAGCGTCGTCCGCGAAGGAACCTGCTCCCAGTGCTGGATCTGGACCCAACTGGTACAACTTCTGAACCGCCGGATGCACAATGAACGGATGCGTGACTACGGCCAGTACTGCCCGGTGGCGCTGGCGAGCGCGGTGCTCGCCGACCGCTGGACGCCGTTGATCGTGCGCGAGCTGATCCTGGGCAGCCGCCGCTTCAACGACATCGACCGCGGACTACCCGGCATCTCCCGGAGCCTGCTTATGCAGCGGCTGCGGCACCTCGAACGCAAGGGCGTGCTCGAGCGGGTGCCGATCACCGGCGGCCGCGGCCACGAGTACCAGCTCACGCCGGCCGGCCGGGACCTCGAGGTCGTGATCATGTCGATCGGCGAATGGGCGGTGCGCTGGATGTTCGCCGAGCCGGAGCCTCAGGACGTCGACCCGGTCACCCTGATCTGGTGGCTGTCGCGCCGTCTGGACCACGATCGACTGCCCGGGCAGCGAGTCGTGATCGAGTTCGACTTCCAGGCCGACACCGGCACCGACCCGACCACTCTCTGGCTGATCCTCGAACGCCACGATGCCTCGGTCTGCACCCAGCATCCCGGCTTCGACTCCGAGGTGATCGTGCGGAGTACGCCGGTCAACCTGATGCGGGTCTTCTCCGGGATCACCACCCTGCCCAAGGCCACCGCTGCGGGCACGGTCACGGTTGCCGGCCCACCGCGACTGACCCGCGACCTGCAGACGTGGTTCCTCTGGAGCCCGTTCGCACCCGCGGTACGGGCGCGCGCGGCCATTCAGAAATGACAGCCGCCACCTGGGCGGGATCCTCGCGGCGACCCCCATGGCGGCCTGACTGACTGACTGACGCCGGCGGAAAGCGAGCGAAGAGCGACTGGAGAGCACCTCCAGGAACCATCGCACCATGAAGAGAACTGTGCTGGCGGAGATGGAGCTGGTCAGATGAGCGAGTCGAACAAGATCACGCTGTGGGTCCTGGCGTGGCTCGGTCTTGGCGGGATCATCGGCTCAGCGGTGACGCAGCTGGGCGTGCCCTCGTTCGTTGCGATGCCGGCCGGGTGGTTCCTCGGAAGCCTCCTGTTCTACGCGGTCCAGCGGAACATTTTCGTGCTGGTCGTCAGCCTGGTGCTGACGGCGATCCTGGCGGTCTGCCTGGTCATGATCGAGCTCGAGGCGCCCTCGGCCGTGACCGGCGGGGTGCTGATCGGATCGATCATCGGACTGCCCACGTTGTTCCTGATCTGGGCGATGGTCTCGACCGGCCGCTCCGACCGGCGCACCGAGGCCGCCGAGGCCGCCGAGGCCGACCTGGGCTAACCCTCACCCCGCGGCGTCGGCCTCCGATCGGGTGTCCGGAGGCCGACCGTTCGGCGCACGGAACCCTCGACCATGCATGATGACGCCCGTGGAGTCGGTGCGATTCGAGGTGCTGGGTACGCCGCGCGTCACCGTGGCCGGCACGGAGCTCGCCATCGGTGGCCGGCGGCAGCGGGTCGTCCTCGCCCTGCTGCTCGCGCAGCCCAACCGCTCGGTCAGCGTGGACGCTCTGATCGACGCGACCTGGTCGGGTGAGCCACCTGGCACCGCGAGGGAGCAGATCCAGACCGCGGTGTGGAAGCTGCGGCGAGTCCTGGGTGCAGAGCGGGTGGTCAGCGCGGGCGCCGGGTACCGGCTGCGGGTCGAGACCGGCGAGCTCGACGCGGAGGAGTTCGCCGCACTGGTCGAGAGCGCGACGACGAAGACAGACGCGAGCGAACGCGCGGCCATGCTCGACGTGGCACTCGGAATGTGGCGCAGCGAGACGGCGTACGACGGCCTCGTCGACGTCGAGCCGCTCTTCGCCGGGTCCCGTCGGCTCGACGAGCGGCGGCTTCACGCCTTCCAGGAACGAATCCGCGCCGACCTCGACTGCGGACGGGCCGAGCAAGTCGTCGACGAGATCGAAGCGGTCGCGAACGAGCACCCGCTCCGCGAGCAGCTGATCGAGCTCTGGATGCGGGCGCTGTACCAGGCCGGGCGGCGGGCGGACGCGCTGACGGCGTACGCCGTGGCGCGGGACCGGCTCGCTGACGCCACCGGGCTCGATCCGGGGCCGGCACTGCAAGAATTGCAGGCCGCGATCCTCGCCGACGACCCACGGCTGGCGGAGACTCGGCCGGGACCTATGGTCATCGTACCCGCCCAGCTTCCGCCGGCGACCGCGGACTTCGTCGGTCGGACCGAGACGATGGCTGCGCTCGACCGGCTGCTGCTCGATGCGCGCCGAGTAGCTGCACCGGTCGCTGTGGTCAGTGGCCCACCCGGTGTCGGCAAAACCACCCTCGCGGTGCAATGGGGTCACCTCCACCGGGACCGCTTTCCGGACGGCCAGCTCGTGGTCAACCTCCGCGGCTTCGACCGAGCGCTTCCCGCCGAGCCGCTGGAGGCGCTGGCCTCCTTCCTGCGCGCACTGGGTACCCCGGAAGAGCAGATCCCGCCCGACACGGAGGATGCGGCCGCCCGCTACCGCTCGCTGCTCGCCGACCGCGCGCTCCTCGTCGTACTCGACAACGCGGCAAGTGCCGATCAGGTGCGGCCACTGCTGCCCGGCTCCGCGAACTGCGCCACGCTGATCACGAGCCGCGAGACACTGACCGGACTGGTCGCCCACCACGGCGCCCGGGTGGTCGGGGTGGACATGCTCGACGCAGACGAGTCCGAGGAACTGCTCGAGCGGATGCTCGGAGCCAACCGCGTAGCCGCCGAGCCCGAGGGGGCCGAGATGCTCGCCGTTGAGTGCGACCACCTCCCACTGGCCCTGCGCATCGCCGCCGCCAACCTCGCCGTCAACCCGCACGACCTGATCGCCGACCATGCGGCCCGGCTCGGGGAGGAGGGGCTGGATGCCTTGAGCGTCGATGCCGACAATCCGGGCGCGGTGGCGGCCGCGTTCAGCCAGTCGTACGCCGCGCTGGACGCGCCGGCTCAGCGGATGTTCCGGATCCTCGGTCTGTTCCCTGGGCCTGACTTCACGTCGTACGCCGTCGGCGCCCTCGCCGACCTGGCACCAAAGGCCGCCCGCCGCCTTCTTGACCGCCTCGCCGCCGCTCACATGATCCGCCCCGTCACGTCCGACCGCTTCGCCTTCCACGACCTGCTCCACCGCTACGCCGGCAGGCTCGCCGACTCGGAGGAATCCGCTGGCGAGCGCGAGGCCGCTCGACGACGCCTCCTCGACTGGTACGGACACAGCATGCGGGCCGTGGCCGAGCATCTCAGTCCGTCCGCCGTCTTGCTGCCGCTGCCTACCCAGGGTGACCTGCCCGTGCCCTTCAACGACGCAGCTCGAGCCGATCGCTGGGTGCAGGACGAGGTCGCGAATGTGACAGCCACCGCGCGGCTGGCCGCCGACATGGGCGATGCGCGCACGGCCGTAGCCCTGCCGACGACGCTGGCCACCAGGTACTGGTTGGCCCGCCACGCACCCGAGTGGCTCACCATGGTGGAGATCGCCGATCGTGCCAGCGAACACAGCGAGGACCGCTGGGCTCGCGCAGCCCTCCTGCGCGTCCAAGGGATCTACCAGCTCCTGGACGGAGACCAACGGTTGGCTCCGGAGTTGTTCGCCAAGTCGCTGGACCTGGTTCGCCTGAGCGGCTGGACCGACCTGGAGCCGATCGCGCTCTCCAGCCTGGGCGGCGCGCAGGCAAAGGTGGGCGACTACTCCGCCGCGATGGAGACGTTCCGGATGGCCGTGCAACGCGGACGAACCACTGAGAACGGCCACGGGCTGTTTCTCGCGCTGCACAACCTCAGCCTTGTGGAGGGCTGGCTGGGAGAGCTTGGCAATGCCGTCGAGCATGCGCGAGAGGCCGTGCCGCTCGCGCGCACTAGCAATCGACCCAACAGCAAGCCAACCGGCGAGGAGCTCCTCGCCGAGCTCCTGGTCATGCGCGGCGAGTACGCCGAGGCAGCACAGCTTGTCGATGACGCGATCGCGGGCTTTCGGGAAGCGGGCGACATCTTCGGCGAGGTCATGACCCTCAACACCCGGGCCCGCCTGCTCCTGGGCCGCGGTTGCCACAACGAGGCTCGGAACCTCTCGGCGTCCAACCTGGCGCTAGCCCGCACGGGTGAATTCGCAGACCTTCAGACGACCATTCTGGCGACCTTGGGCCGGGCTCACCTCGAAGTAGGTGACCTCCCCGAGGCCCGCACATCTTTCGAGCTGGCCGCCACGATGGCCTCCGAGTCGGGCGGGCTACTCCACGAACTCGAAGCCGCGCTCGGGCTCGCCTCGGTGGCCGTCCTCGCCGGGCAGCCGACCGCGGCGCGCGACCGGGCGCTCAACGTGTTGCAGCGGGCGCGAAGGCACGGGCTTCGCCGGCACGAGACCAATGCCCTGGTCGTGATCTCGCAATCCCTTCTGGCCGACGGTGACCGCGCAGACGTGCTCCGATCCGCTCGGTCGGCGTACCACCTGATGCAGCAGACCGGTGACCGCACCCACCTCGCCGCCGTACACGCGGTCCTCGCGGAGCTCGGCTACATCGTCCCCGCATAGCCCGACTCCCCGGCCAAGGCTGGTCACGCCAGGCGGCGAAGAGCGAACGAAGAGCGGCCCTGGACAGGCTTTCGGCAACTGAAAAGGCAGATCGGCCGGAAGGGGCAAGCAATGAACGAGGATCTGGACTATCTGGCCGGGCTTCGCGAGGACATAGATCGCGACGCACAGGTCTACGAGCGAGCGCTGGCGGCCATGCCGTCGGTGTCCACGAAGGATGAGACCGAGAGCGTCGAGGTCACCGTCGATAGGGACGGCCAGATCCAGCGGATCTGGGTCAGCAACGCCTGGGAGCGGGCGATCGGCGCCGACACGCTGGGATCGACCATCCTCGCTGCGTACGCCGCAGCCCGCCAGCAGCAGTTCCAGCATCTCGAGGAAGCGCTGGACACCGAGGAGGACGCTCCGACCCGGGCCAGGCCAATGCCGGTCATCGACGACTCGATCATGACGCGGATGGTGGAGTCTGCGCGGGCCAATCCGGAGTCGATCGACGTAGAGGCCACGATCTCCGGACTGCTTGGGTTGACCGAGGAGTTCGAGCAGGCCCTGGACTCGGCTTTCCTCGAGGTGGAGGCGGTGGCCGGGCAGGCGACGACCGGCGAGAGTCGATCCGGCCGTGCGTCGGCAACGATGAGCCTGTCGGGCGAGGTGACCGACCTGCGGTTCGACGAGAAGTGGCTGCCTCGCGCCCATCCAGCCAATATCGCCCGCGAGACGTTGGAAGCCATCGCGAGCGCCGCCCGCGCACGGCCTCACGCTTCAGCAGCGGAACTTGTCGCCGGCACGCGGTTCGACGCCCTGGCGCGTATCGCCCAGGACCCTCAGCAAATGTCTGACTATCTACGCCTGAACGGTTGAGAGGAATCACCTATGTCATTCGAAGTGGCGATGGATGCACTGACCAGCGACGCCAAGAGATGGGACACGATTGCAGGTCGGCTCGAGACCTCGGCCAACGATTTGGCCGGACTCACTCTGAACCCGAAGGCTTGGACCTTTGCCGGCGGGGAAGCAGCCGAGGCCTATGAACGGTTCCGCGGAATCGTCGAGAGCTACGTGCGCGGGGGTGCAACGGAGACAGCGAGCGCTGCAGTGCGACTCCGAGAAATCCGGAGAATCTACGAAAGCGCCGACGAGGAAGCCAAGAATGACCTCGCGAGGATCTGGAAGTGGAAGTGAACACGAAGTCGAAGAGGAGGGAGCAGGAATGGACGAGTTGATGGAGAAGCTTCGCGAGTTCATTGAGAAGATCAATCAGCGGGTCGAGCAGGCGAGGCAACGGATCAACGAGCTCATCCGTGACGTGCCCGTCTTCCTAGCAAGGAGGGTGATCGACGTCTGGAACCGGATGCTTCAACACCTCCAGAAGCTCTGGGACTGGCTCGCCGAGAAGACGCCATCACCCGGGAATCCGATCGTTCTCATGAGCATCCGGCACGACTGGGAGAAGCTCGTCAGCAACCCAGCAACCAAGTCGGGCCACGAGATCAATGACGATCACGAGCTCTTGGCGGATACGAAGGTCGGCGCCAATCAAGTGCAGAGCTGGTCCGGCGATGCGGCCATTGCCTATACCAAGAAGGCCGAGGATCAACTCGGCGCCATCGCCGTGATCGTTGGCACGTACTACAACTCGATAGCGAACATCCTCGCCTGCCATGCCATGTACATACTCGCGTTCTGGGCCGCGGTCGTTGCCATGTTCACCGGCGTGGCGCTAGGCGCCCTCGCGATGGTCGGCGGCGTGATGGCGATCGGCACCGGACCCGGCGCCCCCGTCGGCGTCGTTCTCGCAGTCGTCGGATTCATCATCGCCCTCGGGTCAGCGGCGGCAGGCGGCGGAATCGCTGTCGGAGGACTGCTCGCAGGATGTGAGTGGTCAGAGGACCAGCTCGATGGAACTCATAGCAATGGCCTCACCGACGTGAAATGGCCCACGTTCGCGCTCGACTGACGCCGCCAACGCCGAGTCGGCGCCAGCTCAGAGAACTGGCGCCGACTCGCGTGTTGCGTGGGTGGGGCTCAGTGGCCGTGACCGTGGCCGTGACCGGCCGCGGCGGGCTCCTCGTCCTCCGGCTTGTCGACGATCAGGGTCTCGGTCGTGAGCAGCATGCCCGCGATCGAGGTGGCGTTGACCAGCGCGGAGCGGGTGACCTTGACTGGGTCCAGGACGCCCTGGGCGACCAGGTCGCCGTACTCGCCGGTGGCGGCGTTGTAGCCGTTGCCGACGCCGAGCTCGCGCACCTTGGTGGTCACGACGTAGCCGTTCTCACCGCCGTTCTCGGCGATCCAGCGCAGCGGCTCGTCGGCCGCCTTGCGGACGACACGGACGCCGATCGCCTCGTCGCCGGTGAGCTTGAGGTCGTCGTCGAGCACCGCGACCGCGTGGATGAGCGCGGAGCCACCACCGGGGACGATGCCCTCCTCGATCGCGGCGCGGGTCGCGGAGACAGCGTCCTCGATCCGGTGCTTCTTCTCCTTGAGCTCCACCTCGGTGGCTGCGCCGACCTTGATCACGCACACGCCGCCGGCCAGCTTCGCGAGGCGCTCCTGGAGCTTCTCGCGGTCCCAGTCGGAGTCGGTGTTCTCGATCTCGGCCTTGATCTCCTTGACCCGGCCCTCGACCGCGGCGTGGTCGCCCGCGCCGTCGACGACGGTGGTGTTGTCCTTGGTGATCACCACGCGCCGGGCCTGACCGAGCACCTCGAGACCGACCTGGTCGAGCTTGAGGCCGACCTCGGGCGCCACGACCTGACCGCCGGTCAGGGTCGCGATGTCCTGCATCATCGCCTTGCGGCGGTCACCGAACGCCGGGCTCTTCACCGCGACCGCGTTGAAGGTGCCACGGATCTTGTTGACCACCAGGGTCGAGAGCGCCTCGCCATCGACGTCCTCGGCGAGGATGAACAGCGGCTTGCCGGCGGCGATGACCTTCTCCAGCAGCGGCAGCAGCTCGGAGATCGCGGAGATCTTGCCCTGGTGAAGCAGGATGTACGGGTCGTCGAGGACCGCCTCCATCCGCTCCGGGTCGGTGACGAAGTACTGGGAGATGTAGCCCTTGTCGAACTGCATGCCCTCGGTGAACTCCAGCTCGGTGCCCATGGTGTTGGACTCCTCGACGGTGATCACGCCGTCCTTGCCGACCTTGTCGAAGGCCTCGGCGAGCAGGTCGCCGATCACGCTGTCGCGGCTCGAGATGGTCGCAACGGAGGCCATGTCCTCCTTGGACTCCACCTCACGGGCAGCCTCGAGCAGCGCGTTGCTGACGGCCTCGGCCGCGGCGTCCATGCCGCGCTTGAGGCCCATCGGGTTGACGCCGGCCGCGACGGCGCGCAGGCCCTCGTGCACCATCGACTGGGCGAGCACGGTCGCGGTCGTCGTACCGTCACCGGCGATGTCGTTGGTCTTGGTCGCGACTTCCTTGGTCAGCTGCGCACCCAGGTTCTCGAACGGGTCGTCCAGCTCGATCTCACGCGCGACGGTGACACCGTCGTTGGTGATGGTCGGGGCGCCCCACTTCTTGTCGAGGACGACGTAGCGACCCTTGGGGCCGAGCGTCACCTTGACGGTGTTCGCGAGCGCGTCCACGCCGCGCTCGAGCGCGCGCCGGGCGTTCTCGTCGAACTCCAGAATCTTCGGCATTAGCTATTGCCTTTCAATGAAGGGGCCAGGAGTGATCTGGCGCCCGGCTGGCAAGCCGGGGGCGCGAAGGCGACCTGGAAGGCGAAGCGGTCGTCGAGCGCCCCCGGCGCAGCCAGGCGGGATGCCAGGTCAGTCCTGGACTACGGCCAGAACGTCGCGGGCCGAAAGGATGAGGACCTCGTCGCCGCCGAACTTGACCTCGGTGCCGCCGTACTTGCTGTAGATGACCTTGTCGCCCACCGCGATGTCGAGCGGCACGCGGGCGTCGCCACCCTCGTTGAAGCGGCCGGGACCCACGGCGATGACCTCACCCTCCTGGGGCTTCTCCTTGGCCGTGTCCGGGATGACCAGGCCAGAGGCCGTGGTCTGCTCGGCGTCGAGCGGCTTGACCACGATGCGGTCTTCGAGGGGCTTGATGTTGACCGACACTTCTGATCAACCTCCACTTTCTCCACTAGTCAATGCGATCAGGGCGGGGACCCAGCCGGAGCTGGGACTCCCGAAGTTTGTGCCTGCGCCTCATGGGCACGCCGTCGCGGGGGTCGTGACCGTTGGTCGCAAGCGCTGGCACCCTCATGGCGAGAGTGCCAGATCAGACGTTAGCACTCACCTCCACAGAGTGCCAGGACAGGTCAACGTACCGGGAGTATGGTGCGGTCATGCCCAAGTGGACCGCGTCCGACATTCCCGACCAGACCGGCCGGACCTTCGTGGTCACCGGCGCCAACAGCGGACTCGGCGCGGCCGCCGCCGAAGCGCTCGGCGTGGCCGGAGCCCGCGTCGTACTCGCCTGCCGCAGCACCGCCAAGGCCGAGCCGGTCGCCGCCAGGATTGGCGACAACGCCGAGGTCCGCGCGCTGGACCTGGCCGACCTGTCGTCGGTCCGGGCCTTTGCCGAGGGCATCGACAAGGTCGACGTGCTGATCAACAACGCCGGCATCATGGCCGTGCCGGAGGGCCGCACCGCCGACGGCTTCGAGATGCAGATCGGCACCAACCACCTCGGCCACTTCGCCCTCACCGGGCTGCTCCTGGACCGGATCGGCGACCGCATCGTCACACTGTCCAGCGACGCGCACAACGTCGGCACCATCCACGTCGACGACCTCAACTGGGAGCGCCGGCGCTACGACCGGTGGCGGGCGTACGGCCAGTCCAAGCTGGCCAACCTGCTGTTCACCTACGAGCTCGACCGCAAGCTCCATGCGGCCGGGTCCTCGGTACTCGCGACCGCCGCGCACCCCGGGTACGCCGCGACCGGGCTGCAGGCCCACACCGGCACCTTCCAGGACAAGGTGATGGCCGTCGGCAACCGGATCCTCGCGCAGAGCGCCGAGATGGGAGCGCTGCCCAGCCTGTACGCCGCCACCTCGCCCGACGCGGTCGGCGGCGGCTACTACGGTCCCGACGGCTTCCGGCAGTTGCGCGGCTACCCCAAGAAGGTCGGATCCAACGCGAAGTCCCGCGACGAGGCGATGGCCGGCAAGCTCTGGGAGCTGTCGGAGAAGCTGACCGGGGTCACCTTCAAGCCCTGACTCGCGTCTCAGAAGGTCGGGTCGGTGAGCCTGACCGACTCTTCCACGTCGAGGGTCAGCCGGCGGGGATGCTGGCCACCGGTCCCTTGCGCCTTGGTCGGCGTCGCGACGAACTCGCCGGCGAACCGCATCCGATGCGCGTCGGCGACCGGCACATCGAAGACCAGCCAGTCCTCGCTCGAGCTCATCTGCTCGGCGTCGAGGGTCGCCACCGGTGTGATGTCGTCAAGCGTGGTCCGCAGTCGCAGCTGCTTCGCGGCGTATGACGCGTAGCGGTTGTCGTCGATGATCCAGTGGATGCTGCCCGGTGAGGTGTGGGTCCAGGCCACGATGAAGGTCCGGCCGTCGCCCACCCAGCCGTGGCCGGGGACGTAGGGCACGGCGACCGCGCGCGCCACCTGGCAGGAGAGATACCAGCGCAGCCTGCCCCGGTCACGGTCGACGCTCGGGCACGAGACCGCCGTCTCGTCCGGCTCTGCGCCGGCGGCCAGCTCAGCCCGGTAGAGCGGAGCAGCGGCCCCCTTGTCGACCGCGCCGGTGCGCAGGTCGACGGCCTGGACCAGTCCGTCGTACTCCACCTCCAGGGTCACCTTGCTCGCGGCCCGCGGGATGCCGACGTGGAAGAACGACGAGCCGTCGAGGCCGTCCATGGTCCCCACGTCGGGAAACCTGTAGGTCTTGCCGTCGGCGGCGAGGCTCAGCCCGACCGGCTCGGACTTGTCGGCCTGGACACCGCCGGCCATCGCCTCCCCCGCGTCGCGCACGTAGACGAACCGCTCCCGCTCCCACGAGACGCCGACCAGGTCGACGCCGCGGTCCGGCTCGACCTCCTCGGTCAGCCGGGTGTCGGTGATGTCGAGCTTGCGGATCGGGTCGGTGACCGTGAATGTGACCTTGCCGGAAGGGAGCATCACCACCGGCCGGTCACCGAGCTCGGACGGTACGCCGGAGCCCTCGATCATCTCTCCGGCGGCAACCCGATGCGGCTCGTCCGCCGCCTCCTGCTCACATCCGGTGATCGCAGCGACGGCGACCAGCGCCAGCCCGACGAGCGGTACGCGTCCCATAGTGCCTCTCTTCCCCGTACGGCGAGGGCCATGCCCCAGCCATGCCCGGACATGCGTCGGGCCGGAGCTCCCCTCGTAGCCCCGGCCCATCTGCATCCCCTGTATTGGCCCCCCGGCCCGCGGTGGTTGGATTGTGTGCAACGCCCGCAACCCTGACTTCCCCACCTTTTGCGAACGTGAAACATCGGCCGTTGGGATTCCTTTGGACATCGAGACCTTCCACTGGCTGCTGACCAGTGAAGGGCAGCAGCTGTTGGTGATCGCCACCGAGGCGTACGTCGACGCGGCCGGGGACCCGGTCCGGGCGGCGGCGTCGGTGCGGCGTACCGAACCCAACGCGGAGAAGGCGGCCGCGGCGATGACGCAGATCGACCTGCGCCGGCGCTCGGTGGCGAAGTTCGGCGAGTTGGGGCTGCACATGTACTTCACGCCCGACGCGCTCGAGCAGTCGACCCGGCTGCGGGTGGCCGAGCACCGCGCAGGGCGGGTGGCGGCGGCGTCACCGTCGTCGGTGGTCGACCTCGGCTGCGGCATCGGCGGCGACCTGATCGCCTTCTCGCGACACGGGCTGATCACGGCCGGCGTCGACCTGGACCCGCTGCGGGTCGAGATGGCGAAGGCCAACCTCGAGGCGCTCGGGCTGGCCGGTGCGGTGATGGAGGCCGACGCGACCACGCTGGCCCTGGACGGCTTCGGCGTGGTGTACGCCGACCCGGCGCGGCGCACCGGGCGGGGCCGCGTGTTCGACGTCGACGGCTGGACGCCGCCCTGGTCGTTCGTGGAGTCGCTGCTGACCCGCGCGGCGGTGGTGAAGGTGGCTCCCGGGATCCCGCACGAGCTGGTCCCGGACGGGGTCGAGGCGGAGTGGGTCTCCGACGGTGGCGAGGTCAAGGAGGCGGCGCTGTGGGCGTCGTACCTCGCCAGCGCGAAGCGGCGGGCGACCGTGATCGCCGAGTCCGGGCTGGCGACGCTGACCGAGGAGGACGACCCGTACGACGGCAAGGCGCGGCCGGTCCGCGACCTCGGCCGGTGTCTCTACGAGCCCGACGGTGCGGTGATCCGAGCCGGCCTGGTGACCGCCGTCGCCGCGGGCGTCGGCGGCGGCCTGGTCGACGAGCACATCGCCTACGTCACTGCCGACGACGCCTTCCACTCGCCGTTCGCCCGCGGCTACGAGATCCTCGAGGTGCTCCCCTATCGGGAGAAGATGCTGAAGCTGGCGCTGAGGCAGCGCAACATCGGCCCGCTGACGATCAAGAAGCGCGGCGTCGACGTGGTCCCCGAACAGCTCCGCAAGCGCCTCGCCCTCACCGGCGACGAACCCGCCACCCTTGTCCTCACCCGGGTCGCCGGCCACGGCACCGCCCTGCTGGTCCGGCCGTTCTGAGGGGCGAGCCTCACCCAGCCAGCGCGACCTCGCGCACCATTCGCTGGGTGGCGGTCTTGGGGTGGCCGCCGCCGGTGCCGCGGGTGGTGTCCACCTTGAGGGCGTAGCTGACCACGAAGCGGACCAGGTGGCCGCCCACGGCGGCGCCCTTGAAGACCAGCTGCTTGCGGGTGCTGGCGCCCTTCTCGTAGGTCCCGAGGGTGGCGGTCGGCCCGGCGCCGTCGACGACCACCTGCCAGCGGGTCGGTCTCGCCGTGTACGTCGCGAAGCGGCGCGGGCCGGCGGTCCACTGGGCCCGGGTCAGGTTGGTGCGCGCGGTCAGGATCAGCCACGACTCGCCCTCGCCCGCCCAGCCCCGGCCGGCGGCGTACGGGAGCGACCAGATGCTCTCGACGCCGCAGGTGAACAACATCGCCCAGCGCCCGGAGGTGGTCCGCTGCTGGCCGCAGGAGGTGCGGCCGTTGCCGGTCTTGGTGGCGGCCCGCAGCGACTCGTCGTACAGACCCATGGCCTGGCCACTGCTGACCTTGCCGGTGCGCGGATCGAGCGACTGCGTGACGCCGTCGTACTCCACCTCGATCGAGAGCTTGGCGTCGGCGGGCACGCCGACGTACACGAAGTTGCGCTCGCCCGGCCCGCCGAGGCTGCCGACGTCCTCGATCTCGTGGCGATAGTCGTCGGCGGTCACCCACAGTCGGATCGGGTCCTTCGGCGGGTGGGCGGCGGTCATCGCGTCGGCCACGTCGGCGTTGAACACGCCCTTGCGCTTCCAGGTCACCGCGACGATCTCGGCGCCGTCGACCGGGACCCGCGCCTCGGTGCCGATCCACTCGTCCCAGCCGACCCGGTCCAGCGGCTCGGTGACGCCGAAGGTCACCTCGCCGCTCGGGATCAGCAGCTTCGACGTGTCGACCGCACGCGTCAGCTTGTCGGAGCCGTCGAAGACGTCGCCGATCCGGACCGGGGCCGGCTTCTCGTCGGTGACGCCGAACACCGAGCAGCCGGTGATGAGAAAAACGAGTACGGCGAGCACGACCGGCCGCAGGAACACTGGTCTCCTCGAAGGCTCAGGGATTCAGATCCGAAGGTCAGCCGCGTCGACCACCACGGTGTGGTAGCTCTCGACGCACGCCATGATGGCAGCGCGTGGCCCGGCGCGCCACGCCTCGCTGCCGTAGAAGTCCTGCTCCTGCCGCTCGCGCCGCTCGACCGAGTCGAACGCCCGGACAAGGTAGGCCTCCTCGTGGCCGTCATCGGCCGCCAGGGACCTGCCGCAGGCCACGACCTTGATGCCCGCGTCGGCGAGCAGCGGGAGCGATTCCGCCTGCATCACCCGCACGAACTCGTCGGCCGTGCCCGGGCGCAGTCGGTAGGTCCTGATCTCGATGATCATGAGGGCGTGTCCCCTTCGGTCATGGCCTCAGCAACCTGGCCGCGCGACGCCGCCGACCCGCACCGGCAGCCGACCGAACGCGGGTGACTTTCCGAGCAGGACGTCGGTGAGTGCCCACATGGCGCCACGGGTCGCGCCGTACAAGGCGACCCGGACCCGGCCGCGGCTGCGGCCGAGCACGTACGGCGTGTCCGTCGCGACCACGATGTCGGCGGTGGTCGCGGGGTCGCCGTACCCGCGGAACGAGATCGTCGGGCCGGCGGCGGTGCCGATGCCGGCCTGCTCGGCGACCGCCTTGAACGCCGCGACCGCGTCGGCGTCGCCCACCGGCAGCACAGACGGGCCGATCAGCCGGCCCCGACAGGGCCCGGCGACCACGGTGACCGCGGCCTGCGACAGGTTGAACGACGCCCGGCCGCTGGTGCCGGGGGGCCGGCCGGGCCCGTACTCCTCGTTGTGGTCGAGCAGCGCGATCTGGCGGGCCGCGGCCTGCTCGACCCGGGTCCGGCTGAGCTGGCCGCCGCGCACCGCCGCCACGATCCCGTCCCGAGCGGCGCGCGGGTCCGGCGGCATCAGCACGATGTCGGCGCCGGCGCGCAGGGTGCGCACCGCGGACTGGGCGCTGGTGTAGCGGTCGGTGATCGCGGCCATGTCGAGTGCGTCGGTGACAACCAGGCCGCGGAAGCCGAGCTCGCCGCGGAGGGTGCCGGTGACCACCTTCCGCGACAGCGACGACGGCACGCCCGGGTCGATCGCCCGGACGTCGATGTGGCCGGTCATCACGGTGGAGGCGTGCTGGGCGACCGCATTGCGGAACGGCACGAAGTCGTTGCGCCGGAGCTGGGCGAGTGTACGGCGTTGCACCGGCAGCTCTTCGTGGCTGTCGGCCGGCACCGAGCCGTGGCCGGGGAAGTGCTTAAGGACCGGCGCGACCCCGGACTTGCGGAAGCCGGCCGACGCGGCGACGACCTGGCGGGAGACCAGGCCCGGGTAGGAGCCGGCCGAGCGGGCACCGATGGTGGGGTCCTGCCGGCCGCTGGTCACGTCGGCGACCGGCGCGAAGTCCATGGTGAAGCCGAGGTGGCGCAGCTCGCCGCCCTGAGCGCGTGCGGCCGCCTCGGTCACCTTCGCGTTGTCACCGGCACCAGCAGTCATGAACGTCGGGAACCTGGTCGCGTCGCCCTGGATCCGCTGGACGATGCCACCCTCCTGGTCGACCGCGATCTGCACCGGCCACCGCCGGCCGACACCACGCTGGAGCGCTCGGTTGGCGGCCTTGATCTGGTCGGTGGAGACGAAGTTGTCGGCGAACACGACCACCCCGCCGAGGTGCAGGTCGCGCACCAGCTTGGACGGCGGCGCGGTGCCGTCGTACCGGGCGAGGATCACCTGGCCGGCCAGCTCCCGCAGCGACAGCGAGCGCGCCCGGCGGGCCGCTCGGTCGAGCTCGGCCTGAGTCGGTCCCCAACCGCCGGCGAGGCCGAGCTCGGCGGCCGGCCGGGCGCCGGGCACGGCGCTGGCCTCCAGGGATGACGAGGACGACGGCTCGCCGCCGCCCACCGGGCCGGAGTCCGCGGGGGCGCTTGGCGAGGCCAGGTCGCTGGTCGTGGTCGTGGCTGACGGAGTCGCGGACGACGGGCTGGAGGCGGCCTCGCCGTCGGGTTCCGGCGCGTCGGCGGTACCGCACCCGGTCACGACCAGGAGCGCGGTGCAGACAGCGCTGAGGACGGGGGCGACGCCACGCATATAGACCATCCAACCAGCCCGGCAAGACCAGGGCCAAAGTCGGGACGGTCAGGCAGCGGGCAGATCGATGGTCTTCCGGCCGGCTGCGAGGATCCGGCGCTCGGCCGCCGAGACCATCCGGAACAGGTCGTCGTTGGGCCCGATTCGCAGCCGATCCGGTACGACGTGCTGCGAGGCGCGGACGGCGGCGGACAGCCGGCCGTGGGCCGCGGTGTGGGCGGGCGACCAGCGCAGCCCGAATGCGCGCCGTACCCGTGGCGGCAGCATTCCGATCGCCAGGAAGTGGGTCACCTTGACCCCGGGCTTGAGCGGTGCCGGGACCGGCGATCCGTGAGCGATGGCGCGGCCGACGATCCGGGCCTCGTCGGTGACGTGGAAGTCGGGCCCGTCGACGTGCCGGGCCAGCCAGGCGTCGAAATCGCCGGCGGTCGCGGGCGCCACCGAGCGCGGCATCCCGAACAGCTCGCCGAACCGCACCCAGTCCTGCCACAGCTGCTCGCGCTCACCATCGGCCAGCGGGCGGACCAGGGTCTCGAAGCAGACCCGCGAGGAGTCCGCCAGCACGCCCATCGTCCACAGCATCAGCTCCGGGTCGAACGCGTCGTACGGCGTGCCGGCGGGGAACACGCCTTCGTCCTGCGGGAGCACGCCCTTGACCTCTTCGTGCATAGTGCGGACCCGGCCAGCAGCTTGTCCGCTTCGGCACGGGTGCCGAAGAAGATCGTCTCGAACGCCGCGGCCGTCCGGGACAGCCGCTGGAAGGGCCGGTCACGGTAGCCCGAGGCGGAGGCGGTGCCGACGTAGGGCACCGGGTGGGTGGCGCCCAGGATCAGCGCCCGCAGCCCGAAGGTATGGCCGACGGCCCGATGCTCCTGGACGTGCCGGAGCATCGAGCCGGGCGGAAAGTAGCCCTGGTCCACGAGGTTCACGATAGGCGTTCCGAGCTGTCCGGAGGCGGTCACAGACCGCGGACGAGCTGCCAGATCAGACCGGTCGCGGCGACCGCGGAGGCGATGGTGCGGACGGTGTTCCAGCGGGTCCAGTCGACCAGGTAGTCGCGCCACATCTCCTGCGCGGAGGCCGCCTGCGGGTCGAGCGGCACGAGCTCGTTGTTGAGCGGCACGTTGCCGACGATGGTCACGCCGATCACCTGCGGCACGGCACACCCATCGTGGTCTCGATGTGATCGGACAAGCGACGCCTTCAGCAGCGTCCTTGCGTGGGCGGTTCGGCCTCGGGCGCCTGCGGGCGGCGTCAAGCGGCTTGGCCGCGGCGCGCGCCTACGGCGCGCAACCAACAGCGGCGGCCGTGCGTGCGACGCGCCGCCGCAGCGCCCGCCGGCGTTTGAGGTCGGGCCGCCCGCGCCCGCGACGGCCTTGGTGGTCTCGACGACGGTTGCTGCGCAACCTGCTCGACCACCCCAGCGAAGATCTTCCATGGCCTTTCGTTGCAGAAACATGCGCAACCGTCTAACTTTGATCGCATGGATGCGATCACCGGCTTGCTGGCCGGGCCCCGGGCCCACGAGGCGTTCCTGCTGCGTGCCGAGCTGACCAACCCGTGGTCGATGAGAGTCCTCGACGAGTCGCCGCTGACGCTGCTGTCGGTGCTGCGGGGCGAGGCCTGGGTCTCGGTCGTGGGCGGTACGCCGCGGCAGCTGCTGCCGGGCGACGTGGCGCTGTGCCGCGGGCCGGAGCACTACGACGTCGGCGGCGCCCCGGACGCCGAGACCACCTACGTGATCCATCCGGGTCAGCGCTGTGCGCTGCCGGACGGGACCCCGCTGCACGACCTGTTCATGCGCGGCCCGCGGACCTGGGGACCGGTCGACGAGGGTGAGACGACCCTGCTGATCGGCACCTACGAGCAGGCCGGCGAGGTGGGCCGGCGTACTCTCTCGGCGCTGCCGCCGCTGCTGGTGCTGAAGTCAGAGGAGTGGTCCGGCCCGCTGCTCGGCTACCTCGCCGAGGAGATCCGGCGCGACGAGCCCGGGCAGACCGCCGTACTGGACCGGCTGCTCGACCTGATCGTGATCGACGCGCTGCGGACCTGGTTCGCGCGGCCGGAGGCGCACCCGCCGGGCTGGTACCTCGCCCACAGCGACAGCGTCGTCGGCGCCGCGCTCCGGCTGATGCACGACGACCTCGCCGAGCCGTGGAGCGTGGCCTCACTCGCGAAGGAGGTCGGGGTGTCGCGCGCGACGCTGGCCCGGAAGTTCGCCGAGCTGGTCGGCCAGCCGCCGATGGCCTACCTGACCGAGTGGCGGCTGACAATGGCCGCCGACCTGCTGCTCGACCCGGACCTGACGCTGTCCCAGGTGGCCCGCCAGGTCGGCTACAGCACGCCGTTCGCACTCTCCGCGGCGTTCAAGCGGCACCGCGGGATCTCGCCGCGGGAGCACCGCGCCACCGCCTGAGCTGCCTGAGGCTGTCTGACCTGGTGTAACGCCCGACACGCCATCCAGCGACATGCAACCCGGCTGCTGCTTTCCGCGTCTGGGGTGCGGAAGGATGGTGAGAGTCGGATGCAGGTCGTCGTGGACTCAGGAGTGGACGTGGGTGAGCGGGCAGCCGCACGCGACGCCGACTTCACGGCGTACATGACGGCGCGTCAGCCGGCCCTGCTACGTACGGCGTACCTCCTCACCGGCGATCGGCACTCCGCCGAGGACCTGGTGCAGGTGGCGCTGGCGAAGCTGTACCTGTCATGGGACAAGGTGCAGAAGCGGGACCAGCTCGACGCATACGTCCGGCGGATCATGGTCAACGAGAACAACTCCCTGTGGCGGCGGCCGTGGAAGCGGCGCGAGGTCACCAGCGACCTCGTGCCCGACTTCGCCTCGACCAGCGACGTGTACGACGAAGGCCAGAGCGCCGCGCTCTGGGAGTTCGTGCAGACGCTGCCGCCGAAGCAGAAGACCGTGGTCGTGCTTCGCTACTACGAGGAGCTGAGCGAGGCCGAGGTCGCCTCGACGCTCGGCATCTCCGTTGGCACCGTGAAGTCGCAGGCCAGCAGGGCCCTCGCCACGCTGCGCGAGCGCGCGCCCGAAGTCCTCGGCCGGACCGGAAGGGAGGAGGAGCGATGAGCCAGAACAACGATGACCTCGGCGACCTGATCGGCCGCGAGCTGCACAACCGTGTCGACGACTGGAGCGACGCTCCCCTGACCTTCCAGGACGTGCGGGGCCGGGCCAAGCGGATCCGCCGCGGCCGCCGGATCGCCGCCGGCGTCGGCGTGGCCGCCGCTGCCGCGATCCTGGTCCCGACCGCCCTGATCGCCGGCTCCGGCCTGGACCGCTCCGAGCCCGACCCGGCACCGACCGGCCCGACCCAGTCCGCGACCGGCGGCACGCCTAGCGCGAACACCTCCGCCGACCCGACCGGTCCGACTCAGAACCAGACCGCCACCGAGGGGGTGCCCGGCGAGAAGGCCGAGGTTCCGCTCGACGTCAGCAACCTGGACGCCGGAGACCTGCCGGCGGTCACCTGGCTCGAAGGCACCGCCGCCCACCTCGCCTCGGGCGAGACCCTGGAGCTGCCGGAGGCGTACGCGTCGATCGCCGAGGTTGGCGACCGACTAGTAGTGACCAGCAGCGACGACCAAGGCAACCTCCAGGTGACGGTGCTATCTGCGGCAGGGGACATCGTCAGCAGCTACCCGGTCGACGATGGCCGCGTGGTGGCCAATCGCAACCGCACGGCCGCAGCCTGGATCGGGCCGGACGGCGTACCGATGGTTCTGCAGGACGGTCGTCCCGAGCCCGTGCAGCTGGCGCAGGTCGAAGGCACCGACTTCGGAATCAGTGGCCTGGTCGGCGACGACTGCTCCAGCGCCTCCGAATCAGAAGGGCCGTCCGCGGCCGGCTGCCAGGTGTATGTCGACACTCAGGTCGGCGAGGAGCGCACCTCGTGGGTCGTCTCCTCGGACGGCTCCGTCGACCGCGCTAGCGAGCGCGTCCTCGGGATCAACGCGGTCAACGCCGACGGCAGCCGACTCGTCGCACTGACCAGCCTCACCGACACCGAAGGGTGCTGGGAGGCCATGGACAGCAGCTACCGCCCCGAGTGGGAATCGTGCCGCGACAATGCGAAGTCTTTCTCCCCCGATGGGCAGTACGTGCTCGCCATCCTCGGCTTGGATGACGGCTTCGGCCCGCTCGACTTGAGCGTGCTTCGCGCGGACAGCGGCGAGTCAGTGGTGCACTTCCAGCGGGCCGACCCGAGCGGAACACCGTTTGACATGGTCTGGGAGGACCCCGAGCACCTGCTCGCTGCCGTCTTCCAGGGCAACGAGTGGTCAATCGTGCGGTTCGGCCTCGACGGCAGCATGGAGTACGCCGTTCCGCCACGCACCGGACCGGACCTTCCTCGGCTGTTCGTGCTCGCAACCCAGTGACTGCCGGCAGAACTCAGACTCAGCTGCTCAGGTGAAGAACCTGGCCTTGCGAAGGTCCCCGGACGGCCATACCCGAATCCTGAGGACGTAGTGCTCGTTCTCGGGCACAGGCACGCGACGCCAACAGCGGTAGCCGTCGCCGGTTGTGACGTCTTTGACCCTGAAGGTGGGACCGGTCCCGTCGACAGGCCAGATCTTGGCCACCGCGGTCCGACTCGTGCCTTCTCCAAGGCCCGCGCACAGGACGTTCTTGGAGTCGACCCACTTACCCCAGGAATTGTGCACAGAGACGGTGACATCGCTGGCCGCAGCCGGGCTCACCATGGAGCCCGTCCATACGGTGACGAACACCAGCCCGGCGGCAATCCGCTGAACGTTACGCACTGTCGAACCCCCGAGAGTTGCCGAATGATCCGGATCTAGTTGGCCACCCAACCCAAGGCTCGACATCGCTGTCAACTGGCTACGAATCAGGCCACGACGGTCGTGATCGGCTGGGAGGAGTCGGCGGGCAGGTCTAGGGCTGACGGCGTACGGCCGCGGGCGACCAGCTCGGCGCCGAGGGCGGCGACCATGGCGCCGTTGTCGGTGCACAGGCCGGGGCGCGGGACGCGGACCCGGATGCCCAGCGCGTCGGCGCGTTCGGTGGCCATCGCGCGGAGCCGGCTGTTGGCGGCGACGCCGCCGCCGATCAGGATGTCGTCGATGCCCTCGGTCTGAGCGGCGTCGAGGGCCTTGCGGACCAGGACGTCGCAGACCGCCTCCTGGAAAGACGCCGCCACGTCGGCCACTGGCACCGGCTCGCCCGATGCCTCGCGCGCCTCGACCCAGCGCGCGACGGCGGTCTTCAGGCCGGAGAAGGAGAAGTCGAAGCGGTGCCGCTCCAGGTCGCGGCGCGAGGTGAGCCCGCGCGGGAAGTCGATCGCCACCGACGACCCCGAGGCGGCCTGGCGGTCGATGTGCGGCCCGCCGGGGAACGGCAGGCCGAGCAGCCGGGCCACCTTGTCGAAGGCCTCCCCCGCCGCGTCGTCGATGGTCGCGCCCATCGGGTCGACGCCGAGCGTGACATCGGCGACCTTGAGCAGCGAGGAGTGGCCGCCGCTGACCAGCATCGCCAGACACGGCTCGGGCAGCGGGCCATGCTCGAGCTGGTCGACGGCGACGTGGGCGGCCAGGTGGTTGACGCCGTAGATCGGCTTGCCGAGCCCGATCGCGAGCGCCTTCGCTGCGGCGACGCCGACCAGCAGCGCGCCGGCCAGTCCCGGGCCGCTGGTGACCGCGACCGCGTCCACGTCGTACAGCTTGATGCCGGCGGTCTCGCAGGCCCGCTCGATGGTCGGGACCATCGCCTCCAGGTGGGCGCGGGACGCGACCTCGGGTACGACGCCACCGAAGCGGGCGTGCTCGTCCACGCTGGACGCGACCGCGTCGGCGAGCAGGGTCTGGCCGCGGACGATGCCGACGCCGGTCTCGTCGCAGGAGGTCTCGATGCCAAGCACCAGGGGTCCGTCGCTCATCAGGTCACTCTCCCAGCTGCATGACGATCGCATCCGAACCGTCGCGGTAGTAGCGCGGCCGCCGATGGATCTCGGTGAAGCCCTGGTCGTCGTAGAACGCCAGCGCGCCGGTGTTGTCGGCGCTCACCTCGATCAGGATCCGGTCGGCCCCGGCCGCGGCCGCGGCGGCGATCACCTCCCGCATCAGCCCGGTCGCGACCGCCTGCCGCTGAGCAGCGGGCGCCACCCCGATCCGGAGCAGCTCGACCACGTCGCCGGACGGCCCGGTCACCGCGTAACCGCTGACCGAAGTGTCGTCGTCGGCCTCCACCCACGCCTGGCGGCCGGCGCCCGCGAGGACTTCGGTCAGCCCGTCGGCGGTCCATGCGTCCGCGCCGAACAGCTCGGCCTCGAGCGCGGCGAGTGCGGGCAGGTCGGCCGGGGTCGCGGTGCGGATCACGACACCCGCTTCGGCTGGCCGGGCAGCGCTGCGTCGGGGCGGCGCAGGTAGAGCGGCTCCGGGTCGAGCAGCTCCGCCCGCTCTCCGTGTACGACGCGCGCCAGCCAGCCGGCCGACGGCCGGTGTGGTGACGCGCTCACGAGGAAGTCGTCCGGGTAGAGCGTCGAGCCCTCGCCCACGACCGGGCGCTCGGTGACCACGTCGGCAGGGCGGGCGACGTGCGGCCCGTCGAGGCGCTCGCCGTCCGCGGAGTACGCCGCCCAGTAGACCTCCTTGCGGCGAGCGTCGGTCGCGACCAGGAACGGCCCGGAGACGGTGCCGGTGTCGACGGCCTCGATGGCGAGCACGTCGAGCGTGCACACGCCGTACACCGGGATCTCGAGGACGAAGCCGAGCGTGCGTGCGGTCACCAGCCCGACCCGCAGCCCGGTGAACGGCCCAGGGCCGACGCCGACCGCGATCGCGGTGAGGTCCTGGCGGACCAGCCCCGCATCGTCGAGGACGGCGGCGATCAGCGGCGCCAGCTGCTCGCCGTGCTTCATCGGCCGCTCCGAGATCGCCTCGGCGACGACCGTGCCGTCGTCGTCGCACAGAGCGACTGTCACCAGCGGGGTCGCCGTATCGAACGCAAGCAGCACGGCCCCGAGCCTAGATCAGGGTGACCCCGCGCCAGCGCGGACCCACGGGGAGTACGACGACCTGGCGCGGGTCCTCGTCGACCGCGTCGCTGCCGGTCGCGCGCACGATCCGGACCTCCAGCCGGTCCTCGGACAGGCCCTCGGCGACACCCTCGCCCCACTCGACGACGGTGACCGCCTCGTCCAGAGAGGTGTCCAGGTCGAGATCGTCGAGCTCGTCGATGCCGCCGAGCCGATAGGCGTCGACGTGCACCAGCGCCGGGCCGTCGGCCAGGGACGGGTGCACGCGGGCGATCACGAAGGTCGGCGAGGTGACGTCGCCACGGACCCCGAGCCCGGCGCCCAGGCCCTGGGTGAACGTCGTCTTCCCGGCGCCGAGCTGACCGGTGAGGGTCACCAGGTCGCCGGCGCGCAGTATCCCGGCCAGCTGTGAGCCCAGGCCCCGCATCGTGTCGGCGTCCGGCGCCGGGTAGGCCCGCGGCAGCCACCGCGCCAGCTCGACGTACGGCGCGTGCCGGCGGATCTCGGCGAAGCCGTGCCGCCGCCAGAACGCGATCGTGTCCGGCAGCTCCTCCCGGGCCAGCACCACCACTCCGGAGAAGCCGCCCTTGGCCGCCTCCTCCAGGGCGGCGCCGACCAGCGCGCCGGCCACGCCCGCGCCCTGCGCTTCGGGCGCGACGCCGAAGCGGCGCAGAAACACCACGCCGTCCGACGGTGCGAACAGCAGCGCACCGGCGGGCTTGCCGGCGACGGTGGCGAGCAGCCCGCCGTGCCGCGAGAGCGCCCGCGCAATCGACTCGGGGGTCTCCGACAGCGCATCCGCGGGCGGGTCGAGGACCGGGCGGGCGGCGAAGGCAGCGGACACCACCGCGTGCACCTCGGCCGCGGCCTCGGCACCCACACGACTCACGGGAGTGACCACTTGATCGAGCCTCACAGTCCGCCGGTCACCCCGGGCTGCGCCGGCGAGGCGGATGCGATCAGCTGGTCGAGGGTGGCGTTGACCCGCTCGTGCCGCTCCATGATCACCATGTGACCGGCGCCCTCGACCTCCTCGAAGTGCGCGTGCGGCAGCTCGTCGGCGAGCGTGCGGCTGTGGCTGATCGGGGTGACCTTGTCGCGGGTGCCGCAGAGGACGATAGTCGGGAGCCCGTCGAAGGCGCGGAGTACGGCGAACTTGTCGAGCTCGCCGAAGCTCGGGAAGAACTCGGCCACCACCTCGAACGGCGTCGTACCGAGGAGCTGGTCGGTGAAGTCCACATAGGTCGCCGGGACCTTGCTGCCGAAGGCGTAGCGGTCGGTGAGCACCGTCGACAGCGGCTTGCCGACGCGGCGTACGCCGTCAACGGTGCGGCTGACCCGCGACAGCAGGCTGATCCCACGAACCGCCAGCTCACTGCCGACCACGTCGGGGATGAACGGCACCACCATCTTGTGCGGCTGCAGCGCCCCGGCGGTGGTCGCGATCAGTGCCACGCCGGTGATCCGGTCGCCGAACAGCTCCGGGTGCTCGTCGGCCAGCGCCAGGATCGTCATCCCGCCCATCGAGTGGCCGACCAGCACCACCGGCCCGTCCGGCACCACCTGGTCCAGCACCTGGAGCAGGTCCCGGCCGAGCTGGTCGATGGTGGCGTTCTCGCGCTCGGAGCGACCGGAGCGACCGTGGGAACGCTGGTCGTAGTAGACGGTACGCAGCAGCCCGCGGAAGCCTGCCCGCTGGAAGTGCCAGCAGTCGAGGGTGAGCGCGAAGCCGTGCACGAACACCAGCGTCGGCTGCTGGTTACGGCCCTTGCCGCGCTTGCCGCCTGTTCCGCCGGCGCGCTCGACCTCGTCGACCTCGACGTGCAGGGGTACGCCGTCGTCGGCGACGACGGTGATCGGTGCGGAGCGCAGCGAGCCGAGCGGGGTCGCGTCACCGGCGCCGCGGCGGGCGATCACCCGCTGCTGGCGGGCGATGCCGACCGCCGTACCGGCAGCCGCCAGCCCGGCCGCACCGGCCGCCAGACCTGCGATCCTGCGCCGCATCCTCATGCCCTGTGCTCCTCAGCCTCACTGTCGACGTGGATCCGGCGCATGCGGCCGCCGACCCTGGTCACGATCTCGTAGCTGATGGTGCCGCATGCCTCCGCCCAGTCCTGCGCGGTCGGCTCCCCATCGGCACCAGCCCCGAACAGTACGACGCGACTCCCGGCCGCGGGAAGGTCGCTGTCCAGATCGACCACGAACTGGTCCATGCAAACCCGCCCCCGGATCGGCCGCCGCCGGCCGTCCACCCAGACCTCGGCCCGGCCACTGGCATGGCGCAGGATCCCGTCGCCGTACCCGGCGGGCACGAGTCCGAGAGTGGTCGGCCGGTCGGCGGTCCAGGTGTGGCCGTACGAGACCGAGCCCCCTGCCGGCAGCCGCTTGACCATCGCCAGCGCCGCCCGGACCGTCATCGCCGGGATCAGTCCCAGTCCTGGCAGCACGGCCGGGGTGTGGCCCGGCGCAGGATCGAGTCCGTAGCTCGCGATCCCGCACCGCACCAGGTCGAACCGCGCGCTCGGGCGGAGCAGCGCCGCGGCCGAGTTCGAAAGGTGCCGGACGCTCGGGCGCAGGCCGGCGGTGTGCGCGATCTCGAGCGCGCTGCGGAAGGCGGCCTCCTGGGCGTCGTTGGCGGGGTGGGCGGGCTCGTCGCTGCACGCGAAGTGCGACCAGATCCCGGTCACCGCGACGTCGCCATCCTGCTCGGCGGCACGCGCGGCCCTGACCAGCTCGGTCCAGTCGGCTTGCATCGCACCCCCGCGGGACAGGCCGGTGTCGACCTTCAACTGGAGCCGCGCCTGGCGGCCGGCGGCGCGAGCGCCCTTGGTGACCTCGGCCAGCTCGTCCAGCGAGTACGCCGTGACGTCGATGTCGCGCTCGATCGCGGCGGCGTACTCCTCACCGGGAACGCCGAGCCAGCACAGCACGGGGCCGGCGTCACCGGTGGCACGCAGCGCCAGCGCCTCGTCGATGGTCGCAACCCCGAGCCAGTCCGCGCCGCCGGCACGCGCCGCCCGCGCAACCGGGCCGAGTCCGTGGCCGTAGCCATCCGACTTCACCACGGTCATCATCCGCGCGCCGCCGACAGCCGCGCGCAGGCGGCGGACGTTGTGTCGGATCGCCGCCACGTCGACGACGATCTCTGCCCTGTTCACGGACGAAATCATTGGCGCAAGTCTCGCACCGCTTCCGGGATTGCGGCGGCAACGGCACCCGCGGTGATCGGTCCGCCGCGGGAGGCGAGGGTGGCGGCCGCGCCGTGCAGCCACGCGCCGGCCGAGGCGGCGTCGTACGGGCTCAGGCCGCCCGCCAGCAGCGAGCCGACCAGGCCCGCGAGCACGTCGCCCGCGCCGGCGGTCGCCAGCCACGGCACGCCCGTGGCCGAGATGCGGACCCGTCCATCCGGATGGGCCGCCAAGGTACGCCTGCCCTTCAAGAGCACGACCGAGTCGAAGCGCCGGGCCGCCTCCCGCGCATGGGCCAGCTGCTCGGCCTCGACCTTGGCCCTGTCCACGCCCATGATCCGGGCTAGCTCACCGGCATGCGGGGTGAGGATCGCGGACGGGCCGAGGCGCTTGTTGACGTGGCTGAGTGCGTCGGCGTCGACCACGACCGGGAGCCCTTCGGCGAGGGCCTCGGCCAGCGCCAGGTCGGCGGCCGCGCCGCCGCCCGAGCCGACCACCCACGCCTGCACCTGACCGGTGCCGACCACGACCTCGGGGTGGACCGCGAGCACCTCGCGGGCCGCGCGGCCGACGTACCGCACCATTCCGGCCAGCCCGCTCACCGCGCCCGCCACGCACAGCACCGCCGCACCCGGATAGGCGGCCGAGCCGGCCCGGACGCCGACGACGCCGCGGGTGTACTTGTGGGCGTTCGCGGCCGGCTGCGGCACCAGCGCCGCGACGTCGGCCGCCTGCAGCGACTCGACGTCGGCGTCCGGAAGCTCGAGGCCGATGTCGACGAGATGTACGGCGCCGCACGCCTCCGCCGCTGGGTCGACGAGGTGGGCGACCTTGTGGGTGCCGAAGGTGACGGTCACATCCGCCCGCACGTGCGGTCCGTCGAGCCGCCCGGTGTCGACGTCCATGCCGCTCGGCACGTCGACCGCCACGATCGGCACTCCCGCGACCGCCTGGAGGGCCGCCACTGCGTTGTCCCGCAGCCCCGGCCGCCCGCCGATGCCGACGATCCCGTCCACCACCACGTCAAGGCCCTTCGCCGGTTCCGTCGCTTCAACGGTCCGGCCGCCGGCTGCCCGGAGTGCGGCGAGGCCGGCCTCGTGGACCCGGTCGGACAGCAGCACCGCCTCCACCGCGCAGCCGCGCCGCGCCAGCAGCGCCCCGGCGTACAGCGCGTCGCCGCCGTTGTCACCCGAGCCGACCAGCAGCCGCACCCGCCGCCCGTACGCCGAACCCAGGAGGTCGAGTACGGCGTACGCCAGCCCCGCCGCCGCCCGCTGCATCAACGCCCCGTCCGGCAGCCGGCTCATCAGCTCCGCCTCGGCCGCCCGCACCTGCTCCACCGTGTGTGCCCGTCTCACGCCCCCATTCTGCATACACCGCCGACTCGGCGTAGACATGCACGCATACATCGCCGAGTCGGCGCAGACGCGCACGTATACACCGCTGACTCGGCGCTCAAACGGCGTGCGTTTGCGCCGACTCGAGGATCACGACGGCGGAGGCGATGCCGGCGTCGTGGGAGAGGGAGAGGTGGACCGAATCGACGCCGAGCTCGTGCGCTCGGGCGAGGACGGTGCCGCGGATCTCCAGGATCGGGCGGCCGGAGGACTCCGAGACCACCTCGGCGTCGTGCCAGGCCAGGCCGCCGGGGGCGTGCAGCGCCTTGGCCACCGCCTCCTTCGCAGCGAACCGCGCCGCCAGCGACGCCAGCGGCCGCGATGCCTCGGCGGGCGTGAACAGCTTGTCCCGCAGGCCGGGGGTACGGGTCAGCGACTCACCGAACCGCTCAATGTCGACCACGTCAATGCCCACGCCCACGATCGCCATCGCCCGGTCACTCCACCGTGACGGACTTGGCCAAGTTGCGCGGCTGGTCGACGTCGTGCCCGAGTGCGGTCGCCAGCTCGCACGCGAACAGCTGCAGCGGCACCACCGCGACCAGCGGCTGCAGCAGCACCGGCACCTTCGGCAGCGGGATCAGCTCGTCGGCGTACCGCAGGATCGCGGTGTCGCCCTCCTCGGCGATGCACAGCGTCCGCGCGCCGCGCGCCCGCACCTCCTGGATGCCGCTGACCATCTTGTCGTGCAGCTGGTCGCGTCCGCGCGGAGGTACGACGCACAGCACCGGCAGTCCTTCCTCGACCAGCGCGATCGGGCCGTGCTTGAGCTCGCCGGCCGCGAACCCCTCGGCGTGCAGGTACGCCAGCTCCTTGAGCTTCAGCGCGCCTTCGAGCGCCACCGGGTAGCCGGCGTGCCGGCCGAGGAACAGCACCGACCGGGTGTCCACATGGGAGCGCGCCAGCTCATAAACAGCCGAGTCGTTGTCCAGCACCGTCTGGATATGGGCCGGCATCGCCTCGAGCTGGTCCATGATCTCGGTGATCTCGTCGCCGTACCGGGTGCCCTTGACCTGCGCGAGATAGAGCGCGAGCAGGTAGCACGCGACCAGCTGGGTCAGGAAGCCCTTGGTCGACGCCACCCCGATCTCCGGCCCGGCGTGGGTGTAGATGACCGCGTCCGACTCGCGCGGGATCGTGGAGCCGTTGGTGTTGCAGATCGCCAGCACCTTCGACCGCTGGGTGCGGGCGTGCCGGATCGCCTGCAGGGTGTCGGCGGTCTCCCCCGACTGCGAGATCGCGACGATCAGCGTGGAGTGGTTGAGGATCGGGTCGCGGTAGCGGAACTCCGAGGCCAGCTCCACCTCCACCGGCGTCCGGGTCCAGTGCTCGATGGCGTACTTCGCGACCATGCCCGCGTAGAACGACGTACCGCAGGCCACGATGATGATCTTGTCGACCTCGCGCAGCTCCTCGTCGGAGATCCGCACCTCGTCCAGGTGCAGCGCCCCTGTGGGAGTACGCCGCCCCAGCAGCGAGTCCGCGACCGCACGCGGCTGCTCGTAGATCTCCTTGCGCATGAACCAGTCGTGGCCGTCCTTCTCGGCGGCCGACAGGTCCCAGTCGACGTGGTAGCGCCGCCCCTCGGCCGGCGTACCGTCGAAGCCGGTGACCGAGACCCCGTCACGGGTGATCGTGACGACCTGGTCCTGGCCGAGCTCCAGCGCCTCCCGAGTGTGCTCGATGAACGCCGCCACGTCGGAGCCGAGAAAGTTCTCGCCCTCGCCGATCCCGACCACGAGCGGGGAGTTGCGGCGGGCAGCGACCACCCGTGACGGGTCCGCCGCGTCGACCGCGACCAGCGTGAACGCGCCCTCCAGCTCCCGGCAGACCCGCTGCATCGCCGTCGTGAGGTCGACGCCGGCGCTCACCTCACGCTCCAGCAGGTGGGCGGCCACCTCGGTGTCGGTCTCCGAGATCAGCTCGTGGCCCTCGTCCTCCAGGACCTCGCGCAGCTCGGCGAAGTTCTCGATGATCCCGTTGTGTACGACGGCCACCCGGCCCTCGCGGCCCGGGTGCGGGTGCGCGTTGCGGTCGGTCGGCGGGCCGTGGGTCGCCCACCGGGTGTGCCCGATGCCGACGCTGGCGGGCGGCAGCTCGTCGTCCGCGATCGCCTTCTCAAGGTTCGCCAGCTTGCCGGCCCGCTTGTCGACCGCAAGCCGGCCGTCGTGCACGAGTGCGATCCCGGCGGAGTCGTAACCGCGGTACTCCAGCCGCCGCAGCCCTTCGACCACGACGCCCTGCGCCCGCTTCTCGCCGACGTATCCCACGATTCCGCACATGGCGCCCGAGTCTAGGCGGCCCGGCGACGCGCGGTCAGGCGGCCGCCAAGGAGCGTGCCTGCGCGACCATCTGGTTGGCCCAGCCGCCCGACTGCGGAGGCAGCTGGACGGTGTGGAAGAGGCCGTGTCCGGTCACCGTCACGGTCACGGACCCGGACACCTTCTTCTCCTTCATCAGCAGGAACAACAGGCTCAGCACGCACACGAGGAAGAAGCCGACGATCGCGAGCACCATGCCCACCGTCGAGATCCCCTCGGTGACCTGAGTGTTGTCCTGGATCGTCCAGCTGGTGCCCCTGATCGGGAACTGTCCCTGCGGGACCGTGACGTAGTTCTGGCTGACCGCGATGTCGCCGATGTTGAACAGCATGGGCTCGGCGGGCTGGAACTTCTGGGTCTCGTCCGAGCCGTCATTCGGGATCAGCGTCATGGCCGAGACTCTAGCCAGGCCCGGCCGGCGAAGTGGAGCACCCCAGGTGCGGCCGTCGGTACCCCGGGGCAGCCTGCAAGAATGCCCCGCATGTCCTCGAACGGCCGCGTCGGGACCGACGTCGCCCCCGGCGAGCGCCCGAGTGAGCGCCCGAGTGAGTCGACTCCCTACGTCGAGCTCGACCGCGCCGCATGGGCCGACCTCGCCGAGACCCGGAAGTCGCCGCTGACCGCTGAGGAGATCAGCAAGCTGCGCGGCCTCGGCGACGAGCTCGACATGGACGAGATCGAACAGGTCTACCTCCCGCTGTCCCGCCTGCTCAGCCTGTACGTCGAGGCGGCCGGCCGCCTGCACCGCAACCAGGAGGACTTCCTCCGCAAGCCGCAGCCGCGCACGCCGTTCGTGATCGGCCTGGCCGGCTCGGTCGCGGTCGGCAAGTCGACCACCGCCCGCGTGCTCCAGCAGCTGCTCGCCCACTGGCCCGAGCACCCGAGCGTCGCGCTGGTCACCACCGACGGCTTCCTGCTCCCCAACGCGACGCTCGCCGAGCGCGGCATCCTCACCCGCAAGGGCTTCCCGGAGTCCTACGACCGCAAGGCGCTGCTGCGGTTCGTGGTCGACATCAAGTCCGGTCGCGACGACGTCGAGGCGCCGACGTACTCGCACCTGACCTACGACGTGCTCCCCGACGAGAAGGTCGTGATCCGCACCCCCGACATCGTCATCGTCGAGGGCCTCAACGTGCTTCAGCCCGCCCAGGTGCGCGCCGACGGCCGGACCGGCCTGGCGGTCAGCGACTTCTTCGACTTCACGGTGTACGTCGACGCGGCGACCACCGACATCCGGCGCTGGTACGTCGAGCGGTTCCTGCGCCTGCGGGAGACCGCGTTCCAGGACCCCGCGTCGTACTTCGCCCGCTACGCCGCACTCACCGCCGACGAGGCCGTGGCCGAGGCGGAGCGGATCTGGGACACCATCAACGGCCTCAACCTGACCCAGAACGTGCTGCCCACCCGCTCCCGCGCCACGCTCGTGCTGCGCAAGGACAAGGACCACTCGGTCCGGTACGTGCGGCTGCGCAAACTGTAAAGTCACTGCTCAGAAGAGGTCGAAAACACACATACGGGGGACGTCATGCGTAATCGTTCTGCTTCTCTGATGGCCGCATCAGCGCTGATGGGCGCAACGCTGCCGCTCGTGGCATCGCTGCCAACAGCCGTTGCCCACAAGCAAAGCCCGCTCGAGTGCGAGATATACGCCAAGGAGTTCACCGTCGAACTGCCGAGGATTCCTGTGTATCGGCTACCGAGCGCCGGCTCAGCCGTTGTCGCCCGTAAGTACCGGAGCAATGTCGTCCGCAGCAAGTGGAAGTGCGAGACGGATCGCGGAACGTGGCTATGCCTCCAGTCTTGCGCGGGCATTCCGGAGGAGTTTGTCGGCCGCTGGGTGCGCCGCGGCCACGTGTCGAGCTGAGACCGACGGCAGAGCCGCTCACGCCGCCTTGCGCACGGTGGCCAGAACGTCGTCGACCGCCTCGTCCGACATCGCCTCGCTGGTTCCCTTGTCGCGCGCCAGCACCACAGTCGCGACATGGTCGCCGGCGTCCAGGCTGAGTACGTCGATCTCCAGCTCGGGCGACGAGCACTTCTCCTGGTCCGCCTCGGCGATGGTGATCACCGACCTGCTCAGGTAGGCGGACTCACCATCTCCGAGCTCGATCTCGTCGGTGGTGACGTCGGTGTACTCGTGATGGGTCTTGTCGTCGTCGCGGTAGGACGTGATGTTCACCCAGTGATCAGCGATCTCCTTGCTGACCGCCTCGGGGTCGTCGGACTTCTCGGCTCGCTCGAAGCCCACGAAGCCGGCATGCTGCTCGACGCCCTCTTCGTCGGTGCACCAGCCGGTCCTGTAGAAGGCCACCTGCCCGCGGACACTGGCTCGATCAGTCTCCGGACCGCCTTCGAAGCCGACCTCGTAGTCGGGTGAGCTGAGGGTCCAGCCGGTGTCGACCGCGGGCACCTCGAACTGCACGTTCTGCAGCCGGTCGCCGTAGATCGGCTGACCACCCTCGAACTCGGCCTTCGGCACGCTGGGCTTCGGCGGTCGCTCGCTGCCGTCGGTGGCGGCCGCGTCGTCGCCGAGCGCCAGGACCGCGGCCGTCGCCACGGCAGCTAGCAGCGCCAAGGTGGACAACGCGCCGAGCACGAGGGCGATGGTGCCGGTGCGTGCGCGCCGATCGTCGCTTGCGGGACCGTTCATGGCCGCGAACCTACCCCGCGCCGTACGGGATCATTCCTGTTGGGCGGCGGGCGGGTGCCCTACTTCAACACATGTACGGCGCGGAGGAGCTCGACGGCCTGGTCGTGGGACAGGGAGCCGTCGAGGCCGAGGTCGCGAGACAGCACCACCGAGACCAGGTGCTCGCCCGCATCGAGGGTGAGCACGCTGACCTCATGTTGCGGCGCGTCGCACTTCTTGCGGTCCGCCGACGCCACCGTGATCACCGACCGGCTGACAAACGCCTCCGTGCCGTCGTCCAGCTCGAACGACTCCGTGGCGATGTCGGAGTGCTTGTTGGTGTGGACGCCGTCGTCCTGGTACGCCGCCTCGTCGGCCCACACCTTGGCCACAGTCTCGTTGGCGGTCCGGAGGTCCTCGTCCTCGTTGTCCGTCATCGACTCAATGCCGATCGAGGCGAGGTATGGCTGCTCGAACTCCTCCTCGGGTTCGCACCAGTTGAGCTGATAGATCGCGGCCTGCCCGTCGGTCACCGCCGTGTCGCCGTCGCCGACCCCGTCGCCGTCGTTGTCCTTCCCGGCGAAGTAGGTGCCCTGCCCAGGCGCGAGCAGGGTCCAGCCCACGTCCACTGCCGGCACCTCGATCGCGATGTTCTGCATACGGTCGCCGTAGATGGTCTGCCCGCCCGGGAACCCGGGGTCGGGGACCTTCGGTGACGGCGGCCGCTCGCTGCCATCGGTGGCCACGGCGTCGTCCTCACCGAGCGCCAGGACTGCGGCCGTCGCCACCGCCGCCAGCAGCGCCAGCGCGGACATTGCGCCGAGCACGAGGGCGATGGTGCCGGTGCGGGCACGCCGATCGTCGCTTGCGGGACCATTCATGGTCGCGAACCTACCCAGCGCCGTACGGGTTAATTCCTTGCGGGTTCCGGTTCGCGACCAGGGCGCCCTGGATCACGTCGAGCTGGGCCGGGTTGGGGCCGAGGTCGGGTACGAACGTCCAGTCGACGCCGCCGTACCCGTCGACCAGGTCGCCGCCCGGAGCCGACGGGATCCGCAGGAACATCTGGTGCAGCAGCTCCAGCAGGGGTACGCCGAGTGCCTCGGAGTGGGAGCCGGTGACCACGACCTGGACGCCGGTGGGCGGACCGTCGGTCACGATCCTGTGCAGCGAGCGCACCGCCGACTCGTCGAGGCCGGTCGGGTGGTCGGCGATCAGCACCAGCCGGTCGTGCCGGTACCGCTCCTCCAGCGCGTCGTGGTTGCCGGCCTGGACCGCCATCGACACCAGGTCGATGTGCTCGACCACCTCGGCGAGCGCCTGGGTGGCGCCGGGGGTGTCGGTGACCGGCGGATGCGCGAGCAGCTCGCTGGGCAGCCCGAGCGTGCCGCGCCGGCCGCCGATGTCGACCACCGTCACCAGAGGCCTGGCCGGCGCCATCGCGGCCAGGATCCGGACGGCGATCGTGTGCATGATCTGGGTCGCGGCCTGGTCACCGCCGTCGGCGGTCTCCACCCACACCGGGCGGCGCATCGGGAGGTACTGCATCAGCGGTAGCCGGAAGTTGGGTGCGTCGGGCAGCGACAGGTCGCCGAGCCGGAACGCGAGCACCATCTCCCCCGGCGACCAGCCCCGCCACTGCCCGGAGCCCCAGCCGGTCAGCGGCGCCGGCAGCTTGCGCTCGTAGTCCTTGAGCTCGGTGCTGAGCTGGTTCAGGTCGGCGGCGTGCCGGTCCCTGGCCTGCTGCACCATCTCGTCGTGCTTGGCCTGGGCGCCGGCCCGAGCCTGGTCCCCGGCCGGGCCGACCCGCATCGACGGGTCACCGACGATCTGCTCGAGATCGCCTTCGAGCTGACGCTGAGCGAAGTCGATCGTGGACTGCAGGGAGGCGGTGGTCCGGGACGCGTCGTCGAGGATCATCGCCCCGATCTCCAGCAGCCGGCCGAGGTCCTCCGGTGGTCCGGCGGACGGCGGTGTCGCGTCGCCCGCGGCCGGCTGGGTCGCATGGCTGGCGACCGGCTGCGAGACGGCGGCCGCCGGCTGCTCGACCTCGATGCCGTGTTCGGTCACGGCCTGGTTGAGGCCGCCGACGAAGCCCTGCCCGACCGCGCGCACCTTCCAGTCCTCGCCGCGGCGGTAGATCTCGCACGCCACCACCGCGGTCTCGTCACCGTTGGGCGACGGCACGAACGATGCGACCGGCTGCCCGTCGGCGCCGGCCAGCAGCACTCGCGGCGGCTCGCCGGCGAAGGTGCCGGAGTCCAGGCTGGCCACGCACAACACCCGCTCGACCGAAGCCGGGACCTGCGCCAGGTCCACCACGATCGCCTGCGGCGGCCCGGCGAACCAGCCGACCCCGTCGTACGACGGAGCGTTGTAGAACACCAGGTCCTCGTTGCTGCGGACCCGGTACGACGGGCCGAGCAGCATCGCGGAGATGTCCGCGCGCGGGTGCTCGACGTACGCCGTCACCCGGGCGCCGGACCAGGCGAGGTTCTGCCCCGCGACGAGCTGAGTGGTCACAAGTACTTGGCCAGCGCCGGGATCGCCTCCGACGGCACCTTGGCGTGGATGCCGTCACCGATCGCCTGCATCTTCCACATGCCGCCCTCACGGAAGACCTTGGCCATCACCATCCCGGTGAACGGCATGCCGCCGGCGAGCGCGTAGCGTGCCAGCTCGCCGTCGGTGTGGTCGACCAGCCGGCAGAAGGCGTTCTGGATCTGCTCGAAGGTGTGGCCCTTGTAGCTGGTGACGACGAAGAACACGGCGTCGACATGGACCGGCACCCGGCTCAGGTCGACCTGGATCACCTCGTCGTCACCCTCGCCAGCGCCAGTGAGGTTGTCACCCATGTGCTGGATCGAGCCGTCACGGGTCCGCAGGTTGTTGTAGAACGCGATGTCGACCGGCTGGCCGCTCGCGAACAGCACCGCGGACGCGTCGAGGTCGACATCGACCTCGCGGGAGCCGAACATCCCGCCCTTCTTCACCGGGTCCCAGCCCAGGCCCATCTGCACCATCGTGAGCGCCTGGCCACCGTCCTTGGTGAGCTGGACCTTCTGGCCCTTGCTCAGCGAGACCGGGCGGCCCTTGGTGAGGCTGACCTCGCCACCACCCTGCGGCGACGGAGGCGGCGCTGCGGGCTGGCCGAAGTTCGGCGCGGCCGGCGGCTGCTGCGCGGCAGCGGGCGGCTGCTGGTACGACGGCGGCGGGGGCGGGGCGGCCGGGGGTGCGGCCGGCGGGGGCGGCGGGGGCGCCTGGTAAGCCGGAGGAGCGGGCGGCTGAGCCGGCGGCGGAGGCGGAGCGGGCGGCGTGACGTGGGCGGGCATCGCCGGCGGCGGGGGCGGCGGCGGCGCTGCGGCGGCCGGCGGGGCCGAGGCGGCCGCGTCGTCGTCGACCGAGACGCCGTGGTCGGTGATCAGGTCGGCCAGGCCGCCGTCGTACCCGCGCCCGATGGCGCGGACCTTCCAGTCGGCGTTGCGCCGGTAGAACTCCAGCGCAACCACGATCTTCTCCTGGTTGAGCCCGGTCATCGCGAACTCGGCGACCGGCTGCCCGCCGGCGTCCGCAACCTTGGCGACCGGCTGCCCGACCGAGCCGAAGACCGCGTTGCCGTCGTCCAGCGAGGTCACGAAGCGAACCGCGTGCACGTCGGCCGGCACCTGGGTCAGGTCGACCTTGATCTGCCACGGCTGACCACCGGCCGGCGGCACACAGGTCACGCCCGGGCCGTTCGGCTGGTTGTAGAAGATGAAGTCGGCGTCGGTGCGGACCTTGCCAGCCTCGGTGACCAGCAGCGCCGACAGGTCCGCCGCCGCGGCGACGTCGACGGTGACGATCAGGTTGGTCGTGGTGAGCGGCGCGTTGCCGCCCTTGGTCAGCTGGTTCACCGG
Source organism: Nocardioides speluncae (assembly GCF_003121585.1). Lineage (GTDB taxonomy): Bacteria > Actinomycetota > Actinomycetes > Propionibacteriales > Nocardioidaceae > Nocardioides > Nocardioides speluncae. The sequence continues at coordinate 86,941 of NZ_QEOO01000026.1, forward strand.
GTTCCCCCTAGATGATCGGGCAGAGTCAATGCGGGTCAAGTCAATGCGGGTCAATGTTCCCGGCCCCGAACCTATCTGGCGCAACCTAGTAGGCAACACCGGGTCGCGAGGTTTTGTCCAGGACCTGGGGCGACCGCTCGGGGGATACGGTCATGAGATGGAGACCTACCTGGCAGAGACACCGGACGACTTCGCCCGCGCCGCCGCTCTGCTGGTGGACTTCAACACCGAGTACGGCGACCCGGCGCCACCGCCGGAATGGCTAGCCGGGCACTGGGCGAGCCTCGTCGAGCAGGGCACCGCGATCGTGCCGCTGATCGGCCGGCCGGCGATCGGCTTCGGCGTACTCCGGCTGCGCACCAGCACCTGGTCGGCCGGCCTCGAGGGCTACCTCGCCGAGCTCTACATCCGGCGCGCCGACCGAGCCCAGGGCCTTGGCACCCTGCTCCTGCAGTTCGTGATCGACCAGGCGAAGGCGCGCGGCGCCACCTACCTGGACCTGACCACGACCACCGCCGACGAGTCCGCGATCGCGCTCTACGAGAAGTTCGGCTTCGACTGCCACGAGGGCAAGGGCAAAGGCCCGCTGTCGCTGTACTACGAGCTCGACCTCTAGATCCGTTTCTGGAACTCGCCGAACCGCTCGGTGGGCCGGAACCCGAGGCGCTCGTTGACGCCGATCATGTGCCCGTTGACCTCGGCGTTCCAGGTGATCACGCGGCGTACGTCGTCGCGCTCGCTCTGCAGCAGCTTGAGGTTCGCGACCTTCACCGCGAGCCCGAGCCGGTGGCCCCGGTGGTCGCGCCGGACCAGGGTTCCCCACTGGAAGGCGTTGCCGGTGTCGTGCGACGAGACCGCGATGTCGGTGTAGGCGACGACCTCGCCGTCCGCGTCCTGCGCAACGGTGTTGTACTTCGTGCGTCCCTGCTGGAGCGCGATCTCCTCGAGCTCGCGGGCGAGATCGACGTCGGGGATCTCCTCGTCCCGCTCCATCTCGCCGAGCGGCGCCTCGGTCATCAGCGATGCCGACAGCTCGGTCCAGCCCTGCGCGAGCTCGTCCGGTATCTGCCCGACCCACGACGTCAGCGTGTACGCCGCGTGGTGCGACGCTGCGTCCGCCGCGAGCTCGTCGAGCAGCGCGTCGGCGACCGGCAGCGGCAGCATCCGCTGCACGTCGCCCAGGCCGAACTTGTAGCCGCGCGCGGCGAGGAACTCCCCGCCCGACGTGCCCACGCCGTCGACCGGCGCGTCGTACGGCCAGGCCGAGTTGGCCCCGAACAGCGTGCGCCCGCGGTCGGCGGCGACCGCTTCGAGATGGCCGAGCATCGCGCTGCCATGGCCTTGCCGACGGTGCTCCGGGTGGGTGTAGACCTGGAGCTCTGCCTGGTCGAGATTGTCGAGCAGCGGTGTCTCGACCTCGCCGGACACCACCACCACGCCATCCTTGATACCGGCGTACCGGCCGTGCCACCGGCCGCGGTTCGGCGTCCGGGCGGCCACCCGCGCCTCCTCCAGGTGCCACGGCGTCGCGGTCTCCTCCCGCCCGAACACGTCCGCGGCGCGCTGGGTCGCGTACCACGCCTCGAAGGCCTCGTCGTCGAACGGGTCGACCTCGACGATCTCCATCACAGCTCCTTCTGCAGTTCGTAGGCGTCCTCGACGACGCGGTAGCCCAGTCGTTCGTTGACGGCGTTCATGTGGGTGTTGACGGCGGCGTTGCCGGTCACCACGCACTCGCAGTCCGGGTACGCCGTACGCAGCTTGCGGTGGGTGGCGAGCTTCAGGGCCAGGCCGAGGCCGTGACCGCGGTGCGCCTTGGCGACCACGGTGACGCCGATGACGGCCTTGGCCTCGCCGACCGGAATGGTGAGGTCGGTCATGCCGGCGACGGCGCCGTCGGGCGCCACCGCGACGGCGGTCAGGTCCAGCGAGCCCTGGTCGCGGGCGGACTGCTCGGCGGCCCGCAGCCGCTCGGGCGTCCACAGACTGTCCTCCAGCACCAGGTCACCGAGCGGAATCTCGCCGAAGAACCCGCTGAGCAGCTCGCACACGCCGTCGATCAGGTGCTCAGGCGCGGCCTCACCGTAGGTCTCGATCCGGTAGCCGTCCAGGTCGCCCTGCTCGGCCGCCAGCGCGTCCAGGTGTGGGCCGCACTCTCGCAGGTCGAGCACCTTCACCTGGTCCACGTTGGCCTTCGCGAAGCCTCGCGTCGCGGCGAACACCGCGCCCGCGCTCTCCTCGCCCGGCGGACAGTGCGCGGCGCTGAGGACATGGGTCCGGCCGTCGTCCCGCGCGCGGCGCTCGACCTCGGTGAGCAGCGCGGACCCTATGCCACGACGGCGGTGCTGTGGCGGCACCTGCACGTCGGCGTTGACCAGGTGCGGGTTCTCGTTGCGGTGCAGGATGACGCGGCCGGCACCGAGCATCGCCTCCTCGCCGTCGGCGTAGGCACCGAGGAGGACGGCGTCGGACTCGGGCGTCGGCGCCTGGTAGCGCCGCCGGGTCGCCTCCCACCCGGGCAGCAGGTGCGTCAGCCGGTCGGCATTGGCCTCGCGGCGGACGCCCCACCACTGCTTCAGGTGCGCCTCGTCGGCCGGGTCCACGACGCGGATCTCGAAGTCGGTCACAAGTGTCGAGCCTAGGGACGGGCCCCCACCGTGCGCGACTGAATTGATCGGCTGACTCCATCATCCATCTGCAAGGACCGCGGCCAGTCTCGTTCTCCCTCTCGTTAGCCCGAAGTCTGGTAGAAGTGGCGACGGGCCACATGGTTCGCGTCGGAGGGAGGTGACTGCACGTTGGACATCATCAAGCTCGTCAGGATTGAGAACTTTCGGTCGATCCGATCTGTCACCCTGGACGGCCTCGACAGTTATGTGCCGATCATCGGCCTCAACAGCGCGGGAAAGTCCAACGTCCTCCGCGCCCTAAACCTCTTCTTCAACAACCATATCGACGAGGATCGAGCCGCGTTGGACCTGGGCGCGGACCACACCAGCTACGCTCCTGCGAAGCAGAAGAAGAACGTGTCCGTTACGGTTGGGTTGTCGCTTGGACCGCACATTCGTGTTCGAGGGCAGGACGACTTTCAGAAGAACTACGACCTCAGTGACGTCGTGTACATCAAGAGGACCTGGAGCGTCGGGGTCGACAAAAGCTCACTAGTCGAGGCATTCTCGTTCGGGAACGACGTCGAGAATCTCCAGCCGGCCGGGGCGGAGGAAGTTGCATCCCTTGCCACGTACATTCGCGCTGTGCGGTTTGTGTACATCCCGAACCATGCTCGCCCCGCCGATCTGATCAGGAACGAACTGCAACCACTCCGAGCGGACCTCGTACGTCGACTGCGTTCGACGACTGCATACAAGGAATCCAACGTGCCTGACCTAATGGCCGAGCTCGGACGAATGGGGGGACGCATGTTCGGCGAAGCCGCCAAAGCCGTTGAGCGCGGTCTTCCATCGACAAGCATCGCGGCCAGCCTTCCCGCTGACTTCGCAGAACTCGTGTTCACGGTTGGAATCAACGCCATCTCCGATTCCGGCATCGCCAGGACGCCGGACTATGAAGGTTCAGGCGCACAGTCATTCATGCTCCTGCATATCCTGGACCTCGCCGACCGCTCGCGCAGGTCCAGTGGCTTCGGTTGGGTGCAGGCGAGCATCTGGGCAATGGAGGAGCCCGAGAGCTTCCTTCATGCCGGTCTACGCGCGCGCTTCTCCACAGACCTAGCCTCGTACGCCGGCGACTCACGACGGCAGGTGATTGTCACAACACATCAGGACGAATTCGCTCGGGTCGCAGAGCATGTCTGGACCGCAAGCAAAGACAGGGCCACCGGAACTCAACTCTTTCGATCGATCGCGCGAGATGCGATAGCCGAAGCGACCCGTCGAGAAATCACCACCTTCCGTCACCCACTTTTCGCCTTTGCTGATCAGCCCCTGGTAATCGTCGAAGGAATCTTCGATTCGCTATACATGAGCGAAGCCCTCCGTGAACTTCAGCGACGGATCCGGTGGCGACTGATTGCTCCATCAGACGTATTCGAAGCAGATGCGGGCGGAGACGGCGTTCTTCAGTACTTGAAGTACAACAAGCAGGCGATTGCCTCCCGCCCCGACTCAGCTCCTGTGATTGTCGTGCGCGACTGGGAGGACAAGTCAAAGGCAAAGTATGACAACGTCCTAGCGGTCCATCCGCACTCCACATGCGTGATCGCCGATGAGACCTTGACGAATCCTCAGCTAGACGAGACGTTCGTCGGCATTGAGCGATATCTGCCTACCGATCTAATCAAGGAGCAAGTTCCGACGCAGCAACTTGCCCTGGAGCATTCCGGCTCGGACGCACGATTTAGCATTAAGCGACCACACCTAGAGGCGGCAAAACCAAGGCTTGCAGATGCCGTCAGAAGCGGGGCTAGTCCAGGGGAACATATGCGTGACCTTGCCTCGTGGCTCGACGAGCAGGTAATCAAGATCCTGGAGTCTGTGCCGCCTGAGAAGTTCCTCTGAAAATTCAAGTCAGTCCGAGGTGCAGCGCGAGGGCATCGTCCAGCTCACTCATCAGCTCGTCGGGCAGCTCGCCCAGCCGCCGGACGAATCGGCTGAAGTCGCAGGAGCGCAACTGCTCGGCTTGAGCCTTTGAGTCCTCACGGAGACCGCCCGCGCCTGCTGGCAGCTCGACCTGGAAGTTGAGGATGCGCCGGACGTTCGACGTCGTCGGTACAACAGTCACGACACCGCGCCTGAGCTCTGAAGCACGACGTGCGCCCCGATCGTTCATCACGATGATGACCGGCCGGATCTTGTTGGCCTCGGAGCCGCGGGCAGGCTCCAGGTCGGCCAACCAGACCTCACCCCGCCGCACGCTCGTCGTCCGGCTTGGCGAGGAGGTCGGCGTACACCGCCGCATAGTCGGTGCCGTCATCCTCGATGCCGTCACCGACGACGGCATCCCAGACCTCGGCCTGGCCGGATTCGTACCACTCGTCCCACGCCTCTTCGTACTGGTCCGCGAGGTCGTCGTCTCTCAGCAGCCGCACGGCACGCGACACAACCGCCGACCGGCTTCCGCCATGGGTGGCGACGTACCGGTCGAGGAACTCGACGTCCTTGTCCGGGATACTCACACTCAGCTTCATACGATCGATACTACCTCGGGTCGCACCGCCACACCTACCCTCAGAGCACCTTCTGGTACTCGTGGAAGTCCTCCACGATCCGGTAGCCCATCCGCTCGTTGATCGCGTTCATGTGCTGGTTGACGCCGGCGTTGCCGGTCTCCACCCGCTGGCACTCGGGGTACGCCGCGCGCAGCTCGCGGTGCGTGGCCAGCTTCATCGCCAGCCCGAGGCCGTGGCCGCGGTGCTCCCGGCCGACCATGGTCAGCCCGATCTCGGCCTTCGTGGTCTCCGGTGGCGTGGTGCCGACGTCGCTCAGGCCAGCGACCGCACCGTCGGGCGCGATCGCGGCGGCGGAGAAGATCACCTTGCCCCGCTCCTCCCGGCGCCGCTCGGCCGCGCGCAGCCGCTCCGGGGTCCAGGTGCTGCTCTCGAAGGCCAGCTCGCCGAGCGGAACGTCGTCCATGAAGTCGCTGAGCAGCCCACAGACCCCGTCCACCAGCTCGTCGGGCGCCCACACACCGAACGTCACGATCCGGTAGCCGTCCAGGTCGCCCTGCTCGGCCGCCAGCGCGTCCAGCCCGTCGCCGTACTGGGTCAGGTCGAGGTTCTTGAGCTCCTCGAAGTGGGCGTTGGCGAAGCCGCGGGCGGCGGCGAAGTGAGTGCCGTCGCTGTCGGCGCCCGGCAGCGAGGGCGCGGCGGTGACCAGGTGGGTCCGGCCGGCTTCCTTGATCCGCCGCTCGACGTCGTTGAGCAGTGCGGTGCCGGCCCCACGACGGCGGTGCCGCGGCGGCACCAGCAGCTCGAGCTCGGCGAGGTGCAGGTTGTCCTTCAGTCCGAACCACAGCTCGGCCGTGCCGACCACCTCGTCGCCGTCGTACGCCGCGAGCAGGGTGATGTCGTGCTCGGGGTCGTCCGCGGTGAGCCGCGCCCGGGTCACCTCCCAGCCGGGGTACGCGTCGTACGGGCGGTCGGTGTTGGTCTCGTGGGCGGCCACCCACCACGGCTTCAGCCGGCTCTCGTCGGCGGGGTCGACCACACGGATCTCGAAGGTGCTCACGACAGCCGAGCGTGGCACGCCCCGATGACGGCGAGCGACCGAATTTCCGCGAGCTGGGTCAGAGAGCGAGCTGCTGCTTGACCACGGCGGCCAGGCGGTCGGCGATCCCCTGCGCCTGCTCGGCGTCGCCGGCCTCGACCATCACCCGCACCAGCGGCTCGGTGCCGGACGGCCGCAGCAGCACCCGGCCGCTGTCACCCAGCTCGGCCTCCGCCTCGGCCACGGCCGCGGCGAGTACGGCGTCCTCATCGGCGCGCGACTTGTCCACGCCGGGGACGTTGACCAGCACCTGCGGCAGCCGGGTCATCACCGAGGCGAGCTCCTTCAGCGACGAGCCGGTCGTGGCCATCCGCTCCAGGACGTGCAGCGCGGTCAGGATGCCGTCGCCGGTGGTCGCGTAGTCGCTCATGATCACGTGCCCGGACTGCTCGCCGCCCAGCGAGTAGCTGGAGGCCTTCATCGCCTCCAGCACGTAGCGGTCGCCGACCTTGGTCTGGCGGACGCCGATCCCCGCGCGCTTCATCGCCTGCACGAACCCGAGGTTGCTCATCACCGTGGCGACCACGGTGTCGGACTTGAGCCGGCCGTTGTCTCGCATCGCGATGCCGAGGATCGCCAGGATCTGGTCGCCGTCGACGACGTTGCCCTCGTGGTCGACGGCCAGGCAGCGGTCGGCGTCGCCGTCGAGCGCGAAGCCGACGTCCGCGCGGTCCTTGAGTACGGCGACCTGAAGGTTCTCCAGATGCGTCGAGCCGCAGCCGTCGTTGATGTTGAGGCCGTCGGGCTGGGCGTGGATCGCGGTCACGTCGGCACCGGCGTCCTGCAGCGCCTTCGGGCCGGCGTCGGACGCCGCACCCTCGGCACAGTCGAGGACCACCCGGATGCCCGTGAGCGGCTTGGTGGTGGTGCGGACCAGGTGGGCGGCGTAGTCGGCGACCGCGGCGTCGTACGTCGACACCCGGCCGACCTCGGCGCCGGTGGGCCGCTGCCACTCCTCGCGGAGCCGCTTCTCGATCGCGATCTCGATCGCGTCGTCGAGCTTGACCCCGCCCCGGGCCAGGAACTTGATGCCGTTGTCCGGCATCGGGTTGTGGGACGCGCTCAGCATCACGCCGAGGTCGGCACCCAGCGACCCGGTGAGGTAGGCGACGCCGGGCGTGGGCAGCACGCCCAGCAGGAGCACGTCGACCCCTGCGGACGCCAGCCCGGCCACCACCGCGGCCTCCAGGAACTGGCCGGAGATCCGCGGGTCGCGGCCCACGACCGCGAGCGGCCGCCCGGAGCCGGACGAGCCGGCGAACTCGCCACGCTCGGTCAGGATGTGGGCCGCGGCAACGGAAAGGTCCAGGGCCAGCTCAGCGGTCAGTTGACCGTTGGCCAGGCCCCGGACCCCGTCCGTGCCAAACAGGCGTGCCATGCGTTGGCCGCCTGCGATTAACGCTTCGAGAACTGAGGCGCCTTGCGGGCCTTCTTGAGACCGGCCTTCTTGCGCTCGATGACACGGGCGTCGCGCGTGAGCAGCCCGGCCTTCTTAAGCGACGGGCGGTTGGCCTCGGTGTCGACCGCGTTCAGGCAGCGAGCCACGCCCAGGCGCAGCGCGCCGGCCTGGCCGGTGATGCCGCCGCCGGAGATGCGGGCGATGACGTCGAAGCGGCCCTCCAGCTGGAGCGCCGCGAACGGCTCGTTGACGACCTGCTGGTGCAGCTTGTTGGGGAAGTAGGAGTCCAGCGGGCGACCGTTGACGGTCCACTCGCCGGTGCCGGGGATCAGGCGAACCCGGGCCACGGCCTCCTTGCGGCGGCCGGTAGCGGCGGCCGGTGCGATGGTCGCGGGGCGCTGCGGCGCGTCGGCGGACGGCGCGCTCTCGGAGCTGTAGGCGACGCCCGACTCGTCGACCTGGAAGGTCTCCTCGGCCGCGTCGGTCTCGGTCACAGTCTCGGTGGTGTCAGCCACGATGCTTCTCTCTCAGACTCTCGGTTACTGGGAGATCTGGGTGATCTCGAACGGAACGGCCTTCTGAGCCGCGTGCGGGTGGTCAGGGCCGGAGTAGACCTTGAGCTTCTTGATGATCTGGCGGCCGAGCTTGTTCTTCGGCAGCATTCCCCAGACCGCCTTCTCGACGGCCTTGCGGGCATCCTTCTCAAGGATCTCGCCGATCGGCGTGGCGCTGAGGCCACCCGGGTAACCCGAGTGCCGGTAAGCCATCTTGGTGGTCTTCTTGGTGCCCGACAGCGCAACCTTCTCGGCGTTCACGATGATCACGAAGTCGCCCATGTCCATGTGGGGGGCGAACGTCGGCTTGTGCTTGCCACGCAGCAGGTTGGCCGTCTGGACGGCGAGGCGGCCCAGGACCACGTCGGTGGCGTCGATGACGTGCCACTCGCGCTGAATATCACCGGGCTTGGGGCTGTACGTACGCACGGCTGATCTACCTTCTCGTTCGTAGGACTCCGCCGGTGGTCCCGGCCGAGTGGTGGTGCGGCGGCTTCTGACGAACACTGCCCGGCTCAATCTCGTCCGGGTCTGCACCGCACGACATGCGTGTACGGCGCGGCAGGAGTCGCGACGGTCAAGATTACGCGGGGTGCGTCGTACCGGTCAAAACGGTGGTACGACGCCGCTCAGAACCGCCCGAGGCGCCGCGACCAGGTCCGCACCTTGGTGACGATGACGCGCGCCTTGGGCAGGTCCTCGTCAATGTCGGCTGCCTCGATGAGGCTGCCAGCGTCATAGTCGGCCTGGTTGCGCTTACGACGCATCCGATCGACCGGCTCAACGATCCGCGACGCCGTCGTACCCAACTGCGCCCTCACCGCCTCGTACAGGTGCTTGTGACCACCCTCGCCACCCTTGACGCGCAGTCCTTGTTTGAGCAACGCGGCGTTGAGCGCCTTGCGGGCGCCGGAGTACATCACCGAGTAGGCCGCGCGCGGGTCGGAGTCCCGAAGCGCCGATGCACTGTCGAGGTGAGTCTCGGCGTCGTCGAGCATGGCCTCGATGTCGGCGGGGTTGGCAAAGACACCGCGGTCCAGAATCCCGTCGGCGATCATCTCCTCGATGACGTCGGCGCCTTGGGGCCAACGACCGGGCTTGGTGATGTCTCCGTCGTCACTAGGCACTGGCGCCCTCTCCGATCAAGGTGACCTTGGGTCTGTTGCGGACGGTCTGGAGGAACCCTGAATCGGTGTCGGTGCGCCAGCGCTCCGGCCGCACCCGCTGAATGTTTACCTCGCGCCCAACTCGCTTGGCCGCACGCGACGCCGCCCGGTCGAGGTCGTCCTCGTCGGCGCCGCCGATGACGAGTACGTCGATGTCACCGGGTGTTCTTCCTGGCGTGCCGTCGTACCGCTCAGCCCACGATCCGTAGATATAGGCGAGGTCGATGCCATCGATCGCGGCGAGCTCCTGTCGGAGCACTGGGATCGGGCCGAACGTCACGGCCAGGAGCTCGGTCAGCGGCCTCGTGGCCGGGTTGCGGTCGTTCGGGCGCACCAGCCGCGACCGACCTTGACGACTCTCGGTGACCAGGTCCGCCTCGGCCAGCCGATCCACCTCACGCAGTGCAGTGATCTCCGAAACGCCGACCCGCCTGGCGATCTCGGCGATGCTGTGCTCGGCGTCGGGGTGCAGGAAGATCCAGGCCAGCACGTCTCCCTGCGCCCTCGACCGCATGAGAGGGAGGAGAATTGGAGCCGGGACCTTCATAAAACGAAGGATAACATGCACTTTAGACAGGATGTCTGCGCGGATGGCGGCGGCGACTTGATCGCCAACGACTTCCTCGGCCCGTGCGAGGTAGTCAATCTCGTAGCCCAGCTCCGATCGTTCCGAGGGGTCCGGACACGGGCGACACTCAAGTCCGGGCGAGGTCGAGAGCTTCTACATCCTCGACGACGAAGCCGATGAACGAATGGCTCCGCTAACTAGCTTCGGTCCCGATCTTGAGTGCATCTGGTACGCGCTGCGTCTTTACCGACGGACCGTTTATGGGCCGGGTTCCGTTCTGCTGGGACGCCCGACTAGTTTGGGGTGGAACCCACTGACTGAACGAGGAGCCGACGTGACCGACGTAGCGGCCACCGATGCCACAACCGCAGACGCCGGCGCAGCCCACGAGGCCGCGTCCCTGACCGTCCGCGACAACCGCACCGGCCAGGAGTACGACGTGCCCATCGTCGACGGCACCATCAGGGCGGCCGACCTGGGCAAGATCAAGGCCGGAGAGGACGAACCGGGCCTTGCTGTTTACGATCCGGGATTCGTCAACACCGCCTCGTGTCGCAGCGCGGTGACCTTCATCGACGGCGAGAAGGGGATCCTGGAGTACCGGGGCTACCCGATCGAGCAGCTCGCCGAGAAGTCGAGCTTCCTCGAGGTCGCCTACCTGCTGATCCATGGCGCACTGCCGACCAAGCAGGAGTACGACGCCTGGGTGCACGAGATCACGTACCACACCTTCGTCCACGAGAACGTCAAGACGTTCATGCAGGGCTTCCGGTACGACGCGCACCCGATGGGCATGCTGATGGCCTCGGTCGGGGCGCTGTCGACGTTCTACCCCGACGCCCGCAACATCGGCGACGCCGACAACCGCCACATGCAGATCGTGCGGATGATCGCGAAGATGCCGACGCTGGGCGCCTGGTCGTTCCGGCACGCGCAGGGCAAGCCGTACGTCTATCCGGACAACGAGCTCGGCTACACCGCGAACTTCCTGTCGATGCTGTTCAAGATGAGCGAGCAGAAGTTCGAGGCGGACCCGCGGCTGGTCAAGGCGCTCGACGTGCTGTTCATCCTGCACGCCGATCACGAGCAGAACTGCTCGACCAACGCCGTCCGCTCGGTCGGCTCCTCGCAGGTCGACCCGTACTCCGCGGTCTCCGCGGGCGTCGGCGCCCTCTACGGCCCGCTGCACGGCGGCGCGAACGAGGCGGTGCTGCGGATGCTGCGCCGGATCGGCACGATGGAGAACATCCCCGCGTTCATCGAAGGCGTGAAGGCCGGCAACGAGCGGCTGATGGGCTTCGGCCACCGCGTCTACAAGAACTACGACCCGCGCGCCACGATCATCAAGAAGGCGTGCGACGACGTGTTCGAGGTGACCGGCGTCAACCCGCTGCTGAAGATCGCCCAGGAGCTGGAGAAGATCGCGCTGGAGGACGACTACTTCGTCAGCCGCAAGCTCTACCCCAACGTCGACTTCTACTCCGGCCTGATCTACGAGGCGTTCCAGTTCCCGCCGGAGATGTTCACCGTGCTCTTCGCGATCGGCCGCACCCCCGGCTGGCTGGCCCAGTGGCTGGAGCTGGTCCAGGACAAGGAGCAGAAGATCGCCCGGCCCAAGCAGATCTACACCGGCGACCGCCAACTCGACTTCACCCCGGCCTCCCAGCGCTGGGCTTAGCCGGTCTTGTAACGCGGAGTTACGCACACTTCCAGCGCGTAATTACGCCATACCACTGCGCGTAACTCCGCGTTACAAGGCGGCGTCAGCGGGTGAACACCGCTGTCGTCCGCGCCGGCACCGTGACGCGGCCGTCGCCCACGGTGGAGCCCTTGACCACCTCGTCCGAGCCGCCGGCCTGGACGGGATGCAGCGCCCAGCCATCGCCGGCGCCACTCACCGTCGTCGCGTCGGGGCTGGCGTTGAAGACGACGAGTACGCCGTCCCGGTCGGCGTCCGCGTCCGGCCCCGCGGTGTCGTCGATCAGCATCGCGATCACCCCGGGTCCGGCGTCCAGGAACGACACCTTGGCCTGGATCGCCGCCAGTGAGCCGAGCCGGAACAGCGGCATGGACTGCCGGATCCGCAGCAGGTCCTGGGCCCCGGCGTGGGCGGCGTCCATGTCGGCTGGTCCGGGCTTGAGCGAAGGGTCGCCGAGCAGCGGCCGCATGAAGTCCCACTTGGCGCTGTTGTCGGCGGCGAGCGGCAGGCCGGAGCCGAAGGTGTGCTGCTGCCGGGACCAGTCCACCCGGTTGAACCAGTCGCCGGAGTCGTAGGAGTTGCGGTCCAGCGACTTCGAGCGCAGCAGGTCGCTGCCGGCGTGCCAGAACACCACGCCCTGCGACAGCGCGACCGTGGACAGCGACAGCGTGTTCATCCGGACCCGGTCGGCCATCGACGTCGACTGCGGGAGCTTGTAGGCGAGCGCGTCGAAGAGCGTCTCGTTGTCGTGCGCGTCGACGTAGGTGACGGTCTCGCTCGGGTCGTCGGCGTACCCGGCCGGCTGGCCGTTGTAGTCGACCTCGCTGCCGACGACCGTCGCCCCCGTCGAGTCGCGGAAGCGGAAGTCGGCCAGGTTGCCGGCGAGGCCGAGCTTGACCAGGTCGGTCGCGTGCCGGAGCCGGGCCGCCTGCTCGTCCGGCGTGCCGTTGACCGGGTCGCCGTTCGGGTCGGTGGCGAGGCCCGAGCCGAAGCCCTGGATGCGCGGGTTCTCGTCGAACGGCCCGCCGCCGCGGACGGCGTCGCGCTGCCGGTCGGTGAACGAGCCGATGCCGGTGCCGCCGAGGTTGAGCTGGGTGGCCTGCTCGAACCGGGCGTCATCGGCCACCTCGCCGAAGTTCCAGCCCTCGCCGTACAGGTAGATCGCCTTGCCGTCGACGCCGTCGCGCTGCAGCGTGAGCCGGTCCAGCGCCGCGCGCAGGTTGAGCATGTTCTGCTTCGAGTGGTGGCCCATCAGGTCGAACCGGAAGCCGTTGACCTTGTACTCACGCGCCCAGGTGAGCACCGAGTCGATCATCAGCTTCTCCATCATCGCGTGCTCGGACGCGGTGTTCGCGCAGCACGTCGACGTCTCCTGGGCGCCGGTCGCCGAGAGCCGGTGGTAGTAGCCGGGGACGATCCTGTCGAGGACCGACTTGGCGTCCTGGCCCGACGCAGCGGTGTGGTTGTAGACCACGTCCATGACCACCTGCAGCCCGGCGCCGTTCAGGCCCTGCACCATCCGCCGGAACTCGACCGTACGGCGGGTCCCCTCCGGATCGGTCGCGTAGGAGCCCTCCGGCGCCGTGTAGTGGAGCGGGTCGTAGCCCCAGTTGAAGCCGTCCTGGCCGCGGACCGCGTCCACGCAGGCCTGCTGCTCGGTCGAGTCGGCCGGGTACGACGCCAGGTCACAGGCGGGTGTCGCCTGCGCCGACCGCCGCTCCTCGACCGTCGCGATGTCGAACGCCGGCAGCAGGTGCACGGTGTTCAGGCCGGCGTCAGCGAGCCGGCGCAGGTGCCGCATGCCCGCGCTGTCGCGGTGCGTGAACGCCTGATAGCCGCCGCGATCCGCCGCGGGCACCGTCTGGTCACCGATCGAGAAGTCGCGGACATGAAGCTCATAGACGCTTCGGTCCTCGGGATTGGCCACCCGCGGCGGTCGCAGCGACGACCACCCCGCCGGTGCCAGCGTCCTGTCGGCCAGGTCGGCGATCACCGACCGCTGGGAGTTGGTGGTCAGCGCGACCGAGTAGGGATCGGTGACCCGGTTCCGGACCACCTCGCCCGCGGCTGGCGCCCAGACCAGCACGTCGAAGGCGTACGTCGCGCCCCGCCACGACCGCTCGCCGGTCACCGTCCAGCTGCCGTCGGCCTGCCGCCGCATCGGCACCTTGGTCGGCGTCGCACCCCGCCAGAGCACCAGGTCGACGTCCTGCGCCGTGGGCGCCCACAGCGCGAGCGACGGCTTGCCGTCGCGCCAGGTGACCCCGAAGTCGCGGTCGGCCGCATCGGCGTACACGTCGTCGAGCACGCCGGGGATCTGCACCCCGGTCGCGTCGAACAGCGCGCCCGACCGGGCGAACGACGCCACCGCCAGCTGGCCCTTCAGCAGCTCGGGCACCCGCCCGAGGTCGCTGCTGCGGAGCCGGAACGCCTCGTAGTCGGCCAAGTGCGGGAACTTGGCAAGCACCGCCGCCGGCAACCCGGCCGGGTCGTGGGTCAACGGGACCGAAGTACCGCCCACGATCGCCTCGGCGTCGACCTCGAGCCCGCCGTCGGGCGCCGAGTAGAGCCGGTAGCGCCGGGTGTCGGCGTCCGGGACGTCCCAGGCCAGCAGCCCGCGGCCGAGCCACTGCGCCTTCGCCTTGGTCAGGTCCGGCGCGGCACCGGCCGCGCGGGTGCTGATGGTCAGCACGTGGCTGGCCAGGTCATAGCTGAAGACGACCTCGGCGCCGGCCTGTACGTCGAACGGAATGTCCGCGCCATCGGGAGCCCCGCCCGCGCCGTAGTTCTCCTCCCAGCTCAGGCCGTGGGTGACCTTGGCGGCGTAGGAGCCGCCCGGGATCGCCGAGGTCACCAGCCGGTAGACGCCGTCGCCGTCCGGGTCCTGCAGCCACGAGCGCATACAGTCCGGCGCCCAGTCGGCCGAGCAGCCCAGCTCGCTCTGGAAGCTCCCGGGCGCGGTCACGATCGGCCCCTCGGCGTCGGTGGTCGCCCAATGGGTGCCGTGGTCGTAGTAGAAGCTCACACTCTGCTCTGCGGGCAGGTTCAGCGGGATGTTCGGGCCGTTCTGGACGCCGCCGGCGCCGTAGTTCTCGTCCCAGCTGCGCTCGATGGCGGCCTTGTACTCGTACTGGCCCGCGGGCAGGGTGGCCGTCTTCTTCCAGACCAGGTCGTTGGGGTCCAGCGTCAGCTGGGCCTGGTCACAGTCGGGCTGCCAGTCGCCCGGGCAGCCGAGCTCGGAGTTGGTCGACCCCGGCACCGACACCTCGGCCGGCTGGGTGACCGGGCCACCCGGGCCGCCAGGCTCGCTGGGCTTCGGGTCGCCGACGACGGCGTACGTCGAGCTCACCGAGTGGTTGCCGCTGTGGTCGCGGAGGACCGCTCGGTACTCCAGCATGGTCCCCTTGGCCAGCCCCCGGACGTCGTGGAAGACCCGGTACGGCGCGTTGTCGTCGGTGCCGAGCCGGGTCCAGTCGGTGGCCCCGACCGGGCGCCAGGCCAGGGTGACCTGGTTGAAGCCGCCGTCCGGCACCCCGACGCCGACCTCGGCCCGGCCGCCGACGGTCCCGCCGGCGCTTGGGGTCTCGAAGATCACCGCCGGGGCGTGCTGGCGGCGGTCGAGCGGGGTCTCGGCGCGATAGACCGCCGCGGACAGCGGCGGCACGGTCAGCGTCATCCGGCCCTCGGCGTCGGTCCGCACCGTCGACCGGGTGCCGGGCCAGATCTGCCGGAACGACTCGCGGTCGGTCAGCGTCTCGATGGTCACCGTCTTCGCCGTCGCGGCGTTGTTGAGCGCCACGACGTACTCGCGGTTGTCGCCGGCCCGGATCCGGCTGACGGCGTACACGCCGGCGCTGTTGCTCGCGTACCGATGCAGCTGGGCACCGTCGGCCAGGGCCGGGTGCGCCTCGCGCAGCCCGGCGAGCGCGGCGATCTCGCGGTAGAGCGGGTGGTCCTGGTCGTAGTTGGGCTGAGCCGTCGTGGAGTCGGTGCCGATCAGGTCGTCGTCGTTGTACGACGGCACCCGGCTCGCGAACATGTCCTGCCGCGCATCCTTGTCGCCGCCGTCGCCGGTGAAGCCCTGCTCGTCGCCGTAGTAGACGACCGGCTGGCCGCGGGTGAGGTACATCAGCGCGTGCGCGAGCCGGTCGCGGCCCAGCAGATCGTCGCCGTCGGCGTCCTGGTCGAGGAAGTTGCCGATCCGGCCCATGTCGTGGTTGCCGAGGAAGGTCGGCAGCGCGTAGGCGTTGGAGTCGGCGTCGGTGTAGTAGTCGTCGGCCGCAAAGAAGTCACGGATCTTGGTCGTGCCCGTGCCCTTGGCGAAGGCGGTGCCGGCGTTCTGGAACCCGAAGTCGAGAGTCGCGTCGAGCCGGCCCTCGGTGCTGAACGCCGACATCGCGGCCGGGCTGGAGTCGAAGACCTCGCCGAACGCGAAGAAGTCGTCGTTGCCGGCCTGGCCGGCGTGGTCGCGGATCGCGGGCGCGAACTTCTGCCAGAACTCCATGTTCACGTGCTTGACCGTGTCGATCCGGAAGCCGTCGATGCCGAAGTCGACCCACTGCTTGTAGATCTCGGTCATCCCGTCCACGACGTCGGGCTGCTCGGTGAACAGGTCGTCGAGGCCGACGAAGTCGCCGTACGTCGAGGACTCGCCGGCGAAGGTCGAGTCGCCGCGGTTGTGGTAGTTGGTCGGGTCGTTGAGCCAGGCCGGCACCTTCACGGTCTCGTCGGCCGGGCTCTTGAACACCGGCGTGTAGGGGAACGACTCGTTGTCGAGCTGGGGGAAGTCGTCGGTGCCGGCGTACTCCCGGTCGTCGAACGGCGTGCCGTCGGCGTCGACGTACGGCGAGGTCGCCTTGTCGACGTAGGAGTACCGCCCCTCCTGATAGTCGATCACGTCGGCGGTGTGGTTGGTGATGATGTCGAAGAAGACCTTGATGCCGCGGTCGTGGGCCCGGTCGACGAGGGTCTTGAGCTCGGCGTTGGTGCCGAGGTGCGGGTCGATCGTGGTGAAATCGGTGACCCAGTAGCCGTGGTAGCCGGCCGACGCGTCCGCCCCGGAACCCTGGACCGGGCGGTTCTTGAAGCTCGGGGTCAGCCAGATCGCGGTGGTGCCGAGGTCCTCGATGTAGTCGAGCTTCTCGGTGATCCCGGCGATGTCGCCACCGTGGTAGAAGCCCTTGTCGGTCGGGTCGAGGCCGGTCGCCAGCCGGTCACCGGTGAGGCCGCCCTCGTCGTTCGCCGGGTTGCCGTTGGCGAACCGGTCGGCCATCACGAAGTAGAACCGCTCCTTGGTGAGCGGCTCGCGCAGGCTGGTCGTCGCCAGCGCCTCGTCGGCGGGTGTGACCTCGCCCGGCGGCAGCTCCGCGGGCGCGATCGAGACCCGATGGCTGGCGTGGTCGTAACCGAAGGTCAGCTCGGCGGCTGCCTTCAGCACGAGCGGGATGTTGGCGCTGCCGCCGTCCGCGCCGTACGACTCGTCCCAAGTGCCGTTGAGCGCCACCTTGAGCTCGTGGCTGCCAGCCGGTACGGCGAACGTGCCGGCCCAGGTGCCGTCCGGCTGCTGGGTGAGCCGGGTCTCCGCACACGGTGGCGCCCAGTCCTCAGCGCAGCCGAGCTCGGTCTGCAGGCTGCCGACCAGGGTGACCGAGGTTGGCTCCGGTGTGTGGTCGGCGCCGGCCGGGCCGGCGAGGCCGGCGACGGTCAGCAGGCCGGCGAGGAGGGCGGTGATGGTGGCCAGTGAGGTGCGGCGAGATATCGACACGGTTCATCCCGGGGGTGATGGAGAGTGTGATCGCGGTCACCCTAGGGTCGTTGCAAGACGGGTGCAAGACTTGCAAGATCTTTCAACGACGGCCCCGCTCACACGGCCCGGGATCTTGCACGGCGTATCACCAGCAGCCCGCGCAACTCCTCGGTCTTGTCGATGCAACCCTGCCTGCGGTTTTCGCGTCGACAGCATGTAACCGGGCCAACAGCCCCAGCAGACCTAGCGGAGGAAGCACCATGTTCAAGCGGATCCTGACCACCACCGGCGTCACCCTCGGAGCCGTCGCACTCGTCACCACCTCGGCGTACGCCGACACCATCAACGGCACTCCCGGCGCCGACAACCTGAACGGCACTCCCCTGGCCGACACGATCAACGGCTTCGCCGGCAACGACTTCATCGCAGCCCGGGGCGGTAAGGACGTGGTCCGCGGCGGGAACGGCAATGACCTCCTGCTCGGCGAGAACGGCGGTGACCAGGTGTTCGGCGGTCCCGGCAACGACGAGCTCCAGGACTGGGAGCAGGAGTTCGGCGGCCCTGAGGACACCGACCACCTCGAGGGCGGGCCCGGCAACGACCACCTGGGCGTCGGCAACGGCAAGGACAAGGCCTACGGCGGCAAAGGGAACGACACCTTCACCACCGAGCGCGACGGCAACGCCGACATCATCAACTGCGGCCCGGGTCGGGACGTCGTGACCTACAAGGGAAGCCGCGACCGCCGCGACACCGTCAAGAACTGCGAAGTCATCGTCATCGAGCGCTGACCGCTCGCAGCGACACCGAATGGGCGCCGGTTCCGCGGAACCGGCGCCCACTCGACATTTCATGCCATCGCAGCGTGCGGCTACCGCGTCCTAATCGGTATACAGCCGGGCCGACTGACCGACCAGCCGTCCCCAGAGACCGACCACCGGATGAGAGAGTGGCTACGACGACGTGCACGCACCTTTACCCAGCCGGCGGCACCGGCCGCTAGGGTTGGCCGGCATGCGGGTGGGGGTCTACATCGACGGTTTCAACCTCTACTACGGCGCCCGGCACATCTGCGGGCGAAGCACGGCCGGATGGCGATGGCTCGACCTTCGCGCGCTCAGCGCCAACGTCATCGGAGCGCACTCGCCCTGGAGTCCTGCTTCGATCCGCGTGGTCTATTGCACCGCCCGGATCAAGGCAGACGCCAGCAACCCGACTGCAGCCGGACCGCGCGAACAGGACGTGTACCTACGGGCGCTGAAGGCCTCGGGAACTGCGGACGAGATCTCGCTGGGCACCTACGTCAGCCGTGTCGCCACAGCCCCACTTGCCGTCGCAAACAAGAGGGCTAAGCCGATCCTCACCCGACCGGCGTGGCCAGTGGTGATCCAGGACGGGATCGGTGCGGACGTTCCTGACGCGACCTTCATGGTGTCGGTGGCACGCCGTGAGGAGAAGGGCAGCGACGTCAACGTCGCCGCCCACCTGCTCCTAGACGTACTCCAGAACAACGTCGACGCTGCGGTCGTGATCAGCAACGACAGCGACCTGGCCTTCCCCGTAGAGCAGGCTCGATTGCGGGTACCTGTCGGGACCGTCAACCCCACCAAGCGGTACCCGGCCGGTGGACTGGCCGGCGACCCGGCCGACGGAGTCGGCGGGCACTGGTGGGCTCAACTGGTCGACACTGACTACTATGCAGCCCAACTTCCGACGACCATCGGAAACCTGCAGAAGCCGGCGCCGTGGTAGTTCCAGCACGGGTCGCAGCAGCGGTCACAGGTTCTATCGCCGTTCTATCGCCATAGGTATGGCGGCTTTCTGATGTTTTCTAAACTTGCCTGTGGCAAGTTGCGGTGACACACTTGAAACACACCGCCCGTCTCCTTCGTGGGACGGGTTTAACCTTTCCAAGACTTCTTACGTCGGTTCCGGACCGAACGCCCACCCTCTCCACTACGTGTGTGCCACTCCAGTTGTGTGGCGATCACTTCCAGAAACGGGCGCAGACTGGCCCAACCATCGTTCGGTGGACTTACCGGCCAACTTCGTAGAGTTGGTTGCCCCTGCCCGTCGGCGGCGGCTTGCAGGCCCGCGGCCGCCGCGGCGCACTCAAGAACTGCGAAGTCGTGATCATCGAGCGCTGACCTAGGCGCGTTCGAGGCGGCGTACGTCGGGGAGCAGGGCGGCGACGACCACGCTGGCCACGATCACGGCGGTGACGACGAGCAGCCAGGTGCGCAGGCCGGTCAGCTGGGCGAGCGGGCCGGTCAGCGCCAGTCCCAGCGGGCGGGCGACGAAGGAGCCGACCTGGTCGAAGGCGTAGACCCGGGCCAGCTTGTCCTCCGGGATCTGCTGCTGGATCGACAGGTCCCAGCCGACGCTGAAGATCTCCAGGCCGAAGCCGTGCAGGAAGGCGCCGAGCAGCACCACCCAGAGCTGGTCGCTCACCGCGATCGCGAACGGGAAGGCGGCGGTCAGCGCGAGCAGCCAGGTGCCGATCGCGAGCGGGTGACGCGGGCGCCAGCGCAGGGTCAGCAGCCCGCCAACCACGAAGCCGGCCATCAGCATCGCCATCGCCCAGCCCCACGCCGCGCGGCCGAGGGTGTCCTCGACCACGATCGGGCCCAGCACGCCCTGCGCGCCGCCGTAGAACAGGTGGTAGACCAGCGCCTGCGCGATCAGCGCCCACAGCCAGGTCCGGCTCAGCACCTCGCGGAGCCCGGCGCGCAGGTCGGAGAGCATCGACTCGGTCCGCTCGACGGGCACCTCGGGCACCTTCATCTGCGCGAAGCAGATGGAGGCGGCCGCGAACGACAGCCCGTCGATCGCGATCGCCCAGCCCGGTCCGACCGCAGCGACCAGCAGCCCGGCCGCGGCGAAGCCGACGATCAGCGCCGCGTTCTGAGCGGTACGCCGCAGCGCGACGGCCGACGCCAGGCAGTGCGGCGGAATGGTCAGCCGGGTCATCGCCTGCGAGCTTGGGTTGCCGAGCGCGCCGAGGCACCCGTTGACCACACCGAAGGCGGCCAGCAGCGGGATCGACGCCCAGCCGGCGATCATCGCCACCGCGACCAGGATCTGCGACAGCGCCGCGAGCCGCGCCGTACCAACCATCATCAGCCGCCGCGAGAGCCGGTCGCCGAGCACCCCGCCGTACAGCACGGTCACCACGTCGGCCAGCGCGTACAGCGCGATCACCCCGCCGAGCTCGGTCGCCGAGCCGCCGAGGTCCAGGACGGCGAAGGCCAGGGCGACCGGCGCGATGGCGTTGCCGAGGTTGGTGATGGTGCCGCCGGCGAGCAGCCAGCGGTACGCCGGGTGCTCGAGCGCCTCGCGGGCACTACCGGACCGAGCGGGAGCGGCAGGTGTGGTGGTCATGGCTCGGACGTTACTTCGCTAGCGAACTATTCGTCAACGAATTAACTGCTAGCCTGGGGCCATGGCCAAGGCAAGCGACCGGGACGGCGAGGACGACGCCGACCGGCACGTCGCCCGCTGGCGGGATCACTGGATCGACGTGGACTTCGACGACGAGGTCGAGGGCGCGGTGGTCCGGATGCAGCATCTGGTGCGCCACTTCCGGGAGGCGAAGCAGCGCGCCGTCGCCCAGGTGGGCCTGCAGGCGTTCGAGTACGACACCCTGCACACGTTGATGATCCGGGACACCCCCGGGCACGCCTCACCGACCGACCTGGCCACCGATCTCGGCGTCTCCCCCGCGGGCATGACTGGGCGCCTCGATACCCTCGAGAAGGCCGGCTACGTCGGTCGCACCGTCGGCAAGACCGACCGGCGTCGGGTCGAGGTCGAGATCACCGATGCCGGCGCCGACATCTGGCGGCAGGCGATGGCGATCCGCGGTGACGCCGAGGACCAGGTCGTCAACGTGCTGTCGAAGAAGGAGCAGATCGCCCTCAACCAGCTGCTCAAGCGGATGACGCTCAGCGTCGAGGCCGAGGGCGAGCAGGATCACTAGTGGCTGGTGACGATGATCCGCTCGCAGCCGATGAAGGCCTCGCCGGCGTCGTGGCCGAATCGGATCCGGACCGTGTCGTGGCCCGCGCCGCAGTTGATCTCGTCGGCCTTGCCGTCGCGGGTGATCCGGATGACGTCGTTGCCACTGCTGCCGAACACGGAGTCGGCGCCCCTGCCAGGCAGCAGCAGATCGGCCCCGCGGTTGCCGTTCAAGGCGTCGGAGCCGTCCGCGCCGACCAGCCGATCCGCGCCCGCATGACCGAAGAGGCTGTCACCGCCTGCACCGCCGTTGATGAGGTCGTTGCCCCCGCGGCCGGACAGGTGGTCGCCGCCACCCTTGCCGTAGATCTTGTCCGCCTGGGACGTGCCGGTGAGAATGTCGCCGCTCGCGGTGCCGTCAATGGTCTCGGCGTACGCCGCGCTGGTCACGGCGGTTGCGGCAATGGCAAGGATGCTGACGGTGGCAGTTCGGATCATGGCAGCCAGTCAAGCGGCAGGGTTCAAGTCAGCCGCGGTACGGCGTGAGCCTCGGCCACCAGCCCGGCACCTCGCGCCGGTAGCGCTCGTAGGCCGCGCCGTACTCGCGGCTCAGCGTGGGCTGCTCGTAGCCGTGCACGAACGCCGCGAACGCGAGGGCGACCACGCCGAGCCACGCCGTACAGCCCCAGCTCTGGAAGGCCAGCGCCTGGCCCGCGATGACGGCGCCCACGCCGACGTACATCGGGTTGCGGACGTAGCGGTAGATGCCGGAGACGACCAGCGACTCGGTCGGCGCGGCCGGCATCGGCGTGCCCCTGCCCTGTACGGCGAACTGCACGAAGCAGACCGTGACGACCAGCGCGCCCGCGACCACCAGCACTCCGCCGACCACGTCGCGCACGACCACGCCGGGCGCCGAGCCGTCCCACCGCGTGATCCACCACGGCACCACGCCGGCCACCATCACCGGCGCCAGCACGAACCACACCAGCGAGCCGACCGCTGCCTTCACCATCACGCCTCCTGAGTGGTCTGGGCTTCGTGGGCGAGCTCGGCGATCGCCTCGGCGGCGAGCGTGGGGCCGTCGACGGCGTCGTACAGCTGTTTGATGTCGCGGGCCGCGCCGCGGTAGCGGTCGTCGGTCAGCATCGCGTCGGCGAGCCGGGTCAGCCGGCGGCCGACGCGGCTGGGTGGCACCGCGCGGGCCGCGCCGAGCCGGGACAGCAGGGCGAGGTTGAGCTGCTGCTCGAGCTGGAGGGGTACGCCGAGCACCGGCGTCCCCGCCGCCATCGCGGTCTGCACGCTGCCCTGGCCGCCGGTCACCACGGCCAGGTCGACCTGCGGCATCACCTCGTGGCTGGGCAGCACCCCCGCCACCAGCACCCGGTCGGACTCCAGGTCGGCGACGTCGTGAACGGTGCCCGCCACCAGCACCCGGGCACCGGTCGCCGCCGCGGCCGCGACCGTCTCGCGAACCAGCGCGGCGCGGGTCGAGGTGAGGGCGACGTACACGACCGGGCCGGGGCCGGCGAGGAACTCGGCGGCCCGGTCCGGCACCGGCACCTCCAGATGGGCGAAGAGCGGTCCGCTGTAGCGCAGCCGGGTGCCGGCGCGGTAGCCGCGGCCGCGCGGCCTCCAAGCCTCCAGGTCAGCCCGCGAGATGCCGAGCACCTCGGGCACCTCCGGCACCAGCGTCAGATCCCCCAGCAGCAGCGCCGGCAGACTGGGCACCGGCTCGACGCCGAGCTCCGCGGCCACCCGGTTGAAGCCGGAGCAGTAGTGCCGCAGCCGGGGCAGCAGCGCGCCGGCCACCCGGCCACGCAGCCCACCCGGAAGCAGGCCACGCTCGAACACCGGCGGCACGAAGCTGCCGGCGTACTCGGTCACCAGCGGGATGCCGGCCAGCCGGGTCGACAGCAGCGCGGTGAGCGTGAAGCCGGTGACCGCGACACGCACGTCGTGCTCGCGGAAGTACGCCGCCTCCGCCCGCACGTAGGCCAGCAACTCGTCGTCGGCGTACATGCTCTGGCCGACCGGGCCGGCGCCGATCGCCTCCCGCACCAGCCGGGCGCTCCGCTCGGCGTCCATCGGCGGCCCGATCACGTCGTACTCCACACCGGCCGCGGCCAGCAGCGGCTCGTGGGTGCCGCCGTGGGTGGCGACCCGGACCGGTACGCCGAGCCTGCTCAAGGCGCTGTGGATCTCCAGCATTCGCGAGGTCTCGGACAGGTACGCACAGCTCGGCAACAGGCAGATCACGGGCCACACCTCCACTCGGTCTCGATATTAGGTAATATATTGCGCATGTCAGGTGAGGACAAGCAGATCTTCGATCTCGGGCCCGGCTCGTCGCTGGTGCCGGCGGTGCGGGCGTTCCGGGCGGCGGTGCTGCTCGGCGAGCGGCTGCACTACCTGATGGACGAGCGGCTGCGGGCCGACGGCCTCACCACCAAGCAGGCCGCGCTGCTCACCGTGGTGATCGCGCTCGACCGGCCGACGGTGACCGAGGCGGCGGCCGCGCTGCGCACCAGCCACCAGAACGTCGCCCAGCTTGTCGCCCCGCTCGAGCGCAAGGGCTTCCTCCGGGTCGAGGCCGACCCCGGCGACCGCCGCCGCAAGCGGCTCGCGGTGACCGAGGCCAGCAACGCCTACTGGCTGGGCCGCGACGACGCCGACGAGGCCGCCGTGGCCGAGTGGTTCTCCGCCCTCACCCCCACCGAGCTCGCCACGTTCCTCGACTTCTGCGAGCGGATTCTCGGTGGTCTCGACGGGTCCGGTGGTTGAGGAGGTCGCTCTGCGACCGTCTCGAAACCACCACCCCTGCTGCCCTTGGTTTCGAGACGGTTGCTGCGCAACCTCCTCAACCGGCGGGAGGCGCCTCCATCTGCGTGCCAGACTGAACAGCATGGGGCACCGGACGACGGCGGAGATCGAGGGATATCTGGACGAGCTGCGGGCGGCGCCGAAGGACGTGGGCACCCTCCACCTCGTCGTACGCCGTCCGGCGGAGGGCGAGCGGGACATCCTCGATGAGGGCACGCTCGACGAGGCGGGCGGGATGGTCGGCGACAACTGGCTGGACCGGGCGACTTCCCACGCCATCGCCGAGGGCCGCCACCTCAAGGCGCAGCTCAACGTGATGAGCGCGCGGATGGTCCGGTTCCTGGCGCCGACCGAGACCGAGCAGGCGCTTGCAGGCGACCAGCTGTACCTCGACCTCGACATCTCCCACGACAACCTGCCGAGCGGCAGCCGGCTCGCGCTCGGCGACACGGCGATCATCGAGGTGACCGACAAGCCGCACAACGGGTGCGCGAAGTTCCGTGCCCGGTTCGGCGACGACGCGCTCGGCTTCGTCAACTCGGAGGTCGGCAAGCAGCTGCGGCTGCGCGGCTTCAACGCCCGGGTGGTCACCGGCGGCGTCGTCCGTCCGGGCGACCAGGTCA
This sequence comes from Nocardioides speluncae, assembly GCF_003121585.1. GTDB lineage: Bacteria > Actinomycetota > Actinomycetes > Propionibacteriales > Nocardioidaceae > Nocardioides > Nocardioides speluncae. Next base: position 111,700 of record NZ_QEOO01000026.1, read on the forward strand.
AGTTGGTCTGAGGCCCGGGACGGATTCCTTGACGCTCATCCGGCACCACATGAAGACTGGGGCGTCCTGGCGCCACGAGGGAGGTCACCTTGGTACCTGAGTTCCCAGGACGCTCGACGCTGATCAACTCCCTGGACAGGGTCGGCGCTCGCAAGCCGTTGCAACGGTTCGGCGTAGTCAGCGAGCCGACCACCGCGCTGTCGGCGGACCCGCCCGAGGTCGCCCAGCTGCTGAGCGACGACGAGTTCGACCACAAGCTGCGCACCCTCGCAGAGGAGATCGGCCGCAGCCCCCACGAGGTGCGAGTCGATGCGGCGGCGTACCTCCGCGAGATGGGTGCGATCCACGGCGGCCGGTCCAGTGACGCATGGTCACGGATGACCAACTGGATGTACCGCGCCCACGACCTCCTCGTCGACGAGGAGAAGATGCGCCGGCTGCGCAAGCTCGACCGCCGGCACTCGCTGCTGTTCCTCTTCTCGCACCGCTCCTACCTCGACGGGATCGCGGTCCCGGTCGCCGTCGAGCAGCACGGCCTCTCGGCGCCGTTCACAATGGGCGGCGCCAACCTCAACTTCTTCCCGGTCAACCAGCTCGCGCGGCGAGCGGGGATCGTCTACATCCGACGCAACATCCGCGACCTCCCGGTCTACCGGCTCACGCTGCGCTCCTACATCGGCCAGATGGTCCGCAACCAGCAGAACCTCTGCTGGTCTATCGAGGGCGGCCGCACCCGCACCGGCAAGCTCCGGCCGCCGACGTACGGCATCCTGCGCTACGTCATCGACGGCCTGGAGGCGACCAACGACAGCGAGGCCGTGATCATCCCGGTCTCGATCGTCTACGAGCAGCTGCACGAGGTCAGCCTGATGACGTCCGAGGCGCGCGGCGGCAACAAGCGGCCCGAGGACCTCCGCTGGCTGGTCAACTTCGCCCGCTCCCAGCAGGAGCGGCTCGGCCGCGCCTACCTCGACTTCGGCGAGCCGATCAACCTGCGCGAGCGGCTCGCGGAGCTGCGTGCCGAGGAGCCGGAGGGGCAGCACGCCGTCGAGCGGATCGCGCTGGACGCCTCGCACCGGATCAACGAGGCGACGCCGGTGACCGCCACCGCGCTGGTGTGCGTGGCGATGCTCGCCGCCGACCGGTCGCTGACCCTCGGCGAGGTGATGGCCACGGTGGCGCCACTGGCCCGGTACGTCGAGCAGCGCAACTGGGCGGTGGCCGGCGCGGCCAACCTGACCGACCGCGCCACGGTACGCCGTACGCTCCAGGACCTGGGCAGCTCCGGCGTCCTCACCAGCTTCGACGGCGGCACCGAGACCGTCTGGGGCATCGGCCCCCAGAAGCATCTGGTCGCCGCGTTCTACCGCAACACCGCCGTCCATATGCTGCTCAACCGGGCCATCGGCGAGCTGGCCCTGGTGAAGGTGCTCGAAGGCGGCGACAACCCGCTCGAGATCGCGACCGCGGAGGCACTGGCACTCCGCGAGCTGCTGAAGTTCGACTTCTTCTTCGCGCCGCGCGGGCAGTTCGCCCTCGACCTGGCCGGCGAGCTCGCGATCATCGACCCGGAGCGCGTCAGCGACATGATCACCCCGTTCTCCGCCAAGGACGCCGCCCGCTGGCTCGAGATCGGCCGCCCGCATCTGGCCCACCTGGTGCTCCGGCCGTACCTCGACGCCTACCACCTGGTCGCCGACCGGCTGGCGGCCTGGGACGAGGACGAGGAGTTCGACGACACCCGGTTCCTCGACGAGTGCCTGCGAGTCGGCCGGCAGTGGGCGCTGCAGCGGCGGCTGGCGAGCGAGGAGTCGCTGTCGCTGGAGCTGTTCAAGCCGGCGCTGGCGCTGGCCCGGCACCGCGGCCTGGTCGAGTCCGATGAGCCCGAGCTCGGCAAGCGGCGCGAGGACTACCTCGACGAGGTCCGCGCGGTGGTACGCCGGCTCGACCGGCTGGCCGAGATGGCCCGGGCCCAGGACCGGCAGGCATGACCTCCCCAGGCTCGACCCCGGTCGCCGAGGTCCTGGCCGCGATCGAGAACAGCCCGAGCGGCCCCGAGTACGGCGCATTTTTTGACCTCGACGGCACGCTGGTGCAGGGCTACACCGCCGGCACCTTCGCCTCCGACCGGCTGCGCCGCGGTGAGGTCGGCCCCGGCGAGTTCGCCCGGGTGCTGCTGGCCGCGGTCGACGGCACCGTGCTCGGCGGCAACCCGCAGTCAGTTGGCGAGGTCGGCTTCGCCAGCCTGCGCGGCCACTCCGAGGACGAGCTGAACGAGATCGCCGAGCGGCTGTTCCACCAGAAGATTGCGTCCACGATCCGGCCCGAGGCCCGGGCCATCGTCCGCGCCCACCTCCGCAAGGGGCACACCGTCGCGGTGGCCTCGGCCGCAACCCGGCCGCAGATCGAGCCGGTCGCCCGCGACCTCGGCATCAGCCACCTGCTGTGTACCGAGCTCGAGGTCGAGGACGGCATCCTCACCGGCCGCGCGGTCGAGGGCATGCTGTGGGGCGACCGGAAGGCGAAGGCGGTGCGCGCGTTCGGCAAGGAGCACGGCATCGACCTGCCCGCCAGTACGGCGTACGCCAACGGCCACGAGGACATCGCGTTCCTCAGCAGCGTCGGCCACCCACACGCCCTCAACCCGCACCCGCTCCTGCGCGCGGCCGCCGAGCAGTACGGCTGGCCGGTGGTGATGCTCCGCGAGCCACGGACCGCCGGGCTGCGCTCGGTGGTGCGTACCGGCGCCGCGCTCGCCGGCCTGAACGCCGGGCTGGCCGCGGGCGTCGCGTACGGCGTGATCAAGCAGGACCGGAAGGCCGGCATCAACAAGGGCATCGAGCTGGCCACCAGGACCGCGCTGAGCCTGGGCGGGGTCAAGCTCAACGTGGTCGGCCGCGAGCACATCGACGCGGCCCGGCCGGCGGTGTTCATCGGCAACCACCAGAGCTCGCTGGACCCGGTCGTCGTCGGCGCCCTGCTCGAGCACGACGTCACCGGCGTCGCCAAGAAGGAGGCGAAGTACGACCCGCGGATGCTGATGATGACGCTGTTCATGGACCCGGCGTTCATCGACCGCGGCAACGTCAACAGCGCCAAGGCGACCCTTGATGGCGTCGTCGACAAGCTGCGCGGCGGTACCTCGGTGATGATCTTCCCTGAGGGCACCCGGCTGCCGACGCCGGTGCTCGGCCGGTTCAAGAAGGGCGCGTTCCACATCGCGATGCAGGCCGGCGTACCCGTCGTGCCGATCGTGATCCGCAACGCCGGCGAGCTGATGTGGCGGGGGGCGACGTTCATGAACGAAGGCACCGTCGACATCGCCGTTCTGCCGCCGATCCCGACCGAGGACTGGACCGCCGACGACCTCGAAGCGCGGGTGGCCGAGGTGCGACAGCTGTACGTCGACACGCTGGACGACTGGCCCGGTGACTCATGAAGGGTGAGCGATGAAGCACGAGGAGGCGTCGCCCGAGGAGGCGGCGGTCAACCACGAGGTCTGGTCGCTGGCCGCGCAGTGGGGCTCGGACTCCCGGATGAACGAGCTGGAGACGTTCATGTGGCGCAGCGAGCGCCACCCCTACCGGTCCTCGACCATCTGCTCTCTCGCGATGCTCGCCGAGGAGCCGGACTGGGAGCGGCTGTACGCCGCGCACCAGTGGGCGGCCGAGCTGATCCCGCGGATGTCGGAGCGGGTGCTGGAGCCGTCGGTGCCGGTCGGGCCCGCGGCCTGGGTCGCCGATCCCGCGTTCGACCTCGACTACCACCTGCGGCGTGCCCAGCTGCGCGCGCCCGGGACGCAGGCCCAGCTGCTGGAGTTCGTCCAGGGCGAGGCGATGCGGCCCTTCGACCGCACCCGGCCGCTCTGGGAGGGCACGCTGATCGAGGGCCTTGAGGACGGCAAGGCGGCGTACCTGCTCAAGCTCCACCACTCGCTCACCGACGGCCTGGGCGGCATCCAGCTGATGGCGCTGGTGCAGAGCCGCACCCCCAAGCACACCCCGAAGCAGCCGATCGACCACTCCCACCGGCAGCCGCCCGAGCCCGACCCGAACCGGCTCGCCGTCGACGAGGCGACCGAGCAGGCGCGGGCGGTGCCGCAAGCGGCGCGCAAGCTGCTGGCGACCGGACTGCAGGGGCTGTCCAGCCCGGGTACGTCGGTCTCCTCGACGCTGCGTTTCACCGGCTCGCTGCGCCGGATGCTCTCCCCGCCGCCCACCGGGGGCTCCCCGCTGTGGCGGCAGCGCACCGGCCGGGTCTGGCGGTTCGGCACACTCGAGTGTGAGTTCGCGCGGCTGCGGGCCGCCGCCAAGGTGACCAGCGCGTCGGTCAACGACGCGTACGTCGCCGCGCTGCTCGGCGGCATCCGGCGCTACCACGAGGACCACGACGTCGAGCTGGACAAGCTGCCGATGGCGATGCCTCTGAGCGTGCGGAAGTCCGACGACCCGATGGGTGGCAACAAGTTCGCGGGCGCGATGTTCGCCGCTCCGGTGTCGATCGAGGACCCCGCCGAGCGGATCGCGACCATCCGGGGCATCGTGCTCTCGGTGCGCGTCGAGCCGGCGCTGGACACGCTGTCCCTGATCACCCCGGTGGTGAACCGGCTGCCGTCCAGCGTCGGCGCCGCCGCAGCCCAGATCTCCTCGGCGGCCGACCTCTCGGCCTCCAACGTGCCGGGCCTGCCGTACGCGACGTACATGGCCGGCGCGAAGGTCGAGAAGGTGATCCCCTTCGGGCCGCTGCCCGGCGTCGCGGTGATGGCCGCGATGGTCACCCACAATGGCACCTGCTGCATCGGCCTGAACATGGACGGCTCGGTCATCAACGACCCCGAGCACCTCATCGCCTGCATGCACGCCGGCTTCGACGAGGTCCTCGCCCTCGCCGACCAGAAGTAGCCGACCCGCCCCGTCTTCACGCCGTACGACGCCCACCCGGCCCGTCATCACGCCGTACGACGCCCACCCGGCCCGTCTTCACGCGATGGATGTCAACACCGGCCGGGTCAGCGTCCGTCACCGCGAACACGGGCCGGGTCAGCGTGCGTCACCGTGAACACGAGCCGGATCGGCGCGGACAAATGTGCGACGGCTGTCATCCAGAACGGCCTGCCATCTCGTCTGTCTACCAAGGGGGACCGCGCGAGCCGCGGTCTAGTGGTTGCGGCGACGGGGGCGTGGGGGCATGTATCGGACCGACATTCAAGGCTTGCGCGCGCTCGCAGTCGGGACAGTGGTCGCCTGCCACGCGGGTGTCCCCGGTCTTGCTGGCGGTTTCATCGGCGTCGACCTCTTCTTCGTGATCTCCGGCTTCCTGATCACCGGACTGCTACTCGCTGAGGCCGAGAAGGACCAGCGCGTGTCACTCCTCGGCTTCTGGGCCAGGCGCGCCCGCCGGATCCTGCCCGCCTCGACCGTCGTCCTGGCCGCGACCGGCCTGGCCTCCGCGCTGATACTGCCGGTGCTGCAGCGGCCGACGGTCTCGGTCGACCTGGTCTGGTCGGCCCTGTTCGGGGCGAACTGGCGGTTCGCGCAGCAGCAGACCGACTACCTGGCCCAGGACCGTGCCGAGAGCCCGGTGCTCCACTACTGGTCGCTGGCCGTGGAGGAGCAGTTCTACCTGGTGTGGCCACTGGTGGTCGCGGTCGCCGTAGCGGTGTTCGCGGGACGGCGGGTGTCCGCGCGGCTGGTCCTCGGCGTGACCACGGCGCTGATCGTCGTGGCCTCGTTCGGCTATGCGGTCCACCTGACCGCGGTCAACCAGCCCTTCGCCTACTTCGGTACGCCGGCCCGGGCCTGGCAGCTGGGCGCCGGCGCCCTGCTGGCCATCGCCTCGCCCCTCCTGCGCAAGCTCCGCCCGGTCGCCACGAACAGCATGGCCACGCTCGGCCTGGCCGGCTACATGTGGTCGGTGGTCAGCCTGCGCGAGACCGGCGGTACGACGCCGTACCCGGGCTGGCTGGCGCTGGTCCCGACGGTTGCCGCCGTCCTGCTGGTCGCATCCGGATCCGGGCCGCGGCTGCCAGTTGTCGGGCGAATCCTGTCGGTCCGGCCACTGCAGGTGATCGGCGACCTGTCCTACGCCTGGTACCTGTGGCACTTCCCGTTCCTGGTCCTCGGCCATGTCTGGTTCGCGGACCGCGCCGGGCCGCTGGTCACCACGGCGCTGGTCGTGGCCTCGCTCGGCGCCGCATGGCTGACGTTCCGCTACATCGAGGCGCCGATCCGGCGACTCCCCACGCTGGTCGTGAGCAGCCGGCGCTCGCTCCAGCTCGGCGCCGCGCTGGTCGCGTGCGCAGTGACGACCGGCGCCTTCGCCCCCTCGCTCGGCTCGAACCCGACCACCACTGTCGCCTCGGAGGACGGCCGGGTCGTCACCTTGCGGCCGGCGCCGGCCGACGCAGCCGGGGATGCGGTCTCGATGCGGGCCACCGGCTGCGACCTCGACTTCGAGGAGGTCGAACCGCCGGCCTGTGACTTCGGGCAGGCTGACTCCGACAAGCGGGTCATCCTGCTCGGTGACAGCCATGCAGCGATGATGTTCCCGCCGCTGGAGCGTGCGGCGCAGAAGCACGGCTGGTGGCTGACCAGCTGGACCAAGAGCGCCTGCCCGGTGGCAGACGTGACCAAGTACGACGAGAGCCGAGCACGCGAGTTCCGCGAATGCGACGAGTTCCGCACCAAGATCCTCCGGCGGATCATCGAGGCGAACCCCGACGTGGTCTTCGTGGCGTCCGCGGTGACGCCGGACCGACGCGTCATCGATCGCGCGAGCGGTGAGCTGCTGGAGCCTGGGCCTTCCCGGAGGCTGATCCAAGCGGGCCTCCGGAAGAGTGTCCGTCAGCTCGTCGCTGCGGGAATCCAGGTGATCGTCATGGTCGACCCGCCGAGCGCGCCGTTCAACCCGCCGGCCTGCCTGGCCGAGGCCGAGTCGGTCACCGAGTGCGAGTTCCCCCGGCCGGAGCTCCGCAACACTGAACGACGGGCCCTGACGGGCATCGGCGGCGTCTCCTTCCTGGACTTCACCAAGCAGATCTGCGCCACCGAGACCTGCACACCGGTACGCGGCAACATCCTGATGTACCGCGACACGGCACACATCACCAAGACCTACGCGATGACGCTGACCGACCGGATCGCCTCGCTACACGACCTCGTGCTCCTCCACGACGACGGCACCACCGCAGCAGTTGCAGATCCCCAACCCGCACATTGAGACACGGAGACAGACATGAGAATCCGAAAGCTGACCAGGCGGACCCGCGCCGTGGTCGTGGCGCTTGCGATCGCGCCGCTGCTGATGGTCGCCGCCTGCGGTGACGACGGCGGCTCCGACGAGGCCTCCGAGGAGGCGATCACCGAGCTCGGCGAGAACGAGGGACAGGTGTCGATCCTGGCCTGGCCGGGCTACGTCGAGGACGGCAGCAACGACCCCGAGGTGGACTGGGTCACGCCGTTCGAGGAGGACACCGGCTGTGAGGTGACCAGCAAGGTGTACGGCACCTCCGACGAGGCGCTGAACCTGGCCAAGACCGGCGAGTACGACGTCGTCGCGGCGTCGGGCGACCTGTCGCTCCGGCTGATCGCAGCGGGTGAGGCCGCACCGGTGAACACCGATCTGGTGCCGAACTACGAGAACGTCTTCGACTTCCTCAAGGACACCGAGTGGAACAGCGTCGACGGCGTCAACTACGGCGTACCACACGGGTACGGCGCCAACCTGCTGATGTACAACGAGGAGTCGGTCGACCCGCCGACGTCGTGGGGCGCGGTCTTCGAAGAGGAGGAGCTGGCCAAGCACAAGGGCAAGGTCACGGCGTATGACTCACCCATCTACATCGCGGACGCGGCGCTGTACCTGATGAAGCACCAGCCCGACCTCGAGATCACCAACCCGTACGCACTCGACCAGAAGCAGCTGGACGCCTCGGTCGACCTGCTCAAGACCCAGCGTGAGTACGTCGGCGAGTACTGGTCGGACTACCTCAAGCTGATCTCCGCGTTCGAGACCGGCGACACCACCATCGGCACCACCTGGCAGGTGATCGTCAACGCGATCGGCAAGGACAACGTGAAGGCGGTCCTTCCCGAGGAGGGCGCGACGGCGTGGAACGACACCTGGATGCTGTCGGCGCAGGCCGAGAACGTGAACTGCGCGTACGCCTGGATGGACTACATCGTGAGCCCCAAGGCCAACGCCCAGGCGACCGAGTACTTCGGCGAGGCACCCAACAGCGAGGCCGCCTGCGCCGAGACCACCGACCCGACCCACTGCGAGACCTTCCACGCCGGTGACGAGGAGTTCTCCAAGCAGCTCTGGTACTGGCGCACGCCGGTCAAGGAATGCCTCGACGGGCGTGATGTGGAGTGCACCGACTACTCCCAGTGGACGACGGCCTGGACCGAGATCAAGGGCTGATGCCGTGTCCGTCGACACCAGCAGGGCAACCGTCCCCCGTCAGCGGGGGACGGTTGCCCGTCGGATCTCCTCACTGTTCAGCAGGCATGCCTGGATGCGGCTGACGGCGCTCCTCGCGGCGCCGCTCGTCTGGCTGATCGCGATCTACGTCGTCGCGCTGGCGGCGCTGCTGATCACGGCCCTGTGGCGGGTCGACAGCTTCACCGGGAACCTCGACCGCAGCACCTACTCGCTCGACAACATCAAGACCGTCCTCACCACGCCGCTGTACCGCACGGTCGCCATCCGCACCGTCGGCATCGCCGCGCTGGTCACCGTGATCGACATCCTGATCGCGTTGCCGATCGCGTTCTACATGGCCAAGGTGGCCTCGCCCCGCATCCGCGGCGTGCTGCTGATCGCCGTACTCACCCCGCTGTGGGCGAGCTACCTGGTGAAGGCGTTCGCCTGGCGGGCGACGCTCTCCAACGGCGGGTTGCTGGAGTGGCTCGGCGCGCCTGTCGGCCTGCAGTCCCCCGGCTACGGGCTCACCGCGGTGGTGCTGACCCAGGCCTACATCTGGCTGCCCTACGTCATCCTGCCCATCTACGCCGGGCTGGAGCGGGTGCCGGACTCGATCCTGAACGCGTCCAGCGACCTGGGCGCTCCGGCGTGGACCACGCTGCGGCTGGTCGTGCTGCCGATGCTGGTGCCGGCGATCATCGCGGGCTCGATCTTCAGCTTCTCGCTGACCCTGGGTGACTACATCACCGTCAACATCGTCGGTGGCGCCAACCAGATGCTCGGCAACCTCGTCTTCGTCAACGCCGGCGCTGCCAACAACCTGCCGCTCGCGGCGGCCGTGGCGCTGATCCCGATCACGATCATGATCGTCTACCTCGCGGCGGTACGTCGTACCGGCGCCCTCGACAACCTGTGAACCTGTGAGGCCGAAGTGATTCTGAGCTCGAGCGCACGCCGGGTCCTCGCCGTACTCACCTGGGCGGTGCTGGCACTGATCTACGTGCCGCTGATCGTCGTGGTGTTCAACTCCTTCAACACCAACCAGGCGATGACCTGGCCGCCGGACGGGTTCACCCTCACCTGGTGGAAGCGCGCGTGGGAGAGCCAGGGCGCTCGAGAGGCGGTGCTCACCAGCCTCCAGGTCGCGGCGCTGGCGACGCTGACCGCGCTCGTGCTCGGCACCCTGCTCGCGTTCGCCCTGCAGCGCTTCGACTTCTTCGGCAAGAGCTCGGTGAACCTACTGGTGATCCTGCCGATCGCGCTGCCCGGCATCGTCACCGGAATCGCGCTGAACAACGCGTTCAAGGGCATCATGAACGTCGAGCTGTCCCTGCTCACGCTGGTCGTGGCGCACGCGACGTTCTGCATCGTGACGGTGTTCAACAACGTCCAGGCGCGGCTGCGGCGGATGGGCGGGAACCTCGAGGAGGCGTCGTCCGACCTGGGTGCGGGGATCTGGACCACCTTCCGGCTGGTCACCTTCCCGCAGCTGCGCTCGGCGCTGCTGGCCGGCGGCCTGCTGGCCTTCGCGCTGAGCTTCGACGAGATCATCGTGACCACGTTCACCGCCGGCATCGACCTGACGACGCTGCCGATCTGGATCCTCAACAACATGTTCCGCCCCAGCCAGGCACCTGTGGTGAACGTCGTCGCCGTGGTGATGATCCTGCTGTCGATCGTCCCGATCTGGATCGCGCAGAAGCTGTCCAGCGACACCCAGGGTGTCCAATGATCCGAGTACAGCCGAGCACAGAGACCGAGGAGTAGCGCGGTGTCCCACCTGAAGATCCAGAACATCATCGACGGCGTCAGCCGGCCCGCCGAGTCCGGCGCCACGCTCGAGGTCGTGAACCCGGCCACCGGCCAGGTGTACGCGACCTCGCCGAACTCAGGCGAAGGCGACGTCGACCTGGCGTTCGCCGCCGCGGCGAAGGCCTTCGAGACCTGGCGCTGGTCGACCCCGTCGGACCGGCAGCGGGCGCTGCTCAAGCTCGCCGACGTGATCGAGGAGAACGCCGAGGAGCTGGTGGCGGTCGAGAGCGAGAACACCGGCAAGCCACCGGCGCTGACGCTGTCCGAGGAGATCCCGCCGATGGTGGACCAGATCCGCTTCTTCGCGGGCGCGGCCAGGTCGCTGGAAGGCCGGTCGGCCGGCGAGTACATGAAGGGGCACACCTCATCGGTACGCCGCGAGCCGATCGGGCCGGTCGCCCAGGTGACCCCGTGGAACTACCCGATGATGATGGCGGTCTGGAAGTTCGCGCCCGCCCTGGCCGCCGGCAACACGCTGGTGCTCAAGCCGTCGGACACGACCCCGGCGTCGACGTACTGGATGTTCGAGCGGATGCAGGAGATCTTCCCTCCCGGCGTCTGCAACCTGGTGTGCGGTGACCGCGAGACCGGCGCCGCCCTCACCCGGCACCCGGTCCCCCAGCAGGTCTCGATCACCGGCTCCACCCGCGCGGGGATGGCGGTAGCGACGGCGGCCGCGCAGGACCTCAAGCGGGCGCACCTCGAACTCGGCGGCAAGGCGCCCGTGCTGGTCTACGACGACGCCGACATCGCGGCCGCGGTCGACGGGATCTCGGTCGCTGGCCTGTTCAACGCCGGCCAGGACTGTACGGCGGCCACCCGAGTGATCGTGCAGGGCGGGATCTACAAGGAGTTCGTCGAAGAGCTGACCAAGGCAGCGGCGGCGACCAGGACCGGCTTCGACCCGGCCGACGAGGACATCCTCTACGGCCCGATCAACAACCAGAACCAGCTCGACCACATCAGCGGCCTCGTCGACCGCGCCCCCGACCACGCGCGGGTGACGACCGGTGGCCGGCGGGTCGGTGACCAGGGCTACTTCTACGCACCGACCGTGATCGCCGATCTTCAGCAGACCGACGAGCTGATCCGGACCGAGGTGTTCGGGCCGGTGATGACCGTCCAGTCGTTCACCGACGAGGACGACGCGATCGGCAAGGCCAACGACACCCGGTACGGCCTCTCGTCCTCGGTGTGGACCAAGGACGCGGGGACCGCGGCCCGCTCGGCCGCGCGGCTCGACTTCGGCTGCGTCTGGATCAACACCCACATCCCGCTCATCGCGGAGATGCCGCACGGCGGGTTCAAGCACTCCGGCTACGGCAAGGACCTGTCGGCGTACAGCCTGGAGGACTACACCCGGATCAAGCACGTGATGCAGTACCACGGCTTCGAGGGCTAGCTACTACTGCTGTTGCTACTGATCGGCGAGCCAGCTTCGTAGCGCCGTCGCCAGGGCGGCCGGCGCGTCGAGGTGGACCAGGTGGCCGGCGCCGGGGACCCGGGTGATTCTCGCCCCTGGGATCGCCGCGGCCAGCCGCTCGCCGGTCGCGAGCGGGATCCAGGTGTCCTCGACGCCCCACACCACCGCCACCGGGAGGTCGAGGCGGGCCAGCGACTCCTCGGTCTCGACCAGGTACCGCTCGTCGAAGTCGGCGATCTGCCGATAGAAGGCCGGCTGGCCTTCCGGGCCGAGCCAGGGTGCGGTGAGCGCGTCGAGGTCGGCGTCGAGCAACCCGCGGTGGCTGGCGCCGGCGATGTAGGCGCGGACCACCGCCTCGTGGATGTACGGCGGCAGCTGGGCCAGCACCTCGGCGTACTCCTGCACGTAGCGGTAGAACGGCGAGCCGGCGGGCGGGATCGCCACCACGTCGGCCAGCAGAAGCGAGGCGTACGGCCCGCCGTGGGTCAGGTGGGTCCGCAGCGAGACGATGCCGCCGATGTCGTGCGCGACGACGTGCGGCCGGTCCAGCTGCCAGTGGGCGAGCAGCGCGGCGAACGCCCCGGCCTGGACGCCGAAGTCGACCGGATGCTCGGCGTCCTTCGACGAGCGGCCGTAGCCCGGCAGGTCCCAGAGGTAGACGGTGAACTCGCCGGCCAGCGCCTCCGCGAAGGGCCGCCACAGCCACGACGACCAGGGCGTGCCGTGGCAGAACACCACCGCCGGGCCGCTGCCCGAGCGGCCCCAGGCGATCCGGCGACCCTGCCAGGTGAACGTCTCGGTCAGCTCCACCAGAGCCATGCTAGGTCGGTCGTGTTGGCCGAGGGTCAGGGCCGGTAGTCGCCGCCGGTGATGCCGAAGAACTCCTCGAGGGTGGTCACCTGCTGCCGGCGGAGCTCGGCGGCGAGCGGCCGGCCGACGTACCGCAGATGCCAGGGTTCCGGCGCATAGCCGGTGATCGCCCGGGCGCCCGGCTGGTAGCGGACGATGAACCCGTACCGCCATGCCTCGCGCGCCAGCCACCGGCCGGCCCGGGTCTCGCCGAAGCAGCGATCGAAGTGGCAGCCCGGATCGGCCGGCGTGACGATGTCGACGCCGAGCCCGGTCTGGTGCTCACTGTGTCCCGGTCGCGCCGAGACCCGGTCCGCGCCGGCCACACCCCGCGCCGCGACCGTCGCCTGGTAGACCGACTCCTGATACCCGTAGGACCGGTAGGCGCTGCCGATCTTCAGCCCGAGGCCGCGCCGGTCACCGGCGTCGAGCAGCCGGGCCAGCGGTCCGGCGGCCGCGGTCGCGACCTGGTAGCCGCGCACCAACGCGATGTCGGGCTCGAAGTCGAGCGGCGCGATCGGATGCTTCTTGTTGACCACGACCCAGATGCTGCGCGGGTCGGTGGTCGAGTGCCGCTCGCGGTCGAACTCGGCCGGCGTCTGCGGCGCCGGACGGGCCTCCTGGCCGCCGGTCGCCCCCTCGGTCACGGTCTCGGTCACGCGCTTCGCGGGGTAGGCGGCGGGGCTGGTGGGTGGGCCCTGCAGCATCCAGGCCACCGCCAGTCCGACCAGCACGATCACGACCGTCACGGTCCCGAATGTCGCCACCCATCGAATGCTCCTCACACCTCATTGACAGGTGCCGGCGCGCGCTGGGTTGCCTCTGGTCGCCCTCCCGGTCAGGGGTTCGCGAACGAGACGACCTCCAGCTTGAACCCGCGCGGTTCGAGCCAGTACGTCGCGTAGTGGAGCGGGTGGTACTCGGCGAAGACCCGGGGCGGGTGCAGGATCTGGTCGCCGCCGGCGACCGCCCAGGCGTGGGCCGCGTCCACCTCCGCGCGCGTCCCGACCCGGAAGCAGAGATGCTGCAGGCCGGTCGCATCGCCGTCGTACGCCGCGTCGCTCTGCGCCGGGTAGAAGAACAGCTGAACCCCGGTGTCGCCGTCCGGCGCATACGCGAACCAGCCGTCGCCCGACCCGAACGGCACGAAGCCGACCAGCGGCGCCAGCGCGTCGTAGTAGGCCCGCGCGGACTCCATGTCGGGGACGCCGATGCCGAGGTGGTCGAGCGGCATAGAGCCAGCCTAGCTGAGTTCGTTGAATTGACCTGTGGATAACCTCGAACCGATGTTCGATGGCCCCTACGATGGCTTTAGTTGATCTCGTCAGCGGCATTGAAGGAGGTGTCGGAAGAATGCTTGTGAATGCGCCCCACCCAGTGCTTGCCTGCGCTGCTGCTATCGGGGCTGCATTGCAGGATGTTTCTGACACCGAACCCGCTTTCATGCGCACCTCGGAGAAGGCCGATGCCTTGCTCGCGCTGTCTCGGCTGGAGGTTCAGCTGACCGCGTTGCGGATGCGGATCATGGCGGCGGCTGACGATGTGGCTGCCGATGCGGGCGCCCGGGATGTGGCCGCGTGGCTGGCCCATGAGTCTCGCGATGCCCCGGCGGCCTGTCGGGCCGATCAGCACCTCGCGGTCGGGCTCGACACGCAGTGGGTCCGGCTCGGCACGGCGGTCGCCGAGGGCTCTGTGAACCTCGCCCAAGCCCGAGTGATCGCTCGCGCGTTGGACGAGCTGCCCGGTGACCTCGACCCGGATCTGTTGGTGCAGGCCGAGGAGCATCTGGTCGAGGCCGCACAGGAGTATCGACCGGATCAGTTGCGGTTGCTGGGTCGGCGGATCCTGGACGTGATCGCCCCGGAGGTCGGCGAGGCCGAAGAAGCCAAGCAGCTCGCGCGGGAGGAAGAACTTGCCTGGGAGAGCAGGAGCCTGACGCTGGCCAGGCGGGGAGACGGCGCCACTCGACTCAGCGGCCTCCTGCCCGACGCCGCGGCGACACGGCTTGCGACCTACCTCGACGCGTTCACCTCACCCCGCCAACACACCGCCGTGGTGCCGCAGCACCGCGCCCGCGGCCAGGCGTTCATCGCACTGCTGGAACACCTAGACCCGGCCAAGCTCCCGGCGCACGGCGGCGACGCCACGACGGTGATGGTTACCATCAACCACGACGCCCTCACCCGCGACCTCGCCACCGCCGGGCTGGTCGGCACCGACGACAAGATCACCGCCGCCCAGGCCCGACGCCTGGCGTGTACCGCCCAGATCGTGCCGGTGGTGTTGGGCGGTAGATCAGAGATCCTCGACTTGGGCCGCACCCGCCGCCACTTCTCACGCGCCCAGCGCAAGGCGCTCCGGCTCCGCGACAAGCGGTGCCGCGGAGATGGGTGCACGATCCCGGCGGCCTGGACTGAGGCCCACCATTGGAAACCGTGGTCGAAAGGCGGAAAGACCAACCTCGCCGACGGTGTACTCCTGTGCAGCCACCATCACCACCGAGCCCACGACCCGAGATATTCAACGGAAAGAATGCCCAACGGCGATATCCGATTCCACCGGAGAAACTAAATGGACCGCAACCACAGACCGTTGACCACTGCGGCGCGCAAGAATAGACGCGGACAATGAGTAGTACCGCAACCAAACGCCGACGGTGACCACGTAATTCGATAACCCCTAGTGCCAATCCGCCCTGCCAGCATGCCACCACAGCTAGCTCGCAACTAGGCCGACTGCGTGGCCGACACCCGCTGTTCCACGGCGGCGGGGCTCAGCACGTGCTCGAGCGCGAGTGCGGCGCAGCCGACCAGCCCAGCGCGCTCGCCGTACGACGACGGCAGCACGGTGAGCTCTCGGGTGGCGGGTGCACAGGCGCGGGCGTAGAGGCTCTCCCGGACGCCGGCGGCGTAGACGTCGAAGGCGGCGGCCATGTCGCCGCCGAGGACGACGGCCTCGGGGTTGGTGAGGTTCACCGCGACGGCGAGTACGTCGCCGAGCAGCCGGCCGCTCTCGCGCAGCAGGTGCTTGGCCTCCGGGTCGCCGTCGAGTGCAAGCGCGACCAGCTCGCGGATGTGACCGACCGGCCGCTGCGAGTCTCGGAGCCGGGCCACCAGAGCCCAGCCGCCGGCGATGGTCTCGACGCAGCCGATGTCGCCGCAGCGGCACTGGTTGCCGGCGGCGGCCTCGACCTTGGTGTGCCCGATCTCGCCGGCCCCGCCACGGTGCCCGGACACCACGCGGCCGTCGGCCACGATGCCGAGGCCGAGGCCGGTCGATGCCTTGACGACGAGCAGGTCGCGGTAGCGGTCGCCGTGCGCGAGCAGCTCGGAGCGGGCCAGGAGGTCGGCGTCGTTGCCGACGTACAGCGGGGCCGGCGCCACCTCTGCGAGGTACGGCGCCAGCTCGACCCCGTCCCATCCGGCCATCGCCGGCGAGTCCACGCCGACGCCTCGGGCCACGTCGACGGCCCCGGGCAGGCTCAGGCCGACTCCGAGCACCGGCGTCCTCCGGTCGCCCAGCAGCCGCGCCAGCTGTTCGGCGACCACCGGCATCACCGCGTCCGGGCTCGCGCCGACCTCGTGGTCGACGGCGGCCGCGTCCAGCTCGCTCCCGAGCAGGTCGAACAGCGCGACCTGCGACCGCGACCGGCCCACGGCGGCCGCCGCAACCACCCCGGCGTCACGGTTGAAGACCAGGCCGCTGGGAGGCCGACCGCCGGTGGAGGCGAGCTCGGCTCCGAGCATGAGGAACCCCGCGCGCTGCAGTGCCTCGACCCGCGACACGACCGCCGTCCGGGACAGGCCGGTGAGCCGGCCCAGGTCGGAGCGGGTGCTGGCCCGGCCGGTGCGGACCAGGTCGAGGATCGCTCCCGGCGATCCCAGTGCACTCTCGGACATCGGGACAGCCTAACCATCCATTCTTTTGTCTTTCAAAGTCCTAAGTAGGGTTGTATCGATCCAAACTTTGGCCTTAGCGTTGACACATGCCCGCTTTCCCGGAACCGAGCCTCGTGCTGCCGGCCTGCGACTTCACCGTCTTCGGCGGCACCGGCGACCTCGCCCTCCGCAAGCTGCTTCCCGCCCTCTACCACCGCGAGCGCGAGCACCAGCTCGACAGCGACACCCGGGTGATCGGGGTGTCTCGCCACCAGCTCGACGACGCCGGCTACCGCGAGCTCGTCGCCAGCGCGCTCGACGAGCACCTGGCCGCCGAGGACCGCGACGACGACGCCGTACGCCGGCTGCTCGGGCGACTACACCACCTCACACTCGACGCCCAGGCGCCGGACGGCTGGCACCTGCTGCAGGGGATGCTCAAGGACCGGCCACAGCCGGAGCCGGTCCGCGTCTTCTATCTGGCGGTCGCGCCACAGCTGTTCGGCCCGATCTGCGCTCGGCTCGACGAGCTCGGCGTGGTCAGCGCAGACAGCCGGCTGGTGATGGAGAAGCCGATCGGCACCGATCTCGCCTCCTCTCAGCGCATCAACGACGCCGTGGGTGAGGTCTTCGAGGAGCAGCAGATCTTCCGGATCGACCACTACCTCGGCAAGGAGAGCGTCCAGAACCTGCTGGTCACCCGGTTCGCCAACACCTTCCTCGAGCCGCTCTGGAACTCGCGCTGGGTCGACCACGTGCAGATCACGGTGGCCGAGACGCTCGGCGTCGGCGACCGGACCGCCTACTACGACGGCGCCGGCGCGCTGCGCGACATGGTGCAGAACCACCTGCTCCAGCTGCTGTGCCTGGTGGCGATGGAGCCGCCGACGTACGTCGGACCGGAGACCGTGCGCGACGAGAAGCTCAAGGTGCTCCAGGCGCTGCGGCCGATGACGCCGGAGGAGGTCGACCGGCACACGGTGCGGGGTCGCTATGGCACCGGCCTCGCGGCCGGCGCGACCGCGGCGTCGTACGTCGACGACCTCGGCCACGAGAGCAACACCGAGACGTTCGTGGCGATCCGCGCGGAGGTACAGAACTGGCGCTGGGCGGGCGTGCCGTTCTACCTGCGCACCGGCAAGCGGATGGCCCTGCGCGAGTCGCGGATCGAGGTGGTGTTCAAGGAGCCACCGCACGCGATGTTCCCCGGCAGCGCCGGTCACACCGCGCCCAACCGGCTCACCATCCACGTCCAGCCGGACGAGGGCATGCAGCTCCACCTGATCGCGAAGGTGCCCGGTCCCGGCGGGATCCGGCTGCAGCCGGTGTCGCTGGACCTGAGCTATGCCACCGCGTTCCTCGAGCGCTGCCCCGACCCCTACGAGCGGCTGCTGATGGACGTCGTCCGCGGCTTCCAGACCCTGTTCATGCGCCGTGACGAGGTCGAGGCGGCCTGGTCGTGGGTGCAGCCCATCGCGGCCCGCTGGGCCGAGCGCGGCGACCGGCCGCGCACCTATCCGGCAGGCACCAACGGACCCACCGCCGCGGCCGTGCTGATCGAGCGGGACGGCCGCTCCTGGCAGGAGGACAACACATGACAACGCCCATCGACCCGACCGTCGCCGCGGTGACCGAGCGGCTGATCGCCCGCAGCGCGGACACGCGTACGGCGTACCTGCGGACCGTCCGCGCCGCGGCCGACACCGGCCCGCGCCGCGGCCGCCTCGGCTGCGCCAACCTCGCGCACGGCTTCGCCGCCGCGGACGGCGAGGAGAAGCAGGCGCTGCGCCGCGGCGGCAAGCCCAACCTCGCGATCGTGACCAGCTACAACGACATGCTGTCGGCGCACCAGCCGTTCGCCGACTACCCGCCCGTGCTCAAGCAGGCCGCGATCCGGGCCGGCGGCATCGCCCAGGTCGCGGGCGGCGTGCCCGCGATGTGCGACGGGATCACCCAGGGCCGGGCCGGCATGGAGCTGTCTCTGTACAGCCGCGACGTGATCGCGATGAGCACCGCGATCGCGCTCTCCCACGACATGTTCGACGGCGCGCTGATGCTGGGCGTCTGCGACAAGATCGTGCCCGGCCTGCTGATCGGGGCGCTCGCGTTCGGCCACCTGCCGACGGTGTTCGTGCCCGCCGGCCCGATGGCCTCCGGGCTGCCGAACGGCGAGAAGGCCAAGGTCCGTCAGCTGTACGCCGAGGGCAAGGTCGGCCGCGAGGAGCTGCTCGACGCCGAGGCGGCGTCGTACCACTCGCGCGGGACGTGCACCTTCTACGGCACCGCGAACTCCAACCAGCTGCTGATGGAGGTGCTCGGGCTGCACTTGCCCGGCTCGTCGTTCGTGAACCCCGGTACGCCGCTGCGCGAGGCGCTGACTCGGGCGGCCGCCACCCGCGCGGTCGCGATCACTCCGCAGGGCGATGAGCCGACGCCGATCGGCGAGATCGTCGACGAGAACGCGATCGTCAACGCCTGCGTGGCGCTGCTCGCCAGCGGCGGCTCCACCAACCACACCCTGCACCTGGTCGCGATCGCCCGCGCGGCCGGCATCGCGCTGACCTGGGACGACCTCTCCGACCTGTCGGCGGCGGTGCCGCTGCTGGCCCGGATCTACCCCAACGGCGCCGCCGACGTGAACCACTTCCACGCCGCCGGCGGCATCGGCTTCCTGATCCGCACGCTGCTCGGCGCCGGACTGCTGCACGACGACGTCCGCACCGTCGCGGGGCTCGGGCTGTCGCGCTACACCGCCGAACCGCGGCTCCGCGAGGGCGAGCTGACCTGGGTCGACGGCACCGCGTACAGCCTCGACGAGGACGTCCTCCGGCCGGCGGAGCGGCCCTTTGCTGGCGACGGCGGCCTCAAGGTGCTGCGCGGGCCGCTCGGCACCGGCGTCATCAAGGTCTCGGCCGTGGCGCCGGAGCACCGCCAGGTCACCGCGCGGGCCGTGGTGTACGACGACCAGGCCGACTTCCTGGCAGCCTTCGCCGCCGGCGACCTGGACGGCCGCGACCTGGTGGCCGTGATCCGCTACCAGGGCCCGGCCGCCAACGGCATGCCCGAGCTGCACAAGCTCACCCCGGCGCTCGGGGTGCTGCAGGACCGCGGCCAGCGGGTCGCGATCGTCACCGACGGCCGGATGTCCGGTGCGTCGGGCAAGGTCCCGGCCGC
The DNA here is from genome assembly GCF_003121585.1 of Nocardioides speluncae. GTDB lineage: Bacteria > Actinomycetota > Actinomycetes > Propionibacteriales > Nocardioidaceae > Nocardioides > Nocardioides speluncae. Next base: position 131,260 of record NZ_QEOO01000026.1, read on the forward strand.
GATCCACGTGACCCCGGAGGCGGCGCTCGGCGGGCCACTGTCGCGGGTGCGCGACGGCGACGTCATCACCGTCGACGCCGACGCCGGCGTACTCGACATCGGTGACGCGGAGCTGGTCGCGCGCCGTTCCCCCGCCGGTGCCGCGCCCGCGAACTGGTCGGGCACCGGCCGCGAGCTCTTCGCCGCGTTCCGGGCCAGCGTCGGTCCGGCCGACGCCGGCGCCAGCGTCTTCCCCTCAACCGTCGCACCACTGCCGGAGGTATCCCATGTCTGAGTCGCTGTCTGAGTCGCTGCTCGACGTCGTACCGGTACTGCCGGTCGTGGTCGTCGACGACATCGCGTCAGCGGTGCCGCTGGCCCGGGCGCTGGTGGCCGGCGGGCTGCCTGCGATCGAGCTGACCCTGCGTACGCCGGTCGCGCTCGACGCGATCCGCGCGATCGCCGCCGAGGTGCCCGAGATCCTGGTCGGCGCCGGCACCGTGCTGAACGGCGGTCAGGCGAAGCTGGCGGCCGACGCCGGCGCCCGGTTCCTGGTCTCCCCCGGCGCGACGCCGGACCTGTTGGCCGGCCTCGCCGACACCGGCCTGCTGTTCCTGCCCGGCACCGCGACCGTCTCGGAGGTGCTGGCGGTGCTCGAGGCCGGTGTCACCGAGATGAAGTTCTTCCCGGCCGAGGTCTCCGGAGGCGTCGGCTTCCTCCGTTCGGTCGCGGCTCCGGTGCCGGCCGCCCGGTTCTGCCCGACCGGTGGCATCACCGCGGACTCGGCGCCGTCGTACCTCGCGCTGCCGAACGTCGGCTGCGTGGGCGGCACCTGGATCGCCCCGCCCGCCGCCATCGCGGCCGGCGACTGGGCCAGGGTGACCGCGCTGGCCCGCGCCGCGTCGTCGCTCCGGGCCTGAGCAGCCGACCGGGATGCGACCGCTCGGCCGAGGCGGCGTCAGGCGACGGCGGTGCGGGAGGCGAGCTCGGACCGGGTCGGCGGGTCGGCCCCGCGCCGCCCGACGCTGATCGCGGCGGCGGCACAGGCACGGCTGAGCACCGGCTTCCAGAGCCTGGCGCCGCCTCCGTAGAGGACCGATCGCCCGCTGGCACCCAGCGCGCCCGCTCGCCAGAGCCCGTCAAGGAGCGCGGCCATGAACGCGTCCCCGGCGCCGATCGTGTCGACGACCTCGACCGGCGTACCGGGAACCTCGATGGACCGGCCGGGCGTGAAGCAGACCGCGCCCGCCGCTCCGCCGGTCACCACGACCGCGGCGGCGCCGAGGGCGAGCAGCCGGCCCACCGCCTCGCCCGTGCCGAGCCGCGGATAGACGACCACGAGATCTTCGTCGGATGCCTTGACCACGTCGCTGCGGCGGACGACCTCCTCGACCGCGGCGGTCAGCTCGGGTCCGGAGCCGGTGACGGCCGGCCGTGCGTTCACGTCGTAGCTCACCGTGGCGTGGGTGGCGTGCTCGGCGACCGCCTGCGCGACGACGGCGGCGCCCGGCTCGAGCAGCGCCCCGATCGAGCCGGTATGAAGGTGGACCCGGTCCGCCGACCGGCCGGGCGCGCCCAGGTCGCCGGTCACGTCGAAGCGGTACGACGCCGCGCCGGTGCCGTCGATCGTCGCGATCGCCGTCGAGGTCCGCCCGAGCCGCTCGGGGTCCCCGGCTAGGCGGACACCGTTGGCGGCGAGGTGGTAGCGGATCAGCTCACCGCGCCGGTCGAGCCCGAACGCCGTCGCCAGCTCGACGGGAACCCCGAGCCGTGCCATCGCGACGGCGACGTTCGCCGGACTTCCTCCGGGGTGCTCCGCGACCCGGCCGTCGTCGAGCTGGACCACATCGACAAGCGACTCCCCGAGTACCAGGACCGAGCCGCGCGCCGGGTCACGCATCGGCGCGCACGCCTGCCAGTTCGTCAATCGTGGCCGCCCCCGTCATCACCGTGACGCCCTCCGGCATCGTGTGCATCCTCGGATCCAGTACGCCGGCCCCGCGGCCGAGCCGCTGCACGTGGATCCGGTCGGCCACCTGCCACACGTGCGGCATGTTGTGGCTGATCAGGATCACCGCGAGTCCCGCGTCCCGCAGCCGCTCGATGGTGCCGAGCACCTGGCCCGACTCCTTCACGCCCAGGGCCGCGGTCGGCTCGTCGAGGACCACGACCCGGCTCCCGAACGCGGCCGCCCGCGCCACCGCCACTGCCTGCCGCTGACCACCGGACAGCGTCTCGACGGCCTGGCCCATGTTCTGGATCGTCTGCACGCCCAGCTCGCGCACCGCGGTCTCCGCCCGGCGCCGCATGCCCTTCTTGTCGAGCATCCGGAACACCGTGCCGAGCGGTCCTCGCCGGCGTACCTCCCGGGCAAGGAAGAGGTTGGTCGCGATGTCGAGGGCGGGGATCACCGCAAGCGACTGGTAGACGGTCTCGATGCCTGCCTCGCGGGCGTCCTGCGGCCGCTTGAACGCGACCGGCCGGCCGTCCAGGCGCAGCTCACCCTGGTCGGGCACGAGCGCGCCGGTGAGGCACTGGATGAGCGTGGACTTGCCGGCGCCGTTGTCGCCGATGACCGCCAGTACCTCGCCTGCGTACAGCTCGAGGTCCACGCCGGCCAGTCCGACGACGTGGCCGAACGTCTTGACCAGACCCTTCGCCTCGAGGACCGGCGTACCGGTGCGGTCGATCTGTCGCGGGTTCTTCTTCTCCATGTGTCCGGCCTCCGTGGGAGTGCTGAGCATGGTCATGCGCGTGCCTTCCTGATCCACTGGTCGGCCGCCACGGCGAGGATCACCAGCGCTCCGACGGCGAGCAGGCGGTAGTGCTCGTCCACCCTGGCGAGCCCGAGGCCGAGGGTGAACGACTGCACGATCAGGGCGCCGAGCAGCGTGCCGATGAGGGTGCCGCGCCCGCCGAAGAGGCTGGTGCCGCCGATCACGACAGCGGTGATGCTGGCGAGGTTGGCGTCGGAGAGCGCGTTCGGGCTGGCAGCGCCAGCACGGCCGATGAGCACCCACGCGGCGACCGCGTAGATCACGCCGGCGACCACGTAGACGCTCAGCAGCACCCGCCGCGCGCTGACGCCGGACAGCCGCGCCGCCTCGGGGTCGTCGCCGACGGCGTACACGTGCTGGCCCCAGGCGGTCTGGGAGAGCGCGTAGCCGACGCCGGCGTACAGGCCGAGCACGAGCAGGACACCGACGGTGATCCGGAACTCCCCGACCGCGAACGAATTGCCGGTCCAGTTCAGGAGGTCGGGCAGCACGCTGCCCTGGATGCTGGTGCCTCGCGTGTAGATGAGCGTGAGCGCCGTGAACATGCTCAGCGTCCCGAGGGTGACGATGAACGGTGGCAGGCTCAGCCGGGTCACGAGTACGCCGTTGAGCAGGCCGGCGCCGGCACCCACGACGAGGCCCAGGGCCAGCGCGGCCGGTCCGGACAGACCGTTCTCGGCCGCGGCCTTTGCCGACACCATCATCGCCAGGATCGCGATCGCGCCCACCGACAGGTCGATGCCCGCGGTGAGGATGATCAGCGTCTGCCCGATCGCCAGCGCCGCGACCACGGCGGTCTGCTGGATCAGCAGGGACTGGATGCCGGGCTGGGCGAAGCGCTCGTTGAGCAGCGAGAAGACGACGTACGCCGCCACCAGGACGACCGCCGGGCTGATCCAGGGGTGCGCGTGCAGCGTCCGCTGCAGCCGCTGCACCGGCGTGGTCGGCCGCTTGAGGACCGCGTCTGCGGTCAGGGTCTGTGCGGTCATGGCACTCAGCCCCAGCAGATGTCGGTGGCCGCCTTGGTGTCGATGCTCTCGACGCCGTCGACGGGCTCGTCGGTCACGAGCGCCACGCCCGTGTTGTAGAAGTCGAGACCGTCGCTGGTCTCCGGGGTGTCACCGCCGCGGGCCAGGTCGGCGACGGCAGCGACGCCCTGCGAGGCCATCTCCAGCGGGTACTGCTGGGAGGTCGCGCCGATCACGCCGTCGGCAACCGACCCGACGCCGGCGCAGCCGCCGTCGACGGAGACGATCAGGGCGTCGTCGATGCCTGCCGCCTCGAGTGCCTCGTGGGCGCCGACCGCGGCCGGCTCGTTGATCGTGTAGACGACGTTGATGTCGTCGCTCTGGGCAAGGCAGCTCTCCATCGCGGTCCGGCCGCCGTCGGTGTTGCCTCCGGTGGGCTCGTTGCAGACGATCTCGTACTCACCGCCGGAGTAGCTCCCGGTGGCGGCCTCGTCGCCGTTGGCCTCGGGGTCCGCGGTGTCGATGCCCATGCCGGTCAGGAAGCCCTGATCCCTGCTGTAGTCCACGCTGACAACCTTGTCGTTGAACAGGTCGAGAAGCGCGATCGTGGCCGGCTCGCCACCGAGCTTCGCCGCCGTCCACTTGCCGATCAGCTCGCCCGCCAGGAAGTTGTCGGTGGCGAAGGTGATGTCGACCAGGTCGGCCGGGTCCGGCGGGGTGTCGAGGGCGATGACGTACAGGCCGGCCTCACGGGCCTTCTCGATGGCCGGGTTGACACCGGGGCCGTTCGGAGTGATCAGGATGCCGTCGTCACCACGGGCAACCGCCTCCTCGATCGCCTCGATCTGACCGGCCTCGTCACCGTCTTCGGCGCCTGCGGCGACCGTGAGGTCGACGTCCTCCTCCTCGGCACTCTTCTCGGCGCCGTCCTGCATCGCGACGAAGAACGGGTTGATCGAGTCCTTGGTGATCAGCGTGACGCCGACGGTTCCACCGCCTCCGCCGTCCCCGTCGGCCGAGCACGCGGCAAGGGTGGTGGGGAGCGCAACGATCGCGGCGACCGCGAGCACGCGACGAGTGGTGAGGTACATGGTGCTGCCTTTCGGTGGACTGTGAGCGATCTATGACAACGATGTCATCCGGTATTGAGTCATGTGATGGCGTTCACGTCAAGGACTTGATAGAACTGTCCCGGCCGACGAGAGGGTGACCGGGTGACGAACGCGAAGCCGCGCGCGACGATGAAGGACGTTGCCGCGCTCTCCGGAGTGAGCCTCAAGACGGTGTCCCGCGTGGTCAACGAGGAGTCGCCGGTCTCCGACGACCTCCGCACCCGGGTGCTCAAGGCCATCGACCAGCTCGACTACCGCCACAACTGGGCCGCCAGCAACCTACGGCGGCGCGTGGGCCGCGCGCGCGTGCTCGGCGTACTCCTCCAGGACCTCGCCAACAGCTTCTCCAGCGGCCTGCTCCGGGCGCTCGAGGACGCGTGCCACGAACGCGGCATCGCGCTGCTCGCCGCGAGCCTCGACGAGGAGCCGGACCGGGAACGGCTGCTGGTCGCCGACCTGGTGTCGCGCCGGGTGGACGGGCTCGTGCTGATGCCGGCGACCGAGCAGCAGCGTTACCTCGAGGCGGAGCTGCGGGCCGGGCTGCCGACGGTCTTCGTCGACCGGCGGCCTCGCGGTGTCGACGCCGACTCGGTCACTGTCGACAACCTCGCGGGCGGGTACGACGCCGCGCGCCACCTGCTCCAGCACGGACACCGCCGGATCGCCGTACTCAGCGACCTCCTGACGATCACGACCGCCCAGCACCGGATCGAGGGCGTGCACCGCGCGATGCGAGAGGCCAGCGTCGAGCCCGATCCCGCGCTGGTGCGCACCGACATCCGCACCAGCGAGGACGCCGAGCTCATCCTCGCCGACCTGCTGGCCGGCGAGGACCCGCCGACCGGCGTGATCGCGCTCCGCAACATCCTGAGCATCGGCACCCTGCGCGCCGTTCGGTACGCCGGCGCCTCCGGCCGCGTCGCGGTGGTCGGCTTCGACGACTTCCCCACCGCCGAGCTGATGGACCTCACCGTCATCCGTCAGGACGTCGCGCAGCTCGGTGCTCGCGCCGCCGAGCTGGTGCTCGGCCGCCTCGACGGCGAGGACTCACCGCCCCAGCACGTCGTCGTACCCCACACGCTGATCGAGCGCGGAAGTGGCGAGATCGCGCCGCCCGCGCGGCACTAGTGTCCCGAGTCAGAAGTTCGTCGCCAGTAGCCGTCGTCCAGGTGCGCGCAGCGCAAGGCCGAGGAGGGAGGCGTGGCGGTGCCACGTCGACCGACGAGAACGCAGCGATGTGCGTGCCTGGGCGGCGGGGACTGGCGACGAACTTCTGACTCGGGACACTAGGGCGCCTCACGATCACTCGCGCTGCATGACTGGCGGCGGGTTGTTCGTCGCAGCGTGGCTGCTGCCCTGAGCTCGGGCGGGGCGCTCCGACCGCCAGTCGCCGTTGGTGATCCAGGTGTGTCACTAACGGCGGCCGTAGTGACACACCTGGATCACCAGCCGCCCGGCCCACTCGACCGGCGCCGAGAGCCGACCCCGACTGAACGGCGTTCCGGGCCCTGCCCGCCGAGGAGCGCGGCGCCCAGGGCGGCGACCGGGACCTCGAGCGGAGCGAGCAGCACCCGGCCCGGCAGGTCCAGCGAGCGGAGGAACGCTGACGACTCCGCCTGCGCGGCGAGTGCCTGGGCGACCGCGACCCGCAGCCGGTCGCCGACCTGGGCGACGCCGCCGCCGAGGACGACGTACTCGGGGTCGACGGCGAGGCAGAGCAGCCGGACCGCGTCGGCGACCCGCGCCGAGAACTCGTCGCGCACCGTCACCGCCCGCTGGTCGCCGGCAGCCGCGGCGTCGAACAGCGCCAGCGCGGGAGGTACGTCGGCACTCGGCCAGGCCGCGGCCACCGCCGAGCCGGACGCGAACGTCTCCAGGCAGCCGATCTGCCCGCATTGGCAGCGCCGGCCGGACGGGTCGACCGGGACGTGGCCGATCTCGCCGGCGGCGCCGTGCGCGCCACGTCGGAGCCGGCCGTCCTGGACCACGGCGGCGGCCAGCCCGGTGCCCAGGCTGAGGTAGGCGAGGTCGTCGTGGCCGAGGACCCGCGCGGCGCCGAGGGCGGCCGCGTTCACGTCGTTCTCCACGACCACCCGAGCCCCGGTACGCCGGGTGAGCTGTTCGCCGATCGGGAACCACTCGGCCTCAACGCCGAGGTTCACCGCGTGCTTGACCGCGCCGCGAGCCGCGTCGACCAGGCCCGGGATGCCGACGCCGACCGTGCCATCCAGCCGTTCCCCGGTGGCGTCGCGCAGTTCCTCGACCACCGCCGCGGCCGCGCCGACCACCTCATCGCCGCCGGTCGGCGTGGTGGCGAGCACCTCCGCCCGCACCCGGCCGTCCGCTCCCGCGGCAACACCCAGCATCTTGGTGGCCCCGATATCGAGTCCCACCATCAGTTCCCCCGTCATCACCGCCATCCTGCCTCGCGCAGGACCTCCTCCACTGCCGCAACGGTCGGGCGCGAGTTGCCCCGGGTGCAGATCCGGGCGACCCGGCTGTGCGGGTCCCCAGTTGTGCCGGGGCCCGGCCAGCCCCACTCGACCACGACCGAGCTGCCGTTTAGACCGGCGAGCATCGCGCCGACCTCGGGCCGGCGATGGGCGTCGCGGACCTGGACCACGAGCGGCCCGGCGGGCAGCGCCTCTCCTGGAGTGACGACCAGGTCGGGCCGGACCCCCCACGGTCCCGGCCCGACCGCGATGTTGGCTGTGGTCTCGATGCTCGCCACCCGCGCGCCGGTCAGGTCCGGCAGCTCGCCGTCCACGATCAGCGCGGCCCGGGCAGCGGCTCGCAGCTGGTCGGCGCCCGGCATCGGCGTACCGGCCGCGGCGTCTGTCGGCGTCGGCCGGACCCGGCCGACCCGCTCGGCGGCGTCGTACAGCCGCTCAGCCGGCAGCCGGCCGCTCTCGACGGCCGCGACGACCGCGCCTTGGATCTCGCGCACCAGCTCGGCCGGCTTGTCCGGGCCGATGCACAGCAGGTCGGAGCCGGCGGCCAGTGCGAGTACGGCGGCCTCCGGGATCCCGCGGCCCTCCGACGCACCGGCCATGTCCAGCGCGTCGCTGACCACCACACCGTCGAAGCCGAGCTCGTCGCGCAGCAGCTGCGACATGATCCGGTGGCTGAAGGTGGCGGGAACGTCGCCGTCGAGCGCCGGCACCACGATGTGCGAGGTCATCACCGACGCCGCGCCGGCCCGGATCGCGGCCGCGAACGGCGCCAGCTCGCGAGCGTGCAGCGTCTCCTCGTCCGCCTGCAGGATCGGCAGGGTCAGGTGGCTGTCTTGGGCCGTGTCGCCGTGCCCGGGGAAGTGCTTCAGGCAGGCGGCGACGCCGGCCTCCTGCAGCCCACCGACCCAGGCCGCGACGTGGCGGGCGACCAGGTCGGGGTCGGCGCCGAAGCTGCGGGTGCCGATCACCGGGTTGTCGTCGTTGCTGTTGACGTCGGCGACCGGGCCGAGGTCGAGGTCGATGCCGACGGCTGCGAGATCGACACCGACGGCCCGGCCGGTGGCCGCCGTCAGCGAGAGGTCGTCGACCGCGCCCAGCGCGGCGGCGCCGAGGACCGGGCTACCGGTCCTGATGTGCAACCTGGTGACGTCGCCACCCTCCTCGTCGATCGCGATCAGCGCGGCCGGGCCGGCCGCCCGGATGGCCGCGGTCAGCGCCACGACGTCGTCGCGATCACCGGTCAGGTTCGACCCGAACAGGCAGATCCCACCGAGGCCCTCGGCCAGCAGCTCCGCCCACTCGGCGGGCAGCGACGGCCCGGCGAACGACGGCAGCAGGACCGTCAGGGCGGCGGTCTCCACGCTCGTCTCGGTGGTCATCCCTTCACCGCCCCGGCGGTGAGCCCGGCGACCATCCGGCGCTGCACGATCAGGAAGAAGACGATCACCGGGATCGTGATCAGCGTCGAGGAGGCCATGATCGCGCCCCAGTCGACGCCGCGGCTCCGCGACTCGGAGAACCCGATCAGCCAGACCGGCAGCGTCTCCTTCGCCGGGTCGGTCATCACCACCAGCGCGAGGGTGAACTCGTTCCAGGCCTGGATGAACCCGAACAGCCCGGTCGCGACCAGTCCGGGCGCGAGCAGCGGCAGGGTGACGGTGAAGAACGCCCGGAGCCGCGAGCAGCCGTCCATCATCGCGGCCTCCTCCAGCTCCATGGGTACGCCGTCCACGAAGCCGCGCAGCGTCCACACGGTGAACGGCAGCACGCTGGCGACGTACACGAGGGTCAGGCCGAACACCGAGTTGAGCAGGCTCATCCCCTCGAGCATCTTGTACTGGCTGATGAACAGGCCCTCGGCCGGGATCATCTGGATCAGCAGCAGGGTCATGATGAACGACGCCCGCCCGCGGAACCGGAACCTGCTCACCGCCACCGCCGCCAGGAAGGCGAACAACAGCGCGACCGCGACCGTCATCAGGGTGACGGCCAGGCTGGTGGTGAGCGCGTTGCGGAAGCCGTCGCCGTCCAGGACCCGGCCGTAGTTGTCGTTGGTCGGGTTCAGCGGGAGCCAGGTCTGGTCCTTGGTGCGGATCCGGTTGTTGGGCAGCGTCGACCGGCTGATCATCCAGTAGACCGGGAAGATGCAGACCAGCAGCACCGCCAGCCCGACCGCGTTCGCGGTCAGCCAGAGTGGTGTCGACGTACGGCGACGTCCGGGGGTGGCCACTGGTCAGTCCTCCTGCTTGAGCATCATGCGGATGTACGGCGCGGTCACCACGACGGTCAGCGCGAGCATGAACATCGCCGCCGCGGCGGCGGTGCCGAAGTCGCCGCCCTTGATCCCGAGCGAGTAGATGTAGGTGCCGAGCAGGTTCGTGTCGCGGGTGATCCCGCCGGCCTTCTGCAGGGTGTAGATCTGGGTGAAGACCCGTAGGTCCCAGATCAGCTGGAGCAGGAGCACCACCAGCAGCACCGGCCGGATCGACGGCAGCACCACGTGCACGAACCGCTGCCAGCCACCGGCCCCGTCGATCTCCGCCGCCTCGACCACGTCGTCGGAGACCTGGGTGAGCGCGGCGTACAGCGTGAAGACCACGAACGGCACGCTCATCCAGACCACGATCAGCGTGGCGACGGCGAAGAACGACATCGGCGAGGCCAGCCACGAGTGCGATTCGTAGTCGCCGCCCCACCAGGTGAGTACGGCGTTCACGGCGCCGTACTCGGTGTCGAAGAGGAACTGCCACACGATCATCGCGGCCACCACCGGCATCGCCCACGCCAGCAGCAGTCCGCACTGGGCAGCGATCCGGACCCAGCTGGTCATCTTGGTCATCAGCACCGCGATCCCCATCCCGATCCCGAGGGTGAGGGCGGCGTTCACGAAGCAGAAGATGACCGTCCGCAGCACCACCGTCCACAGGTACGAGTCACCGACCAGGTCCCGGTAGTTCTGGATCCCGACCCATTCGGGTGGTGCCCCGAACTGCTGCGCGAGACCGAAGCTCTGCAGCGACAGCACCACCTGCCGACCGAGCGGGTAGGCGAGGGCGAGTGCCAGCAGCGCGGCGGCGGGTAGCACCAGGCCGAGCGGCAGCGACGTACGCCGCGCACGCGAGCGTGCGGACATGGATGGATCTCCTCAAGGTGTCGAGTCGGTGGAGCCACCTCCTCCGACCGGTTCCCGAGTCCGGCCGGAGGAGGTGAGTCAGCGGTGCGTGTCGCGGGTGCGGATCAGCGCTGGAGCTCCTCGGTGATCCGCTCGTCGGCGTCCGCCGCGAGGTCCTCGACGTCACCGCCCTGCGCGATCTGGCTGAATAGGTCCTCCAGCACCCGAGTGCCCTCGACCACCGCCCAGTTCGCCGCGGCCGGCGTCAGCTTGGCGTTGGACGCGGCCGCGATCGTCGCCTGTGCGAACTCGTCGTCACCGAGCAGCGACGTGAGCGACTCCTTGGCCGGGGTGAGGCCGTTCTGGGCCAGGATCCCCTGGTAGTCCTCGCTCAACATCAGCGCGACCGCCTTGCGGGCCAGGTCCTGGTTGGGCGACTTCGCGGACACCGCGATGTCGGAGCCACCGAGGAGCACCGGAGCCGGCTGGCCGTCGGTACCGGGCAGTGCGAAGACGCCGACCTGCTTGGCCAGGTCCGGGCAGCCGCTCTTCGGGTCGGTCAGCATGCCGTAGACCCAGCCGGGACGCGACATCATGCCGATGTTCCCGGCACAGAACGGCGTGACCGGGTCCTCCTCGTTCGCGTCGGCCGGCGCACCGGACGCCTCGGTGAACAGCTTCTGGTAGGTGTCCAGACCCTCGAGCGACTCCGGCGTGGACAGCGTGCCGGACCACTCGTCGCCGTCCTGGGCCGCGAAGTCGCCGCCGGCGTTCCACAGGAACGCCGCACCGTCGCGCCAGTCCTGGCCGGGCAGCCAGTACCCGGAGAAGTCCTTCTCTCCGCTCTTCTTCTTGAGGGCGACCGCGGCGTCGACGAACTCCTCCATCGTGGTCGGGACCTCGAGGTTGGCCTGCTTGAGCAGGTCCTTGCGGTAGAAGACGTACGTCGAGCCCGCGTAGTAGGGCACCGCGTAGGTCTTGCCCTCGATGGTCGCGCCCTCGACGAAGCCCGGCAGCAGGTCGTCGCCGCCGAGGTCCGGCAGCGCACCGGTCAGGTCACTGAAGGCACCGGCCGTGGTGAACGTCGGGGCCTGGGTGTTGCCGACCTCGACCACGTCGGGCGTCTGGTCCTCCGAGGACAGCGCGGTCGTAAGCCGCTCGACCAGGCCGTCCCACTCCTGCTCCTCGATGGTGAGCGTGGAGCCGGGGTTCTCCTCCTCAAAGGTCGTCTTCAGCCAGTCGCGAGCCTCCTGAGGGGTGTCGGCGCCGTTCAGCCAGACGACCAGGTCGGCGGTCTTCGGACCGCCATCGGCCTCGTCGCCGTCATCATCGGAGCCACAGGCGGCGGTGACGCCCAGGAGGGCGATCACGGCCGCGGCGGCCAGTGTCTTGTTTATACGCACCGTTGTTCCTCTGCTTTCTCACTGTGCTGGTTTTCTTGGGAGAGCGGACCTCGGGCGGGGCCGCATCGATCGGGGGAGGTCACGAGACCCCCAGCTCGCCGGCGAGGACCAGACCGGTCGCGCCGACAAGTACGCCGTCGTCGCCGAGCTTGGATGCCCGGACCACGAACTGTTCGTTGGAGACCGGCATCACCTGCTCCGCGACGGTCTTCGCTGCCTGCCGGGCCAGCGGCTCGACAAGGTCGAGGGGCCCGCTGAGGACCACCTCACCGAGGTTGAGCGTCGCCACCACCGGGGCGAGTGCCGCGCCGAGCCGGCGTCCCGCGTCGGCGATCACGGCGGACTGGGTGCCGGCGGCGATCCGTCGCCGCAGCCGGGGTACGGCGAGGAACGTCTCCAGGCAGCCGCGCCCGCCGCAGGCACACTCCTCGCCGCCGGGGTCCACCCGCAGGTGGCCGAGCTCGCCGGCGGCGCTGCCGCGGCCGTGGAGCAGGGTGCCGCCGAGCACCAGCCCGGCACCGACGCCGGTGCTGATCCGCAGCAGCATCAGCCCGGCCTCGTCGCCGCCGCCGAAGGTGTACTCCCCGACGACGGCGGTGTTCGCGTCGTTGGCGACGTACGCCGGCTGGTCGAGGGCCGCCTGCAGGTCGGCGGCCAGCGCGAGGTCGTGCCAGCCGAGGTTCGGCGCGTCCAGCACGACGCCGTCCGGGCTGACCACGCCGGGGCTGGCCACGCCGACGCCGAGCAGCGGCCGGGTGGCGCGCTCGATCAGGCCCGCCGCGAAGTCGCGGACCACCTCGAACGCCGCCTCTCCGTGCCCTTCGAGCGGCCGGGCGGCGCGGGCGACGACCTCGCCGGTCAGGTTGAGTACGGCGCCCGCGACCTGGTCGTCAACGGACAGGTCGATGGCGACGATCTGCTTGGCGTCGGGGACAAGGCCCACCAGCGTCGGCGGCTTGCCGACGCGGATCTCGGCGGGCGCACCGAGCTCGGCGACCAGGCCCTCGTCGATCAGCTCGGCCACCAGGTCGGAGACGGTGACCCGGGTCAGGCCGGTGCTGCGCGCCAGATCGGCCCGGCTCGCCGGGCCGTCGGCGAACAGGTGCTGCAACAGCATCGACCGGTGGTGCCGACGGGAGTCGGCCCGGTGGAGCTTGGTCCGGTCCCGGTGTGGCCGGTCGGTGGGGGTGCGCCACGACATGTTTGTTAGTTCAACATACTTACATATATGGTGTCTAGGTATGGCGCGCATCACATTCGAAAAGGCCCGGCGCTGGTACGCCGGCGCCGACCGCCCGGCGGTCCCGGGCATCGACCTCGAGGTCCAGGACGGGGAGTTCCTCGTACTGGTAGGTCCCTCCGGCTGCGGCAAGACGACCACGCTGCGGATGCTGGCCGGACTGGAGGAGGTCGACAGCGGCCGGATCCTGATCGGCGACCGCGAGGTCACCCACCTCGCGCCGAAGGACCGCGACATCGCGATGGTCTTCCAGAACTACGCGCTCTACCCGCACAAGTCGGTGCGCGACAACCTCGCCTTCCCGCTCAAGATGGCTCGTGTGGAAGCCGGTGAGCGGGACCGGCGGGTCGACGAGGTCGCCGCGATGCTCGGGCTGACCGAGCTACTCGAGCGTCGGCCGAAGGCGCTGTCGGGCGGCCAGCGGCAGCGGGTGGCGATGGGCCGGGCCATCGTCCGGCAGCCGCAGGTGTTCTGCATGGACGAGCCGCTGTCCAACCTCGACGCCAAGATGCGGGTGCAGACCCGCGCCGACATCGCCGGGCTGCAGCGCCAGCTCGGGGTGACCACCGTCTACGTGACCCACGACCAGGTCGAGGCGATGACCATGGGCGACCGGGTCGCGGTCATGCACGAGGGCGAGCTCCAGCAGGTCGACACCCCGCTGGCGCTCTACGACCAGCCCGCCAACCTGTTCGTCGCCGGCTTCATCGGCTCCCCGCAGATGAACCTGCTCGAGGCCACTGTGGACGCCGGCCGGGTCCAGCTCGGCGGCTACCGGGTGCCGGTGGGCGACCCGGGCGTCAACGCGGTCACCGTCGGCGTCCGGCCGGAAGGCTGGCAGATCGTCGAGCCCGGCGAGGGCATCCCGGTCCAGGTCCAGCTCGTCGAGGAGCTCGGCTCGGACAGCTTCGCCCACGGCGAGGCCGACCTCGGTGACCGGGTCGCACGCGTCGCCGTACGCCTGCCCTCCCGTGGCGCGATCCCCGCCGACGGCCCGCTGTACGTCGCCGTCGAGCCCGGCCGGGCCCAGCTCTTCGACACCGAGAGCGGCCTCCGCGTGACTGCGGATTCGTTCGAGCTGCTCAAGAAATGAAGATGGCGCGCCGTCCCCCCACGGACCGGCGCGCCACCTCAGCCCGGATCCACCGATTGGCGCCGTTAGCTGCGCGTCGCCAGGCGGGTGCGATGGCAAGGCGGCGGAGCGAAGGCGGGCCGGCGGCCCGTCGAGTCTCCGCCAACGCAGCCAGCGTGCCCGCATGGTGGCGCGCAGCCGGCGGCCATCGGTGGATCCGGGCTCAGGGCGGGATCAGAGGTTGAGCGTCCAGGTGTCGATCTTGCCGACGTCCTGAGCGGCCGCGTCCCGGACCCGGAGCTTCCAGGTGCCGTTGCGAGGCTCGCTGCCGAGGTTGACGGTGTAGCTGCGGTTGATGTTGTCGGCGCTGCCACCGGAGCGGTTGTGCAGCGTGTACGTCGAGCCGTCCGGCGCGACGAGCGAGACGATCAGGTCACCGATGTAGGTGTGCTGGATGTTCACCGCGACCGTCGAGGACGTCGAGGCGTTGCCGGTGCAGCCGCTGACCGCGATCGAGGACTCGACGGTGCCCAGGTCGACGATCGTGACGTCGGTGCCGTTGGTCCGGCTGCAGCCGGTCGGCGGCGGTGTGGTTCCGCCGGACAGCTCGTCGGCCTTGGCGTTGATGGCGGAGGCGAAGTGGCTGACCTGGGCGTAGATGCCGTAGGCGTTCGGCCGGGCGCAGCCGTCACCCCACGACACGATGCCGACCTGGACGTAGCCGCTTCCGGTGCTCTTGACCATCGGGCCGCCCGAGTCACCCTGGCAGGTGTCGGTGCCACCCTGCGGGAAGCCGGCGCAGATCTCGGTGGTCTTGTTGAGGCGCGAGCCGTAGTAGTCGTCGCACGTGGTGTCCGGGACGAACGGCACGGTGGCCTTGAGCAGCCGGTTGCTGCCCGAGCCACCCTCGCTGGTGGCGCCCCAGCCCATGATCGTGAAGTTGCCGGTCTCGTGGGAGGTGTTGCCGAGCTGGATCAGCGGGGCGTTGGTGACCTTCGACTGGAGCTGGATCAAGGCCCAGTCGTTGCCGATGCTGCCGCTGTCCCAGACGTACTTGGAGTTGATGGTGGTGCCGCTGCCGAGGTTCACGTTGCCGTACTCGACTCGGATGCTGGTGTTGTTGCCGGTGCCGGACACGCAGTGGGCGGCGGTCAGGATGATGTCCTGGCGGATGAACGAGCCACCACAGCCCATCGACAGGTGGACGACCCAGGGAAACTCCCCCTGAGCGGCGGGGGTGCCACCGACGACGTTCGGGGAGATGTCCCCCGGGTCGTCGTCGGCCTGGGTGGGGGCCGAGACAAGGGCCAAGGCGATGATGAGACCGCCGAGAACAGCTGCCAATCTGGAGAAGCTGCGTTTCATCGTTGCTCCTAGCAGGGTACGCCGAGCGCGGGGCACGCCCGAGAGTGTGCGGAACGTATCCCCAGGGAGAACAACTGGGCAATAGATTCGACTGGACAGGTTCCGGACATGCCGGAAAATGTCAAATCGAGCGATCGTTTCGAAGGAGATCTCCGCCATCGTCATGAAATGGCGATGGCGCGCCATCCTGCCACGGACCGGCGCGCCATCTCGATAAGCGGTGAGGCTGGACTCAGAGGTTGAGGGTCCAGGTGTCGATCTTGCCGACGTCCTGAGCGGCCGCGTCCCGGACCCGGAGCTTCCAGGTGCCGTTGCGGGCCTCGCTGCCGAGGTTGACCTTGTAGGTCTTGCTGATGTTGTCGGCGCTTCCTCCCGAGCGGTTGTGCAGGACGTACGACGAGCCGTCGGGGGCGACGAGCGAGACAACCAGGTCACCGATGTAGGTGTGCTTGATGCTCACCGCGACCGTCGACGAGGTCGAGGCTTTGCCGGTGCAGCCGCTGACCGCGATCGACGAGCCCACGGTGGCCAGGTCGCGGATCATGACGTCGGCGCCGTTGGTCCGGCTGCAGCTGGTCGGCGGTGGGGTGGTGCCGCCCGACAGCTCGTCGGCCTTGGCGTTGATGGCGGCGTGGAAGTGGCTCACCTGGGTGTAGACGCCGGGCGCGTTGCGCTGCGCGCAGCCGTCGCCCCACGACACGATGCCGGTGAGGATCCAGGCGTCGTTCACTCGCTTGACCAGCGGGCCGCCGGAGTCACCCTGGCAGGAGTCCTTGCCGCCCGCTTCGAAGCCGGCGCAGATCTCGGTGGTCGCGTTCAAGCCGGAGTAGGAGCCGCCGTACGCCTTGCAGGTCGCGTCGGCGATGAACGGAACGTCGACCTTCAGCAGCCGGTCGCTGCCGGGGCCGCCCTCGCTGGTCGCGCCCCACCCAGCGGTGGTGAACGTGCCGTTGTCGTGGGCGGTGGTGGTCGCGAGCGGAACCAGCGCGACGCCGGTCGCCTTGGACTGGAGCTGGATCAGCGCCCAGTCCGCGCCGACGTCACCGTTGTCGTAGACGTACTTCGAGCGGATCGTGGTGCCGCTGCCGAGGTTCACGTTGCCGTACTCGACGGTGATGCCGGTGTTGCTGCCGGTGCCTTCCACGCAGTGGGCGGCGGTCAGGACGATGTCCTCGCGGATGAACTGTCCACCACAGCCCATCGACAGGTGCGCGATCCAAGGGAACTCTCCCGCGGCAGCGGGGGTGCCGCCGACGATCTTCGGCGGACTGCCGTCGTGGTTGTGTGCTTCGTCGTCTGCTTGAGAGGGCGTGGCGAACAGTCCGACGGCGATGGTGAGTCCGCCGACGAGTGCGGCGAGCTTGGTGGCGCTGCGTTTCATCGATGCTCCTAGCAGGGTACGCCGAGCGCGGGCCGCGCCCGAGGGTGAGCGGAAGTTACCCAGCGCAAGAACATCGGGACCACAGATTCGGCGGGCCGATCGCAGCCATGGCCGAAAATAGTCAGGTCAAGAGACCGTTTCGAAGGAGATCCCGGCCGCGCGCAGCCTGGCAAGCAGATTCTCGCCCATCGCGGTCGCCGTCGTGACCTGCCCCGAGGTCTTGGGGTTGTCGTCGAGCGCCAGGCACAGCGCCGACTCAGCGAGCATCTTCGAGGTCTCGCCGTACCCGGGGTCGCCGCCGGACACCCGGGTGCGCACGGTCTGCCCGCCGCCCTCACCCACGAAGTCGACGGTGAACCACGACTTCTCGCGGCGCCCCTCCGACGGACCCTGGCCCTGCTCCAGCTTGCCGAGCAGGAAGTTGCGGGCCGGCTTCACCTGCGCGGCGGCGGCGAGCAGGCCGACGCCCGCGACCCCGCCGGCGGCGTACCGCAGGGTCTTGGTGCCGGCGTAGTGGGAGTAGCGGAACTCGGGTCCGTACGACGGCAGCGCGGCGCCGCTGCGGGCCACGATGAACGGATCGATCGTCGGCAGCGGCAGCAGGTAGTAGCCGAGCACCTTGTCGCGGTGCGGCTTGCCCTGGACGGCCCGCGAGGAGCGGCCTTCCAGGCGCGGCTCGGCCTTGCGCCGCGCCTTCATCGCCTCGCGCATCTGGCGCGCCCGCTGGAACGCGGTCATCGCGGAGTGGAAGGTGCCGCCCGACGGCTGGCCCGACGCGCGGACCACGCCGCGCAGCGTGATCGGCACGTCCTTCGGAAGCAGCCCGACGGTGTACATCGCGCCGAGGTCGTGCGGGATCGAGTCGAACCCGCAGGCGTGCACGATCCGGGCCCCGGAGTCGACTGCGGCCTGGTGGTGACGGACGTACATGGTGTCGATGAACTCGGGCTCGCCGGTGAGGTCGAGGTAGTCGGTGCCGGACTGCGCGCAGGCGGCGACCAGCGGCTCGCCGTACGTCAGGTAGGGGCCGACCGTGGTGATCACCGACCGGGTCTGCGCAGCCA
Organism: Nocardioides speluncae; assembly: GCF_003121585.1. Taxonomy (GTDB): domain Bacteria; phylum Actinomycetota; class Actinomycetes; order Propionibacteriales; family Nocardioidaceae; genus Nocardioides; species Nocardioides speluncae. The sequence continues at coordinate 149,186 of NZ_QEOO01000026.1, forward strand.
GGTCGCGCACCGAGCTCTCGTTGGTCACGTCGGCGTGCAGCAGCGGCAGCTTCTCGAGGCGCTCGTCGATCGCGGCCAGCCGGGAGCGGACCCGCGCCAGCTTCTCCTCGTTGCGGCCGGCCAGTGCCCAGCGCAGCCCGTCGGGAGCGTGCTGAGCGAGGTACTCGGCGGTGAGCCGGCCGGTGAACCCGGTGGCGCCGAACAGCACGACGTCGAACTCGCGGTCCTTGCTCATGTCACTGCTCTTGTCGCTGCTCATGGGCGCCATGCTTCCTTACGCACGATCGTGCGGGAACCCCGCGTGAGTCATTTCACGGGGAACCGGCCTCCCGGCGCCGCCGTCTGACACCCAGGCTTCGGCACATCGAGAGGAACGGTCATGGGCGGCAGGCAGCGGGCAGGGATCGCGATCGCAGCGGTGGGGATCTTGGGGGCAGGCTTCGCAGCCGGAAACGCGTTCGGGGGCGGCTCCGGCGGCTCGGCCGGCAATGGCAAGCCGGACGTCACCGGCGAGGAGATCAAGCCGGTCTCCGATACCCGCGCTCTCAAGCCGGTCGCGTCGTGCGAGGACCTGCTGGCCTACTACGTCGACCAGGGCCTGGAGCGGGTCACCGCGTGGGGCTGGGACGGGCCGATGCTGCGCGACGAGCTCTACATGTCAGGCGACTTCAGCCGGTCGGACGGCCTCTCGGCCACCGCGCCGGGCGCGGCCGAGGCGGCGCCGGTCGCACCGAAGGCGGCCGAGTCCAGTGAGACCGGCACCAACGTCCAGGAGGCGGGCGTCGATGAGCCGGACGTGGTCAAGACCAACGGCGAGCTCCTGGTCCGGATCGAGGGTGGCCGGCTGACGACGTACGACGTGAGCGGAAGCGCGCCGGAGCGGCTCGCCTCGCTCCGCGTACCGGGCGTCGACGAGGGCGAGATCCTGCTGGTAGGCACCCGGGTCGTGGTCCTCGACAGTGAGGAGTCGGGCGTCGGGGAGCCGACCTCGACCGTCGTGGTGACCGTCGACGTCTCGGCGCCGGACGCGCCAGAGGTGGTCCAGGAGACGACGTACGACACCGGGCTGGTGTCGGCACGGCAGTTCGGCGACACCGTCCGGCTGGTGGTCGAGGCGGGGCTGCCGGACCTCGACTTCGTGCTGCCCGGCGACGAGCGGACCGAGAACACCGCGGAGCGGCGCAACGAGAAGATCGTGCGCGAGTCCACGCTGGACGACTGGCTGCCGCACGTGACCGACGGGGACGGCAAGGAGAAGCGGCTGCTCGACTGTGGTGATGTCCGGATCCCCGACGAGAACGCCGGGCTCGGCACCGTCGCGATCGTGTCGTACGACGCGGCGGAGCCGACCGAGCGGCACGCCACCGGCGTGGTCGCCGACACCGACATCGCCTACGCCTCGACCGACCGGATCTACCTCGCCACCCGGGCCGGCGGCTTCGGCTGGTGCTGCTGGGACGTGCCGATCATGGAGGGCGACGTGATCCGGCGCGAGAGCGCTCCGAGCCGCGAGCTGAGCGGTACGACCGAGCTGCACTCGTTCACGCTGGAGGCCGGCCAGGCGAGGTACGAGGCCTCCGGGTCGGTCGACGGCTCGGTCGCGAACAGCTGGTCGATGGACTCCTACGACGGCGTACTCCGGGTCGCGGTCGGCGCCACCGAAGAGACCGGGAACTTCAACTCGATCGTGACGCTGGAGGAGGACGCCGGCGAGCTGATCGAGGTCGGTCGTCTCGACAAGCTCGGCGTGAACGAGGACATCAAGTCGATGCGGTGGTTCGACGGCCTGGCGATCATGGTGACGTTCCGACAGGTCGACCCGCTGTACGCCGTCGACCTGTCCTCGCCGGAGAAGCCGAAGCTTATCGGCCAGCTCAAGATCCCCGGCTACTCGTCGTACCTGCACCCGATCGCGCCCAAGCGGATCATCGGCGTCGGCCAGGCCGGCGGCGGCTGGGGCGACGGCGCTCAGGTCGGGCTCTTCAACACCGAGGACCTCAGCAAGCCGAGCCGGCTATCGCAGGTCACCTACGGCCGGGACACCACCGCCCTCGCCGGCGTCGACCCGCGCCAGTTCACCTGGCTGCGCGACAAGCACACCGCCCTCACCGTGATCTCGAAGGGCTACGACGGCCGCACCGGCTACGTGTCGGTCCTCGAGCTGCACGACGGCAAGATCTCCAACCGAATGATCGAGGCCGAGTACGGCAACGACGTCGCCGACGTCCGGCTGGTCCCGCTCCCGTCCGGCAAGGTCGTCCTGGTCACCGGCGACGACATCTCCTTCCTCAAGCTCTAGCTCCGCGACCCGGCCCGTGTTCACGCGGACGAGCGCTGACCCGGCCCGTGTTCACGCGGACGAGCGCTGACCCGGCCCGTGTTCACGCGAGCGAGCGCTGACCCGGCCCGTGTTGACACGGCGCATGTGAAGACGGGCCGGGTCGACGCTCTCTGGCGTGAACACGGGCCGGGTCGGTGATGTCCTGGTCCGGCGTACGCTCGGTGACATGTGCCGCAACATCCGACCCCTCCACAACTACGAGCCGCCCGCCACGCGTGACGAGGTGCACGACGCCGCACTGCAGTTCGTCCGCAAGATCAGCGGTACGACGAAGCCGTCGCAGGCCAACCAGGAGGCGTTCGACCGCGCGGTCGAGGAGATCGCGCACGTCACTCGCCATCTCCTGGACGAGCTGGTCACGACCGCCCCGCCGAAGAACCGCGAGGTCGAGGCGGCCAAGCGGCGGGCCAAGGCCGAGCTGCGCTACGCAAGATGAGCCTGGTCTCGGCCTCGGTGCATGGTGAGGCACGGGCGCTGCTGGCCGAGCGGCCGTTCGTCGCGCTGACCGGGGCCGGACTGTCGACCGACAGCGGGATCCCGGACTACCGCGGCCCGGGGTCGCCGGTACGGCAGCCGATGACCTACCAGGAGTTCGTCGCCGGCCCGGAGGCGCGGCAGCGCTACTGGGCGCGCAGCCACCTCGGCTGGGGCCGGATGAAGCAGGCCGCACCCAACGCCGGTCACCACGCGCTGGCCCGGCTGGACGCGGCCGGCCGGATGCCGCTGCTGATCACCCAGAACGTCGACGGCCTGCACGAGCGCGCCGGCGCCGAGCGCCTGGTCGCGCTGCACGGCCGGATCGCCGACGTGCGCTGCCTCGACTGCCGGGACCAGTCGTCGCGGGCAGTGCTGCACACCCGCCTGGAGTCACTGAACCCGGGCTTCGCCGGCCGGCACGCCGCCGCCGTCATGAGGCCGGACGGCGATGTCGAGCTCGACGACACCGGCGACTTCGTGGTGCCTGACTGCCTCGCGTGCGGCGGCGTACTCAAGCCGGACGTGGTCTTCTTCGGCGAGAACGTGCCTCCGGCTCGCGTCGCCCGCTGCTACGAGGCGGTCGATGCGCTGCCCGAGACCGAGGGCGCGCTCCTGGTCGCCGGCTCGTCGCTGGCGGTGATGAGCGGGTTGCGGTTCGTGAAGCGCGCGGCCAAGGCCGGTACGCCGGTCGTGATCGTCAACCGCGGCTCCACCCGCGGTGACGAGTACGCGACGTACAAGCTGGACGCGGGGTGCAGCGAGTTCCTCGCCGACGTGGCTGGACGCCAGAGCTAGCCGATCTCGAGGACCGCGCGGCCGGTGGTGTGCCCCGCCTCGACGTCGGCGAGCGCCGCGGCCGCCTCGGCGAACGGGTAGACCTGGACCACCGGCACCAGCTCCCCCTTCTCGACCAGCGCGGCCAGCTCGTCGAGCACCTCGCGCGCCGGAGCCTGCGCGCGGTCGACGACCGCGCCGCCGAGGTCCGCCACCCGGTCCTCGCCGACCGAGACCAGGCGCCCCACCGGGGCGAACGGCGCCGCAATGTCGAGGGCGTCACCACCGGCGGTATCGATGACGGCATCCACGCCGTTCGGCGCCGCGGCGCGGATCCGGTCGGCGACCTCGTCGGCCGTCCCGGCCGAGCTCACATGTACGGCGCCGAGGCCCGTCAGCAGCGCCTGCTTGGCCGGCGAGGCGGTGCCGACGACGGTCAGGCCGGCGCGCACCGCCAGCTGCACCAGCGGTACGCCGACGCCGCCACCCGCGCCGGTCACCAGCAGGGTCGTGCCGGTGGGCAGCGCGACCTGGGACAGCGCGTTGTGCGCCGTCGCGGAGGACACCGGGAGCGTGGCGGCATCGGTGAAGGAGACTGCGGACGGCTTGTGGGCCAGCAGGGCGGTGGTCACGGCGGTCTGGGTCGCGTAGCCTCCGGCATCGGTAGCGCCGAAGACCTCGTCACCGACCGCGAAGTCGGTCACGCCCGCGCCGACGCCGTCGACCACGCCGGCGATCGTCCGGCCGAGCACCGACGGGAAGTCCCGCTGCTCGAAGTCTCGGTGCCAGCCGGCCCGGAGCTTCCAGTCGACCGGGTTGACGGCCGCAGCCCGGACCCGGACCCGCACCTCGCCGGGGGCCGGACTGGGCTCCGGGATCTCACGGAGCTCTTGGACCTCGGGGCCGCCGTACTCGGTGAACACGAACGCTGTCGTCATGCTCCGGCCAACCCGCGTCGGCGGCCGGGCATGCCCCGTTCGCGGCGAGCTTAGAGCCGGCGGACGAAGATGTGCTCGGCGGCCTCGGGCATGATCTCGGCGGTCTCGCCGCCGGAGCCGACCAGGACGCCTTCGGGCGTCGCGACGATCGTGACGGTCTTGTCGGGCAGCGCGCCGACCCGGCGCAGGGCGCTCATCAGCACCTCGTCCTTCTGCATCTCCTCGGAGATCCGGCGCACGTGCACCCGCGCATCGTCGGGGCCGGCGACCTCGGACAGCGCCTCGACGCCGTCCATGAACTCCTCGCCCAGCTGCTCCTCGCCGAGCTCGTCGAGGCCAGGGATCGGGTTGCCGTACGGCGAGGACGTGGGGTGGCCGAGCAGCTCGACGAGGCGCCGCTCGACGGTCTCGGACATGACGTGCTCCCAGCGGCAGGCCTCGGCATGCACGAGCTCCCAGTCGAGCCCGATCACGTCGGTCAGCAGCCGCTCCGCGAGCCGGTGCTTGCGCATCACGCGCATCGCAAGCCGGTTGCCCTCGTCGGTCAGCTCGAGGTGCCGGTCGCCTTCGATGGTGAGCAGCCCGTCGCGCTCCATCCGAGCCACGGTCTGCGACACGGTCGGCCCGCTCTGGTGCAGCCGCTCGGCGATCCGGGCGCGCAGCGGCACGATGCCTTCCTCGACCAGCTCGTAGATGGTGCGGAGGTACATCTCGGTGGTGTCGATGAGGTCGCTCACTGCGCCATTCTTGCACTCGGAACCCACAGAACAGGGACAAGGCAGGATGGTCCCATGACCGAGCTGACGATCCCGGCCCGCTTCAGCGGCCCACCCACCTCAGCCAACGGCGGCTACACCGCCGGACTGCTCGCCGCGGCCCTGGCCGGCGACGGCGACACGCTGCCGAAGACGCCGGTCGAGGTGACCCTGCGCAAGCCGCCGCCGATGGAGACGGCGATCCCGCTGCAGCCTGCTGAGGACGGTCACCTGGTCGCGGGTGGCGAGGACGGTGTGGTCGCCGAGGCCAAGGTGTACGGCGGCGAGCTGGAGCCGGTCGCGCCGGTGACGTACGACGAGGCGGCCGCCGCGCAGGCGTCGTACCCGGGACTGGTCCGGCACCCGTTCCCGCGCTGCTTCGTCTGCGGACCCGACCGCGCCGAGGGAGACGGGCTGCGGATCTTCCCGGGCAAGGTCGGTGAGACCGACGGCGGCCTGCTCCGCGTCGCCGCCACCTGGACGCCCGGCGAGAGCGTGGCCGAGGAGCCGGGCCTGGCCTCGTTGCCGGCCACCTGGGCCGCGCTCGACTGCACCGGCGGCTGGGCCGGCGACCTCACCGAGCGCTGGATGGTGCTCGGGCGGCTGACCGGCCTGGTCCACTCGCTGCCAGCGATCGGGGCGCCCCACGTGGTGGTCGGCGAGGGCCGTGCGGCCGAGGGTCGCAAGGCGTTCACCGCGACCTCCCTGTACGACGACGCCGGCACCCTGCTGGCCACCGCCGAGCACGTGTGGATCTCCGTCGCCAGCGGAGCTCCGGGTTGGTCGACAACCGCTCCGCGATCGTCGACCGACCCGGCGGCCTTCTCATGAGCACCCCGCTGACCGGCCCGTGGTGGAAGCACGCGGTCTGCTACCAGATCTACGTCCGCAGCTTCGCCGACGCCGATGGTGACGGGGTCGGCGACCTGCCCGGGATCACCGCGCGGCTGCCGTACCTGAGCGACCTCGGCGTGGACGCCATCTGGATCACGCCGTTCTACACCTCGCCGCAGCACGACCACGGCTACGACGTCGCCGACTACTGCGACGTCGACCCGCTGTTCGGGACCCTGACCGACTTCGACGCGCTGCTCGGCCGCGCTCACGAGCTGGGGCTGCGGGTGATCGTCGACCTGGTGCCCAACCACACGTCCAGCGCGCACCCCTGGTTCCAGGCCGCGCTCGCCGCCGCGCCGGGAAGCCCGGAGCGGGCGCGCTACCTGTTTCGCGACGGCATGGGCGAGAACGGCGAGGAGCCGCCGAACAACTGGAAGTCAATCTTCGGCGGACAAGCATGGACCCGGGTTGAGGACGGCCAGTGGTACCTCCACCTGTTCGACACCACCCAGCCCGACCTGGACTGGACCCACCCCGAGGTCCCGGCGATGTTCGAGGACGTGCTGCGGTTCTGGCTGGACCGTGGGGTCGACGGGTTCCGGATCGACGTCGCCCACGGGATGTACAAGGCACCCGGCCTGCCCGACGCCGACTACTCGGCGCCGCACCCGGTGGGCCCGCTGGACCAGGACGACCCGTCGATGGTCGACCTGCCCAGCAAGGACGAGCCGATGTGGGACCAGCCGGAGGTGCACAACCTCTACCGGCGCTGGCACCAGATCCTCGCGTCGTACGACGGCGACCGGATGGGCGTCGCGGAGGCCTGGACCGCCACTCCCGAGGCGATGGCGCACTACGTCCGCCCGGACGAGCTGCAGCAGACGTTCAACTTCCACTGGCTGAGCGCCCCGTGGTCCGCGGCGGCGTTCGCCGAGGTGATCACCGGGACCCTGGATGCGGTCGGCTCGGTCGGCGCATCGGCGACCTGGGTGCTCAGCAACCACGATGTGATCCGGCACGTCACCCGGTACGGCGGCGGCGCCCGCGGGCAGGCACGCGGTCGCGCGGCACTGCTCGCGATGCTGGCGCTGCCTGGATCGGCGTACATCTACCAGGGCGAGGAGCTCGGCCTGGAGCAGGTCGCCGTACCACCCGAGCTGCGCCGCGACCCGCGCTCGCTGGTCACCGGCCTGGTCGGCCGGGACGGCTGCCGGATCCCGCTGCCGTGGGGCGGCGAGCAGCCGCCGTACGAGTTCGGGCCGACCGCCGGCCAGCCGTGGCTGCCGCAGCCGGAGGCCTGGGCGGCGCTGAGCGTAGCCGCGCAGAAGGGCGTGGCCGGCTCGACGCTGGAGTTCTACCGGGAGGCGCTGGCGGTACGCCGTACCTTCGCGGAGACGGCCGGCGACGAGGTCGAGATGCTCGACCTGGGCGCCGACGTGCTGGCGTTCCGGCGCGGTGACCTGGTCTGCCTGCTCAACTGCGGAGCGACCGCGGTCGAGGTGCCGGAGGGCGAGGTGCTGCTGTGCAGCGGCGATGTGCCCGGCGCCTCCGACACGACGACGTGGTTACGGTCCCCACACTGAGTTGTAGCGGGTGAGCGCGTCGGCGAGCTGCTCCAGGTCCTCCTGCGACCACTCGCCGAGGCGCTCCTGGAACCGCTTGCGGCGGGCCCGGCGCAGGGCGTCGGTGCGCTCGCGGCCGAGGTCGGTCAGCCGGACCAGCTGGGCGCGGCCGTCGTCGGGGTCGGGCACTCGCTCGGCCAGCCCGAGCCCGATCACCTCGCTGACCGCCCGGCTCAGGCCGCCCTTGTCGAGGTCGATGATCTCGGCGAGCTCGCCCTGCCGGCGCTCGCCGCGCTGCGCGAGGGTCTGGATGACGGCGTACCCGTTGAGGCCGAGGGCCGGGTCGACCTCGCGCGCTCCCTCGCGCTCCTTGCGCCGGAACCGCCGGCCCATGAACCACAGCTGAGACTCGACCTCGAGCATCGCGCGTTGCCGGGCCTGTCTGTCTGTCTCGCTCTCGGCCTTCGTGGTCACGCGGCCACCTCCACCTCGTCGTCTCGGTGGATGGTAGTCCGCAGCGGAACCTCGCGGATCAGCAGAACGCAGACCAGCGCGATCACCGCGAACGGAACCGCGACCAGGAAGATGTGGCCGGTCGCGTCCCCGAACGCCGCCTCGAAGACCGCGCGCACCGGCGGCGGCAGCTCGCGCATGTCGGGTACGGCGCGGCTGCCGCTCTCGTCGACGGCGATGCCGAGCTTGGCCAGCCCGTGAGTGACGTCCTCGGACACCTGGTGGGCCAGGATCGCGCCGAGCACCGAGACGCCGACCGAGCCGCCCATGGAGCGGAAGAACGCGACGACCGAGCTGGTGGCGCCCATGTCGCGCTGCGCGGCGTTGTTCTGTACGGCGAGCACGAGGTTCTGCATCGTCGCGCCGAGGCCGAGGCCGAGCACCGCCATATAGAGGCCGACCACAACCAGGTTGGTCGACTCGTCGATGGTCGCCAGCAGAATCAGCCCGATCACGACCGCGACCATGCCGGCAACCAGGTAGCGCTTCCAGAGGCCGGTCGTGGCAATGATCCGGCCGGTGACGACGCTCGACACCACGAGGCCGCCGACCATCGCGATCGACATCAGGCCGGCGTTGGTGGGCGTCATCCCGCGGGAGATCTGGAAGTACTGGCTCAGGTAGACCGTCGAGCCGAACATCGCGATGCCGACCATCACCGAGGCGACGGTGGCCAGGCTGATGGTCCGGTCGGCGAACAGATGGAGCGGGATGATCGGCTCGCGGGCGACCTTCGCCTCGACGTACACCGCGGCGACCAGGAGGCCGACGCCGACCGCCACGAGGACGGCCGTCGTACCGGACAGCCACGCGAACTGGTGGCCGGCCAGCGACACCCAGATCAGCAGCACCGAGACGCCGCACGCGATCAGCGTCGCGCCGAGGTAGTCAATGTGCACCTCGCGGCGCACGGTGGGCAGGTGCAGGGTGCGCTGGAGTACGACGAACGCGAGGGCCGCGAACGGGATGCCGACGTAGAAGCACCAGCGCCAGCCGAGGCCGGGCGTGTCCACGATCAGGCCGCCGATCAACGGGCCGGTGACCGTGCCGAGCGCGAAGACCGCGCCCAGGTAGCCGGAGTAGCGGCCGCGCTCGCGCGGCGAGACCATCGTCGCGATCACGACCTGCACCAGCGCGGTGAGGCCGCCGACGCCGAGACCTTGGACGGCGCGCGAGGCGATCAGCGTGCCCATGTTGGGCGAGACAGCCGCGAACAGCGACCCGACCACGTAGATCACCAGCGCCGACTGGACCAGCACCTTCTTGTTGAAGAGGTCGGCGAGCTTGCCCCAGACCGGCGTGGACGCGGTCATCGTCAGCAGCGTCGCGACCACGACCCAGGTGTAGCCGGACTCGCTGCCGTCGAGGTCGGACACGATCCGCGGCAGCGCGTTGGAGACAACAGTCGAGGAGAGGATCGCGACGAACATCGCGATCAGCAGTCCCGACAGCGCCTCCAGGACCTCGCGGTGGGTCATCGGTGGGGCCTCGTCGTACGGCTTGGGTGTGACGGTCAACGCGGTGCGGCTTTCAGTCGAGATCGGATTAGTTGCGGATCTCAACTTACGCTCGGTGGTTGTGAATCACAACTACTTGGGCATGCGATCCCGCTCACGTGCGTCGACATGGGCGGCGGGGCGGGGGATGGGACAGCCCGCAGGCGGCGACCTGCGGGCTGGAGCGGAATCCGCCACGCACGGGTGCGGCACTTCTCGGGTACCCCCCGGCCCAGTGACGGGTGCTAGGCGACCGCACCGTGCAGATCCGCTCAACCCCCCATATGCAGGTTAGACGCGACGACCGTCGGCTCGCGTTGGCACTGGGGGTCACAGGTCGGCATCGAATCGGTACCGGAAATAGGGACGGCCCGCAGGCGTTGGTGCTTGTGCACCGTCTCCGGCGGACTTGTACCGGAGCGCCTGCGGGCCGGGTGACTACCCTTGAATTGCCAGCGGCTTCTCGACACCACTGGCTGCGAGTCGCTTCGGAGGTGACCCCGGTACGTCGTACCACGGGTCCTCGACGACTCGCTTCTCTGCGGTGGAGCTGCTAGCGGGCAGCCACCTCACGCGTCCTAAAAGAATTCACTTCTGGACCACCTCCTTTCCCGTGTCCCACAAACGTACGGCCCCTCCCGCACCGCCACAAGGGAATTAACGCCTGCCGACATCCGGAGGCCTCGAGCAGCGCGACCGCGATAGTCCAGAACGTTTGACATCACTTCTGGGCCGAAAGTGATGTCAACCGTTCTGGACTATCCCCCTCACGCGCTGACTGCGGCGGCGAACTGGGAGCGGTAGAGGGCGGCATAGGCGCCGTCGGCGGCGAGCAGGGAGTCGTGGGTGCCCTGTTCGACGATCGAGCCGTTCTCCATCACCAGGATCAGGTCGGCGTCGCGGATCGTGGAGAGGCGGTGGGCGATCACGAACGACGTGCGGTCGGTGCGGAGGGCGGCCATCGCGTGCTGGAGCAGCAGCTCGGTGCGGGTGTCGACCGACGACGTGGCCTCGTCCAGGATCAGCAGCGCCGGGTCGGCGAGGAAGGCCCGCGCGATGGTGATCAGCTGGCGCTCGCCGGCCGAGACTCCTCCGCCATCTTCGTTGATCACGGTGTCGTAAGAGTCCGGGAGCGAGTGCACGAAGCGGTCCACGAAGGTCGCCTTCGCCGCCGCGAGGATCTCCTCCTCGGACGAACCCGGCCGGCCGTAGCCGATGTTGTCGCGGATGGTGCCCTCGAACAGCCAGGTGTCCTGCAGCACCATCCCGATCCGCGATCGCAGCTCCCCGCGCGGCATCGACGCGATGTCGACCCCGTCCAAGGTGATCCGGCCGCCGTCGAGCTCGTAGAACCGCATCACCAGGTTGACCAGCGTGCTCTTGCCGGCACCGGTGGGACCGACGATGGCAACCGTCTGGCCGGGGTGTACGTCGAGCGAGAGGTCCTCGATCAGCGGCTTGTCCTCGTCGTACCGGAAGGAGACGTCCTCGAACACGACCTCGCCGAAGTCGTTGGCCGCGACCTTGGTGGTCTCGACGACGCTCGCTGGCGCTCGCTGCTCGACCACCCGGGATCCAGACTCCTCCTCGGCGTCGAGCAGCTCGAATACCCGCTCGGCGGAGGCGACGCCGGACTGCAGCAGGTTGACCATCGACGCGACCTGGGTGAGCGGCTGGGTGAACTGGCGGGAGTACTGGATGAAGGCCTGGACGTCGCCCAGCGACATCGTGCCGTTGGCGACCCGGAGACCGCCGAGGACGGCGATCACGACGTAGTTCAGGTTCCCGATGAACATCATCACCGGCATGATCAGCCCGGACACGAACTGCGCTCCGAACGACGCCTTGAACAGCTCGTCGTTCTGCTCCTCGAACGCCTGCTCCACCTCGTGCTGGCGGCCGAAGACCTTGACCAGCGAATGGCCGGTGAAGGCCTCCTCGATGTGCGCGTTGAGCTTGCCGGTACGCCGCCACTGCTGGATGAACATCCCCTGCGAGCGCTTCATGATCCGGCCGGTCACCAGCATCGTGATCGGCACCGTGACCAGGGCGACCAGGGCCAGCGTCGGCGAGATCCAGAACATCATCGCCAGCACCCCGACGACCGTCAGCAGCGAGGTAAGCAGCTGGCTCATGGTCTGCTGCAGGCTCTGGCTGATGTTGTCGATGTCGTTGGTGACCCGCGACAGCAGCTCGCCGCGCGGCTGCTTGTCGAAGTAGCGCAGCGGCAGCCGGTTGATCTTCTCCTCGACGTCCTCGCGCATCCGCCGCACCGTGCTCTGGACGACATCGTTGAGCAGGTAGCCCTGCAGGAACGCGGCGATCGACGACGCGACGTACACGCCGAGGACCAGCAGGAGTACGCCGCCCACGGCGCCGAAGTCGACACCCTGACCGGGCACCACCTCCATCCCGCTGAGCATGTCGGCGAGCTGGCCGTCGCCGCGGTCGCGCAGCGTCTCGAGCGCCTGCTCCTTGGTGGCACCAGTCTCGCCGAGCTGGCGGCCGAAGAGGCCCGCGAAGATCAGGTCGGTCGCGCGGCCGAGGATCTTCGGGCCGATCACCGCGAACGCGACCGACAGCACCGCGAGCCCGACGACGCCGACGACCTTGCCGCGGTCCGGCCGCATCCGCGCGATCAGCCGCTTGGCCGAGGGGCCGAAGGTCATCGCCTTCTGGCCGACCATGCCACCACCGAACGGGCCGCGGCCCGGACCGGGCCCCTGGACGACGCGCTCGGTCTCCTTGAGCTGCCCGCCCTTCTCGGCCGGCGCTCCCCCGTTGGTGCTCACGCGACCTCCTCCTCGGTCAGCTGGGACTGGACGATCTCTTGGTACGTCGGGTTGTCGGCGAGCAGCTCGTCATGGCTGCCGTGACCGACGATCTCGCCGTCCTCGAGCACCACGATCTGGTCGGCGTCGAGGATCGTGGAGACCCGCTGTGCGACGATCACCACCGTCGCGTCGCGGGTGATCGGCTGCAGCGCGCGGCGCAGCCGGGCGTCGGTGGCGACGTCGAGCGCGGAGAACGAGTCGTCGAAGAGGTAGATCTCCGGCATCTTGATCAGCGCCCGCGCGATCGCGAGCCGTTGCCGCTGACCACCCGAGACGTTGGTGCCGCCCTGCGCGACGGCTAAGTCCAGGCCCTCGGGCATCGCCTCCACGAAGTCGCGCGCCTGCGCGATCTCCAGGGCCGCCCACATCTCCTCCTCGGAGGCGTCCGGCTTGCCGTACTGCAGGTTCGAGCGGATCGTGCCGCTGAACAGGTACGCCTTCTGCGGCACCAGCCCGATCGTGCTCCACAGCAGGTCCTGGTCGAGGTCGCGGACGTCGACGCCGTCGATGGTGACCCGGCCGCCGGTGGCGTCGTACAGGCGCGGCACCAGGTTGAGCAGCGTGGTTTTGCCGGCGCCGGTCGACCCGATCACGGCCGTGGTCTCTCCCGGTCGCGCGGTGAGCGAGATCCGCCGCAGCACTGGGTCGTCGGCGCCGGGGTAGCAGAACTCGACGTCGTCGAGCGCGAGTACGCCGCGGCGGGCGAGGCTTACGACCGGGGACACAGGGGGTCTAACGGAAGTTTCGGCCTCTAGTACCTCGGTGATCCGGTCGGCGCAGACCGCCGCCCGCGGGACCATCACCAGCATGAACGTCGCCATCATCACCGACATCAGGATCTGCATCAGGTAGCTCATGAACGCGGTCAGCGAGCCGATCTGCATCTCGCCGTTGTCGACCCGGTGGCCGCCGAACCAGAAGACGCCGACGATCGAGGCGTTCATGATCAGCATCACGATCGGGAACATCGTCGCCATCCAGCGGCCGGTGCTGACCGCGACTCCTGTGAGCTTGTCGTTCGCGTGGGCGAAGCGCTGGGTCTCGTAGGGCTCACGGACGAACGCGCGGACCACCCGGATGCCGGTGATCTGCTCGCGCAGGATCCGGTTGACCGAGTCGATCCGGTCCTGCATCACCCGGAAGCCCGGGATCATCCGGCTGATCACCAGGCCGACGGCGAGGAAGAGCGCCGGGATGCAGATCGCCAGCAGCCAGGACAGGCCGAGGTCCTCGTGCATCGCCATCAGGATGCCGCCGACCATCATCATCGGCGCCGCCACGACCATGGTCGCGCCCATCAGCACGACCATCTGGACCTGCTGGACGTCGTTGGTGGTCCGGGTGATCAGGGACGGGGCGCCGAAGCGGTCGACCTCGCGGCTGGAGAACGTGCCGACGCGGTGGAATATCGCGCGGCGTACGTCGCGGCCGAACGCCATCGCCGTACGCGCTCCGAAGTAGACCGCGATCATGCTGCACACGACCTGGACCAGCGAGACCGCCAGCATCAGCCCGCCGACGCGCAGGATGTAGCCGGTGTCGCCCTGGGCCACGCCGTGGTCGATGATGTCTGCGTTCAGGCTCGGCAGGTAGAGCATCGCGAGGGTGCCGAGGAACTGCAGGAGTACGACGAGCATCAGGTAGCCCTGGTAGGGCTTGAGCCACTCGCGGAGCAGTCGGGGGAGCAAGTTCAGTCCTTCCTCAGGATGCCGTGCAGGACCGTGTCCACGATCTGCTCGGGGGTCAGGATGTGCTGGTCCGAGATGTGCGGGTGGCTGCCGGAGAAGGTCAGCAGGCGGAGCAGGTGCACGGCCTGCGCCGGGTCGACGGTGAGGTGGCCAGCGTCGTCGCCGATCAAGGCGACCGCCAGCTGCCGGTACTCGTCCTCTGGCTCGATGCGCCGGTGCCGCTGATGCCGCTCCGGCGGCTTGCGGAGACCGAGCGCGGTCATCACCGCGAAGATCTCGATGAACCGGCCCTGCAGCAGCCCGGTCAGGGCAACCAGCCGGTCGCGCAGCGGCTGGCCGGCGTCGATCCGACGTACCTCCGCGATGAACTCGTCGGCGTCGAAGACGTGGTCGAGCAGCGCGTCGAAGATCTCGTCCTTGGACGAGAAGACCCGGAAGATCGTGCCCTCCGCGATCCCCGCCGCCTCGGCGATCATCTTGGTCGTCGTCGCCGTACCGCGCTCGACGACCAGCGGTCGGGCCGCCTCCAGGATCGCCGCCCGGCGGTCCTCCGGCGACATCGGCGCTGCACGTGGGCTCATGTCGTACGACGGTAACTGAGTGAGCACTCACTCACAAACGGTTTTGGCTGGGTGGTCGAGCAGGTTGCGCAGCAACCGTCGTCGAGACCACCAACGCTCAGCGACGCCGGGCGCGGTACACCAACGTCCGGATCGGCAGGTCGAACTCGGCGGCCGCGGTCTCGGGACGGGAGCCGAGGAAGTCGCGGATCCGGCCGAGCACCTCGGCCCGTTCCTCGGGCGAGACCACGATCGTGTGCGAGTGGGTGCCGATGGTGGCGGTGAGGCTGTCGGCGGTACGCCGCTGCGCGTGGTCGAAGGCGCCCTCTTCGAACGGGGTGAGCGACGGGTGGGCCAGGGCCTCGACAACAGCGAACTGGACGTTCGAGCGACTGGCTTCGGTCCGGCTGAGCCCGTCGAGCTCGCGGACCCACTCGACGCGGTCGTCGCTGACGTTCCAGAACCCGGCCACGGCACCGCCCGGACGGAGCACCCGGGCGATCTCGGAGAGCGCCGGCTCCGGATCGAACCAGTGGAACGCCTGGCCGACCAGCACCGCGTCGACCGAGTCGTCGGCAAGCGGGATCGCCTCGGCGGCGCCGAGGTGGGCGGCTACAGCGGGGAACCTGAGGCGCAGCTCGGCCAGCATCCCCTCGTCCGGCTCGACCGCGGTCACGTCGTAGCCGAGGTCGAGCAGGGTCCCGGTCAGCTTGCCGGTGCCGGCCGCGAGATCGAGCACGTCGCGCACCGGATGGTCGGCCGCGGCCAGCGCCCACTCGATCCCGCTGACCGGGTAGTCGGGCCGGTGCTCGGCGTACTCCCGCGCGGTCGCGCCGAACGATTGCGACCGCCGTGCCATCAGCTCGTCCATGGGACCGAAACTACGTCAGGGGGCCAGCCGTTCGATCCGCCAAGTCTCGACAGGCTCGACCACCGAAGAAGGCTCCCGGATGTAGACGAGCCGGTCGTGCATCCGGCCGGGGCGGCCCTGCCAGAACTCCACGCGGTCGGGGCGGACGGCGTACCCGCCCCAGTCATCGGGCACCGGCACCTGGTCAGGGAAGCGCTCGGAGACCTCGGCGTACGCCGCGTCCAGCTCGTCGCGGCCGGTGACCACCGAGGACTGGGGCGAGGCCCAGGCGCCGAGCTGGGAGCCGCGCGGGCGGCTGTCGAAGTACGCCGCGACCTCGTCGCGCGGCAGCGGCTCGGCGACACCGTCGACCCGGACCTGCCGCTCCAGCACGAACCACGGGAAGTGCAGCGCGCAGACCGGGTTGGCGGCCAGCTCCTCACCCTTCTGCGATGCGGTGTTGGTGAAGAAGATGAAGCCCCGCGAGTCGAGACCCTTCAGCAGCACCGCCCGCGCCGACGGCCGACCGGCCGCGGAGACCGTCGACAGCACCATCGCGTTCACGTCGTACAGCCCGGCAAGGCGCGCGTCGGCGAACCAGCGCTCGAACATCGTCACCGGGTCCGGCGCGAGGTCGTCCTCGCGCAGGCCGTCGGCGGCGTACTCCTCGCGGAGCGCCGTCAGGTCGACCGGCTCGGCCATCTACTTCGGCTCCGTCACTTCATGGGAGCGGCGAACCCGCGGGCCTGGCTGCCGGAGTCGTCGAGGTGCTCGCCCAGCTTGGCGAGCGCGGCGCCCACCTTCGCCAGGGTGTCGGCGATCGCCTCCATGGAGGTGGCCAGGTCGCCGAGCCGGCTGGTGGTCGAGCCCATCTCGTCGGCCGCCTCGGCGAAGCGCTTCGCGGGGCCGTCCATCAGCGGGACCTTCTTGGCGCTGTCGGCGGCATCGCCGATCAGCGACACGCCCTTGCCGAGCGACTCGACGATGTCGCCGAGGGCGCTGGCCGAGTCGCCGAGAGTGCCCTTGATGCCGGACGAACCGTCCTCGCCGACCAGCGCGACGGCGGCCTGCTTGGCCTGCTCGCCGGCGTTGCTCAGCCCCGCCGCGAACTTCTCGAAGAACTCCGGCAGCTGGCCGACGGCCTCCAGCGAACCCTGGTTCTTGGTGACGATCTCAATGACGTTGCCCAGCTTGTCGGCGTCCAGACCGCCGAGCAGGTTTCCGAGGTCCATGGCGCTGACACTAGTGCCCAGTGAGGCAGAATGCGGCGACGGAAGAACCAAGTCTAAGGAGCCAGCGCATGACCGAGGTTCACCACGGGCTGGAGGGTGTGGTCGCCTTCGAGACCGAGATCGCCGAACCCGACAAGGAAGGCTCCGCGCTCCGCTACCGCGGTGTCGACATCGAGGAGATCGTCGGCCGGATCCCGTTCGAGAACGTCTGGGGCCTGCTCATCGACGGCGCCTACGAGCCTGGCCTGCCGCCGGCCGAGCCCTACAACCTGCCCGTCCACAGCGGCGACGTGCGCGTCGACGTACAGGCCGCGGTCGCCATGCTGGCGCCGGCGTTCGGCTTCGGGCAGACCTATGACATCTCCGACGAGCAGGCTCGCGACGACCTCAGCCGGGTCGCGGTGATGGTGCTGTCGTACGCCGCGCAGTCGGCCCGCGGCCTGATGCAGCCGGTCGTCCCGCAGCGTGAGGTCGACAAGGGCGCCACTCTCGCCGAGCGGTTCATGATCCGCTGGAAGGGCGAGGCGGACCCCGAGCACGTCAAGGCGATCGACGCCTACTGGAGCTCGGCGGCCGAGCACGGCATGAACGCCTCCACCTTCACCGCGCGGGTGATCACGAGCACCGGCGCCGACGTGGCTGCCGCCTTCTCCGGTGCCATCGGCGCGATGTCCGGGCCGCTGCACGGCGGCGCGCCGTCGCGGGTGCTGCACATGATCGAGGAGGTCGAGAAGCGCGGCGACGCGGCGTCGTACGTCAAGGAGCTGCTGGACGCCGGCGAGCGGCTGATGGGCTTCGGCCACCGCGTCTACCGGGCCGAGGACCCGCGGGCCCGGGTGCTGCGGCGTACCGCGCGCGAGCTGAACGCGCCCCGGTACCAGGTCGCCGAGGCGCTGGAGCAGGCCGCGCTCAAGGAGCTGCGCGAGCGGCGCCCGGACCGGGTGCTGGAGACCAACGTGGAGTTCTGGGCCGCGATCGTGCTCGACTTCGCACAGGTGCCGCCGCACATGTTCACCTCGATGTTTACCTGTGCTCGTACCGGCGGCTGGTCGGCGCACATCCTGGAGCAGAAGCGCACCGGCAGGCTGATCCGGCCGTCGGCCATCTATACCGGTCCGGCCGCCCGCAAGGCCGCCGAGGTCGACGGCTGGCACGAGGAGTGGGCCACGTAACTTGGCGGTCATGCGAAAGATGACCTACTACGTCGGCCTGAGCGTCGACGGCTACATCGCCGGGCCCGAGGGCGAAGTCGACTTCTACGGGGTGCCGTCGGCCGAGCTGATCGGGCACTGGCGGCAGGAGTACCCCGAGGTGCTGCCGACCCATGTCCGCGCGGCGATGGGCAGCGACGAGCCCAACCGGCGGTTCGACACGATCGTCATGGGCCGGGCGACGTACGACCTCGCCTACCGCGAAGGCATCACCTCGCCGTACGCGCATCTCAAGCAGTACGTCGTCAGCTCGCGCCTGCCGGAGGACGTCGACCCGGCGGTGACCGTGGTGCGCGAAGATCCGGCCGCCGTCGTCCGCGCGCTGAAGGAGGAGGACGGGCTGGACATCTACCTCGCCGGCGGCGGCAAACTCGCCTCGCACCTGATCGACGAGGTCGACGAGCTGATCGTGAAGCGCTACCCGGTCATCGCCGGGGCCGGTACGCCGATGTTCGGCGACACGTTCTCGCCGACCCAGTTCCGGCACGTCGTCACCCACGACCTCGACGGCGGCCAGGTCTCGACGTTCGCCCGCGTCTGACGTCCGCCCAAGACCTATTGCGATCAGGAGGTCAGCGCGGCGCGCGCATCGTCGACGGTCATGGCGAGGTGTGCGCCGCGCGAGAGTGGCACGAATCCGTATTTCTCGTAGAAGGTCCGGCCGAGTGGCGTAGGGGCGGAGACGACCACCAACTGGGCGCCGTCCACCTCACTCGCGCCCAGGAGCCGACGCAGAGCCTCGACAAGCAGCAGGCCACCCAGGCCTTCTCGCTGGTAGTGCTCCGCCACGGTTAGTCGCCCTATCAGGAGCGCCGTCATCTCCTCACCCGGCT
The DNA here is from genome assembly GCF_003121585.1 of Nocardioides speluncae. Lineage (GTDB taxonomy): Bacteria > Actinomycetota > Actinomycetes > Propionibacteriales > Nocardioidaceae > Nocardioides > Nocardioides speluncae. The sequence goes on from NZ_QEOO01000026.1 coordinate 168,087, forward strand.
CGAACGGCGGATCGCCCCAGACGAGTCGGTGCGGCCGCACGGTGTAGAAGCCCTCGATGTATTGCCACTCGTTGCGGCTCAGGACGAAACAGGACTCGACGGTCGTCGCGGCCGACGGGCGCGCCAGCCCTTCCGCACGCAGCCCGAGGAGGTGGTGCTCGTGGTCCTGGAGCCACACGTCGACCGGTCCGGGCTCCAGGTCCCAGGCCGATCTCCCCGAACCGGTGCCCGAGGTGAACGTGTCAACGCGGTGCCGGCCCGGCGCGAACAGCTCGGCCCGGAGCTGTTGCTGCTCAGCGGCGGGCAGTGCACCGAACCGCGCCGCGAGTTGTTGCAGTCCGGTTGGCGGGCTGGCTGGAGCGCCTAGCTTCGCCCGCCACCGATCGAACTCGGGACGCTCTACTCGAGTCAGCGAGTCATGCCTGGTGAGAACGAGATCCGTGAGCTCTTGGATGGCGCGACGGGCAAACCGACTGACGTTCGTGGCGACCACCTGGGCCGCCCGCTCCAGTCGTTCCTTCTCGTCCGGCCGCAGTCTGAACTCGACCCGCTCCGTCGCGTTCGCCATTCGGCGAGGGTAGGCGGGATCGACATCGCGCCGCTCGCGTTGTCCACAGGCTCCTGCGCAACGCCTGGCCCAGCCGAGGATCTCGGGAGGGTGTGGTCGGCGAAAAGCGGATCTGTCCGTACAGATCTGTCCGTACAAATCGCGATTCACTGAGCACGTCGGCCCCAAACCGCTGGCTGGACATCCTGAGTACCCGCACTGATGCCCTCGGCCCGGGTGCGGGGCTTAGGTTGGCGACCATGACCAACGGGGACTTCCACCATCGGCGCCGCGGCCTGCGGATCCTCGGGACCGGCGCGGCGCTGCCCGACGAGGCGCTCACCAGTGCCGACCTCGACCAGCGGCTGGGCCTGGCGCCCGGCTCGGTCGAGGAGGCGACCGGCGTCAAGGTGCGGTACGTCGAGCGCGGCAGCGCCGCGGCCCTCGGCGCCCGGGCCGCTCGGCAGGCGCTCGACGCCGCCGGCCTCGAGCTCGCCGACGTCGACCTCATCGTCTGCTCCAGCGGCACGCCCGACCAGCCACTTCCCTACAACGCCGCGCTGCTGCACGAGCAGCTGGCGCCCGCGCGGCCGATCCCGGCCTGGGACGTCAACGCGAGCTGCCTCGGGTTCGTGGCCGGGCTGGACCTGGTGGCGACGCTGGTCGAGGCCGGCCGGCACCGCACGGTGCTGATGGTCTCCTCCGACCTGGCCTCGACCGGGCTGGACTGGTCGAACCTCGGGGCGTCCGGGATCTTCGGTGACGGTGCGGCAGCGGCGGTACTCGGCCCGGCCGACGCCACCGACTCGGCAGTCGTGGGGTCCGGCTTCGCGACGTACAGCGAGGGCGCGCACACCTGCGAGATCCGCGGCGGCGGCTCCCGGCACGCGCCGGGTCGGATGGACGAGCCGGCCGACGTGCTCGGGCTGATGAGGTTCCGGATGGACGGGATGGGCGTGTTCCGGCTGGCGGCGCGGTACCTTCCCGGGTTCGTCGACGAGCTGCTCGCCGGCTGCGACCTGACCCTCGACGAGCTGCTCGTGGTTCCCCACCAGGCCAGCCACCACGGCCTCGCTTACCTGCGCCGGCAGTTCAAGCTCCGCGATGAGCAGGTGGTCGACATCTACGCCGACCATGGCAACCAGGTGTCCGCCTCGCTGCCCTCGGCGCTGCACGCGGCCGTCACCTCGGGCAGACTCGCTCGCGGCGAGCACGCGCTGCTGCTCGGAACCGGCGCCGGCCTGAGCATCGGAGGAGTGGTCCTGTGCTACTGAGTCAACCCCTGCTGGAACAACCCGAGGTCGAGTTCCACTGGCTGCGCCTCGGCCGCTGCAACCAGCTCGAGGCGCTGTCCCGCAAGGGCGGCCCGTGGAAGAACATCGAGTTCCCGTCGCTGGCGGCCGCGATCAAGCACCCGACCGAGGGCTGGGTCATGTTCGACACCGGCTACTCGCAGCACTTCTTCGACGCCACCGCACGGATGCCCGAGCGGCTCTACCGGACCCTGCTGCCGGTGCATCTCGACACCTCGATCGCGGCGGAGCTCGGCCGGATCGGCGCGGAGCCGGAGGAGGTACGCCGGGTCGTCGTGTCGCACTTCCACGGAGACCACGTGGCCGGGCTGCGCGACCTGCCGAACGCCAGGATCAGCGCGGGCCGGGCCGGCCTCGAGCAGGTCACCTCGCTGCGCGGGATCTCCGCCGTACGACACGGCCTGCTGCCCGCGATGCTGCCCGAGGACGTGAAGTCCCGGTTCGATGCCGTCGAGGAGCGGACCGCTGTGTCGGTCGACGGCCTCACCGGGTGGGACCTGGTCGGCGACCGCAGCCTGGTCGCCGTCGACCTGCCCGGCCACATGCCGGGTCACATCGGCCTGCTGCTGACGGTGGCCGACGGTCCACACGGCGGGGGTCAGGTGCTGCTCGCCGGAGACGCCGCCTGGTCGAGCCGGGCGATTCGCGACCTCCAGCCGCCGGCCCGGCCGGTGGCGGCGATGTTCGACGATCCGGGCGCGGCCCGGTCGACGCTGAGCTCGCTGCACCGGCTGGACGCCGACCACGCCGACCTGACCATCCTGCCCGCCCACTGCGTCGAGGCCTTCCGGGAGTGGAACGCCGGTGCCTGACTCCCCCTCGACTGAATCGATTGCGGTGGGGGCGACGTTCGCCCACGACCGCTGGCTTCCGGGCCAGCGGTGGTACGACGCCCGCCGGGCCCGAGCGCTGGCCAGGTTCCTGCGGCGCGACCTGCCGCGGGCGAGCTTCTACGCGCCGTACGTCGGCAGGCCGCTGGCCGAGCTGCCGGTGGTCGACAAGGCGACGGTGCTGGCGGACTTCGCCGGCTTCAACCGGTACGGCGTGACGCTGGAGCAGGCGATGGACGTGGCCAGGGAGGCCGAGCGGACCCGCGACTTCACTCCGACCGTGCACGGCGTGACCGTCGGGCTGTCGTCGGGCACGTCCGGGCGGCCCGGGGTGTTCCTGGTCAGCGACCGGGAGCGGCGCCGCTGGGCGGGCGCGCTGATGGCCCAGCTGCTCGCGCCGGCGTCACTGCGGATCGTCGCCCGCCGCGCGCCCCTCAAGGTCGCGCTGTTCCTCAGGGCCAACAGCAACCTCTACGAGACCCTCGGCAGCAGCCGGGTCGAGTTCCGCTACTGCGACCTGACCCGTCCACTCGAGGAGCACGTCGCCGCGGTCTCGGACGTCGACGTACTCGTCGGCCCACCGAGCGTGCTTCGGCAGCTGACCACCCTGGTCGCGCTTCGGCCGACGCAGGTGATCGCGGCAGCGGAGACGCTGGAGCCGGACGACGCGGCGGCGATCGAGGCGGCGTACGGCGTGCCGGTCGAGCAGATCTACCAGGCGACCGAGGGCCTGCTCGGGGTGTCGTGCCCGGAGCGGCGGGTCCATCTCAACGAGGGCTACGTGCACATCGAGCCCCAGTGGCTGGACAACCAGGGGCTCGACGACGAGCGGTTCGTGCCGATCGTCACCGACTTCACCCGGACCACCCAGCTGGTGGTCCGCTACCGGCTCGACGACGTACTGCTCGCGGCCGACGGGCCGTGCCCGTGCGGGCGGCCGGGCCGGAGCGTGCGGGCTGTGCTCGGCCGCTGCGACGACGTCCTCGACCTCCGCGGGACGGACGTGCAAACGGTGTCGGTCTTCCCCGACGTCCTGCGGCATGCCATGGCGTTTGCACGTCCGAACGACTACCGCGTCGAGCAGCACGGCGAGATCTGGCGGATCGCGCTGCGAGGGGCGACGGCGGAGCAGGTCGAACGCGAGATCGGCGACCTCGCCGAGCGACTGCACGCACCGCCGCCGAAGCTCGAGACGATGCCGTGGCCCGTCGAGGCGGCCACCGACAAGCGGCGGCGGATCCGCCGAGTGAGAGGGCTGGACTGATGAAGATCCTGGTGACCGGCGCGTCCGGGTTCGTCGGGGGCCGGGTGCTCGAGCTGGGCGGTGAAGGCACATTCGGGACGGGTCGTCGGCCGCCGGTTGAGGAGGTTGCGCAGCAACCGTCTCGAAACCAAGGCACCCGCTACCTCGGCGGCGTGGATCTCGGCCGCATCGAGAACGGCGAGATCCCCGGCCTGGCTGAGCTGATGGACGGGCAGCCGGACGCGGTCATCCACTGCGCGGCCCGGGCAGCGCCGTACGGATCGAAGGTGCAGTTCCAGCGCGACAACGTCGACGCGACCCGCAACGTCGTGGAGTTCTGTGAGCGGCACGGCCGGCCGCGGCTGGTCTACGTCTCGTCGAGCTCGGTGCTCTACCGTGACGGCGACCAGCTGGACCTGACCGAGGAGTCGCCGGTCGGGCCGGGCTTCGCGAACGACTACGCGCGCACCAAGGCGGCCGGCGAGGAGATCACCCGCACCTATTCCGGCAGCTGGGTGATCGCCCGGCCACGAGCGGTGTTCGGGCCGGGCGACACAGTGCTGTTCCCGCGGATCATCACGGCCGCCAAGGCCGGCAAGCTGCCGCTGCTGACCGGCCGCACGACGCCGGCGATGGGCGACGTGATCTACGTCGACAACCTGGCCGCCTACCTCCTGCAGCTGGCGCACCGGCCCGAGCTGAGCGGCGTCTACCACCTCACCAACGGCGCGCCGATCGACATGCAGTCGCTGCTGCTGCAGGTGCTGGACCGGCTCGGCTTCGCGCGACCGGACCGCGAGGTCTCACTGAGTACGGCGCTGCGCGCGGCCACCCTGATCGAGCGGACCTGGCGGGTGGTGCGGCTACGGGGCGAGCCGCCGATCACCCGGTACGGCGTCGGCGTACTGGCCTGGTCGAAGACCTTCGACCCGACCAAGATGCTGACCGACCTCGGCCCGCCGGCGATCTCGATCGACGAGGGCATCGAGCGGTTCGTGGCCTGGCAGAAGGAGCGGCTGTGAAGGCGTCGACTCTCGCCGGCGCGGCGTACCTCGCGCTGCTCGGCGGCAAAACCGTCGCCACCCTCCGCGGCGCCAGGCAGGCGCCCGCGCCGCGGGCGCCGTCGGACGAGGAGCTGGGCCGGGTCGTGGTCGCACAGCCGATCCTGTCCGGCGATCCGGGCCTGCGCGACGCCCTGGCCGACAACCTGCGCGAGCTCGCCGGTGCCTGGCTGGTCTGGCTGGTCGACGACGATGACCCGGAGGCCCAGCGGATCGCCGCCGAGCTGGCCGACCACCACGTGCTGGTGATCAGCTGCCCGCCCGCGCCCGACGGCGTGAACCCAAAGCTGTGGAAGCTGCGGCGGGCGCTGGAGAAGTGCGGCGACAACGACGTGTTCGTGGTGCTGGACGACGACACCCGGCTCCCCGCGGCCAGCCTCGGCGCGCTGCTGGACGGCCTCGAGGACGGGATGGTCGCGACCGGGCTGCCGGCGTACCTGCCGAGCGAGACCCTCTGGGCTCGGCTGGTCGAGCAGTTCGTCGACAACAACGCCGCGCTCACCTACCTCTCGCTGCCGCCGGTCACGCTGAACGGGATGACCTACGCGCTGCGGGTGCGCGACCTGCGCGCGCTCGGCGGGTTCGAGCCGGTGCAGCGCAGCCTGACCGACGACCTCGCGGTGGCCGGACTGGTGCACGGAGCGGGCGGCCGGATCGTGCAGACCGCCTCGCCGCAGTGGATCGCCACCACCGTCGACGGGCCGGAGCAGTACGCGCGGATCATGCACCGCTGGTTCCTGTTCGCGACGATCCTGCTGAAGCGGCAGCCGCCGGGGATGGTGGCCGCGATCAGCGGGCTGCACGGCACTCCGCCGCTGCTGCTGTGGGCGGTGCTGGCCGGGTCGGTCCGGTCCCGGAAGCCGTGGCCGGCGCTCGTCGTGCTCGGTGTTCGCGCGGCGACGCTGGCCGGCGTACAGAAGCGCATCTACGGCCGCAGCCTGCACCGGCCGGTCACGTCGTTGGTCGCCGAGCTGACCCAGCCGGTGCACCTCACCCACGCCTCGGTACGCCGCACGATCACCTGGCGCACCCGGCGCTACCGGGTGGTGCGAAAGTCGCGGAGCGCCTTCCGCGCCACCCGGGGCTCCGCTGGCGTCGACGACGCCGACTTCAGGCCGATCTAATGCTGCCGTTCCAGGTCGTCTTCCTCACCGGCCAGAGCGACCCGCGCTCGTGCGACCTGTCGCCGGCCCAGTGCGCCTTCCTCGACGCGCTGCCGGTGCCCGACGAGGCGAAGGCGCCGCTCAACTTCCCGTACGACGCCGCGATGCGCCCCTGGCGGAAGGTGCCACTGTGGCTGGCGAGCGTGCGGCACGGGCGGCTGTTCCTGGCGATGCGCCGACCCGCCTTCTCAGAACACCGCGACGCCGTGATCGCCCAGCTCGACCGCGCCGACCGGACACTGGTGCTGGCGGGCAGCATCGGGCTGGACCTGCTCGGCCGGCTCGACCTGCCGCCCGAGCTGCTGGACCGGTTGAGCGTGTTCGCCTACGGCCCGGTCGCGACCAGGCCGCCGGCCTGCGAGACGCTCCGCGTGTGCAGCCGCCAGGACTGGGTCGCGCGCTGCTTCCGATCAGGCCGTCGCGCCGATGTGTACGTCGACAGCGGCCACCTCGACTACCTGGAGAACCCCGAGGTCGCGCGGCTGTGCCGCGACCTGCTGACCGAAGTGAGCACTCGATGAGTCTGATCGACATCGTCGCGCCGCCGATGCGCGGCCACCTGCACCCGGCGCTCGGGATCGGCCGGGCGCTGGCCGAGGAGCACGACGTACGGGTGTTCAGCACCGCCGGCGCCCAGGCCGACATCGCTGCCGCCGGGCTGACCGGGATCGCCATCCTGGACGGCGGCGACGCCCGGATCGACGCGATCACCAGCCCGGAGGAGCCGATCAACGGCAACCCGCGCAAGCTGATCGAGGAGTTCCGGGCGTCACTGGCGATCCAGGCCGACTTCCAGCGCGAGCTGCGCGCCGCGTGGCAGTCGCGGCGGCCGGACCTGGTGATCGCCGACTACGTGATCCCGTCGGTCGGACCAGCGGCGCAGGCCCTCGGCATCCCGTGGTGGACCGGCCACTCCTCGCCGTGCGTGATCGAGGGTCGCCTCGGCCCGCCGGCGTACGTCGGCGGCTGGTCACCCGGCGAGGGGACGCTCGGCCGGCTGCGTGACGCGGCGGCCCGGCGTGGGGTGCGTGCCTTCAAGCGGACCGCGTTCCTGGTGGCACGGCGGCGGCTACGCGAGCTCGGCTTCACCGCGCCATACCGCGCGGACGGCTCGGAGGCGGCGTACTCCCCCGACGTGATCCTGGCCCAGATGCCGGCCGGCTTCGAGTTCGAGCGCTCGGTGCCGGAGTCGGTGGTCTGGGTCGGGCCGCTGCTCTACACCCCGCCGACCGATGCGCCGCAGCCGCCGTTCGTCGAGGGCCGCCGGCACGTCCTGGTCACCGCCGGCACCCACCTCGCCTGGCACAAGCTGCAGCTCGTCGCCGCCGCCGAGGCGACCGCACGTCGGCTGCCGGACCTGGAGGTGCACGTCAGCCTGGGCCGAACCGATGCCGCGCCCGTCGCATCGGAGCTGCCCAACCTCGCCGTGCTGCCCTACGTCTCGTACGCGCGGGACCTGGCGCGCTACGACCTGGTCGCCCACCACGGCGGCTCCGGCGTACTCAACCAGACGCTGGCCGCCGGGCTGCCGTCGGTGGTGACGCCGGTGGACTACGACCAGTTCGACCACGCGGCGCGGATGGAGGCAGCCGGACTGGCGGTCCGCGCCGACCGGCTCGACAACCTTCCCACCGCGATCGAGGAGGCGCTGGGCCGTCCGGAGCTCGCTGCCGCCGCCCAGGTGTACGCCGACCGGATCGCCGCGGCTCCCGCGGCGGAAACGATTGCGACACTGGTGCGTGGACGGCTCGCGGTCGCCAGTCGATAGCCGCGGTTACGGCTCGAGACCGGACTGGATCGCGAAGACCACGAGCTGGGCGCGGTCGCGGGCGTGCAGCTTGACCATCGACCGGGAGACGTGGGTGCGCACGGTGTCCGGCGAGACCACCAGCTCTTCGGCGATCTCCGAGTTGGAGCGGCCGGTGGCGACCCAGGCGACGATCTCCCGCTCGCGCTCGGTGAGGCGATGCAGCTCGGGGTGCGGCTCGGGCGCCGCGCGCCCCGTCGTACCGAAGTGCTCGATGACCCGACGGGTCACCGAGGGGGCGAGCAGCGAGCCGCCGTCGGCGACCACCCGGATCGCGTCGAGCAGCGCGCTCGGGTCGGCATCCTTCAGCAGGAACCCGCTCGCGCCCAGCCGGAGCGCCTCGAAGACGTACTCGTCGAGCTCGAAGGTCGTCAGCATCACCACGTGTACGCCGGTCAGGGCGGGGTCGGCCGCCACCTCGCGCAGCATGCCGAGCCCGTCGAGCACCGGCATCCGGATGTCGGAGAGGCAGACGTCGGGCTTCTCGCGGCGCAGCATCGCCAGGCCCGCCCGGCCGTCGGCCGCCTCGCCGGCCAGCTCCAGATCGGGCTCGCTGTTGATCAGCGTGGTCAGCCCCATCCGGACCAAGCCCTGGTCGTCGACGACCGCGACCCGGATCATGCGCCCACCCGCGCAGCCAGCGGAATGGTCGCGCGTACGGCGAACCCGCGGGCTCCGTTGAGCTGTGGCCCGGCCTCGAGCGTGCCGCCGAGCCGTTCGACCCGCGTCCGCATGCCGCTGATGCCCATCCCGCCCGTGCCTCCCGTGTCGGTGCCGCTGTGCTCGCTCACGGCTCCACCCTGCCCGTCGTCGGCCACCGACACCACCAGCGACCCGCCCTTGTCGGTCACGCCGACCTGCGCGGTGGTCGCGTCCGCGTGCCGCAGCACGTTGGTCAGCGACTCCTGCACCACGACGTACGCCGCCTCGTCGACCTCGACCGGCAGCTCGCTGCCGACCGCGTTGCGGACCCGGACGTCCAGGCCGCCGGCCCGCACCCGGTCCACGAGCACCTCGAGGTCGGCCAGCCCGCGCCGTGGCGCCAGCTCGGCCGCCGCGGTGCCGGGCCGGAGCCGGGACAGCTCGGCCCGCAGCGCCTCCAGCGACTCGCGCGAGGTGTCCCGGATCGCCTCCAGCGAGGCCCGGGCGGCGGCCGGGTCCTTCTCCAGCACGTGCAGCGCCACCCCGGCCTGCATCGCGATCACCGCCAGCCCGTGGCCGACGCCGTCGTGCAGGTCCTGGGCCATCCGTAGCTGCTCGACCGTCGCCGCTCGCTCCGCCCGCACCGCACGGGTCTCGCGCCGGTTGCGCAGGTTCGCGCCGATCGCGACGGCGGCGACGTTCAGGCCGATGATCGCGAGCGACTGGGCGAAGACCCCAGGGTCGTCGATGCCGCCCCAGGTGCTGAACATGCCGCCGAGCTCCAGCGCGAGCCCGAGCACGCCCCACCACAGCCAGCGCCGGACCGGCCAGTAGAACCCGACGGCGAAGCTGGCCACGATCGGAGTCAGGTAGACCGGCCCGTCGTCTCCCCCGATCAGCAGGTACGTCGCGACCAGCGCACCGATGGCGACGACGGTCGTCCGGGGCGCCCGGCGGGCCAGTGCTGGCGCCAGGGCCGCCAGCACGGCAATCACGACCGCCGCCTTCTCGGTCCCGGCCAGCGCGTGCAGCTCGGGCTCGCTTCCCCCTGGTCCGTCGCTGTCGTCCGCGGCGTTCGCGAAGAACGAGCCCACACCGACGAAGAGCGCCAGCGGTAGGGCCCAGCGAAGCTCCCGGACCGAGCCGCGCAACAACTGCATCATGCGTCCGACCTTAGGGCGCGCGAGGTCTGGCGTCGTACGACCCGGCGCGGGACCGGCGTACGCAAACGTGCGTACGCCGCGGCCGTTGAGTGCCGCTGCCGGGCGGACGTCGTACCGGCCGAATCTCGAGAGCGTTAGACCCATGAACGAACTAGTGGTGGAAACCAAGGAGCTGACGAAGCGGTACGGCGACAGGCTCGCCGTCGACAAGGTCAGCATGACCGTGCACCGCGGCGAGGTCTACGGCTTCCTCGGCCCAAACGGGGCGGGCAAGACGACCACGCTGCGCATGGCGCTGGGACTGATCCGGCCGACCGCCGGCAGTGCCCGCGTCCTCGGGTCGCCCGCCGGGCGCCCCGAAGTGACCCAGAGGGTCGGCTCCCTGATCGAGGGCCCCGGCTTCTACCCGTATCTGTCCGGCCGGTCCAACCTGCAGGTGATGGCCCGCTACCGCGGCCTGCCGGACAGCGTCGTCGACGCGGCGCTGGAGCGGGTCGACCTGGCCTCGCGCGGCGGGGACAAGTTCAAGTCGTACTCGCTGGGCATGAAGCAGCGTCTCGGCGTCGCGTCGGCGCTGATGGGCGACCCGGACCTGATCGTGCTCGACGAGCCGACCAACGGCCTCGACCCGGCCGGCATGGCCGACATGCGGGCGCTGATCGTGGACCTGGCCCGCGGCGGCCAGACGGTGCTGCTGTCCAGTCACCTGCTGGCCGAGGTGCAGGAGATCTGCCACCGGGTCGGCGTCATCAACGGCGGCCGGCTGCTCAAGGAGTCGACGGTCGCGGACCTGCGTGGCGGTACGACGCTGCGGGTGCGCGCCACCCCGCTCGAGGAGGCGCTCGCCGTCGCGATGCGGATCGCCGGGGACGACAAAGTCGAGCTGGCCATCGACGACAACGGGGACTCGATCCGCCTCGCCGTCGACCCGGAGCGGGCGGCCGAAGTGACGCGCGAGCTGGTGCACGCCGGCGTCGACGTACACGAGGTCACCGCGTCGGAGCGGACGCTCGAGGAGGTCTTCTTCGAGATGACCGGCCCGGCCAACGGAAACAACAACCACACGAGCTCGAAGGAGAAGGTGTCATGACTGGGGCAATCACTGACGTAATGCGCAGCACCCGCGCGGAGCTGCTGCGGTTCCGCCGGTGGCCGGCGGTCTGGGTGACCATCGGGGCCTGGCTGACGATGACCGCGCTGTTCGCCTACGTGTTCAACTACGTGTCGTACGCGACCGGCGACGGGTCGTTCTCCAACGAGGGCACCTCCACCGATGCGCTGCTCGCCGACCTGCTGCCGGCAGCGGTGCCCCAGGCGGTCGCCCAGGGCATGCCGATGTTCGGCGGCGCGATGATGATGGTGCTCGGCGCGATCGTGGCCGGCAACGGCTTCGGCTGGGGCACCTGGAAGACCGTGTTCACCCAGGGTCCGTCCCGGCAGTCGGCGGTGCTCGGCTCGCTGGCAGCACTGACCGTGGCCGTGGCCACGACCGTCGTGATCACCATGGTGTTCGCCTTCGGGATCTCGCTCGGGATCACTGGGGTGGAGTCGCAGAGCTTGGTCTGGCCGTCGCTCGGTGAGCTGGGCCGCGGACTGGGTGGCGGCATGCTGGTGATGGAGATGTGGGCGCTGGCGGGCTTCCTGCTCGGCATCCTCGCGAAGGGCCCGGCGCTCTCGGTCGGCCTCGGCCTGACCTGGGCGCTGGTGCTCGAGAACCTGCTCCGCGGCGTCGGCAGCCTGCTGTCCGCGGTGGAGACGATGACCACCTACCTGCCCGGCACCGCCGCCGGCTCGCTGATCGGGGCCATCGTCGACCCGCCCTCGAGCGGCGACGGCACCCCAGGCGTACTCACGGTCCTGTCCGGCACCGAGGCCCTGGTCACGGTCGGCGTGTACGCCGTGATCCTGCCGCTGATCGCGCTCGTCCTGATGCGCCGCCGCGACGTCGCCTAAGCACGCCGACCCGGCCCTTGTTGACGCCTGAGAACGCCGACCCGGCCCTTGTTGACACAGATGTCGTCAACACGGGCCGGGTCGGTGCAATTTCAGGTCAATACGGGCCGGGTCAGCGGGCTAGGAGGAGGTAGCGCTCGTCGGTGATCGGCTTGCCCCAGTAGACGGGCTCGGGGAGCGGGGTGACGGTGACGTCGGCGAACCGGGTGCGGACGATCTCCTCGCACCCTTCAGCGGTGAGGCCGGCGCCGGTGGACCAGCTGCCCTCGACGAGTACGACGCGACCGCCCGGCCGGAGCAGCTCGACCCACCGCCCGAACGCGGCCACCGGGTCCGGGAGTGCCCACAGCACGTGCCGGCTCAGCACCACGTCGTACGCCGCCGGCTCTAGCGCGGGAGCGGAGGCGTCGCCGACTCTGAAGCTCGCGGCCGGGACCTTCGCCGTCGCTCGGCGCACCATCTCGGGCGAGAAGTCGACGCCGTCGACGGCGTACCCCTCCTCGGTGAGCAGCAGCGAGAGGGTGCCGGTGCCGCAGCCGAGGTCGGCGACCCGCGCTGGCGCCGGCGGCAGTACGCCGAGCAGCAGCTCGCGCCAGGCGTCTCGGGTCGACGGATCGCCCAGCCCGTGGTCGGGCTCGTCGTCGAACCCCGCCGCCTCGGCGTCCCAGAGCTGCGGCGTCTGAGCGCTCACCAGACCAGTGTGTCGTCGGGGTGCGCGGTGGCGGGGGCGTCGTACTTGGGCTGGTAGAGCGTCATCGTGCCGGCGCCGGGGACCACGAGCTGGATCGTCGAGCCCCACTGCTCCTCGACGACCTCACCCTCGAAGCTCGCGCCGCGCTCGGTCAGCTCGGCAACGGTCGCGGCCAGGTCGTCGCACATCAGCGAGAGGTCGAACCGCTGATCGGTGCTGCCCTTCTCGCCGCCGTGCTCCCACGACGACGGGTGGCAGGCGAGTTCGCTCGGGCCGGTCTGGAAGATCAGCCAGCCGCCGCCGGTGTCGGCACCGGGAAACTGCAGCACGTCGCGGAAGAACGTCCGCGCAGCATCGGGGTCCTCGGCGTACACCAGGGTGTGCAGTGCGGTGATCATGCAGCCGAGCCTAGGCCCAAATAGGTCGTGGGCCTCAGGGTGCGCGATGGCGCACGCTGAGGCCCACGACCGGTTGCTCCCTGGTGGATCAGGCCCTGACGCGGCGGCGGACGAGCAGGATGCCGCCTCCGACGAGGGCGCAGGCGAGGACGGCCAGGATGGCCAGGTTCGCCGGGGCGCCGGTGTCGGGAAGGGGACCGCTCGGGTTCTCCGGCTCACCGGGCGCCGAGGACGGCGTGTCCGACGGCTCCGGCGACTCGGACGGCGACGGGGTGGCCGACGGGGTGTCGGACGGCTCGTCGCACGGCTCGTCGGTGAACTCGTGGGTCCACTCGGTGGTGCCGGTCAGCGTGTAGCCGGCCTGCGGCTGCGCGGTGATGGTGACGGTGCCGGCGCCCGGGTGGGTGCCGGCCTCGACGACCTGACCGTCGACGTAGTAGTCGACGCCCTCGGTCTCCGGAACCGTGTAGGTGTCCTTCTCGATGCCGCACTCGTCGGCGAAGGAGGCCTCGGCCGGCGTGACCTCGGTCAGCGACTTGGTCCACGAGAACGTCGCGGTCGCAGACGCTGAGTCGACCCGCGGCTGCGCCAGGATCAGCGTCTGGGTGCGGGAGTTGGCGCCGAAGAAGATCCGGCCGGGACCGCTCAGGACCCGGTCGCCGGTGAGCGCCTCGACGGCGGCCGAGCCGTCCGGCGTACCCTTCGCGACCCGGAGGAAGAACTTGTCGCCGTCGTCGACCTGCTTGCCGAGGCGAGCCTTGGCGCCGGTCTCGGTGACCAGCTCGGTGCCGGCGGGCAGGTCGGCCTTGAGCTCGACGCCGGTGACGTTCGACGAGACCGTGATCGGGCCGAGGTCGGTGCCGTCGGTGCCGGTGGCCGACTCCGGGGTCAGCGACAGCGAGACCGGCTCGGACTCGTCGGTGCCGACGTTGGCCTCGCCGGTGAGGTACTCGTAGAGCTTCCACACGTTCTGGTTGTCGCCCTGGACCTCGGTCAGGTCGATCCGCTCGCTGAAGTGCCACACCGACGACTGGGTCGCGGCGACGGCCTCTTCCTTGGTCAGGCCGGAGACGTCCACGCCCGCCGCCTGCAGCTGGGACACGATCTCGTCCAGGCTCAGCAGCGGGTAGGAGTGGTTGAGCACCCACAGCACCTTGCGCGCGTTCTCCGGGAACTGGTTGCTGCCCGGGAAGTCGCTCCAGCTGCCTTCGCGCATGCCGGTGCCGGTGTCATTGCCGACCGACTGCTCGATGCAGTAGGTCATCAGGTCGTGCTCGGGGTTGTCGTCGACCCGCACCCGGAGCAGCGTGACGCTGCGGGCGCTGAGCTCCTCGCCGTTGCTGAACGCGACGCCGAGGCTCGGGAAGACACCTCCGCCCGCTTGCGGGTAGGGACCGGGGTCGGCCGCGGCCTGGCCGGGCATCGACAGGAACGAGAGAGCGAGTACGGCGATCAGGAACGTGGCGGCGCGCGAAAATGCCCGCCGGGCGGCGTGGGGGTGGGGGTTCACGAGATCCTCTGCGGGGTCGGTTCCGAGACCCGCGGGACGTTAGCGAAGGTTGACTGGAAAGTGCACCTCAACAGTAGGGTTTGTCAGCCAATGTCCGGTTTTGTCCGCACCCTCGGCAGTCCCCGAGAGGCTAAGGAGTGTCGACGCCCAGCAGGCGGGCGAAGCACACCGACTCGGGTTCGTCCCGGTAGTACCCGAAGTTCTCGATCTCGGTGTAACCGCAGCGCTGGTAGAAGGCGATCGCCTCGGGCTGCTTGGTCCCGGTCTCGAGGATCGTGACCTCGGCTCCGGCCTCGCGCGCGGTCCGCTCCAGGTGCTCGAGTACGGCGGCCGCGACGCCGCCGCGTCGGGCCGACGGTACGACGTACATCCGCTTGATCTCGGCCGCGTTCTTGGTGCCGAGGGCGAGTACGTCGTCACGCAGCCGCCAGGCACCGGTCGCGACCGGGGTGTCGCCGTCGTAGGCCACCACGAAGGTCCCGCGCGGGAGCTCGAAGGTGTCCGGCTCCAGCGGGGTGTCGTCACGGCCGCCGTAGCGGACGACGTACTCCTGCTGCACCTCCTCGACCAGCAGCGCCGCGTCGGCGTGGGTGATCGGCAGCCGCTCGATCCGAAGTCGCTCGCTCAATCCGACCATCCTCTCGATCTGCGGGCGCTCGGCTGCGGCCAGTAGCCGAGGACGCCGGCCTTCAGGAACCTCAATGACAGCAACACCAGCAGGAACCCGAGCGGGAACCCGAAGCCCCAAACCGGGCTCACCTCGGGTCCCTCGAACCCGGCCGACTCCAGCGCGACGAACATCCGGCCTGCCTTGTAGAGCAGGAAGCCGCCCAGGCCCAGCAGCGCCAGACCGATCGCCAGCACCAGCGCCCGGCTCGTCACCACGAACGCCAGGATTCCTCGCTCATGTGTGTCCATCGCACGTCCCCCTTCGTCGCGACCGCCGTCGGCGGTGCCAGAATAACGACGACATCTGACATCGTCGTCAGGGAATACGCCACGCAACCCCCGAAAGGTTGTCCCGACGTGACCGACGTCAAGATCCCCGCTGACCTGCTCCCCCGCGACGGCCGGTTCGGAGCCGGGCCGTCGAAGATCCAGACCTCCCACCTCGACGCGCTTGCGGCCACCGGCTCCTCGCTGATGGGGACCTCGCACCGGCAGGCGCCGGTGCGCGACACGGTGGGCCGGGTCCGTGCCGGCCTCGCCGACCTGTTCTCGCTGCCGGACGGCTACGAGATCGTGCTCGGCAACGGCGGCGCGACGGCCTTCTGGGACATCGCGACCTTCGGCCTGATCCGCGAGAAGAGCCAGCACCTGTCATTCGGCGAGTTCTCGTCGAAGTTCGCCAAGGCGGCCGCGCAGGCGCCGTTCCTGGCCGAGCCGTCGGTGGTCAAGAGCGAGCCGGGCTCGCTGCCGACGCCGACCGCCGAGGCCGACGTCGACGTCTACGCCTGGGCCCATAACGAGACCTCGACCGCGGTGATGGCTCCGGTACGCCGCGTCGAGGGCGCCGCCGACGACGCACTGGTCCTGGTCGACGCGACGTCGGGCGCGGGCGGGCTGCCGGTCGACCTGGCCGAGGTCGATGCCTACTACTTCGCGCCCCAGAAGTCGTTCGCCTCCGACGGCGGCCTCTGGATCGCGGCGATGTCGCCGGCCGCGCTCGCCCGGGCCGAGGAGATCGCGTCGGGCGGCCGCTGGGTGCCGGCGTTCTTCGACCTGCCGACCGCGATCGACAACTCCCGCAAGAACCAGACCTACAACACCCCGTCGGTCGCCACCCTGTTCCTGATGGCCGAGCAGCTGGACTGGATGAACGCCCAGGGCGGCCTCGCCGGCATGGTCTCGCGGACCACCGCCTCGTCCGACGCGCTCTACGGCTGGGCCGAGAAGACGTCGTACACCACGCCGTACGTCGTCGAACCGGCCCACCGCTCGCTGGTGATCGGCACCATCGACTTCGACGACACGATCGACGCCGCCGCGATCGCGAAGGTGCTGCGGGCCAACGGCATCGTGGACACCGAGCCGTACCGCAAGCTCGGCCGCAACCAGCTGCGGATCGCGATGTACCCGGCGATCGACCCGGCGGACGTCGAGGCGCTCACCGCGTGCATCGACTACGTCGTGGACGCGCTCTGAGGCGCGATAGTCCAGAACGTTTGACATCAATTTTTGGCGCCAGCTGATGTCAAACGTTCTGGACTATCCGCTCACCGCGGCTGGGCGTTGAGGTATTCGATGACGGCCAGGACTCGGCGGTGTCCGTCGGTGGAGGTCTCGGCGAGGCCGAGCTTGTGCAGGACGTTCGCGACGTGGGTCTCCACGGTGCGCTCGGTCAGCGTGAGCCGGTCGGCGATGCCGCGGTTGGTGCGGCCCTCGGCCATCAGCGCCAGTACGTCGTTCTCGCGCGGGGTGAGCGTCGCCAGCCGGGAGCGCTGCTGGCGGCCGCCGATCAGCCGAACCACTACCTCCGGGTCGAGCGCCGAGCCGCCGGCCGCGACCCGCTGCAGCGCGTCCAGGAAGTCGTCGACGTCGAGCACCCTGTCCTTCAGCAGATAGCCGAAGCGGCCGGAGGCGACCAGCGCGACCGAGTGCCGGGTCTCGATGTGCTGGGACAGCAGCAGGATGCCGAGGTCCGGGAACTCGGCACGGGCCTCGGCGGCCGCACGGGCGCCGTCGTCGTCGAGATCGGGCGGCATCCGGATGTCGAGTACGGCGAGGTCGGGCGCCGTACGCCGGATCTCGGCCAGCGCGGTGGGCGCGTCCGCGGCCGTGGCGACCACGTCGTGACCGGCGTCCTGCACCAGCAGCGACAGTCCCTCGCGGAACAGCGCCGAGTCCTCACCGATCACGATCCGCACGGCAGCACCGCCTCGATCCGGGTGCCTTGTCCAGGCGGGCTGGTGACGCCGATCGAGCCGCCGAGCGCGGCAACCCGGTCGCGCAGCCCGGCGAGGCCGCTGCCCGCCTTCACCACGGCGCCGCCGCGGCCGTCGTCGGTGACGAGTACGGCGACGCTGTCGTCGTGCTGGCGGACCACCAGGTCGATCGCGCCGGCCTCGGCGTGCTTCACCGCGTTGGCGAGCGCCTCGCTGGCGACGTAGTAGGCGGTGGTGCTGACGTGGTCGGGCAGGGCGCCGGTCTCCAGCTCGACCGTCACCGGCAGCGGGATGCCCTGGGTGAGGCTGGCCAGGGCGGCGGGCAGGCCGTCGTCCAGGCAGCTCGGCCGCAGTCCGTGCGCGATCTGGCGCAGCTCGCCGACCGCCGTACCCAGCTCGGCGACCGCGCCGTCGAGCACCGAGTCCACGTCGACGGTGCCGTCGACCAGGTGACGCTGCGCCAGCCGCAGCGACATCCCGAGCGAGACCAGCCGCTGCTGGGCACCGTCGTGGAGGTCGAGCTCGAGCCGCTTGCGCTCCTCGTAGCCGGCCCGCAGCAGCCGCGACCGGCTGGCCTCGACGTCGCGGAGCGCCTGCGCCAGCTCCAGCCGCAGCCGGGCGATCTCGACGACCAGGCCGCTGGCTTCCGCCACGTCGCGCATCAGCCACGGCGCCGCCGAGGCCGCTGCGACGAGTACGCCGACCACCTCGTCACCGACCGTGATGGTCTGCGCGCCCGGCCCGGACGGCACCGGCCGGCCGTCGCGGTCGCGGAACCCCTCACCGCCCGGCACGACGTACCCGATCCGCAGCTCGGGGTCGGCCAGCGCCCGCCGGAGCACCGGCTCCAGCTGTTCGGGCACCGCCTCGCCGCGGTGCACGCGCGTGCGAAGGTCCTCGATCGCAGCGAGCGCCCGAGCCCGGGCCGGGTAGAGCCGGCGGCCAACCGAGTCGACCAGGCGCGGCCGGAGCGTGCCGAGTGCCAGCGCCGACGCCGCCGTCGCGATCACCGCCAGCACCGTCGAGCCGCCGGCGAGTGCCAGCCCGGTGACCGCCGAGACGACCGTGAAGACCAGCAGCAGGCCGGCGCCGATGATCCCGTAGACCGTGGTCAGTACCAGCGCCCGGTCGACGTCGTACAGGTCGTGCCGGATCACCGCGACCGCTGCCGCGATCGGGAACGCCAGGAACATGAACAGCAGCCCGATCACGACCAGATCCGGCCCGTCCAGCACCAGGTAGCTGAGCCAGCACACCAGCAGCGTCAGCGGCAGCGAGATGCCGGCCAGCGCGAGCATCCGGAGCTGGCGGCGGGCCACCTCGCCGGAGCGCCGGTAGCGGACGACCGCGGAGGCGAGCGAGGCGATCAGCGTGGCCATGAAGGCGGGGAGGACCACGAACAGCGCGGCAGCCATCCACTCGACCTCGGGATGCTGCCGGTCCTCGAACGGCGCCGGGTAGGGCCACGGGATCAGCGCCGCGACCACGAAGAAGACCGAGATCACGACCAGCAGCGCGATCGGCACCACCCGCCACCGCCGGCTCGGCAGCCGGCCGTCGGGGAAGTGGAGCAGCAGCAGCGCCATCGGCACGTAGAGCAGCATCCAGCTCCCCTCGCGGGCAGCGACGAACCAGAGCGGCGCCGGCAGCTCACCGGCCCCGGCGACGATGGCATACCCGGTCATCGAGGTGTCGAACACCGCCACGAACGCCCCGAGCATCAGGATCGGGCCGACCGCGTTGGCGGGGGCATGCCGGGAGACCAGCACCGCCGCGCCAGCGGCGACCGCGGCGAGCAGCACGCCCACGGCAACCTCGACGCCGGCGCGGAGCTCGGGAGCGACCGCGAGCGCGACCAGCCCGGGCAGCATCGCGACGGCTGTGAGACCGCCGAGCGCCCAGGTCAGGATCCGCGCCGCTGGCATACGCCCAACGGTAGGTGCGCGCGGACCCCGCCGCCTCCGTATTGGCACGGAGACCAGGTCGGGTGGTCGCCACGATCCGCCCACCCGGTCCGCCGGTCGACAGTGGAGCTCCACCGACGCTGATCCGCGTTCACCGAAGGAGCCAGACCATGACCACCACCGCACCGGCGGCCGCACGTGCCGACGTACGCGACCTGCGCCGCACCTGGCGCGTGCTGCTCGCCTGCCTGCTGCCGATCGGACCGCTCGGCGTGCTGATCACCCGGGCCGCGATGCCCTACTGGACCGACCAGGACGAGGCCACGATGGTCGCCAACATCGCCGACTCACCGGGCCGCTCGGAGGTGATGATCTGGGCGTTCGGACTGACCTTCCCCGCACTGGTGCTCGGCCCGCTCGTGGTCGGCTACCTGGCCCGCCGCGGCGCGCCACGGCTGGCGACCTGGGGCGCCGCGCTGTCGTTCCTGGGCTTCGTGATGGCCGGCGCGATCGGCTCGACCGACCTGCTCACCCACGTGATGGCGCAGGACGGGTACGACGCCGCCACCGTCGTCGACGTCACCAAGCTGACCATGGCGCACCCGTTCGCCGTACTCGGCATCGGCGTGTTCATCATCGGCCACATCGTCGGCATGATCCTGCTCGGCATCGCGGTGGCGAAGGCCGGCGTGGTAGCCCGCTGGGTCGGCATCGCGCTCGCCGTCTCGCAGCCGTTCCACCTGGTGTCCGCGGTGATCCTGCCCAGCCGGATCCTCGACCTGACCCTGGGCTGGGGCCTGACCACGCTGGCGTTCGTGATGATCGCGCGGGCGCTGCTGCGGATGAGCGACGACGAGTTCGACCCGCGGCCTGCTGCCTAGCTCGTGACTGCGGCCCTGACGGCGTCGTATGTCGGCTGGTCGAAGGCCACCAGCCGGGCCTCCTCGACCTCGGTCGGGGAGGCCCGCAGCGTCTCCACGGCGGCCGCGATCGCGTCGTCCTTGGGCCAGCCGTAGACGCCGGCACTCACCAGCGGGAAGGCGACGGTCGTCGCGCCGAGCTCGTCGGCAACTGCCAGCGCCCGGGCGTAGCAGGAGGTCAGCAACGACCGGTCGCGCTGGCCGGCGGTGTAGTTGGGCCCGACGACATGGATGACCCACCGCGCGGCCATGTCCCCGGCCGTCGTCCAGCCGGCGTCGCCGGTAGCCAGGCCACGTGGGAACCGGCGTACGCAGTCGGCCAGCACCTCCGGCCCGCCCGCCAGGTGAATCGCTCCGTCCACGCCACCACCGCCGCGCATCGCGTTGTTCGCCGCGTTGACGACCGCGTCGACCTGCTGCCGGGTGATGTCGCCCTGGACCACGGTGAGCTGCATCTGCTCAGTGTCCCGGATAGTCCGTCTAGCGCGGCCGCAGCGACCTGACGAGTACGACGAGCGCGGCGATGCCGAAGGCGGTGCCGACCACCCAGGGCCAGGCTTCGCGCGAGGCGGCCTGTTCGTCGCCGTCCGGCGCCTCGTCGCGGGGCTTGGTGGACGGGCTGTCCTCAGGGCTTTCACTGGGAGTCGGCGCGGGCGGTGTGACCGCCCGGCGGACCTCGCGGGGCAGATTGAGCCGCAGCAGTGGCGCCTGCACGCCCTCCGACGACAGGAAGACCGCACCGGCCGGCGACACCGCGACTCCCTCGCCCTGTTCCTGGGCCGGCAGCCCGAAGCCGCCGACGACCGCGAGCGAGGGCCAGGTGTAGACCACGGCCCGCCCGTAGGAGCGGACGATCAGGTGCTTGCCGTCGGGGAAGAACGCCGCATCGGTCGCCATCCCGAGGACCGAGCCACTCGCGCGCATCTGATGCGTCTTCCCCGGCACCAGCTCCCGCGGCGCGGCGTACACGGTGCCGCCGAGGAAGGCCTTGGAGACCACGAACAGCTGACCGGTCCGCGGGTGGGTCAGCAGCGACTCGGCATCGTGAGCGCCGTCGGGATAGCTGAGCTCGACGACGTCGGCGTCGACCTCGCGGTCCTGGTCGCCGTACGGCACTCGGGCCACCTCGACCGACGACCGCGACTCGGTGTTGTCGCCGATGTCGGCGACCCAGACCTCGCCGTCGCCCGCGGGGGCCAGCGCCTCGACGTCCTCCGGCTCGCCCGACCAGCGGGTGACGCCGACGGTGCGGCCGGTCTTCAGCGAGACCGTGAAGATCCGGCCGGAGTCGCCCGAGTCGTTGGTGGTGACCGCGAGATCGTCGGCGACCACCAGCCCGCTGGACTCGATGATCTCCGGGTCCTGGAACCTGGTGACCACCTTGGCCCGCTGGCCGTCCGGCACCGCGGCCGCGCCGAGCAGGAACGGCGTCGCCAGCAGTACGGCGCCGATCACCTGGCCGGTCCGTGCGCCGCGCGTGTCAGCCACCGTCGACCGCCAGCAGCTCGGCCAGCTTGGGCCGGACCGCCCAGGTCGCGACGAGGTCGTCGTACTCCTTGCGGACGCTGCCGCCCTTGACGGCCGCGCCGGTGCGGGTGGCGCGAAGCATGGTGTTGCGCGGGGTGTGCTCGGACTCGACGAACTCGACCACGTCCACGCGGTAGCCCTGCAGCCGCATGATCGAGGCCCGCAGCGCGTCGGTCAGGGTGTCGGCGAACCGCTCGCGGAGGATGCCGTGCCGGGTCAGCATCGTGTACGGCGCGGGCGTGGGCGCCTGGCGCAGCTGGGCGGCGATGTCGTGGTGGCAGCAGGGCGCGGCCAGGACCAGCGAGGCCTGCCACTCGACCGCACGGGCGAGCGCCTCGTCGGTGGCGGTGTCACAGGCGTGCAGCGCCAGTACGACGTCGGGCGGCTCCGGCAGCGAGGCGCCGGCAATCGAGCCGACCACGAACTCGGCGGCCACCCCGAGCTCGCCCGCCACCGCGGAGTTGTGGTCGCTGGACTGCTGCTTCACGTCGACGCCGGTCAGGTGCACCGGCAGCCCGCGCACGTCGGTAAGGAACCGCTGCGCGGCGAAGGTCAGGTAGGCGTTGCCGCAGCCGAGGTCGACGATCCGCAGCGGGTCGTCGGCGGTCGGCTTGCGCACGTTGCCCTTGGCGATCGCCTCGGTCAGCGAGGAGTCCAGCAGCCGCAGGAACTCCTCAACCTGGCGGTACTTGGCCTGCCGGCTGGGCTTGATCTTCCCGTCCACCGAGGAGATCCCGAGCGCCACCAGCACCGGGTCGTTCTCGGCGAGCAGCCGCGGCTTCTCGCGGTCGTGAGCGGTGTCCACCTCGACCGGCTCGGCCCGATCGGTGGTGTGCACAAGCGCCTCGAGCCGCTTGGTCACCCGCACCTGGTGCTGCTGGGTGGTGGTCTCAACGTGCCAGTTGCCGAACGGCTCGTCCAGCAGGTCGTCCACCGCCGCCTTCGCCTCATCGCCGGGTGCGTGGTTGGAGGTGTGCGCCTGGGTGTCGTCGTACGCCGTGAGCTGCAGCCGGCGGCCGGCCTTGAGGTCGACGTACCGGAGCTCGACCCGCTTCCAGCGCGGCTGCTGGCCACGCTGCCGCCCGGACGCGACCGCGCGCACCAGTACGGCGTCGTCCAGGATCAGCCCGCGCATCCGCGCCAGCGCCCGCAGCAGCGGCTCACTCATGACGCACCTCAGCCGAGCAGCGCCGCGATCACGGCGATCAGGAGGAGACCGGCCAGGGCTACCGGAATCACGAGCCGTCGGTAGCGGGGATTCATGCCCAGAAGTCTAGGCCTGGGCCGTCGAAGGGCTGTCGTAGCCTGGCACCGTGGGACTGGTTGCCGAGCTCCGGACCGTCCTGGGCGACGCCGGCGTGCTCACCGACCCTGACGTCACCCGGACCTACAGCCGCGACATGATGCCGCTCGCGCCGTCCGGACAGCCGCTCGCGGTGGTCCTCCCGGAGAGCCGGGAGCAGGTCCAGGCGGTCGTCCGCGCGTGCGCGGCGGCGAGTACGCCGATCGTGCCGCGCGGCGCCGGCAGCGGGCTGGCCGGGGGCGCCAACGCGGTCGACGGCGGCGTCGTGCTCGTCACCACCAAGCTCGACCGGATCATCGAGATGGACGCCGACAACCGGCTCGCGGTGGTGGAGCCGGGCGTGGTCAACGACGACCTGCGGCGCGCGGCCGGCAAGCACGACCTCTACTACCCGCCCGACCCGTCCTCCAGCGACTGGTGCACGATCGGCGGCAACGTCGCCACGAACGCCGGCGGCCTGTGCTGTGTGAAGTACGGCGTCACCGCCGACTTCGTGCTCGGGCTGGAGGTGGTGCTGGCCGACGGCGAGCTGCTCCGGACCGGCCGGCGTACCGTCAAGGGCGTCGCCGGCTACGACCTCACCAGCCTGTTCGTCGGCTCCGAGGGCACGCTCGGCGTGATCACCCAGGCGACCCTGGCGCTGCGCCCGGCACCACAGGCGCCGGCCACGATCGTGGCCACCTTCGCCACGACCGCGGCGGCCGGCCGAGCGGTGACCAACGTCGTACGGCGCGGGCTGACGCCGTCACTGCTGGAGATCATGGACCGGCAGTCGGTGCGGGCCGTCGAGGCCTATCTGCACACCGACCTGGACGCCGACGGCGCGCTGCTGCTCGCCCAGTCCGACTCCGGCGACGCCGCGGAGGCCGACGTACTCAGGCAGGTGTTCGCCGACGCCGGCGCCACCCTCACCCATGCCACCACCGACCTCGACGAGGGACGGACGCTGCTCGCCGCCCGGCGGGCGGTGCCGCCGGCGCTGGAGCGGCTGGGTCCGGCGCTCACCGACGACGTGTGCGTGCCCCGGTCGCGGATCGCCGAGTTCATCGACGGCTGCGAGCGGATCCGCGAGGAGTGCGGGCTGGTGATCGCCGTCTTCGGTCATGCCGGCGACGGCAACATGCACCCCAAGATCATCTACGCCGAGGACGACGTGCCCCGCGCCCGCGCGGCGTTCGCGGCGATCCTGGAGCTCGCGCTGAGCCTGGGCGGCACGATCACCGGCGAGCACGGCGTCGGCCGGCTCAAGCAGGAGTGGCTGGCCCGCGAGCTCGGCCCGGTCGGCGTCCGCACCCACCATGCGATCAAGGCCGCGCTCGACCCCGCCGGCCTGTTCAACCCCGGCGCGGCGCTGCCCCGGGAGCGGAGTAGCTAGTGGTCATCTCCAGAAGTTCTTCGAGAACTTCTGGAGATGACCACTAGCCGCCGGCGCAGACGTTGGTGAGGTCGCTCGCAGCGTCGGTCACCGGCTGGATGTTGGGCGTCTTGCCCTTCTCGGCCTGCGTGCGGGCCGTGGTGACGGCCTTCTCGAGGTCCTCGACGGCCTGCTTGACCTCGGCGTTGTCGGTGTCGTTCTTCAGGTCCTCGAGGGTGCGCTCGACGTCCCGCAGCTCGTCGACGATCACCCGCGGGTCCTCACCGGCGTTCTGGACGTCCTGCACCTCGCCGGCGATCGTGGCCGCGGCGTCGGCGCAGTCCAGCGCGCGTTCGATGGCGCTGCAGCCGGTGAGACCACCGGCGACCAGCACGGTCGCGGCAAGAGCGGAGACGAGCTTCACGAAACCCCCAGTGCGTGAGTGACGACATCGAGCACCGGAACGCTACCCGACGCCACCTGAGCCACCGGCACCCAGGCGACCGCATCGGTGGTGCCGTCGACCTCGGTCACCCGCAGCTCCGCTTCGGCCGCCACCGTGGCCGCGAAGATCAGGTGTACGCCGTGGTAGTCCTGGGTCTGGCCGTTGGGCGCCTTGCCGACGAAGTGCACGTCGTGGACGTCGAGCAGCTCGCCGATCTCGCAGTCCACCCCGCACTCCTCGCGCACCTCGCGGGCCAGCGCCAGCGCCGGCCGCTCGCCGTGGTCGATGCCGCCTCCGGGCAGCGTCCAGGTGCCGGGGTGGTGGCCGCGCTTGGAGATCCGGGTCAGCAGGATCTGGTCCTCGCGCCGGATCAGTGCGTACGCCGCCAGCCGTTGCAGCTGGCTCGGCGCGTAGTCGGAGAGCGCCTCCTTCACCAGCGCGACGACCGGGATCCGCTCGGCGTGGATGTCGGCCAGCGGCACCCAGGCCGCGTCCACCGTCGAGCCGTCGACCTCGATGACCCGTGGCTCCGGTGAGTCGGCCGGCACCCAGCCGTCGTACACGATCCGCAGTCCGTGGGCATCGACCTGCTTGCCGTCCCGCCAGGTCTCGGGCAGGTGGATCGAGTAGACCCGCGCCATCTCCCCGACCGTCGCGCGCAGCCCGGTCTCCTCGTAGATCTCGCGGACCACGCCGTCGCGCGGGTGCTCGCCGTGGTCAATCCCGCCGCCGGGCAGCGTCCAGAGCTCGTCGTGGGTGACCCGTTCGGACAGCCGGCTGAGCAGGATCCGGTCGCCCTGCAGGATCACGGCGTACGCCGCGACCCGCTGCCGTAACGGGAGATTCCTCATGCAACGAACCCTAATGGGGTACCTCGACCACCAGCGGCCGCTCGCGACGAGTTGTCCGCGATGTGCACTGGTCTAGACCAGTTGTTAGGTTTGATTGATGCCCTCGACGCAACGCGACCCGTGGCTGGACAACGCAAAGATGGTCCTGGTGACCCTGGTTGTCGTCGGTCATTCCCTGGTGCTGGTGCCCCTGACCGACACCACTGCCCACGTCTACGACTTCATCTACTACCTGCACATTCCGGCGTTCGTGCTGGTCACCGGCTATCTCTCGAAGAGCTTCCAGTGGACCCGACGCCACCTCACCGCACTGCTCACCACCGTGGTCGTGCCGTATGTCGTCTTCGAGGGCGCGATGGCCTGGTTCCGGATCAACGTCGGCCACGAGCAGAACATCGAGCGGCTCTGGCTGGACCCGCACTGGCCGATGTGGTTCCTCGCGGCGCTCGCGATCTGGCGGCTGGCGACGCCGGTCCTGAAAGCGCACTGGCTGATGATCCCGGCCGCGCTCGTAGTCAGTCTCAGCGCCGGCCTGGTCGACGTCGACGTGCTCGACATCAGCCGGGTGCTCGGCCTGCTGCCGTTCTTCGTGATCGGGCTGCACCTCACGCCCGCCCGAATCGAGGCCGCTCGCGCCCCCGGCGCCTGGGTGCTCGGCATCCTCATCCTGCTCGGCATCTGGCAGATCGCCGGCCGCACCGACGACTGGATCAGCACCCAGTGGGTCTACTTCCGTACGTCGTACGAGGAGCTCGGCGTGGCCGGCACCGACGGCGCCGTCAGCCGGCTGCTGCTGATCGCGATCGCGCTGGCCGGCACGTTCGCCGTACTCTCCCTCGTGCCGCGCGGCCGGTCCTGGCTGAGCACGATGGGCAAGCAGACGCTGGTGGTCTACCTGTGCCACGGCTTCGCGATCCAGTACGCCGAGTACCGCGGCTACCTCGACCTGCTCCCCAGCCACCCCGACCTGCTGCTCTGGGTGACCGTCCTGCTCGCGGTCAGCCTGTCCCTGCTGCTGGCGAGCGCGCCGGTGTCCGGCGTACTCACCTGGGTGGTCGATCCGGTCGGCTCGGTTCAGCGCTCCCGTTGTGACAGGCAGCCCGCCGGCGTACCAAAAACGCAACAAGTGCCTGGACGCACTACCTCGATGGACCACGCGCGCATACCGTGAGGCGCAATCTCGGGACCCTGCGAACATCCATCCAATGGAGGGAAGCATGCGTCTCAACCGTCGAACCAGTGCCAGCGCCGTCGCTCTCGTCGCGACGCTCGGCCTGGTCCTCGCCTCACCTACACCCGCCACCGCAAGCCCCGACGACGCCTTCGCCAAGATCCTGGTCGATCGGGTCAAGGGCTCGGGCGTCAAGAAGCACCTGGACGCGTTCCAGGCGATCGCCGACGCCAACGGCGGCAACCGCGCGGCCGGTACGCCGGGCTATCGGGCCTCGCGCGACTACGTTGCCCAGAAGCTGCGCAACGCGGGCTACCGGGTCACGCTCAACCCGATCAACTTCATCGAGTCCTGGACGGAGAACAGCCCGCCCACCCTCGACCTAACCGCCCCGACCGGCAAGAGCTACGTCCCGAACGAGGACTTCTTCACCTTCCAGCCCTCGCCGGCCGGTGACGTAACCGCGCAGGTCCAGGCGGTCGACCTCACCCTGCCGCCCACGCCGACACCGACGTCGAACAGCGGCTGCGAGGCCGCCGACTTCGCCGGCTTCGTCGCCGGGCGGATCGCACTCATCCAGCGCGGCACCTGCCCGTTCGTGACCAAGGTGCTCAACGCTCGCAACGCCGGCGCTGTCGGACTGATCATCTTCAACGAGGGCCAGCCCGGCCGTACCGACGCCTTCCCGCTCAACATCGGCGAGTGGCGCGGCGGCATACCCATGGTGTTCGCGGACTTCGCAGTCGGCCAGGAGCTCGCCAGCACGCCCGGCGCGACGGTCCGGCTCAAGGTCGACACCACCCTGGGGCTCGGCACCGACCACAACGTGATCGCCGAGACTCGGGGTGGCAACTCGAACAACGTGGTCATGGTCGGCGCCCACCTCGACAGCGTCCCGGCGGGTCCCGGCATCAACGACAACGGCTCCGGCAGCGCCGCGATCCTCGAGACCGCCCTGCAGATGTCGAAGTTCCCGGTGTCCAACAAGGTGCGCTTCGCGTTCTGGGCGGCTGAGGAGATCGGCCTGCTCGGCTCCGACCAGTACGTCGCCGGGCTCAGCGCCGCGGAGCGGGACCGGATCAGGCTCTACCTCAACTTCGACATGGTCTCCTCGCCCAACTACATGCTCGCGCTGTACGACGGCGACGACTCCGACGGAGTGGGTGCACCTGCCGGGCCGCCGGGATCTCCTGAGATCGAGGACCAGCTCGCTGCCTTCTACGACAGCCGTGACCTGCCCACCATCGGCACCGACTTCAGCGGACGCTCCGACTACGGGCCGTTCATCGCGGTCGGGATTCCGGCAGGCGGCATCTTCACCGGCGCCGAGGGCATCAAGACGCCCGCGGAGCAGGCCTTGTTCGGCGGCACCGCAGGCGTCGCGTACGACGTCTGCTACCACCAGGTCTGCGACACCATCGCCAACGTCAACATGACGGCGCTCAACATCAACTCCGACGCGATCGCCGACTCCACCGCCAGGTTCGCCTTCAACACCAGCGCGATCCCGTAAGCACCACCGCAGCAAACGAAGGGCCTGGCCGTTCGGCCGGGCCCTTCGTCACTCGGATCGGTCGAAGGTCACGTCGATCTCTGTCGATCGCGTGTGCATTCCGTCGCCAAGACTCGGCACCCATGCCTCGGACACCGCGACCTTCTTCGCCGCCGAAAGCAGGTCGAGGCTGTCGACATCGCCGAACCGCGCTTGCACCTGCCTGGGAAAGGCTTCCGCGTCAAGAATCGTCACTTGTTGGGTGATCGTGACAACAGCTCGCGCCGCCAAGCCGCTTCGCCCTGCCCTGTCCGACCGTCCGGTCGACGGTGTTGATTCGTCCAACGGAGGGCCGAGGTGCCGGATCGGATTCGACCAGCCATACGTCTCGCCTAGGAGCCTCTCGTACTCCAGCATGGCCCGCACCATCTCCTCACCGCGGGCGACAATCGTCGGCACAGGCTCGCCGTCAGCGCAGGCGCGGATATGTTCACTCATGGCCTTGCTGACAGTGTCGATCGTTCCCTGCAACTCAGCAGATGTCGTCATCATCAACCCCGAGATAGTCGTACTCACACGCCAAAGTCGTACACCCAATCAATCCCTTGCGCCCGCGACTCCATCTCGTCAAGGAAGCGTTGCCCGAGTGGGGACGCATACGGAGGACCCGAGATGCCGAGATGTCCGCCACCTGGTTCGCCAAGCCGAATTCGGAGCGTCGCGATCTCCTCATCACTGTGCAGCTTCACCGCCAATTCGAACGGAGCCACGGTTTGATCGCTGATCAGGATGCACATACCCCGAAGCTTGGCTTCGGCATCTTCTGTCTTCAACGCCGAGGAGTAGAACAGACCGTCGAGACTTTCACGCGCCCACTCTGAATGCCGTGCTCGCAGCAACTCCGGGACGAGTATCTCCAGGGTGTCGTTGAGCTCTGAAGCGGATGCGAGCGGCAGTTTGCCGCCAACCGGAACCCGTGCCAAAAGCTCGGTCAACTGCCGGGCGGCCAGTCGCGTCAGATTGGGGCGTTCGCGGTTCTGACGTTCTTGACCAGTCTCTCTAGTCATAACGATTCTTGGCACTCAACCGCTTCTATGAACTCGGCCGGAGGCAAGTAATGGTGCGCGTCAATGTAGTGCAAGATCAGTGATGGCGCAGCGTAAAGTCGGCCGTCAGAACCACTGACGTGAAGTTCACCCATTCCCAACGAGACGTAGCCTCTGTCGGTCGGGGCTGACATCCGCACCGGTGATTCCTCGTCGCAGAACTCGCAGTCGTGCACGCCGCGCATAATGTTCTTCTGGTTCTCTGCATGCTTCAGGAGCTGGCTGAACACCGCAGGCGAAACCACCCCCGTCGGAAACGTCTCCGACGCGGACAGCCAGCCCACGTTGATCATCTCACGCTCACTTTTCGAGTATTCATAGTGAGATAGATCTGCATAATACGCCAAGACTCACCTAACCTTCGTGCACGCCGCCCAATGGCAAACGCCCATATTTGGCTGAAGAAGCTCGGACAGAGGGGTCGACTTCCCGACTGTCGTTGATCCTGAATAGATCGTGAGGTTGTCGGGGGACCTTAGGACATAGTTGGGAATCGACGACCCGGGTCCGTACACATTTACCGGCACTACGGGACCACCTGTTTCGATCGCCCGGCCAATCGAATCACGGATTCCTTTGCCAAGATCGGAGTACACATGCACGCTCGTACCGTCGGGTACGACCGTGTCACCTGAGCCCCAAGTGTATGTGCCGTGTCCGGCGAACACTGTCTGTCCATCAGGCCGGCCGCCCTGGAGGACCCTGGCCGCAAAGCCGTCGCCTAGGCCTCCGCGCATGCGCCAGCGCGCGGCGATGGCGCCGGGAAGGGCCCCAGTGACGCAGCCAATGACGAAGCTCTTGCCGACGGTGCCCCAGTTGACCTTCTGGCCGGAGCTGCGCTGGATTCCCCAACTGACGACGCCTTCGAACGCTCCGCCGGCGAGGCAACCACCAAGCTGCGCGATGAACATGCCAGTGGGGTCGGTGGCATTGGCTGGGGAGTTGTTGACGTAGGCGTACTGGTTGGTGCCGCCGGCGAGGCCGATGGGGTCTTCGGAGATGAACCGGCCCAGGGCGGGGTCGTAGTAGCGGGCGCGGTAGTGCATCAGGCCGGTGCCGTCGACCTGGCGACCGGTGAAGCCCAGGTCGCTGCCGTTCAGGGCGCCGGCGATCGAGCGCTGGCCGAACGGGTCGTAGGCGAACTTGCCCACCACTCGGCCGTCGCTGCGGCCGAGGCCGACCGGGCTGCCGAGGGCATCAGTGAGCACGGCGTCGGTGAGCCCACCGCTGGACCGGGCCAGCCACTGGTCGACTCCGGCGCTGGACAGATCGCCCGTGACGGCGCCGTTGGTCTTCTCCAACGAGGGGTTGGCCCCATCGTGCAGCCAGTTGCGGGTGGTGGAGTTGACCGAGCGGAAGGTACGGCGCCCGGCTGCGTCGTAGCCGAACGACGCGGTCAGCCCGGTCCGGCTCATGCCGGTGAGCTGGCCCTGCGCGTTCCAGTCGTAGCTGTTGACGCCGTCGGAGGTCAGATTGCCGTCAGGGTCATAGGTCAGCGTCCGGCCGGCGTTCTGCGTCAGCCGATCGGCGGCGTCGTACACCATCCCCGACCGCGCAGCCGGAGGCACCACGTTCGCGAACGTCCCGCCCACCGCTCTCCGCAGCCCGTTCGCGGTGTACGCGTAAGCCAAGGTGCCCTTGGTCTTCCCAGCATGGGCGTAGGTCAGGCCGGTCAGCCGACCAGACGTGTCGTAGCCGTGCGTCGTCTTCCAGCCACCCGGCCCCGACTTGGTGGCCAGCAAGCCGTCCGAGTCGTAGCCGAACGCGGTGGCACGGCTGCCCTGCGCCAGCTTGGTGAGCTCACTGGCCGCGTTGAAGGTGTACGTCGTTGCCGTGCGCGCGTCGAGCTTGACCGTCCGCGGCCGGCCGACGCTGTCGTAGGTCCGGGTCACCGTCCCCTGCGGAGTGTCCTCCGAGATGACCTGGTCGTAGGCGTCGTAGCGATATCGAAGCGCCCCCGAGCCGGACTGCGCCACCGACTCCAGCCGGCCGACGGCGTCATAGGTCCGGGTGACCGTCGATTCAGCGCCGGCCGCGGTCACGCCGTACCGGGTCGTGGTCGGCCGACCCAGCTGGTCGTAGGCGTACTCGGTGCGCAGTCCGGACCTGGCGGCGGTGGACTCGAGCTGACCGGCCGCGTTGTAGGTAAGCGTGTCCGTCTTGCCGAGTGGGTCGGTGGCCGTCTTGACGCGCTCGGCGCCGTCGTAGGTCCACGACCGGGTGTGGGTGAGCGGGTCGGTGAACTTGGTCAGGTTGCCGTTGGCGTCGTAGTCGAACTGCGTGGTCCGGCCCATGGGGTCGATCTGACGGACCGGGTTGTTGAGCAGGTCGTAGTAGACGCGGGTCCGGTTGCCGGCGCTGTCACGGGTGGTGGCCGGCCGTCCGAGGGCGTCTCGGAACACACTCACGGTCCGCCCGGACGGGTCGGTCACGGACGCGGGCACGAAGCCGAGGTGGGCGTAGCCCAGCTTGGTGAGCCGGCCTTTCGGTGACTTGATCGAGGTGACCAGGCCACGCGAGTTGTGGGTGTATCGGGTGACCCGGCCGAGCGGATCGGTCACCGCGCTCACGTTGCCGACCGAGTCGAAGCTCATCCGGGAGACATTGCCGGCGGCGTCGGTGATCGACGCGGGCTGGTCGAACGGCCCGTAGGTGCGTCGCTCCACGGTCCTGGCGAAGTGGGAGCTGTCGGCCCTGACCTTGACGCTGGTCATCCGGTTCAGGGCGTCGTATCCGAACGCCGTACGTCGCCCGGCGTGGTCCACGATCGCGTCGACCCGCCCGCGCGAGTTCCGGACCAGCGTGGTGGCCTGGGCCTTGTCGGCGCCCGCCGCCTCGGTGATCTTGACCGGTCGACCGCCCGGCCCGAGGTCGTAGACGGTGGTCGACCCGTTCGGCTGCCGTACCCGGGTCTGGGTGACCTTGCCTGCGGCGTCGGTGGTGTAGTCGAAGTCGTAGGTCATGCCACCGGTCAGGGTCTGCCGATCCACTCGGCCCGACGCCTCGTAGGCCACCCGAAGGTAGGTGGTGCCACGGGCGTCGGTGACCGAGGCGATCCGGTCCGAGGTGCCGTCCCAAGTGTAGGTACGGACCTTGCCGGCCGGGTCGGTCACGCTGGACAGGCGCCCGCGGTCGTCATAGGAGTACCGCACGACGCGCCCGGAGTTGTCGCGGGCCGAGGTGACCCGATGGGAGCCGTCGTACTGAAGCTCGATCCACCGCCCGCTCGGAGACACGATCCTGGTGAGGTCACCGTTGGGCGTCGGCCGGACGAAGTGAACGCGGTTGCCGTTCTTGTCCTGCATCCACCGCGCCCGCGACTCGTGGGGGAACGACCAGACCTCGCCACTGCGCAGGCGGAGCAGGTAGCCGCCGTCACCGGCGTCCACGATCTTCGCGCCCGCGAATGCCGGCGGCGGTTCGACCGCGGCAAGGTCGATGTCTCGCCACGGTCGTGACGGCCGCGCGAAGTGCACCATCCCGCCGTTGGGCAGCCAGAGCGTGGCCCGGGTGATGTGACTGCCCTCGGAGGCGGTCCGCTTCAGGTACCAGTCATAGCCCAGCCGCATGTTCGCGCCGAAGTTGCGGGCGTGGCCGTCGCCCTGCCAATAGTGGCGGGTGACCGAGATCGGGATCACGTCGTCGACGCCGAGGTCGGTGTGGGCATCGGTCAGCCCACCGGATGACACCTCGACCGGGTCGCCCTCCAGCCAGTCGATGAAGTCCAGAAGCCAGCCGCTGTCCGGCAGCGGCAGGGCGCCGATGCCGACGGAGAAGCCGTCCAGCGACCAGACTCGCGTCTCCCGGTCCGGCTGGATGCGGTCACCGTCGGTCGCGACCTTGCCTTGACCGTAGGTCTCCCAGCCGTGCTCGGGGTCGAAGCTGATGAAGTCGACCTCGGACCCGGGCGCCTCACCGGTGTAGTTCGGATAGATCACCTGCGCGCCACGAGGAAAGATGGTGGCACCGCCGGGCTGGACGGTGAAGTAGACCGGCACCCGGCTGTCGCGCGGCATCGCGTAGGGCAGCCGGTTCACAGGCAGCGGGGTGATCCCGAGCTCGGTGACGACCTTGCCGCTCCGGTCACGGACCACGCTGCCCTTCGGGATCTTGACCTTGAGCCCGGGGATCTCCGGCGTCGTCAGCACCACGTCACGCCGCAGCGGACTACTGATCCGCTGGGTGTAGCGGGTGTCGAGGCGTGGGAACCACAGGCTCGGCAGGTACGTCGCTCGGCCCTTCGTCACGGCGACCGGGAGCCGGAACACGCCATAGGTCCGGCCCACGTGGTCGGCCCCGCCGCCGTCGAGCGTGAGGACCACCCGTCCGGCCGGGACGCCGCGCAGCACGAACCGGCCGCGAGCGTCCGTGGTGGCACGGCGACCACCTGCCTCCACCGCGACTTCGGCAACGCCGGAGCCGTGGAGATCACGGACCAGGCCGGAGATCGCCGTCACCCGCTCGGGCACCTGCAGTGGACGAGCCGCCTTGGCGACCGGCGCCGTCATCGACCAGTCCGCGCCGCGGAGCTGAGCGGTGGATGGGGTCCAGGCGGGAGCCGTCCCACCCTGCCGCGCCCGCACCCCACCGACCTGCTCGCCGGTACGGCGCTGCCGGTCGTCAGCACGCGCGCCGCCCAGCCGCCGTGCGCTCACCGACACCGAAGACGCAGAAGTGCGAGACGGGTCCCAGTACAGGCGGTAGGTGCCTGCGGCCGTGAGCGCGACCGACGAGATGGTCGCACCCGACGAGGACGTGACCGAGCGCGCGGTGACCTGGGTGCCGTCCGGCTTCATCAGCCGGATCTCGCCGGAGCCGGTCGATGCCTTGCTCGACTGGACCCGCAGGGTGGCGCCGCTGCTCGACACCTCGAAGGAGGCATAAGCACGCTGACCGACACGGGTCGTCTTCAGCGTCTTGGCCGTGCCGCTCAACGACAGCGTGCCGGCGTTGACGTCGGCCGCCACCTTCCAGGCGCGAAGCCAGGCAGATCCGGTGCTGCCGCCGCCCGGCGCCCAGTAGATCCGGTAGGTGCCCGCATCCTGCAAGGTCACCGGGTCGAGGAAGGCGCCGAACGGGCCGGCGGTCACGAACTTCTGCCGGTCACCGTCAGGGGTCTCCAGCTGGACCTGTGACTGCGACGGGGACTTGCCCACCTCCACAGCGATCCGCTGCCCTGGAGCGCCCTTGAAGGAGACGTAGGCCCGCTGACCGGGAGTGCCGGTCGAGACCGTCTTCTTGGTCCCTGACAGCGAGATCGAGCCCGCGCTGCGGTCGGCGAACCTGACGACCTTGACTCGGACCGACCGGCTGGCTGTCGCCTTGTTGGTGATCACGACGGTCCCGGACCCCTCGCCCGCGATGGTGCGTGGCTCCAGCCAGAGGGTCCGCCCGGTCAGTGATCGGGTGTCGGTGAGCAGACGGTTGTCGGGGCCGAGCGTCGCGACGCGCAGGTCGTTGGAGGTGCCGGAGCTGAACGAGACACTCGCGCCGTACCGGGCCACCCCGGTGACCGGGAAGGTTGCCAGATAGGTGCGGCCGGCGGGGACGATCAGGGACTTCGACACGCCGGTGGTCAGCTTGAACGGACCCCGCGCGGTGGCTGCGTCGACGCCTGCCGGCACCACCCGAAGGTCGGTCGACGTCGTCGAGCTGCCACTGGGCGTGAACAGGGAGATCCGGCCGGACGCCGCGCCCTCCGGGACCTCCACGGTGATCGAGGTATCGGTCTTCGACACGAAGCCGCCGTACGCCCCGTTGAACCGCACCACGTTGTCCGCGGCGCTGGAGTGCAGCCCGCTCGCCTTGATCGTGACCGTGCCTCCGGGGACCACCGACGCTGGTGAGAACGACGTGATCTTCGGCGCGGCGTCCCGCAACACCGTGACCGTGGGCCCGGTCGCGCTCCCGCTTGGAGTCGTGACTCGGACTTCGCCTGTCGTCGAGGTCGGGATCTTGAACGACAGCGTGCTCGCTGTCGACGCGGTCACCGTGGCCCGCTTGCCCGCCATCGTGACGACGTTCTTCGACGGTGTCGCCGAGAACCCCTTTCCGGCCAGCGTCACGACCTCGCCGAGCCGCGCTCGCTGCGGCACCGCGGAGAGTACGGCGACTGCCGGGCGGCCGGCGCTCACGACCGCCGTCATGTTGCCCGCGTCGTCGTAGGTGTAGCGGCTGACCGAGCCGGAGCTCGACACCACCCCGACCAGCTGACCCGCCGAGTTGTGCGCCAGCACCGCGCTGCCGCCGCCGGCATGGGCGGCGAGGGACGCCGAGGCGCCGGACGCCGCCGCACCGCCACCGTCGACACCCACCGCCAGCGAACACGCCAGCACACCTGCGACAAGATCTGCGAACCGAGAACGAAGAGACCAGCCAGACATTGCAACCCCCGTGCATACTCGTGGCGTTCTTGCCACGGGTGAAAGATCCGACAGGTGAAATTGGTATCAGGATTGGAGATGGGCAACCAGTGGCGATGAACGACCTGTGGATAACTCGGCGCGGCCTGCTCGGCGCCACCGCCGCGACGGCGTTCGGCCTGACCGCCTGCCGCGGTTCGGGCGATCCAGGTCCCTCAGACCGAGATGTCCCGACCGCACACGTGGCGCTCACCGCGCCCCGCGAAACCGGTCAGGTTCTGCTCGCTAGCCTGACCGGGCCGGAGTCGGTGCGACCGGTTGCCGAGGCGGCGGCCGCGACAGGTGCCTCGGTCGGCTTCTCGAGCACGGTCCTGCCCGGCCTGGCGCCGCCGCTGCGGACGATGCCGGCCTTCGCCGGCGACGTACCCGACAAGGCCCGCACCGCCCGTGACCTGGTCGTTCTCGTCGAGGCCGACACCCGAGCGGAGTGTGAACGACGCACCGCAGCGCTTCGCGATCGGCTCGACGCCCACCTCACCGATGTCTGGTCCGCGCCGGTCGAGCATCCACTGAGCGGAGAGAGCCGCGGACGCCCGCTCATCACCAATGTCTTCGGCTTCGTCGAAGGTTTCGGCAACCCGGTCGACGGCGCGGCCCACACGCTCCTCGGCCGCGCCGACGGCCCACGCTGGTCCTGGGGAGGCGCTCTGCTCGCGATGCGCGTGGTTCAGGTGAGCCGAGAGCTCTGGGACCGTGACCGGCCCGAGGAGCAGCAGCGGATCATCGGCCGGAGACCCGACGGCACCTGGCTGGACGGTACGGCGCGCGACGAGCCGGCGCCGTACGCCACCGACCCGGACGGCGCCACCACGCCCTTCGACAGCCACGTCCGCCGCGCCAACCCACGCGACGGAAAGTCGCCGGTGATCGAGCTGACCCGGCGCGGCTGGACCTATCGGGCGCCGGGCGAGGAGGGCGTGCTGTTTCTCGCGTACACCAACGACCTCACGGCGTTCGAGACCGTCCAGCGGCGGGTGACCAGCGACGCGCTCGCGCCGTACACACTCACCGTCGGGGGCGGCTACTACTTCGTCCCACCGCCGCACCTCGGCTGGTTGCGCCGGCTCGAGGAGGCCGAAAGTACGGCGTAACCCGGGCTCCGGGTCGTCGTTTGGCCCAGCACCCACCACCTGCCCTGGGGAGAACTTGATGCCACGTCCCACCCGCCGGCTGCTCGCGACCGGCGTCGCGCTGGCCGCCGTCACCCTCACCCCAGCGCTGGTCGGACCGGCCGATGCGGGACTGAACGCCGCCGGGCTGACCGACACGTTCCGCCCGCAGCTGGTCCAGGTGCAGACACCGACCCGCGCCGACAAGGCCCGGCTACAGGCGACCGGACTCGACCTCACCGAGCACGCCGGCCACGACTACGTCGAGGTGGTGCTGCACGACGTCGCCGATCTATCGAGGCTGCGCGCGCTCGGTTTGTCGTACGTCGTCCGGATCGCCGACCTGGTCCGGCGCGAGGCGCAGGTCAACCGCACCAACGAGGAGTACGCCGCCCGGGTCGCCCGCAGCGCGCTGCCGTCGGGTCGCGACAGCTACCGCACGCTGGCCGACTACAACACCGAGATGGCCGCGCTCGCGAAGCGCCATCCGTCGCTGGTCAGGGGCGTCACCCTGCCGCTGCGGTCGCTGGACGGAAAGGCCGTCAAGGGGATCGAGATCGGCCGGGACGTCCGGGCAGCCGCGGACGGCCGGCCGACGTTCGTGATCCTCGGGCTGCACCACGCCCGCGAGTGGCCGAGCGGCGAGCTGACCATGGAGTTCGCCTACGACCTGGTCAAGAGCTACGGGAAGAAGGCGCGGATCACGCGTCTGCTCAACAAGGCCAGGGTGATCGCCGTACCCGTGGTCAACGTCGACGGCTTCGACCGCTCCCGCACCGACGGCGCGCTGATCGACCTCGGCTCGGTCCTGAACCCGCTCGACCCGCTGCTCGGCACCCTGCTCACGCCGGGCAACGCCTACAAGCGCAAGAACTGCCGGGTGATCGACGGCGTCGACACACCCGACGGCACCTGCATCCTGGCGGCGGCCAGCCCCGGCGGCTTCGGGCTCGGCGTCGACCCGAACCGCAACTACGGCGGCTACTGGGGCGGTCCCGGCGCCTCGGACATCCCGATCATGCAGGACTACCGCGGCGCGGGCGCGTTCTCCGAGCCGGAGACCGAGAACATCCGCCGCCTGGTCAGCGGCCGCCAGGTCACCACGCTGATCACCAACCACACCTTCTCCAACCTGGTGCTCCGGCCGAACGGCGTACATCCGGACACGGTAGGACCCGATGGCAAGCCGGTCGGCAACGCGTACGACGAGCGCGCGCTCAAGGCGCTCGGCGACCGGATGGCCGCCCAGAACGGCTACAAGTCCCAGCACGGTTGGCAGCTGTACGACACCACCGGCACCACCGAGGACTGGTCCTACAACGCCACCGGCGGCTACGGCTACACCTTCGAGATCGGGGCACACGAGTTCCACCCGCCGTACCCGCAGGTCGTCGACGAGTACCTCGGCGCCGGCAAGTACGCCGGTCGCGGCAACCGCGAGGCATACCTGATCGCGCTGGAGAACGCGGTGAACCCGACTCACCACTCGGTCATCCGCGGCCAGGCGCCGGCCGGTGCGACGCTGAGGATCACCAAGTCCTTCAAGACGCCCACCTGGACCTCGACCATCAACGACAGGCTCACGTCGACCCTCAGGGTGCCGGCCAGCGGGCGGTACGTCTGGCACGTCAACCCGTCCACGCGCCCCACCGTCTCCGCCGCCGGCCGCACCGAGTCCTGGACCCTGACCTGCTCGGTCGGCGGCAAGGTCCGGGCCACGAAGAGGATCACCGTCGACCGCGGCGAGATCGTCACCCCCGACCTGGCGGGGTGCTGACGCCGGCGGGACGTCACCCGAAACGCTCAACCTGGGGCCCGCGTTTCGGATGACGTCCTGCCGGTTCTCTGCGAGCATCTGGCCATGCTCGATCCCGTGGCCCAGGTCCAGAGCCAGCGTCGTCTCGCGTGGTCACTCCTGGTGGCGCCGATAGCCATCGTCGTGGCGATGTGGTTCGCGCTCACCGAGGACCGCCTCGGCGACCCAGCGCGATGGGCACTGGTTGCTGTGCTGGTCGCGGCCGCTTTCGGAGCCGCGCTCATCGAGGTGGCCGGCTACCGGTTCGCGCCGATCTCACCGGGTACGCCGTCCGACGCCGCCCTGCGCACCGCGCTCGTCCGGACGCAGACCCGGATGATCCTCCGGTACGCCGCCGCCGAGCTGGCGCTCCTGGTGTCCCTGGCGCTGGCGTTCATCGTCGAGGAAGGCGGCTTCTGGCTGGTGCTCGGCGGCGCCGCGCTGTCGATCGCGCTGATGCTGCTCCACGTCGTCCCCAACGCCCGCAACATCGGCCGCTCGCAGGCCG
This sequence comes from Nocardioides speluncae, assembly GCF_003121585.1. Classification (GTDB taxonomy): domain Bacteria; phylum Actinomycetota; class Actinomycetes; order Propionibacteriales; family Nocardioidaceae; genus Nocardioides; species Nocardioides speluncae. The sequence continues at coordinate 207,200 of NZ_QEOO01000026.1, forward strand.
CCCTCGAGCGCTCCGGCGCCGTCGTCCCGCTCCAGCAGCTCTTCAACGCCTGATCCGCGCCGGCACGCTCGCTCAGTCGGAGAGCGTCTTCGCGATCGCCATCGCTCCCGCGGTCATCATCTCTTCGATCCGTGCCGCCGCGTCGTCGGGGAGTACGTCGGTAGTCCAGACGACTCTCGAGCCGGGCGCCCCGTCGCCTGCGGCCTCGATGACGACCGTCGCCTGGTGGTGGGTCAGCCCCATCGGGCTGTCGATAACGCTGTAGACCAGCCGGCGCCGCTCATCGTCGGCGCTGATCAGCTCCTCGCGGGCGATGACACCGTTGACGAACCGCACGGTGCGGACATCCCCGTCGAGCACGCTGCTCACCACGAAGCCGGCAGCAACCCGCTCGTGCACAGCGCCGAAGTCTCGCATCGCATCCCACGCTGTGGCAGGAGTGGCGGAGACAGGGAACTCTTTGTGTACCGAAGCCATGAGTCGAGCATCCGGCCTCCGGTAGCCGGAGAGTCAAGATCAAGACGCGCCAAGGCCCGCCCGTGCAAGCACGAGCGGGCCTTGACTTACTGAGAATTAGTTCTGGTACGACCCAAAATCAAAGTCGTCGAGAGCGACGGCCTGACCGGACGACGTACCGAACTCGTAGTCGTAGGAGTCGTAACCGGTCACGGAGTACGCCGCGGCGCGGGCCTCCTCGGTCGGCTCCACCCGGATGTTGCGGTACCGCTCGAGGCCGGTACCAGCCGGGATCAGCTTTCCGATGATCACGTTCTCCTTCAGACCGCGCAGCGAGTCCGAGCGGCCGTGGATGGCCGCGTCGGTGAGCACCCGGGTGGTCTCCTGGAAGGAGGCCGCCGAGAGCCACGACTCGGTCGCGAGCGAGGCCTTGGTGATGCCCATGAGCACCGGACGACCCGAGGCCGGCTTGCCGCCTTCGGAGACAACCCGCCGGTTCTCCTCCTCGAACAGCACCCGGTCGACCAGGTCGGACGGGAGCAGGTTCGTCTCGCCCGACTCGATGACCGTGATCCGGCGCAGCATCTGCCGCACGATGATCTCGATGTGCTTGTCGTGAATGGACACACCCTGCGACCGGTACACGTTCTGCACCTCGTCGACCAGGTGCTCCTGCGCCTTGCGGACACCGAGGATGCGCAGCACCTCCTGCGGGTCCGGCGTACCGACGGTCAGCATCTGACCGACCTCGATGTGGTCGCCGTCTGCGACCAGCAGCCGGGACCGCTTGGAGACCGGGTACTCCTGGACCTCCGAGCCGTCGTCCGGGGTGACCAGGACCTTGCGGGCCTTGTCGGTCTCCTCAATCTCGATCCGGCCGGCGGCCTCGGAGATCGGCGAGCGACCCTTGGGCTGGCGGGCCTCGAAGAGTTCGACCACACGGGGCAGACCCTGCGTGATGTCGTCCGCGGAGGCCACACCACCGGTGTGGAAGGTACGCATCGTCAGCTGCGTGCCGGGCTCACCGATCGACTGGGCCGCGATGATGCCGACGGCCTCACCGATGTCGACCAGCTTGCCGGTGGCCAGCGAGCGGCCGTAGCACTTGGCGCAGGTACCGGTCTTGGCGTCACAGGTCAGCACGGAGCGGACCTTGACCTCCTCGATCCCGGCCTCGACCAGCTCGTTGATCTTGACGTCACCGAGGTCCTCGCCCGCAGCGGCGAGCACGTCGCCGGTCTCCGGGTGGGTGACCTCGACGGCAGACGAGCGGGCGTACGCCGCGGTCTCGGCGTGCTCGTGCTTGACGACAGTGCCGTCCTCACGACGCTCGCCGATCCGCTTCGGCAGACCACGCTCGGTGCCACAGTCGTCCTCACGGATGATGACGTCCTGCGACACGTCGACCAGACGACGGGTCAGGTAGCCCGAGTCGGCGGTCCGCAGCGCGGTGTCGGCGAGACCCTTACGAGCACCGTGGGTGGAGATGAAGTACTCCAGCACCGACAGGCCCTCGCGGAAGTTCGCCTTGATCGGCCGCGGGATGATGTCGCCCTTCGGGTTCGCCACCAGGCCTCGCATGGCGGCGACCTGACGGATCTGCATCATGTTTCCGGACGCGCCCGAGTCGACCATCATGTAGATCGGGTTGGACCGGTCGAAGTTCGACTCCATCGCCTTGGCGACCTCGTTCGACGCCTGGGTCCAGATCTCGATGAGCTCCTGACGACGCTCCTCGTCGGTGACCAGACCGCGCTCGAACTGCTTCTGGACCTTGGCCGCCTGGGCCTCGTAGCCCTCGAGGATCGAGGCCTTCTTGCCCGGGGTGGTCACGTCGTCGATCGACACGGTGACACCCGAGCGGGTCGCCCAGTGGAAGCCGGTGTCCTTCAGCGCGTCCAGAGACGCCGCGACCTCGACCTTGGTGTACCGCTCGGCCAGGTCGTTGACGATCGCACCGAGCTGCTTCTTGCCGACTTCGTAGTTCACGAACGGGTAGTCGGCGGGCAGCGTGTCGTTGAAGATCGACCGGCCGAGCGTGGTCTCGAGCGTGATCGGGTCACCCTGCTCGTAGCCCTCGGGGTGCAGCTCTGAGGGGAGTACGGCGTCGGTAAAGCGGATCTTGACCTTGCTCTGCAGGCTGATCTCCTGCCGGTCGAAGGCCATGATCGCCTCGGCCGGCGACGAGAAGGCGCGGCCCTCGCCGGGCTCGCCCTCACGGTTCGTCGTCAGCCAGAACAGGCCGATGATCATGTCCTGCGAAGGCATGGTCACCGGACGGCCGTCCGACGGCTTGAGGATGTTGTTGGTCGACAGCATCAGGATCCGCGCCTCGGCCTGCGCCTCCGCGGACAGCGGCAGGTGCACGGCCATCTGGTCACCGTCGAAGTCGGCGTTGAACGCGCCGCACACGAGCGGGTGGATCTGGATGGCCTTGCCCTCGATCAGCTGCGGCTCGAAGGCCTGGATGCCGAGACGGTGCAGGGTGGGCGCACGGTTGAGCAGCACGGGGTGCTCGGTGATGACCTCTTCGAGGACGTCCCACACGACCGGGCGGGCGCGCTCCACCATCCGCTTGGCGGACTTGATGTTCTGCGCGTGCGACAGGTCGACCAGACGCTTCATCACGAACGGCTTGAACAGCTCCAGCGCCATCTGCTTGGGCAGACCACACTGGTGCAGCTTCAGCTGCGGACCGGACACGATCACCGAACGACCGGAGTAGTCCACGCGCTTGCCGAGCAGGTTCTGACGGAAACGACCCTGCTTGCCCTTGAGCATGTCGGACAGCGACTTCAGCGGCCGGTTGCCCGGGCCGGTGACCGGACGACCACGGCGGCCGTTGTCGAACAGCGAGTCCACGGCCTCCTGCAGCATCCGCTTCTCATTGTTGACGATGATCTCGGGCGCGCCCAGGTCGAGCAGTCGCTTGAGCCGGTTGTTGCGGTTGATAACCCGGCGGTACAGGTCGTTGAGGTCGGAGGTCGCGAAGCGGCCACCGTCCAGCTGCACCATCGGACGCAGGTCCGGCGGGATCACGGGTACGGCGTCGAGCACCATGCCGATCGGCTTGTTGCCGGTCTTGCGGAACGCGTCGACGACCTTGAGCCGCTTCAGCGCCCGCACCTTGCGCTGGCCCTTGCCGGTAGCAATGGTCTCGCGCAGGTTCTCGACCTCGGCTTCGATGTCGAAGTCCTGCAGGCGCTTCTGGATCGCGGTCGCGCCCATGTGGCCCTCGAAGTACTTGCCGAACCAGGTCTTCATCTCGCGGTACAGCAGCTCGTCACCCTCGAGGTCCTGGACCTTCAGGGCCTTGAACCGGGTCCACACCTCGTCGAGGCGGTCGATCTCGCGCTGCGCACGGTCACGCAGCTGCTTCATCTCCCGCTCGGCGCCGTCCTTGACCTTGCGCTTCTGGTCGGACTTGGCGCCCTCGGCCTCCAGTGCGGCGAGGTCCTCCTCGAGCTTCTTCGCGCGCTCCTCGATGGAGCCGTCGCGACGCTTCTCGAGGCGCTCGCGCTCCAGCTGGACCTTGCCCTCGAGCGAGGACAGGTCACGGTGCCGGGCGTCCTCGTCGACGGAGGTGATCATGTACGCCGCGAAGTAGATGACCTTCTCCAGGTCCTTCGGGGCGAGGTCGAGCAGGTAGCCCAGCCGCGACGGCACGCCCTTGAAGTACCAGATGTGGGTCACCGGGGCGGCGAGCTCAATGTGGCCCATCCGCTCACGGCGTACCTTCGAACGGGTCACCTCAACGCCGCAGCGCTCGCAGATGATGCCCTTGAAGCGGACTCGCTTGTACTTGCCGCAGTAGCACTCCCAGTCCCGGGTGGGACCGAAGATCTTCTCGCAGAAGAGGCCGTCACGCTCGGGCTTGAGCGTGCGGTAGTTGATGGTCTCCGGCTTCTTGACCTCGCCGTGGCTCCACGTGCGGATGTCGTCCGCGGTGGCCAGGCCGATCTGAAGCTGGTCGAAGAAGTTAACGTCGAGCACTTGTCAGATTCCCTTTCTCATACTTCTTCGACGGACGACGGCTCGCGACGAGACAGGTCGATGCCCAGCTCCTCGGCGGCGCGGAAGACGTCTTCCTCGGCGTCGCGCAGCTCGATCATGGAGCCGTCCTGCGAGAGGACCTCCACGTTCAGGCAGAGCGACTGCATCTCCTTGACGAGAACCTTGAACGACTCCGGGATGCCCGAGTCGGGGATGTTCTCGCCCTTCACGATGGCTTCGTAGACCTTCACGCGGCCCGGCACGTCGTCGGACTTGATCGTGAGCAGCTCCTGCAGGGCGTAGGCGGCGCCGTACGCCTCCATCGCCCAGACCTCCATCTCACCGAACCGCTGGCCACCGAACTGGGCCTTACCGCCCAGCGGCTGCTGCGTGATCATCGAGTAGGGGCCGGTCGAGCGCGCGTGGATCTTGTCGTCGACGAGGTGGTGCAGCTTGAGGATGTACATGTAGCCGACCGAGACGGGGTCCGGGAACGGCTCGCCGGAGCGGCCGTCGAACAGGCTCGCCTTGCCGGTCTCGTCGATCAGGCGGACGCCGTCGCGAGTGGGCAGGGTCGCACCGAGCAGACCGATGATCTCGTCCTCGCGAGCACCGTCGAAGACCGGCGTGGCCAGCTTCGTGTTGGGCTCCGCCTTGTCGGCGTGGATCGAGATCAGGCGTTGCTTCCAGTCGGCCTTGGACCCGTCCTCGTGGAGGTTGATGTCCCAGCCCTGCTTGCCGAGCCAGCCAAGGTGCAGCTCGAGGATCTGGCCGATGTTCATCCGTCGCGGCACACCCAGCGGGTTGAGTACGACGTCGACCGGGGTGCCGTCCTCCATGAACGGCATGTCCTCGATCGGCAGGATCTTGGCGATGACGCCCTTGTTGCCGTGGCGCCCGGCGAGCTTGTCGCCGACCGAGATCTTGCGCTTCTGCGCGACGTACACCCGGACCAGCTGGTTGACGCCCGGAGGCAGCTCGTCGCCGTCCTCGCGGTCGAACACGCGGACGCCGATGACCGTGCCGGACTCACCGTGCGGCACCTTCATCGAGGTGTCGCGAACCTCGCGCGCCTTCTCACCGAAGATCGCGCGGAGCAGCCGCTCCTCGGGGGTCAGCTCGGTCTCGCCCTTCGGGGTGACCTTGCCGACCAGGATGTCGCCGGTGGTGACCTCGGCGCCGATGCGGATGATGCCCCGCTCGTCGAGGTCGGCCAGCATCTCCTCGGAGACGTTCGGGATGTCCCGGGTGATCTCCTCGGGGCCGAGCTTGGTGTCGCGCGCGTCGACCTCGTGCTCCTCGATGTGGATCGAGGTGAGGATGTCCTCCTGGACCAGACGCTGGCTGAGGATGATCGCGTCCTCGTAGTTGTGGCCCTGCCACGGCATGAACGCCACCAGCAGGTTGGTGCCCAGCGCCATCTCGGCCTTGTCGGTGCACGGACCGTCCGCGATCGGCGAGCCGACCTCCAGCCGGTCACCCTCAGCCACCAGCGGGCGTTGGTTGATGCAGGTGCCCTGGTTGGAGCGCTTGAACTTCGCCATCTTGTAGGTCTTGTAGGTGCCGTCGTCGTGCATGACCTCCACGAAGTCGGCGGTCACCTCCTTGACCACACCGGCCGCGACCGCGGTCACGACGTCACCGGCGTCGACCGCGGCGCGGTACTCGATGCCGGTGCCGACGATCGGCGAGTCGCTGCGGATCAGCGGCACGGCCTGACGCTGCATGTTGGCGCCCATCAGCGCGCGGTTGGCGTCGTCGTGCTCGAGGAACGGGATCAGCGCGGTCGCCACCGACACCATCTGGCGCGGCGAGACGTCCATGTAGTCGACCTCTTCGGCCAGGACCTCGGAGACGTCGCTGCCGCCACGCTGGCGGACCAGCACCCGCTCGTCGACGAACTTGCCGGTCTTGTCGAGCGCGGCGTTCGCCTGCGCGATGACGTGACGGTCCTCGTCGTCGGCGGTGAGGTAGTGGATCTCGTCGGTGACCCGGCCCTTGTTGTCGACCAGCCGGTACGGCGTCTCGACGAAGCCGAACGGGTTGATCCGACCGTAGGAGGCGAGCGAGCCGATCAGACCGATGTTCGGGCCTTCCGGCGTCTCGATCGGGCACATCCGGCCGTAGTGCGACGAGTGGACGTCGCGGACCTCCATGCCGGCGCGGTCACGCGACAGACCACCGGGACCCAAGGCCGAGAGACGACGCTTGTGCGTCAGCCCGGAGATCGGGTTGGTCTGGTCCATGAACTGCGAGCTCTGCGAAGTGCCGAAGAACTCCTTCAGCGCCGCGACCACCGGTCGGATGTTGATCAGGGACTGCGGCGTGATCGCCTCGACGTCCTGAGTCGTCATCCGCTCGCGGACCACGCGCTCCATGCGGGCCAGGCCGGTGCGGAGCTGGTTCTGGATCAGCTCGCCGACCGAGCGCACGCGCCGGTTGCCGAAGTGGTCGATGTCGTCGGCGTTGATGACGAGAGTGCCGTCCTCGGCGCCCTCGGAGGGCAGCTCGACCTTGCCGTCGTGCAGCGCCACGATGTACTTGATCGCCGACACGACGTCGTCGATGGTCAGCGTCTGCTGGTCGAAGCGCTCCTGCAGCCCGAGCTTCTTGTTGATCTTGTAGCGACCGACCTTGGCCAGGTCGTAGCGCTTCGGGTTGAAGTAGTAGTTGTTCAGCAGCGTCTGCGCGGCCTCTTCGGTCGGCGGCTCGCCCGGACGAAGCTTGCGGTAGATGTCGAGCAGCGCGTCCTTCTGGGTCTCGGTGTGATCCTTCTCCAGAGTCAGCATCATCGACTCGTACTCGCCGAACTCCTCGCGGATCTGCTCATTGGTCCAGCCGAGGGCCTTGAGCAGCACGGTGACGTTCTGCTTGCGCTTGCGGTCAAGGCGTACGCCGACCAGGTCGCGCTTGTCGATCTCGAACTCCAGCCACGCGCCGCGCGACGGGATGATCTTGGCGGTGTAGATGTCCTTGTCCGACGTCTTGTCGGCGGACCGCTCAAAGTAGACACCCGGCGAGCGGACGAGCTGCGACACGACGACGCGCTCGGTGCCGTTGATGATGAAGGTGCCCTTGTCGGTCATGAGCGGGAAGTCGCCCATGAAGACCGTCTGGCCCTTGATCTCACCGGTGTCGTTGTTGGTGAACTCCGCCGAGACGTAGAGCGGAGCGGAGTAGGTGAAGTCCTTCTCCTTGCACTCGTCGACGGTGTACTTCGGGTCGTAGAAGATCGGGTTCTCGAACGACAGAGACATCGTCTCGGAGAAGTCCTCGATCGGAGAGATCTCCTCGAAGATCTCCTGCAGACCCGACTTCTGGGAGACGTCCTCGCCGTTCGCGAGCCGGCGCTCGACGACGGCCTTCCACTTCTCGTTTCCGACAAGCCAGTCGAAGCTGTCGGTCTGGAGAGCGAGGAGCTGAGGAAGCTCAAGAGGTTCGGTGATCTTTGCGAAGGAGATGCGACGAGAGTTACCAGCGGAAGCGCGCGCGGCCAAGAGGGGATCCTTCGTAGGTATCGCTCTGGTGGGGAAGTCGTCACCCACCACAACCGGCCACCGGGAAGGCAGGAAGCATATGAGGGCAGACGCAAAGACCTAACGTACCCGAGATCTGGTCAGAGCACAACACCGCCTAGACCGAATGCTGACCGCGCATTCGGCCTGACGTGTCAACCGCGCCGCGCAGCAGCGGTCCCTCATCGACAGACACCTTCGCTCGATCATGAACTGCCGGGCCGCGCAGGTCAAGCGCCCACCCTCGGGTTAGTCATCTAGGACTCGCCGAGCAGCTTGGTCTTCATGTCGTCGATCAGCCACTCCCCGCCGACGTTCTCCATGCTCAGGGTGACCTGGTCGCGCGAAATCTTCGGCTCGGTGGTCGCGGTGTTCGTGGTCGGCCGGTTGACGAACAGCAAGATCTCGACCCGTTCGGTGCCGGAGCGGACCACACCGGAGCCGATGACCTGCGCAGTCACCTTTGCCTTTGCCCGTACGGCGTTCTGCTTGACCAGCTCGAAGAGTCGGTCATAGTCCTTGCGGAAGTCGCTGGTGAGGAAGCGCTGAGCAGCCTCCTGGTCGGCTTCCAACCGGGTGTAGTCATAGGACAGCACCGGTACCGCCGCTCGCTCGGCCGCGGCCTGCGCTTCGGCCGTCGCATCCGCGACTTCCTGGTCGGAGGGTACGGCGAGCAACAGCCACCCGGTCGCGGTCGCCACCAGCGCCGTAACCGCCGCCAGGACGATGAGCAGCCACGCGGGCGGCACCCAGCCGCCGGGCTTCGCATCCGGCGCCGAAACGGCAGCGGCCTCGTCGGCCTCGACGTCGTCGGTCGCCACCTCAGCGGTCTCAACGTTCTCTGCGTCGGTGTCCGCCGCTTCCGCCTCCGCCGCCTGTGCTACGGCCAGTTCCGCGTCGTACGCCTTGCGGCGCTTCGGGTCGAGCAGTACCTCAGCTGCCTGATTGAACACCCGGAATGACTTGTCGGTGGGATCCAGGCCAGCTACCGAGTTCTTCCAGGCTGCGCGGATCTCCTCCGGCTTCGCGTCGGTCGGGACGTCGAGCAGGTCGTACCAGTTCACGGTCATGAGGCTCCCTCCGTCACCGGCTCGAACTCGTCGACCAGCCACTCACCCTTGATCTTGACCAGCCTGACCTCGACTCGGAAGACCTGTGCGGGACGCGGCTCTTGGTCACCGAGCTGGTTGGCGATCGCACCCGAGACCAGAGCGGTGGCCGAGTCGGCGTCCATGGAGGCGACGCCGGTGCCGAAGACCTCGGCGGTGCGCTCGTAGTCGAACTGGGCGACCTGCTGCTCGGCGATAGTGGCCGCCGCCTCGAAGTCGGCCTTGTGCTTAGCCGTGATCAACTCATGTACCCGTTCGCGGTACTCCGGCATGGTCTTGCCCTCGAGCAGGTCGGGTCCATAGGTGTTGGCGCGCAGCATGAACTGTTCGGCGCGCGCCATCACCTCCTCCCGGGATCGCTGCGCCTCGGTGAGCTGTCCCTTCTGGAAGCGGAATGGCCGGCCATCCGCGTCCTGCCGCTCGGCGACTGCCCAGATCAGCAGGCCGAGCGAGACCAGCAGGAGTACGGCGAGCAGCAGCGCCAGCAGCGTTCGGAAACCTGGCGCGGCTGATGCGACGGAGGGCAGCACAGCGCGCCCCTTGGCGGGGTTGTCGTCGGTCAAGCGTTCACTCCTGCGTCTGGACAAGAGGCTGAAGGAAGAGCCATCTCCAGGCACCGTCGGCGCCGAACGCCTCGGGGGCAACGGTATCGACCGCGGTGTCGTCGACGAAGCCCTCCTGGCCGGCCCAGATCAGCTCACCGGTCTCGGGATCGAAGTTGGCGACCACCGGCCCGGCGTTGGCATAGTCGGCTGGCGCCCGCGAAGAGTTCTGGGCACCCCGCGCGTTGGACGTCGAGGGGGGCTCGGCGCAGTGGGCATCCATCACCATCGGCCGGTTCTCGCCGTTCTCGGGGATCCGGCGGTCGGTCGACTCGTAACCTTTGTTGCACACGTGCGGGTCGGTGGTGAGTACGGCGCCAAAGTGGGCGTCGTACAGCCCGGTGTTCGGGTCCTTGCTGGCGACGGTGAAGCCGCCTTCGACTGCGTACGGATAGACCACAAGGGCGTGCTCCAGACCGTCGAGGTTCCGGACGACGATCTCGCCGGTCGTGACGAGGTTGTTGAGCAGGTCTGCGAGCTCGACCTTGTTCTTGTCGAGGAAATCCTTGAGCTGGATCGCCGTTGCGCCACCGTTGTCGATGAGGTTGCGGATGTCCTGGTCGCTGCCGACCAGGGTGGTGCTGAACAGCGAGAGGTTCCTGGAGAACGCGCGGATCGCGCTCGCCGACGCCAGCTGCCCCTTGAGCACCGTGTTGCTGTCGCGGATCAGCGCCGTGGTGACGTCGAAGTTCTCGTTGGCGGCCTCGATGAATTCGTTGGACGTGTCGATAATCTGCGCGAGATCCTCGCCGGTGCCGTCGAAGGCCAGGCCGAACTCCGCGATCACCGTGCGCAGGTCGTCGTTGTCGACCGAGCTGACGGTGGTGCTGACGTCGGTGAGCAGCTTGGTGGTGGAGATCGGAAGCTTGGTCTTGTCGATCTCGGACTTGTCCTTGAGATAAGGACCCTCGTCGGAGTTCGGCTGGAGCTCGACGTACTGCTCGCCCAGTGCGGAGCGGTTGCCGACCAGGGCCAGGCTGTCGGCCGGGATCTCGTCGTACTCGTTGTCAATCTCCAAGTGGGCGTCGACGCCCTCGTCGGTGAGCACCAGCTTGTCCAGCTTGCCCACGCCCACGCCTCGATAGCTGACCTCGGCGCCGGCGTACACGCCGCCGGAGTCCTCGAAGTGCGCCACCACGGTGTAGCTGTCGTCGAAAAAGAACCTGTCGAGCCGGGCATAGCGCGCGCCGACGTAGCTGACACCCAGCAGCGTGATCAGCACGAAGATGGCGAGTTGGACCTTGGTCCGCCGCGAGATCATTCGACCACCACCGCCGGCACGAGGAGGGCGACCAGGTCAGGGTCGTAGTTCTCCATCAGCTGTCCCATCGTCGGTCCCCGCGGGTCCGCCGCTCCTGGCTGGCCCGGCGCCGCCCGCTGAGCGCCCGCCTTGAGGCCGGGGAGACCGGGTAGCCCCGGGAGCGCCGGCAGCCCGGGGATCGCGTTGAGCTGCTTGCAGATGTCCTTGTCCTTGTTCGCCGGCTTCTGGCACTCCTCCCGCAGCTTGAGGACTCCGGTGACGCTGCCGAGGGCCTTCTGGCAGGCAGTGCTGGTCGGGTTGCCGCTCTGCAGACACTTCACCACGTTGTTCACGATCACCGTCGGGTTGACGACCGACGGCAGGTTGGTCGGCAGGGTCGGCAGCCCGGGGCCACTCGCGCCGGGGAGCCCGAGGTCCAGCTGCACCGACAGGTTGGTGTAGTCGCCCATGTGCAGGTTGCGTGCCACCTGGGGGTTCTCGCCGACCGCGGCGTCGATGAACGGAAAGGTCAGCAGCGACTGGAGGGAGTAGGGCAGGTCCGAGCCGCTGTCGGCGAGCGAGCCGAGGACCGGGGCCAGCAGTCGCAGCGACTCGACGGTGTTCTCCTTCGACGCCTTGATCACGCGGACGCCGACCGTGCTCAGCCGGTTGAGGGCCTTGAGCATCTTCACCAGGTCGTTGCGCTGGCTGTCCAGCGAACGGAGAGCGCTCGGGAGCTCTTCCAGGGCCGCATCGATGGTGTTTCGCTGCTTGTTGACTGAGACCGCCAGCCGGTTGAGCTTGGTGATGGCGGTGACGATGTCGCCCTTGTTGTCGTCGAGCTGGCGCATCAGCGTGCGGAGCTGGGTCAGCACCGACCGGGCGCTGCCTTCACGCCCGTCGAGGGCCTTGTTGAGCTCGGAGGTGATGGTCTTCAGCTGGGCAACGCCGCCGCCGTTCAGCAGCAGGCTCAACGCGCCGAGCACCTCCTCGACCTCGGGGTTGCGGCCGCTGCGCTCCAGCGGGATCACGTCGCCGTTGCCGAGCTCGCCACGCGGGGCGGCCTCGGCCGGCGGGCGCAGGGACACGAACTTCTCACCGAGCAGCGAGGTCTGCCGTATCTCAGCCTCGGCGTTGTCGGGCAGTTTGACGTCGTTGCGAACCTCGATGGTCACCTTCGCGTTGTAGCCGTCGAGCGAGACGTCGGTGACCTTGCCTACGCTGACGTCGGCGACCTTGACCGTGGACTGCGGCACCAGGTCGAGTACGTCGGCGAACTCCACCTCGATCGTCATCGGGTTCTCGCCGGTGTCGGCCCCACCGGGAAGCGGCAGCTTGTAGACGTCGAAGTCGCAGCCGGTCAGCAGCATCGCGCCGGCAAGCGCGACGCAGAGCGCCCTGAGCTTTTTCACTGCTCCACCTCCACCAGGCCGCCGAGGGTCAGGTCGAAGTCCTGCTCTGGTGCCGTCTGTTCCAAGGCAGCGGACCGCGGCAGCACCGCCGACAGCGCCTCGCAGGCCCGCCCGGTCTGGTCTGCCTGGTTGAGCAGCGTGCACAGCGCGATCGCCGGGTTGTTGGTGAGGGTGTCGACCAGCGGTCCGAGGTTCATACGGGTGTCGAGGGTGCCGGCCTGCGGGTTGTAGGTGTGGCCCAGGTTGGTGAGCGCGGTGGGCGCCACCTTCATCACCTCTTCGAGAGCAACCCGCTGCTTGACCAGCAGCTTGGCGACCCGGTTGAGGCCCTTGACGTTGCGGGTGAGCGCGCCCTGGTTCTCCTTGACGAACGCCGACACGTCGGTCAGCGCAGTCGAGAGATTGCGAAGCGACCTGGCCAGCTCGGTCCGCTCGTCGGCGAGCAGGTCGGCGACCTTGGCCATCGACCGGTTGAAGTCACGGACGGTGGTGTCGTTCTCGGCCAGGGTGCTGATGAACTGCTCCAGCTCGCCAGCCGCACCGAACAGCTCTTCCTTGTTGTTGTCCAGCGTCCCAGTGAGCTTGCCGAGGTCCTTGATCGTTGAGTGGAAAGCCGCTCCCTGGCCACCGAAGTTCTCCGCCGTGGTGTCCAGCAGACGGTTGAGCGCACCGTCCTTGTTGGCACCATTGGGCCCAAGCGCCACGGTGAGGTCGTCGAGGCTCTGGTAGATCTGGTCGAGCTCAAGCGGTGCGGAGGTGTCGTCCAGTCCGAGTACGGCGTCCTTGGCGAGCACCTTGTCGCCCGGCTGGAAGACCGGCGTGAGTTGCACGAAGCGGTCGCCCACGACCGACGGAGCGATGATCACCGCCTTCGCGTCGGCCGGAATCTCGATCTCCGGGTCGTAGGTCATCGTGACCTCGACCTTGGTCCCGGCCGGCTTGACCGACTGGACCTTGCCGATCGCGACGCCGAGGACGCGCACGTCGCTGCCTTCGTAGAGCGACACAGTCCGCGGGAAGTGGGCGGTGAGCCGCTTCTGCTCCTCGCCGCGGAACATGACCAGAGCCGCCGCTGCGAGCAGCGCGATCAGGACAGCCGGGACGATCAGCCTGGTGAGGTTCGCCGTACGCATCTCAACGCACCGCCGGGACTGGTGGGAAGTTGTGGACGACCGTGTCGAACCACGGACCATTGCCGAGCGTGTTGGCGAAGACACGGTAGAACGGCGCCATCAGACGCAGGCTCTGGTCCAGGTTGTCCTGGTTCTTGTTGAGCACCTTCAGCACGTTCTCCAGGTGGGTGAGGGCGGGCTTGAGGTCAGCTCGGCTCTGATTCACCAGCAGCGACAGCTCACGCGACATCTTGGTCGTGGAGACCAGAAGGTTGTGGACCGACTGACGGCGAGCCACCACGGACTTGAACAGCACGCTGGAGTCCCGCATCAGGGCGAGGATGTCCTGGTCGCGCTCGTCCAGCACAGTAGAGACCTTCTTGAGGTTCTTCAGCAGCGTGTTGATCTGGCCGTCGCGCGCCGCCACGTTGCGCGACAGCGCGGATACACCGCGCAGCGCGGCCCGAAACTCCTCAGGGGTGTTCGCGGTCAGCTGGGCCAGCGTCTCCATCGAGGTGGCCAGCTGCTTGGTGTCGATCTGCTCGGAGGTCTCCGCCAGCCCGGTGAAGGCAGCGACCACGCTGTACGGCGAGCTGGTGCGCTCGACCGGGATCTCCGACCCGTCGGCCAACTGGCCCGAACCAGCCGGTTCGAGCGCCAGGAACATGGCGCCGAGCAGCGTCTTCACCTTGATTGCGGCCCTGGTCTCGTCGCCGAACTCCGCGCCCTTCTCGACCTTGAAGGTCACGCGCACGTGGTCACCGGCGAGCTCGAGCTTGTCGACCTTGCCGACTCGGACGCCGGCGATGCGGACCTCGTCGTTGGCCTTGAGGCCGCCGGCTTCGGCGAACGCCGCGTGGTAGGTGTCGCCGCCGCCGATCAGCGGCAGGTCATCGGCACGGAAGGCGCCCACGACCAGCAGCGCCAGTACGACGAGGCTGATCGCCCCGACCATGACCGGGTTGCGCTCACGGAACGGCTTCATCATCCGAGATCACACCTGCCCGTGTTGCCGAGGTCGAAGTCGAGGGGAATCGGCTCGCCGACGGGCGTCTTCACCCTGCCGTGGAACTCGCAGAGGTAGAAGTTGAACCACGAGCCGTAGGTCGCGGTCCGGCCGATCTTGGTCAGCTTGATCGGCATCACCTGCAGCGCCCGGTCGATCTCACCCTTGTCCTTGTCGAGGTTCGCGGTGAGCCGGCGCAGCTCCTTGAGGTCGGCCAGCAGCTCGGGCCGGATGCCGGACACCAGCGACGCGGTCTCGACCGAAAGGTCGGAGATGGAGTCCAGCGAGCCCAGGATGGCCACCCGGTCCTTCTTCAGCCCGCCCACCAGCTGGCGGAAGCTGCCGATCAGGTCCGACAGCTCGTCGTCGCGGCTGCCGATGTGGACCAGAGTGTCGTTGAGGTTGTCGATGAGCTCACCGATGATCTGGTCGCGGCCGGCCAGTGTGGAGGTCACCGAGGCGGTGTGCGCAAGCAGGCCCTCGAGGGTGCCGCCCTCGCCCTGAAAGACCTGGATGACTTCATAGGACAGCTTGTTGAGGTCGGTCGGCGACAGGGCCTGGAAGAGCGGTTTGAAGCCGTTGAACAGCACGGTCAGGTCGAGCGCGGGCGAGGTCTTCTTGACCGGGATCGTCTCACCGGAGTCGAGCCGCGACGTACCGCCGATCTTCTGGCTGAGCGAGAGGTAGCGCTGCCCGACCAGGTTCCGGAAGCGGATGTCGATGTTGGTGGCGTCGGTGACCGAGGCGTCCTCGTCCACCGTGAAGGTCACCAGGGCGCGGGTCCGGTCCTGGATCTCGACCTTCTTCACCGAGCCGACCTTGACGCCCGCGATCCGGACGTCGTCACCCTCGACCACGCCGGTCGCGTCGACGAAGACCGCCTTGTACTCGCGTGAGGCACCAAAGGTGACGTTGCCGATGACCAGCACCAGCACGCTGGTGAACACGGCCGTCACGATCATGAACACCACCAGCTTGACCAGGTCGGAGCTGGTCCGCTTGTCGAGGAGGCTCATCGCAGTGACACCTCCGCCCCTCTCGCCATCGGCGCGATCAGCAAGGTGGCCAGATCCGGGACCTCATCAGCGGTCACGCCTAGCGCCGGACCCAGCAGCGCGCTGAGGAAGGCGTCCTCGTCCGCACTCCCCGCCAAAGTGTCGGTCACCCTGTCACCGGACAGTGCGGGGCCGGGCGCGACCCGGGAAGTGCCCTTGCCGGTCGGCTGCTCGACGCCGTCGTTGACGTCAGGCACATCGGTGAACGGGTTCTCCTGGCTGTATGGCGGGTTCGGCAGCGTCCCGCAGTAAGGGCCGTTCTTCGCGCCGGACACCGGCAGGTCGCCGGTGTGGTAACCGCGCGGCTGGTTGGGCAGCAGCTCGAGGTTGATGTGCAGGATGAAGCCGCGGAACGTCTCCGCCTGGTTGGGGATCGCGTTGCGGACACCGCCGATCAGGCACGGGTACTCCGGGGCGTACTTCTTCAACAGGTTGAACTGCGGCACGCTCAGCTGGCCCAGCCGAATGATGTTCTCGTCGTTCTTGTCCAGGAACTCGGTCGTGGTGTCGGAGAAGCTGCCCACGTCACGCAGGAACTGCTGCAGCTTCTTCTCCCGTCCCTCGAGGGTATGACCGGTCTTGATGGTGTTGCGCAGAATGGTCGCGATCTCCGGCAGCACCTCGACGTAGAGGTCGGAGACCTGGGAGGTGAGCCGCAGGTCCTCGACGATGTCGGGGATCTGCGGGTTGACCCGCTTGAGGTAGGAGTCGAGGGTCACCAGGTTCTCCCCGATGAGCTCACCCCGGCCCTCCAGTGCGGTCGCCATGGCGTTCAGCGTCTTGTTGATCTCGGCCGGCGCCACCGCTCGCAGCAGCGGGTACAGGTCGGAGAGCACCCGCTCCAACTCGATCGACACCTGGGTGCGCGCGATGGTGTCGCCTGCCTGCAGGTCGCCGTCGGGCGAGTCGGGCACTTCCAGCGAGACATACTTCTCCCCGAACAGCGTCTTCGGCACGATGCTGCCGGTGACGTTGGCGGGGATCTCGGTGTCGCGGCCGTGGAACAGACCTAGCGTCAGCTCAGCTCCTTCGCCGCTTGCCTTGCTCTCGATGACCTCGCCGACGATCACGCCGCGGACCTTCACATCGGCCCGGTGTGGAAGCTGCAGGCCGATGCTCGAGGTCTTGAGCGTGACCTCGTCGTACTGGGTGAACTTCTTGGTGAAGACCGCGTAGGTCAGCCAGATGCCCAGCAGCAGCAGGCACAGGAAGCCGACGCCGAGCACCTTGTGGTTGCGGAACGGGTTCATCCGGCCAACCTCACCGTGGTCGAGGCGCCCCAGATCGCCATCGACAAGAACAGGTCCATCACGTTGATCGCGACGATGCTGGTCCGGACCGCGCGGCCCACAGCGATGCCCACGCCAGCCGGGCCACCCGAGGCGTTGTAGCCGTGGTAGCAGTGGATCAGGATCACCATGACCGCGAAGACCAGCACCTTGCCGAAGGACCAGAGCACGTCCCCGGGTGGCAGGAACGCGTTGAAGTAGTGGTCATAGGTGCCGGTGCTCTGCCCGAAGAACTGGGTGACGGTCAGCCGGGTCGCGAAGTACGACGCGAGCAGGCCGACGACGTACAGCGGGACGATCGCGATCAGCCCGCCGATGATCCGGGTGGTCACCAGGAACGGCAGCGACGGGATCGCCATCACCTCGAGCGCGTCGACCTCCTCGGAGATCCGCATCGCGCCGAGCTGGGCGGTGAAGCCGCAGCCGACCGTGGCAGCCAGCGCGATCCCAGCCACCAGCGGCGCGATCTCGCGGGTGTTGAAGTACGCCGACACGAAGCCGGAGAACGCAGCGGTGCCGAGCTGGTTGAGCGCGGCGTACCCCTGCAGGCCGACCTCGGTGCCGGTGAAGAAGCACATCGCGGTGATCACGCCGACGGTGCCGCCGATGACGGCCAGCGCGCCCGAGCCGAGGGTGACCTCGGCCAGGATCCGCAGGATCTCCTTCTTGTAGCGCCGGATCGTGCGCGGGGTCCACGCCAGCGCCTTGATGTAGAAGGCCAGCTGACTACCGAGGTCGTCGATCATCTTGGCCGGCCGCTCGTAGGCGGCCTTCACGGTGTCGATTCCAGACATGTCAGCTCACCTAACCCGTCTTTGGCGGGACGAGCTGCAGATAGATCGCGCTCATGATGAAGTTGACGAGGAACAGGAGCATGAAGCTGATGACGACGGACTCGTTCACCGCGTCACCGACACCCTTCGGACCACCACCGGCGTTCATGCCCTTGTAGCACGCGACGATGGCCGCGATCAGGCCGAAGACGAGTGCCTTCGCCATCCCCTGCCATAAGTCGGGTAACTGGGCTAACGCGGTGAAGCTCGCTAAATATGCGCCTGGGGTGCCGTCTTGTAAGACCACGTTGAAGACGTAGCCGCCGGTCACGCCGACCACGCTGACCAGGCCGTTGAGGAAGACCGCGACCAGCATGCAGGCCAGCACCCGCGGCACCACCAGGCGCTGGATCGGGTCGATGCCAAGCACCATCATCGCGTCGAGCTCTTCGCGGATCTTGCGAGCGCCGAGGTCAGCCGCGATAGCGGAGCCGCCGGCGCCGGCGATCAGCAGCGAGGTGGCGATCGGCCCGGCCTCCCGGACCACCGCCAGCACCGACGCCGAGCCCGTGAAGGACTGCGCGCCGAACTGCTTGATCAGGCCACCGACCTGGAGCGCGATGACCGCGCCGAACGGGATCGCGACCAGCGCGGTCGGGATGATCGTGACCGACGCGATGAACCAGGCCTGCTGGATGAACTCGCGGGTCTGGAACGGGCGGCGGAAGAGGCCGCGGCCGACGTCCAGACCAAAGGCAAAGAGCTTGCCCGCAGTCCCGATCGGCCTGAGGGCCTTGGTGGCGGTGATGGATGACATCTCGAGGTCAGACCCCTGGTGCCAGGCCGGCGTTCGAGCTCATGAACGAGCCGGGAGGCGGTGACACGCCGTTCGCACGGCACCACTCTCCGGGCGGCTGCTGGCTGCGGCGGGCAATGCCGTTGGACGGCATCTGCTGCATCGGGATCGGCGGCAGCGGCGGCAGGTCCTGGCCCTTCTCGGCCTCGAGCTCGTCGGCGTCCTTCTCCTCCGACATGCCGATCGGGCCGACCCGCTGCGCGTTGAGGAACTGGCGGACCACCGGCTCCTCGGAACTGAGCAGCATCTCGCGCGGGCCGAACATCGCGAGGTGCTTGTGGTAGAGCAGGCCGATGTTGTCCGGCACCGTCCTGGCGGTGTTGACGTCGTGGGTGACGATCAGGAAGGTGGCGTCGATCTGGGCGTTGAGGTCGATGATCAGCTGGTTGAGAAACGCCGTACGCACCGGGTCCAGGCCGGAGTCCGGCTCGTCGAAGAGCACGATCTCCGGGTCGAGCACCAGGGCTCGCGCCAGGCCGGCGCGCTTGCGCATGCCGCCCGAGATCTCGCCGGGAAGCTTGGTCTCGGAGCCGACGAGGCCGACCAGGTCCATCTTCTCCATGACGATGTTGCGGATCTCGGACTCGCTCTTCTTGGTGTGCTCGCGCAGCGGGAAGGCGACGTTGTCGTAGAGGTTCATCGAGCCGAACATCGCGCCGTCCTGGAACAGCACGCCGAACAACTTGCGGATCTCGTAGAGGTCCTTCTCGGAGCAGCTTGCGATGTCGGTGCCCTCGATCAAGATCGAGCCGGTGTCGGGCTTGAGCAGGCCGATCAAGGTCTTCAGGAGCACCGACTTGCCGGTGCCGGACGGGCCGAGCATCACGCAGATCTCCCCAGGCGGGATGGTGAGCGTGACGTCGCCCCAGATGAGCTGCTTGCCGAACGACTTCGTGAGGTGTTCGACCTTGATTTCTACGCCCATGGCGGACTTCTCCCTCTGCACCGCTGACAACAGCATCGAAGACAACGCCTGCGACACTGCAGGGCGAGCCTCCCTCGCTTCCCCTCCCAACCAACGCAGATGTGCTGCATTGGTTACGCGCCAGTTCCACAGGCTGTCCATGCCCATCCGCACCCTGGATATGCCACAGGGCGGCCACCCCCGATCGGGGTGACCGCCCTGTGTTGGAGCGTCTCAGAGAGAGTGCGTCACTTGAGGGTGACGGTGGCGCCGGCGCCCTCGAGGGCCTCCTTGGCCTTCTCGGCGGCCTCCTTGGTCGCCTTCTCCAGGATCGGCTTCGGCGCGGACTCCACCAGGTCCTTGGCCTCCTTCAGGCCGAGGGAGGTGAGAGCGCGCACCTCCTTGATGACGTTGATCTTCTTGTCGCCGGCAGCCTCGAGGATGACGTCGAACTCGTCCTGCTCGGCAGCGGCCTCGCCGCCACCGGCAGCGGCGCCGCCAGCGGCCGGGGCAGCGGCCACGGCAACCGGAGCGGCGGCGGTGACGCCGAAGGTCTCCTCGAACTGCTTCACGAACTCGGAGAGCTCGATCAGGGTCATTTCCTTGAACGCGTCGAGCAGCTCGTCAGTGCTGAGCTTCGCCATGGTGGCGTTTCCTTCCATTCGGTGGTGCGCTTCTGTTGGTCAGCGCACCGGTTTCAGGTGGTGTGTACGTCGGCCCGTTCAGGCCTCAGTGGACTCGGCTGCCTCGTCGGCGACCGGAGCGTCCTCGGCAGCGGCTTCGGCCGGAGCGGCGTCTGCCGGCGCCGGCGTACCGGCACCACCTGCGAGGATCGAGGGGTCCTGCTCTGCCTTGGCCTGCAGGGCGCCGGCGAGCCGGGCAGCCTGCGAGAGCGGGGCGTTGAGCAGGTAGACGGCCTGGGAGAGCGAAGCGAGCATCGCGCCCGCCAGCTTGCCCATGAGCACCTCGCGCGACTCGAGGTCTGCCAGCTTGGAGACCTCCTTCGCGTCGAGCGGCTTGCCGTCCAGTACGCCGCCCTTGATCACAAGGGCGGGGTTCGCCTTGGCAAATTCACGCAGGCCCTTGGCTGCCTCGACCACGTCGCCGTTGATGAAGGCGATGGCGGTCGGACCGGTGAGGAGGTCGTCGAAACCCTCGATCCCGGCCTCGGTGGCGGCCAGCTTGGCCAGCGTGTTCTTGACCACGGCGTAGTTGGCGTTCTCGCCGAGCGCTCGCCGCAGTTCCTGCAGCTGAGCAACGGTGAGACCGCGGTACTCGGTCAGCACAGCGCCATCGGCGGCGTGGAACGCGTCCACGACCTCCTTGACGGCTGCTGCCTTATCTGGCCGCGCCATGGGTCTCCTTCCGATCTACGTCGATGAGAGCGACGGTCGGTCAGGAGCTGCGAAATGCGAAACGCCCTGGCACAGGGCTCAGGGCGTTGGTACGGCGGGCTCGGCCCGCCACTGCTCTGGCACCTGCGCAGGCCGTCCGCTCTCGCGGATCCTTCGGTCGGTCTGCCTGGGCCTAGGGCTCGAGCAGCACGACAACCGGCGGTCTCTGGTTCCAGCGGAGAACCTTACGCGACTCCCCCACGCTCCCCAAATCCGCCGACCCGCCCCGTATTCACGCCCTACAACGCCGACCCGGCCCGTGTTGACGCGTGAGAGCGCTGACCCGGCCGGTGTCGACGCGTGAGAGCGCTGACCCGGCCCGTGTCGACATGCTGCGTGTGAAGACGGGCCGGGTCAGCGCGAGTCTGAGACGCTTCTATAGGTTGTCAACCCCTGCCGCGAGGTGTCGGTAGAGCTCGCGGGCGATGTATCTCTTGAGGCAGCGGCGGATGCGGGGCTTGCTAAGGGACTCGGCGGTGCGGCGCGCGACGTAGGCGCGGGTGGCGGGGTGGTGCTGCATGCGGGTCTTGGCGATGGAGTGCAGGGCTCGGTTGAG
>NZ_QEOO01000007.1 GCF_003121585.1 Nocardioides speluncae
CGCCACGCTCATGGGCAGCGATCAAAACAGTCCCACCAGCCACACCAGTCACGCCACGCCGACCATCACCCGATCACCTACGCTACGTGGCATTGGGCCTCGGCCAGGCCGCGGCCGCGGAGCGCCCACACATCCCAGCACCGGCCCCGCCGTCCTCACCCACCGTCACCAAGCTCCCCAAGCGGAAGTCACAGATGTCTCTGGTGAAGACCGACATGGACGCGCCTCAGGAATAGTGCACCGTTGCTGGCGACCTCCGGGTTGTTTGTGGTTTCTGGCCCTTTACAGAATTACGTGGTTACCGTCGGCGTTTGGTCGTGGTACTTGGTGCGGTCGCCTTTCGGCTTACGGTTTGCTCGGGTCAACGGTCTGTGGTTGCGGTCACAAACCTTTGCCCTTTCGTTCGAGCATATGTACGATTGAGGCAGTCCAATTGATCGGTGCGCTTCGGGGGAGGTGCCGGAAGAATGCTTACCAATGCGCCACATCCGGTGCTCGCCTGCGCCGCTGCAATTGATGCCGCGCTGAAAGATCTCGATGGCGTCGAACCGGTGTTCATGTGCACCGCCGAGAAGGCCGCCTCATTGGTTGAGCTCGCGAGGCTGGAGATCCAGCTGGCAGCGTGGCGGATGCGGGTCATGGCCACTGCGGACGACGTCGCCGAGGACTCCGGTGCCCGGGACGTGGCCGCCTGGCTGGCCCACCACACCCAGTCCAGCCCGAAGGCTTGCCGGGCCGAGCTCCACCTCGCCACCGCGCTCGACACCCGCTGGACCAGGCTGGCGTCGGTGCTTTGCGCCGGCGGGGTGAACCTGGCCCAGGCGCGGGTGATCGCCCGCGCCCTCGACGAACTCCCCGACGACCTCGACCCGGCGCTGCTGGTGCAGGCCGAGGAGCACCTGGTCGAGGCGGCCAAGCACCACGCGCCGGACCAGCTACGAGTGCTCGGGCGACGGATCCTCGATGTGATCGCCCCCGAGGTCGGCGAAGCCGAAGAAGCCAAACAGCTGCAGCGTGAGGAAGAACGCGCTTGGGAGACCACCCGCCTCGCCTTGACCAGACGCGGCGACGGCACCACCCGCTTGAGTGGCGTCCTGCCCGATGCGGCAGCGGTGCGGTTGGCGACCTACCTGGACGCCTTCACCTCACCTCGTAGGCCGCTGGTTGAGGAGGTCGCGCAGCGACCGTCTCGAAACCAAGGCCAAGCCCGCGGCCACGCGTTCATCGCGCTGCTGGAACATCTCGACCCGGCCAAGCTCCCCGACCACGGTGGCGATGCGACTACCGTGATGGTGACCATCGACTACGCCGCACTCACCAAGGACCTCGCGGCAGCGGGACTGGTCGGCACCGACGACAAGATCACCGCCGGCGAGGCACGCCGCCTCGCCTGCACCGCCCAGATCGTGCCGGTCGTGCTGGGCGGCAAGTCCGAGATCTTGGACTTAGGCCGTACCCGCCGACTCTTCTCAAGAGCCCAGCACAAGGCCATGCGGCTACGAGACCGGCGGTGCCGCGGCGAGCATTGCACGATTCCGGCAACCTGGTGTGAGGCCCATCATCTAAAACCGTGGTTAAAGGGCGGAAAGACCGATCTCGCCGACGGCGTACTGCTATGCAGTCACCATCACCACCGAGCGCACGACCCACGCTATTCAACGGAAAGAATGCCAAACGGCGATATCCGATTCCACCGGAGAAACTAATGGGCCGCAACCACAGAGCGTTGACCACGGCGGCGCGCAAGACAAAGGCCGACATTGAGTAGTACCGCAACCAAGAGCTGACGGTGACCACGTAACTCGGTAGTCACCTATCGTGAGGAAGCCAGTGCCTGCTGGGCAGCACTGCGCGCCCCTGCCGGGTCGGCTGCGGAGAGCGCGGCGTCGGCGGCGCGGCGGCAGTCGTCGCTGGTCACAGTGGCGAGCTGGGCGCCGACGGCACGGACGGCGGCACCGGCCATGCTCAGGCTGGTGACGCCGAGGCCGACCAGCACCGTCGCCAGCAGCGGGTCGGCGGCTGCCTCGCCGCAGACCCCGACCGGCTTGTCGGCGGCCCGGCCCGCCTCCGCGGTGATCCGGATCAGCTCCAGTACGGCGGGCTGCCAGGCGTCGGTCAGGTGGGCGAGGTCGGTGGCCATCCGGTCGGCCGCCATCGTGTACTGGGTCAGGTCGTTGGTGCCGATCGAGACGAAGTCGACGACCTCCAGGATCCGCGCGGCATGCAGCGCCGCGGCCGGGATCTCGATCATCACGCCGGGCTTCAGCCCACGCTTGCGGACCTCGGCGGCGAAGGTCGCGGCCTCGTCGACGGTGGCCACCATCGGCGCCATCACCCACGGCTCGGTGCCGGTGCCGCGCGCCGCCAGCGCGATCGCGTCGAGCTGACGGAGCAGCAGGTCCGGGTTGTGCAGTGACAGCCGCAGCCCGCGTACGCCGAGCGCGGGGTTCTCCTCGTCGGCCTGGGTCGCGTAGGCGATCGGCTTGTCCGACCCGGCGTCGAGGGTGCGCACCACGACTGGCCGCTCCGCGCCGAACGCGCCCAGCACCGCGGCGTACACCACGGCCTGCTCCTCGACCGACGGCTCGACAGTGGTGTTGAGGAAGCAGAGCTCGGTACGGAACAGCCCGGAGCCGTCGACCGGCCCGGCCGCCGCCGCTTCGGCCGACTCGCGGTCGCCGACGTTGGCCAGCACCTTGATGCCGACGCCGTCGGCGGTCGCCGCCGGGCCGTTCCAGGCGTCGATCCGGGCCCGTACTTCGCGGTCGGCCGCGACCCGTGCGGCCGCATCGTCGGCGTCGGGGGAGACCTCGACGGTGCCGGCGGCGCCGTCGACGAGTACGTCGGTCCCGGCAGCGACGTCGAGCAGGTCGCGAACGCCGACCACGCACGGCAGGCCGAGCTGCCGGGCGATGATCGCGGTATGGCTGGTCGGGCCGCCCCTCTCGGTGACCAGGGCCAGGATCAGGCTGGGGTCCAGGCCGGCGGTGTCGGCCGGCGCCAGGTCCTCGGCGAGCAGCACTGACGGCACCTCAGGTGTGGGGATGCCGGGTTCGGGTACGCCGACGATCGTGGCAACCAGACGCTTCTCGACGTCGAGCAGGTCGGTGACCCGCTCGGCCATCAGCCCGCCGATCTGGGTGAACGCGCCGACGAACTGCTCGACGGCCGCTCGCACCGCCGGCAGCAGCGACGCGCCGCCCCGCACGTTGGTGGCGACCGCGCCGCGCAGGCCCTTGTCCCGGGCCAGGCCGGCGGTCGCGTGCAGCACCTCGGCCGCCGCGCCGGCCGCCGCGGCGGCCTTCTTCTCCAGACCGTCCGACACCGCGGCCGCTGCCTGGTTGAACGACGACAGTGCCTCCTCGGCGTCGTCCGGTCCGGTGTACGCCGCAATCGCGGCCGGGTCGACCGCCGTCGCGGCGAGGACCGCCGGCGCGAAGACGACGCCGGGTACGACCGGCGTCCCGTGCAGGGTCTTGCTGGCTCGCTCTGTGGCTGGCTTTGTGGCTGGGTTGGTGATCGGGGTCACACCTCACGGTAACCATCTAGACGCTTGACATGCAACATATTCGGGCGTAAAACAACATAAACACAGATCGACTGCGAGGAAGGACGGCGATGATCCTGACCCTGACCGCGAACCCGAGCATCGACCGAGCGGTCCTGCTGAGCACGCCGCTGAAACGGCATGCGGTGCTTCGGTCCGAGGTCGAGCTCGAGCAGGCTGGCGGCAAGGGCGTGAACATCTCCCGTGCCGCGGTCGCGGCCGGCGTGCCGACCCTCGCCGTACTGCCCGCCGCCGCCGACTCCGACTTCGTCCACGAGCTGCAGGCGGCGGGCATCGCCTGTCACCCCGAGGAGCCGGCCGGCCCGGTTCGAGTCAACCTCACGATCACCGAGCCGGACGGCGCCACGACCAAGATCAACTCGCCCGGCGCGACCGTCGACGCGAGTGCGATGAAGCGCCTGTCCGACGCGGTCATCCAGCATGCGGCGGGGGCCGACTGGGTGGTGCTGGCCGGCTCGCTGCCTCCGGGCGCCGACGACGACTGGTACGCCGACCTCATGGTCGAGCTGCGCGGCAGCCGGGTCCGGGTCGCCGTGGATACCTCCGACGGGCCGCTGGTGGCGCTCGGTCGCCGACTGCCCGAGGCGACCCCTGCCCTGCTCAAGCCGAACGCCGAGGAGCTGGCCCAGCTCACCGGCGCTCTCGTCCACGACGCCGACGAGGCCGCCGCGGCGGCGGGGATGCTGGTCGACCGGGGCGCGGGCGCGGTGCTCGCGACGCTCGGGTCCGGCGGCGCCGTACTCGTCGATGCCGAGTCCGCCTGGCTGGCCACTCCGCCGGAGACCCAGGTCGTGAGCACGGTCGGCGCCGGCGACTCCAGCCTGTTCGGCTACCTGCTCGGCGACCTCCGAGGAGCGCCGCCCGACGAGCGGCTCCGCCTGGCCGTCGCCTACGGCACGGCCGCGGTCGGACTCCCCGGCACCACCATCCCGGCGCCGAACCAGATCCGTCCCGAGCGGGTCGACGTACGCCGGCTCGGCTGACCACGAAGCGCACCGACCCAACCACGAGGAGACCGCCATGCACACCGTCACCGCCACCGTCGGATCCGCTGTCGGGCTGCACGCCCGGCCGGCCGCGATCATCGCCGAGGCCGTCGGCGAGCTCGGCTCCGAGGTCCGGATCGGCCTGCCCGGCAAGGACCCCGTCGACGCCAGCTCCTCGCTGCTGATCATGACGCTCGGGGCAGGCAAGGGCGCCGAGGTAGAGGTGTCCGGCGAGGACCAGGCGGCGGTCGAGAAGATCGCCGGCCTGGTCACTCAGGACCTCGACGCCTGACCGACGTGCAGATCTGTGAATCTCTGCATCTTTACCCGATTTATCTGCAGATCGCTCTTGACGACAGATGAAACCAATCATATAAAGGTATCCACAGGGTGTGAGCCAAGCCACACCGAGAGCCACGAAGCAGAAACGGAGTGACCGTCGATGACGATGCCGGACGCATTGGCGAACAAGAACGTCGAGGGCTCGGGAGTACGAGCCCGAGTTCAGCGCTTCGGGGGATATCTCGCGGGCATGATCATGCCCAACATCGGAGCCTTCATTGCCTGGGGCCTGATCACCGCCCTCTTCATCCCCGACGGGTGGCTGCCCAACGAGGACCTGGCCGAGCTCGTCGGCCCGATGATCATCTACCTGCTGCCGCTGCTGATCGGCTACACCGGTGGCCGGATGGTCCACGGCCAGCGCGGTGCCGTCGTCGGTGCCGTCGCCACCATGGGCGTGGTGGTCGGCAGCGACGTGCCGATGTTCCTCGGCGCGATGATCATCGGCCCACTCGCGGCGTACGTCATCAAGCTCGTGGACGACGCCATCCAGGGCAAGGTCGCCACCGGCTTCGAGATGCTGGTCGACAACTTCTCGGCCGGCATCGTCGGCGGTGCGATGGCGATCCTCGGCCGGCTCGCGATCGGACCGGTCGTGGACCGGCTTGTGGAGTGGGTGGAGAACGGCGTCGACTTCCTGGTCGACGAGAACTTGCTGCCGCTGGCGTCGATCTTCGTCGAGCCGGCCAAGGTGCTGTTCCTCAACAACGCCGTCAACCACGGCGTACTCACCCCGCTCGGCACCATTGAGTCCCAGGAGGCCGGCCGGTCCATCCTGTTCATGGTCGAGTCGAACCCCGGTCCCGGCCTCGGCATCCTGCTGGCCTACATGTTCTTCGGGCCGCGTTCACTGCGGCCGACGGCGCCGGGCGCGATCATCATCCAGTTCCTCGGCGGCATCCACGAGATCTACTTCCCGTACATCCTGATGAAGCCGAAGCTGATCCTCGCGCCGATCGCCGGCGGCGCGTCCGCACTCATGGTCGGGACGCTGCTGGACGCGGGCCTGGTGAGCGCGCCGGCGCCGGGAAGCATCTTCGCCTACTTCGCGGTGACCCCGAAGGGCGGCTACTTCGACATGCTGGCGGTGGTGGTGGTCGGAGCCGGGGTGAGCTTCGCCGTCGCTTCGGCACTGATGGGCTTCGGCCGCG
This sequence comes from Nocardioides speluncae, assembly GCF_003121585.1. Lineage (GTDB taxonomy): Bacteria > Actinomycetota > Actinomycetes > Propionibacteriales > Nocardioidaceae > Nocardioides > Nocardioides speluncae. The sequence continues at coordinate 6,048 of NZ_QEOO01000007.1, forward strand.
GGGAGCGGGACGAGGAGCCAGCTCTTCCCGAAGCGGCCGCTGCCTGATCCGTCTGACGACAGCCTGATGACCCGACGCTCGAGCCAAGAGGAAGGAACCCACTGATGCCATCGGTGAACGGAGCCGACGTACGCAAGGTGGTGATCGCGTGCGACGCCGGGATGGGCAGCAGCGTGATGGTCGCCAGCACGCTGTCCAAGAAGCTGAAGAAGTACGACGTCGCAGTCGTGCACATGCCCGTGAACGAGATCCCGGCCGACACCCCGGTGGTGCTCTGCCACGCCGGGCTCGCCGACAGGGCGAGGAGCATCGCTCCGGGGGCGGTGATCGTGCCCTTCCAGATGTTCATGGGCGATCCTGCGTTCGCGAAGGTGGAGAACGCCATCAAGGGCGGTGGGGTCCTTGAGTCCTGACACCCAGCAGGTGTTGGGCGCGGACGCCGTACGCCTCGGCCTGGCCGCGACCGACCGGCTCGACGCGTTGCGCCAGTGCGGGGCGGTGCTCGTCGAGGTCGGCGCGGCCACCGAGGCGTACGCCGAGGCGATCCTCGAGCGCGAGGAGTCGGTCTCGACGTACATGGGCGAAGGGGTGGCCATCCCGCACGGCACCGACGCCAGCCGGGAACACATCAAACGCGCGGCGCTCGCCGTACTCCAGTTCCCCGACGGGGTCGACTGGGGCGGCCACCAGGTCCAGCTCTGCATCGCGATCGCGTCGCGGAGCGACGAGCACATCAGCCTGCTTCAGTCGCTGGCGATGGTGCTCACCGACAAGCAGAGGGCAGCCAGGCTGCGCGAGACGAACGACATCGACGAGGTGCTCACACTGCTGGCACCCCAAGCTGAGGAGGACGACGACTGATGAAGGCGCTGCGTTTCTACGCACCGGAGGACGTACGCCTGGAGGAGGTCCCAGAGCCCAGTTGCGGGCCCGACGAGATCAAGCTTCGGGTCCGCAACTGTTCCACCTGCGGCACCGATGTGAAGATCTTCCACAACGGCCACCAGAACCTCAGCCCGCCGCGGACCATGGGCCACGAGATCGCCGGTGAGGTGGTCGAGGTCGGCGCGAACGTCGACGGCTGGACCGCCGGCGACCGGGCGCAGGTGATCGCGGCGGTGCCGTGCGGCGACTGCTACGAGTGCCGCAAGGGCTGGATGGCGGTCTGCCAGAACCAGACCTCGGTCGGCTACCAGTACGACGGCGGCTTCGCCGAGTACGTCGTCGTACCCCGCGAGGTGCTGAAGGTCGACGGCCTGAACCGGATCCCCGACAACATCGGGTACGACGAGGCGTCGGTCGCCGAGCCGTTCGCCTGCGCGATCAACGCGCAGGAGCTGATCAGCGTCGGCGAGGGCGACACCGTGGTGGTGTTCGGCGCCGGCCCGATCGGCTGCATTCACATCAGGCTCGCGCGGGCCAGCGGCGCCGAGCGGATCTTCCTGATCGACGTCAACGCCGAGCGGCTCGCGATGTCGGCCGACGCGGTCAAGCCCGACGAGGTGATCGACGGCAGCCAGGTCGACGTGGTCGAGCGGGTCATGGAGCTCACCGACGGCCGCGGTGCCGACGTGGTGATCACCGCGACCGCCGCCAATGTCGCCCAGGAGCAGGCGATCCGGATGTCCGCACGGCGCGGGCGGATCTCGTTCTTCGGCGGGCTGCCGAAGACCAACCCGTTCATCTCCTGCGACTCCAACCTTGTCCACTACCGCGAGCTGATGATCATGGGCGCCAACGGGTCGGCCCCGTCCCACAACAAGCGCGCGCTGGAGCTGATCTCCACCGGACAGGTGCCGGTCAAGGACCTGATCACCGCACGGCTGCCGCTGGAGCGGGTTCTCGACGCGTTCGGGATCGTGCAACGCGGCGAGGCGATCAAGGTCACCGTCGAGCCGTGATGGTCGACGCCGAGGGCTCACGCGCTGCGCGCCGCTCATCACGCACGCTGGCGGCGTTGCCGTCGCTCGACGGGCCGCCGGCCCGCCTTCGCTCCGGCGCCTTGCCAGCGCACGCGCTGAGCGACGCTCGCATGCGCGAGCCCTCGGCGTCGACCATCTAGGCCACCCCTAACATGGCCCTCATGTACGCCGTCGAGAGGCAGCAGGCCATCGCCGAACTGGTCGCCCAGCGAGGCAGGCTGTCGGTCAACGAGCTCGCCGAGGAGTACGGCGTGACCACCGAGACCGTCCGCCGGGACCTCGACGTACTCGAGCAGGCGGGCCTGCTCAAGCGGGTGCACGGCGGCGCCGTCCGGGCGCAGAGCGTGACCGCGCTCGAGCTCGCCCTGACCGAGCGGACGCGAGAGCACACCGGCGAGAAGGACCTGATCGCCAAGGCGGCGGTCGGGTTCCTGCCGCAGGCCAACGGCGCGATCATCCTCGACGCCGGCACCAGCACCGGCCGGCTGGCGGCGCTGCTGCCCGGCGACCGCCCGCTGACGGTGCTCACCAACTCGGTGCCGATCGCGGCGCGGGTGGCCGGCTCGCAGACCATCGCGCTCAACCTGCTGCCCGGGCGGGTCCGACCGACCACCCAGGCGGCGGTCGGCGAGGAGATGGTCGCCGCATTGTCGGTGCTGCGTGCCGACGTCGCGTTCATGGGCACCAACGGCCTCTCGCTCGGCCACGGCCTCAGCACGCCGGACCCGAGCGAGGCGGCGGGGAAGAAGGCGATGATCGCCTCGGCCCACCGCGTCGTCGTACTCGCCGACTCCTCGAAGTTCGGGGTGGAGACGACGGTCCGGTTCGCCGCGCTGACCGACATCGACGTGGTGATCACCGACGCCGCGGCCCCCGAGGACCAGGTGGCGGCGCTCCGCGAGCTCGGCGTCGAGGTCGTTGTCGCCTGAACCACGCGCCCTAGTGGGTATCTCCGGAAGTTCGTCGGGGTCTGAGCGGCCAGGGCACGCACATCGCTGCGTTGTCGTCGGTCGACGGGCCACCGGCCCGCCTCCTTCCGACGCCTTGCGCTGCACGCACCCTGACCACTCATACCCACGAAGAACTTCCGGAGATACCCACTAGAGCCGGGACCTGCCCTCCCAGCCGGTCCGCGGCGCAGCGATGCCGAAGAACGCGCCGACCGTCGGGGCCACGTCGATCGTGCTGGCCCAGGCGGTCCGTACACCGTGGTCGACTCGCGGGTGCCCGCCAGAGAGGAAGAACGGGATCGGCCGGGTCGCGGGGTGGCCGTGGTTGCCAGGGATCGGGTTGTCCAGCAGGCCCGGGTCGCTGAACCGCCAGCCGGCCTTGCAGAAGACGACGACGTCGCCGCCGCGCGCGCCCAGCCGCAGCCATGAGGTGGCGGCGCGATCGTGTGCGGCGAGTACGCCGTCGTGGCTCATCGCCAGCCGGCGCATGGTGGCGATCGCCGCGGTCTTCTCGGAGGCGGAGCCAGTCCAGTAGACCAGGTCCGCACCGCCGTTGTCGGCGATCACATAGCGGCCAGCCAGCATCGGGTCCGCGTCGTAGAGCGGGGCCAGGCTGACCACCTTGTCGGGCGTGGACCAGTCCATCGAGTGGTCGGCGAGGACCACGATCAGCGAGTGCTGCCAGCGGCCGGTGGCCTTCAGCAGGTCCACGAACTTCTTGATCTCGTTGTCGACCCGGCCGAGCGCCGAGGTGCGGGCGGCGCGCAGTGTGGTCCCGGTGAGGTCCATGTGCCCCATCCGGTCGACCGAGCCGAGGTTGACGAACATGAAGTGCGGGTCGAACTGCTTCACCATCGCGGTCGCAGCGTCCATGGTGAACGCGTCCGGGGCGTGCCCGGAGATCGGCACGACCGGAAACGGCTCCCAGCGGTGGGTGGCGCGGGCGCTGAAGACGCCGTACAGGTACTCCTTCGACAGCACCGTGCCGGTCGTCCGCCCGCTCCGGTTGACCTGCTCGATCAGCGTGGCGACCCTGACGTCGGAGGGCCGATCCATCTTCCGCACCGCGCGCAGACTGCGGTCGTAGATCTCGTTGGCGGGTACGCCGCTGCGGTCCGGCTTGACGCCGGTCATCATCATCACGTGATTCGGGAGCGTCTCGAATACCGGCAGCGACCTCGCCCGCGGGTACCACAGCCCGCGGTCGCGCAGCGCCTTGACGGTGGGCATCCGGCCGCCACCGATCTCGTCGGGCCGACAGCCGTCGATCACCAGCACGTAGGCTCGCCGCTTTGCCGCCGCCGCGGGTGCCGCGCCGGGCATCGACGAGAACATCAGCGCCGCGCCGCCGGCGCCGGCCACCTTCAGGACGGTACGGCGGTCCAGCCGGCGGCGTACCGCCTCGGTCTCGCTCATCCCGCGCTCACCGGCCTCGAGACCGGGTGCACCTTCTGGGTGCCGGTGGCCGTGGCCCAGGACGCGGTCCAGGTCGCGCCCGCCGTCCGGCTGGTGCGGTCACCGACCACGTAGTAGTCCATCTGCGCGCGGCGCGCGGTGAGGTCGAGGATCGAGAAGCCGTGGTCGTCGAAGTTGAGGTACTTCACGTGCCGGTTGGCCGCGGTGAGGATGCCCTCGACCGCGAGGCTGGCGGTACGCCGCGGCGCACCGAGGATGTCCTTGAGGTTGTTCGACGTCACCGAGGTGGTCACGAACTCCACACCGACGGTCTGGGTGAGCGGGTAGAGCGCCTTGTCCGCCGGCAGCTCGGCCGCCCACGCGGAGTGGATGTCGCCGGTGACGAAGACGGTGTTCTCAACACCGTGGTCGCGCAGGTGCCTGAAGATCTGCCGGCGGTCGTGGGTGTAGCCGTCCCACTGGTCGACGTTGTACGGCGCCCCGTCGGCGGGCAGCAGCCCGGTGACGTCGTTGACCGGGTCGATCAGGTCGGCCGGCAGCCCGCCGAGGGTGATCGGGGTGATCATCACCGGGTTGCCGACCACCTTCCACAGCGCGCGGTGCTGGCTCAGCGACGTCTTCAGCCAGGCCAGCTGAACGTCACCGGCGATGGACCGGTCGGGATCGGACACCGAGCCGTCGACCAGCGGGTACGCCGCCTGCTTGCTGCGGTAGGTCCGCAGATCGAGCATGCTCAGCTCGGCGAGCTTGCCGAACCGCAGCCGGCGGAACAGCCGGGTGCCGTCGCCGGGCGCCGCCGTACCGTTCATCCGCACCGGCATCCACTCGTCGTACGCGCGGTGCGCCCGCGCCCGCCGGGCGCTCCAGACGCCCTCGGCCGGCTGGTGGTTCTCGGCGCCGCCACTCCACGCGTCGTTGGCGGACTCGTGGTCGTCCCAGGTCACGATGAACGGGTAGCGCGCGTGCAGGCTCTGCAGGTCGGCGTCCCGCTTGTACTGCGCGTGCCGGCGCCGGTAGTCGGCCAGCGAGATCATCTCGTGGGCCGGCACGTGGCGCCGTACGTCGACGTTGCCCTGGCCGTAGCCGTACTCGCCGGGGCCGTACTCGTAGAGGTAGTCGCCGAGGTGCAGGATCGCGTGCAGGTCGTCGCGCTTGGCGAGGTGCCGGTAGGCGCTGAACCAGCCGGCCTGCAGGTTGGCGCAGGACACCACGCCGAACCTGACGTTGGCCGGGCTGGCGTCGGTCGCCGGTGCGGTGCGGGTCCGGCCGACCCGGCTGGAGACGCCGCGGTAGCGGAACCGGTAGTAGTACCAGCGCGCGGGCGCCAGCCCGGTCGCGTCGACCTTGATCGTGTGGTCGCGGCGCGGCCCGGTCTGCCAGCTCCCTTGGCTCACGACGTGCCGGAACGCCTGGTCAGTGGCGACCTGCCAGGTGCCGTGCGCGCCCGGCCCCTGGCCCGAGCCCGGCGTCGCGGCCGCGGTCGGGGTCAGCCGGGTCCACAGGACCACGGCGTGCGGGAGCGGGTCGCCCGAGGCGACGCCGTGCTTGAAGTAGCGGTTGGCCGCGGCCTCGGTCGGCGACTGGGCCGCACCGGTCAGCGCGAGCGCCCCCGCAGCGGCGCCGCCGGCGAGTACGGCGCGGCGCGGGAAGGTTCCATCGGTGAGGGCAGGGGAGTCGGTCACACCCGGTCAACGGCCGGCGACTCAGATCGTGACGACTCCCCAGCCGTTGTGCATGGGGAGTTCACACGTCGTTACCGCTGGTTGGGCCTACATCCTCCGAAGCACCGCGGTGACCTTGCCGAGGATGGTCGCGTTGGTGCCGTCGATCGGGTCGTAGGACTCGTTGTGGGGCAGCAGCCAGACCTTGCCGTCCTTGCGCTGGAAGGTCTTGACGGTCGCCTCGCCCTCGATCATCGCGGCCACGATCTCGCCGTTCACCGCGGTCGGCTGCTGGCGGACCACGACGTAGTCGCCGCTGCAGATCGCGGCGTCGATCATCGAGTCGCCGGAGACCTCCAGCAGGAACAGGGTGCCCTCGCCCACCAGCGTCTTCGGCAGCGGGAAGATGTCCTCCACGCGCTCCTCGGCCAGGATCGGGCCGCCGGCGGCGATCCGGCCGACCACCGGGACGTACGCCGCCTCCGGCCGTGCGTCGCCGACACCGGTCTCGTCGAACGACGGCTCGTCGGCCGCTGAGATCGAGCGCCGGGCCGCCATCACCTCGGGCAGGAACACCTCGATCGCGCGCGGGCGGTTGGGGTCGCGCTTGAGGAAGCCCTTCTCCTCCAGCGTCTTCAGCTGGTGGGCGACCGACGATGAGCTGGTCAGCCCGACCAGCTCGCCGATCTCGCGCATGCTCGGCGGGAACCCGCGGTGCTCGATGGAGTCACGGATGACGTTGAGGACGCGCTGCTGGCGCGGGGTCAGCCCGGTCGCGTCCGGTGGCCCGTCCGGCAGCTCGCTCACCTTGGCACGCTCGTCGTCGCCGCTGGACCTGGTCGATGCCATCGAATGCTCCGTCTCGCCGATGTGAAGGGCCTGTGCTTGTGGCTGAAGTTTGTGACAGTCACACGCTAGCCCTGTACACCGGTGTTCTTCAAACACCTGTTCGAACACGCGTGTCGCGGGCCCATCTTCCCCGGCACGCGCGCGACACCTCGAACATTTGTTCGCTCGGGACTTGATTCGGTTCGAACAGATGATCTAACGTCGTACATGTGTTCGATCGAACGTCTGCTCGATCGGCTCGACCGGCAGAACTGTCGGTGGTGGCCGGTAGACATTCGATCAGCGCAAGAGGCGCCACCTTCCCCGAGGAGTCCCGATGAGCACGATCACCGCCAGCCCGAGTGTGTACGCCGCCAAGTCTCGCCCCGCTCCGCGCGGCGGCCAGGTGCGGCTGACGCGACGTGGCCGGTTGGTCGTGTTCGCCTTCGCGCTTGCGGTCGTGCTCGCGTTGGCGGTGCTCTGGGGGCAGCCGACCATCGCGACCGAGCGGCCGCAGGAGACGCGGACCGTAACTGTGGCTCCGGGCGAGACCCTCTGGGGCATCGCCGCGGAGGTGGCCGAGCCGGGCGAGACCCGGTCGATGGTGGAGCAGATCCGCCGCCTCAACGATCTCGACTCGGCGATGGTGCTCGCCGGTCAGCGACTCAGGGTGCCGGTCACCGACTGAGGCTGTATCCAAAGTTCTGGCACAAGACTCCCGCAGGCCGCCTCGACCCCGGCCGGCGGGCTGTTGGGGAAGCGAAGGGCGGGCCGCCTCAGGCGGCCCGCCCTTCCGTATGTGCTTGGCTGCGTCAGCTGGCGCGGCGGCGACCGCCCTGTGGCGGGACCGCGGGGAGGTTGGCGGTGGTGTCGCCGCTGAAGTCGGTGGTGTAGTCCGGCGCGGGTCGCTCGATCAGTCCCAGCGCCCGCAGGAGCCGGGCGATCAGCATCAGGCCGGTGAACAGGCAGGCCACGGCGCCCAGCGAAGCGGTGCCGAGGTAGATCCAGGAGGCGTCGTCGCCGCCGCGCGCGGTGCTGCCGAACTCGATCGCGGCCCAGACCAGGTATCCCCAGGCGGCCACGCAGAGCACGACCGCAGTGGCGAGTACGAAGGTGGCCGGGCGCAGCTTCGGCTTCTGCTTGGCGGCGCGCCGAGCCCCCGCTCGCTTGCCAGCCCCGTGTGCCACCGGGCCATTGTGACCGACAGCGTCAACCTGGGTGAACAGTGGCTGTCAGAGCGGGCCTGTCGGCGGCGGCGTCGAGCCGATGTCGAGCCGATGTCGAGCCGATGTCGAGCCGATGCCGACGTGCCCGCGACATGCCGGCGACACGCCCGGTGCCGGACCGCTTTGTCGGCCCTGACCTGGGCATTTGCGGGCCGCTCCCGGCAAGTTGGAGATTCCTTGTTTCCACTAGTTGCGTACCGTCGCGCCTCGGCGTACGGTTACCACTACATCTAGTAGTTACACCGTTGTAGTTATCCACATCTAGTTCCACAGATGTCGGCTAGTTGCACACAGGAAGCCGCTGGTTGTCCCCAGGTGATCCACAACCAACCCGTTTCAAGCAGCCCCGCGAGGGGTGTGGCGGAGCCTTGCTTCCGGCCGCTCCTTACCCGGCTCTGACGGGCACAAATTGTCGGTGCCTGGTGTTGAACTAGAGACGTGACAGACACCGCTGGCCGGGCGCGACGAGCCCGGCGGACGACGAAGGAGGAGTGGCCCGGATGCACTGTCCCTACTGCCGCAACTCCGACACCCGCGTCCTCGACAGCCGGGTCGCCGAGGACGGCGGCCAGATCCGCCGGCGGCGTACCTGCCAGGCGTGCGGCAAGCGGTTCAGCACCGTCGAGCAGATGCAGCTGACGGTGCTCAAGCGGTCCGGCGCGACCGAGCCGTTCACCCGCGAGAAGGCGATCGCCGGGGTGCGGAAGGCGTGCAAGGGCCGGCCGGTGACCGAGGATGAGCTCGCCTGCCTCGGCCAGAAGGTCGAGGATGCGCTGCGCAGCGTGGGCTGGGCGGAGGTGCCCACTCACGAGGTGGGGCTGGCGATCCTCGGACCGCTGCGAGAACTCGACGAGGTGGCCTACCTCCGCTTCGCGAGCGTCTACCGGGCTTTCGAGTCCGCCGATGACTTCGAGGCCGAGATCGCCGTTCTCCGAGCCGAGCGAGGAGAAGGAAGTCCGGTGGTTGAGGCGCCCGACGCGTCAGCGGCGGGCCTCGAAACCCTCCGCGCGGAGCGTGATGCGGTCCCCCTCTCCCTGGTCGATGGAGCAAGCCAGGGATCCGCGCGTGACCCGGAGCGGGTCGCGAGCGGATAACACAGACCGCCCGGCACGCCGTGGGGAAGCGGCGTGCCGGGTGCTCCACCCCACAGCAGAGGCAACACCAGTAGTACGCAGGGTCGACGAAGAGCAGTTCACAGCGGGACCACTACGGAGGAGAGTCCATGACCGAAACGGTGAGCGGAAGCACGGGCGCTCGCGCGACGGGCACCAAGGGTGGCCTGAAGATCAAGCGGATCTTCAGCACCAAGGGCGTGCACCCGTACGACGAGATCACCTGGGAGCGTCGCGACGTCGTACAGACCAACTGGAAGACCGGCGAGACGGTCTTCGAGCAGCGGGGCGCCGAGTTCCCCGACTTCTGGAGCGTCAACGCCTCCACGATCGTCACGACCAAGTACTTCCGCGGCGCCGTCGGCACCGACGTCCGTGAGTGGAGCCTCAAGCAGCTCATCGACCGAGTGGTGAAGACCTACCGCGCCTCCGGTGAAGAGAACGGCTACTTCGCGACCGCGGTCGACGCCGAGACGTTCGAGCACGAGCTCACCTGGCTGCTGGTCCACCAGTACTTCTCGTTCAACTCTCCGGTCTGGTTCAACGTCGGCACCCAGTCGCCGCAGCAGGTCTCCGCGTGCTTCATCCTCAGCGTCGACGACTCGATGGACTCGATCCTCAACTGGTACAAGGAAGAGGGCTTCATCTTCAAGGGCGGCTCCGGCGCCGGCCTCAACCTGTCGCGGATCCGCTCGTCCAAGGAGCTGCTGTCCAGCGGCGGTACGGCGAGCGGCCCAGTCTCCTTCATGCGCGGCGCGGATGCCTCTGCCGGCACCATCAAGTCCGGCGGCGCGACCCGCCGGGCGGCGAAGATGGTCGTGCTCGACGTCGACCACCCCGACATCGAGGAGTTCGTGCAGACCAAGGCGCGCGAGGAGGACAAGATCCGCGCGCTGCGCGACGCCGGCTTCGACATGGACCTCGGCGGCCACGACATCACCTCGGTCCAGTACCAGAACGCCAACAACTCGGTCCGGGTGACCGACGAGTTCATGCGCGCGGTCGAGGACGGCACCGAGTTCGGCCTCCGCGGCCGCAAGACCGGTGAGGTGATCGAGACCGTCGACGCCCGCGAGCTGTTCAAGAAGATCAGCAAGGCCGCGTGGGAGTGCGCCGACCCGGGCCTCCAGTACGACGACACCATCAACGACTGGCACACCAACCCGGAGACGGGCCGGATCACCGCGTCCAACCCGTGCTCGGAGTACATGTCGCTGGACAACTCCTCGTGCAACCTGGCCTCGCTGAACCTGCTGAAGTTCCTCAAGGACGACGACACCTTCGACGCCCAGCGGTTCGCCCAGGCGGTCGAGCTGATCATCACCGCGATGGACATCTCGATCTGCTTCGCCGACTTCCCGACCGAGGCGATCGGCCAGACCACCCGCGACTACCGCCAGCTCGGCATCGGCTACGCCAACCTCGGTGCGCTGCTGATGGCGATGGGCCTGGGCTACGACTCCGACGGTGGCCGCTCGATGGCCGCCGCGATCACCTCGCTGATGACCGGTACGTCGTACAAGCGGTCGGCGGAGCTGGCCGGCATCGTCGGCCCGTACACCGGCTACGCCCGCAACGTCGAGGCCCACAAGCGGGTGATGCGCAAGCACCAGGCCGCCAACGACGCGACCCGCACGATGCACGTGGCCGACGCGAGGGTGCACAAGCTGGCCACGGCCGCGTGGGACGCGGTGATCAAGACCGGTGAGCGCAACGGCTTCCGCAACGCCCAGGCCTCGGTGCTCGCGCCGACCGGGACCATCGGCTTCATGATGGACTGCGACACCACCGGCATCGAGCCCGACTTCTCGCTGGTCAAGTTCAAGAAGCTGGTCGGCGGCGGCTCGATGCAGATCGTCAACCAGACCATCCCGCGGGCGCTGAAGAAGCTGGGCTACCAGCCGGAGCAGACCGAGGCGATCGTCGCCTACATTGCCGAGCACGGCCACGTGATCGACGCGCCCGGGCTGAAGACCGAGCACTACGAGGTGTTCGACACCGCGATGGGCGCCCGGGCGCTGAAGCCGATGGGTCACGTGCGGATGATGGCCGCGGCGCAGCCGTTCCTGTCCGGCGCGATCTCGAAGACCGTGAACCTGCCGGAGTCGGCCACGGTCGAGGAGATCGAGGACATCTACATCCAGTCCTGGAAGCTCGGCCTCAAGGCGACCGCGGTCTACCGCGACAACTGCAAGGTCGGCCAGCCGATGTCGTCCGGCAAGGGCGAGAACAAGGGCACCGACAGCAACGTCTCGACCGAGGTCGCGGAGCCGGTGATCGAGAAGGTCATCGAGTACCGGCCGACCCGCAAGCGGCTGCCCAAGACCCGCAGCTCGCAGACCACCTCGTTCACGGTCGGCGGTGCCGAGGGCTACATGATCTCCGGCGCCCACGACGACGGGTCGCTCGGCGAGATCTTCCTCAAGCTCGGCAAGCAGGGCTCGACGCTCGCCGGTGTGATGGACGCGTTCTCGATCGCGGTGTCGGTCGGCCTGCAGTACGGCGTACCGCTGGAGACCTACGTCTCGAAGTTCACCAACCTGCGGTTCGACCCGGCCGGCATGACCGACGACCCGGACGTGCGGATGGCGCAGTCGATCATGGACTACATCTTCCGCCGGCTGGCGCTGGACTACCTCTCCTTCGAGGACCGCTCCGCCCTCGGCATCTACTCCGCCGAGGAGCGGCAGCGCCACCTCGAGACCGGCTCCTACGAGCCGATCGAGGTCAGCGAGCCGGAGTCCCTGAAGTCCAGCGAGCCCGTCGAGGTGGTCATCGAGACCACGGAGGTCGTTGCCAAGCCGGCCCCGGCCGAGGCGCACACCTCGGCCGAGCTGCTGGAGAAGATCACCGGCACCGCCGTCGACAGCCCGCTCTGTTTCACCTGCGGCACCAAGATGCGCCCCGCCGGCTCCTGCTACGTCTGCGAAGGCTGCGGCAGCACCTCCGGCTGCAGCTGACCCAACATTCCTGTAGGAAGCGAGCCCCCGACGCCTCAGGCGTTGGGGGCTCGTTCACCTCTAACCCGCTGTCAGGAATTCGGAGTATCTGCGTTCTAGCCGGTGGAGGTCGGGGCGTGACGCCCGGGAGCGAGGGATCACCAGGAGTCGGCGGTCGTGCATCTCCTGCAAACCGTGCCGGAGCATGGGACCGTCAACGGTGTCGAGGATGTCTTGCCTGATGTGCAGGGTGAGATCGGGCCGAACACCGAGAATGCCGGCGTCGTAGGCCGCGTGGTGGATCTTGCACATCGCCATGCCGTTCGGTACCACTGGCTCGCCGCCAGGCTTGCCGTCTTCGATGATGTGCGCGGCGTCGACGAGCCGCTCCTGCTGGAGCTCGCAGATCGCACACGACCCGTCGTACGCCAGCATCACCTGACTCCGGAAGACGCGCTGATGGAGGCGGGCCTTGGTCACCCGCTCCACGTAGCGCCGTGTGTCCTCTGCCATCGCCGCGCCCGGCTCCACGAATCGCTGCATCTCGTCCAATGCCAACGCGAACCGGTGCTGGCGGGCCTCCTCGCCGAGGATAAAGACGGGATAGATCGGTTGGTAGAGGCCCTCGCGGACGCCAACGAACCACATCAACGGCAGGCGCAGTCGCATGGCAACTCGAAGCGCACGGTTCTCAGCGTGGTCGGGATCCTGGCCTCGGTACATGTAGCGCTGCAAACCGTCCGGACCGATGGCGTCTTGGTACGGCGGCACCTTGTTCGGTGGCGTGTACGTCGTGCGAATCGCGAGCGCCGCGTCCATCCCGGCAGGCTTGCGGATCCCGCGCTGGCGGTCCATGAGCGCGATCCGGCGGCCGTTGTACTCGAACCCGCTGAGCTGGTCGTAGGTGACCTCGTCGGCATCTCGGGCGTCGAGCCAGCCCATCGCGGCGAGGCGGATGCGTCGACTCTCGTCCGGATCGTCCACATCACTGGTTCTACCAGCTTCGCCCGACCAGAGGGGCCGTACTGACCTGCACATCGACGTGACACGCCGCGGACTGCGGCGCGACGCGCCGGACGTGCAGGTCCGGGCGGCCCTTTCGTGGGCGGCTGAGCCCTCAAGCCTGTCAGACCGTGTCCGCCTCGTACGGGTCGTCGATCGTGTGCATCGCGGCCTCCTCGGCGCTTGCGCCGCCGCCGTCGATGCCGACATCGTCGCCAGTCATCGAGTCGCTGTCGCCGTCCTCACCGAGGCGTCCGGTCCGCTCGTGGCCGACCTCGCCGCCGACCGGGCCGTCGAGGATGTCGGCGTCCCGCTCCTCCTCGACCTCGGCCCAGACCTCGGGCTCCTCCTGGAGGAGCCGCTCGTCGATCGTCTCGCCTTCCTCCTCCTCGGCTGCCGTCACGCCCTTCGCGGTCGAGCCGCGCAGCTTCTCCGGCGGCGAGAATCCCTCGTCGAGCACGTCGTCGACGCCGCGGTCATCGAGGGTGTCGGCTGGTTGCAGCTGGTCTTCGCTCATGTGTGCGCGGTACCCGCCCCGGGTTCCGCCATGCGAGTCCGTGCGGTCAGCGCTGGCGGCGCCGGGTGGCGAGGTCGATGACGTTGTCGGGGAGCGGGGCGGACGTGCGGCTCGACGACGAGACGGCAGCCGGGGGCAGGTCGACGGGGTAGGCGGCCGGGTCGGCCTGGAGGGTACGGCGGGTGACGCGGTTGTTGGTCACCTTGATCGCGAACAGGTCCTTGGCCTCGGCGTCGTAGTAGGCGACGGTGCCGTCGAGCCGGTGGTCGAAGGTGAAGCCGAGCAGCGGGCTGCCCGCCGACGCTCGGGCGCCGGGCTTGAGGAAGTAGCCGATCAGGTGCCGCAGCCAGTCGGTGATCTCGTCGAGCCCGTCGGTGTCGTCGGCGATGAGGCAGCAGCCGTCGACGCACGGGACCCAGCACCCGAGCGGGCTGGGCTGCCCGGGCGTGCTCCGGAGCCCGGCGGCGACCGCCGCGACGTACTCGATCTCGGTCTCGTTGAGCGGCGGGTCGACGCAGATGTGCCCGATCGCCTCGGTGGCGTTGTCCATGAGGTCCCCTGAGTCCCTGATGCCGAAACTGGGATAAAGCCTCACAGGGTGCGTTTGCGTGCGCTAGGCCCTATTTGCGGCCTGTGGATATCTCGACTACTCGACGGACGAGAGCTTGGCGAGCCGCGCGGTGAGCAGGGGGAGCCGGTGGCCGTTGCCGTGCAGGGCGAGGTACTGCTCGCCGAAGACCGCCAGCAGCGCGTCGTCGAGTCGGCGTACGGCGCGGGTCGGCTGCCGGTAGCCCATTCGGGCATGGATCGCGGCGGTGTCGACGGAGCCGAGGAGGTCGGCGAGCTCGTCGAGCGAGGTGATGCCGAGCTCCAGCAGCAGCCCCGAGATCCATGCGTAGTGGTCGGTGCGGGACCAGCCGGCGTCGGCGTACCGGCCCGCCAGGAACGTCGCCAGGTCCGGTGCGCTGATCCGTGGGTCGGCCGCGTCCGTGGGTAGCTGCTGCTCGGTCATCGACGCCTGGATCCGCTCGCGGATCGCGGAGAACTCCCGGTCGGCGAGCTCGAGCAGCCCGGCCGCGAGCGTGAACCGCCGGTCGAGGTCGCGCGCGTGCTCCTCGGGGATCGAGCCCTTGTAGCGGATGTCGTGCTCGAACTCGGCCCAGGCGTGCTGCAGCACCGTGCGCACCTGCACCGACGCGGCATACCCGTCGAGCGCTGTGTACGCCGCGGGTGCCTGGCGGTCTTGGTCGAAGGAGACGAGCAGGTGCCGGCTGGCGTACCCGAACCGGCCCTCGTCGGCGGTCTCCTGGCCGAGGTCGCGGTCGTGAAGTACGACGAGCTGGTCGCCCAGCAGGTCCGCGACCGCGGCCACGTCGCTCTGCAGGTAGAGGATCACCCGGACGCCGACCGCGTCGGTGATCTCGGTCAGCGGGTCGGCGTACAGCGGCCGGCCGTCGGCCCGGCGCCGGCCCGCCTTCCCGGCGAACGAGGCGACGCTCTTGGCCCGTCCGGTGACACTCAGGTAGTTGATGCCGGCGTCGTCGAGCAGCCCGGTCACCATCGCGATGAAGCCGTCGGTGACCTCGACCAGGTCCGGCTGCTTCGCGGCGTACTCCCGGACCGCGCTGGCGACCGGGTCGCTCTGTCGCGCGGCCTCGGTCGGCTCCGGTGCCCGCTCGCGGGCCGCGGGGGCGTGATCGGCGGGCAGCGTCGGGGTGACGATGTAGCCCTCCGCAAGGTCGCCGTACGTCGTGGTCAGCTCCGGCCGGCGGGCGGCGTACATCGCGACGTAGGCACAGACCACCGCATCGACCTGGTCCTCGGCCCGGCGCAGGTCAGCCTTCCGAGCGGCGTCCTCGACCTGTTCGGCGAGCTCGCGCCAGGCCTCGCTCTCGCCGAGGTGGATCGCCGGGCTGGCATCGGTCAGGCCCTCGAGCAGTCGCATCAGCCGCAGCAGCTCCGCCTTGAGCTGGGGGAGCGGCCGGCCGGGCTTCTGCTTGTACTTCAAGGTCCGGCCGAGCCGGAACAGCGAGACCGTCGCCGGGTGCGGGTAGACCTCGATCGCCCGGCGCTTGACGGTCGATGCCGGGTCGATGTCGAGGTCGAGCGCCGCCGCCAGCACGGCGCCGCGCGGGGTGCCGCTGAACTCCGGCTTGGCAGTGTTCGACGGATGGGCGCCGGCGTCGTACTTGGCGAAGTCGCGGTTCAGGGCGCGCTCTGCCGGCCGGTTGCCGGACGGGTTGGTGACGATCAGCGGGGCGTCGATCGCGACCAGGCACCGGCCGGCCGTGTACGGCGCGAGCGCAGTCGTGATCGACTCGTCGGTCGTGGCTGCCGACAGGTGGACCAGCTGGCCCTTGCCGGTCAGCACGGCAAGGCCGGTGGGTCGCTTGCTGCCCCAGGCTAGGTCGATGCCGACGAAGTGCACGCCCACAGCCTGCCTTGTGCCGAGCCTGCGCGGCAGAGGCTCGCTGGCGCCATCGCGCTCAGCGTGCGCCCAGGACCTCGAGGACCTGATCGATCTTGCCGTCCATGGTCTCCAACCGTCCGTCGACGGCGTCGAATCGTGCGTCGAGGGCATCGAATCGGATGTCGTGCTTGTCGACGCGCTTGGTCAGGGCGAGGACCTTGGCGTCGAGGCTCAGCAGTAGGTCGTAGATGGCCTTCACATCGTCGTCCAACTGCCGCACCTTACGGGTGAGTTCTCGTGGCGTCATCGTGTCCATGCCGCGACGCTAGGTCCGGCCATCGTAGGGCACCAGCACCACTTCCGTACCTGTGGAAAAGAACGGCGCTGCGATCTTGTGGACGGTAAGTGGGCCGGAGGATCGTGGGGTGCGGAGGTGGTGAGATGCAGGCCAAGGTAGGCGACAAGCTCGTTGTCGAGAGCGCCAAGGTCGACGCGCCCCGGCGCGAGGGCGAGGTGCTGGAGGTGCGCGGCGCGGACGGGCGGCCGCCGTACGTCGTGAAGTGGTCCGACGGCCACGAAGGGCTGACGTTCCCGGGCCCGGACGCGCACATCGTCTCGTCGTAGGGCGCTAGTTCCCCACGACCGGCAGGTGCACGACCGTGTCATCGATCGTGATCACGCCGGGCAGCCGGCTGCCGGACGCGACGAACGTGTCGTGGACCGGCGTGACCAGCAGGTAGAGCGACTGGCCGGCGGGTACGTCGATCGCGACCGCCGGCAGCGCTACCCGCCGGGCGGCGCCGACGACCGGCGTCGGTTCGCTGACCGGCAGCACGTTGGCCTGGACCAGCTGCGCGTCCAGCGGGCTGGTGCCGACGGCCAGGCCGTAGAAGGCGCGGCTGTCGAGCCCGACCGCGGTCACGTTGCCGGTGAGGTAGGGCCTGCCGGCGATCCGGATCGGCCCCTTCGCGACCAGCGTGTTCAGCGGTACGCCGGCCGTGGTCGGGGAGACCACCTGGCCCACGCGGTACGCCGCGTCCGCGGCCGCCGACCGGACCGTCGTACACGCGTTGGCCGGCGTCGACAGGTGGACCTTGCCGTAACCGTGCAGTCCGGTCGACCGGCCGCGGAGCTTCTCGTCGAAGAAGCGCAGCGCGAGGGCGGTGAAGTCGCCGCCGCCGAGCCGCTTCGTGCACGGGTCGCCGGCGGGATGGGTGCGGGGCGGGAAGATCGGCGGCAGCACGTGCCCGCCGTTGAAGCCGACGAAGATGCTCTGTCGGCGCGCCTTGGCAGTGAGCGCGCCGGACCAGTTCTTCAGGCCCTGCTCCAACGGGAACAGGGTGTCGGTGGAGCCCTGGTGGAACAGCACCGGGATGTCTAGCAGGCGGCCCTGGCTTGCGTGCCAGCGCGGTCCGTTCTTCTCCATGAAGGCGGTCACGTCGAGGGTGCCGGGGATGGAGCCGTCGGGCCAGCGGTTGGTGGCCAAGCCCTCGGCGACCGAGGCCAGCACCTTCGGCTGCAGTGCGTCACTGGTCAGGGAGACCGCGGTCAGCGCGGCGACCCACTCCGAGCGGGCGACGCCATCCGGAGCCAGGGTGTCGTTGAGGTCCCACCAGGTGATCTCGGGGGCGAGCGCGTCGAAGACCGGCTTGCCGCGCGACATCAGGTGGCGGAACGCGCCGAGGAACTGGTGGCCGCCGCCGTAGCTGCCACCGATCGCGCCGAGCCGTGGGTCGCCGGGACCGTCCTGCCGGACCCAGGTCAGCTTGCTGATCAGGCGGACCAGCTTGAGGAGGTCGTGGCCTTCGATGTGCGGGTTCTGCAGGTGCGCCTTACCGCCGCTCTCACCCCAGGCGCGCTGGTCGAAGGAGAGCACGCCGTACCCGCGGTCGAGGTAGCGGCGGAACGCGGCCGCGTCGCGAGTGCGCTGGCCGCCCCAGCCGTGGCCTTCGAGGATCATCGGGACCTGGTGCGTGGCGGTTGCGCTCGCCGGCCGGAACAGCGAGTAGCAGATCTGGACCGGCGCGGTCGTGCCCGGCTCGGGGCGGCTGGTGACGCAGCCGTGCCGAACCGTGTGGCCTGCGGCCGCAGGTGCTGGCTGGGCGGTTGTCGGAGCGGGTACGGCGAGCAGCGTGGCGGCGAGTGCGGCAGCGGCGGTCAGTGCGAGGCGGTGGTTCATGGCAGTCCCTCGGTGTGTGGTGGTGCCGGGACAACGCGGCACGGCGCGACCGCGTCACGCTGTACTTGCCATTTAATCTGTCTGTCTGTCACACTGTGCGTGTAGCGATCCACAGACAGATCGCTTGACGAAAGGACAGAACAACGAAAGGCATCACTATGTGTCCCACGATCCGAGTCGACGACGAGGTCTACGCGCTGTTGCAGGCGCGGGCCGAGGCATTTGTCGACACTCCGAACACCGTGCTCCGCCGGATCCTCGAACTCGAGCCCGCGCCGCGCACGACCGCCAACCGCCCACGACGCGGTGAGGGCGAAGGGGCGAGCCGGCGGCTCGCTCGAATGATCCACGACGGCCTCCTCGAGCAGGATGAGCAGCTGGTCTGGGATCGTCGCAACAGCGGCACCCAGCACACCGCGCGCATCGGCGAGGACGGCCGCCTCCACCTCGACGACGGGTACGTCGCCGACAGCCCGTCCGCGGCTGCGAAGTACCTGGCCGGCTACGAGGTCAACGGCTGGCGCGTCTGGAAGCGCGCGAGCGACGGCAGCTCCCTGCGTGAGCTCTGGGGCGAGCGCGACGGCGAGTCCCGCCGCGGTCCCCGGCGGAACGGCCCGCGCCGGCACGGCCGTCGCGGCGAGGGCCCGCGCGGTGAGTTCCGCAGCGAAGGCCGCGGGCGCCCGCGTCGTACGCCGTCCGAAGACGCCGAATCCGACGACTGAGTCGCTCCCTAAGCATCAAGGAGGCCGCGGTCCGGAAGGGCCGCGGCCTTCGCTATCTAGGTTTCCCTTGTGCCGCCCGCCAGAACGATGTTGGTTGATTACATGGCGGAGAAGGGACGGAAAGCCACCGCTCATGACCTGGACGTGTCCGACAGCAGCCGGATACGCAACATCGTCCTGGTCGGCCCCAGCCAGTCGGGCAAGACGTCGCTGGTCGAGGCGCTGCTGGCGGCGTCCGGAGCGATCGGCCGGGCGGGCTCGGTCGTCGACGGCACGACCGTGTGTGACTCCGACAAGGACGAGGCGGCCCACGGCCGGTCGATCTCGCTCGCGGTCGCCCCTGTGGCGTACCGCGGGATCAAGGTCAACCTGATCGACACCCCGGGGTACGCCGACTTCGTGGGCGAGGTGCGCGCCGGGCTTCGGGCCGCGGACTCCGCGCTGTTCGTGATGGGGGCCAACGAGACCGTCGATGACGCGACCAGCCAGCTGTGGCGCGAATGCGGCGAGGTCGGCATGCCGCGGGCGGTGGCGGTTACCAAGCTCGACCACGCCCGGGCCGACTTCGGCGGCGTGCTGGCGGCGGCGCGAGCGGCGTTCGGCGACAGGGTGCTGGCGGTGTCGGTACCGCTCGCGGGCGGCGCCGAGCTCGAGTCGCTGCTCACCGTGGCAAGCGACGACGAGCGGCGGGCCGAGTTGGTCGAGGGCATCATCGAGGAGTCCGAGGACGAGACGCTGATGGACCGGTACGTCGCCGGCGAGAAGATCGACGAGGACCTGCTGGTCGTCGACCTCGAGAAGGCGGTGGCCCGGGCGACGTTCTTCCCAGTGCTGCCGGTGTGCGCCGCAACCGGCGTGGGCTGCGGGGAGCTGCTCGACCTGTTCGAGCGCGGGTTCCCGGC
Organism: Nocardioides speluncae; assembly: GCF_003121585.1. Lineage (GTDB taxonomy): Bacteria > Actinomycetota > Actinomycetes > Propionibacteriales > Nocardioidaceae > Nocardioides > Nocardioides speluncae. The sequence goes on from NZ_QEOO01000007.1 coordinate 25,834, forward strand.
TCCCTCGGAGCACCCGCCACCGGAGGTGTTCACCCCGGCCGGCGCGGCCTCCGGCCACGCGACGTGCGAAGCCGGTGGCGACCTGGTCGCCGAGGTCGTCAAGACCACCAGCGACCCGTACGTCGGTCGAGTGAGCGTGGTGCGGGTGTTCTCCGGAACGCTGGTCCCCGACTCGACGGTCCATGTATCCGGGCACTTCGCGTCGTTCTTCGGCGACGACGCCGGCCATGCCGACCACGACGAGGACGAGCGGATCGGCACCCTCGGCTATCCGTTCGGCGCACATCAGGTCCCCGCCGGGCGAGTGCTCGCCGGCGATATCGGCGCGGTCGGCCGGCTGTCGCGCGCCGAGACCGGCGACACCCTCTCGACGGCCGATGCGCCGCGAGTGATGAAGCCCTGGAACGTGCCCGAGCCGCTGCTGCCGGTGGCGATCGAGGCGGCGACCAAGTCCGACGAGGACCGGCTACCGCAGGCGCTGGCCCGGCTCGCCGCCGAGGACCCCAGCCTCCGCGTTGACAACAACGCCGAGACCAAGCAGCTGGTGCTGTGGGTGATGGGCGAGGCGCACGCCGACGTGGCGCTCGGTCGGCTGAGCGGCCGGTTCGGCGTGACGGTCGAGCAGCGCGAGCTCGTCGTACCCCTGCGCGAGACGTTCGGGCAGCGCTGCACCGGCCACGGGCGGCACGTCAAGCAGTCCGGCGGGCATGGTCAGTACGCCATCTGCGACATCATCGTGGAACCGCTGCCGGAGGGCGGCGGGTTCGAGTTCGTCGACCAGGTCGTGGGCGGCGCCGTACCCCGGCAGTTCATCCCGAGCGTCGAGAAGGGCGTGCGCACGCAGATGGAGCGCGGCGTGCGCAACGGATACCCCGTGGTCGATCTCCGGGTGACGCTGGTCGGCGGCAAGGCGCACAGCGTCGACTCCTCGGACATGGCGTTCCAGAACGCCGGCGCGCTCGCGCTGCGTGAGGCGGCGGCCGACGGTGCGGTCACGATGTTGGAGCCGTACGACGAGGTGGCCGTGCTGGTCGGCGACGACCTGGTCGGCACCGTCATGAGCGACCTGTCGGCGCGCCACGGCCGCCTGCTCGGCACCGACAAGCTCGGGGCCGACCGGACCGTCGTACGTGCGCTGGTGCCGCAGACCGAGCTAGGCCGGTACGCCATCGACCTGCGCTCGGCGACCCATGGGTCCGGCACCTTCACCCGGACCTTCGCCCACTACGAGCCCATGAGCGAGGAGCTCGCGCGTCAGGTCACGGCGCGGCGCTTCTAAATAGGTTGACGTGGTTTGCCGGCATGAGTGATCCTGGCCGACTTTGTTCATGACAAGTCGAAGGGATATCGAAATTGGCAAGACCTGACGTACTGATCTCGGTGGACATCGAGGCCGACGGCCCGATCCCAGGCGACTACTCGATGCTCAGCTTCGGGCTGGCGGTCGCCGGCGTGTACGACGGGAGCGAGTTCCGGGCGACCGACCCGGATGAGGAGACGTTCTACGCCGAGCTACGGCCGATCGGCGACCGGTTCGACCCGAAGGCGCTGGCTGTGAGCGGCCTGGACCGCGACGTACTCCTCCGCGACGGCCGGGACCCGGCCGAGGCGATGACCGAGGCTGCGGCCTGGGTCAGGGGCGTGGGTAGCGAGCTGGACGCGATGCCGGTCTTCGTCGCCTACCCGCTGAGCTTCGACTGGATGTGGATGTACTGGTACTTCATCCGGTACGCCGCGACCGGCTCGCCGTTCGGCCACTCCCGCTGCCTGGACATGAAGACGATGTACTCCGTGAAGTCCGGCGCCGTGCTGTCGCGGTCGACCAAGCGGTACATGCCCAAGCACCTGCTGTCCAAGCGCCCGCATACCCACAACGCCCTCGACGACGCCGTCGAGCAGGCCGAGCTCTGCCAGCAGCTGATGACGTGGCGGGGCCGAAGGGAGAGCTGAGGTCCGTGCCTGTGGATGGCTGCTGCGCGCTGTCGGCGTACTCCGTTAGTGTCGGATCTGTCCAGGATTGACGAGGATTTCGGGGTGAGCTGCCGTGGCCGAGGTTGCGAAGGTCGTAGACGCGTTGAAGGAAGGCGCGTCGGGTTTGGATGCGGCCACTGGCGCGGTCCAGCGCGCGCGTCATCATGCTCGGCAGGTTGAGCAGCGGCTCGGCAAGACCGGCCTGACGCGGATGGCGCGGGGGATCGGCGACGTCGTCCAAAGCCTGGGCAAGATCGGCCAGGCGCTCGTCGCCGAACAGAAGACGCTCGGCGAGGCCGCGGCGCGGGTGGCGACGGTGCCGAAGGACCCGACGGGTGACGATGTCGTGTCCGACCTCGAGCCGGCCGGGAAGCAGATCGGTGACATCCCCGGGCGCCTGCAAGGCGTCTCCAATCAGGTCGACGGGCTGCAGTCCGCGGTCGCGACGGTCCTGAAGGGCTCCCAGCCCGGTCCGTTGCTGGCGCTGCTGGAAGACATCAAGAAGCCGCTGCCAGGCGTGATCGGCGCGGTCAGCGCCGCCGTCCAGCGCAACGACGAGGTCATCGGCGAGGCCCGGGGGGCCGGCGACGGGGGAAAAGCGTAGGCGGGTCCAGCCCGCCTGGCTCGGCTGCCTCGAACGGCGTGGTGAACAAGCCGGACGTGCCCTGGCAGGAGACCGCCGCGCTGCTGCCTGCCGATGACAGCGGTCGTCGGCTCACTCCGACTGACGCCAACTTCGTTGGCCTGACCGCGCAGCAAGCGAGGTGGTGGAAGATGCGAGAGGCGCCTCTCGGCATGACGCCGGAGGACTACGACCAGTTCAAGGCCGGCCTGTATGCCGCACTCGAGGAGGACGGAGTCTCACCTGACCAGGTCGACATCCGTCTCCAGGGATCGGCCGCTTACTTCTTCTCAGGCAGACACAAGCACCTGTGGACCGAAGAGGACGTCGCGAACCTGCCGGACGAGGTCGCCACCAAGGAGAGGATCGACAAGAGCAGGGCGCTGAAGGGACTGATGGATTGGTTCGGTGGTAGTTCCGATCGACCGCTACGCAGGCCGTTCGACTCCCACCACAAGCTGGGGCTTGACCGTGATCCCAGCGACTACGACGTTCAGATCTCCTCCGACGTGATGGTTCAGAAGTGCCAGAAGAAGTGGATATTCGGAGACATCTCGGGACCCTTTGAGAGCCAGCAGTTTGGATTCGTGAACAAGCGGGCCTTTCGCAAGGCGTTCCCGGCCCTGAAGAGGTGGGCTAGACGCGAGGGCAGGCGCCTCGGACGTCCGGTAGCGCCAGCACTGTTCAGATCTTCGGGGCCGCCCGACAACTCGCCCCAGATCTCGTCACACTTCAAGTCGACTGATTGGGTAATCGAGAGGAACAACTGAGAATGGCATCGTCCACGGCCTTTACGGTGAGTATCCAAGAGCCACTGACCCAAAGCAGTCTCGATCGGCTTCGGGAGGCTCTGGGGCTCGAGCCGGAAGGACGCCTTACCGATGACTGGGACGCTGAGTTCGGATACAAGGACCTCAAGGGTGATGGCGCCGACGCGACCGAGGTGACCTTGTGTCGTGCAGACGGTCGGCCCTGGTTCCTCGACGTCACCTATCCGGACGGGAACCCGCCGTCGGACGCTGAACTGGCGCAATGGCGCACCGAGCTCATCGAGGGGATCAGGGCGGCGGGGCTGACACCAGTTCCTTCCGAGTGATCGGCTCTGTGCCATATTCGGTGCGGCTGGATCCTGGTAGCGAGGGGTGGACGTGGCGGAACGCATGAGTGTGGCCGCTCTGGAGGCGCGGCTGCGGGGACTCGCGGCCGCGGTCGACAGGCTCGGCGCCGACGCCCGCGATCTCGCCGAGGAACAGCACCAAGAGGCCCTCGACGCGCAGCGCCAGGTCGAGGGCGGTCGGATGGCCAAGGCGCCTAACGCGGACGTCGCAGCCGCTGCAGCGGCCAGCCGGATCGCGCCGGACGCCGTACGCCTGGCGGCCCAGCTGGCGCCGGGACTCGCGGGTGAGCCACCGGCCGCGCCCGGCTGGAGGTCCCGCGAGTACGTCGGCGCCGGTGTGGGACCGTACGTCCGGCTCGGCGACCTGGAGCAAGGGACGGGATCGGTACCGGTCATTGCACCCCTGCTGGGCACCAACGGCTGGCAGGTGCTCGCCGACACGCCGTCGTCGGGCCACCGCCTGGTCCAGTCACTGGCCCTGCGGCTGGTCGCGACCGCGCCGCCGTTCCGGCTGCGCGTCGACTCCTTCGACCCGCGCCTGACAGGTGCGATGGGGCTGCTCCGGCAGATCACGTCGAAGTACCCGCAGATCGTGCCGAGGTCGGTCAACACCGTCGACCAGTTCCGCGACGTGCTCTCGAGCCTGGTCGAGCTCTCCTCGGAGCGGGCGGGGCGGATGACGCAGCTCGGCTATCGGCGGTTCGAGCAGCTGCTCGACAGCGGCGCGGCGGTCAAGGACCCGTACCGGATCGTGGCGCTGTTCGACTATCCCTCCGGCATCGACGAGGCCAGCCAGCGCGACCTGCTCCGGCTCGCGGCGACCGCAGCGGATCGCGGCATCGTCTTCCTGGTCCACGCCGACCAGAAGATCGCGCCGGCATCGGGAGTGCGGCCCGAGCAACTCGTGGATCACCTGGCGCGGGTCGAGGTCACGGGCGAGCGCGCCACCTTCAGTCACTTCCCCGGCATCTCGGTCCGGCTCGACCCTCCGTTCGACGCCACGACGACGTCCGACATCGTCAGCATCGTCACCGACCTCGCCGACGGCGCCGTACTCCCCACCATCGACTTCGCCAGCACGCTGCCGGACGACTCGGAGTGGTGGCAGCCCGCGCGCGACGAGCTGAGCACGATCATCGGGTACGACGACCGGACACCGGCCAGGCTCCGGCTGCGCACCGGCAACCCCGCCCTCCCGCACATCCTGATCGGCGGTGCCGCCGGCCAGGGCAAGTCCAACCTGCTGCTGGTGATGATCCACGGGCTGGCGGTGCGTTACTCCCCGCGCGACCTGGAGATGTACCTCCTGGACTTCAAGCACGGCGTCGAGTTCGCCGGGCTGGGTCCCGCCCACGGCCGCGCCCACTGGCTGCCGCACGTGAAGGTGCTCGGCGTCCACAGTGACCGGGCATTCGGCCTCGCCGTTCTCCGGCACCTCAACACCGAGCTCGGCCGGCGCAGCACCTTCTTCAAGGAGCGCGGCAACGTCACGGACCTGGCTCAGCTCGCCAACGATCCGGATCGCCCGCCGCGGATCCTGGTCGTCCTCGACGAGTTCCAGGTGCTCATGGAGGAGGACGACGACATCGCCGACGAGGCCGTGCGGCTGATCGAGAAGCTGATGCGGCAGGGCCGTGCGTACGGCGTGCACCTGGTCCTGGCGACGCAGACGATCGAGGGCATGAGTGGCATCGCCTACCGCCGGGACTCGATCTTCGGTCAGGTGCCGTACCGGATCGCGCTCAAGAGCACCCAGTCCGACTCGCAGTCGGTGCTCCGTTCCGGCAACACAGCGGCCGCCGACCTGCAGTTCCGCGGTGAGGCGATCCTCAACGCGAACTTCGGGTCGCCGGAGGACAACCAGCGGGTGCTGGTGAGCTTCGCGCCGCCGGACACCCTGGCCGAGCTCCGGAACAAGCTGCATGCCCGGGCGCGGGCGGCCGGGCCGGTCGTCCCGCCGAGGGTGTTCCACGTCGGCGAGTCGGCGGACCTCGGCGACACCCTCACGAGCCAGCCACCAGCGGCTGGAGCCGTGGTGGAGGCCTGGGCCGGACTGCCGATCGCGGTCGACGAGACGCCGCGTGCGGTGCAGGTCAGAGAGGACCCGGGTTCTGGCGTGATCGTGCTCGGCGACGGTGCGATGGACGCGATCGGGGTGCTGTCCGGCATGGCGATCTCGGCTGCCGCCCAGCAGTCGCGGCGGCCGCGGTTCGTCGTACTCGACGGCACCGCCGCCGACCGCTCGACCGGCGAGGGCAAGGCCGCACTCGTGCAGAGCCTGATCGGCATCGGCTGCGACGTGGAGCTGGTCGACCAGCCCGAGAAGATCCTGGCCAAGATCCATGAGCTCCGGCAGGTCGTCGACGGCGGCGCCGGCATCGAGCTGACCTACGTGCTGGGCATCGGCATGCATCTGGTGCCGCGGATGAAGGCCGACATCGAGTTCGCGCCCCGCGCGTCCGAGTCGCTGGCCGAGGTGATGAGCGACGGGCCGTCGGTCGGCATCGTGACCTTCGCCTGGTGGAACCGGCTGCACGTCGTCGACGACCACCTGGGCTGGGAGCGGTCGAACGTCTCGGCTTACGCCTTCCTCCGGCATCCCGTCGACGGCGTCCGCACCGTCTGCGGTCCGCTCGTGAGCTGGGCCTCGGAGTCGAACCGCGCGTTGCTCTGGGACGGGATCTCGCCGGAGCCGGTGGTCGTGGTGCCGTTCGCGCCGCTGGTGCAGGGAGATGTCGACCGAGTGGTGGCGGCGGTGGGCCGGTGACTGCCTGGCAGGAGTACGCCGCGGCGCTGGGCGAGGTCGCGAAGGCGCGCGCGGGTGCGCGTCAGGAGCAGGACCAGATGGCCGGCCGGCTGATCAAGGACCGCGAGGCGGCGGCGGCTCAGGTGAAGGCGACCGAGGAGCGACGCCAACACATCGACCGGCAGGCGGCGGGACTCACGGAGCATGCGGGGCGGACGCTGGCCGATGCGGGCGTGCGTGCCGAGGGGCGGCGTACCGAGGTCGAGGTGACCACGCCGACGAGCCTCGAGGACGCCAAGAAGCAGATGGACGGCCTGGCGGCGCAGCTCACGCAGACCGCCGACCAGCTGCAGCAGGCGCGGGCGCAGGCGTCGATGACGCGGACCCGGTGGCAGCAGGTGGCGGCGTACGTCGGACTCCCGCTGCTCGCGGGGGCATGGGGGTGGTGGGTGGGCCGGGAGCCGACCGAGGCGGCGGCGACGTTCGTGCTGGTCGCGTTTGCGATGTGGACGGTGCGGAAGGCGACGACGGGGAAGGCCCGGCCGTTCGCGGTGGGGGTGGCGGCGTTCGTGGCAACCGCGCTGTGCATCTTCGCGGTCGACGCGTTCGTGCCGACCGGGACCATGGTCTACTTCGCGGTCCTGTTCGTGCTGATCGCCTGGCGCTTCCTGACGCTGCAGGTTCGCGGCGGCCGGACGAGCCCGGATCTCAAGAAGTAGCGGCAGACAACCAACCGACTCATCGCGGGGCGAGTCATAGCAAGGTAAAGCGGGCCTGTCAGTCTCGCTACGCCATCTCTTCCACCCACGAGGAGCCCTTGCAGTGAATCACCCACGCCGTACCTCCCTTGCCATTGCCGCCGCAGCGCTCGCGACCGCGGGCCTCGTCGTACCCGGCTTCAGTCCGGCCCCAGACCGAGCCTCCGCAGCCGAGGACGGGCTGACCAAGCAGCTGGACGCCCTGCTCGCCGACCCGCGGTACGACGGGTCCCAGGTGGGCCTGGTGGTGCGGGACGCAAACACCGGCGACGTTCTCTACGACCGCAACAGCAAGAACCGGCTGCTGCCGGCGTCCAACATGAAGCTGCTGACCTCGGCGGCCGCGATGGAGCAGCTGGGTGCGGACTTCCGCTTCCACACCGACGCGCTGGCCACGGCGCCGGTCCAGGACGGCGTGATCGGCGGCGACCTCTACCTCAAGGGCTTCGGCGACCCGACGACGCTGGCGGCCGACTACGGCAAGTTGGCCACCGACCTGAAGACGGCGGGAGTACGGCGGGTCACCGGCGACCTGGTCGCCGACGACAGCTACTTCGACTCGGTGCGGCTGGGCGACAGCTGGGCGTGGGACGACGAGCAGGAGCTGTACGCCGCGCAGGTCTCCGCACTGACCGCCGCGCCGAACACCGACTACGACAGCGGCACCGTGATGGTGCAGACCAAGCCCGGCGCCGCCGTGGGGGAGGCGGCCACGCTCACCGTCGTACCCAAGACCAGCGTGGTGCGTCTGGTCGGCACCGTCGCCACCGGCGCGCCCGGCTCGGCGAGCACGCTGCGCATCGAGCGGGAGCACGGCACCAACCGGATCCTGGTCAGCGGCTCGGTTCCGGCCGGCGGCGCGACCAGCACGTCCTGGGAGACCGTCTGGGAGCCGACCAGGTACGCCGCCGACCTGTTCAAGCGCGCCCTGAAGGAGGCCGGCATCCGGCTCGGCGGCCGGGTCACCACCGGCGTCACCCCGGCCGACGCCCAGCGGCTGGCGCGCGACGAGTCGATGCCGCTCGGCGAGCTGATGACGCCGTTCCTGAAGCTGTCCAACAACCTGCACGCCGAGACGCTGACCAAGACCCTCGGCAAGGAGAAGGCGGGCGCCGGGACCTGGCCGGCCGGGCTCGGCGTGATCGCGGCGCACGCGAAGAGCGCAGGCGCGGACACCGCGACCATCCGGCTGTCCGACGGCTCCGGGCTGACCCGCAAGAACAACCTCACCGCCGACGCCGTCTCCGACGTGCTGGTGGCCGCCGCCAAGGAGCCGTGGTTCGAGCAGTGGTACAACGCGCTTCCGATCGCGGGCAACCCGAACCGGTTCGTCGGCGGCACCCTGCGCGCCCGGATGCTCAACACCCCGGCGGCCAACAACGTGCACGCCAAGACCGGCTCGCTTACCGGCGTCACCGCGCTGTCGGGCTACGTCACCGACGCCGACGGCCGGGAGCTGGTGTTCTCGATGATCTCGAACAACTACCTCACCACCCCGCGCCCGGTCGAGGACGCCGTGGCGGTCACGCTGGCGTCGTACACCCAGGACGGGACACCGGAGGCGGTCACGCCGAAGCGCAGCCGCAGCGGCGACGAGGGCGGCGCCGACGTCGAGTGCTCGTGGGTCAAGGCCTGCTGACGGGACGGGCGTAGGAGGTGAGCGCCTCGACGAAGCCCGGGGCGTGCACCGACCAGTCGAGATGGCGGCGGGCATACGCGTGGCCGGCGGCACCCATGGCGTGCCGCTGGTCGGTGTGCTGCCACAGGGTGCGCACGGCCGAGGCGGCGGCGTACGACGAGCCGAAGCCGACGACCAGCCCGCCGCCGGACTCCGCCACAAGATGCCGCGCCAGCGGCAGGGGAGTCGTGATCACGGGGACGCCTTGGGCGAGGTACTCGATCACCTTGGTCGGCCGGGAGTGCCGGTAGTTCGGCTCGTCGTGCAGCAGTGACAGCCCGGCGAGCGAGCCCGTGACCCGCTCCATGGCGGAGGCGAGCGGCAGGAAGCCGTGCCAGGTCACCACGCCCTCGTGGTCGGCAGCGCGCAGCAGTTCGGTGGACGACTCGTCGGCGTGCCCGATCAGCTCGACTCGCAGGCCGCTGCCGGCCAGCCGCCGGCCGAGGTCGATCATCTCGACCACGCCGCGGGCTCGGGTGAGGTGGCCGACGTACACCACGCGTGGGTGGTCCGGCGGCGGCACGGTCGCGGGCACCAGCGCGGTGTTGGGTACGACGGGGTGCGCGTGCCGGAACCGGAACCGGTAGGCGTCCTCGGCCAGCAGCAGCCCGGCCCGCCCCTCGGCGGCCCGCTCGACCGACCGGACCGCCGCGTTCGCCGGCCGTGCCAGCAGCGACGGCAGCCACGGCTTCATCGACACGGCGGCCGCGGTGTCCTCGTGGACGTCCCACACCACCGGCGTACCCGCGGCCGCGCCGGCGACCAGCAGCAGCTCCGGGTCGTGCAGGAGTACGACGTCGTGGTCGGCCGCCTGGGCCGCGATCAGCCCGCGGGCCGCCCGGAGCGCGGCGGTCCGCCGCCGTCCGGACGCGCGCGGTAGGTCCACGGTCGTCAGACCGCCGCCGCGCACGGGCGTCACGCCGTACGCCGTGCACGGCGCCGCGTAGGTGACCGTCCACCCGGCCGCCAGCAGCGCGGCGATCTGGCGGTGCCGGATCCGGGCGTCGTCCGGGTGGTGGACGACGGTGACGACGAGCGCCCGCATCGACACCTACGCCTGCGACTCGAGGTAGGAGTCGACGACCTCGTCGACCGGCCCGTCCTGCAGCAGCCGGCCGTGGTCCATCCACAGCGCGCGGTCGCAGGAGCGGCGGATGGTCGACATCGAGTGGCTGACCAGCAGCACGGTGCCGGCGTGCTCGCGGATCTCGTCGATCCGCTGCTGGCTGCGCTTCTTGAACGCCGCGTCGCCGGTGGCCAGCGCCTCGTCGATCATCAGGATGTCGGGCCGGGCGGCCGTCGAGATCGCGAACCGCAGCCGCGCCGACATGCCCGACGAGTAGGCCTTCATCGGCAGGTCGGCGAACTCGCCGATGCCCGCGAACTCGATGATCTCGTCGCGCTGCTCGTCGACCTGCGCCGGCGTCAGCCCAAGGGCGAGCGCGCCGAGCGTCACGTTGCGCTCGCCGCTGAGGTTCTTCATCAGCGCGCCGCTGACGCCGAGGAGCGAGGCGGTGCCGGAGGTGTAGACGGCGCCGCCGGCCGTGGGTACGGCGCCCGCGATCGCGCGCAGCAGCGTGGACTTGCCGGAGCCGTTGTGGCCGATCAGCCCGATCGACTCGCCGTGCTCGGCGGTGAAGCTGACCCCGCGGACGGCGTGCACGGAGTCGACCGCGCCGACGTGCTGGGCCAGCCGGGAGCGCCGGGTCGGCGGCCCGGAGTCGGCGGTACGGCGACGACCGCCGTACGTGCGGTACTTGACGTGGACGTCATCCACGATCAGCGAGAGTCCGGCGTCAGCGTCAGACACGGCCGTACTTCTCCTCTCCGTGCCAGAAGTAGAGGAACCCGCCGACCAGCGTGACCACCGCGAAGCCGGCGCCCCACGCCCAGATGTCGAGTCCGACCGACTGTCCCTCGAGCAGCGACGCGCGGCCGAGCTCCAGGTAGATCGCCATCGGGTTGTGGGTGAGGATGTCGCCGAGCAGGCCGCCACCCGCATAGTGGTCGATCGAGAAGAAGACACCGGAGACGTACATCAGCGCCCGGATGACGAACGGGATCAGGTTGCCGACGTCGCGGATCTCCGCGACCGCCCGCGCCACGATGAACGCGACGCCGAGGCTGAACAGCAGCTGCAGCCCGACCGCGACCAGCAACAGCAGCCACTGGACGCGGACCGGCTCGCCGGTGACCAGCACCAACGCGGCCAGCACCACCAGCTCCGGCAGCAGCGCGACGAACTCCGCGACCACCACCGCGATCGGCAGCAGCGCCCGCGGGAACTGCAGCGAGGAGATCAGCGAGCTGTTGCCGGTGATCGCCTTCGCGCCGGCCGAGATCGAGGACGCGGTGAACCGGAACAGGAACACCCCGATCACCAGGAAGCCGGCGAAGTTCTCGACGCCGCGGTCGGTCTTCAGCAGTACGCCGAACACGAACAGGTAGACCCCTGCCCACAGCAGCGGCGTCAGTACCGCCCACAGCTGGCCGAGGAAGCTGTCCTGGTTGCGCGCGTAGGCGCGCGAGCTGCCGAGCTTCAGCGCGAAGTGGCGGCGCTGCCACAGGTCCTTGAGGTACGCCGAGAGCCGGGGCCGCCCGCCGATCCTGGTCAGGCCGTGCTGAGCGGCAAGCGCGGCCGCTCCTTGGTTTCGAGACGGTTGCTGCGCAACCTCCTCAACCAGCGGAGCACTCGGCGAAGGGGCGCTCATAAGCGACTGGCCTCCGCGCCGGTGGTCACGCCGCGAGTGTCCAGGAACAGCGAGGCGTCGGCGGCGAGCGCGTCGGCGTCGTACTCCTTGTGGTTCTGGACCAGGATCACCAGGTCCGCGTCGGCGATGCCGGCGGCCAGGTCGTCGACCCGCGTCACCGGGACGCCGGCGTGCCACTCCGGGACCCGCGGGTCGTGGTAGCTGACGGTGGCGCCGAGCAGCGAGAGCTGGCGGGCCAGGGGCACCGCAGGCGACTCACGCTGGTCGGCGATGTCGGGCTTGTACGTCACGCCGAGCAACAGTACGTCGGCCCGTGAAGTCGCCTTGCCGGCCTGATTGAGGAGGTTCTGCGCCCGGTGCGCGACGTACGCCGGCATCGTGGCGTTGATCTCCTCGGCCAGCTCCACGAACCGGAACGGGTAGCCGAGCTTGGCGCGCACGTTGTGGGACAGGTAGTTCGGGTCGATCGGGATGCAGTGGCCGCCGACGCCGGGACCCGGGTAGAACGCCTGGAAGCCGAACGGCTTGGTGCTGGCGCACCGGATGACGTCCCACAGGTCGATGTCGAGCTCGTGGCAGAACCGCGCCATCTCGTTGACCAGCGCGATGTTGATGTGCCGGTAGGTGTTCTCCAGCAGCTTCGCGGTCTCGGCCTCGGCCGGTCCGGCCGCCTCGACGACGGTGTTGACGAACTTGCCGTAGAACGCGCTCGCCCGCGCGGTGCAGGCCGGGGTCAGGCCGCCGACGACCTTCGGGGTGTTCTTGAGGCCGTACTCCGCGTTGCCGGGGTCGATCCGCTCCGGGCTGAACGCGAGGTGGAAGTCCTTGCCGGCGGTGAGGCCGGAGACCGACTCCAGGATCGGCCTGACAACCTCGTCGGTGGTGCCGGGGTACGTCGTGGACTCCAGGATCGCGAGCTGGTCGTCGTGCAGGTGCCGGGCCACTGCCGACATCGCCTTGCGGACCGCGCCCAGGTCCGGACCACCGCCCGCGCCGAGTGGCGTCGGCACGCACACGACTGCGACCGCGGCCCGAGCCAGCACGCTCTCGTCGGTGGTCGCGACGAAGCCGGCGTCGACCATCGCCTGGATGTCGGCGTCGCTGAGGTCGTCCACGTGGGAGTGGCCGGCGTTCAGGCCGTCGACGGCCCGGGTGCTGACGTCGAGGCCGACCACGCGCAGCCCCGCGAGGGTGGCCTCGTGGGCGAGCGGCAGGCCGACGTACCCGAGGCCGAGGACGACGAGGTCGATGTCTTGGTTCGTCATGCGGGTTCTCCCACTTCAGGTTGTGTTGCGAGTGCTGCGTAGAGGTCGGAATAGGTGCTGGCCGCGCGGGACCAGGTGCGGTTGGCGGCCACCCAGTCGCGGGCGGCGGCGCCGAGGCTGTGGCGTACGTCGGGTTGGTCGGCGAGGTCGGTGAGGGCCTCGGCGAGCGCGGCGTCGTCGTCCGGCGGCACCAGGCGGCCTGTCTCGTCGGTGACGATCTCCCGCAGCGGCGGCAGGTCGGACGCGATCACCGGCCGGCCGAGCGCCATCGCCTCCAGCGGCTTCAGCGGCTGGACCAGGCGGGTCACCGGCAGGTCGTGCCGCGGCAGGCAGAACACGTCGATCTCGCCGTACCGCCCGGCCACCTCGCTCGGCGCCACCCGGCCGGTGAAGGTGACCTGCATCCCCGCAGCTTGCTGCTCGAGGGACGCCCGCGCCGGGCCGTCGCCGACGATCAACAGCCGGACGTCGTGGGTCTTCGCGACCGCGCGGATCAGCACGTCGACGCCCTCGTAGTCGTTGAGGGTGCCGACGAAACCGGCGGTGAGCGGCCCGTTTCCGCGCAGTTGCGGGCTCATGGCCCCTGCGAGCAGCGAGTCGGGTACGCCGTTCGGGACGACCGTGATCTTGGCCGGGTCGATCCCGCGGGCCACGATGGCGTCGGCCATCGTCCGGCTGAGCGTGACCACCGCGTCGGCCTGCTGCATGCACCAGGTCTCGGCCTGCTGGGCGAGCAGGTAGGTCTCGCTCGTGAGTCCGTCGGCGCTGCGCCGGGTCTCCTCGAGAAAGCCGCGCACCTCGTAGACGACCGGGATGCCCGTGCGCTCCCGCACCGCCAGCGCGACCTGACCGTTGAGGTGGTTGGTGTGGGCGTGCAGGACGTCCGGGCTTAGCCGTTCGACGAGGCGGGTCGTCCGCTCGATGTCCTTGGCCAGAGCCTTGTCGGCGCGAGCCGGCACGGTGGCGAGGAGGCGGTGGTACTCGACTCCGTCGATCGTCTCGGTGGCCCTGGCTCGCAGGTGGCCCTTGGTGACGGGGAAGCCGAGTCGGGTTGCTACGTGGACGTCGAGGCCTTGTTCCTTCTGGGCCTTGGCTATGCCGTGAGTTCTGAGGGTGTAGCCGGCGACGGTCTCTGGGAGGGCGTTGGTTGTTAGGTGGAGGACGGTGGGTCGCGGGTGTGCCGGTGTCGGGGGCTCCGCGCCCTCGCCGGGCGCTGGGGCGGCGCGTCGGCCGGGCGGCGTTGCCTTTGGTTGCGCGCTCCTCCGGCCGCCGCGGCCAAGCCCCTTGACGCTGCCCGGCGAGGGCGCGGAGCCCCCGGCGCCGGCACGTCCGGCTTCTGTTGCTGGCGTGAGGAGGGCGAGGTCTGCTTTTAGGTGGCGGTGGAGGGGGGTGCCGGGGGTGGCGTGCATGAGGGCTTCGGTGAGCTCGCCGTGGCGGGAGGCGGCCAGGGCGGCTAGGCGGTGGGTGGGGGTGGGGAGGTTGTGGGCGCCGAGGAGGAGGGCGGCTTCGATGACGGGGTTGGTGGGGGGTGCTTGCTCTAGGTGGGTGAGGGCTTCGTCGCGGCGGCCGGACGCGGCGAGTGCGAGGGCCGTGATCGGCCAGTTGGCGGGGAGGCGGGTGGCGGCGCGGCGTACTGCAGATGGGAGGGCGCGGAGGGCGATCAGGGTCACGTGCTGACGGCCGCGGCCGAGGTGGCGGCGGGCGACGGAGGTGGCGATGAGGACGTGCATCGACAGCTCCTTCCTGGCTCCGTTTCAATGTTTCTCCAGTAATCTACTAGAGTTACGTTGAAACGACGAAAGGGTGCTCTCGAGATGCCGACCAGTACGGCGACAGCTGCAGGCGTGCTTCACGTGACCGGTGCGCGGCCGAACTTCCCCAAGGCGGCGCCGGTGATCGCGGCGCTGGCCGACCGTGGGGTGCCGCAGACCCTGGTGCACACCGGGCAGCACTACGACGAGCGGATGTCGGACGTGTTCTTCCGCCAGCTCGGCCTGCCCGAGCCGGACGTGAACCTCGGCGTCGGTTCCGGGACACACGCCCAGCAGACCGGGTCGATCATGACCGCGCTGGAGTCGCTGTTCCTGGAGGCGCCACCCGCGCTGGTCGTCGTGTACGGCGACGTCAACTCCACGCTCGCCGCCGCGCTGGTGGCCGCCAAGCTGCACATCTCGGTCGCGCACGTCGAGGCCGGGCTGCGCTCGTTCGACCCGACGATGCCGGAGGAGGTCAACCGGCTGGTGACCGACCGGCTCTCCGACGTACTGCTGTGCACCAGCGCGGATGCGGTCGCCCACCTCGGCAACGAGGGCGTCCACGCCGACAAGATCCACCTGGTCGGCAACCCGATGATCGACACCCTGCTGGCCAACCTGGACCGCTTCGACGTCGCCGCCGCGCGCGAGCAGCACGACCTCGAGGGTGCCTACGCCGTGGCCACCCTGCACCGTCCCGCCAACGTTGACTCCGCCGCCGACGCACAGGCGCTGGTCAAGACACTGCACTCGGTCGCCGACCAGCTCGAGGTCGTCCTCCCGCTGCACCCGCGCGGCCGCGCCGGCCTCGAGGCCGCGGGCCTGCTCGAGCACGGCGGGATCTCGGTCGTCGAGCCGCTCGGGTACGTCGAGTTCCTCGGCCTGGTTCGCGGCGCGACCGCCGTGGTCACCGACTCGGGTGGCGTCCAGGAGGAGACCACGGTGCTCGGCGTACCGTGCCTGACCCTGCGCCCCAACACCGAGCGCCCGGTCACCATCACCCACGGCACCAACCGGCTGGTCACCCGCGAGGACCTGGCGTACGCCGTCGGCGAGGTACTGGCCGCCCCCGATGTCGAGCACAAGGTGCCGCCGCTGTGGGATGGGCAGGCCGGCCCCCGGATCGCGGACGTCCTGGTCGGGGTGCTCTGACGGTGGCTCAGCTCTCCCCACGTGTTCGGGCCGCTCTGCGCGCCCGGGCCCGGCGACTGCGATCGCGATTGCGAGCGCCTGTGCCGCAACGCGTCTTGATCCCGTCGTATACGCCTCCGGAGCTGCCGCCGCGGCGGGCGCTGACGGCGGCGGTGATCCTGGATCCGTTCTCGGCGCTGGCGTTCCGGTCCGAGTGGGACCAGGTGGCGATCACGCCCGAGAACTGGCGGCAGGTGCTGCCGGAGCGCTCGCCGGACCTGCTGTTCGTGGAGTCGGCGTGGCAGGGCAACGACGGTGCGTGGCGGCTGCACATGACCCGCGACGACCAGCCGAGCGACGAGCTGCGCGCGCTGGTCACGTGGTGCCGGCAGCAGGGCATTCCGACGATCTTCTGGAACAAGGAGGACCCGCCCAACTACGACCGGTTCCTGGAGACCGCGCGGCTGTTCGACCAGGTGTTCACCGTCGACGCCGACAAGATCCCGGACTACCTGCGTGACCTCGGCCACGACAGGATCGACCTGCTGCCGTTCGCCGCGCAGCCGGCCATCCACAACCCGGTACGCCGTGGTCGCGGTCGCGTCTATGACGTCGCCTTCGCGGGCACCTGGTTCGCGGAGAAGCACCCGGACCGGCGCCGGCAGATGGAGTACCTGCTCGCCCCGGCGACCGAGTTCGGGCTGCACATCTGGTCGCGGATGCAGAAGGACGACAAGCGCTACCGGTTCCCGCGCCGCTTCCGCCGCCACATCGTCGGCTCGCTGCCCTACGAGCGGATGCTTGCGGCGTACACGTCGTACAAGGTGTTCCTCAACGTCAACTCGGTCACCGAGTCCAAGACGATGTGCAGCCGGCGGCTGTTCGAGCTGTCCGCCGCGCAGACCGCGATCGTGACCGCGCCGGCGGCCAGCGTCGAGCCGTTCTTCGGGTCCGACGTCGAGGTCGCCCATGACGAGGACGAGGCGCGCACCGCGCTCGGCGTACTCCTCAAGCACGACGAGTACCGCGACCGGCTCGCGCTGCGCGCCCACCGCCGGGTGTACGACGAGCACCTCTACGGCCACCGCGTCGACACGGTGCTGCGGTCGGTGGACCTTGGTTTCGAGACGGTTGCTAGCGCAACCTCCTCAACCAGCGGTCCGGGCGTCAGCGTGATCGTGCCGACGATCCGGCCGGGGCAGCTCGACCACGTGCTGGCCACGATCGGCAAGCAGGCCTACCGCGACGTACAGCTGGTGCTGGTGCTGCACGGGTTCGCGCCGCCGGCCGACCTCGACGCGCGAGCGGCTGAGGCCGGCGTCGCCGACCTCGTCGTCCGGCGTGCGGACGCCGACCTCACGCTCGGCGCCTGCCTCAACCTCGGCGTCCAGGCGGCCGACGGGCAGCTGGTGGCGAAGGTCGACGACGACAACTTCTACGGCCGCCACTACCTGACCGACCTGGTCCGGGCGCTGGACTACTCCGGCGCCGACGTGGCCGGCAAGTGGGCGCACCTGGTCCACCTGGAGAGCAGCGGCGCCAACCTGCTGCGGTTCGCCGAGCACGAGCACCGGTTCACCGACCTCGTGCAGGGCGGCACCCTCCTGCTCGGCCGCGACCTGGCGGCCGAGCTCCGGTTCTCCGACCTGCCCAGGCGGGTCGACACGACCTTCCTGGAGAAGGTCCGCAGGCGCGGCGGGACGGTCTACAGCGCCGACCGCTTCAACTTCGTGTCCGTACGCCGGGCCGACCCCGCGCTGCACACCTGGCCGATCACCGAGAAGGAGCTGCTGCGCCGCTCGTCGCGGCTGCTCTTCTACGGCGACCCGATCCCGCATGCGGAGGCATGATGACGTTGCTGGCCGACCCCGCCGTCGACAAGACCGACACCGATGCGCCCAAGAAGACGGACAAGAAGGAGGCGCGCGGCAACTCCCGGATCCGTAAGGACATCGAGGGGCTGCGCGCGGTCGCGACATTCCTGGTGCTGCCGTACCACGCGGGGCTGATGCTGTTCCCGGGCGGCTTCGTCGGGGTCGACGTGTTCTTCGTGATCTCCGGGTTCGTGATCACCGGGCAGCTGCTCAAGGAGGTCGAGCGGTCCGGCCGGGTCTCGCTGATGCGCTTCTAC
This sequence comes from Nocardioides speluncae, assembly GCF_003121585.1. Taxonomy (GTDB): domain Bacteria; phylum Actinomycetota; class Actinomycetes; order Propionibacteriales; family Nocardioidaceae; genus Nocardioides; species Nocardioides speluncae. Next base: position 43,718 of record NZ_QEOO01000007.1, read on the forward strand.
GCGCGGCGCGCCAAGCGGCTGCTGCCGGCGTCGTCGGTGGTGCTCGCCGCGACCGCGCTGATGACCTGGCTGTGGGTGCCGAAGATCCGCTGGGAGACGACCGGCGGCGACATCGTGGCCTCCGCGCTCTACTTCGTGAACTGGCGGCTGGCCGACCGCAGCGTCGACTACCTCGCCGAGGACGTGACGCCGAGCGCGGTGCAGCACTACTGGTCGCTGGCGGTCGAGGAGCAGTACTACTTCATCTGGCCGATCCTGCTGCTGCTCGCGGTGCTGGCGGCGGCCAAGCTCGGCGTGAGCCGCAAGAGTGCGCTGCTCGGCGGCCTGGCGCTGGTCGCGGTGCCGTCGTTCCTCTACGCGATCTACGCCGCGAAGGCCACGCCGGAGCCGGCGTACTTCGCCACCACCACCCGGATGTGGGAGTTCACGATCGGGGCCTTCGTCGCGATCCTCGCCGTACACCTGGACAAGATGCCGCGCGGTCTCGCGATCGCGCTGGCCTGGGGCGGGCTGGCGATGATCGTGGTCTCCGGCCGGATTTATCACGCCGAGATGACCTGGCCCGGCGCGTACGCCGCGCTGCCGACGATCGGCACCGGCCTGGTGATCGCGGCCGGTGTGGCCGCCGGCAGAGCGGGTCCGGTGTCGATCCTGGGCAACCGGTTCATGCTGTTCATCGGCTACCTGACCTACTCGCTGTACCTGTGGCACTGGCCGCCGCTGATCGTGGCCCGTGAGCAATTCGGCGGCATTTCGGTGCTGACCGGGCTCGGGATCGTCGTGTTCACGATTGTGCCGGCGTGGCTGACCTTCAAGCTGGTCGAGAACCCGATCCGCAACCACTCGCTGCTCTCGCGCAGCCCCAAGGTCGCGCTCAGCCTGGGCGTGAACTTCACCCTCGCGGGCGTGGTCGCGGGCTTGGCCCTCGTCGTCGCCCTGTCGCAGGCGGTCTCGCCGAGCTTGGCGCCCGGCTCGGTCCCGGGCGCGGCCGCGCTGTCGGACAGCCCGACCCGCGACGCCGCCGGCCAGCCGGTCGACAGCGTCAAGGGCGGGATCACGCCCGACGCGCTGCAGGCGCCCAAGGATGTGCCCGGCCTGTACGCCGAGGGCTGCCAGGTCGAGGTCGAGAGCTCCGAGCCGGTGACCTGCACCTACGGGCCGGCCGATGCCGAGGAGCAGATCGCCATCGTCGGCGACTCCAAGGCGGCGCAGTGGGTGCCGGCGCTGGAGGTGCTGGCGAAGAAGAACGGCTGGGGGGTGACGACGTACACCAAGTCGGCGTGCCAGTTCGCCAAGATCACCACCTCGCTGGACGGCGAGCCGTACGACACCTGCCGCGACTGGGCCGACAACGTGATCGCGGAGCTGAAGGAGAACAAGCCGGACCTGGTGATCACCGCCGGCCAACGCGACAGCGGGTTCGACGAGTCCGGCGAGCTCAGCGAGGACGCGATGCAGGCGGCCATGGTCGACACCTGGACCGAGCTGCGCGACGCCGGCATGAAGGTCGCCGTACTCGCCGACACGCCGCAGACCGGGATGGACGTCTACGCCTGCGTCTCCGAGCACCCCGACGAGCTGACCGAGTGCACCTACGAGCGGGAATGGGGCGTCGCGCGCAGCGGTGCGGAAGTGCAGGCCGCGGCGGCCAAGGAGGCGAAGGTGCCGTTCCTGGACCTCACCGACTGGATCTGCCCGACCGCGGAGTGCGCGCCGGTGATCGGCAACGTGCTGGTCTACCGGCAGGGCTCGCACATCACCAAGACCTACATTGAGACCCTCGCACCGCGCCTCGAAGAGGCGCTCACCGAGGCCCGGGTGATCTGAGTGGGTACAACCTCCTGGCGGCGCGAGCTTGCGTCATACGGACGGCGCGCTATCGGTCGCGGCTCGTATGACGCAGCCGGGTCGCAGCCGGGCTGGGCCGTCCCGCCGGTCCGGACCCCGGCTCGGCCCGAGGTGCGCGCGGTGCTGCTGGCCAGCGACCGGCTGACCACCGGTCTCTCGGCCGAGTGGACCCAGGTCGGCGTCCCGGGTGGGCAGGCACCCGTGGACGCCGACCTGGTGCTGGTCGAGGTCGTCGACGGCAGCGCGCGAGACGGTTGCGACGCAATCTCGTCAACCAGCGGCGACCCGATTCCGGTCGTCGTGTGGGCCACGAGTGGCGGTCCCGCTGCCGAGGTCGAGGCGCTGGCGAAGGAGGCGGCCGTGGTGTTCGTGGCCGATCCCGGCCACCTCGAGGCCTGGCAGAAGATCGCGCCCGGCGCTCAGCTGCTGGCTCCCGCGGCCTCCGGCCGGGTCCGGCCCACCGACGACCGGGCCGGCGCGACCGTGGTGGTCGACGGCCCGATCGCGCCGACGGTGGCCGGTCAGGTGGCGACGGTGCTGGCCCGCGCCGTCCGCCCGCTGGAGGAGGAGCTGTTCGTACGCCGCGTGGACAGCAGCGCCTCGCTGCCCAAGCTGCTCTCCTGGCGCGCGGTCGGCGACGGCACGTACGCCGAGGCCGCGGCTGGGGTCGCCGAGGCGGCGGTCGTGGTCGACGGGCCGCGGCGGGCCCTGAAAGCGACCTGGACCGTCCTCGACGCCGCCGCCGCGCGGACGCCGGTCGTCTCGCTGGCCGGCCTCCCGCAGCCGGAAGGCCTCAGCGTCCCGACACCCGGTGACGACACCGGCCTGCGCAGCGAGATCGTGGCCCGGCTGCGCCAGCCCGAGCTGCGCGACCGCGAGGGGCTCCGGCTGCTGCGTGCGGTACGCCGCCAGCACACCTACGCCCACCGCGCCGACGAGATCCTGACCGCCATCGGCCGGCCGCCGACGCCGGTCGGCCGCAGCGTGTCGGCCGTCGTACCGACCAACCGGCTGCACGAGATCGACAACGTGCTGGCCAACGTCGGCCGCCAGGCGCACCGCGACCTGGAGCTGGTGTTGGTGCTGCACGGCGTGGGCGTCGACCACGGCGAGCTGCGCGACCGCGCGGCTGCCGCCGGCGTACCCGACCTGACGGTGATCGAGGCCGACGAGACCGAGACGCTGGGCGCCTGCATGAACCTCGGCGTGGACGCCGCGGGCGGCGACTACGTCGCGAAGATGGACGACGACAACCACTACGGCACCCACTACCTCACCGACCTGCTGGACGCCTTCGATACCAGCGGCGCCGGCATCGTCGGCAAGTGGGCCCACTACGTCTGGCTGCGCTCGACCGGCGCCGTCGTCCTCAGATACCCGGACGCCGAGCACGCCTACCAGCGCCGGATCCAGGGCGGCTCGATGCTGTTCACCCGCGACGTGGTGCGGTCGCTGCGCTTCAGCGACATCCCGCGCGCGGTCGACAGCGACATCCTCGACCGCGCGATCGCCGAGGGCATCAAGATCTGGTCGGCCGACCGGTTCAACTACGTCTCCATCCGCGGCACCGACGCCGCCGCCCACACCTGGACGGTCGCCGACGCGACCTTCCTCACCGCCTCGGGACGCCTGGAGTTCTACGGCGACCCCCGGACCCATGTGGAGGTCTGAGCCATGTCTTTGAAGACCAAGGTGAAACGGCGGGTACGCCGCGGCGGGGCCGCCGTGTCCGTGCTGCTGCCCACCGACCAGGGGCCGGAGTCGTTCCAGCGGCTGGTCGGGCGGGCCCGGGTCGCCGAGGCCCGCCGGCTGCTGCGCGGCCTGAAGGACTACGAGGGCGCGGAGCGGACCGTCGCGCCGCTGCTCGAGGAGACCGCCGTCTCCGGCGTGGTCACCAGCCGCGCGTGGGCGCTGCTCGCCGAGACCCGGCAGAAGCGGGGCGACAAGCACGGCGCGCTGACCGCGGCCCGGACAGCGGTCGCCGCGAGGCCGGTGGCGTTCGAGGCCAGGGTGGTGCACCACCGGCTGGCCGAGGGCGAGGAGCAGGCCGAGGCGCTGGCCGCGCTGATCGGCGAGCGGCCGCGCAACCGGCGCGAGCTCGACGAGGCGTTCGTCGCGCTGCGCAGCGGCGACCGGCCGAGCGTGGAGCGGTACCGCGCGAGCCTGGAGGCCTGGGGCCTGCACGGGTACGACGAGCGGCTGGCCGAGGCGTGGAACGAGATCGATCTGGTCGCCACCTCGGTCGGTGAGCTGTCCGACGCGGTGGAGGACGCCGCGGCGTACCTGCGCTGGCCGGTGCCGGTCGTCGCCCGGGCGCTGGACCGGCGCCGCGAGTGGGACCGGCTGGCGATCTTCGCCGAGAGCCACCCGCTGCCCGACGACGCCCCGCTGGTGCACGCGAAGGCGGCCGGGCTGGAGCTGCGCAAGGCCGCGACCCGCGCGCTGACCGCGGGCTACACCGGCGCCGCCGCGACGCTCGCCTCACACGCCCTGACCCACCGGCCGGACGACTCCTTCGCCCAGGAGACCTGGGCCAACGCGTCCGACCAGCTGGCCGTGGTCCGTGATGGCTGGGCGACGGCCGAGCGGTCGGGGCAGCGCCGCTACGAGCCGCGCGAGGACGCCGTACTGTCGGTGCTCGCGCAGTCGCTGCCGCACCGCTCGGGCGGCTACGCGACCCGCTCCCACGGCGTCGCGACCGGTCTGGCCGGCCTCGGCTGGGACGTCACCGGCGTGACCCGGCCCGGCTTCCCCTACGACCGTTGGTCGGCCGCCGACACCCGAGTGGTGGAGCCGGCCGACAGTGTCGACGGGATCACCTACCACCGGCTGCTGACCTCGGCCCGCGCCTACCCGCAGTACCCGCTGCGCGGCTACGTCGACGGCTTCGCCAAGGGGCTGGCCAAGCACGCCCGCGAGCACCGCGCGGCGCTGATCCACGCGTCGTCGTTCCACGTCAACGGGCTGGCCGCGCAGGCCGCCGCCGCGCAGCTCGGAGTGCCGTTCGTCTACGAGATGCGCGGGCTCGAGGAGCTGATGAAGGTCTCGCGTGACCCGGGCTTCGAGCACTCCGACCGGTACAAGTTCCTGGAGCACCTCGAGACCACGATCTGCCAGGCCGCCGACCGGGTCTTCGTGATCACCGCCGCGCTCGGCCGGCTGATGGAGTCGCGCGGGGTGCCCGCCGAGAAGATCGTGGTGCTGCCGAACGGCGTACACGCCTCGCAGTTCGAACCTCGGCCGCGCGACACCTCGCTGGAGGCGGCGCTCGGCGTGGCCGGCAAGACAGTGATCGGGTACGCCGGGTCGCTGGTCGACTACGAGGGCCTGGACCTGCTGCTCGACGCGGTGGCGACGCTCAAGGAGCGCCGTTCCGACTTCCACCTCGTGGTCGTCGGCGACGGCCACTTCGAGTCGACCCTGCACCGGCAGGCCGAGTGGCTCGACCTGGGCGACGTGGTCACCTTCACCGGCCGGGTGCCGCACGCCGAGGTGGCCAGCTACCTGTCGCTGTTCGACATCGCGCCGTTCCCGCGGCAGCCGCTGCCGGTATGCGAGGCGATCTCGCCGATCAAGCCGTTCGAGTCGATGGCGATGGGCAAGGCCGTGGTGACCTCATCGGTCGCCGCGCTGACCGAGATCGTGGCCGACGGCGAGACCGGGCTGGTGTTCGACAAGGACTGCTCGACCGACCTGGCCCGCGTGCTGGAGCGCTACCTCGACGACCCCGCGCTGCGGGTCAAGCACGGCGAGGCCGCGCGGGCGTGGGTGCGCGCCGAGCGGGACTGGTCCTCGATCGTGAAGATCGTCGACGCGACATACCGGGGGCTGCTCGACGGACCCCAGTAGTTGGCTGAACCAGGGACGGCGCCCGCGCGGGCCGCAAAGATCGGGCCCATGCGACGCATCATCTTGGGCATTGTGTCCGCGCTCGTCCTCTCGGTCCTGCCGGCTTCGTCGGCGGCAGCCGACAGCACCGTGGTCGTCCACGGCGTGGCCTTCCCCGGCGACGCGGTCGGAATCGCCGCAGTGGACTGTTCGTCCAGCTTCACACCGCTCAATTTCTTCCCGCAGCTGGGGATCGACCGCGGCCCCGACACGCCGCCGAAGGGGACCCGCAGCATGCGGTTCTCGCTCCCCGACGGGCCGTCCGCCTCGGGCATCTACGCCGATGCCTCGAGCATGTCGGCGACCACCGTGGTGGGTGTGAGCCTGTACGGCACCGCGGCGATGACCGGCGCGGCGTACGCCGTCTACCAGGCGCCCGCCGACAACGGCACCAACCTGTACTGGCAGGGCCGCGCCGAGCTCTCCCAGCCGCCGGGTGGGTGGCGGAGCGTCGACGTCGGCGGCGCGACGTACAGCTGGGGGAAGTACAACACCACGACCGGCCAGCTGGTGCAGGGCGGCGGCAGTGCCACGGTGGCGGCCTTCACGGCGGCCAACGGCAACGGTGACGGGTACTTCATCATCGGGTTCGGCTGCAACACGCAGACGTTCAACCTCGACGCGTTCCGGGTCGGCAGCCCGGGCTCGGTCACGACGTACGACCTCGAGGCCCAGAAGACCAAGCTCGCGATCTCAGCGGCATCGACAACCACGGCCGGTACGGCGGTCACCGTGAACGGCCGCTTGCAGGCCATCCCGACCAACGACATGGCGGGGCAGCGGGTCCGGCTGGAGGCGAAGGCCCACGGCAGCAGCACCTACAAGTTCGTCGGCGAAGACCTCTCGGACGACAGCGGCCGGGTCAGCCTCAAGGTGAAGCCGACCAAGCAGACCTCCTACCGCTGGCGGTTCGTCGAGATCGACAGCTCGCTGGGCAGCCTGTCCGCGCCCGATGTGGTGCGAGTCAAGACAGCGGTGAGCGCGACCGTCGCGGACCGGACGCTGCGGCTCGGCCAGCGGCTGGTGGTCGCCGGCAAGACCACGCCGGCCAAGCCGGGCTTCCGCGCGACGCTGTGGCGTGCCGCTCCAGGCGGGCCGGTGAAGGTGGGGTCCGCGCTGATCTCGGCGAGTGGGTCGTACCGGATCGCGGCGACGGTGCGGAAGACCGGCAAGTGGACCGTCTGGGTGACCGTCCCGGCTGCCACCGGCAACCTCGCGGGCACCTCACCGAAGCGGACGCTCACCGTCTCGCGCTGAGGTGGTGTCTTAGGCGTCGTAGTCGCGGTCGGTCGGGTGTGGCTGGCGGGTGATCCGGCGCCGTACGAACGAGGCGCCGGGTAGTGCGCCGACCTGCTCGATGGTGGTGTTGACCAGGCCGAGCGCCGGTGAGGTGGCGTCGACCATGACCTGCACATGGTCGAGCTGGTTGGCCATCTTGGCGGCGAGGTCGACCAGGTCGTCGGTCTTGCCGAGGGCGTCGCGGATCTCGTCGACGATGCCGCTCTCCAGTGCCTCGGTGGCCGCCTGGAGCAGCGGCCGGGTGGCCTGCAGGGTCAGGATCGTCTCGTCGATCAGGGTCTCCAGCTTGCCGGCGATCCGGCCGGAGAGGTCCAGGCCGTAGCTGACCCGGGCGTAGCCGTCGGTGGCGACCACGGTCACCGCCGCTGCTGCCAGCTCCACCAGGCTTGCCCCTGGGCTGATCGGGTCCGGGCGGGTCTTGTCCTCGTCCATGGTGTGCCTCTCGTTCGGCTCTCTTCCATTACAACAGTGATTTGGTTGGATGGGCCTATGAAGGTTGGGCCAGTCGTCAGGACCGCTGCACAGGCCGCCAAGATCGCCGTCAAGTACGGCCCGCAGGCCAAGATCGCCTGGGACAACGGCGGCAAGCAGGCCGCCGCCCGGGCCACCAAGCGGGCCAAGACCCTCAACGCCCGGCGCCGTGCCTTCGCCCACGCGGCCGGTGTGGTCGAGGGGACGGTGCTGAAGATCGCGCCGTCCGGCTCCACGGTGTACGTCGTGTTCACCGGCGAGCGCCCGATCGCGGCGTACCCGCCACAGGACCTGCCGTTCTCGGCGCTGCTGGAGCACGCCGACCTGTCCCGCCGGATGCCGGCGGTGCCCGCCGAGCCGTCGACGACTTCATTGAAGAAGCTGCCCCGGCCCGTACGCCGCAAGAAGTAGGCCGGCTACCCCGCGCGATCCAGGGTGGTCAGCACCGCGTCGGCCAGTCCGGCCTCGCCGCGCGCGTTCGGGTGGAACGGCGAGGCCGGCGAGGTCGGGACCAGGCCCTCGATCCACTTCGTCCAGGGTGCCGCGCACAGGTCCTTGCCGATTCTCGGCGTGTAGGTGTCGACGTATGTCGCACCGGCGGCGGCCGCGCGGTCGCTCAGCATGGCGTTGAGCCGCTTGACGGTGTCGCGCAGGTAGCCGATGTCGGGGTCGGTGATGGGGACCGCGGGCCAGCAGCCGCGACCGCTGTTCGGGACGATCGACGGGTAGCCGACCACCAGGATCTCAGCGGCCGGTGCCTTGTCTGCGACGGCCGACAGGACCCGGTCGATCTTCGGCGCGGTGGCCGCGATCCGGTCGGCGAACACGTCCTTTCCGGCGCTCGCGAACTTGTCGCGGCACGGCGAGCCGATCGGGAACAGGCTCACGCAACCGGTGAACGCGTCACTGATCGCGATGTCGTTGGCGCCGAGCCCGATCGTGACCAGGCGGGTGGCGGCGGTGGCCGCGTCGAGCTGCGGCGGTGCCACGCCGAGGCTGCCGTCGGTGGTCTGGGGTGCGAAGACGTGGTCGGTCTTGGCGCTGCTGCAGCCGACGTCGCGGAGGGTCAGCGGGGCCAGCTTTGGTGCGAGGACGTGCGGGTAGTTGCCGGTGGAGCGCAGGCAGCCGAACGGCTGCCCGGTGGGGAGGCCGGTGAATGCGCCGGCGACGTACGAGTCGCCGATCGCGACGTAGTTCGCGGTGTCGGTGTCGGCTGCGGCCGCCGGAGCGAGTGGCGAGAGTACGGCGCAGCCGAGGACCGCTGTGGCGAGGAGAATGAGTCGCATCGGCCGCCTCCTGAGAGACCTGAGCATTCCTGAGTGTTACCCAGGAATATGAGTCAAATTCACACAGTCGGCTAGGCGCGTGTGTGGACGGGTGCCGGACGCGCTGCGCCGTACGGTGGTGCCGTGAGGCTGGAGCTGGACGAGGGGGCGTCGATCGACCCCGAGCGCGCGGTCAACACGCTGGTCGAGGGCGACAACCTCGACGTGCTCCCGCTGCTGCCGACTGTGCTCGACCGCGGCGTGGACGTCATCTACATCGACCCGCCGTACAACACCGGCAACGACTTCGCCTACGTCGACGACTTCCGGGCGGCCGGCGGCAGGCGCCGTACTCGCCACGACGGCTGGCGGGAGATGATGCGGCCGCGGCTGGTGGCGGCGCGCGAGCTGATGTCAGAGCGCGGCGCGATCTTCTGCTCGATCGACGACAACGAGGTCGCGACGCTGCGGCTGCTGCTGGACGAGGTGTTCGGCGAGGCCAACTTCGTCGCCCAGATTGTGGTCAACCTGAACCCGAAGGGCCGCCAGCTCGGGAGTTTCTTCGCGACCAGCCACGAGTACTTGCTGGTCTACGCGCGCGAGCTGCGGGCGTGTGCACTGGACGCGACCAGCTCGGACATCGTGCACGAGAGCGACTTCCCGCTGGTCGACCCCGACGGCCGTCGCTACCGGCACCTGCCGCTGCGCAACACCAACAAGAAGTTCAACCCGCTCACCGCGCCGACCCTGCATTTCGCGATCTGGGGCAACCCGGAGACCGGCGAGGTCAGGACTCTTGCGTTTGAAGGTGCGGAGGAGGTCAAGCCGGTGTTCGGCGACGGCACGCCGGCGGTGTGGCGGTGGTCGGCGCCGCTGATCGACGCGCGGCCGGATGACCTTGTGTGCCGGGTGGTGCGCGGCCGGACCGGCGAGCGGGTCGACGTGTTCCAGAAGGACTGGCTGCACGCCGGGCGCCGCAAGAAGCTGAAGACGATCTGGCTGGCCGAGGAGGTCGGCTCCACCGACACCGCCGTCGCCGAGCTGAAGCAGCTGGTGGGCAAGGTCTTCGAGTCGCCCAAGCCGACCGGGCTGGTGCGCCGGATCCTCGGCACGATGCCGGCCGACAGCGTGGTCCTCGACTTCTTCGCCGGCTCGGGTACAACGGGGCACGCGGTCGCCCTGGTGAACGCGGTCGATGACGGCGTACGCACCTGTGTCTCGGTGAACTCCGCCGAGCCAACCCGCACCGGCTCCGACGCTCAGCTCGCCGGCCTGGCGACGGTCTCGGCGATCACCGAGGCCCGCCTGGCCGCGGTCGCACGGACCGTCGGCGGCGGCCTGCGGGTGCTCCGACTGTCGACGGTCGAGTAGCCGTCGTACTCAGACTCCGGCGGCCTTCTCCAGCGCGTCGAGCTCGCCGTCGAGGTAGGTGAGCAGCCGCTGCAGGTGCGGGACGGTACGGCGGCAGCCGGTGAGGCCGAAGCAGAGGTCGTCGGCGTACGAGACGCAGGTGATGTTGAGCGCGACGCCGTGGGTGGGGATCGACAGCGGGTACATGCCGTCGAGGCGGGCGCCGTTGAAGTACTGCGTGTTCTTCGGCCCGGGCACGTTGGAGATGATCAGGTTGAACGGCGGGCGTAGCGAGCCGCGGGCGCCGAGGATCGGCAGCAGGATCGCCGGTGACATGCCGATCGCGCTCATCGCGACGATCTGGGTCGGCGTCATCGTGGCCAGCGCCTCCTTGCCGGAGCGCATCGAGTCGCTGATCGAGGTGAGCCGGGCGGCCGGGTCCTCGAGGTGGGTGCCGAGCTGGGCGATCACCATGCCGACCGCGTTGCCGCCGTCGGCCGACGGCAGGTGCGACTCCTTGGCCTTCAGGCCGATCGGCACCATTGCGACCAGCGGCTCGTCCGGCAGCTCGTTGAGCTCGAGCAGGTAGCGCCGGATGGCGCCGCCGGACATCGCGAGCACGACGTCGTTCAGGGTGGTGTCGCTGGCCCTGCCGATGGCCTTGAGTCGCTCGATCGGCCAGTCCTGGGCGGCGAATCGGCGGGCGCCGGTGATGTTCTGGTTGAGGATCGTGCGCGGCGGGTTGAAGGCGATCGGCGCGGCCTCGTTGCGGGCGGCGCGCCGTACCGTCTTGATGAAGGCGCCGGGCATGCCGGCGGCCTCGGCGCTGATACCGATCGCGGTCCGCAGGGCGTTGGTGGTGACCTCGACCAGGTTGCGGTCGGCGCTCTCGTCGGCTGGCTTGGCGCGCTTGGGCCGGGCCGCCCACGGCGGCAGCATGTCGCGCTCGTCGGGGTCGTCGGAGAGCACCCTCTGCAGCAGCCGCATCGCGGAGACGCCGTCGACCAGCGCGTGGTGCATCTTGGTGTAGATCGCCACCCGGCCGTCGCGCAGCCCCTCGATGACGTGTGCCTCCCAGAGCGGCCTCTCGTGGGCCAGGCGGGTGCCGTGCAGGCGGGAGCAGAGGTCGAGCAGCTCGCGGATCCGGCCCGGCTTGGGCAGCGCGCTGTGCCGCAGGTGGTGCTCGATGTCGAACTGCTCGTCGGGGACCCAGGTGTACTGGCCGGCGGTGGCGAGGGAGCGGTGCGGGCGCCGGAGGAACAGCGGCGCCAGGTCGGTGCTGTCGGAGCGCATCTGCTCGTACAGGTCGCGAGCGTAGGTCCGGCCGGCGTCCTCCGGTTTCCGGTAGAGCTGGAGCGATCCGACGTGCATCGGCATGGTGCGGCTCTCCGCGAGCAGGAAGCCGGTGGCGGTCGGGTCAATCGGGAGGGCCATGTGTGCTCCTTGAACGCGTCGACCGTGGGCGGGTCGGTACCGACCATACTCACGCACTCGGGTCGAACGGCCCACCAGTCGTCCACAGTTTTGCCACCCCCCGATCTCTCCACAGGTACGACGTCGCCCACCACCGTCCGTCGGCGTTCCTCCCTAACGTCTCTCGTATGCCGGGAACGGCCCGGCGCTTCCATCCAGAGATCACGGGGGACACCCATGAAGAGGTACCTGTCAGCAGTCGCAGCAGCCGTCGCGGCGTTCACGCTCGGCGGTCTGGGGACGGCGTTCGCGCTGCCGTCGTCGGCCGACGAGCCGTGGACGCCGCCGGCCGACACCATCGTCAAGGTCACCGGCGACAAGGCCAACGGCTTCACCATCCACTACTACGACGGCAGCCAGATCTCGCCGCCGACCGACTCCGAGGCGTTCGCCGAGTGTCTGGAGTACGACCGGTACGTCGACCGCGTGCGCTGCAACACCGAGGTCCGGACGTGGTACCGCGACCTCGGCCAAATGAAGCGCGCCATCAACTGGGCCCGCTACGACGAGCGCCACGCCTGATCCGCTCGCCACGATCGAGCCAGAGCCCATCGGGTGGGCTCTGGCGCGGTCAAACCTCCTGGCGCGCCACGCGCATCAGAGTATGATCTCAGTATGAGCAAGAAGGTGAGGAAGACCTTGACGCTCGATCCCGATGTGGTCGAGGAGTTCGGTGACGACCCGAGCGCCTTGTCGGCCACGGTGAATTCGATCCTCCGCGTCGAGTTGGAGCGGCGGCAGCGGCGCAGAGCGCTCGTCGCGTTCGTGGACGAGTTGGATGCCAAGTTCGGACCGCCTGACCCGGAGCTGGTGGAGCACTTCCGCCGGCTGTTGACATGATCGCGCTTGTTCTCGACTCCGAGGCATTCTCGTCGCTCGCGCGGTCGCGGTCTGGCAGTCGGTCCGCCGATGTCCATGCCGCGCTGCGCGCAGCCATCCACGCCGGCAGCGACGTCTTAGTACCGGCCGCTGTGCTCGCCGAGCAGTACCGCGGCGGTCGGCACGACCAGGTCGTTGACTCCTGTCTGAGTGAGCACTCCGGGATCGAAGTCGTTGACACCACGCGGCAGCTCGCCCGCCGGATCGGAAATCTCCTTGCCAGGGCCGGCCGTGGCTCGCGAGACCACGTGGATGCAACCGTTGTCGCGGTGGCGGTCGCTGCGGGCGGCGCGGTCATCATGACTGGCGACAGTGACGACATCGGTGTGCTCGCCGCGGGCCTGGTGGGCATCACCATCTACGCCATCTGACCGGAGCCTGCGAAGTACAGGCTCTGGCAGGATCGGGGGCATGGTGCAGGTGCGGCACGAGGTCGGTCCGAGGTGGGTGCTGCACGTCGACCTGGACCAGTTCATCGCCGCGGTCGAGGTGCTGCGGCGACCCGAGCTCGAGGGCTTGCCGGTGGTGGTGGGAGGGCGGGGGGATCCCACCGAGCGGGGTGTGGTGTCTACGGCGTCGTACGCCGCGCGTGAGTATGGCGTGGGCTCGGGGATGCCGCTGCGGGTGGCGCTGCGCAAGATCCCCGACGCGATCTTCCTGCCGGTCGACGGGCCGGCGTACGACGCGGCGTCCGCGGAGGTGATGGCAACGCTGCGCTCGCTCACCTGGGGCGGGGTGCCGGTGCTGCTGGAGGTGCTCGGCTGGGACGAGGCGTTCCTCGGCCCGGGCGCGGACCACGGCGAGCTCGGCGACGCGGCCGAGTTCGCGGAGGTGGTGCGGGCCGAGGTGCTGGAGGCGACCCGGCTGCACTGCTCGGTCGGCATCGGCGACAACAAGCTGCGCGCCAAGATCGCCACCGAGTTCGGCAAGCCGCGTGGCAGCTACCAGCTGACCAAAGACAACTGGACCGAGGTGATGGGCGAGCGGCCGACGAACGCGCTGTGGGGGATCGGCAACAAGACCGCCAAGAAGTTGACCGCGCTCGGCATCGACACGGTCACCCAGCTCGGCCGTGCCGACGTCGACATCCTGGCGGCCGAGCTCGGACCGACGATCGGCCCGTGGCTGGGCCGGCTCGGCCGCGGTGTCGCCAGCGCCACGGTCGACCCGACGCCGTGGGTGCCCCGCGCCCACGGCCGCGAGCAGACCTTCCAGGAGGACCTGACCGACTGGGCCGACGTGGAGCAGGCGGTGCGCGACCTGACCACGCGCGTCCGCGAGGACATCCTGCGCGAAGGCCGGCCGGCGGTCCGGGTCGGGATCAAGGTGCGGTTCAAGCCGTTCTTCACCGTCACCCGCAGCCTCACCCTGCCCGGCGAGTCCACCGACGAGCAGGAGCTCGCCGACGCGGCCGTGTCTCTGCTCGACCGCGTCGAGAAGGACCGCCCGGTGTGCCTGCTCGGCGTACGACTGGAAATGGCGGAGGTGGGAGGGGGAGGGGGCCCCAGAGCGGCCAGCACCACCACCGGCTGACTGTTGGCCCGCATACTGGCCGAGTGCCGCTCTCTCTGCATCACGTGGTCATCGATGCCCACGACCTGCCCAGGCTGGCCCGCTTCTGGTCGGCCGTGCTCGACTGGCCGATTCTGTCCGAGCGGGAGCGAGAGATCGTGATCGGCCCGGACGAGACCTCGCCGGTCGGGATCTGCTTCATGCCGTCGCCGGACCAGAAGAGGACCAAGAACCGGATCCACCTCGACCTCACGACGGGCGCACATGACCGCGAGGAGGAGATTCAACGGATCCTCGGGCTCGGTGCGACCCGAGTCGATATCGGGCAGACCGGTGAGGAGTCGTGGCTGGTCCTTGCTGACCCCGAGGGCAACGAGTTCTGCGTCGTCCGGCCCAAGCAGACGCTGATCAGCTGAGGTCGGCCCGCAGCTCCCGGACGACGGAGTCGACGACGGCGACCAGGTCGCCGCCTGTGGCGGCGGCAACGGCGCGCTGGCGCTGGTACGACGCACCGTCGCGGGGGATGTCGGCGACGGCGCGGAGCTCGTCCTCGCAGTTGAGCTTGCGGGCGATGGGGGTGAGCCGTTCGAGGAGGTCGTCGAGGTCCTCGGTGACCAGCCGCTCCCGAGACGAAGCGTCCAGGATGATCACGGCGTCGAGGCCGTAGCGGGCGGCCCGCCACTTGTTCTCCTGGACGTGCCACGGCGGCATCGTGGGCAGCGGCTCGCCAGAAGCCAGCCGGTTGTCGAGGTCCACGACGAGGCAGTGCATCAGCGCGACGAGCGGGGCCAGCTCGCGGAGGGTGGAGACGCCGTCGCAGACCCGGTTCTCCAGGGTGCCGAGGTGCGGCGCGGGGCGGACATCCCAGCGGATCTCCGACAGCTCGTCGATGACGCCGGTGGTCAGCTGGTCGTTCACGAACGACTCGAACTCCGACCACATCTCGAACTGGAACGGCAGCCCGGCGGTCGGCAGCTGCTGGAACATCAGCGCCCGGTTGGACGCGTAGCCGGTGTCGGTCCCTGCCCACACCGGCGAGGACGCCGACAGCGCCTGCAGGTGCGGGTAGTGGTTCAGCAGCGACGACAGGATCGGCATCACCCGGTCCCGCTCCGGCAGCCCGACGTGGACGTGCACCCCCCAGATCAGCATCTGCCGGCCCCACCACTGGGTGCGGTTGATCAGCTCCTCGTAGCGATGGCCGGGGGTCAGCTGCTGCTCCGACCACGCGGCGAACGGGTGGGCGCCGGCGCCGTACAGGTCGACCCCGAGCTCGTCAGCAGCCGGTACGACGACCGACAGGCTCTCGCGGAGATCGTCCATCGCCGACCCGACGTCGTCACAGACGCCGGTCACCACCTCGACGGTGTTGCGGAGCAGCTCCTTGTGCACCTTCGCCGGCTCCTCCAGCTGCGGATGGCAGGCGGCGAACAGCTCGGCGGCGGAGTTGACGAGATCCCGAGTTTGCTTGTCCACGAGCGCGAACTCCCACTCCACGCCCAGGGTCGGTCGCGGCGAGCTCCGGAACTCGATCTCCATCGCACGATCGTGACAGCCGGAGCCCGGCTACGGCGACCGTCTTGTCCCTCCCGTGGACGATCTGGACAAACCGACCGGATTGTGGTCTCGACGAGGGTTGTCGCGCAACCTGCTCGACCCGGGTCGGGCTAATAGCCGGTCGCCGCTCGGGAGCGAACAGCCAGTCCTCGAACAGCCCGTCGAGCTGCTTGCCCGACACCTGCTCCGCGAGCCTGATGAACTGCGCGGTGGTCGCGGTGCCGTACTTGTGATCCCGCAGCCAGCGCTTCGCCAGCCGCTGGAAGGCCGAACTGCCGATCCGCTCCCGCAGCACCTGGAGCGTCATCGCGCCGCGGTCATAGATGGCGGAGTGGAAGAGGTTCTCGGGCCGGTCGGGGTTGCCGGGCGGCACCGTCCAGAAGTCGTCGCCAGCCGGATGCGCGGCATAGGTACGGCGGAACGCCCGGTGCGGCGACGGCCCGCCCTGCCGGTGCGCCCATAGCCACTCGGAGTAGACCGCCCAGCCC
The DNA here is from genome assembly GCF_003121585.1 of Nocardioides speluncae. Classification (GTDB taxonomy): domain Bacteria; phylum Actinomycetota; class Actinomycetes; order Propionibacteriales; family Nocardioidaceae; genus Nocardioides; species Nocardioides speluncae. The sequence continues at coordinate 59,748 of NZ_QEOO01000007.1, forward strand.
TCGTTGAGCCAGATGTGGTTCCAGTCCCGCGGTCCGACGGAGTTGCCGAACCACTGGTGCGCCAGCTCGTGCACGGTGGTCGACGGGTCGGCCCCGCCGGGCATCACCGGCCGGGTCTGGGTCTCCAGGGCATATCCGGAGCTCACGTTGTCGATGACCAGCCCGGACGAGCCGAACGGGTACGGCCCGTAGACGCTCTCCAGCCACGCGAGCATCCGCGGCAGCCGCCGGAGCGCCGTCTTCGTCGCGGGCGTGACCAGCTTGGGGTCGGTGAAGCTGATGAACGGCGTGCCGTCGGCGCCGCGCCGGCGGTCCACGTCGTACTGGCCGATCCCGACCATCGACAACGCCGGCGACATCGGCCGGCCCATCCGCCAGTGCCACGTGGTCCGGCCGTTGCTGGTACGCCGCGACACCAGGTTGCCGTTGCCGGCCACCTCGAGCCCGGACCGGACGTTGACGCGCACGTCGAACCGCGCCTTGTCGCGCGTGGTGTCGTTGTTGGGGAACCAGGTCAGCGCGCCGACCGGCTGGTTAAGCGCCACCGCGCCGTCGCCGGTCCGGAACCAGCCTTCGGAGCTGCCGTCGGGGTCCTGCATGGTGCGCGGCCGGCCGGAGTACCCGATCTTGACCCGGAACGTCGCGCCCTTCCGCACCACCCGTGGCAGGTCGATCCGCAGCTTGTGCCCGGCCTGCTGCGTGGCCGCCACGCGGCCGTCGACGCGGACCGCGCCGACCTTGAGGTTCCGGGCGAGGTCGAGGGAGAGGCCGGTCAAGCCATGCTTGGCCTTCGCGGTGACCGTCGTGGTGGCCACGATCCGCTTGGTCGCAGCGGCCCACCGGATCCGCATGTCGTAGTGGCTGACGTCGTACCCGCCGTTGCCGTACGCCGGGTACACCGTGTCGCCCGCGGTCTCCGCGCCCGGGCGAGGCCCGCCGCTCGACGCACCCATCACCGACGTCGGCGCGGCCACCGCCGTCGCCACGACCATCGCCACCGCGGCGGCCCAGGTCCGCCGGTTCCTCCGAGAAGTCATCGCCACTCTCGCGACCCTACTTGGGCGATCCAGGCGGCCGCGGTGCCGTCGTACGGCGCGGTCCGAGCGAGTACGGCGGCGTGCACGACCTCGCAGCTGACCAGGGCGCCGGCGATCACGTCGGCCGGGTAGCCGAACTCCACCTGGTGCTCGGCGAACTCGTCCTCGTCGTCGATCCGGGTGCTGCCGTCGAGGTCGCCGATCACGTCCAGGTCGAGGTCGACGGCGCGCAGGGTGCTGCGGTCCCACTCGGGCGGGCTGGTGATGTCGACGTACACCTCGACCGCGCCGCCGTCGTCGTGGAACCACGCCAGCCAGCCCCGGTCCCCCGCGTCGACAGCGGGCACCAGCCCGACCTGGTCGGTCGGCGCGACGTACTCCGCGCCGGGCCGCGTCATCAGCGTCCCGGCCGGGATGCCGAGCCACTCGCCGTGGTGGTCGGTGCCGAGCCATCGGGCGTCGTACTCCCAATGCGGGCGGCCGCCCCACTTCGACATCACGACCCGGACCTGCTCGCCGATCTCCCTGCCACCAACCCTGCCAACAACCATGCCGGCCAGTCTGCCAACAGCGCCCTACTTCTTGGGCTTCGGCACGACCCGCTTCGAGGCGGCCGCGAAGACGTCCTGGTAGCGGGCGCCGGTGAACTTGGCGAACTGGTGGATCAGGTGCGCGTCGATGCCGACCAGCACCCGCGGCTTGCCGCCCAGCATGCCCTTCACGATGATCTCGGCGGCGTCCTCGGGCGACATCCGGGCGAGCCGCTTCTCGAACAGGTCGTCCAGAGCGTTGGCGTCGATGTCGGCGGTCTTGCGGCCGTTGCGCGAGATGCCGGTCTTGATGCCGCCGGGGTGCACGCAGGTGACGCCGACGGGCCGCTTGTTGACCAGCATCTCTTCGCGCAGCGCCTCGGTGAAGCCGCGGACGGCGTACTTGGTCGCGTTGTACGCCGACTGGCCGGGCATCGAGACCAGCCCGAACAGCGAGGAGATGTTGACCAGGTGCCCGTCGCCGGAGGCGATGAGGTGCGGGAGGAACTCCTTGGTGCCGTTGACCACGCCGGTGAAGTTGACCCCGACGATCCAGTCGAAGTCCTCGTAGGACATGTTCTCGAAGTCGCCGGTCGCGGTGACGCCGGCGTTGTTGACCAGCACGTTGACCCGGCCGAACTGGCCCGCGACCGCCCCGGCCCAGTCGGCCATCTGCTCGCGCGAGGACACGTCGACCACGTCGCTGCGGACCTCGGTGACGCCGGCTGCCTTCAGCAGGTCGACGGTCTCGGCGAGCCCGTCGCCGTTCCAGTCGGAGATGGCCAGCAGCGCACCGCGCTCGGCCGCGTTGAGGGCCAGCGCCCGGCCGATGCCGGAGCCGGCGCCGGTGATGGCGACTACCTTGCCGTCGAGCGTCTTCATGCGAATGCGTCCTCTCGGGTGCGGGCCGGAGCCACGGTGTACGCCGTCTTGTCGAACCTACTGAGCAGGCGCCGGAAGGTGAAGGTCGCCCGCGGCCAGAGCGTGGTGTTGCGGCCGTGCTCGTCGAGGTACCAGCTGGCGCAGCCCCCCGAGCTCCACACGCTGGGTTCCATCCGGCGCTGCAGGTCGTCGTTCCACGCCTGCTGCACCTCCGCCCGCGGCTCCACGGTCGCCAGGCCGTCGGTCTGCATGGTCCCCAGCGCGTCGCGGATGTAGGCCAGCTGCGACTCGATCATGAACACCATCGAGGAGTGGCCGAGGCCGGTGTTGGGCCCGACGATCTGGAACAGGTTGGGGAAGCCGTGCACGGTGCAGCCCTTGTAGGCGCCCTGCCCGTTCTCCGACCACACATCGGCGAGCTTCCGGCCGTCGCGGCCGCGGATCCGCTCGGCGATCGGCGGGTCGGTGACGTGGAAGCCGGTGGCCACGACGAGTACGTCGATCGGCCGCTCCACGCCGTCGGCGGTGACGATCGCGTCGCCGGTGATCTTGGCGATTCCGTCGGTGACCAGCGAGACGTTGTCGCTCGCGAGCGCCGGGTAGTAGGTATTGGAGATCAGGATCCGCTTGCAGCCGATCGCGTAGTCGGGCGTGACCCGCGCGCGCAGCTCGGGGTCGGCGATGCCCCGCCGGATGTTGGACAGGCCCAGCAGCCTGGCCGGCAGCGCGAGCTCCGGGCGCCGGGTGAACGCCGGGACGTACGCCTCGCGGCCCCAGTAGATCGCGGTCCGGTAGAGCTTCTGGATCGCCGGGACGCGCTTGAACAGCGCCTTCTCGACGCCGGTGTAGGCGCGGTCGTGGCGCGGGATCACCCACGGCGCGGTGCGCTGGTAGACGTCGAGGTGGCCGACCACCTTCTGGATCTCCGGGACGATCTGGATCGACGATGCGCCGGTGCCGATCACGGCCACCCGCTTGCCGGTCAGGTCGGTGTCGTGGTCCCACCGGGCGGAGTGGAAGACCTCGCCCTGGAAGGTGTCGATGCCGTCGATGTCGGGCAGCCGCGGCTCGCAGAGCGCGCCGGCCGCGGAGATCAGGACGTCGGTGGTGATCGTGTGCCGCTCGCCGGCCCGGGACACCTCGACCTGCCAGACCTGCCCGGCCTCGTCCCAGGCGGCCTCCTCGACCGCGGTGTCGAACGCGAACCGGTCGAGTACGCCGGCCTCGCGCGCCACGCCCTGCAGGTACGCCTGGATCTCCGGCTGCGGCGAGAAGGACTTCGACCACGACGGGTTCGGCGCGAACGAGTACGAGTAGAGCTGGCTCGGGACGTCGCACGCCGCGCCGGGGTAGGTGTTGTCGCGCCAGGTGCCGCCGACGTCGCCGCCCTTCTCGATCACGAGGAAGTCGCGCTCGCCGTCCTCGTCGAGCTTGATGGCCATGCCGAGGCCGCCGAAGCCGGCGCCGATCACAAGCTGGCGGACCCGGTCGGGGAGGACTCGAGGGTCGCTGTCGTGGTTCATGCCAACAACGGTAGGTGGGCTATTGAACAGGCGTCAATAGCCTGAGACAACTTATTGAAAGTTGTTCAGTAGTAGCATGGTCCGGTGACCACTCCGCGGATCCGCCTCAGTCCTGACACCCGACGCGAGCAGCTGCTCGATCTCGGGGTCAAGCTGCTGGCCACCCGTCCGCTGGAGAAGCTCTCGATCGACCTGCTCGCGGAGGCGGCCGGGATCTCGCGCGGGCTGCTGTACCACTACTTCGGCAACAAGCAGGACTTCCACGAAGCGGTGGTACGCCGCGCGACGGAGGACTTGTTCGCGCTCACCGCACCCACCGACGACCCGGACCCGCTCGCCCGGCTCAGCGGCTCGCTGGACGGCTACCTCGGCTTCGTCGAGACCAACCGGCAGGGTTACCAGTCGCTGGTGCGGGCGGCGTACTCCGGCAACCCGACGATGCGTGAGATCTACGAGTCCGCCCGGGCCGCGCTCACCGACCGGATCTTCGACGAGGCCGAGCCGGGGGTCCTCGAGGAGTTCGGCATCGAGGACACCCCGGCGCTGCGGCTGATGGTGCGCGGCTGGTCGGCGATGGTCGAGCACGTCGTACTCGCCTGGGTCGAGGACTCAGGCGGCATCGACCGGCAGGCCCTTCTGGACTCGCTGAGCCAGGCGCTTTTCCAGATCATGACGACCGCGCCCAAGGCCGACTGAGACCTTCGCGACCCGCAGCACCACCGGCAACCGCAGCAGCTGCTGCGGCGGGTCGACCAGGTGGCTGACCCGCAGGAACGCCGCCGCCAGTTCCGGGTCGTGGACAGCCGCGGCCAGCAGCCGGTCGATGTACGCCGCCATCGGCCTCGGGCCGGCGCCGACCGCGATCATCCACGGGGTGTCGATGTGCACCGCGGCGCGCTTGTGGAAGCGGCGCGCCAGGTCGTGACGGCCGGCGTCCAGGCAGCGGCCGAGCTCCTCTGCCTCCAGCGCGGCGACCGTCATCCCCTGGCCGTAGACCGGGTCGAACGAGCACAGCGCGTCACCGGTGACGACCAGGCCCTCCGGGAACTCGGCCAGCCGCTCGTAGCGGCGCCGCCGGCTTGCCGGGAACCGGTAGAACAGGCCGTCGTCGAGCGGCTCGAGACCGCGGAGCGCGGCCGCGACGTCGGGGCTGGCCAGGCTCCGGGCGAACCTCACGAAGCCGTCCAGCTCGCGTGGCGGGCGGTCACCTGCAGTGCTGGTGAGGGAGACCGTCCACCGATCGTCCTCGTTGCGGACCATCACGCCGGACCTCGGCTTGGTCGCAGTGGCGTTGACGGCGCGCACCACCATCCGATCGGGCTTCCGCACGCGGAACTGCCGGGTCGCGTAGTGCTTGTCGCAGCGCACGACCTCCTCCTCGGGTGCGTCGTACCCACGCCGCTGCAGCCACTCAGGTGTCCGGGCGTTGCGCCCCGAGGCGTCGACGACCAGGTCGGCGGCGAGGAGCTCGGCCCGGCCGCCGCTGCAGCCGGCGACCCGTACGCCGACGACCCGCGCCCCGTCCGCGGCGAAGGCCAGGTCGAGGACCGACGTACCCTCCGCGACCCGGATCCGTGAGTCGGCCAGCAGCCGCCGGCGCAGGTGGTGCTCCAGGAGCGGCCGGCTGACGCCCAGCATCCGCAGGCCCGACCGGCCGCTGGCGAGCCGGCCGGCCGGGAAGTTCCACCGGCCGTCGGCCAGCATGTCGCCGAGCACGGCGCCTTCGGCCACCAGTTCGTCGGTCACGCCCGGGAATAGCGACTCGATGACCTGGAGCCCGCGGACCAGCAGCCCGTGGGTGTGGCGCCCCTGCGGGACACCCCCACGGGCTGCCGGCCCATGCGGCAGCTCGTCCCGGTCGACCAGGGTGACCCGGTCGTAGTGACGGGTGAGCGACCGAGCAGCGAGCACGCCGGCGATGCTGGCGCCGATCACCACGGCGGTGCGCTCACGCGCTTGCGTGCTCGCTTGCGTGTCCGGGTGCGTGCTCGACATGGCGGATCACCAGGCCGTGGGCTTGAGGATCGCGCCGACCGTGCCCGGAACCTGGCTCAGCCACACGTTGCGGAACTGCGGGTGCGCGGTGTTGAGGTAGGCGACCTTCGCCTGGCCCTTCACCGGGCTCGGGCAGAAGACCTTCTCCACGTCCTTCTGGCGCACGGTCACCGCCGGGGTGCCGTTGACGTTGAACCGGACCAGGAACTGGAAGCCGAGGTTCTCCGACCTGGGGACGGCCACGATCGTGCAGCTGAAGTTCGGCTTCTCGTCGATGTCGACCCGCGGCACCTTGCGGTCGCCGTACGAGCTGAGCACGAGCGAGCCGTCGGGCTTCTCGACGAACGGCGCGAAGATCATCGTGTCGTAGTTCTCGTTGCCGATGAACGCGTCGCTGCCGTCGCCGGGCGCCCAGATGTTGATGTCGTTGCCGGTGTCGCCGACGAGTACGTCGCTGTTCGGCGCCGCGAAGTCCTCCGGGCCGCCGACCAGGATGTCGCTGCCGGAGCCGCCGAGCGCGGTGTCGCCGCCGAGCCTGCCGATCAGCAGGTCGTCCTTGCCGCGCCCGAACAGCACGTCGGTGTTGTCCATGTGCTGCTTGGCGGCCACGCCGGGCGGCTGGATGAAGGTGTTGTCGGCGTTGTCGTTGTCCGCGCCGACGGTGACGTCGTTGCCGTTCGTGCCGGGCGCGACGAACGCGGCGGCGCCCGTCGCGATCCCGGCGGTGAGTACGCCGACGACAGCGGCCGTGGCGAGCAGCCGACGGCCGCGGCGGCCGGTACGGGCCGGAGTGGGGTGGGTCATTGCAGTCCCTTTCGTGGATTGTCTATGTGGGTCAAGTCAGTGGATGACACGGCCCTCACGCTAGGAATCGCGGTGCCTCAGCCACATGGGGAAGCCGCCTTAGATGCGGGCCTGAGGGCCTCAGATGTGTCCGTGGGCGGTCACCGACGTCTCCTAGGGGCCCGTGGAACAAAGAATGGGATTGGCGGCCGATCCGGCCGCGGAGGATAGTGACGCCATGTCCGGTGGCGAGACTGCGATGGTCGAACTGGTCGGCCGTGACGACAGCCTGGGCGTGCTGCAAGAGGCGCTCCAGCAGGCTGCAGCGGGCCGTCCTGCGTTCGTACTTATCTCCGGCGAGACCGGCGTCGGCAAGACCTCCCTAGTCGAGGCGTTCCTTCGGCGTGCCCGGATCCAGCGGCTCGCGGGCGCCTGCGTGCCGGTGGCCGGTGAGCCGCTGCCGTACGCCGCGCTCTCGCAGGCGCTGCGCGCAGCCTCGGCCACCGGCGTGGTCCGTCAGGAGCTGGGCCGCTCGCCAGACCTGGCCCGACTGCTGCCCGCGCCGCCGGTTGAGGAGGTCGCGCAGCGACCGACTCGAAACCAAGGCGATGAGACCGGATCGCGGCTGCGGCTGTTCCAGGCGGTGCTCGGCCTGCTCGGGCGCATGAGCGCCGCCGGGCCCGTCGTACACGTCGTCGAGGACCTGCACTGGGCCGACCGGTCCACGCTCGACCTGCTCTCGTTCCTGGCCACCAACCTGACCAACGAGCGGGTGCTGGTGGTCCTGACCTACCGCGAGGGCGCACTCAGCCAGACCGGCGGCCCGGCCAGCTCGCTCGGCCCGTGGCTGGCCGACTTCGGCCGGCTGTGTGACCCCCGCCGGCTTCGGCTGGAGCGGCTCGACAGGGGATCGGCGACCCGGCTGATCACCACGCTGCTCGGCGAGGTGCCGAGCCCGGAGTTCCTGGAGCGCACCCTGGAGCGCTCCGCGGGCAACCCGCTGTTCGTCGAACAGCTGGTCCGCGGCGGCGACGAGCCGGAGACCCTGCCGGCCACCCTCCACGAGCTGCTCCGGAGCCGGGTCCATGGACTGCCCGACCAGACCCGCCGGGTGCTGCGCGCAGCATCGGTGATCGGGCGCGGCGGCTCGGTCTCGCTGCTGTCGCGGGCGACCGGTGCGGCCCCCGAGGACGTGGAGGACGCGCTCCGGCCGGCGATCGAGGCACTGGTCGCCGAGGTGCGCGCCGACGACAGCATCGGCTTCCACCACCCGGCCTTCCGCGAGGTGGTGTACGCCGAGCTGCTGCCCGGCGAGCGCACCCGGCTGCACCGCGCCGCAGCTGAGGCGCTGACGGGCGATGTCGAGGCGGCGTCGTCCGACGCCGGGCCGGAGGTGATCGGCGAGGTGGCCCGGCACTGGCACCGGGCCGGCGACCTGCCCCGCGCGCTGGACGCGGCGATCACCGCCGGCGCGGCGTACGAACGGATGTTTGCCTTCGCCGACGCGCATGCCGCCTACGCGCGGGCCATCGAGCTGCTGGGGCAGGTGCCGGCCGACCTCGATCGGGTCGACCTGATGCGCCGTGCCGCGGATGCGGCGAGCCAGGTCGGCGAGACCGCCGCTGCTGTCCGGTTGATCCGGCAGGCCCTCGACGACGAGGAGGATGCGCGCGGACGGGCGGCCTTGTTGGAGCGGCTCGGCTCGTTCCAGTACTTCGCTGGGGACGGTGTGGCCGCCGAGGCCGCCCTTCGCGAGGCGGTCGGGCTCCTCGACCCCGACGAGAAGAGCACGCTCGCCGCACGGATCCACGCGGGCCTGGCGCTCTACGGGGCGGCCTGGTCACGTGTCGATCACGCCGAGGCCGACGGGACGCTCGCGCTGCAGCTGGCAACCGCGACCGGTGGCCGTCGCGAGGAGGGCCTGGCCCTGCACGCACTTGGACAGGTCGCCGCTACTCGCGGCGACACCGACCGCGGCGTCGAGCTGCTCGGTCAGGCACTCGAGATCGCACGCGAGGTGGGAGAGGCCAACGACCTCGGCATCGCGTACGTCGATCTCAGCCACGTCCTCAGCGTCGCCGGCCGCCTGGACGAAGGCATCGACCTCGGTCGGCAGGGGATCGTCGAGCTTGGCCGGTTCGGGCAGGACCGGCAGACCGGCAGCCTGTTGATGGTCAACGCGAGCGATGCGCTGATCAAGGCCGGGCGGCTGCCTGAGGCAGAGGAGCTGATCGACCAGGCACTGGCCCGGCACCCGCGCGGGATCATGGCGGCGCCCGTGCTCCTACTCTCTGCGCGGCTGACCATGGCCCTCGGCGAGCTCACCACGGCGTGGGACCGGTGCGAGCAGGCGCGCCTGGTGATCGAGTCCGAGAACGCCCCGGTCGGCTGGTTGCGCGAGGCGATCGAGACCGCGGCCGAGATCGAGCTGTGGGCCGGCCGCCCGACGGCGGCGTACGACCTGGTCATCGACGGCCTCGCTGCGATCCGAGGCACCGATGACGCGCACTTCGGCCGGTCTCTGGTCGCGCTCGGCCTGCGCGCGCTCGCCGACGATGACGCGGTACGCCGCGACGCCAAGTCACGCTCCGAGAGGGCCGGGCGGCTCGCCGTCCTGGAGGCAGAGTGTGATGCGGTCGGCGAGCTGCTCGGCGCGAAGGCGCTGCCCGAGACGGCCGCGTGGGCGGCGCTGTGCGATGCCGAGACGGCCCGGCTGAACGTCGACCGGGCGGGTGCGGGCGACCTGTGGGCGGAGGTGGTCGAGGCGTGGACCGCCATCGACCGGCCGCTGCCCGCGGCGTACGCCCGCTGGCGGGAGGCCGAGGCCCGGCTGATCGCGCGCGTCGACGCCGCCTCGACGGCCTCGCTGCGCGACGCGCACGCCGCCGCTCTGGAGCTGCGTGACGCGCGGCTGACGAGCGAGGTCGAGTCGCTGGCCACCTGGTACCGAGTCGACCTGCTCCCCGCCAGCGATCCCGCTGGCGCCTGCGCGGGGGACGACGGCGCGCTGGACGCCTACGGGCTGACCGCTCGCGAGCTGGAGGTCCTCACCGCACTCGCCGCCGGCCACACCAACCGCGAGATCGCCGACGCGATGTTCATCAGTGCCAAGACCGCCTCGGTGCACGTCTCCAACATCCTGCGCAAGCTCGACGTCACCGGCCGCCAGGAGGCCGCCCGGGTCGCCCACCGTCTCGGCATCACCGGCTGACCGTAGCCCTGATTGCCGCGGGCTTCCTGGCTTCAGGTGACTACCGAGTTACGCGGTCACCGTCGGCGGTTGGTCGCGGTACTACTCAATGTCCGCATTTGTCTTACGCGCCGCTGTGGTCAACGGTCTGTGGTTGCGGTCTATTAGTTCCTCCGGTGGAATCGGATATCGCCGTTGGGCATTCTTTCCGTTGAATAGCGATTATCGTGTGCTCGGTGATGGTGATGTGAGCACAAGAGGATTCCGTCGGTCAGATTCGTCTTTCCTCCCCTCGACCACGGGCTCAGATGATGGGCCTCACACCACTGTGCCGGAACCGAGCAGTTCTCGCCGCGGCATTGCTGGTCGCGGAGTCGGAGTGCCTTGCGTTGAGGCGCGTTGAACAGTCTCCTGGTGCGGCCGAGGTCGAGGATCTCGGACTTCCCGCCCAGCACCACCGGCACGATCTGGGCGGTGCAGGCCAGCCGTCGGGCCTCCGATGCGGTGATCTTGTCGTCGGTGCCGACCAGGCCAGCGGATGCGAGGTCGCGGGTGAGGGCGTCGTGGTTGATGGTGACCATGACGGTGGTGGCGTCGCCGCCGTGGTCGGGGAGCTTGGCTGGGTCGAGATGTTCCAGCAGTGCGATGAACGCCTGACCCCTGGCCCGATCCTGTGGCGCCACGGTGGCGTGCTGGCGGGGTGAGGTGAACGCATCGAGGTAGGTCGCGAGGCGGCTTGCCGCTGCGTCAGGCAGGACGCCGGCGAGTCTGGTGGTGCCGTCTCCACGCCTGGTCAGCGTCAAACTCACTGCTTCCCAGGCTCGTTCTTCCTCGCGCGTGAGCTGCTTGGCCTCCTCGGCTTCTCCGACCTCGGGCGCGATGACGTCCAGAATCCTGCGACCCAGCACCCGTAACTGATCCGGCCGATACTCCTTGGCGGCTTCGACCAGGTGTTCCTCAGCCTGCGCCCGCAGCGCCGGGTCGAGATCGCTGGGGAGCTCGTCGAGAGCGCGGGCGATCACTCGGGCTTGGGCCAGGTTCACCGAACCCTCGGCGACCGCCGTACCGAGTCGGGTCCACCGGCTATGCAGCGCCACCGCGAGGTGCTGCTCGGCCCGACAGGCAGCCGGGACATCGCGAGACTCATGGGCCAGCCACGCGGCCACATCCCGGGCGCCGGCCTCCTCCGCGACATCGTCAGCCGTCGCCATGATCCGCAACCGCAACGCGGCTAGCTGGACCTCCAACCGCGACAGCGCCAGCAGGGCATCAGCCTTCTCCGAGGTCCGCATGAAAGCTGGCTCGATACCGGCCACTTCACTCAATGCGGCATCGATAGCGGCGGCACAGGAAAGCACCGGATGCGGCGCATTCACGAGCATTCTTCCGGCACCTCCTCCACGCTCACCGACGAGATCAACTAAGGCCATCGTAGGGGCTGTCGAACACCAGTTCGAGGTTATCCACAGGGCAATTCAAAGAGATTCTGCGAAGCCTTTCGAGACTAAGGCGCCCTGAGCCAGATCTAAGTGCTAGCCCCGATGCCCGCGCCGGCGCCCCGACCTACCGTCGTATCTACCGTCCGACCTGGACACTCTGGCTTTCCAAGACTCGACGCGAGACCACCTGAGGAGGTGAACCATGTCCGAGCTTCCCGTGACCGTGCTGGCGGGCATGGTCTCCACCGCGGTGTTCGTGGTGAGCTACCTGCCGATGCTGGTGAAGGCGTTCCGCACCCGCGACCTCACGTCGTACAGCCTCGGCAACCTAGTGCTCGCCAACGTCGGCAACGCCGTGCACTCGGTCTACGTCTTCAGCCTGCCGGTCGGCCCGATCTGGTTCCTGCACAGCTTCTACGTGCTCGCGACCGTGCTGATGCTGGTCTGGCACCGCCTGTACGCCGGGCCGCGCCGGGCCTCAGCTTCCAACAGCGCTGAGCGCCAACCGGACCAGGTCTTCGCCAGTGAGGCCGGGCCAGCCGTGGACGGCCTGCCGCCACTCGGCCGGAACGGCACCGGCCCCGAACCTGGCTCCGAGCAGACCTCCGGCAATGGCGGCCACGGTGTCTGTGTCGTTGCCAATCCGGACCGCGTTGTGAAGAGCCGATGTGAGGCCCGCCGAGTGGGTCACGGCAGCCAGCGCCGCCTGTAGCGCCGCCACCGTGAATCCGTTCGGCACGAACCGGCTGCCGGGCACCTCGCCTGCATGATCGCCCAGCGCATCATTGAGCCAGTCCCGCCAGGTGCTCTGTCGGGAGTCGGGCAGTAGGTCGAGACCGGCCAGTACGTCGATCTCACCACCTCGTACTGCCAGGCGGATCGCCTCGCTCCACAAGACGCAGGAGTCGCCGGCGAGCGGGTCGGCGTGGGTGAGACGAGCCACGAGTCGAGCCGCGCGTGCGCACTTGTCGCGGTCGTCGAGGTGCGCGAGCGCGACCGGCGCGGTGCGCATCAGCGCGCCGTTGCCGGCCGAGTGGGCGTGCTGAGCCGTGTAGGCCGCGGCCTCCAGCATCATCGCATCCGCCGGACGGCCGCCTGCCCTGCTCGTGGCCGCGAGGACGGCTCGCGTCTGGATGCCGACGTCGGCCGGCCCATCGGCGTACCAGGCCAGGAAGCCGCGCGCGATCTCGTCGAGCGCATCCGCGCTGGTCAGGTCGACGCCGGTTGCGGCGACGCGCGCGATCGCGACCGCCATCGAGGTGTCGTCGCTCCACTCGCCGGGCGCGCAGTTGCCCAGCCCGCCACCTGTCATCACCGCTTCCTCGCCGGGCAACGGCGGGACGGCGAACTCGTAGGGCACGCCAAGTGCGTCGCCGACGGCTGAGCTCAGCAGCACGCCCGCTGCTCGATCACCGATCACATCTGCCTCTCGTTGCTACTTGTCAAGACGACAAGTTAAAGTCCGAGCCATGGTTTACACCAGCGAGCACCCCATCTTCTATGTGACGACCGACATCGTGGTCCTCACGTTGATGGACGGGGTGCTCTCGGCGCTAGCGGTACGCCGCGACGAGGACCCGCACGCCGGTGAGCTGGCGCTGCCGGGCGGCTTCGTCCGCGAGGGCGAGGATCTCGACGCCGCGGCCCGGCGGCGGCTGGCCGACGAGACCGGTGTCGAGGTCGACGAGCTGGTGCTGGAGCAGCTGCGGACGTACGGCGCACCCGACCGCGACCCGACCCGCGGCCGCGTCGTCAGCGTCGCCCACCTGTCGGTGATCCCGGCCCCGCTCGCGGCCAGCCCGGGCGCGCGCACCCGGGAGGCGCTGTGGCTGCCGGTGGCCGAGCTGCCCGGCACCCTCGCCTTCGACCACAACCAGATCCTCGACGACGCGATCGAGCGGACCAAGGCCAAGCTGGAGTACACCGCGCTCGCGACCTCGTTCCTCGACGCCGAGTTCACGCTGGCCGAGCTCCGCTCGGTCTACGAGTCGATCTGGGGCAGCGAGCTCGACCCCGGCAACTTCCAGCGCAAGATCCGCAACAGCGAGGACTTCGTCGAGCCGACCGGCCAGACCCGCCGCTCGCCCAGCGGCCGCGGCCGCCCCGCCGAGCTGTTCCGCGCCCGGAAGCGGCGTACCGAGCAGCTGGCCAGCCCGCTCACTCGCGTCGCGCTCTAGGGTCAGCGCCGGCCGCCGAACGTCCAGGCGTGCACCTCGATGTCGGCGTACCGGTCCGCGGTCAGTACGGCGCGGGCGGCGTCCGGGTCGGCCGCCCGGACCAGCGCGGCGGTGCCCAGCCATGCGGTGCCGTCGTCGGACAGCAGCGGGCCGTAGCCGATCAGATCGCTGGTGTCGGCGGGCAGCTCGAGGTCGGCGGCCGGGCCGGTGCCGAGGCCGAGCACCAGGTACCGGTCCTCGTCGCCGTCGCGGCCGCCGGGGAACTCCCACATGGTCCGGCCGAGCGTGTTGCGCCAGCGCCGCAGGAGTATGTCGCGGTACGCGCCGGCCTGGTAGTTCGGCTCCTCGAAGGCGAACGCGCGGGCGGCCGCAGCGTCGGGCAGGTCGACGATGTGCACGCTGCCGGTCGGGATCTCGCCGACGAACGTCGGACCGCGGGCGATCAGCTCGGCCTCGAACCGGTCCATGTAGGCCCAGTGCGCCTCGCCCAGCTCTTCGCGCAGCGGCAGCGAGCCGACCCGGTCACGGTGGTAGCAGAAGAACTCCATGCCGATCATCGTGACCGGAACACCCAAAGCCGCAGGGCCAGGAAGCGGGCGACGGTGACCCCGAGGTTCACCAGCGTGAGTACGACGACCTCGGCGCCGTGCGACGCCCCGTCCATCACTGCGAGCGCCGTACTCGTCGCGACCAGGCCCATCGCGAAGACAAGCAGCCCCCCGCCTGGTGCCGGACCAGGTCGGCCCGGCCGCGGACGCCGAAGATCAGCCGCCGGTTGGCGGCGAGGTTGCCGACCGCGGTGATCAGCAGCGCCAGCACGGGCCAGCTGCCCACCACGTCACCTCGATCAGATGACGACTCCGACAACAACTGAGGCGGCGAATGAGTCTCGGCGGCCGGTAGTGGACAGGTGGTTTACCGGGTGGGCGGCGGACAGCGATCCTGAGCACTGTCCGCTACCTACCTCTCGGGGGGACTCATGCCGACCACGACCACTCGCCGCGCCGCGGCCTGGCTCACCGCCGTACTCACCGCCCTGGTCGCACCGCTGGCGCTGGCCGTGCCCGCCGAGGCCGCGAGCGCGTGGCCGACCGAGCAGGACTCCTCGCCACGGTCCGCCAACGTGATGGCGCTGCAGTACCTGCTCACCGCCCGCGGCATCAGCACCGCGGCCGACGGCGACTTCGGGGCGGGCACGCTCGCCAATGTGAAGACCTTCCAGTCCCGCAACGGGCTGACCGCCGACGGCATCGTCGGCCCTGCCACCTGGTCCAAGCTGGTGGTCACTCTGAGCCAGGGCGCGACCAACACCAACGCCGTGAAGGCGCTGCAGACCGCGCTCAACAAGTACCGCTACGGCCTGGTCGTCGACGGCGCCTTCGGCAGCGGCACCAGGTCGGCGGTGGTCGCCTTCCAGCAGGCGCGCGGGCTGGCGGCCGACGGCGTCGCCGGCCAGAACACCTGGCGCGAGCTGCTCGGCTACAGCCGGACCCACGACCAGATCTACTGCTACTACTACGGCGGTACGACGTCGACCACGGTCACCACCGCGCAGGTCGAGAACGCCAAGTCGATCATCGCCGCCGGCAAGAGCGTCGGCGTGCCGCGCGACGGCCTGATCGTCGGGCTGATGGCCGCGATGCAGGAGTCCAAGCTGTGCAACATCTCGTTCGGCGACCGGGACTCGATCGGGCTGTTCCAGCAGCGGCCGAGCCAGGGCTGGTGCAACAACCAGGTCGGCTGCTGGCACCACACCCAGTCCTCGCTCGGCTTCTTCGGGCGCTCGTCGTACACCAACAACCGCGGCCTGCTCGACATCGCGAACTGGCAGTCGATGAGCAAGACCCTGGCCGCCGATGCCGTCCAGCGCTCCTGCTGCCCCAACGCCTACGCCAAGTGGGAGGCACTCGCCACGGCGCTGGTCAACGCGCACGGCTGACCCCAGCCGATCCCGCGAGTTCCCCGCCGACGGCAACGCGACCGGCCTTTGCATCGTCCTACTAGGGGAAGGGGAGCTTCGGGAAGGGGAACCCATGTTGTCGGTGATGCCATCGGTGACGCTGTCGGGGCTGTTGGCGTCCGACGACGGCGAGCTCGTCGAGGTCGCAGTGTCCGACGACCCACCGGCAGTCAGCGGCCGGTGGGCCGTCGACGGTACGCCGGTCGCCGTACTCCGACTGCTGCTGCCGACGCGCGACTCCGGGCTGGTCGGCGAGCCGCCCGCCGAGTGCGACGTGGTGATGGTCGACAACAAGGTGGTGCTGGTCTACGACCTGGCTCCCGAGGCTGCCGGGTACCTCGTGAGCTACGGAGGACCGCGACAGTCGGTGCTCGTGGAGTGGCTGCGCCTGCCTGGGGCCACGAGCGACGGCCTGAGCCGCAAGCGCCTTGCCGAGCTCGCGTCGAGCGATCACTGGCAGGGGTGAGTTTCCGGCCTGGGCCGCCCCGGTGCCGGTGGCGCGGGCGGTTCGGCCTCGGGCGTTCGCGGGCGCTGCGGCGGCGCGTCGCGCGCATGGCCGCCGCCCTTGCTTGCGCGCCGTTGGCGCGCGCCGCGGCCAAGCCGCTTGACGCCGCCCGCGAGCGCCCGAGACCGAACCACCCGCGTGGCTAAGCCCGAACCCTCCAGGCGAGGAGGGAGTGACAAAAACGGCAAACCACCTATACTTCGCGGCGCTGGATTCTTTCTGACGGGAGACCTCATGCGAATCGTCGCGTTGCTCGCGATCGTTGCTCTGACAAGCTCGGCCGTTCCGGCGCAGGCCGCCGAACCGAGCCCCCTCACGCCGTACCACCGGAGCCCAGGCCAACCCGGCGCCGCCGGGGACGAGCAACCCCCTCGCCTGTCGGTGCGCAGGTACGAGACGGCCGTCTATCCGCACCGCGACCGCTACCTCGACCGCACCCCGGTCGACGTCGAGACCAACGAGTGGGTCCGGCTCACCATCGAGTACGTCGACAGCGCGGGCAAGGTCGCCGAGACGATCAGGCGCGAGGGCACGATCGACGAGCGGTTCTGGCTCGACGCCCGTACGGCGGGCGGCACGATGTGGCCCGCCGGCAGGTACCTCCTGCGGGCGACCGCGGTCGACCGGGACGGCAACGTGCGGGAGACCGAGCGCCGGTTCACCGTGTCCCACAAGCGCCTGGTCAAGCGGACCTGGAGGCGGACCTTCTCCGCCGCCGATGTGCTCACCCAGGGCGGCATCGACGTCGGCGACTGCTCGACCCTCAAGCGCCCGGCTCGCTCGGACTGGCGAGAGTCGCGTGGCTACTACTCGATGACCAAGTGCGACAACGCGGACGAGGGTCAGGTGGCGTCGGTGAACGGCGTCTGGGTGCCGAAAGCGCTCGAGGGCAGGTACGACTGGCTCCAGATCTCGATGCACGGCGCGGGCGCGCGGTCCGGCGGGCTACGCAACGGCCCCGATGCCTACCTGAACTTCGGCTACTACAACAAGGCGGGCACCTTCACCGGGCGGGCGGAGTTCGACGGCCGCATGATCGAGCACTTCGGGCCACGGGTGAAGGCCAACGGCTTCGTCCGCGACAAGGACAGCGCGCCGTACATCCTGTTCTGGACCGGCCTCGCCGGCGGCAGCCGGTACGACGTGAAGTCGTTCACGGTGCGACTGCGGCGCTCCGTGCTCCGGTAGCCGCTGGCGCGGGTTATCCACAGCTTCGCGGATTTTTACTTTGCGGAGGCGAAGTTCCGCATAGGCTCCCCTCGCCACTTTGCATTTCTCAAGGGGGAGTTCCCATGCGCATCTCTGCGCTCATCGCTGTGCCCATGGCCCTGGTGGGCCTCGCCGTGCCGGCGTCCGCCGAAGACCCGGGCCTGACAGTCACCTGGCCGACGACGACCGAGGTCGAGGTGCCGACGACGTCGTACACGATCACCGTCGCCGACGAGGCCGCCGAGCCGCAGGGCACTCTGTACGCCGAGTGGCAGGGCGAGCGTCAGGAGATCCCGCACGCCGGCAACTACGCGATGCAGTTCGCCAAGGGCGGCGTCGGCAGCATCAAGGTGATCCGCTGCGTGCCGGCCGACCCTGAGCCCGTCTGCACCGACACCGGCGTCACCTCGCCGGAACTGACAGTGTGGAAGCAGGCGTCGGTCACCCTCAGTGACGTCGGCGGTGTCGTCCGTCCGGGCACCAGGACCGCTGGCATTCGGCTCGACTACGTACCGAGCACGCCGGTGCAGGTGACCTGGTCGGTGTGGACCGCCGGCGGCGTGGCGAAAGCCGCCGGCGGGGCCACCTTCGTCCCGAATGGGGAGGGCTACGGGGAGTTCAGCTACCCGGTCCCCAACCTGGCAAACGGTTGGTACTACGTCCAGGCGAGCGTGGAGTTCGACATGGCGCCGTTCGGCCCGTTCAAGGGTGCCTCGGACAATGTGGTGGCCTTCTATCTCGACGCGACTGCGCCGCGGCTGTCACTCGGCCTGAGCGCGTCCTCGTTCTACCCGGCGACCGACGGCTATCGAGACCAGCTGTCAATCCGCGCTGCGACCAACGAGCAGGTCAAGCAGAGCCTCACTGTGCTCAATTCCTCGGGCGCCGTCGTCCGCACGCTCGGGTCCGGAAGGCTGGGCTTCCGCGACTCGGGCGCTTCGGTCGTGAAGACCTGGAATGGCCGCGACTCGCAGGCACGACTGGTGCGTGGCGGCACCTACACGATTCGATTCGAGGGCACTGACCGTGTTGGCCGCAAGACGACGACGAGCAAGGAGGTCTTCGTCTCCGGCAAGCGTCTGCAGCGGGTGACCTGGAAGCGGACCTTCGCCGCGGCCCGGACCATTGTCCGCAACGGCGCGTTCGTCCAGGCCTGCTCGACGCTGCGCAAGCCGTCGCTGCGCGGCTGGTCCGGGTCGCTGGGCTACTACTCGCGCACCAAGTGCAACCGGAACAACGCCGACATCGTGGCGACCAACAACGGCGTGTACGTGCCGAAGGCGTTCCAGAACCGGTACGGCACCTATCAGGTGAGCTTCTACGGTGGCGGCGCCCGCGGTGCGCGGAGCAAGTACATCGTGATGGGCTACCTCAACAACAAGGGCGACTTCACCCACCGGATCCAGGGCGGCGCCGCGGTTCGGACCTACGCCGGCAAGGTGGCCAGCGCCGGCAACTTCGTCCGCGCGAAGACGACCAAGCCGTACGTCCTGTGGACCGCCGGCCTCACCGACGGCAGCAGGTACGACGTGAAGTCGTTCACGGTGAGGCTGACCTACACCGTTCTGCGATAAGGGCCGGTGGTTCGCGGTTACCATCCATCGGTGCAGGGTCTCGGCTGGTTGTTGGCCGCCGGGCTGGCTCTGGCCGGCCTCGCGGTGCCGGCGTACGCCGAGCGCGACGAGCTGACGATCGACTGGACGGGGTGCCCCCTCGCAGTCGCGGTGCCGAGCACCGCGTGCACGTTCACGATCGAGGACTCCGCCGATCCGCAGGGTGACCTGTTCGCCGCCTGGCAGGACGACCCTCTGGAACCGCTACCGCACCTCGGTCAGCACACGATGAACTTCGACTCCGGTACCGAGCTCGGTGGCGTGATCTCGATCGTTCGCTGCGTCGATGGCTGTGCCCCGACCGGTGTCAGCTCACCCGAGCTCACGGTGTGGAAGGAGTCGCCGATGACCCTCGGCGGCGTGAGCGGCGTGGTGCGGCCGGGGGAGCGGACTGCCGAGGTCGACCTGCCGGACGCGCCGGACACGGAGCTCGAGCTGACCTGGAAGCTCTCCTACGGCGGGACGTCGTACGGCGACGGGACGGTGCCGGTGACCACCGACGACGACGGGCACGCCACCTTCCCCTACACCGTCCCGACCGGGCGCAGCGGCCGGCTGGGGCTGACCGCGAGGACGTCGTTCGACCAGCCGCCGTTCGGGCCGCACCGAGCCGTGGCGTCGCCGGCGTACTTCGACGTCGACCAGGCCGCGCCGACGCTGTCCCTCAGCCTCGGCACCACCTCGGTCTACCCGGCCACCGACGGCTACCGAGACCGGCTCACGATCCGCTACGGCACCAGCGAGCAGGTCAGCCAGCGGGTCGATATCCGCAACGCGGCCGGCACCGTCGTCCGCACGCTGGCGACCGGCACGCTCGGCTCCGGCCACTCCGGCGCCGCCCGGACCATCACCTGGAACGGCCGCGACTCCGCCGACAACGTGGTGCCCGCCGGTAGCTACACCGTGCGCTTCGATGGCGTCGACCGCGTTGGCCGCTCCGCGACGGTGGCCAGGTCGGTGACGGTCTCCCACAAGAAGCTGGTGCAGAAGACCTGGCAGCGCGTGGTCAGGGCCGGCGACGCGGTCGCGCGCGGCGGCGCGATCGTCGGCTCCTGCTCGTCGCTGCGCCGCCCGGCCCGCTCGGACTGGCCCGGCTCCCTCGGCCTGCACTCGCGGACCAAGTGTCAGCGCGCGGCCGACAGCCCGGTCACCGTGCTCCAGCGGGCCGCGGTGCCGAAGGCGTTCGAGGGCCGCTACGGCAGGCTCCAGATCTGGCTGTACGGCGGCGGTGCACGCGGTCTGTCCGGCGGCGGCCGAGGCGCCCGGATCGACCTGGGCTACGCGTCGACCGCCGGCCCGCTCGCCCAGCGGGTGCGGTTCGGTGGCACCGTCGGCAGCCACGCCGGCCGCTCGGCGTACGCCCCCAACTTCGTCCACGCCAAGTTCGGCTCGCCGTACGTCAAATGGCTGGTGGGCGTTAACGGCGGCAGCAAGTACGACGTCCGCTCCTACACCCTCAAGCTGACCTACTTCCTCCTACAGGAGTAGCCACCCAAGGTGGGCTAGACCACCCGGATAGGTGATTTCGCCGTACATCCTTTCCTGCTTATGCTTCGGCGACTTTCGACAACTACGGGGGAGTTCCATGCGTCTTCGCGCAGTCCTGATTGCCGTCCCACTTGCCGTCATCGGCCTTGCCGTACCGGCGTACGCCGAGCCGACCGTCACCGTCGACTGGGGTACGACCTCCGAGTTCAACGCCGACTACTACGGCTACACGTTCCAGATCACCGATGCGGTCGCGGAACCTGAGCGGGGCACCCTGTACGCCGAGTGGCAGGGCGAGCGGCAGGCAATTCCCCACAACGGCCGCTACACCATGGACTTCGTCACCGGTGGGATCGGGACCGTCAAGATCGTGCGCTGCGTGGGCGAGCCGGAGATCTGCACGGATACCGGGGCCATCTCACCGACCATCGAGGTCTTCAAGTACGCAAGCCTCGACGTGGAGGACTTCGACGACTGGTTGCTGCGAGACGGCGCACAGACCGCGCAGCTGAGGTCCTGGGACTCCAGGATGCGCGGCGCCACCGTCGACCTCACCTGGTACGTGCGACTCGGGGAGGAGGGCGAGCCGGCGAGCTCGGGTACCGCTCAGGTCGTGGTGGGTGACAACGACCGGGCGAGTCTGCCGTTCACGATCTCGAAGACGACCACGGGCTACCAGGAGCTCTGGATCGAGGGAACCGTAGACATCGGGTCCTTCGGGCGGCACCGCGTCAGAGGCCACACCGAGCACTTCGAGGTCGACGCGACCGCCCCGCGAGTGTGGACTGGAGCCTCGGCGACTGCCGTCTACCCTGTGCGCGACGGCTACCGCGACTCGATCAACCTCAAGGCGACGACGAACGAGTGGACCTCCGGTCGGCTGGAGATCCTGCGCGGCAGCAGCATGCTTCGCCGGATCTGGCTGACCGACCGCAGCGACCACGTCGTGCGCTAC
Organism: Nocardioides speluncae; assembly: GCF_003121585.1. GTDB lineage: Bacteria > Actinomycetota > Actinomycetes > Propionibacteriales > Nocardioidaceae > Nocardioides > Nocardioides speluncae. Next base: position 81,034 of record NZ_QEOO01000007.1, read on the forward strand.
GACGGCCGCTCGTCAAGCGGCAAGGTGCTCGCCGCCGGCACCTACACCGCGAGGTTCACGCTGAAGGACCGGGTTGGCCATGAGGTGACCGCCAGCCGGTCGTTCACGGTCTCCGGGAAGCGGCTGGTCACCCGGCACTTCCGGCGTACCTACAGCGCTGCGAGCACCGTCGTCCGCAATGGCGCAACGGTGGGCCGCTGTTCGACGTTGGCGAAGCCGTCGGCGCGCGGCTGGGCGGGCTCACTCGGGTTCTATTCACAGACCAAGTGCCGGCGGCTCAACGACAGCCTGGTGGCCACCGTCAACGGCGTCTACGTGCCGAAGTCGGTCCAGGCGCGCTACGGCAAGCTCCGGGTCACGATGTACGGCGGCGGCGCCACGCGCGGCGTACGGCACGGCCGCAACGCCTACATTGTGATGTCATACATCAACCGGGCCGACGACTTCGCTGCGCGTGCCCAGTTCAACGGCAGCCTCGGACAGCACGCGGGCCGAACGGTCAACGCTGGCGGCTTCGTCTGGAAGAAGACGACCAAGCCGTACGTCCTCTGGTTCACGGGCCTGACTGAGGGCAGCAACTACGACGTCAAGTCCTACACCGTTGATCTCGACTACACCGTCCTGCGTTGAGCCGGTCCGAAAGGTGAACTCGATGACCAGAATCGCTGCGCTCCTCCTCGCACCGCTAGTGCTGCTCGGTGCCCTTACCTCGCCGACCCACGCGGACGACCCCGACCTGCGGGTGGACTTCCCCTGGGACCAGAGCTACGTGAACGCCCACAGCGACCAGTACCAGATCTACATCGAGGACCGAGGGGTCGGACAGGTGTACGCCGAGTGGCAGGGCGCGCGCCAGCTGCTTCCTCGCTCGGGCTGGCACACCATGACCTTCGACAAGGGTGGCGAGGGCCGGATCTCCATCGTTCGCTGCTCGGGGGAGCCGCAGGAGTGCGTGGACACCGGACGGAAGTCGCCGGAGCTCACGGTGGTGGGCTCCCTGGAGTCGACGGCCACCGGCATCCCCGAGGCGGTTCCGAGCGGCGCGGTCGCGCCTATCGAGATCACCTCACCGCACCTCGCCGGCATCGATGTCGCCGTCGCCTGGACGGTGAGTCGAGGAGGTGGGTGGTCGCCGGTGACGGGCCGGTCCGAGACGCTACGCGCCGACGAATCCGGCCGGGTCGCTTTCGACGTACGCTTCCCGCGCTCTACGCCCGAGGACGACTACGACGTGTCGATCCGCCTCGAGGCCGACGTCGCGCCGTTCGGTACCCGGGTCGGCCGGCACGGCGGCACCGTCCGGGTGGACAGCACCAAGCCACGGGTCAGTCTCAAGCTCCCGCCCGAGGTCTACCCGATTCGCGATGAGTACCTGGACACGGTGACCGCTCTTGCCGAGTTCTCCGAGCAGGCCGACAGCACCGTCGAGCTGCTCCGCGGCGACGAGGTGATCCGACGGTTCACGCACAGGGACAAGTGGGGTGCGACGCAGCTGATCACGGGCCGGACCGCCTCAGGTGGTCTGCTGCCCGCGGGCAGCTACACCGTCCGGGTGACGGCCATCGACCCGATGGGCAACACCGGATCTGCCTCCAGGTCGCTAGTGATCTCCCACAAGCGGCTGGTGAAGAAGACCTGGGAGCGCACGATCTCCGCGCAGGCCGCGATGCAGCAGAGCACAGTTGCCCCATGCTCGACGCTCCGCCGCGGGAGCTCCCGCGGCTGGTCCGGCTCGCTCGGGCTCTACTCGCAGTCCAAGTGCCGCAAGGGCGCCGACCAGGTTCGCGTGGTCAATGCGATCGAGGTGCCCGACGCGTTCCAGTTCCAGTCGGTGCGGGTATCGACGTATGGCGGCGGAGCCACGGGTCGCGGTGGCGGGACAACCGCGTCGCTGTCGCAACTGCTCATCGAGGACTGGAGCACGGCCGGAGTGAGCCGCTTCAACGGCAAGGTCGGCCTCCATCATGGCGGCTGGGGTGCCGCATTCAAGCGCATCGACGGCAAGTGGCTGGTCCGCTGGCGTGTCTGGGCCGAGCACGGCAGCCGATACGACGTGAAGTCGTACACCGTCCGCCTCATCTACACCGCGCTGCAGTAAACCGGTTCGCACGAGCTCAGGTGGGCCAGGCAGAATTGCGCCGTTGTGCGTATCTCCTACCCACCCGAGCTCCCGGTCAGCGGGCGCCGTGACGACATCGCTGCGGCGATCCGGGACCATCAGGTGGTCATCGTCGCGGGCGAGACCGGGTCGGGGAAGACCACCCAGATCCCCAAGATCTGCCTCGAGCTCGGCCGCGGGCTGGGGCAGGCCGAGGGCGGCAAGCTGATCGGACACACCCAGCCGCGCCGGATCGCGGCGCGATCGGTGGCCGAGCGGATCGCTGAGGAGCTCGGGACCGAGCTGGGCGACGTGGTCGGCTACCAGGTCAGGTTCACCGACCGGACCTCGCGCAGCAGCCGGGTCAAGCTGATGACCGACGGCATCCTGCTCGCCGAACTGCAGCGCGACCGGCAGCTGCAGAAGTACGACACGATCATCATCGACGAGGCCCACGAGCGCTCGCTCAACATCGACTTCATCCTCGGCTACCTCAAGCGGCTGCTGCCGCGCCGGCCGGACCTCAAGGTGATCATCACCTCGGCCACGATCGACCCGGAGCGGTTCGCCGAGCACTTCGCCGACAAGCGCGGCCGGCCCGCTCCGATCATCGAGGTGAGCGGCCGGACCTACCCGGTCGACATCCGCTACCGGCCGCTGGTCGAGCTGCCAGAGGAGGACGAGGAGGGCGAGGCGGTCGTCCGCGACCAGACCGAGGCGATCCTCGACGCCGTCCGCGAGCTCTCCGCCGAGGGCCAGGGCGACATCCTGGTCTTCCTGCCCGGTGAGCGAGAGATCCGGGACACCGCCGACGCGCTCAAGCCGCTCACGACCGGCCGGTCGGCGGTCGAGGTGGTGCCGCTCTACTCGCGACTGTCGGCGGCCGAGCAGCACAAGGTCTTCGAGCGGCACACCGGGCGCCGCGTCGTACTGTCCACCAACGTCGCCGAGACCTCGCTGACCGTCCCCGGCATCCGGTACGTCGTCGACACCGGCGTCGCCCGGATCAGCCGCTACTCCGCGCGGACCAAGGTGCAGCGACTGCCGATCGAGCCGATCAGCCAGGCCTCCGCCAACCAGCGTTCCGGTCGCTGCGGCCGGGTCGAAGCGGGCATCGCGATCCGGCTGTACGGCGAGGAGGAGTTTGCCGCGCGCCCGGAGTTCACCGATCCCGAGATCCTGCGCACCAACCTCGCCAGCGTCATTCTGCAGATGACCTCGCTCGGGTTGGGCGACCTGGCGCGGTTCCCGTTCGTCGACCCGCCCGACAAGCGCAACGTGGCCGCCGGCGTACAGCTGCTGGAGGAGTTGGGCGCCCTTGGCGACCAACGCCTCACCAAGTTGGGGCGGCGCCTGGCGCGGCTGCCGATCGACCCTCGGCTGGGCCGGATGATCCTCGAGGCCGAGCGGCTCGGCTGCGTGCGCGAGGTGATCGTGATCGCGGCGGCGCTCTCGCTGCAGGACCCGCGGGAGCGGCCGGTGGAGTTCCGGCCGCAGGCCGACCAGCAGCACGCCCGGTTCAAGGACGAGACGAGCGACTTCATCACCTGGCTCAACCTGTGGCGCTACCTCAAACAGCAGCAGCGCGAGCTGTCCTCGAGCGCCTTCCGGCGGATGTGCAAGGCCGAGTACCTCAACTACCTGCGGGTGCGCGAGTGGCAGGACTTCGAGTCCCAGCTCCGCCAGGTCTGCAAGGAGATGAAGATCCAGGTCGGTACGCCGGCCGACCTGCCCGACGCCGACGGCATCCACCAGTCGCTGCTCTCCGGGCTGCTCTCGCACATCGGGCTGCTGGAGGAGCGCGAGCGGCGGGTCGAGAAGGGCCAGCGCCCGGCGATGCGGGAGTACCTCGGCGCCCGTGGCGCGAGGTTCGCGATCTTCCCGGGCAGCGGCCTGAAGGGCAAGAACCCGCAGTTCCTGATGGCCGGCGAGCTGGTCGAGACCGGTCGGCTCTGGGCCCGCCAGAACGCCGCGATCAACCCCGAGTGGGCCGAGCGGCTCGGCTCGCACCTGGTCAAGCGCACCTACAGCGAGCCGCACTGGTCGAAGAAGCGTGCGGCGGTGATGGCCGTCGAGCGGGTCACGCTGTACGGCGTACCGATCATCGCCGACCGCCCCGTCAACTTCGGCCGGATCGACCCGGAGCTGAGCCGCGAGCTGTTCATCCGGCACGCGCTCGTCTACGGCGAGTGGTCGACCCTTCACAAGTTCTACGCCAAGAACCTGCGCCTCCTCGACGAGGCCGCCGAGCTGGAACACCGGGCCCGGCGCCGCGACCTGGTGGTCGACGAGCACACGCTGTTCGACTTCTACGACGCCCGGATCCCGGCCGACGTGGTCAGCGGGGCGCACTTCGACCAGTGGTGGAAGAAGGAGCGGCAACAGCGCGGCAACCTGCTCACCTTCGACCCCGCGATGCTCACCCACGACACCATCGCCGAGGTCCAGGAGGCGGACTTCCCGACCACCTGGGAGGCGGCCGGGGCCGACGGTGGGATGACGTTCCCGATCGGCTACCACTTCGAGCCCGGTGCGGCCGACGACGGCCTGACCATCGACGTACCCGTGGCCACGCTCAACCAGGTCGACGCCGCCGACTTCTCGTGGAACGTGCCGGGCCTGCGCGAGGAGCTGGTCACCTCGCTGATCCGCAGCCTGCCCAAGCCGCTCCGGGTCCACTTCGTGCCGGCGCCCAACCATGCGCGGGACTTCCTGGCCAAGGTGCCGGCGGGGGAGGAGCCGCTGCTGGACGCGTTGGAGCGGCACTTCCGCTCGACCACCGGTGTCGTGGTGCCGCGCGAGGCGTGGGACTGGACCAAGGTCGCCGACCACCTCAAGCCGACCTTCCGGGTGCTGTCGGAGCAGGGCGCCGAGGTCGGGCGCGGCAAGGACCTGGAGGCGCTGAAGGCGCCGCTGCGGCCGCGGTTCGCGCAGGCGATGCGCGAGGTCGCCGCGGAGACCGGACGGACGGTGACCGGCCAGACGACGTGGACGTTCGGCACGATCGAGCGGTCCTTCACCCAGAAGCGCGCCGGGCACGAGGTCCGCGGCTACCCGGCCCTGGTCGACGAGGGCGAGTCGGTGGGGCTGCAGGTGTTCGGCTCCGAGGATGAGGCGGACGCCCGGCACCGGCTCGGAGTACGAAGGCTGCTCCTCCTCGAGACGGCGTCGCCGGTCAAGGCGGTGCTGGACTCACTGACCAACCTCGAGAAGCTGTCCCTTGCGAGCACGCCGTACGCGGGTGTCGGTGAGCTGCTCGACGACTGCCGTGCCGCAGTCGTCGGCGAGACCGTCGACGCTCGGCCCGCCGTGCGCAGTACCGAAGAGTACGACGCCCTGCTGGCCGCCGCTGGCGCCGATCAGGAGGCGCGGCTGCGCGGGGTGCTCGCCGACGTGATCCGGGTGCTGGCCGCGTGGCGGCATACCGACAAGCTGCTCAGCGGCCGCGCGGACATGCTGATGCTGCCGGCGCTCGCGGACATGAAGGCCCAGCTGGGCCGGCTGATGGACCGCGGCTTCATCGGCGAGGCGGGACCCACGCAGCTGCGCCGCTACCCGGTCTGCCTCGCCGCGCTCGACTACCGCCGCGAACGCCTCGACGGCCAGGTCAACCGGGACCGCCAGCTGATGGACCAGATCGGCGACCTGCAGGACGCCTACCTGCACCAGATCGACGCCCTCCCCGACGGCCGTCCGCCGTCCGCCGCGCTGCGGCAGGTGCGCTGGATGCTGGAGGAGTACCGCATCTCGTTGTGGGCGCAGCACCTCGGCACAGCGGGCTCGGTCAGCGACGCCCGGATCCGCAAGGCCCTCGGGTGATCGGCTTAGTCATCTAGGCGAGCGTCCGGGGCAGGCCGAAGGACGGCGCGAGCGTCGTCTCGAACCGAGTGAGCTCGCGGACGCGGTCGCCAGCGAGGGCGACGACGAGAATGCCCGTGAGATGCAGGCCACCGGTGACGGGGTCAGCGACGTACTCACCCCAGGCCAGGTGGCGGTTGGCCCGCACCGGCACCAGGTGGCTGACCTCGCGCCAGTGAGCGTCGATCGCGGTGAAGAAGCGATGCGCGTCCGCGATGCCGCGATACTCGAACGGCAGCGGTGGCATCCGCACCCAGACGTCGTCGGTCATCAGGGCGACCAGGGCGTCGATGTCGTGGGCGGTGAAGGCCGCGACGAAGGCGTCGGCCAGCGCCCGCTCCTCCGGACTTCCGGTCGCCGGCGGCGGCGGGCCCGGCGCGTGGGTTGCTGCCATCGTCGCGCGAGCCCGCTTGAGCGCGCTGGTGACGGCGTCCTCGGTCAGGCCGAGCAGCGCAGCGGTCTCCTTCGCCCGATATCCGAGTACGTCGCGCAACAGCAGCACCGCACGCTGGTTGGGTGGCAGCAGCTGTACGGCGCTGACGAACGCAAGCGAGATCGCCTCCCGGGTCTCGACCTGGGCGTCCGGTCCCGGGACCGCGTCGGGTAGCCCGTCCAGCAGGATGTCCGGGTACGGCTGCAGCCACGGCACCTCGCCCAGGCGGCTCGGCTCGGAAGGAGCGACGGGCAGGGGTGCGGCGGTCACCGGCCTCCGCGACGACGACCGCAGCAGGTTGAGGCACCGGTTGGTGGCGATCCGGTAGAGCCAGGTGCGCAGCGACGCGCGTCCTTCGAAACCCGCGAGACCGAGCCAGGCGGCGAGGAGGCTCTCCTGCAGCGTGTCCTCGGCGTCCTGAAGCGAACCGAGCATCCGGTAGCAGTGCACCTGCAGCTCACTGCAGTGCGGCTCCACCAGAGCGGTGAACGCGTTGCGGTCACCGGCCCGTGCCCGCTCGAGCAACTCTGCTGTCATCGGCCACCTCCATCTCGCCGCTGTCTCGCCTCTGTTTCCTTGCAACGTACTGACACCGGCGCCGTACCGAACTGGGCGCCGCCGGCGCGCCCAGTTCCGAACGGGCGTCGTGTCTTCTCCAGTGCAGGCCAACCGTCGGCAAGCCAGCGCCGGCAATCACCTCAGGAGGACACATGACACCCGACGACCTGACGAGCAGAACCGCGGTGGTGGTCGGCGCGAGCCGCGGCCTCGGTGCCGGGATCGCCACGGCGCTGGCGGGAGTCGGCGCACGGGTCGTGGCGGTGTCCCGCACCGCAGCCGTCACTGCCGGCCCAGGCGACGGCGACGGTGATATCCGGGATATCCGGCACGAGACCGCCGATGCCGGAGAAGCGACCGTCGCAGGACGCCTGCTCGACCGCTACGACCCGGAGATCGTCGTGTTGGTGGCCGGTGCCAGCCCGCACATGCGGGCGCTTCAGCAGCAGACCTGGGAGACGTTCTCGGTCAACTGGGAGACCGATGTGAAGATCGCATTCCACTGGCTCCGGGAGGCGCTGCTCAGGCCGCTTCGCCGTGGTGGCCGGGTCATCGTGGTCAGCAGCGGTGCCGCACTCGCCGGGTCACCGCTCAGCGGAGGGTACGCCGGAGCGAAGGCGACCCAGCGGCTTATCACCGGCTACGCCCAGGCCGAGGCCGAGCGCGCCGGACTCGATCTCACCTTCACCGTCGTGCTGCCCAGATTCGCGCCGGAGACCGACTTGGGCCGGTCGGCGGTCCAGGCGTACGCCGCCCGCGCCGGCCGTTCGGTGGCGGAGTTTCTCCAGCCCATGGGCCCGCTGGTCACCCCCGAGATCGCGGGAGCGGCGGTGGTCCGGCTGTCGACGACCGACCACGCTGCGGTTGCCCAGGCGTACCTGCTGACCGGTGCGGGCCTCCAGGAGCTCAGCTGAGGAGGCCGGAGCGGGTGTGGACGGCGCTGGACCACGTGCGGGACTGTCGGTGACCTGTGACAGATTTCGTCTCGTGGCCGAACGTCCTGACCTTCCGCTCGCCTGGGTGGAGCGCCTGCGCGGCGTACTCGACGCGTTCCCGGAGTGCGAGGAGGACTCGGCCTGGGTCGGCCTGCGGTGGCGGGTCGGGCAGGCGACGGTCGCGCACGCCTTCGGTGGCGAGGACCAGCTGTTCCGGATCACGTTCCGCGCCGAGCCCGACGAGGTGGTCGCGTTCATGCATCTGGGCGCGCCGTACTTCAGGTGCGACTGGGGCCGCGACGTCGTCGGGTTGTTCCTGGACGAGGACACCGATTGGGACGAGCTCGGCGAGCTGCTCACCGACTCCTACTGCATCCAGGCGCCTCCGCGCCTGGCCGACCTGGTCGAGCGGCCCGCAGTCAGCTGAGCCGTCAGCTGAGGTGGCCCTCGAGCTCGGCGTGGCCGGCGTGCTCGAGCTGCTCGGAGACCAGCAGCATCCGGTTGGCGTCCTCGCGGCCCTGGAGCGCACGGCCGTGGGCGATCACCCGGGCGAAGGCGGCGGCGCGGAGGAGTACGTCGGCGAACTCGCGCTCGGCGATGCCGCGCAGCACCTCGTCGATCATCACCCGGACCTCGTCCGGGCCGGGCGGTTCGGCGACGCCGGCGACCACGTGGGCGACGTCGGCGTGGACCCTGCCTTCCTCGAACTGGCTCGCGGCCAGCAGCGGGTCGGCGTACACCCAGCTGCGCAGCGCATAGAGCCGCCACAGGCAGCCCGCCACCGACTCCGGCGGCGCACCGGACCAGAGCTCGGCGAGCTGGTCCAGGCCTTCCGACTCGGCCAGCCGGAGCACCCGGCCGGCGATCTCCGGGTCGTCGCTGGCCTGCGCGCCGCGGACGATCAGAGTGGCCACGGTGTCGGCGGCCTCGCGGAGGGCACCCGCGTCCGCACCGGTGGTCGCGTCCTCGAAGTACGTCGAGTCGCGCAGCATCGGTCGGTGGTGCGGGCGGTCGGTCACCGCTCCAGAGTACGTGCCGTTTGGGGAGGGCCGAACCCGGCCGATATGTCAAGACTTGTCTCGATGCCGGGGTAGCGCCGTACACTCGCAAGTGCGTCGGGCCGCGGCAGCCCCGGGTCCCAAAATTAGCCGCTGCGAGCGGCCACGCGCCGTGAGGCGCTCCCGGCCCGACGCGCCAACTCTTCTAGGCTGACTGTCATGGTCGAGCCCACGTATGCGCCCAAGGCCGACGGCCGCCCCGATCCCGGCGAGGTCGTCTGGGGCTGGGTCCCGTACGAGGAGAACGACGGCCGCGGCAAGGACCGGCCTGTGCTCCTGCTGGCCAGTGCGGGCGCCCACGTCTATGGGCTCCAGCTCAGCAGCAAGGACCACGACCGCGACGCTGCCGACGAGGAAGCCCACGGCCGGCACTGGATGGATGTCGGCAGTGGCGGCTGGGACCCCGAAGGCCGGCCGAGCGAGGTGCGGCTCGACCGGCTGCTCACTCTCGACGCCGCGACCGTACGCCGCGAGGGCGCCGCCCTGGACCGTGAGATCTTCGATGCCGTCGTTGCCGCTGCGCGGGAGTTCCACGACTTCGGCTGAGGTCCGGCCGGCGGCCGACGGCCGTGGTGGCATTCTGGTAGGGCTGACTCTGCTCTAGAGTTTATTGAGTTACGTGGTTACCGTCTGCTTTGGTTGCGGTACTACTCAATGTCGGCGCCTATTCTTGCGCGCCGCTGTGGTCATCGTTCTGTGGTTGCGGTTCGGTTTATGTTCGGCGGTGGAATCGGAGATCGCCGTTGGGCATTCTTTCCGTGGAATAGCGGATGTCGTGGGCTCGGTGATGATGATGCGAACACAAGAGGGTTCCGTCCGCGAGGTTGGTCTTTCCGCCTTTTGACCACGGCTTCAAATGATGCGCCTCACACCACGATGCCGGGATCGTGCAATTCTCGCCGCGGCACCGCTGGTCGCGCAGCCGCATCGCCTTGTGCTGGGCGAAGGAGAAGAGTCGCCGGGTGCGGCCGAAGTCCACGATCTCGGACTTGCCACCGAGGACGACGGGGATGATCTCGGCGGTGCAGGCCAGGCGTCGTGCCTCGCCGGCGGTGATCTTGTCGTCGGTGCCGACGAGGCCCCCGCTGGCAAGACCGCGTGTCAGTGACTCGCGGTCGATGGTGACCATGACCGTGGTCGCGGCTCCGCCATGGTCAGGCAGCTTGCTCGGGTCGAGGTGTTCCAGCAGAGCACAGAAGGCTTGGCCACGAGCCCGGTGCTGAGGTGTGGCGGTGGTCTGTTGGCGAGGTGAGGTGTACGCGTCCAGGTAGGTCGCCAGCCTGGTCGCCGCTGCATCCGGCAGCAGCCCGCTCAGCCGGGTCGTGCCGTCGCCGCGCCTGGTTAGGGTGAGGCTGGTGGTCTCCCAGGCCCGTGCTTCCTCGCGCTGCAGTTGTTTCGCTTCTTCGGCTTCGCCGACCTCGGGCGCGACCACGTCGAGGATCCGCCGGCCGAGCACCCGCAGCTGCTCCGGTCCGTGGTGCTCGGCCGCGTCGACCAGGTGCTCCTCGGCCTGCACCAGCAGCTCAGGGTCGAGATCGGCAGGGAGCTCGTCCAGCGCCCGCGCGATCACCCGGGCCTGCGCGAGATTCACCACGCCGTCGGCGACCGCCGTACCGAGCCGGGTCCACCGGGTGTCGAGCCCGACCGCGAGGTGCTGCTCCGCGCGACACGACTTCGGGCTCGCCTGGGTCTCATGGGCCAGCCACGCCGCCACATCCCGGGCGCCGGCGTCGACGGCCACGTCGTCCGCGGCGGCCATCACCTTCAGCCGCAGGGCGGCCAACTGGACCTCCAACCGAGCGAGCGTAAGCAGGGCATCAGCCTTCTCGCTGGTACGCATGAAAGCGGGCTCGACCCCGGCCACCTCACCCAGCGCGGCTTCGATAGCGGCGGCACAGAAAAGCACCGGATGTGGCGGATTGACAAGCATTCTTCCGGCACCTCCCCCGAAGCACGCCGATTGACTGAATAAGACCATCGTACATACGTTCGAGCGAGAGATCAAGAAATGCAACCGAGTTATCCGAGGAAACCGCAACCATAGAAAGTCGACCACGGGCGGCCGTTAGCCGGCAGCCAACCGCAACCAAGTACCGCAACAAGAAGCAGACGGTAGCCACGTAATTCGCTAACCGAAGCCCCGGCCCGAAGCAGCCCGCAGCGCACGGCGCGCCGGAGAGACGGAGTAGGTTCGACGTCATGGAGACCAGGAAGCTGGGAGACGTAGAGGTCAGCGCGATCGGGCTGGGCGCGATGCAGCTGTCGACGCGCGGCGCCGACGGCACCCTCCCGGACCGCGACCGCGCGTTTGCGACGGTCCACGAGGCGCTGGACCGTGGCGTGACGCTCATCGACGTCGCCGACTGCTACGCACCGAACAACCACCCGAAGGACAACGGGCTGGGCCACAACGAGGAGCTGGTCGCCGACGCGCTCCGCGGCCGCAGCGAGGACGTCATCGTCGCCACCAAGGGCGGCATCCGGCGACGCGGCGGTGAGTGGCCGGTCGACGGCCGGCCCGAGTGGATCCGCGAGGCGGTCGAAGGTTCGCTGCGCCGGCTCGGCGTCGACGTGATCGACCTCTACCAGAGCCACCGGCCGGACCCGACCGTGCCGTACGCTGAGACGATCGGCGCCTTCAAGGAGCTGTACGACGCCGGGAAAGTGCAGAGGGTCGGCCTGTCGAACGCCAACCCCGCGATGATCCACGAGGCCCACGGCATCCTTGGTGACGCCCTGGTGAGCGTTCAGAACCAGTTCAGCCCGAGCTTCCGCAGCAGCGAGCCGGAGCTGGAAGTGTGCGAGGAGCTCGGCCTGGCGTTCCTGCCGTGGGAGCCGCTCGGCGGGATGCGGCACGCCGCGGACCTGGGATCGGACTTCGCGGCGTTCGGTGAGCTGGCGGCCAAGTACGACGCCAGCCCGCAGCAGGTCTGCCTCGCCTGGATGCTGGCGAAGTCTCCGAGCATCATCCCGATCCCGGGCGCCAGCCGGCCGGCGTCGGCGGCGGGCTCTGCGGACGCCGTACACCTCAAGCTCGAGCCGGAGGACTTCGCCCGCCTCGATGGGTAGGGGTTTGACAGGTCAGTCACACCGGCGGAAAGCCGGGTTTGCCGCGGCTGCGAGTTGGCTATGGTGTCAGGGTGCGGCTGAGGAACGACCCCAGCTGAGAGAGGCTGTGGTGAGTTCTCGACGGACGTCGATGTTGGTGTCTGTGTGCGCGTTGGCCGTGGTCGCCGCCTGTAGCGGTGACACGGACCCGAAGTCCGACCCGACCAAGCCGACGAGTTCGTCGGCCACCCCGATCGACCTGACCTTCGGAGTGTACGGCGAGCCCGATGAGGTCGCGGCGTACCAGGAGGTCGCCGACGCCTACAACGCCGAGCACCCCGAGGTGACTGTCAAGATCGAGGCCACGAGGTCCGAGGCCGAGTCGATGACCGCGGTCGAGACGGGCGCCGCTCCCGACATCTACCTCGCCAACAGCCGCAACCTGCACAAGCTGCAGACCGAGGAGCTGACCCAGCCGGTCGACGAGCTGCTCGACGAGCGCGGCGTGGACTTCGGCGACGGCTACCAGCGCGGTGCCCTGCTGGCGTTCAGCGGCAACAACGCGCTCCAGTGCATGCCCTACGCGATCTCGCCGATGGTCATCTACTACAACACTGACCTGATCAACTTCCAGGCGATGCGCAACCGCGACATCGACGCGCCGTCCGAGCACAGCACCTGGACGCTCGCGCAGTTCGCGGCCGCCGCTCAGTGGGCGACCCAGCCGAAGAAGAAGGCGCGCGGGGTGCACATCGACCCGACACTCGACGGGCTGGCGCCGTTCGTCTACTCCGGCGGCGGCACGGTCTTCGACGACGACCTGGAGCCGACCGCGACCTCGTTCTCGAGCGACGGCTCCCGCGGCGCCCTGGAGGAGACGCTCGAGGTGCTCCGCAACCCACACGTCACCCTCACCGACAAGCAGCTCCAGCGTCGGTCGGCGGTGGAGTGGTTCGAGGCCGGCCGGCTCGGGATGATCGCCGGCTACCGCGACCTGGTGCCGGAGCTGCGGAAGGCCAAGGGCCTGAACTTCGACGTGATGGCGATGCCGGTGCTCGACGACAAGACGACCGTGGGCGACGTGACCGGCATCTGCCTGTCCGCGGAGACCGACCACGACGCGGCGGCCGACTTCCTGGTGCACCTGCTGTCGGTGGAGTCGGTGACCACCGTCGCCGAGGCGGGCTACATCGTGCCGGCCAACCTCGAGGTCGCGGTCTCCGACGCGTTCATCCAGCCGTCGCTGCTGCCCGCCCACGGCAGCACCTTCAACGCCACGATTCGGCACATCATCCCGCCGCCGATGGTCCCCGACTGGACCGCGGTGGACGAGGCGGTCGCGCAGGGCCTGCAGGAGCTGATGGACGTCCCGGTCCTCGACGCCGAGGAGATCACGACCACGACCGAGGAGATCGACGAAGCCTCGCGGGCGATCCTGAGCCCCGAGGACGAGTCCGAGTCGCCGAGCGACTAGTCGGTCTCGGGTTCCTGGTCGGCGGTGAGGATGGCGTCGACCAGCACCGGGCCGACGAGTGAGATCTGCCAGGGGCGGGCGCCGTACGCCGCGAGGGCGACGCCGATCTCGTCGGTCAACGCGGGCTCGTCGCGAGTCTCGGGCGGAGTCCACAGCACCCGGCGCAGGTAGTCAGGGGTCAGCAGGTTCTCGGCCGGCACGTTCTGCTCGGTCGACAGCGCGGCCAGCGCGGCCCGGGCCAGGGTGAGTCGCCGGGCGGCGACCGGGTCCTTCTCCGCCCACGCCCGGGGGATCGGCGGGCCGTCGTTGCGGGGAGCGCGAGTCGGCAGCTGCTCCTCGGGCATCTCCTTGGCCTGCTTGATCGCGGCCGCCCACCTGTTGGCGTAGCGCTCGGCGCCGCGGCCGTGGAAGCCCTTGGTCTTCAGCAGCGCCCCGCGGTCCGGCGGCATCGCCAGCGCGGCCTCCACGATCGCGGAGTCCGGGAGGATCCGGGTCGGCGTGACGTCGCGGTCCGAGGCGATCCGGTCGCGCAGCTCCCACAGCGCCCGGACCGCGCCCAGGCCGCGGCGGCCGCGGACCTTGTGCAGCCCGGAGGTACGGCGCCACGGGTCGGTGCGCACCGTGACCTGGTGCCCGAGCAGGTAGTCGAACTCCTGGCGCGCCCACTCGTCCTTGCCGGCCTCGGCCAGCTCCTTGGACAGCACCTCGCGCAGCTCGATCAGCACCTCGACGTCGAGGGCGGCGTACTCACACCACGGCTTGGGCAGCGGGCGGGTGGACCAGTCGACCGCGGAGTGCTCCTTGCGCAGTGACTTGCCGAGCGTGGTCTCGACCAGCGTGGCCAGCCCGACCCGCGGATAGCCAAGGAGCCGGCCGGCGAGCTCGGTGTCGAACAGGGACGACGGGATCAGCCCGACCTCGGCCAGGCAGGGCAGGTCCTGGGTGGCGGCGTGCAGGATCCACTCGACGCCGTCGAGGGCGGTCTGGAGTGGCGCCATCGACTCGAACGCGGTCGGGTCGATCAGTGCGGTGGCGGCGCCGTCGCGGCGGATCTGGATCAGATAGGCGCGCGCGGAGTAGCGGTAGCCGGAGGCGCGCTCTGCGTCGATCGCGACCGGCCCGGTCGCCGCGGCGAAGGTGCGGCAGACCTCGGCCAGGGCGGCCTCGGTCTCGACCACGTCCGGCAGCCCGTCGCGGAGCGTGAGCAGTGGGACCGGGGTGGGTTCGGCAGCGGCCTCAGCGTCGGCGGCGGCGCTTGTGTTGTCTTCGACCGACATCAGCCTCGCCCGCGCTGTCCGCGCCGGCTCGGCATCGCGGCCACTCCGTCCGGGACCGGGGGCAGCCCCGCGGCGGTACACAGCAGCTCGCCCCACGCCTCGACGTGGGCGGCGAGTGCCAGGTCATCAGGTGTCCAGGACACCCGGATCTCGATCTGGGCGGTGGTGGCCTCCTCGGCCATGCCACCGAAACTCTCGGTTGCCACCCGGGTGATAGTGCCAGACGGCGCGGAGTACGCGGCACCGTGTTCAGCCAGTGCCTCGGTCAGCCAGGACCAGCCGACCTCGCCGAGCATCGGGTCGGCGGCCAGCTCGGGGTCGATCTCGGCGCGGACGTAGCCCACGCACCGGAACGTCCCGCCCCAGGCGTCGTTGCCGGCGGGGTCGTGCAGCAGGATGATCCGGCCGGTGGCCACGTCGTCGCCGTCGATGGTCACGTCGGCCGACAGCGCCGATGCGTACGGCGCGATCCTCTGGGGCGCCGGCATGTCCTCGCAGAGCACCTCGGGCCGCAGGCGTGCGGACTGCATGCTGGCCACTGCCGTGCGGAACTCCGACGGCTCCATGCCCGCACCCGAACCCGGGTGCGCCTCCTGGCGGACGACCATGGGACCACACTAGATGGCCGCGGAGATTCCCGATGCGAAGCCACGCCGCCTGACCTGGGAGGATTCAGCCCGTGACCGCTCCCAACGCCGAATTGTCCGCCAGTCCGTTCCTCCGCGCCGCCCGTGGCGAGCCGGTCGACCGGGTGCCGGTGTGGTACATGCGGCAGGCGGGCCGCTCGCTCCCGGAGTACCTCAAGGTGCGCGAGGGGATCGGCATGCTCGAGTCCTGCATGGACCCCGAGCTCGTCGTCGAGATCACCCTGCAGCCGGTACGCCGCTACGGCGTGGACGCCGCGATCTTCTTCTCCGACATCGTGCTGCCGCTCAAGGCTGTCGGCGTCGACCTCGACATCAAGCCGGGCGTCGGCCCGGTCGTCGCCTCACCGGTGCGCACCCTCGCCGACGTCAAGGCGATCCCGGACCTGACGCCGGAGCACGTCCCCTTCATCACCGAGGCCGTCCAGGGTCTGGTCGGCGAGCTCGGCGGTACGCCGCTGATCGGCTTCGCGGGCGCGCCGTTCACGGTCGCGTCGTACCTCGTCGAGGGCGGGCCGTCCAAGGAGCACGCACTGACCAAGGCGCTGATGTTCGGCGCTCCCGATGTCTGGGACGCGCTGATGCGCAAGATCGCCTCGATCTCGGCCGCCTACCTCGAGGTCCAGGTCGCGGCCGGGGCGTCGGCGGTGCAGCTGTTCGACTCCTGGGCCGGTGCCCTGACGCCGGCCGACTACGAGGCGCACGTGATGCCGCACTCGGCCCGGGTACTGGCGGCGGCCGGGGCGCTTGGCGTACCCCGGATCCACTTCGGCGTCGGCACCGCCAACCTGCTCGGGCTGATGGGGGAGGCCGGCGCGGACGTGGTCGGCGTGGACTGGCGGACGCCGCTGGACCGGGCGATCCCGCTGGTCGGCGACCGCTCGGTGCAGGGCAACCTCGACCCGACGCTGGTCTTCGCGCCACCCGCGGTGATGACCGAGCGCGCCGCGCAGATCATCGACGCCGGCCGGGCCGCCCGTGGCCACATCTTCAACCTCGGCCACGGCGTGATCCCGTCGACCGACCCCGACCAGCTGAAGCGGCTCACCGAGTTCGTCCAGTCGTATGAGCTCGGCTGAGTCAGGCCCGAAGCGGCGACTCGGGCGGCGCCTGGCGATCGGCGTACTCGTCGGTCTGGTGGTTCTCGGCGTTGTCGCCCTTGTCGCCCTTGTCGGCTGGCGCTGGTTCGCGACCTGGGAGCCGGACCGCGACCGCTACCCGCTGCGCGGGATCGACGTCTCCCATCACCAAGGACCGATCGACTGGCCGACGGTCGCGAAGGACGACGTCGCCTTCGCCTACATCAAGGCGACCGAGGGCGGCGGCCACGTCGACGACCGGTTCGCCACCAACTGGGAGCAGGCGCGGGCCGCCGATGTTCCGGCCGGCGCCTACCACTTCTTCACGTTCTGCAGAACCGGCGCCGAGCAGGGCCGCAACTTCGTGGACACCGTCCCGGTCGAGACCGACGCGCTGCCGCCGGCGGTCGACCTGGAGTTCGACGGTCAATGCAGCGACCGCCCCTCTGGCGACGCGCTGCGCGCGGAGCTGGAGGCCTACCTCGCTGTCGTGGAGAAGGTATACGGCAAGCCCGCGATCCTCTACGTGACGCCGGACTTCCTCGACGAGTACGGCGACTCCCTGCCGGAGCGGGACCTGTGGTGGCGCGCGATCGTCAGCTCACCCGACGGCGACTGGCGGATCTGGCAGTACCACTTCCGCGCCAGCGTCGACGGCATCGACGGCCCGGTCGACCTCAACGTCTTCGAGGGCGACCGGGACGCGTTCGAGGCCTGGCGCTAGCTCTCTGCGGCGACCTCGGCCGGCTCCGGACGGCGCCGGGAGGTACGGCGTACCAACAGGGCCACGGGTACGCCCACCAGGGCGAGCACTACGGCGAAGGGGAGTACGGCGCCGGCGACGGTCGCGGCAGCGGTGCCGGTCTTCACCAGCCCGGACCAGCCGGCGTCCAGGCCGGCCAGGAAGCCGCTGTCGTCGTCGTCCTTCTTCTCCTTCTTCTTCTCGGTCTGCTCCAGGTAGACCGTGATCGTGGACAGCGAGGTCTGGTCCTTGAGGTAAGCCTGCTGCGACTTCAGCGAGTCCAGGTCGGCCTGCCGCCGCGACAGCTGCGACTCGATCGAGATCACCTCGGCCAGCGTCTGCGCCTGGGCGAGCAGGGCCTCGATCCGGGCCAGGCTCTTCTCCTGCGCCCGCACCCGGACCTGGTTGTCGATCACCTTGGTCGTGACGTCCTTGGCGGTCTGGCTGGACGACTCGACCTTGGCGATGCCTTCGAGGGCCTTCATCGCGTCGTCGAACCGGTTGCTGGGGATCCGCAGCACCATTCGCGAGCTATGGGTCTTGCCGTCGTCGTCGACCGCGGTCTCCTCGTCGGAGACCTGGCCGCCGTAGGTGTCGACCATCTTCTTCACATCCAGCCGAGCCTTGGCGACGTCGTCGCCGCTGAGCGAGATGGTGCCGGTGGCGATGATCGCCTGGGTCGCGGCGGGCGGCCGCGCGGGCGCCTGGTTGCCGGCTGCGCGACCGGCGTCATCGCCTTCCAGGTAGTCGGCTGGGGCCTCGGCCTCGTCGGCGGCGGCCTTGCCGGCCACGGTGGTGCCGCCCGCGTCGTCGGAGTCGGAGCCGCCGCTGGCGCAGCCGGCAAGGACGACCGCAGCGGCCGCCATGGTGGCGAGTACGACGCCGAGCCGGCGCCGGTGGTGGGTTCGCGTTGTCGAGGTCATAAGCGTCGGACGCCCCTGCTAGGGGACGGGTTCCGCACCGTTGTCAGACTGAGACCATGACGCGGGTCGTGGTGGTGGGTGCCGGGATCGCCGGCCTGACGGTGGCTCACGACCTTGCCCGCGACCCGGATCTCGACGTCCTCGTCCTCGAGGGCGCGCCGCGGGTCGGCGGCAAGCTGCTCACCGCGGAGGTCGGCGGGGTGAGCGTCGACGTCGGCGCCGAGGCGATGCTGGCCCGGCGACCCGAGGGGGTGGCGCTGGCCCGCGAGCTCGGGCTCCCCGTCGTACACCCGGCCACCACCTCGTCCCGGCTGTGGCTCGGCGGTGAGCTGCGGCCGCTGCCGCGGTCGGTGCTCGGCGTACCCGTCGACCTCGACCAGCTCGCGGCGTCCGGCGTACTCACCCCGGCCGGGCTGAACCGGGTCCGGGCCGAGCCGTCGCTGCCGCCGACCGAGCTGGCCGGCGACGTCTCGGTCGCCGAGCTGGTCGGCTCCCGGCTCGGCGCCGAGGTGGTGGACCGGCTGGTGGAGCCGCTGCTCGGCGGCGTGTACGCCGGCCACGCCCGCGCTCTGTCCGCCCGGGCGACGGTGCCGCAGGTGGTGTCGATGCTGGACCGCGGCTCGCTGGTCGAGGCGGCGGCCGCGCTGCCGGTCACCGATACCCCGGTCTTCGCCGGCATCGAGGGCGGCGTTGGCCGGCTGCCGCTGGCGCTGGCCGAGGGGCTGACCGTCCGTACCGGCGCCACGGTCCGCGAGCTGCGGCGGCGCGCCGAGGGCGGGTTCGAGCTGGTCGTGGGCTCGGCCGCCGCGCCCGAGCTGATCGCCGCCGACCGCGTCGTACTCGCCACCCCGGCCGCGCCCACCGCGCGCCTGCTCGCCGACCTCGCGCCGACCGCGGCCGCCGAGCTGGCCGCGGTCGAGTACGCCTCGATGGCGATCGTGACCCTCGCCTTCCGAGCCGCCGACGCCGCTCTGCTCGGGACCGACGTGTCCGGCTTCCTGGTCCCGCCGGTCGAGGGCCGCACGATCAAGGCGTCGACGTTCTCCTTCGCCAAGTGGGACTGGGTCCGGGCTGCCGGGGGAGACGTCGCCGTGCTGCGCACCTCGCTCGGCCGGCACCGCGAGGAAGCCGTCCTGCAGGCGGCCGACGACGAGCTCGTCACCGCCTCGCTCGCCGACCTGAAGGCCGCCACCGGCCTCGCCGCGACGCCGGTGGCCAGCCAGGTCCAGCGCTGGGGCGGCGGCCTGCCGCAGTACGCCGTCGGTCACCTGGACAAGGTGGCCAGGATCCGGACCGCGATCGCGGAGGTGCCCGGCCTCGCGGTCTGCGGCGCGGCGTACGACGGCGTCGGCATCCCGGCCGTCATCGCCTCCGCCCACCGCGCTGCGGCTGAGGTGGGCCAGGCAGAATAGGCGCATGTCCAAGGCAGCCAAGGCCCGCGAGATCAACGACACCATCCGCTACACGATGTGGTCGGTCTTCCAGCTCGGCGACGTGCTCGGCGACGACGCCGACCGCGCGGCCGAGGCGGCGGAGGTGGAGGCGCTGTTCGAGAAGCTGGGCGGCGAGGACACCGTGGTCCGCGGCACCTACGACGTCTCCGGCCTGCGCGCCGACGCCGACGTGATGGTCTGGTGGCACGCCGAGACCAGCGAGCAGCTACAGGACGCCTACAACCGATTCCGGCGTACGACGTTCGGCCAGCGGCTGCTGCCGGTCTGGAGCCAGCTCGCGCTGCACCGGCCGGCGGAGTTCAACAAGAGCCACGTCCCGGCGTTCCTGAACGACGAGGACCCGAAGGCGCACATCTGCGTCTACCCGTTCGTCCGCTCCTTCGAGTGGTACCTCCTCGAGGACGCCGAGCGGCGCCGGATGCTGGCCGAGCACGGCAAGATGGCGCGCGACTACCCCGACGTCCGCGCCAACACCGTGGCCAGCTTCGCGCTCGGCGACTATGAGTGGATGCTGGCGTTCGAGGCGGACGAGCTCTACCGGATCGTCGACCTGATGCGGCACCTGCGCGCCTCCGACGCCCGCCGCCACGTCCGCGAGGAGGTGCCGTTCTTCACCGGCGCCCGCACCTCGGTCGCGGACCTGCTCGACCGGCTGCCGTAGCGGGAACCGGCGTGGCGGGGTGCTCGTCGTACCCCTATGAAGCGCACTCTCGCCCTCGCGGCACTCCTCTTGCTCGTCGCCGCCTGTGGCAGCGAGACCACCTCCGGATCCGACGGCCCGGGCAACGCGCCGTCCGACCCCGACCACCCGCCGCTGCCGATCTCGGTCGACCCGCCCAAGACGGCGGTGACCGGCATCGGCACGGTCATGGACACCGGCCGACCCGAGCTCTGTCTCGGCGCGGTCGCCGAGTCGTACCCGCCGCAGTGCGGCGGCATTCCGCTGACCGACTGGGACTGGGCCCGGCAGCGTGGCCAGTTCGAGCACCAGGGCGACGTCCGCTGGGGCAGCTTCGTGGTCACCGGGATGTACGACGGCACGACGATGAAGGTCACCAAGGTTGTCTCGTCGGCGCTCTACGACCCGCCGGCCGATCCGGGCGCCGAGGAGGACCCGTTCGCCACGCCGTGTCCGGAGCCGGACGGCGGCTGGCGGGTCGTCGACGAGACCAAGGCTGACGAGACGGCGATGGAGGCGGCGTTCACCGAGGCTGCCGAGCTCGACGGGTACGGCGGTGCCTGGATGGACCAGCACCTCGATCCGCAGCAGAGCAACGACCCCAGCAAGGCGATCGTGAACGTCGCGGTGACCGGCGACCCCGCCGCGGCGGAGGCCGAGCTGCGCAAGGTCTGGGGCGGGGCACTGTGCGTCAGCAAGGCCAGGTACACCGAGGCCGAGCTGACCCGGATCCAGGACGAGCTGATGGACCTGCCCGATGCCTACAGCGCTGGCAGCGGGCGCGACCAGGTCACCGTCGACGTGCTCTGGGACGACGGGTCGCTGCAGAAGTGGGCCGATGACGCGTACGGCGCCGGGCTGGTCAAGGTCACGTCCGCTCTGAGGCCGACCCAGCAGCGAGTCCAGCCGGCGGGATAGTCGCTAAAATACAGTAAGTTAGTACACAATGGAGGCATGGCCACCCTCACCGTGCTGCCCTTGCTGCAGCTTCTCCGCGACCACGCAGACGACGCCGACCTGCTTGAGCTGCTTGACCCGGACGACCACGAGCGGTCCTGGTCCGAGCTGCTGAGGACCGATGACGCCCAGCTCTGGCTGATCTCCTGGCCGCCCGGCGCCCGCACCGGCTGGCACGACCACGGCACCGCGACCGGCGCGTTCACCGTGCTGCGCGGCCGCCTGGTCGAGCACAGCTGGTCCGACGGCGGCGTCGTGGTCCGCGCCCAGGAGGCCGGCGACGCGCACGCGTTCGCCGGCGGCCACATCCACGAGGTACGCAACGAGGACGACCGGCCCGCGCTCTCGCTGCACGCCTACTCGCCGCGGCTGGCCACCATGACCCGGTACGCCGTCAAGGGCGGCCAGCTCGAGATCGCCGGCGTGGAGCAGACGGGCGTCGACTGGTGAGCCCGATCTACACCGATGCCGTCTACTTCGACGGCATCGACGCGATGCTCGACGACGCCCGCTCCCGGTTGCGCCGGGTCAGCGCCCGGACGGCGTACCAGGAGGCGCTGTGGGACCGCTCGGTGCTGCTGGTCGACATCCGGCCGGCGGCCCAGCGGGCGGCCGAGGGCGAGCTGCACGAGGTGATGCGGCCGCTGGTGATCGAGCGGAACGTGCTCGAGTGGCGGCTGGACCCGCGCAGCAGCGCGAAGATCCCGCAGGCGGCGTACGACGCACGCGTGATCGTGGTCTGCCAGGAGGGCTACACGTCCTCGCTCGCCGCCGACGCGCTGGTCCGGCTCGGTGTCTCGCGCGCGACCGATCTGGTCGGCGGGTTCGCGGCCTGGCGGCAGGCCGGGCTGCCGATCAGCTCGGCTGTGACTGCTCCTGACCTGCGGTCGGCCCATCAGCCTGCTCGACTGGCTCAAGCGTGATCGCGATCGAGTTGATGCAGAAGCGGTCGCCGGTGGGCGTGCCGTACCCGTCGGGGAAGACGTGGCCCAGGTGTGAGCCGCAGTTGGCGCAGCGCACCTCGACCCGCTTCATCCCGTGGGAGCTGTCCTCGATGTACTCGATCGTGTCCGTGATCGGCTGGTAGAAGCTCGGCCAGCCACACCCGGAGTGGAACTTCGTCTCGCTCCGGAACAGCTCGGTCTGGCACGCCTTGCAGCGGTAGACGCCGACCGTCTCGGTGTCGGTGTACTCGCCGGTGAAGGCCCGCTCGGTGCCGGCCTTGCGGAGTACGGCGTACTCTTCCGGCGAGAGCTGTGCGCGCCACTCCTCGTCGGTCTTCTCGACCTGGTATCCCATGGCGCCAACGGTAGCCGCGCCCGCCAGCGACCGGGGAGCGGCGGTCAAGTCGTAAGAATTCGGAAATCTAGAAAGATCTCGGGACATATGTAACGCCTCGCCCAAGTCATGACATGTGGAGGGTAAGGCGCCCGGTGGTGCGGAGTCCCCCGCTCGCACCACCGGCGCGCCTGACCAAGACAAACGAGGAGAGCGAGATGGATCCGGAGGCCGACAACCCGCTACGGGTAGTCATCCCGGATCTGGCGCCCGATCCGGAGTTCATCGGCTTGCTTGCAGCGCGCGCGGCCGCCTCCAGATCGAGCGCGCCGTCACCGCTGGCGGGGCCCGGCCTGGGGGTCCGGGTCGCCGCCGCGGCGGCCGGCGTCGTGCTGGTCATCACTGGTGCGGCCGTTGCCGCGGCCAAGCTTGCCGGTGATGGATCTGCCCCATCGCCCACCGGGCCGCCGCCCACTGCCGCCCCTACGGAGGGGATGACGGCGCCGGCCGACGCCGAGGGCGGCCCGGCGCGGAACGCCTCCCCACCCAAGCCGCCGGTGGACCGTGGGGGGACGCCGGCCGGCACACTTGATGACGGGCCCGAGTCGAGTGACCCGGAGCCCAGCTCGACACCGTCCACGCCGTCCGAATGGCCGGACACCTGCGAGGAGTGGCTCGACTGGTTCGAGGAGCGCGGCTACGACGTGAGCAGCTACGACTGCGACCGGATGCGCGACCGGAACTGGGACCGCGACTGGTACCGCGACAGCGGCCGCGACCGGGACGGTGACTACGGCGGCCGTGACCGCCACAATGACGACTTGGGACGGGAGCCCCAGGGTGAATGAAGAGAGTCCAATGATCGGGAGGGTGGCAATCAGGGTGCCGGGTGAGTGTTGACGATCTGATACTGCGCGCGAAGGACGGCGACCCGCAGGCCTGGCGTGAGCTGTACGCAGCTCACGCCGGGCGCCTTGTCGTCTGGCTCCGAACGCTGCCGACCGGCGACACCGCCGTGGCACCGGACGACCTGGCCGCCGAGGCCTGGCTGACCGCTGCCGAGAAAATTGCCGGCTTCTCGGGCTCCCGCTCGGAGTTCGCCGGCTGGCTGTTCGGGATCGCCCGCCTGCTCGCCACGAACGCGCGCCGCCGCAGCAACCGGCGCGCCACCTCACCGAGCGACCTGCTGCACGGACACGCCAGCGACCATCACCACCTCGCGCCGGTCCCGGACGTCGGCCACCAGGTGATCGGCGAGGAGTGGGTGCGCGGCGTACTCGCCGACCTGCCCCGCCGTGAGCGCGAGGTCGTCGCCTGCATGGATGTGGTCGGGCTGGACGTGGAGGGCACGGCCGTGGCGCTGGGCATGAGCCGTACGGCGGTGCGGGTCGCCCGGCACCGCGCGCTCACCCGGCTGCGCCGTACCGTCGTCCTCGCCCCGTCCTGAACCCCACTCGGTAGGTTGGCGCCATGGCCACGCCACCTGCCGCAGAGGTCGACGCCGACGGCACTCCTGTACGCGTTTCCAGCCCGGACCGGGTGATCTACGAGGCGACCGGGCGCACGCCCGAGGTCACCAAGCTGATGGTCGCGGAGTACTACGCGAGCGTCGGCGACGGGATCATGCGGGCGCTGCGGAACCGGCCGACCGCGCTGGAGCGCTGGCCGTCCGGCGTACGCGAGGGGATGAAGCTCGCGACCGGTCCGCAGGACCGCAACGCCGAGGCGTTCTACCAGAAGCGGGTGCCCAAGGGCGCGCCCGACTACCTCGAGACCGCGACGATCACCTTCCCCTCCGGCCGGACCGCCGACGAGATCTGCCCGACCTCGCTCGCCGTCCCGGTGTGGTGCGCCCACATGGGCACGATCACCTTCCACCCATGGCCGGTCCGGTCCAGCGATGTCGACCGGCCCGACGAGCTGCGGATCGACCTCGACCCGCACGGCGACACGACCTGGTCCGACGTACTCCGGGTCGCCGGCGTCGCCCGGGAGCTGTTCGACGAGCTCGGCCTGGTGGCGTTCGCGAAGACCTCCGGCAAGGCCGGCGTCCATATCTACGTCCGGATCGAGCCGAAGTGGGAGTTCGTCGACGTCCGGCACGCCGCGATCGGCTTCGGCCGCGAGCTGGAGAAGCGCGACGCCGGCGTCACCACGGCCTGGTGGAAGGAGGAGCGGGGCGACCGGATCTTCGTGGACTTCAACCAGAACTGCCGCGACCGCACCATCGCCTCGGCGTACTCGCTGCGCCCGGCGCCCGGTGCGCCGGTCTCCACGCCGCTGACCTGGGAGGAGCTGGCAGAGGTCACCGACCCACGCGAGCTCAACCTGTTCACGGTCCCGGAACGGCTCGCCGCGCAGGGCGATGCCTGGGCCGCGATCGACGACGTGCACTCCTCGATCGAGCCGCTGCTGGCGCTGTTCGAGGAGCAGGGCTCGGTGGAGCTGAACTACCCACCCGACTACCCGAAGATGCCCGGTGAGCCGCCGCGCGTGCAGCCGTCGAAGAAGGTCGAGGCGCACTGGGACGCCGACGGAAACCGAATCGAGGACGTGAGCCGATGACCGAGGACAACCGCAAGGCGCGCAACCCTGGCGAGCCGCCGAAGAGCGGGCCGGCGGGCGCCGAGCGCTGGGTGGGATTTCTGGACTGGGTGCGCGAGGAGATGATCGACGGCGTCCTCGGGCTGTCGGCTGCCGAGCAGCGGACCACCCGGCTGCGCTCCAGATGGACGCCGATCGAGCTGCTCTCGCATGTGACGCACATGGAGCAGCGGTGGTTCGTCTGGGGCTTCCTCGGCGAGCCGGTCGACGACCCGTGGGGCGACTGGTCGGTCGACGACCCGACCATCTCCAACCCCGACGGCCGCTGGGTGGTCGCCGACGAGGTCACCGCCGAGGAGCTGGTCGCGCGGCTGCGGGCGATCGGCGAGCGGACCCGGGCCATCCTCGCCGAGCACCCGCTGGACGCGACCGGCGCGACGGGTGGGCGGTTCACCGAGAACCCGCCCACGCTGGAGTGGATCTGCTTCCACGTGCTCGCCGAGTACGCCCGGCACGCCGGCCACCTCGACATCGCGGTCGAGCTCGGGCGCGGTCAGGCGCCCTCGACCACCTCGTAGATCTTGTCGGCGACCAGGCCGTGCGCCTCCCGGTGTACGGCGATCGCGGCGTCGGCGTCGGGCGCCTCGACCAGGCAGAAGACCTTCCCGTTGGCCTCGTCGACCCAGTAGCGCTGGTAGCTCACGCCGTACTCGCCCTGCGTGCCGAGGTCCGCCTGGTGGGCGCCGGCGACGTCGGCGACGGTCGCGCCGTCGGGCAGCTGCTCGTGTACATCCATGAAGAGTGGCATCTGAGTTCTCCTTCTTGTTCGGCACTCGGGTGCCGGTTCTCGGTGACACACTGAGTCTCATGCCGGGGCCGCTGGCGGGCCATGACCGAGCGCCCGCCGTACCTGACCCAGACCCCACGTCCGCACTCGCGGACGCGCTGGCCCGGCTGCGCCTGGAGGGCGCGATCTTCCTACGCGGCGAGTACTCCGAGGCGTGGGCCTACGAGTCCCTGCCTTCGGCCGACGCCGCCGCTGTCCTGGCGCCGGGCGGCGCCCGGGTCCTGCTGTTCCACGTGGTCGCGGCGGGCCGCTGCTGGGTCGAGGCGGGCGGTGAGCGGCACTGGGCGCAGGCGGGCGACGTCGTCGTGCTGCCCTACAACGACGAGCACCGGATGGGTGGGGTGGCGCCCGCGAGCTGTGTGCCGATCGCTGCCCTGATCGACGATCCGCCGTGGGAGCGGATGCCGGTGATCGAGCACGGCGAGGGCGGCGCCCGGACGTCGGTCGTGTGCGGCTACCTGACCTGCGAGGATCCGCTCTTCGACCCACGGCTGCGCGCCTTCCCACCGCTGTTCGTGGTGAGCCCGCCCGACGGCCCCGGCCGGGACTGGGTGCGCGCGAGCATCGACTACGCGATGGCGCAGACCGCCCAGATCTCGCCCGCCCGGTTCGAGGCGCCGGCCCGGGTGCCGGAGCTGCTCCTCGTCGAGATCCTCCGGCTGCACCTGGCCAGCGCGCCGGCCGCCGAGCGCGGCTGGGTCCGCGCGCTCCGCGACCCGGTCCTCGCGCCGGCACTCGCGGCGATCCATGGCTCGCCCGACCGTAAGTGGCGGGTGGCCACCCTGGCCCGCGAGGCCAGCGTGTCGGAGTCACTGCTCGACGAGCGCTTCCGGGCGGTGCTCGGGGTCGCGCCGATCCGGTACCTCACCGAGTGGCGGATGCATCTGGCCGAAGATCTGCTCCGGTCGACCGAGCTGGGCCTGGCCGCGGTCGCGCGGCGGGTGGGCTACGACTCCGAGGTGGCGTTCAGCCGGGCGTTCAAGCGCGCCCACGGCGAGGCGCCGAGTGCCTGGCGTGTACGCCGGCCCCGGTAACCCGAGGGCCCTCAGCCGAACGTCGCCAGCGCCAGGCCGACCAGCGGCGCGAGCACGGCGAGCCCGGCAAGTCCGGCCAGCCAGGCAACCAGCCCCTGCCGGACCGGGCCGCGATCGGCGAAGGCCGGGCGCCGGCGCAGCACGACCAGCGCGATGTACGCCGCACCCGCCAGCGCGACGAACAGCAGCACCGCGATGTACGCCGCGAGCGGCAGGCCGTCGGTCCAGGAACCGTCGCGCGCGTTGCCGGCGGCGTCCGGGTAGGAGTCCCGCCAGGTGTCGATCGCGAGCACGAACAGCAGCCCGAGCGCGGTACCGATCATCGCCGAGGCCGCGCCGATCACGCCGAGCGCGGCGCGCAGCGGATGAGCCGTCATGACCCGCAGTCTTCCGTGTTCTCGTTGCTCGAGCCGGACTTTGTCAGGGACCGGCCACTAGCTGGCGGCGAACCAGACCAGGACGACGGCGAAGGTGAGCGGTGCGCTGGCGAGCACCGCGACGGCACCCTGTCGCGGCCCGGACATCGCGTCGAACGAGGCTCGTGCGCGCAGTGCCCAGAGGGCGAGATTGCTGGTCACCCAGGAGACCGGCAGCCAGGCGAGGCCGGCGGCGGCGAGGGCCAGCGGCAGCAGCGGGTCGAGCTGGCTGGTGGAGCCGGGCTCGAACCTGGCGACGGCGAGGGCGAGCAGCAGCCAGGCGAGGGTGCCGAGGATCGAGAGGTTGACGATCGCGTGCTGAGTGCCGCGTACCGAGCGCGCCGCCGGGCTGGCCTGAGTGGCCATCACTGGTGCATCGCGATCATGATCGGCACGCCGACGACACCGCCGGCGAGGAAGGCGAGCAGTCCCTGGACGAAGCCCGGCATCGCGGCGTACCAGGCGATCCGGCGCAGACCCGCCAGCAGCGCGCCGCCCAGCAGCCCGGACATGACCGCGGCCGCGGCGAGCAAGACGAGGGCGGCGACGCCGAGGATGGGGAGCAGCAGGATGTAGCCCTCCTCGCCCTCCGGCTGCATCGCCACCGCGAGACCGAGGACGGCCATGGCAGTAGCGATGGTGACCAGCACCGGGACGGCGGAGAGCGAGATCAGCGTCAGCACCGCCGAGCGCAGCGAGCGCGCGTTGGGGTCGGCGATGTGCAGTGGCGGGTGGACGGCGAGGTGCGGCTGGCTCATGCAGGACAGCCTGTACCGGCGGCGCGCCGGCCAAACCGGTGCGCGCACCCGACCTGCCTAGTGCGCGCTACTCAGATCAGGGCTCAGACGCCGCTGATGCCCTCGCCCTCGCTGCCGGCCTGCTCGTCGAAGTTCTCGTGCTCCAGCAGGTGCAGCACGGGTACGCCGAGATGGCGGCGCGCGCGTGAGGTCCAGTCGACGTGGAAGAACTCGGCGACGACGTGCGGCCGGGTGAGGATGATCGCCTCGCGGCCGTCGACCTCCTTGACCTTGGTGGCCAGCGCGTCGACCGGACGGTCGTGGACCACCTGGCCGGTCGCGGTCGCCCCGGTCTCCTGCAGCCGCTTGAGCGTGGAGTCGAGGCAGGTGTTGGAGCGCTCCAGGCACTCGCGGCGTACCTCGGCGAGATCGACCTCGCGCAGCGCCAGCGCCGGGGCGGCCAGCACCTCGCCGGCAGCCAGCGACCCCATCGCTGCCTCGACCCGGCCCGCGGCGTCCTCGACCGGGATCAGCACGTGGTAGTGGACGGGCTGATCGAGGCCTTCGTGCAGCGATCTGACCTGTTGGGCGTCGGCGGCAGAGAGCTCCTGCTCCACCAGCAGGACTACGTCATAGTGCTCTTCATCAGTCATCCGAACCGCCTCCTCGCGGGGTTCAGCCGATACCGAGAATCTTACCCAGTTCGTAGCTCACAGGCTCCTCCAACTGCTCGTATCCGCAGGATTCCGGATCGCGGTCGGTGCGCCAGCGCTTGAAGTGCGCGGTGTGCCGGAACCGCCGTCCCTCCATGTGGTCGTAGGCGACCTCGAGCACCCGCTCCGGCCGCAGCGGAATGAAGGAGAGGTCCTTGCCGGCGCTCCATCGGCTCTGGGTGCCGGGGACCCGGTCGGGGTTGGCGATCGCCCACTCCTGCCACTGCCCCCACGGGTGCTCGTCGAACCCGCACTCCAGCGGCTTCAGCTCCTCGATCAGCTCGGCTCGCCTGGCCCCGGTGAAGCTGGCGGAAACGCCGATGTGCTGGAGCTGGCCGTCGGCGTACAGGCCGAGCAGCAGGCTGCCGAGCAGCGGCTCCTCGGGCGTGGAGTTCTTGTGGTGGCGGTAGCCGGCGAGGACGACGTCGGCGGTGCGGTCGTGCTTGATCTTGAGCATGGTCCGCGAGTTGGGGGAGTACGGCGCGGTCAGCGGCTTGGCGACCACCCCGTCGAGCCCCGCCCCTTCGAACTGGGTGAACCACTCCTCCGCGACGGCCGGGTCGGTCGTCGTACGCGTCAGGTAGCAGGGACCATCGAGCCCTTGAAGCACTGTCTCCAGCTTGGCCCGGCGGTCGCTGAACGGCTGCTCGGTGTAGTCGGTGTCGTCGAGCGCCAGCAGGTCGAACGCCACGAAGCTCGCCGGCGTCTGCTCCGCCAGCAGGTCGACCCGCGACTTTGCCGGGTGGATCCGCTCCTGCAGCGTCTCGAACTCCAGCTTCGGCCCGATCGCGACGAACAGCTCGCCGTCCAGCACGCACCTGGCGGGAAGCTGGGCCCTGGCCGCCTCGACGACCTCGGGGAAGTAGCGGGTCAGCGGCTTGGTGTTGCGGCTGGCCAGCTCGACCTCGTCGCCGTCCTTGAACAGGATGCACCGGAACCCGTCCCACTTCGGCTCGAAGCTGAGCCCGCCGTACTTCCCCGGGTCCGCCAAGCTCGTGATCGGTCCCTTCACGCTCTTCGCCAGCATCGGCAGCACGGGCGGCATCACAGGTAGGTCCACGATTGGCCAGCGTAGCCGGGCGACCGGCCTCACGCCCCACGCTATGGTCAGCCATGGTTTCGCGTCGGATCCTCATTTCGTTGTTGGCCGGGGTGCTCGTTTCGCCCCTCCTGATCTCGGCGTCCGGGTCTGCCCAGAGCTCGACCGAGCCCGCCGCCCGGCCTTCGCGCTACGCCGCGACGATCACCTGGACCAAGCACGGCATCCCGCACATCAAGGCGCGGGACTTCGGCTCCCTCGGCTTCGGCAGCGGCTATGCGGTCGCCCGGACCTCGGCCTGCACCCTGGCCGACACCATCATCACCGCCCGCGGCCAGCGCTCTCGGTACTTCGGTCCGGAGGCGGCGTACGACGACCAGGTGTCGATGAGCGGCAGCAATCTGCAGATCGACGCACTGGTCACCGACCTGCGCAACCGCCGGGTCGTGGAGAAGCTCCTCGCGGACCCGCGCCGCGGCCCGAGCGCTCGAGCGCGGCAGCTGGTGCGCGGCTACGTCGCGGGCGGGAACGCCTGGCTTCGCAAGGTCGGCCCGGACGGGGTCAAGGACCCCGCGTGCCGCGGCGCCAGCTACCTGCGGACGCGGACCGCCGAGCTGGACCTGTGGTACGGCGTGTACCTGTCCAACATCCTCGCGTCGAGCGGGCGTTTCGTGAAGGAGATCGTGGACGCGGCGCCGCCGCTGGCCGGTGCGCTAGTGCCGGCGCTGCCCAAGGCGGGCGAGGTCGACCGCGACGCACTGCGCAAGGCGCTGGGCCGGGACCCGGAGGCGACGTTCGGGTCCAACGCGACCGCCGTCGGCGGCAAGCACACCACGAGCGGGCGCGGCATGCTCCTGGGCAACCCGCACTTCCCGTGGCGGGGTCGCTACCGGTTCACCCAGCAGCACCTCACGATCCCGGGCCGGTACGACGTGGCCGGCGCCTCGCTGGTCGGCTCGCCGGCGATCAACATCGGCTGGAACAAGCAGGTCGCGTGGAGCCACACGGTGTCCACGGCGTACCGGTTCACGCCGTACGAGTACAAGCTGGTCGCCCCGACGACCTACCTCTCCACCGATGGCCCGAAGAAGATGACGCGCCGCGTCGTGGCCGTCACCGTGCGCAAGCCGGACGGTTCGCTGGGCAGGGTGACCGAGGACCTCTACCGAACCCGTGAGGGGTACGTCGTCAGCTCGCCCGCGACGCTGATGCCGTGGACGCCGGTGAGCGCCTGGGCCCTCCGCGACGCCAACGCCGAGCATCTGCGCACCATCGACACCTTCCTCGCCATGGGCGAGGCGCGCGGGGCTGCCGACTTGTTGCGACGGCAGGACCGCTGGGGCGGCATGCCATGGGTCAACACGATCGCGGCCGGACGCGGTGGCGGGGTGCTGTACGCCGATCACTCCGTCGTACCCAATGTCCCGAACTCGCTCGCCAACCGCTGCCTCACGCCGACCGGTGCGCTGCTGTTCCAGCTCGTCGGGCTGCCCGGCCTCGACGGCACGCGCGCCGGCAGCGACTGCGCGTGGCGCTCTGACGCCGACGCGTCGCGGCCGGGGATCTTCGGCCCTGCCAACCTGCCCAAGACGCAGCGTCGTGACTGGGTGATCAACGCCAACGACTCGTACTGGCTGCCCAACCCGGCCGTGCCGTTGGAGGGCTATGCCCGGATCATCGGCTGCGAGCGGTGCGAGCGGTCGCTGCGCACCAGGATGGTCTACCGCTATGTCGTCGACCGGATCGCGGGGGTCGACGGCCTGGCGCCTGGGCGTCGGATGTCACCGCGCTCGTTGCGGGCGACCCAACATGCCAACCGTGTGTACGGCGCGGAGCTGATGCGCGAGGGCGACGCGCTCGACCGGGTCTGTCAGCTGGCGCAGGGCGGCCAGGCATGCGACGTACTCTCCGCATGGGACGGCCGCTCCGACACCACCTCGGTCGGCACGCACATCTTCGAGCAGTTCGTGGCGCGGATGCCTGCTGCCGGAGTCTGGCTGACGCCGTTCTCCGCAGCCGACCCGGTCAACACGCCACGCGACCTGAACTTCGCCAACCCGCTGGTGATCAAGGCGATGTCCGACGCGATCGCCTTCCTGAAGTCGAAGGGTGTCGCGATGGACGCGCGCTGGGGCACCCTCCAGGTCGCCGGTGACCGAGGCGCGCGGCCCATCCCGATCGGCGGCGGCAGTGGCGCGGCCGGCAACGCCAACGCCGTCGCGAGCCGTACGCCGCAGGACAACGTCGGCCACCTGTCGCCGGTGACGTTCGGCTCCTCCCACATCCAGGCGGTCGCCTTCCTCCGCGACGGACGGGTGCAGGCGCACACGATCCTGACCTACTCGCAGTCCGAGAACCCGCGCTCTCCGTGGTCCGCCGACCAGACCCGGCTCTTCACCCGCGAGCGGTGGGTAGCCTTCCCCTGGACGCCACGCCAGATCGCCGCCGCCCGAATCTCGCGGATAACGGTCAGGGGTTAGCCGGTTCCTGACTGCAGAGGCCACTCCGACCTGCAGGTTGGTCGCGACACGCCGCAGCCGCGGCGTGTCGGGCTGGATCTGCACGTCGGTGTGGCCCCTCGGCCCTCGCCAAGTAACCTGTGTGCGCGCCCTTTCGAGGGAGCGTTCCCCGGTTGGTCTGCCGGGCGGGACATAGAGCCCCGCCAGGCGGGCCGGTTGGGGCAATCCCCGGTTGGTCTGCCGGGCGGGACATAGAGCCCCGCCAGGCGGGCCGGTTGGGGCAATCCCCGGTTGGTCTGCCGGCAGGGCCCGCCTGACTTTGAATCAGGATTAGCGACGTAGGTTCGACTCCTACCCGGGGAGCCGAGTTTTCGAGCAACGCGGTGGATTGCAGTCATCCTGTGGCTGGAATCCACCGCGCTGTCTAGCCTTGCCGGATGAGACTGGGACCCTTGGCGCTGGCGGCCATGTCGCTCCTGCTGGTCGGCTGCGCGACCTCGCCCGAGTCCCTCGAGAACGCCGTCAAGGACAAGCCGGGCGTGATCAAGGTCGAGGCCACGGAACATGAAGGCGACGACGGTCTTCCGTGGGTGAAGATCGCGAAGCGCGTCGAGGTCCTGATGGACTCCGATGCCTCGGCGAAGCAGATCATGGCCGTCTTCGACGCGTACGACGGAGAGATCGACGACGGCGACGTCTACGCGGTCGAGGTGATGCTGAAGGGCCGAAGCGCGCCACCCTGTCGGCGGGGACGGATGTCTACGTGACCCAGCGGATGGTCGACGAGCTCGTCGAGGCCCAGCACGACGACGACATCATTGAGTATCGCCGGGAGGCGCATCCGGTGCTGCCGTCTGTGTACGTCACCTTGGCTGCCGCCGACTACGAGGGCGTCGTTGCCGTTGCCGATCGTTACCGCGACGTCGAGGAGATCGAGTATGTGTCGGTGGTATCCGGCGGCTTCACCCTGAGCCGGGACAAGGTCAACGACCCCCAGTCGCGCGCCCGCGCCAGGGAGCGTTTCGCGCTCGACGTGAACCGCCGCTTCCGGCTGACCGGCGCGGTCGTAGTCGGACGCGGACCGCTCAGGCTCGCAGTCCCGCGGGAAGAGCGGGCAGCCTTGCGCGCGTACGTGAAGCGTCACGCCGCCGAGCAGAATCTCGGTCGGGTGATCGTCGGAGCGAAGGCGACTCTCAGACCATGACCGTGCCGGACTCGGCGGTGAGGGCGGCGTAGGCGTCGACGAGGCGGGCGGTCATCGGGCCTGGCTTGCCGTCGGCTATCGGACGGCCGTCGACGGCGACGACGGGGGTGAGGCCGCCCATGGTGCCGGTCACGAAGACCTCGTCGGCGGCGTACACCTGGGTGAGCGAGAAGTCGCCGACCTCAACTGGGACCTCCTCGGCAGCGCAGACCGCGAGGATCGTCTCGCGGGTGATGCCCTCGGGGCAGGCGCGGGTGGTGGGCGTGCGGACGACGCCGTCATTGACGTGGAAGACGTGGGTGGCGTTGGTCTCGGCGACGAAACCGTTGTCGTCGAGCATCAGCGCGTCGTCGGCGCCGGCGACGTTGGCCTCGATCTTGGCGAGGATCGAGGTGAGCAGGTTGTTGTGGTGGATCTTGGGGTCGAGCGAGTCGGGGCGGTGCCGCCGTACCGACGAGGTGACCAGGGTGATCCCGGCGTCGTCGTAGACCGGTGACTTGAACTCGGCCAGCACGATCAGCGTCGGCCCGGCCTGGTTGAGCCGCGGGTCCATGCCGCTGGTGATCTTGACGCCGCGGGTCAGCGTGAGCCGGATGTGGACGTCGTCGGTCATCTGGTTGGCCGCGAGCGTGGCCCGGATCTGCGCGACGATCTCGTCGTCGCTCGGGATCTCGGCGAACGCCAGCGCCTGTGCCGACCGCCGCAGCCGGGCGAGGTGCTCGTCGAGCTTGAAGATCCGGCCCTGGTGCAGCCGCAGCCCCTCCCACACGCCGTCGCCGCCCTGCACCACCGAGTCGAACGGGCTGACCCCGGCCTGGTCGCGGTGGGTGAGCTCGCCGTTGATGTTGACGATCAGGTCGCGGTTGCGTTCGTCGTACTTCTGCTGCACGTCAGGACTCCTCGGGGTTGGTCTGGAGGCGGTACGGCGCGAGCGCGTCGTAGTAGGGCCGGCACTGGTCGAGCAGCGGCCACAGTCTTTCGGGCAGCGGGTCGCCGCTGCCGGGGGAGTACGGCGCGAAGCCGGTCGAGGCCTCGACGCCGGCGTACCAGTGCGGCGCCCACACGCCGTCGGTGTCGCGCGGGCCGGCCGGCCACGACAGCATCGCCTCGTCGAAGCCGACGCCGAGCGCCTCGCAGAGCAGGCTCAGCGTGCCGCGCGGGTCGCGAAGCACGTCGGCCGCGTCGACCACCGGTCCGCCGTACGTCTCGAACAGCTCGACCTGCTGCGGCAGGCCGAGGTCGGCAAGCGTCGGCTCCTCGCGCACCTTGGCGTAGGAGGTCAGCACCCGCTCCGGGTCGCGCACCAGGAACGCGTGCCGGAGCCCGTCGAGCAGGCCACGATCGATGCCGGGGAGCAGGTGGTGGGTCATGTGCTTCTGGTACTGCAGCGGCGTCGGCAGCGTGCCTCGCGTGAGCTGGTCCAGCACCTCCCGCCAGTCCCTGGGCTGCGAGGCGAGCACGTCGTCGCGGCCCGGATGGTCGAGACCGGTCTGGTCGAGGTACGCCGCGTACAGCGGCTCGTCGACCACCGAGCAGTCCGCACGGTTCTCGAAACTGCGCATCAGCGCGGTCGACAGGTTGCGGGGACCGGACCACATCGCGATCCGGGTCGTGTCGGTGGCGGCTGTGGGGGTCATCGCCGCGACTCTAGCCGGGTGCCGCCAAGGCTGGCGCCCGGACTACGCTGGCGCGGTGCCTAGTGAGCTGACCGTGATCGTGCTGGCCGCAGGCGGCGGCACGCGGATGAAGTCGAAGACGATGAAGGTGCTGCACCCGGTTGCCGGGCGGAGCATGATCGGCCACGTGCTGACCGCGGTCCGGGCGATGGAGCCGCAGCGGGTGGTGGCGGTGGTCGGCACCCAGCGCGAGCAGGTTGGACCGCACATCCAGGAGCTGCTCCCGGACGTCGTGCTCGCGGTCCAGGAGACCCAGGACGGCACCGGCCACGCGGTGCGGGTGGCGATCGAGGCCGCCGGTACGACGCACGGCACGGTCGTGGTCGTCACCGGCGATACTCCGCTGCTGCGCGGCGAGACGCTCGCCGAGTTCGCGGCCGACCACGAGCAGTCGGGCCGGGCGGTCAGCATCCTGAGCGGCGTCGTACCCAACCCGTTCGGCTATGGCCGGATCGTGCGCGACGCCGACGGCAACGTCGAGGGCATCGTCGAGGAGAAGGACGCGAGCGACGAGCAGCGCGCGATCCAGGAGATCAACTCGGGGATCCTGGCGTTCGACGGCGCGTTCCTGGCCGACGCCGTCCACAAGATCACCAACGACAACGCCAAGGGCGAGTACTACCTGACCGACACCGTGCACCTGGCGCGCGAGGCGGGGCAGACGGTCGGCGCGCACCCGATCGACGACGTGATGCAGACTTCAGGAGCGAACGACCGGGCACAGCTGGCAGAGCTCGGGCGCGAGATGAACAGCCGGATCGTGACCCAGTGGATGAAGGACGGCGTCACCGTGATGGACCCGGCCACCACCTGGATCGAGGCGGACGTGGTGCTGGCGCCGGACGTGACCATCCTGCCCGGCACCCAGCTGCTCGGCACGACCGTGGTCGGGGAGGACGCCGTGATCGGACCGGACACCACGCTGAAGGACTGCGAGATCGGCGTCGGGGCACGCGTCGTACGCACTCACGGCGAGCTCGCGGTGATCGGCGACGGGGCAAACGTCGGGCCGTTCGCCTACGTCCGGCCCAACACCCAGCTCGGTGAGGGCGGCAAGATCGGCGCCTTCGTGGAGACCAAGAACGCCCAGATCGGACGCGGTTCGAAGGTCCCGCACCTGTCGTACGTCGGCGACGCCGAGATCGGCGAGGCTTCCAACATCGGAGCCGGCACGATCTTCGCGAACTACGACGGCGAGAAGAAGCACCGCACCAAGGTCGGCAGCCGGACGAAGACGGGCGCGAACAACACGTTTGTGGCGCCGGTGGAGATCGGCGACGACGCCGGCACCGGCGGTGGCACGACCGTACGCCGCGACGTACCGTCCGGCGCGCTGGCCGTCTCGGCCGGCCCGCAGCGCAACCTGGAGGACTGGAAGGCACGGAAAGCCGGACTGTCCAGTAAGCAAACAGAGGATGGCCCCGAGTCGCGATAGTGGCGGTTGCCAAGGCAGAATCAGGGTGACCCGAACATCGACCCGCGCATCGACGCAAGAGGGGCCCGGCGTGAACGGATTGAAGCGGACCACCGAGAAGAACCTGATGGTCTTCAGTGGCCGAGCACACCCCGATCTCGCCGAGGAGGTGGCGGCTGATCTCGGCGTCCAGCTGGTTCCCACCGAGGCCCGCGGGTTCGCGAACTCCGAGATCTACGTGCGCTACGAGGAGTCCGTCCGCGGGTCCGACGCCTTCGTGATCCAGAGCCACACCGCTCCGATCAACGAGTGGATCATGGAGCACCTGATCATGGTCGACGCGCTCAAGCGGGCGAGCGCGAAGCGGATCACCGTCGTGATGCCGTTCTACGGCTACAGCCGCCAGGACAAGAAGCACCGCGGCCGCGAGCCGATCTCCGCGCGCCTGGTCGCCGACCTGTTCAAGACCGCCGGCGCCGACCGCCTGATCACCGTCGACCTGCACGCCGACCAGATCCAGGGCTTCTTCGACGGCCCGGTTGACCACCTGATGGCGCTGCCGATCCTGACCGACTACGTCAAGAAGAAGTACGGCGGCGAGGACCTCGCCGTGGTCTCGCCGGACGCCGGCCGGATCAAGGTGGCCGAGCGCTGGTCGGCCCGCCTCGGCGGTGCGCCGCTGGCGTTCATCCACAAGACCCGTCGCATCGACCGGCCCAACGAAGCGGTCGCCAACCGCGTGGTCGGTGACGTCAAGGACCGGATCTGCGTCCTGGCCGACGACATGATCGACACCGGCGGCACGATCGTGAAGGCCGCCGAGGCCATCGTTGACGCCGGCGCCGCGGGCGTGATCATCGCGGCCACCCACCCGATCCTCTCCGACCCGGCCGTCGACCGGCTGAAGAACTCGTCGGCCGTCGAGGTCATCGTCACCAACACCCTGCCGCTCGCCGAGGACCAGAGGTTCGACAAGCTCACCTGCCTCTCGATCGCGCCGCTGATCTCCCGCGCGATCAAGGAGGTCTTCGAGGACGGCTCGGTCACCTCGATGTTTGACGGGCACGCGTAAGCGTTCTCCAGCACCCACGTTTGCATCTGCGAATTTGCGGATAGACGTGGGTCATGACCTACGACGACGCGCAGTGGCACGGTGACGCGGTCGCGCACCTCGGCCTCGACGAGACCGCCGGCGGCACGCATATCGCGATGTTCATGACCTGGCTGGTGCTGCACGGCTTCGCGGCCGCCGCGTGGACGGCAAGCGGAGCGGGCCTGGCAGATCGGTCGATCACGCCAGGGGAGTACCTGTTCGACGTGTGCGACGAACAGCTCGACCCGGTGATGCTCACCGCTGCCGGCAACGAGTTCGTCGCGGCTCGCTACGTTCACTACGTGAGCGGGTACGTCGACGTCCCGGAGCTGTCCTCCCTCAGGTCGCTCTACGAGGCAGAGGACTCGTGGGCGACGTACGACGCGGTGGCGCCGATGATCGACCGGCTGTTCAGCGACTGGCGGGCAGCCGCCTAAGTGGAAACCAGTTCGAGCCCGTCCCCGCTGAGCAGCGCTGGGTCGCCCGCGCGGCCGGCACAGAGCATCAACAGCTCCCGCATTGGGCCCTCGACGGTGGGGCCGCGGCCACGCGTCCAGTCGACGTCGGTCGCAACCATCCGCACGCCCTTCACCACCCGCCGGCTGCCGAACAGCAGCGACAGTGTCCGGCACCGGTCGGCGGCAACGGCAGCGGCCGCCGGGTCCGGCTCGCGAATGATGCCGAGCGGGCGCACGATGTCCTGGTGGTGGACGATCGCGTCGATCAGTGGCTCGATCACCGTCACTGTCGGCACCTTGCGAGTCGAGGTTGCGTACGTCGTGTAGTCGGCCAGGATCTGCTCCACCGACTGCTGGTGTGACAGTCGCTTGACCTCGCGGAAGATCATCTTGTTGTAGCCGCGACCGAGGTTGCGCCCCATGATGCCGACCATGTCGGCGGGCTTGATCTTGGCGGTCGAGATGACGTGGGCCGCGACGTCCTTGACCGTCCACCCGGCGCACAGCGACTCGTGCTCCCACTGCTCCGCGGTGAGTGAGCCGAGGGTGTCGGCGAGTGCGGCGCGCTCCGCGTGGATGTGCCGCCACACGTTCTCGCGCTCCATCGCGCACCTCCGAACTTGGTAAGATTGCCTGACTAAAATAGTCAGTCTGCCTGATCAGTTTGTCAAGCGACCCGAAGGAGCCCGATGGTCCGGCCGCACCCCGCGCTGCTGATGTTCATCTCCTTTCGGCATGCCGAGGAGCGGATCGTTGCCGCGATCCAGGAGGCCGGGTATGACGACATCACGCTGGCTCAGGCCAGGCTGATGGCCCGGGTCGGCCCGGACGGCACCCGGCTCACCGACCTGGCGGAACAGGCCCAGGTGACCAAGCAGACGGCGGGCCAGATGGTCGACCAGCTGGTGCGGATGGGGTACGCCGAGCGCCGGCCCGACCCGTCCGACGGCCGTGCCCGGCTGGTCTGCATCGCCGCTCGTGGTCTCGAGGTGCAGGAGGTGGCGCGGCGTACCGAGAAGGTGCTCGAGTGGGAGTGGGCCGCCCACCTTGGCAAGGAGCGGATGGCCGCACTACGCGAGGCGCTGGAGGACCTGCGCGAGGTCACCGACCCGTATGCCTGAGGGTCACCGTCGGGTGAGGGCCGCAAGATCGATGGTGAGGCGTGCCCAGTCGGTGTCGATCTGGGCAACGGTGTCGAACTCACCTGCGGCCTCGTAGGTGCGGTGCTCGGTGAGGCGGTGGCAGGTCAGCAGCGGCGCGTCGATGTCGAGAATCCAGTAGTGGGCGATCTCGGCTTCGGCGTACTCGCTGAACTTCGTCACTCGATCGATCCGCCGGCTGCCGGGCGACAGGAT
Organism: Nocardioides speluncae; assembly: GCF_003121585.1. GTDB lineage: Bacteria > Actinomycetota > Actinomycetes > Propionibacteriales > Nocardioidaceae > Nocardioides > Nocardioides speluncae. The sequence continues at coordinate 120,518 of NZ_QEOO01000007.1, forward strand.
CTCGACGACCAGGAGAACGTCCTTCGTCCTGAGGCGGACGGGGTTGGCCTCGCCGATGTCGGTCGACGTGACGGTCACGTCAGGCGCACGCACGGTCAGCGGATCTTCGGCGAACAGCACGTCGATGTCAGACACGGCCGTGAGGTGCGCTGGGAGTTGGCCGTCGAGGAGGACCATCAAACGAGACGTTGCCCGCTGATGCTTGAAGTGCGGGTTGGGCGTCACGTACAGCACTCCTTCGCCGCACTCCACATGGTGCAGCTCGTCCTCGGGCAACTGCTCCCAGTCGGCAAGGGTCACCAGCCGGTCTGGAAAGCCGATCGTCGTCATCGCCGTCATCGGATCACCACCTCGGGTCCAGTTTGACACGGGGCGCGCTGACAGCAGGCTCGACATGTGTCCAGCGTCCCTGACGTCGCAGGACTGTCCAACCGCGACCGGCGCCGGTTGTGGATAACGCGCAGATTCGCGTCGTACCGCGGGCCTGGCATAGGATCTGCAGGTTGCCTCGGCGAGGGAGCTGGACTCCGTGATCGACAGGGCAGGCCTCACCGCCGCGCCTCCTGTCCGGATGCGCGGCGTCGCTGCTTCTCGACGAGACGACGTCCCCCCAACAAGGAACGTACGTACGAGGAGACACCGCATGTCTGCGGAGAAGATTCAGGCCGAGACTCGCAGCGAGTTCGGCAAGGGTGCGGCCCGCCGCATCCGTCGCGACAACAAGGTCCCCGCGGTCATCTACGGCCACGGCAACGACCCGATCCACGTGACCCTCCCGGGTCACGCCACCATGATGGCGCTCAAGCACGGCGGCGCGAACGCCCTGCTGGAGCTCGACATCGAGGGCAAGAGCCAGCTCGCGCTGACCAAGCAGGTCCAGGTCGACCCGCTGAAGCGGACCCTCGAGCACATCGACTTCGTGGCGGTACGCCGCGGCGAGAAGGTCACTGTCGACGTCCCGATCCACGTGGTCGGCGAGGCGGTGAGGGAGACCCTGGTGGTCACCGAGAACGCCACCGTCCAGGTCGAGGCCGAGGCGACCCACATCCCCGAGTTCATCGAGGTGTCGGTGGAGGGCGCCGAGGTCGGCACCCAGATCCTTGCCTCCGACCTCGCGCTGCCGCAGGGCACCACGCTGATCGTCGACCCGGAGACGCTGATCGTCAACGTCACCCAGCAGCAGGCCGCCGAGCCTGAGCCGGAGGCCGAGGGTGAGGCTGCCGAGGCTGCCGAGGGCGAGGCCGCCGCCGCGGAGGCTCCGGCCGAGGAGGCTCCCGCCGCGGAGTGACCGCCTTGGTTTCGAGACGGTTGCTAGCGCAACCTCCTCAACCAGCGCCGGCAGCATGAGGTGGGGCCAGCGATACGCTGGCCCCACTCTGCATTTCACGACCGATCCGACGAGCAGGAGACCAGGCATGGGCGACACCGCAGCCGACGTGTGGCTGGTCGTCGGCCTGGGCAACCCCGGACCGGCGTACGCCGGCCACCGGCACAACGTCGGCTATCTGGTCGCCGACGAGCTCGCGGACCGAATGGGCTCGCCGTTCCGGGCCCACAAGTCCGGTCGCGCCGAGGTGGTCGAGGGTCGGATCGGTACGCCGGGCGTCGGGCCCACGCCGCGCGTGGTCCTTGCTCGCACTCGGTCGTACATGAACGAATCGGGTGGCCCAGTTTCGTCATTGGCAAACTTCTATTCGATCCCCAAAGACCGCATAGTGGCCATTCACGACGAACTGGACATTGGATTCGGGACACTTCGGGTGAAATTTGGCGGTGGCGATAATGGACATAACGGTCTGCGGTCGCTACGTGCGTCATTAGGCACCGGCGATTTCTACAGATTGCGGGTCGGAATCGGTCGCCCGCCGGGCCGTCAGCAGGTCACCGACTTCGTGCTCGGGAACTACTCCACCAACGAGCGGAAAGAGCTTCCACTGCAGGTCAGCGACGCTGCCGACGCCGTGGAGTCACTGCTGACCGAGGGTCTTGAGAAGACCCAGTCGCGCTTCAACTCCTAGTTCATTGACTGTTCACTGAATGTGCACAGCTCGTCGAGCGAGTGACCCCAGAACGCGACACTAGGGGCAATGGCGTAGTTGTAACTACTACACAACTACCCGGCCAGCACACCCAAGTTGCGTATCAATTGTCATTACGGAACGACCTGATAAAGGCGACGCTTTAACCCGTGCGTTACCCGGGGGGGAAGCGCTATTCAACTTGAGGATCGGGGGGACCGTGTCCGAAGGAGAGTCTGCGCAGATCGACGGCGATCTGCGTCTGCTCGTCGAACGCGCCGCGCCGCGGCGGCGTCACAGTGCCGCTCCCGCGCGCCGCCCGGCCCGTATCTTGCTCACCTCACTGCCGGCCGAGATTGCGGTCGCCGTCGGTGTCGCCTTCCCGATCGGGCTGGCCGCGCATCTGCCCGCGTACGCCGTCCTCGGCGTACTCGCGGTCTGGGTTGCCGTTGCCTATCGCAGCGGCAATGCCCTGGTCGCGCCCGGCACCGAGCCCACCCGCGGGCTACCGGCCGCCTTCTCCCCGCCGATTGCCGTCGCTGCGCTCGCGGTCGGCTACACCGGGGGGGGAGCCCGATGTCGTGGCCGGCGTACTCGCCGCGGTCGCGGCCGCGACCTTGAGCGCCCTGATCTTCCGCGTGGCGCGGGCCCGCGCCACGCGGACCTGCCGTGTCGTCGTCGTCGGCGACCGTGACGCCATCGAGAGCGCGGTCTCCCGCTGGCCCGGTACGGCGAGTGTCGAGACCGTCGGCGGCTGCCTGGTCGTGCCGGACCCGGACCTCGGCATCCCGCCGGACGACGTCCTCGGTGTCCCGGTGGTCCTCGGACCTGCGGACTTGGTGACACTGGCCAGGTCCACTCGAGCCGATCTCGTGGTCGTCGTGCCCGGGCCGACCGTGACCAGTCGTGCCCTCGCCGAGGTCTCGTGGCACCTGGAGGACCGCGGTCCGTCGGTCGCCGTACTCGGTCCGCTCGACCTGGTCGCGCCTTACCGGGTCAGCCCGGGTGCCCTCGGCGGCGCCACCCTGGTCCACGTCGAGCCCAGCACCCGCTCGGTGCTGACCCGCTCGCTCAAGGGCGCGCTGGACCGGGCCAGCGGACTGGTGCTGCTGACGGTGAGCGCGCCGCTGCTGGTGGTGCTGGCCGTGGTGATCCGGCTCGACTCCCGCGGTCCGGCCATCTTCCGGCAGACCCGGGTCGGCCGTGACGGTCGCGAGTTCACCATGAACAAGCTGCGCACCATGTGCGAGGACGCCGAGCAACAGAAGGCGGCGCTCAGCGACGACAACGAGGTCGACGGCGCGCTGTTCAAGATCAAGCGCGACCCGCGGATCACCCGGGTCGGCCACTTCCTGCGCCGATCCTCGCTGGACGAGCTGCCGCAGCTCATCAACGTGGTCAAGGGCGAGATGTCGCTGATCGGCCCGCGGCCGGCGCTGCCGGGCGAGGTCGCGACGTACAACGCGGGGGCCCGCCGCCGGCTCGCGGTCAAGCCCGGCATCACCGGACTGTGGCAGGTGAGCGGCCGCTCCGACCTGCCGTGGGACGAGGCGATGCGGCTCGACCTCCACTACGCCGACAACTGGCGGCTCACCGACGACGTACTGATCGCGCTGCGGACGGTGAAAGCGGTGGCGAGCTCCAAGGGGGCGTACTGACATGGGCCGGTCGCCCCGCCCGCGGAAGCCGCTCGCCGGCGTGGTGATCCCCGCTCACAACGAGGAGCGGGACGTTCTGCGTACCCTGGCCGCTCTCCACGACGGCCTCCAGCCCGGAGACCTCGACATCGTCGTGGTCTGCAACGGCTGCACCGACCGCACCGCCGAGGTGGTGCGGGAGGCGTACCCCGAGATCAGGGTGCTGGAGATCCCGCAGCCGTCGAAGGCGGTCGCGGTCGCGGTCGGCAACGCCGCCAGCAGCGTCTTCCCGCGGGTCCACCTCGACGCCGACGTCCGGATCAGCGGCGTCGGGATCATGCGGCTGGTGGCACCGCTGGTGACCGGCGCCGAGGGCGACGTACTCGCGACCGCGCCGCACCGGGTGCTGGACAGCAAGGCCTCCGCGCTCCTGGTGCGGTCCTACTACGACGTGTGGGAGCACCTCCCTCAGGTGCGCGACGGGCTGTTCGGACGGGGCGTGGTCGCGCTGTCCGAGCGCGGTGAGGCCCGGGTCGCCGCGCTGTCCAAGCTGGTGAGCGACGACCCGGCCGTCTCCGAGGCGTTCGCACCCCACGAGCGGCTGGTGGTGCGCTCGGCCCAGGTGGTGGTGGTCCCGCCGCGCACGATGCGTGACTTGGTACGCCGCCGGGTCCGGGTGGCGACCGGCAATGCGCAGGCCTCCGCGGCCGGCGCCCGCAGCGAGGCATCCGCGACGAGCATGCGGATGCTGGCGAAGCTGTCGCTGTCCCGGCCCGCGCTGGCGATCCGGATGCCGGTCTTCGTGGGCGTAACCCTGGTCGCGAAGAGCCGCTCCCGGAAGGCGGTCCGGGATGGCGACTTCCACCTTTGGCTCCGAGACAAGTCGTCCCATGCCTAGGCTGAGCGGGGCTGTCGCCCCGGTCCACAAGCGGCTTGCCGGCGCGGCCGACCCAGCGAAGGTGGCGGGCAGGGACTCCCGCCGCCGTTGCGAGGTCGGAGACGTCAGCGGTCACCACCGCGCCGGCGGCCACCACACAATCCTCGGGAGCGTCTCATGGAGTGGTTTGCGAAGCTGGACATTTCGCCCAGTCGGGGGATCATGGCAGCGCACCGGCAGCCGGCGTACTCGGACTGGGATGGCCAGCTGCCGGTGACCAATCACGGCACTGCGGCCGGGCAGCCATGAACCGCCTCCTCCTGATCGCCGCGAGTGGGCTGGCGCGCGAGGCGCTGGCTGTCGAGCGCGCGCTCGGCCGCTTCGCCCGGATCCGGGTGCTCGACGACGACCCTGATCTGTGGGGCAGCAGCCTCGACGGCGAGCCGGTCGTCGGCGGGCTGGAACTGGTCCGGGAGGACGACGACCACCGGGTGCTGGTCTGCGCCAGCAAGGGCCCGACCCGCCGCGCGATCGTGGACCGGCTGACCGACATGGGCGTGACCCACGACCGCTTCGCCCGCACCGTGCACCCCGATGTCGACATCCCGCCGGGCTGCTCGGTCGGCGCCGGGAGCATCCTGCTGGCCGGCGTCGTACTCACCGCCAACGTACGGATGGGCAACCACGTCGTGGTGATGCCGAACGTCAGCCTCACCCACGACGACATGGTCGCCGACTTCGCGACGATCTGCGCCGGCGTGGCGCTGGGCGGCGGTGTCCACGTCGGCTCCGGCGCCTACCTCGGCATGAACAGTAGTGTCCGTGAGGGGCTCTCCATCGGGCACGACGCGGTCCTCGGCATGGGCTCGGTGCTGCTCACCGAGCTGCCCGCGGGCCAGACCTGGGCCGGCGTACCCGCGCGGCCCGTCGAGGCGATTCCCGTTCAGAAAGTAAGACGAGACGCCTGATGACCACCACAGAGTCGAGGGTTCCGGCGACGCTCGAGGAGCGTCGCCCTGAGCACTCAGCTCTGGGGAAGCAGGTCGGCTGGGGCATCGCGCTCCGGCTGGCCAACATCGGCGTCACCGCGATCATCGCCCGGATCCTGGCGCCGGCCGACTTCGGCGTCTTCGCGGTCGCCCTCGCGGTCCACGTCGTCGTGGCCGGCGTGGCCGAGCTCGGCATGGCTTCGGCGGTCGCGCGCTCGGCGCTGGAGCCGGACGAGATCGCACCGACGGTCGCCTCGATCTCGATCGGCGTCAGCCTGCTGCTGGGCGCGGCGATGGTGACCTTCGCGGGGTCGATCGCGTCGGTACTCGGCACACCCGACGCGGCGGAGCCGATCCGGATCCTCTCCCTGTCGCTGGTCATCGCCGGCGTCTTCGCGGTGCCCGGCGCTCAGCTGGCTCGCGAGTTCGAGCACGACAAGATCCTCATGGCGACGGTCGCGGGCTTCGTGCCCGCGAACGCGCTGTTGATCGGGCTGGCGCTCGACGGTGGCGGCGCGGCCGCGTTCGCCTGGTCCCTGGTGGCCGGCCAGCTGGTCACCGGACTGGTGCTGGTCGCGGCGCTGCCGCGGCACTACCTGCCGGGCTGGCGGCGCTCGGTGGTCGGCTCGCTGATGCGGTTCGGGCTGCCGCTGGCGCTGGCCAACCTAATCAGCTTGGTGCTGCTCAACGCCGACTACCTGATCATCGCGAGGCTGCTCACCGAGACCCAGATCGGCGTCTACATGGTCGCGTTCTCGGTCGCCGGCGGGGCGACCGCCGTGCTCGGCATGGTGCTCACCGGAGTCGTGGTGCCGGCCTTCGGGCGGGTCGCCGACGACCGATCCAAGCTCGCCGACGCGCTGGTCACTTCGTCCGGGCTGGTGGCGCTGGTTGCGATGCCGATCGCGTTCGTCACCATGGGACTGTCCGGGCCGATGGTGGAGACGCTGTTCGGCGCGCGCTGGCTGGACGCGGGGCCGGTGCTGACCGTGCTCGCGCTCCATGGCCTGCTCTTCTCCTTCTCACTGCTCTACGTCAACGTCCTGGTCGCGACCGGCCAGACCGCACGGCTGCTGCTCATCCAGGTCGCCTGGCTGGCCGCGCTGGCGCCGGCGATCGTGCTCGGCGTCAAGGTGGACGGACTGGTCGGCGTTGCCTGGGCCCACGTTGCGGTGATCGCACTGGTCGCGATCCCTGGCTACCTCTGGGCGGTACGGCGCGCCACCGGCCGGCCGGCCGCCCAGCTCGGCACCGGCCTGGTGGGAGCAGTCCTCCATCCCATGCTGGCCGCGGTATTTGCCGGTTTGGTGGCCGGGGCAACGTCAGGTTTGTTCGAAACCGCATGGATTGGGTTCCTTGCGGGTGGCTTCGCCGCGGTCGCGGCGTACACACTGGTGGTGTGGCCCGCACTGGTCCACCATGTCCCCACACTTGCTGGGCGGCTGCCCGGCACCAGACGCACTCCGGCCGGCCATACCCCTGCCAAGGCCGGCCGGAGTGTCCAGTCCGTTGATCGGCGACCGCGACTCGCGTTCGGGCTCGAAGGGCTCGCGCTCGGCGGCTGCTCGATCAACGCCATCGACCTGGCCCGGACCCTTCGCGGCCGCGGCCAGGAGGTGTCGATCTTCGCGGTCGAGGAGGACGTGCAGGTCTCGCTGATCCCGTACGCCGAGGCGGCCGGGTTCGCGGTCACGACGATCCCCGCTGATGTCGGGCTGGTCGGGCGGGCGCGCGCGATCCGCCGGTACGCCGACGCTCACGACGCCGACATCGTCCACGTCTTCGCGCCCGGGCTCGGACCGGCCGCCTCGGTGGCGGTCAGCGGCCGGTCCCGGCGGGCCGCGGTGATGCTGAACTGGACGATGGAGAACGCCTTCTGGACCGCCCCGCACACACCGATGATCGTCGGCACCGGCGCCATGCGCGACGAGGCCGAGCCGCTGCACGGCAGCCAGGTCTGGCTGCTGGAGCCGCCGGTCGACCTGAGCAGGGACCGGCCGCACGAGGAGGCGGCCGCGGCCTTCCGTCACGACTTCGGCATCTCCTCCCTCGACCTGCTCGTCGTCCAGGTGACCGGCGTGGACCGGGTGCTGCAGCTGTCCGGCATCCTGCAGGCGATCGACGCGGTGGTCCGGCTCGACGAGGCAGGTGATCATTCGGTCCGGCTGGCGGTGGTCGGTGACGGCGACGCGATGGCCGAGGTGCAGATGAAGACAGTCGCCGCGAACGAGCGCCTCGGCCGCGACGCGATCCTGCTGACCGGCTTCCTGCTCGACCCGCACCCGGCGTACGCCGCCGCCGACGTCGCCCTGGCGACGGGCGGCTCCGCGCTTCGGTCGCTCGCCCACGCGCGGCCCACGATCGTGCTCGGCGAGAACGGCTTCGCCAGGCCGCTCGCGCCCGACACCGTCGACTACTTCCTGAGCGCCGGCTTCCTCGGAACGACGCCGGTCGACGATCCTGCGGGTCACCTCGCCGGGCTGATCGGCGACCTGCGTGATCCGGCGCTGCGCGACGAGCGGGGTGGCTACGGGCAGTGGATGGTGGAGAAGCGGTTCGGGCTGGAGGCGGCGGCCGACTCGCTGGAGCGGATGTACGCCGAGGCGCTGGCCACCGCACCGCCGGTGCCGACCCGGCTCGCCGACGCGGCGTACCTGCTGGCGCGCAGCGCCGCCGGTGACCTCAAGCGGCTGGTTACCCGCCAGTGAGCCAGGTACGCCTGTTGCGCTATCCGGACGAACGGACCAGCATGGGGAGTCTGGCAGCCGAACGCGCGCGGCAGGAGTTCTCGGGGCGGGCCTTCACCGAAAGAGTGGGGGCAATCGTGCAGACGACGATGGGGGAGGGAACCCCGTGAGCCGCAACGGAGCAGCGCCCGTGCACGGCATCTCGATCGTGTGCGTCTTCAACGACATCGACGTCCGCCAGCACTGCCTTGACCGCTCGATCAGCGACTACCAGGGTTCGGGGTCGGTCGACTACGTGCCGGTCGACAACACTGCGCAGGCCTTCACCTCCGCCGGCGCGGCGCTCAACCACGGCGCCCGGCGCGCGCAGCACGACGTGGTCGTCTTCGTCCACCAGGACGTCTACCTGCACTCCATCGACCGGCTGATCGAGATCGCACAGCTGATGACCGACGACGGGCCGTGGGGTCTGCTCGGTGCCTCCGGTGTGACCGCGTCAGGCGGGGTGGTCGGCCGGCTGCGGGACAAGGTGCAGCTGCTCGGCAGCGACGCTCCCGCACCGGTCGCGGTGGACAGCCTGGACGAGGTGCTGTTCATGATCCGACGCTCGCAGGTGCTGGCCGAGCCGCTGTCGGAGGACGCCGAGCTCGCCTGGCACGCGTACGGCATTGAGTACGGCCTGCGGATGAAGGCGCTCGGCCGCGACGTCGGCGCGGTCAACCTCGCCGTCACCCACAACAGCCTGACCATCAACCTCGCGCGGCTCGACGTCGCGCACGCCCGCGTGGCCGCCCTGCACCCGTCAGCGGTGCCGGTGCGGACGACCTGCGGGGTCGTCGGCGGCGACAGCACCTCGCGGCTGAAGTCGCTGCCGGTGCTCGGCTCGGTGGCGGCCAAGCACGGCTGGCGCTACCAGTGGTTCCAGGAGTCGCGGCTCGCGCGACGGGCGTCGCGGCGGGCCAAGCTGCCGGCCGTGATCGGCGACATCCGGCGCTCGGTCGACGGGCTCGAGGTCGGCGTCGACCGGACCCTGCACGTCGTCAACGTCGACGACGTTGGCGGTTTCGCCGGGTACGGCGCCGAGCCGCTGTGCCTGCTCCGCCGCGAGCAGCCGGTCAAGGCCCGGGCGGTCTCCACCCCCGACGACCTGGTCGCGGCCCTCGGCTCGATCCCGGCCGGCGAGTCGACCCTGGTCACCGACCTCGATGTCGAGCACGTCGAGCCGGTCGGCGAGCTGGTCCGGCGCCGCGCCGAGGAGGCGGTGCTCGGCGTACACGACGGGATGCTGTGGCTGCTCACGGGCTCCGCCGCCACCCACCTCCCCGAAACCTTCGGCAACCGCCGCGCCACCTCGCTGGGTACGCCGGTCCTGCACTGACCCAGCGGCCGCCACCCGCTCAGCGCGTGTCGTACGCGTCCCGCGCGCGCTCGACCTGCTCGTAGTGCTCCTCGGCCCAGCGGCCGAGCGCACCCAGCGGTGCGGAGAGGGTACGGCCGAGGTCGGTCAGCTCGTACTCGACCCGAGGTGGGATCTCGGCGTAGGCCTGGCGCGCTACCAGCCCGTCGCGCTCCAGGTCGCGCAGCGTCTCGGTCAGCACCTTGCCGCTGATTCCGCCGACCATCTCGCGCAGCTCTCCGAACCGCAGGCGACGCTCGCTCAGGGCGATCACGATCATGGCCGTCCACTTGTTGGCGATCCGGGCCAGCGACGTGCGCGACGGGCAGGTGGCGAGCATGACGTTCCACTCCGGCGTCGACATCGCACTCCTTAGTTACGTTGAGGTAACAGGTTACTAGATGTAACTATCGGTGCGTAGACAGTCCACGAAGGAGACGAACATGAACGACCAGAACCCCGCAGCCGTCGCGACCCGCTACTTCGATGCCCTGGCCGCCGGAGACCTCGCCACGGTGACCAGCCTGCTGAACCCCGGCCTGGTCTGGCATCAGCCAGGCGCCAACCGCTTCTCCGGCACCCACACCGGCCTCGCCGGCTTCGAGGAGCTCATCGGCGGCATGATGCAGGTCAGCGGCGGGACATTCCAGCTGTCCGTGACCGGCGCGCCCATGGTCAACGGCGAGAAGGTCGCCGTCCCCGTGCGCTTCCAGGCGCGGCGCGAGGGTCACGAGATGGACATGGGCGGCATCGACCTGCTGACGGTCCGTGACGGCACGATCGTCGAGGTCCACCTCTTCTCCGCCGACGGACCCGCCGAGGACCGGTTCTGGGGCGCCGCCGGCTGACCTGGGCCGATCGAGTGAGTGGATTGCGCAGAATGCGCGCATTCCAGGGTAAAGAATGCCTCGAACAATTCGGTCATAAGGAATATTCAGCCACATCGGTAACGACTCGATAACAGGCGTCCCCTATGGTCGTGCCCCATGCTAGCGATGCACCGTAGTTCCCGTAGTCCCCGTCCGCCCCGATCCTCAGCAGTCCGTATCCGTCACGCCGTTGCCGGCGCCATCGGGCTGTGCCTACTGGCAACAGCACTCGCGGCCTCGGCCGGCTCCTCGAGCGCGGGCCCTGGCGACGCGGCGAGCGCGGGTGGGCGCACCTGGTACGTCGCGACGAACGGCTCCGGCTCCGCACCGGGAACCAAGGCCCAGCCGCTGCGGAGGCTGGCCCAGGCCGTCAGCCGCGCCGGCCAGGGCGACACGATCGTGCTGCGGAAGGGCACCTACCACGAGCGGGTCGTGGTCACCACGCCCGACCTGACCATCACGTCGATGCCCGGCGAAGCCGTGTGGATGGACGGCTCCAGCTCGGTCACGGGCTTCCGCGCGACGGGCGCAACCTGGACCAGGGCCAACTGGAACTACGACTTCGACCACAGCCCGACCTTCAACCGAGGCGCGCCGGACAACACCGGTGCAGGCTGGAACTACATCAACCCGGCGTACCCGATGGCGGCGCACCCGGACCAGGTCTGGATCAGCGGCAAGAGGCTGCGTCAGGTCAAGACCCCGGCCGACGTCCGCGCCGGCACCTTCGCTGTCGACAGGGCCGCCAACAAGCTGGTCGTTGGCACGAACCCGCTGGGGAAGACGGTGAAGGCCAGCACGCTGAACAAGGCGATCTCGGTGCGCGCTCCCGGCGTGCACCTGATCGGGTTCGGGGTACGCCGGTACGCCGTCTCCATGCCCGACCACGGCGCCGTCACCCTGGAGAAGCCGAACACCCGGATGACCCGGATGAAGGTCGTCTCCAATGCCACCTCGGGTATCGGCATCTCCGCTGACTACATCAAGCTGGTCAACAGCACCTTCAGCCGCAACGGGCTGATCGGGATCCACGGCGCCTCGACCTATCACCTGCGGATGAGCGGGTTGACGGTGAAGCGGAACAACCTGGAGCACTTCAACGAGCTTCCGATGGCTGGCGGCATCAAGATCGGCCGTGCCCGTGACGTCTCGATCCGAAACAGTGTGGTCACCCAGAACCTCGGTAGCGGGGTGTGGTTCGACGAGTCGGTCTACGACAGCCGGATCATCAACAACCGGGTGAACGGGAACACCGGGCACGGCGTCGAGGTGGAGCTCTCCGAGCGCTCGGTGATCGCCAACAACATGATCCTGGGCAACCACGAGCACGGGATCCTGGTGCTCGATACCGGCGCGGTGCGGATCTACAACAACACGCTGCTGCGCAACTACCGGCCGATCAACATCATCCAGGACAAGCGCACCCACCAGAACGCGCGGTCGGGCCATGACCGGCGTCGCCCGTTCCCCGACCCGACCGTGCCGTGGCGGGTGCAGAACGTAGAGATTCGCAACAACGTGCTGGCCTACGCCCGCACCGGCTCGGCCTGCGTGCTGTGTGTCGAGGACGGCTCGCACCAGCGGTCGGCGGCGCAGATGGGCATCGCGCCCGAGTCGAACGTGTATGTCCGCACGGGCAACCTGCCCCGCTGGCTGATCGTCTGGTCGAGCGGCGTGGGGAACCCCAAGGTGTTCACCACGCTCGACGAGTTCCGCTCGGCGACCGGGCGCGAGCGCCTCGGCGTCCACACGACGTCAGCCGTCGTCTCCGCGCACGGCGGGGCCTCGGACCAGCTGCTCAGCTGGGGCGAGGACCGTGCCTCCGCGATTCCGGACGACGTCGCGGACATGATCGGCGTACCCACCTCGCTCCGGCGGATCGGCGTGGTCCCGTGGGAGCTGAACTGGTAGTGGGCAGCCGGATCGATCAGGTGGGGTACTGACCGCTCACTCGCGTAGGTGCTTCCCGATGAACTGGAAGGCGTCCTCGGCGACACCGGTCCAATACACCATGGTGTGCTCTCCTGCACCGTAGGAGACGATCTCGGGGCGCTCGGGGAGTGCGGCGACGAGGGCCTTGGTGTCGTCGAGGAGGGGGTCCTCGGTGCCGCACCAGATGCCAATCGGTGTGTTGGCCAGGGCTTCGACGTCGGCGAAGACTGCATCGCCTGCGCGGACTGCCGGACTGAACGCCGCGACGGCCCGCAACCACCCCGGGTCGAGCTCGGCGTGGCGGAAGGCGCCATGCCCTCCGAGCGACCAGCCCCACGCCGCCACCCGTCCGACGTCGAAGCCGCGTTCTCCCAGCCACCTGGGGAGCTCCTCGGTGAGCATCCGGGCGGGGTCGTCCTCACTCGACGCGTCCCAGCCGAGCTCGCCACCGTCGGCGCCGGCAAGCACGAACGGCGAAGCGCCGTTGCGGACCGCGGAGGTGAGGAGCTGGGGAAGGCCGTATTGACGGAAGCTCTTCGGACGAGTGCTTGCGCCGTGAAGCACCAGACAGACCGGTAGGTCGGCGCCGGCGCCGTACCCATGAGGGACGGCCGTGAACAGGTCGACGTCGCGTTGCCGTGCGACCGACCTGACCTGTTCGAGCCTGACCTCGCCGGCGGGAACGTCGGGGATGTGGTAGTCCGGTCCCATGAGCCGGCGCCGCACTGGCGCTGCGACGAATCCCGCCACGACAGCGGCGCCAACGGCGCCGGCACCGCCGAGAACGAGTCCGCGCCGACTGACACTCATGCGGACAGGTTCGCGGGCGATGCCCAGCGCCGCAACCGAAACCGCTCAGACGGACTGGCGTGATCACCTGGGAGCTGAACTGGTAAACCCGACACCAAGCCCATTCGGCGCATATTAAAGAAACACCGCGTCAATGGACAATCGCGACATGGAGAGTGACACTGGCTAACGGGTTGGCCGGGGCCGGACGGACAGGCGTTCGGTTATGTCGTCTGCACGTCGGCGCTCGGCGGTCGTGCTGGGCTTCGCACTGCTTCTTCCAGTGCTGCCCGGCGCGACCGCTTCGGCGCCAGCCGCGTCCGCGGCATCCGCCCGCACCTGGTACGTCGCGACCAGCGGCTCCGACTCTGCATCGGGCACCCTGTCGCAGCCGCTGCGCCGGCTGCGGACGGCGGTGGACCGCGCCGCCGCGGGTGACACGATCGTGCTGCGCCGCGGCAGCTACCACGAGAACGTCGCGGTCTACACGCCCAACCTGACCATCCGCGCGATGCCCGGCGAGCCGGTGTGGATGGAGGGCGCGCGCGTGGTCACCGGGTTCCGTGACACGGGGAGCACCTGGACCCGCGACGGCTGGCACTACGACCTCGACCACAGTCCGACCTTGACGCGCGGTGCGCCGGACGGCTCGCCGCCGGGGTGGCAGTTCGTGAACCCGGCGTACCCGATGGCGGCGTACCCGGACCAGGTCTGGGTCGGCAGGAGCCGGCTCCGCCAGGTGGCCACGGCGGCCGAGGTCGGTCGGGGCACCTTCGCCGTGGACACCGCGGCCGACAAGCTGGTGATCGGGAGCGATCCCGCCGGTGGGACGGTGCTCGCCAGCACTCTGAGCAAGGCGATCTCGGTGCGGGCCACCGGCGTCCGGCTGATCGGCTTCGGAGTACGGCGCTACGCAGTGTCGGTCCCCGACCACGGTGCGGTGACGCTGGAGCGGGCGAACACGAGCATGACCCGGATGAAGGTGGTGGACAACGCGACCTCGGGTCTCGGGGTCTCCGCCGACGACATCCACCTCACCGACAGCACCTTCAGCCGCAACGGCCTGATCGGCATCCACGGCGCGCACTCCTACCGGCTCAAGATGCGCGGCCTGATAGTCCAGCGCAACAACCTGGAACGCTTCAACCAGGCCCCCATGGCGGGTGGCATCAAGATCGGCCGCAGCCGAGGCGTCTCGCTGCGCTACAGCGTGGTCACCCAGAACTACGGCACGGCGGTGTGGTGGGACGAGTCGGTGTACGACAGCTTGGTCGTCAACAACCGGATCACGTGGAACACCGGCCACGGCGTTCACGTGGAGATCTCCGAGCGGGCCGTGGTCGCCAACAACCTGATCCTCAAGAACGACGACAAGGGGATCCAGGTCGTCGACTCGGGCGCGGTCCGGGTCTACAACAACACCCTGGTCAGCAACCACCGGCCGATCAACATCATCCAGGACAAGCGCACGCAGGAGAACGCGCAGTCCGGGCACGACCTGCGGCGGCCGTGGCCCGACCCCACAGTGCCCTGGCGGGTGGACGACGTGACGCTCCGCAACAACGTGGTCGCCTATCCGCGCGAGGTCGCCAACTGCATGCTGTGTGTGGAAGACGGCTCGCACCAGCGGTCCGCGGCGCAGATGGGCGTGCGCTCGCAGGCGAACGTCTACGTCCGCCCGTCCGGCCCGAGGTGGCTGGTGGTGTGGTCCAGCGGCGAGGGGAACCCGGCGACCTTCACCACGCTGAGTGCGTTCCGGAGTACGACGAGCCAGGAGACGCGCGGTGTCCTCACCTCATCCGGCGTGGTGACCTGGCGCGGCCGGCCTGCTGCCATGTTGCTGCGGTGGGGCCGCGAGCGGGCGACCTCGCTGCCGAGCGACATCGCGGCCTTGATCGGCGTACGCACCTCGATCGACCGGATCGGCGTGTGCCAATGGCGGCTGAAATGGTGACCTGAATGGTGACCTAGCCATTCCCGCAACGCGCCGGCATACCGGCAGTTAGGGTGGATGACGCAAGTAGTTCACAACGTGCGGGAGTGCCATGACCGGGCCACGGCCTACCGTTCGGATGCTCGGGACCCGCGGGGTCCCGGCGGCCCACGGCGGCTTCGAGACGGCGGTCGAGAACATCGGTCTCCGGCTGGTCGAGCGTGGCTGGCGGGTCGTCGTCTACTGCCAGGACGACGAGGCCGGTGCCGACCGCCGCGAGGACACCTGGCGCGGCATCGAGCGGATCCATCTGCCGAGCCGGTACGACGGCGCGAAGGGCACGATCTGGTTCGACCAGCAGGCCGTGCGAGACGCTGCACGGCACCGCGACCTCTGCCTGACGATGGGCTACAACACTGCCTTCCTCAACGCTCTGCTCCGGGCCCGGAGGATCCGCAACGTCGTCAACATGGACGGCATCGAGTGGAAGCGCGGCAAGTGGAGCAGGCCGAAGAAGACGTTCCTGTACGCCAACGAGCGGCTCGGCTGCCTGCTCGGCAACCACCTGATCGCCGACCATCCGGAGATCGAGCGGCACCTGGCGACGCGCGTCTCCGGCGCGAAGATCACGATGATTCCGTACGGCGCGCCCGCGCTGCGCGACTCCGGCCTCGGTCCACTGGCGCCGTTCGGACTGGAGTCGCGCGGCTATCTCACCGTGGTCGCGCGCCCGGAGAAGGAGAACTCCATCCTGGAGATGGTGACCGGGTTCTCCCGGCGTCCGCGGCACGTCAAGCTGCTCGTGCTCGGCGACTACCGGCCCGAGGAGTTCAACTACCACCGCGCCGTGCTCGACGCGGCCAGTGACGAGGTGCTCTTCCCCGGTGCGATCTACGACCAGGAGGTCGTCACCGCTCTGCGGTTCCACTCGATCGCCTATCTGCACGGCCACACCGTCGGTGGCACGAACCCCTCACTCGTCGAGGCGCTGGGCTCTGGCAATCCGGTGATCGCGCACGACAACGTCTACAACCGCTGGGTCGCCGGCGACGCGGGACTCTACTTCGCCGATACCGACAGCTTCGAGGCCGCGCTGACGCGGGTGCTCGCCGAGCCCGGCCTTCGCCCGCAGCTCGCCGCGAACGCCTGCCGCCGGCATCGCGAGGCGTTCGCCTGGGAGGCGATCACCGACCAGTACGAGCAGGTCCTGAGCCGCTATCTGACGAGCTCGGCGACCTCGGCGGCGATCCGCTCCCGGTAGACCGCCACCGAGAACCGCTCCTTGGCCGAGGTCCGGCCCGCCGCCGCCAGCCGGGCCGCCGTCGCCGGGTCGTCGAGCAGCGACGCCACCGCGTCTGCGAGCGCTGCCGGATCCTCCGGGCGCACGAGCAGCCCGGTCACCCGGTCCTCGACCGTCTCCCGCAGGCCCTGGAGGGAGGGCGCGACGACCGGCCGCCCCGCGAGCTGGGCCTCGACCGCTGCGATGCCGAACGACTCCGTGCGTGACGCGAGCAGGACGACGTCCGCCTCGCCGAGAACGCCCCACACCGGCTGGACGTAGCCGAGGAACCGGACCCGCCCGCGCAGATCCGGCCGCTCCGCGCGCTCCCGCAGCTGCTCCTCGAACCACTCGTAGCCGGGGAAGACCGAGCCGGCGAGGTTGACCCGGACGTCGTACCCCCGGCTGACCAGCTCGGCGACCGCCTCGAGCGCGAGGTCGGTGCCCTTGGTCGGCGAGAGCCGGCCCAGGACGGTGAGGGTCGCGGGTACGCCGTTGCGCGCGGCCAGCTCGGGCACCGCGACGGTTGGTTCCGGCACGCCGTTGTGCACCACGTGAATCCGGGACCGGGCCGGCGGGAAGTTGGCGCGGATCGTCGCGGCGGTGGCGTCGCTGTTGGCGATGATCCGGTTCGCGAACAGCAGCGGGCTCGCCAGCGCCACCCGCAGCACGCGCCGTCCCTCCTCGTTCGCCTCGTGGACGTGACAGACGGCCGGCCGACGGGCGAGCCGGCCCGCCAGCACCCAGATCGGGATCGTGAGCGTGTTGACGTAGACGGCACCGGCGCCGGCCCGGCGTATCGCCCGGATGCAGCGCGGCAGCGCGGTCACCGAGTGCCGGAGCAAGGTGACCAGGCCGCGCGGGGAGAGGAAGGCCTTGCGCAGCACCGGGAAGTCGACGAACTCCACCTCGGCCCCGCGCTCCCGGGCCAGCGTCGTCAGCGGGCCGTCGGTGGGAAGCGCGAGCACCACCCGGTAGTCAGCGGACACCAGGGCCGAGATCGATTCCAGGAGTTGTCGGTCCGAGCCGTAGACATCCGGCGTATGGTGCGCAACCAGGACCGCGCGACGCCCTGCCCTTCTCTCCATGGCTGGGCAGTATTGCATTATGAACCGCCACTATCTGGAGGACGCGATGACACACGCCCACCCGGCCGCACTGCGCGCTGTTGCCTGTGTCGCGGCGGCGGTGCTACTCGCCGGGGGCCTGGCCGGGTGTAGCGACTCCTCCGGGGACACGGCGGGGCCGGACTCGTCCTCCCCGTCCGACACGCCGTCCGGCACGCCGACCCAGGAGTCGCCCTCGCCGTCTGCGATCGAGACGGGGAAGCGGCGCGACCCGCTGGCACCCACGGAGATCCCGCCCGTCATCCGAGGCGGCGAGACCCCGCAGCCCTCGTTCTCGGCGGACCCGCAGCCGTTCGACCAGCCCATCGAGTACCCCGACGGCGTTTCGCTCGAGGTCACCGGGATCAAGCAGGGCGAGGTGACCGACCAGGGCCCGGGCGTGGTCGGCGGTCCGAAGACCGCCTTCAAGCTCGTGTTCACCAACGGCAGCAAGAAGCCGGTCGAGCTGAACCAGGTCGTGGTCACCGCGGTGTACGGCGACCCCGGCCGGCTCGCGCACCCCGTCTACGACACCCAGAGCCAGGACTTCGCGGGCCGCGTGGCCCCAGGCAAGGCCGCGCAGGCGCGCTACGTGTTCTCGATCCCGCGCGCGCAGCTCGGAAACGTCACCGTGCACGTGGACTTCGACGGCCTGCACGCCGCCGGTCGCTTTACGGGTGATGTGGCATAGGTCAGCCGGACTAGGCCCGGCATAGACCATGTGGAAGCCGGGCCCGGGGGTTTGGGTCGTCCCGGCAAAATCCGCCCAGATGCGTCCGTAGCCGGGCGGCGGCGTCTCTACCATCACGTAGGAGGCCGGGATCGCCGGCCTTCGTTTTTGGGGGCGTCGCCGGGGGGCGACGACGCAGAATAGGGTGGGGAGCACGCGATGAAGGTGTCGGCGCTGGGCAGGTGTGCCCTGACGGCGGCCGCCGTTGCCATGATGTCCACGGGGATCGCCGTTGTCGGCACGGTCTCCACGACGGCGACGGCGGACACTCAGCCTGATCCGGGTACGCCGGGTACGGTGACCGCCGACGCACTGCCCACCTGGCAGATCAACGGCGTCGTGTGGGACCAGGTGGTCGTGGGCAACACCGCCTACGTCACCGGCGAGTTCACCAAGGCGCGGCCGCCGGGCGTGCCCGTCGGCGGTGCCGGGGAGGTTAATGCCCTCAACATCTTCGCCTTCGACGTCACCACCGGAAACCGGATTGCTTCGTTCGACCACTCCCTGAACGCGCAGGGCCTCGCCATCGCTGCCACCCCGGACGGCTCACGGGTGATCGTCGGCGGCGACTTCACGACCGTGGACGGTGTCGCGCACAACCACCTCGCGGCCTTCGACACCGCTACCAATGCGCTGGTCGCCTCCTTCGACGCGTCGGTGAACTCCCAGGTGAGCGGCGTCGACGCGACCAACGACACCGTGTACGCCGGCGGGAACTTCTTCAGCGCCAACGGCCAGACCCGGACCCGGCTCGCGTCCTTCAGCCTCGCCAACGGCAACGTCACCTCCTTTGCACCGACCGCGGACGGCCGTCAGGTCGACGACATCGTCCTGACCCCGGACTCCACCGGTCTGGTCGTCGGCGGCCGCTTCGGCACCATCAACGGCCAGCCCGCCAACGGGATGGGCGCCGTCGACGCAACCACGGGCGCCCTGCGGCCGTGGCAGATCAACACCACCGTCCGCAACGCCGGTGACAAGAGCGCGATCATCAGCCTCGACGCGGACGACACGCACGTCTACGGCACCGGCTTCGCCTTCGGCACCGGCAACTTCGAGGGCGTGTTCCGTGCCGACCCCGATGACGGTGCCATCTCCTGGGTGCAGAACTGCCACGGCGACACCTACGGCTCGTCGGTCACCGGGGGTGCCGTGTACTCGGTGGGCCACGCCCACGACTGCCGATGGATCGACTCCTTCCCCGAGGTCACCCCTCGGCGCTGGCAGCGCGCGCTCGCCTTCAGCGCCGAGCCGACCGGGCTCGGCATCGGCCCGGACAACTACGGCTGGAACTTCAACAACGTCCCCTCGCCAGATCTGCTGCAGTGGTTCCCGACGGTCCCCGCGGGCAGTTACACCGGGCAGAGCCAGGGTGGCTGGACGATCGCCGGCAACGACGAGTACGTCGTCATGGGCGGCGAGTTCCCCTCGGTGAACAATGTTGCCCAGCAGGGCCTGGTCAGGTTCGCGATCCCGAGCAAGGCGCCGAAGAAGCGCGGCCCGGCGCCGGCCCCGTCCGCACCCGCTCCGACCGCCGTGGCGCTCCCGGACGGACGGATCCGGGTGGGCTGGCAGGCGGCGTACGACATGGACAACGAGCTGCTCACCTACCGGATCACCCGCTCCGACTCCGCGCAGGTACTGGGTACCAAGACGCAGAGGTCGGCCTTCTGGTGGTACCCCTCGATGTCGTTCGTGGACGACACCGCGACTCCGGGGCAGAGCTACACCTACACGATCAAGGCCAACGACGCCAACGGAAACATCCGCAACCTCGGTACGACCGGGTCGATCAACGCCGGCAGCGCCGCCGCCACCTCGTCGTACAACGACAAGGTCGTCAACGACGGCGCGATCGCCTTCTGGCGGCTCGGTGAGTCGAGCGGGTCACGGGTGAACGACTACGCCGGCAGCTACGATGCGTCGGTGACGTCGTCGGTGGAGCGCAATATCACCGGCGCCATCGTCGGCGACCCGGACAGGGCGACCAGGTTCACGAGCGGCCTGTTCAGCAACAGCAACGTCGCAAGCGACGCGATCATGAACCCGTCGCGTGAGTTCGCCGTCGAGGCCTGGGTGAAGACAACCACCTCGAGCGGCGGCAAGATCGTCGGCTACCACTCCTCACGCACCGGCACTGGCGGCAGCGCGGACCGACACCTCTACATGCGCAGCAACGGCCAGATCAACTTCGGCGTCGAGCTCAACGGGCGCTGGACGATCTCCAGCCCGCAGTCCTACAACAACGGTCAGTGGCATCACATCGTCGGCCTGCTCGACCGCGACGCCGGCATGAAGCTGTACGTCGACGGCCAGCAGGTCGCCGAGAACCCGTCGGTGAAGAGCGCTCGCCACTACTTCGGCTACTGGCGGGTCGGTGGCGGCAACCTGAGCAACTGGCCGAACCGGCCGTCGCGGGACTTCATCTCCGCCGACATCGACGACGTCGCGGTCTACGGGCACGCGCTGTCGGCAAGCACGGTCGCCGACCACAACACCCTCGGCCGCGGCACCGTGCCCAACCAGGCACCGATCGCGGACTTCTCGTGGACGCGGTCCGCCACCACGGTCTCCTTCGACGGCAGCGGCTCCTCCGACCCCGACGGCACCATCGCGTCCTACTCGTGGGACTTCGGGGACGGCAGCCCGGCCGGGTCGGGCGCGACGCCGGACCACACCTACGCGGCCGACGGGACGTACGACGTCACCCTCACCGTCACCGACAACCTGGGCCGCACCGCGAGCCAGACCTTGGAGGTCTCGGTGCTCAACGAGTCGCCGGTGGCCGACTTCAGTGCCACGCCGTCGGAGCTCTCGGTGTCGGTCGACGGCACCGATTCGGATGACCCGGACGGCAGCATCGCGTCCTACGCGTGGAACTTCGGTGACGGCAACACCGACACCGGCCCAACCGCGAGCCACACGTACGCCGCCAGCGGGACCTACAACGTCACCCTCACCGTGACCGACAACCAGGGCGCCACGGACTCGATCACCAAGCCGGTGACGGTGAGCTCCACGCCCATCGGGATCGTCAGCGACGCGTTCGGGCGTACCGTGAGCGGTGGCTGGGGCACGACCGACACCGGCCAGTCGTGGACCGGCACCGGCTCGGCGTCATCGTTCGCGGTCCAGAGCGGTGTCGGCCGGATCACGATGTCGGCCCCGGGCAGCGGTCCGGCCATGCGTGTCGGCGGGATCACCCAGCTCGACACGGACACCCGGACGTCGGTCGGGCTGGACAAGATGCCGACCGGCACTGGCGTCTTCGTCTCAGTCATGGCCCGTGACCAGGGCAGCGCGGGCAGCTACCGCGCGGTGGTCAACCTGCGTGCGAACGGCTCGGTCTCGGTCGCCCTCACCCGCAACCTCGCAGGTGGCACCACCACGCTGCAGCCGGCGGTCGTCGTACCCGGCCTCACCTACGCCGTCGGCGACCGGCTCGAGCTGAGGTTCCAGGTGGTGCCGTCCGGCGGCAGCTCGGTGCTGCGCGCGAAGGTATGGAAACAGGGCACCGGCGAGCCGGGATCCTGGGTGGCTGAGGCGTCCGACGCCGATCCGACCCTGGCGACCGCGGGCGGTGCGGGCGTGATGAGCTTCCTGGCCGGCAGCGCCACGAACGCTCCCCTGATGGCCACCTTCGACGACTTCACCGTCACGACAGCGCCGTAGCGGATTGGTGCCATGGGCAAGCGAATCCTTCTCCTGCTCTCGGCCCTGGTCCTGCCCGCCACGCTCCTCCAGGCGAGCGCCCCGGCGGCGCTTGACGAGCCGTCGGTGAAGTTCGTCGCGGTCGGCGACTTCTCGGCGTCGACCCGGGCCGGCCAGGTCCTGGACACGATCGACGGTCTGGACACCGACCTGACGCTGGCGCTCGGGGACCTGTCCTACGGCGCGACCGGAGCCGAGCAGGTCTGGTGTGACTTCGTGACGGCGCGGGTCGGTGCGGGCTATCCGTTCGAGCTGCTCGCCGGGAATCACGAGAGCAACGGTCAGAACGGCAACATCAACGACTTCTCAGCCTGCCTGCCCAACCAGCTTCCGGGCGTGGTGGGCACCTACGGCCGGCAGTGGTACGTCGATGTCCCCGCCGTCGACCCGCTGGTCCGCTATGTGATGATCTCTCCGGCCCTGCCGTTCCCTGATGGCACCTACACCTACGGCGCCGGCTCGCCCCGATATCAGTGGACGGCCGCCGCGATCGACGGGGCCCGGACCGCCGGCGTTCCGTGGGTGGTGGTCGGTATGCACAAGCCGTGCCTGAGCGTGGGCCAGTACACCTGCGACCCGGGTGCCGACCTGATGAACCTGCTCGTGCAGAAGAAGGTCGACCTGGTGTTCAGCGGTCACGAGCACCTCTACCAGCGCTCCAAGCAGCTGAGCCATGGCACCGGCTGCACCACCATCGCTCCGGGCGCCTACGACCCGGACTGCGTGGCCGACGCCGACAACGCGCTGATCGCGGGCCGCGGGACGGTCATGACCACCGTCGGCACCGGTGGCGTCGAGCTGCGCGACGTCACCGCGACCGACATCGAGGCGCCGTACTTCGCGGCGTACTCGGGCGCGAACTTCGAACCGACGTACGGCGCACTGGAGGTCACCGCCACCGCTGGCGTGCTGTCGGCGCGGTTCGTGGCGGCCGACGCCGGCCTCCTCGACGACGCCTTCACGATCACCAAGGCAACCGGGAACCAGCCGCCGATCGCCTCGTTCACCGACGTCGTCGACGGACTCGAGGTGTCCGTGAACGGCTCCGGCTCGACCGACCCGGACGGCAGCATCGCGTCGTACTCCTGGAACTGGGGCGACGGTCAGCCGGCCGGTAGCGGGGCGACGGCGTCCCACACCTACGCCGCGGCGGGCACCTACACCGTCACGCTGACCGTGACCGACAACCTGGGGGAGACCGGCTCGGTGTCCCGGTCGGTCACCGTCAGTGAGGCAGGCGTCATCGCGGCCGACGAGTTCGGGCGGACTCTGACAAATGCGTGGGGGCCGGCCGATATGGGCGGCTCGTGGGTGCTGCGCGGGTCGCCGTCGTTCTTCTCGGTCGGAGGCGGCGCCGGCACGATCCGGATGACGACGCCCGGCTCGGGGCCGTGGACCTACCTCGACGGCGTCGCATCCACCGCGACCGACACCGCGGTGACGATGTCCACCGACAAGGCGGCCACCGGAAGCGGCACCTACCTGACCCTGATCGGCCGTGAGATCAGCGGCGTGGGCGGCTACCGCGCGGTCGCCCGCCTGCAGGCCGGAGGCGCGGTGAGCCTGGCGATGAGCCGGCGGACCGCGGCCGGCGCCGTGACCGCGATCGGCCCGACGGTGACCGTGCCCGGGCTCAGCTACGCGGTCGGCGACCGGCTGCGGCTCAGGCTCGTCGTCTCCGGCTCGGGGACCACCGCGTTGCGGGCCAAGATCTGGAAGGTGGGCCAACCGGAGCCGGCGGCGTGGTTGGTCACGGGCAGCGACGCGACGCCGGGGTTCCAGGTGCCGGGCACCGTCGGGGTGATGACCTACCTGTCGAGCAACGCCACCAACGCCCCGGTGGCCGCGAACTTCGACGGGCTCTCGGTGACGGTGGCGCCATGAGTATCTGAGGCGCAACCGCGCGCTCCTCGGGACTAGGAGCAAACGTTGCCGGGAGGGCAGAGAGCTATATCGGACCAGCGCGCATCAACTCGGAGAAATGCCGCGCACATTCTCTGAGGGAGCTGCGTAAATGTACGGGTCAACGGTCGGGTCAACAGTCGGGTCAACAGTCGCGCGACGTCTCAGGTCCGCCATCGTGGCGGTCGCCCTTGTGTGCGGCCTGGTCACGGCGGGGTCCTTCCAGACCGCGGTGGCGGACACCTCGCCGGCCGCCGGCACACCGCCGACAGTGTCCGGGGACGGGCTGCCCACCTGGCAGATCAACGGCGTCGTCTGGGCACAGGTGCTCGTCGGCAACACCGTCTACGCGACGGGGGAGTTCACCAAGGCACGTCCACCGGGTGTCCCGCCGGGCGGGGCCGGCGAGCGCAACGCCCTCAACATCTTCGCCTTCGACGTCCGGACCGGTGCGCCGGTGACGTTCAACCACTCGCTCAACGCCCAGGGCCGGGCCATCGCCGCCACCCCCGACGGCTCACGGGTGATCGTCGGCGGCGACTTCACCGCGGTGGACGGCGTCGCGCACGGTCACCTTGCCGCCTTCAATACCGCCACCGGCGCGCTCGTGAACTCCTTCGACCCGTCGGTCGGCTCCACCGTGCGTGGCGTCGACGCGACCAACGACACCGTGTACGCCGGCGGCAACTTCTTCAGCGCCAACGGCCAGACCCGGCGCCGGCTCGCCTCGTTCGACCTCGGCACCGGCAACCTGAAGTCGTGGGCGCCGACCGCGGACGACGCCCAGGTCGACTCGCTGGTGCTGACACCGGACTCCACCGGGGTCGTCGTCGGCGGTCGGTTCTCCACGATGAACGGCCAGTCCGCCAACTCGATGGGGGCCGTCGACGCCACCACGGGCGCGCTACGCCCGTGGCTGATCAACCAGAAGATCCGCAACGCCGGCACGGCCAGCTCCATCCTTCACCTGAACGCCGACGACACCCACGTCTACGGCACCGGCTTCGCGTTCGGCACCGGCAACTTCGAGGGCGCCTTCCGTGCGGACCCCGACGACGGCGCCATGTCCTGGATGGAGGACTGCCACGGCGACACCTACGGCGTGCAGCCGATCGGGGAGGTCACCTACATCGCCGGCCATCCGCACAACTGCAGCTGGATCGGGTCCTTCCCGCAGTTCGACCCGCGCGACTGGCGACGCGCCATGGCCTTCACGACGGAGCCGCGCGATGTGAACATCGGCCCGGACGACTTCGGGTGGAACCACAACGGGTCGCCCGCGCCGGAGGTGCTGAACTGGTTCCCGAACCTGCAGCTCGGCAGCTACACCGGGCAGAGCCAGGGGCCCTGGAGCGTCACCGGCAACGACGAGTACGTCGTCATGGGTGGCGAGTTCCCGACCGTGAACGGCGTGGCCCAGCAGGGGCTGGTCCGCTTCACAGTGCGCAGCAAGGCGCCGAACCTGCGTGGGCCGACGCTGGCCACCGGCGCTCCGGCTCCCACGGTCGTCGCGCTGCCGGACGGCCGGCTCCGGGTGTCCTGGCAGGCGGCCACCGACATCGACAACGAGTGGCTCACCTACCGGGTCACCCGCTCCGACGGCGCCCAGGTCATCCACACCGAGACCCAGCGCTCTACGTTCTGGATGCTTCCCAAGTTCGCCTTCGCGGACGACAACGCGGACCCGGGCGAGAGCTACAGCTACACCATCCGTGCCTACGACCCGGACGGGAACATGCGACTGGTCGGCACCACCGGCGCGGTGACGGCGGGACCGGCGGCGCCGGCGACGTCGTACAACAACGCGGTCGTCAACGACGGCGCGCTCGCGTACTGGCGGCTCGGTGAGACATCCGGAAGCCGGGTCAACGACTACGCGGGCGGCCACGACGCGTCGGTGACGACGACGGTCACCCGCGGCACGGCGGGAGCGATCGTGGGCGACCCGGATCGGGCCACGACCTTCACCGGGACCTCCAACGGCAACGTCGCCACCGATGCTCGGATGACGGCCACGCGGGAGCTCACGCTCGAGGCCTGGATCAGGACGACCACAACCACGGGCGGCAAGATCCTGGGCTACGGCAGCTCGCGCACGGGGGCCAGCGCCAGCTTCGACCGGCATCTCTACATGCGCAACAACGGGACCATCAGCTTCGGGGTGTTCCAGATGGGCGGCTGGGTGGTCAGCAGCCCGACCCCCTACAACAACGGTGCCTGGCACCACGTCGTTGCGACGGTCGACCGAGAGTCGGGGATCAGCCTGTACGTCGACGGGCAGCGCGTCGCCCACAACCCCAAGGTCCTGAACCCCAAGCTCTACTCGGGCTTCTGGCGAGTCGGCGGCGACAACCTCACCGGCTGGGGCGGACGGCCGAGCCTCGACTACTTCACCGGCGCCATCGACGAGGTCGCGATCTATCGCGACGCCCTGCCGGCCTCGGTGATCCAGGACCACAACACGCTCGGACGTGGCGGAACGATCAACCAGGCGCCGATCGCCGACTTCTCCTGGCTCCGAAGCGGGCTGGAGGTCGAGTTCGACGGGTCTGCGTCGTCGGATCCCGACGGCACCATCGCGTCGTACTCCTGGAACTTCGGCGACGGCAGCCCGGCCGGCTCCGGCCCGTCACCGTCACACGAGTACGCCGCGGAGGGGACCTACAACGTGACGCTCACGGTCACCGACAACGGCGGCCGGTCTACGAGCAAGACTGTTCCGGTCGAGGTGGTCAACCAGGCTCCGGTGGCGGTGTTCACGCCGACGACCTCGGAGCTGTCGGTCTCGGTGAACGGCGCGGGGTCGTCTGACCCGGACGGCAGCATCGTGTCGTACGCCTGGGACTTCGGCGACGGTGCCACCGGCTCCGGAGTCATGGCGAACCACACGTACGCCGCCACCGGGACCTACCAGGTGACGCTCACCGTGACCGACGACCTCGGGCGGACGGGCTCGGTGACGACGCCGGTCACCGTGAGCATGACCGGTGCCGAGGTGGTCACCGACCACTTCACGCGGACGGTCGCCGGCGGCTGGGGAACTGCCGACAGCGGACAGCTGTGGAGCGGCACCGGCTCAGCATCACAGTTCGCCGTCGCAAGCGGCACCGGCCGGATGACGATGACCGGCCCGGGCAACGGCCCGAGCATGCGGATAGGCGGGATCAGTGATCTCGGCACGGACACCCAGGTGTCGGTCGGGTTGGACCAGGTGCCGACCGGGAGCGGCGTCTTCGTGTCGGTCCTGGCCCGCGACCGCAGCGCGGGCAGCTATCGGGCGGTCGCCAACCTGCGTGCGAACGGATCGGTCTCGCTTGCCCTGACCAGGATCGTGAACGGGACGACGACCACGCTGCAGGCCGGAGTCGTCGTACCGGGGCTGACCGTGGCGGCCGGAGAGCGTCTCGATGTCAGGTTCTGGGCCACCCCGTCCGGCGGTAGCACGCTGCTGCGCGCCAAGGTGTGGAGGCACGGCACCGCCGAGCCTGGCTCCTGGCTCGTCCAGGCCACCGACGCCAACGCCACGCTCGCCAGCGCCGGCGGCTCCGGCCTGATGAGCTACCTCGCCGGCAACGCCGCTCCTGGTGCCCTCGTGGCCAGCTTCGACGACCTCACGGTCTCCACGGCGCAGTGAGCGGCGTCGCCAGTCAGCCCCTAATCCAGCACGGCTCCATTCGGCCACACCCGCACGCGGTCAGTGCTCGGCCGGGAATCCCTCCCGGTACTTGGTGGCTGGCACGATCGCGACCAGCGAGCCGCCAGCGTTTAGGACAGCCTGGGCGAACAAGGAGTCGGCACCATCGGCGAGAGCGGATATGCCGACCAGTTCGTCGTACGGCTGGAGTTCGCTACGAATAGCGGCGTCGCTGAGCTGGGCGGTGCCGGCAGGTAGTTCGCGGTGGCCGGTGACGCGATCCGAGTCATGAGCCCGTTGTATACAGCGCGGCCAACTCCTGATCCAGGCCGGCCGGCGCTGACGGACAGGAGCGACTCCACTGAGCGTCTACGCTCAGCGGAGCGTCGAGCACCTGTGCAAGTGACGCTCCGGACGGAGTCCGTCATGCGACTCCCGTCGTGCCGGGACGGAACGGGATCGGCGAGACGCAACACCGATGCGACGCAGACGCGACATCGAAGAGCAAGCCGCGACGTTCGCGGGATCGTGATGCGACGTGGTCGTGGGCGACTCTGGATTCGAACGCCAGCACGGACGACGATGCGCGAGGGGTGATGGCCGGGATGGATCACATCGAGATTGACGGATTGCGGCTGAGATGTGTGATCGGTGTAACCGCCGA
Organism: Nocardioides speluncae; assembly: GCF_003121585.1. Taxonomy (GTDB): domain Bacteria; phylum Actinomycetota; class Actinomycetes; order Propionibacteriales; family Nocardioidaceae; genus Nocardioides; species Nocardioides speluncae. Next base: position 148,671 of record NZ_QEOO01000007.1, read on the forward strand.
GGAGCGCCGCGACCGGTCAGACGTAACGGTTGACCTGCGGCTAGGTGTGGACACTCGCGCGGTTGCCGACAGTGATGCCATCGAGGACGCATGGAACTACCGGACCGTGACGAAGGCGGTCATCGCGCACGTCGAACAGTCCAGCTACCGCACCGTGGAGGCCCTCGCGGCAGCGCTGGCGCGGATCTGCATAGTGGACTACGGCGCACAGTGGGTGGAGGCGAGTGTGCACAAGCCCGGCGCATTGCGTTTCGCCGACTCTGTCGGCGTCTGCATCTCTCGCAAGCCCGACGACTTTCGGGAGTCACCCGGAACCGAGGTCGGTCAGTCCAACGTGGGGGCGGTCTCGGCATGACCTGCACCCAACACGCGCCGGCAGACCGGGTGGCGAGTGGCGTTGGAATGGAACGCACGAGTCGGATCGATCTGCCTGCGGCGGAGCGTGCCGCAGCTGACCTCCTGAGAGCGCTCGGGGTAGCCACGACCGCCGAGTCCACGCGGGCGACGCCGGCGCGGATGGCCAAGGCACTGGCAGAACTGTTGACGCCGCGCCCGTTCAAGTTGACGACGTTCCCCAACGACGAGGGGTACGCCGAACTGCTGGTCCAAGAAGGCATCCCGTTCACCAGCCTGTGCGAGCACCATGGGTTGCCGTTCATGGGCACCGCAGTGGTGGCGTATCTGCCGGGCGAGCGGATCGTCGGCCTGTCCAAACTCGCGAGAGTCGTCGAGCACTTCGCTCGCCGCACGCAGGTACAGGAACGACTTACCAAGGAGATCGCGACCTGGCTTCAGGCCAACCTGCTAGCCCAAGGTGTCGGAGTGATGGTGCGGGCCGAGCACCTCTGCATGACATTGCGCGGCGTACAGGCCCCGGGAACCTCAACGCTGACGACGTCGTTGACCGGCGACCTGCTGAGCGATGCACGAGCACGTCAAGAGTTCTTCACCCTGGCTGGCCGGGCCCGCTGATGCCTGGCTCGGCTGGAACGGTACGCGACCAGATCTTCGTCAGCGTCGGGTCAAACATCGCGCCGGCCCACAACGTGCGCTCGGTCCTGAGCCGGCTCACCAGGTCCGGCATCCTGCGAGAGGTCTCCCCCACCTACTGGACCCAGCCGATCGGCATCCCTCAGGCCGGCCTCTTCTTGAATCTCGTCGTACGCGTCGCCTGGGACTCAGATCTCGCCAGCCTTCGACGCCAGCTCACAAGGATGGAGCGAGCATTGGGCCGCACATGTGCACAGTCGGGATGGCAGTCGCGGACCATCGACTTGGACATCGTGCTCGACGGTGACGTCGTCACGACCTACGGCGACCAGCCATGGCGGGTCCCGCACCCCGACATCGACCAGTTCGCGCACGTAGCAGTGCCGCTGGCTGACCTGGCACCAGACATGGTTCACCCCGCACACGGTACGACTCTTGCCGAGATCGCTCACAGGTTCGCGCCGCACGACCTCCGAGCCGCATCGGAGGTTGCAGATGCACTCTGAGGCCCTGCCCACGTGTGCCTGGCTCGGCGACTGGCCGGGTGACTGGCTGGGCGACGCGGCAGTCGCGATCATGTGCATGCCCTGCCGCCGCAGCAGCGGCTCCTTCGTGCCAGCCGCCGACCTCGTGCTCGCCGAGCTGAGTGGCAACGAGGGTCACCACCCTGTCCATTGGCTCGCTGGGTGGTGTCGTCAACCGGCGCTGCGCTCGCGCCTTCGAGGGCAGGCGCGGCACCTGGTCGTGCTCTTCGACGACCTGGCTGTCGCCCGAAGCTGGATGCTCCCTGCCGTGTCGCCGGACCTCGATGCGTTGTGGCCTTCGATCCTGGAGGCGACGTCCCGGTTGTTCACCGGCAGCGTTGTGCCCGTCCGCGTCATGCGCTTTTCCGACTTCCTTGACCGACACGCAGCACGCAGTGGCTTCGAGCGCCTCGTCGCGACGCACACCAACGGCTTCCTGCAGGCACTGCGCGAACCGGACGGCGCGTTCAAGCGCGCGATGGAACACGAGCTTGCCCGCCGGCGCCGCTTCGCCCGCGAGACCAGCCAACCTGCCGATGTCGCGCACCTGCGACAACGTGCCGCCAGCCAGCTCGCCAACTACGCGGCCCAGGGCACCCTCCTGAAGCAGGCGAACGTCGGCGCCTACGTGGCCTGGACAGACCTGGAGGTCGAACTCATGGCGGCGGCCGATCCAGCATTCGCCGACCATGTCATCGACCTTCGGTACGCGCGTCCGCCCGCGAGCGACGACCGGCACCTCGTCGAGGCGATTCCGGACGACTACCCGGAGTTGCGGGAAACCCTCGCCTTGTACCTGCGCGACCTCCCGACGACGCTCGGGGCCATCGTCCCCGGCCTCGCGGCCGACGTAACGCGTGCACTGGGAAAGCTGCTCACGCCCGGCCTGGCAGCCGTCGGAGCACGAGAGCTCACCGCGCTCAATCACGTCCTGCCCGGTGGCGCCATCAATCGCGGACTCGCCGCCAAGCTGATCGGGGAGGCACTCGATCCGCGCGTGACCGGGTGGCGGCGCGAGACCACGATCAAGAAGCTGTGGTGCCAGTTGGCCAGCCGATACGACGACGAGGTGCCTGCGCGCGAATGCCAGCGCCACCATCAGGTAGTTCGCGATCTCGTGGACCGTTTACCCGCGGGGGCAGGGACCGCGCTGGTGCTGGCCGGATCGCTGGTGGACGCGCCGGGCGGCATGTGGCACCCGTACCTTTCCGACATAGACGTGATGCCGCTGCACCACCAGCCACCGAACACGGCAACGGTCGAGGCGCTTGCCCAGGCATACGCCGCGACCCGCCGGCCGCCCTGGCTGTACCTGAACACCGGCGCTCGGGCCGGTGTCGCGGGCCTGACCCGCGACCCAAGCACGACCATGTTCGCAGTGGACCAGATCCACGATCTGACGGCCCACGAGTTCGGCTACCTCCTCGGCTGCGCCGAACGCACCAGATTCGTCGGTGGAGACCGGGCCCCCTACGCCGCCTTCCTCGCAAAGGTCCACGCAGAACACCACCGCCGCCGTTCCGATCACGTCCAGCGCACGTCCAAGCGCACGCCCAGCGCAGCAGGACGGTGAGCCGCTGATGCCCCGCACCGCACTCATCACCGGAGCGTCCCGCCGCATCGGCGCCCACCTGGCCGAAACACTCGCCGCAGCCGGCTACCGCCTGCACCTCCACACCGGGCACGACGCGAACGCGCTGCAGGATCTGGCGCGACGCCTGCGCCGTACCCACCACACGGAGGTGACCGCACACGTCGTGGACCTCTCCGCCCCCGACCGGGTGGCCTGCTGGGTGAAGCGCCTGCGAGACGCGCCCAACAGACCACACCTCGTGGTCAACAACGCCTCCGCGTTCCCACCAGCCTCCCGCCTGACAACGGTCGAGGAAACGATCCGCATCCTGACCCTCCACGTGGTCGCACCGATCGCACTCACCACGACACTGGACCACCATCACGGCGATCACGTAGTCAACGTCATCGACGCCCGGGTCGACCTGTTCAGCGGCGAACGCCCCGCCTATGAGCTGGCCAAGCGCCTTCTTCGCGACTACACGCTGGCCGCCGCCCGGCAGCTCGCGCCACGCATCCGCGTCAACGCGCTGGCTCCCGGCCTCGTCCTGCCCGCCCTGGGCGACGACCGGGGGGACGGCGTCGACCACCTGGCCAGCCTCGCCCGCGACCGGGCGCCGTTGGCCAGGCCAGCGTGCGTCGACGAGCTGGGCGCGGCGCTGCTGTTCCTCGACCGGGCCCTCAGCGTGACCGGGCAGATCGTCTACGTCGATTCAGGGGAGCACCTCGGCCACCCGTGCCGACGAGACGTGAACGAAGAGGTGGACGTCAGCCCGATACCGTAAGCCCACCGCACCCGCACCAGCACCTGTTACAGCCAACGCATCAAGGGAGTTCGCACGTGTCCGCCGACCTGGCGCAAGATCTAGAGCAGCGGATTGTCGCCGCTGTCCACGCGGCCTATGGCATCGAGATTACGGCCAAGGAGGCCGTCATCCGACCGGCTCAGCCGGGCCGACCCGGCGACTACCAGTGCAACGCGGCGATGCCGCTGGCCAAGCGCCTCGGCCGCCCCTCCCCGGAGGTCGGCGCGGCCATCGCGGACCGACTAGACCTGACCGGGCTCGCTGGCCGCCCAGAGGTCGCGGGTCCCGGGTTTCTCAACATCGTCTTCGACGCCGGCTACCTCGGCGACCATGTCGCGGCCCTGGCCGCCGATGAGCACCTCGGTGTGCCGCGTACCGAGCCGCGCCGGGTGGTGGTCGACTACTCCTCGCCGAACATGGCCAAGGAGATGCACGTCGGCCACCTGCGGTCCACGATCATCGGCGACGCGCTCGTCCGGATGCTGGAGGCGGTCGGCCACGAGGTCGTCCGGCAGAACCACCTGGGTGACTGGGGTACGCCGTTCGGGATGCTGGTCGAGCACCTGGTCGACGAGGGCTGGACCGGCGGTGGCGGGCACACCGTCGCCGACCTGACCGCCTTCTACGCCGACGCCCGGCACAAGTTCGACACCGACGACGCCTTCGCCGACCGTTCCCGCAAGCGGGTTGTCGCCTTGCAGGCCGGCGACCCGACGACTCTCGCGCTCTGGGAGGAGCTGCTGGACGAGTCCAAGCGGCATATCGAGGCCGTCTACGAGCTGCTCGACGTCCGGCTGACGCCGGACGACTACCGCGGCGAGAGCTCGTACAACCCCCGGCTCGACGAGGTTGTCGCCGACCTCCAGCAGCGTGGCCTCGCCGTCGACAGCGATGGCGCGCTGTGCGTGTTCCCGCCCGGGTTCGCCGGTCGCGACGACGAACCGCTGCCGCTGATCATCCGCAAGAGCGGCGGCGGCTACGGCTACGACACCACCGACCTCGCGACGCTCCGCTACCGCACCCAGGAGCTCAAGGCCGACGACATCTTCTACGTCGTCGGCGCCCCGCAGGCCATGCACTTCGCGATGGTGTTCGCTGCAGGACGAGAAGCCGGCTGGGTGTCGGACGACTCACGGATCGAGCACGTCCCGTTCGGGTCGGTGCTCGGCAGCGACGGACGGATGCTCCGCACCCGCGCCGGCGCCACCGTCAAGCTCACCGACCTGCTGACCGCAGCCGTCGACCGAGCCGCCGCAATCGTCGCCGAACGCGGGCAGATGGACCCGCAGGAGCGGGCCGCTGTCGCGCGCGCGGTCGGCATCGGCGCGGTCAAGTACGCCGACCTGTCCAGCCAACGGGAGAAGGACTACACCTTCGACCTGGACCGGATGCTGGCGATGGAGGGCAACACCGCGGTCTACCTCCAGTACGCCCACGCCCGCATCCGGTCGATGCTCCACAAGGCCGACCAGACACCCGACCAGACACCCGCTTCGGGAACGCCGGTGATCCTCGACGAGCCAGCAGAGCGGGCACTCGCACTCAAGCTCGCCCAGTACCCGGCCGCGGTCACCGCGGCGATCGAGGCCGTCGAACCACACCGGCTCTGCGGCTACCTCTACGAGCTCGCCGTGTTGTTCTCCACCTTCTACCAGCACTGCCCCGTGCTCACCGCACCAACCGCCGAGCTGCGCCAGTCACGGCTGGCCCTGAGCGAGCACACAGCCCGGGTCCTGGAGCGTGCCCTAGGGCTGCTCGGCATCGAAGCGCCGGACCGCATGTAGGTATGGAGCGACCAGTGACAACCGGCCCGACGGCGCGAGGCATCCTGCCTTCACCGGACATGATGTCGGGTGCCGCGCTACCCACGACGAAGGTCTCCTTGTCTGGTCTGGCGCGCTACCTGCGGCTCGCAGCCGGAGACGTCGGCGACCGCCGTTTCGTTCTCGGGATCGCTGGGCCGCCAGGCGCCGGCAAGTCGACGCTGTCGGTGCTGGTTCGAGACGAGATCAACCGGCAGGCAGGGACGGGGTTGGCCGAGGTCGCCCCGATGGACGGGTTCCACCTGCGCAACGAGCAGCTGGATGCGGCCGGCATGAGAGCGCGCAAGGGCGAGCCCGACACCTTCGACGCCGCCGCCTACGCGACCCTGCTCGGCCAGGCCCGCAACTGGTTGGGGCTGGTCCCATGGCCGGCGTACGACCGCGACCTGCACGATCCGGTGCCCGGCGGTCTCAGCATCGACGAGAACGTCCGCATCGTGGTGACCGAGGGCAACTACCTGCTCTTGGCCTCCGAGCCGTGGGCGCAGGTACGCGGGCTGCTGGATGCCGCTTGGTACCTCGACGCCGACCTCGAGACCGTGCGGGCACGGCTGCTTGAGCGACAGATCCAGGGCGGCAAGACCTCAGCGGAGGTGGTGGCCAAGGTCGAGTCGAGCGACCTGCCCAATGCGCACCTGGTGGCAGGGTCGCGATCTCGCGCCGGCCGCGTCCTTACCGCTATCGAGGGCGGCTATCGCGTCGGGCCAGCCGAGGCGACGGCGTCGATCCAGGCGCGGGTGCCCAACTGCTGACACGACAGCGCGGCGATGTGTGCCGCCGCACGAAGTGACTGCTCGAAGTCCCTTCCGGTCTGGAGCATGAAGTGACAGAACGCGCCGTGCAGGATGTCGCCCGCGCCAAGGGTGTCGACCGCAGCAACGGGCTCGACCGGAACGGCGCCGAGGACACCGGCAGACAGGTAGCGGATCGGCCCATGGCCGCCGGTCATGGCGGCGTGGCGCACCCCGTACTCCTCTAAGCGCCGGAGCCTGGCAGTGACGCCGGCCGATGTCGCTGGCGGCCGCCAGCCGGCAGAGCAGATCGCGATGTCGGCCAGCGGCAGCAACGCGTCGTGGGACTCCCGCCAGCGTCCACAGTCAAGGACGACGATGGCGCCCGCCGCCTTGGCGCGAGTGACCACCGGCACCGACAGCGTCGGGTAGTGGCCGTCGGCCAGGACGATCCGCGCCGTGGGGTGACTGGGTGCGGCATGGGCTGTGGCATGGGCTGTGGCATGGGCTGTGGCATGGGCTGTGGCATGGTCGGGTGGCGGTGGGCGCAGGGTTCCGTCGAGCGAGACCACGGTTCGGCTGCTGCCCTGGCTGGCGACCACTACTGAGGACACCGGAGGCCGATCCATGCTGTCCGGCATCGCATCGACGACACTCACCTGATGCGCCGCGAGGTCGGCCTTGATGATGTCGGCGACCTGGTGGCCTCCCACCACGGTGTGTAGCTCGGTGGGCGCCGCCGACAATGCCGCGAACGCCACCGCGGCGTTGGCGGCCGGCCCTCCGGCTCCGATGAAGGTCGAGCTCGCCTTGGTCTTGGTGTCCTCCCCGGGATACCGGTCGACCAGCTGTGCGACATCCAGCGTGGTCAAACCGACAAACAGGCCCGCTACCGAGTAGCCCCCCATCGCACGTCCGCTCATTGCACGTCCTCAGTGCCGGCCGGGCCATGGCAGATTCGGAGCAGTCGAGCGGTCTGGTCGGAGTACGCGCCGACCTCGACGATGGCGACGAAGTCGCGGTCATCGACCTGGTCGTGAAGTCGCTGCCAGTGATTCGCGAGGTACCAGGCGGCCCCGGAGGTCCCCCACGGGCCAAGGCCGGCGCACAGGAACCATCGTCGACCGGGCACATTGACCGGATCGGGGCGACTCCGCACGATCAACCCGATGTTGGTGTCCTCGGTCGATCGGTAGATGCTTGCGTCGGCGAGCTCGACGTACTCCAGAAAACGGGACTCATCCGTCTCGTCGCGGATCTGGAAGAGCGGCTGGATTGCCTGGCGCAAGTACAGGTGTGTGCAGTCGTTGCTGCTCAGCCCAAAGGACACCATCGAGCGTCCGCACCGTTCGACCGCGTCAAGGTCGGTCATCATCTCCACCGAGGTCTGCAACCTGCGCTCCAGCAGTGAGGAGACGTACAGCAGCGCCCGCACATCGTTCTCGGCCACCGCGACCGGCACGTCGATCCGATGCGGAGCGCCAAACGACGTGCTCCCCTTCTCGTAGTACAGCTGTTGCTGCATCCCCGCCTCGACCAAGGCCGTCTGCGCGGCCGCAGCCAAGACGAACGTCGGGTACACCAGCGCGGCCCCACCGTCGGCGATCTCAGCGCCCACGAACGCCCGCAGCCCATCGACCGACGGCGCATCGGCGGCAAGACCTGACCCTGGCCCCATGCCCCGGGCTGCGACGCGCCCGGGTCCGACGCGATGGCCCGAGGGCGCGGCGAACAGGTCGGATGCGGTCCACCCGGGGAACATCGCCTCCAGCACGATGCAATGAGCGGGGTAAGGCAGGCCCTTGATCCCGCCGGCTAACCAGCGGTGGAGATGCGCGCGCCCGGGCGCGGTCCCAACCAGCGACCCGTCAACAGTCGCGGCGGCTCGGTCGTACTCACGGGCGAAGATCGAGTGCGACTGCCAGTGACGTTCGCGCACCAGTTGGTCCAGCAGGGTGCTGCTGGTCGCCATGATCGGATCCCCCTGGTTCGGCCGAGCCTGCTCGTCGGTGCCGGAGTGCGCAGAACCTACCAGAGATGAGACGAGAAGAGACGAGGCTGCGCAAGCAGCGGGAGGCAGTCACTTCGCCGTTTTGGCGAGCGTGCTGAGACTGCCGGAGGGTTAGCAAGCTCCTTCGACCGGCCATGTGAGCCCGTCGCCGCAAAATCACGGCCATTCGCTACGCCCGGGCGCGCACCTCGCGGCGTTGCGTCACTTGCTGGACGAGCGAGTAGAGCGTCGCTCCGGCGCCTTGCGATGTGCGCACCCGGACGTCGCGAACGCGGCGCTTTGGCGGCGACGGGCAACTAGACTCGAAGCGACATCCGACGACCTAAGCGACGTGACGTGACCAGGGTTCTCTACATCGCAGGGTGGGGCCGCAGCGGCACCACGATCCTCGACAACCTGTTGGGACAGGTGCCGGGGCTTGCGTCGACTGGGGAGCTGCACAACATCTGGCAGCGCGGCCTGATCGAGCGACGGCAGTGCGGGTGTGGCGAGGTGCTCTCCGAGTGCGCCTGGTGGCAGGCGGCGTTCAAGGAAGGGTTCGGCGGCATCGACAAGGTCGACGCCGCGGACGCCGTACGCGCTCAGGGACAGATCCACACCCGGGACTCGCGGGCGGTGCTTCGCGCGTTGCGCCAGGGTCAGATGATCGAGCGCTATCGCTATGCGGACTATCTGAAGAAGCTGTACGACGGGATCGCGACGAGCACCGGCGCCGACGTGATCGTGGACTCCTCCAAGTTCCCGGCGGATGCGATCGTGGCGGCGGGGCTCCCGGGCTACGACGTCCGCATCGTGCACATGCTGCGTGACCCGCGCGCCGTCGCCCACTCGTGGCAGCGCAAGCGCGCGGTGGCCGACAAGGACTCTGACAAGAACTCAGGGCAGCTCAGGCGGGTGAACCTCGTGCGCAGCACCGCCGTCTGGCAGTTCTACAACCAGGTGATCGCGAGGCACGGGCGGAGCGCGGTGGGTGCTGGCAGCTATCTCCGGATCCAATATGAAGAGCTCGCGACCGAGCCCGAGCGCGTCGTCCGCCGGATCCTTCAGCACGCAGGCGTCGACGAGGATCTGTGCCCCGAGTTCGACGGCAACGAGGTCGAGATGCTGCCAACCCACACCGCGAGTGGCAACCCCAACCGCTTCCGCACCGGGCGCACCGCGATCCGGCTCGACGACGAGTGGGCCGAGAACATGCCGAGCTGGCGCCGGCTCGCCGTGACCGCGCTGGCGACGCCCACCCTGCGGCAGATGAGTTACGACCGCCGGCCGTGACGACGTACGACCCGCCCCGGCCAGACCCGCCGGCCCGCCTACCCTGGCTGGTCTGGGCGCTGTTGATCATGAGCCTGGTGGCGTGGCGGAGGGGCGTCTACTTCTCCGGCGGCGTCGACCCGATCGTGATCGCCAAGGCGGCGGTCGGCGGCGTGGCCCTGATGCTGGCGTACGCCGCTCTCCCGGAGGCCGCGCACCGCGCCAGACTGGGCGCACGCACCCCACTCTTCGTGCTCGCCTACGTGGCCCTGAGCCTGCTTGGCGCGTGGGCGGGTGAGTCTCTCCTGGCGTCCGCGGTGCTGGCGGTGCGGGTGCTGATGGTGCTCGCCACGGTAGGCCTGCTCGTGGCCTCGTTCCCGGCCGCTGTCCTGCTGCGCTCGATGCTCACCACCATGGGTGTCCTTGGAGTCGTGATCGGCCTCACCGGGCTGGGCTCGTTCGCCGCCGAGGGGCGGCTGTCGGGCGGAGTGCCGCCCCTGGCGCCCAACCAGCTCGCACTGCTCTACACCGCCCCGTTGCTGGGCCTGGTCTGGCAGCTGCTCCATCGCTCGGCGACCGCTTGGCAGCTCGCGGGTGTCGTCGTGCTCGGCGCGCTGACCTGGATGACCGGATCGCGTACCGGCATGCTCGCCCTCGCGCTCGCCTGCCTCGTGGTCATCGTGACCGCGCCCCGGCTCAAGGTCGGCGTCATCATGGTGACGGTGATGTCGGTCCCGACGCTCTTCTTCGTGGCGGCGTTCACGCCGATCCTCGCCACCTACTTCGGCCGCGGTGGCGCCAAGAACCTCACCACCCTGAACTCCCGGACCATCGCCTGGGAGGCCGCCTTCAGTGCCGGCAACGACTTCTGGAACAAGTGGTTCGGCAGCGGCATGGCCGTGAAGACGATCTCGGTCACCGGCACCTACTGGGATACCCAGGTGCTCGACAGCACCTGGGTGTCGGTGTTCGTCCAGGGCGGGATCGTGGGCATCACCCTGCTGGCGATGTGGTCGCTCTGCACGCTGCTGTCGGCCGGTTCGGTGCGCGTCGAGCACCGCAGCCTGTGGCTGGCCCTGGTCATCCTGGTCCTGATCCGCAGCGCGGTGGAGACCGGGCTCTTCGACAGCTATGTGTTGTTCGTGGTGATGCTGCTGCCGGCGTTGGTCGCCGAGCGGCGTACGAGCGAGGTGGCGGCCAGTGCCAGCGCGAGCCCGAGCAGCAGCCCGCAGACGATGTCGGCGAGCAGGTGGCGGCCGAGGTAGAGCCGGCTGATGGCCTCCACCACGAGGAACGCGCCGCCGAGCGTCACGAGCTGCCGACTCCGGCGCTCGTCCGACGCATGCCAGAGACATGCCGCGATCAGGAAGATGCTCGACAGCCGGGCGATCGACCCGGACGGGATGGTGCCGTCGCCGCCGAGCACGATGTCGGGGTAGAAGTCGGCGATCGTGTAGTCGTCGAACCCCTTGGTGACCGCGAACTGGATCACGGTCTGGACATAGACCACCAGCGGCAGCAGCATCCACGCGAAGCGGTGCACGCCCTGCCGCTGCACCAGGACCGCCAGGATCGTGGCGATCGTGAAGCTCGGCACCACGTCGCCGATCGTCGTGATGTAGAGCATCAGCTGGATGAGCTTCTCGTTGCGCGAGGTGCACATGCCCTCGATGACCTCGGCGTCCACCTTCGCGATGGCCTCGACCTTGTAGAGCAGCGCCAGGCCAAGCAGCCCGGCCACGGCGATGACCGCGGCCAGCGCCCTCGCCCGCGTCCCGGCGAGTACGCCGCCACGCCAGACCGACTCCCCGAGGTGGAGGCAGAGGCCGATGCCGGCGATGAGGACGCCCGTGACGACGAACCAGTCGAAGAACTCAGTCATGGGCAGTAGCGTCCCAGAACGTCTGGGGAGCCGAGAGGCAAACGCGGAATCACCAGCCCACTAGGACCGACTACTCGACGGTTGCGTCCGGCGAGCGTCGCAGGGCCCCGAGTGCCGACCGTTCGTCCTGGCCGAGGCCGAGCCGCAGCGTGACGGCGGCGTACACCACCACCAGGACGCAGCTGCCGACAACGGCCGCGCCCAGGCCGGACGACATGAGCGCGCGGACGGTCAGGGCGGCGCCGGCAGCCAGCACGGCCGCGGCCGCAGCCTTCGCGATGACCCGGCGGAACGGGTGGATCCCGAGCACCAGCCGCACCTGGACCAGACGGGCGAGGTTCACCACGGCCAGCGCGGCGGTCCAGGCGATGGCCGCGCCGACGATGCCGTACGGCGGGATCAGCAGCAGGTTGAGAACGATGTTGAGCACGAGGACGACGATGTTGTTGACCAGGTTCAGGCGGACCCGGCCGGCCATGTTCAGCAGCGTTCCGCACGGGCCGGAGATGGCGTTGACCAGCTGACCGACGGCGAGCAGCACGGTGACGGCCACGGCGTCGACGTACCCGGGTCCGAACAGGCCGAGCAGCTCCCTCGGGAACACGAGCAGCACCACGAACGCGGGCAGTGAGAGCCGCACGATCCAGCCGGTCGCGGCGACGTACGCCGACCCGAGCTCGTCGATCTCGCCACGGTGGTGGAGATGCGCGAACTGGGGCGCGAACGCGGCGTTGATGGGGGCCATCACGAAGACCGCGAGGCTCACCAGCCGGGTGGCGACGCTGTACTCACCGACCGCGGCGGTGTTCGCCAGGTTTCCGAGCATCAGCGTTCCCGCCCAGATCAGCCCGGTCGACGCCAGCGTCGTACCCCAGCTGGTGAACGAGAACGACAACAGCTCGCGCCGGCCGGGATCGCCCGTGCCGCCGGTGCCGCGGACGACCGTCTTCAGCTTCCTCCGCAGCGCGCGGGCGGCGGCGACGGCCGAGCCCCAGGAGCTCACGACCAGCGCGAGGAACGCGCCCTCGAGACCCCAGCCGGCGGCCAGCGCCAGGCCGGTCAGCGCGAGCCGGGCGACCGGCTCCCCGATCCAGCCGATCAGCGTGAAGTCACGCTGGGTTCGCCATCCTTGCGTCGCCGCCAGGCAGGCGTCGCGCAGGGTGATGGCGGGCAGGGCGACCGCGGCCAGGACGAAGCCCAGCCGCATGTCGTCGTCGTGGAACACCGAGGCGAAGCCGCCGGAGGCCAGGGCAAGGGCGACCGCCAGGACGACTGCGGCGATCGTGGTGACCACGAGCGAGAACCTGATCGTCGCCCGGACCCTGCCGCCGTCGTCGTCGGCCAGCCGCATCGCGATGAATCTGGTCAGCGTGGCCCTAAAGCCGAACAGCGCGGTGAGCTGAAGCAGCATCAGCACGGCGTACACGAGGACATAGCGGCCGAGGTCGTCCGCGCCCAGCATCCGCGCGATCAGGGCGATGGTCAGCAGCTGTGCCGCCTGCTGGCACACGGCGCCCACCAGGTTGAGGCTGCCGCCGCGAGCCATCCGCTCCCACATCGCGGTCACTTTATACTCGCCAACGACCTCACGCTCTCACTTCCCCGGACAGGTGGTCATCGGTTGCCCGAGTTCACCGCGCTGGTCGTCTGCTCCGCGAACGTGTGCCGTTCCCCTTCCGCCGCCGCGGTGCTGCGCCACCGCCTGGCCGGACCGGAATACCGGGGACTGCGCATCACCGACGCCGGAGTGCGCGCCTTCTCGGGCCAGTCCTGGTGTCGCGAGGCGGTCGCCCATCTGCAGCGGCAGAAGATCCTCACCGGCGAGCTGCCCGACCACCCGGCCCGCCAGGTCGACGCCGCTGACCTATCTGAGGCGGGGTTGGTCCTGGCAGCGGACCGGGCCGTGCTCGGGACGCTGATCCGCCTGGACCCCACTGTGCGGGACCGGTTGTTCACGATCACCGAGGTCGCCGCGCTGGGACCACCCATCGCCTCCGAGCGTCCGACGTACGTCGTGCCGACAGACGAGAGCGATCTCTCGGGCGTGCTCAGCTGGTGGGTTGCCGCGATGGACGACGCACGGGGCCTGGTGGACATGACCGAGCCCGCGGAGCGACGGTTTCCGTGGACCCGACGGGCCACCATCGAGGGGTACGACGTACCGGACGCCCACGTCGACGGAAACGGCGTGTCGCACCGACGGATGCTGCCGCTCCTGGTCGAGACAGTCGACGGGATCGCCGAGGCGGTGCGATCGCTCGTCGGCGGTCGAGGAGACCGCTAGGTCTTCGTCTTGACTGCGTGCTCGACCGGGGGCTCGCTGCGCTCCGGCCGCTTGATCACGGTGTACTCGTTGCCGTAGTCGGCCTGCCGCTGCTTGACCGGCATCCGGTTGATGATGGTGCCGATCAGCGTCGCCCCCACCGACTTCACCATGTTGATCGTGTCGTCGAGCTGGTCGCGTTTGACGTGTCCGTAGCCGGCCACCAGGATCACGCCGTCGGTCTGTGCACCCAGGACCGCAGCGTCGCTCACCGGGAGCAGCGGTGGGGCGTCGATGATCACCATGTCGAACCTCGCGCGGAGGCGAGCCAGCAGCTCGCCCATCGCCTTCGAGCCCAGCAGCATGCTCGGGTCGGGCGGCGTGTGACCGGCCGGCAGCACGCTCACCAAGCCGCCGCCCCACGGCACGAGAACCTCGTCCAGCGCGTGGTCGCCCGCGACGACGTCGGCAAGCCCGATGCTGCCGTCGATGCCGAGGTACGTCGTCACCTTGGGTCGGCGCAGGTCCGCCTCCACGAGACACACGTTCAGGTCCGCATGGGCGAGGGTGATCGCCAGGTTGCAGGCGGTCACCGACTTGCCCTCGCCCGCGATCGCTGACGCGACGACGATCATCCGGGGTGGGGCGTCGACGTTGACGAAGCGCAGGCTGCTGCGGATGGAGCGGAAGTCCTCCACCGTCGCGCCCGTCTGGGTCATCGTCACCAGCGGCCGCCTGCGCAGCGTCGGGTCCTTGCGGATCACACCCAAGGGCGAGGAGCCGGTGCGGGTCTCGATGTCCGCAGCGGACCTCACCCTGGTGTCCAAGCGCTCCCGGAGCACGGCGGCCGCGACGCCGAGTGCCAGCCCGAGCAGCAGCCCGAAGGTCAGGTTGAGGGCCGGGCGGGGCGAGGCGGGGCCGGTCGGGACACGCGCCGGAATCACGTTGGTGACCTTGACGGGTGACTTGGCGCCGGCCGCCGCCGGCGTCTCGGTCTCCTCGATCAGATCACCGAGCCGGTCTGCGATCGCATTGGCGAGCTCCGTGGCGAGCTCCGGCGAGGTGTTGATCACCTGCACCTTGAGCAGGATGGTGCCGGTGGGGTTGACGGCGGTGACCTTGGGCCGCAGCTGCTGCGGCGTCAGCTTCAGCCCGAGGTCACCGATGACCGGCTCGAGCACCTCGGGGCTGTGCACCATCTCGGGATAGGAGCCCACCCGCGTCAGCGTGAACTGGGAGTTCTGGTAGAGATCGGCGCCACCTTGACCCCTGGAGGTGAGGCTCACGAAGCTGGTCGACGTGGCGGCGTACTCCTTCGGCATCAGCGCGGTCGCGCCGGCCGCGGCGAGCACGCCGGCCACGGCCAGGGCAACGACCATGAGCCAGCGCTTGCGCAGGGTGCGGACGAGCGACGCCAGTGTCACGTAACTAGCCTACGGGGCCGGTCATGGCCTGGGCCATCTTCAGCGCACGCTCCATGCCTGCGGCGAGCTCGCGGTCGCCGGGAGCGGTCAGCGAGCGGCCCGCGATCCGGTCCGACCAGAAGGTGATCGCGTCTCGCGACAGCCCGTGCGGAACGGGACGCCCGGCGAGCGCATGGGCAGCCACCGCGAAGTAGACCCGGTCCGCGCCGACCGGCGCCGGCGCGGCGTCCTCCCAGTCGAAGAGCCAGCGGTGCCCGTTCCGGTCGCGGCGGAGGTTCCACGGGGTCAGGTCGTTGTGGGCGAGCGCGAAGCCGTCGTCTGTCGGAGGTTCCTCGGTCAGGCAGCGCTCTAGCTCGTCGAAGAGCGCGTCGGGCGGATCCAGCTCGGGCGCGTGCGGGGCGGTGAAGACCGCGCTCTGCGCGCTCCAGTGCAGGTCGCCCGCGACCCTGCCCATGCCGCGTGGGGAAGGGGTCCGGAAGGTCGTCGTACCGGCCACAGCCAGCATGTCGAGCATGGTCTGCTCGCGCGCCAGGGGCTCCTCCTCAGTGCGCAGCTTGACCACCGCGAGTGGCTCCCCGCGGTTGACCAGCAGCAGGGTGAGGCCGCCGCGATCGGTCTGCCGGCGCTGGTACGCCGCGAACCGGTCGAAGCCGCCGAGCGCGTCCCGCCACTGGCGCACCAGCTCCTGCCACTCGTCCGACGAGCATGGTGGGCGCCATTCCTGGGCGCGGCCGGGGAGGGCGCGGGCGCCGACCTTGCTGACCAGGGAATGGGCCGCCCGCTGGGCGGCAAGGACGCGCGGGCGGGAGGCGGTGTACATGGAGATCCCGAGCGCCGCCGCTTTGCGGTCGTCGATCGGCAGCAGTACTCCGGGGCGCCCGGCCGGGAAGTTCTTCATCCGGAGCGCCACGGCGGGTCCTAGGTCCATGGCAGGTCGTGGCCGATGAGCCGCACCAGCGCGCGGTTGGGCTCGCGGAAGCGGTCCTCGAGCATCGTTCGCAGGTCTGGATCCAGCTCGTCGCCCGCCGCTGCGTTGCGGACCTTGCCGGTCGAAGCTTCGCGGGGTGGGAGACCGAGGAACTCGTCGGCGCGACGGAGGACGGTGACCGGGTCGGCGTAGTAGTCCTCGCTGGCCAGCACCAGCACCTGGTCTCGCCCGAACCGGTTGACCCAGGCGGCGAGCGGGGCGGCGTACTCGCTCTGGGTCGCGTAGCTCTGCTGCTCCCACGCGTAGCTGTTGTACGCCGCGTCGGCCGCCAGTCGTTCACACTCGCCGCGCAGCCGGTCGGGCTCAGCCGCGAGTGCAGCGGCGAAGTCCAGCTCCTCCGCGCCGGAACGGCGGCGCTCCTTCCAGTGGCTGTAGGTCCGCAGCACCGGATCGCGGAGCAGCACGATGATCTTCGCGCCGGGCACCTCTTCGTGCGCCCGCTCGGCGGCCATCGGATGGAACAGGTAGTACGGCGACGCCTCGCCCGCGACCGCCGGCGCGCCTTTCCTGCGCTCGGTGAGGCGCCTCGCCGCGGAGGTGGGCAGGTACGAGCGGTACCAGCGGCGGCCGCGTGGATAGTTCGAGTCGAAGTAGTGAATGCCCTTGGTGGGGTCTGCCTTCAGGCCCGGAACCGGCGGCGGGAACAGCCGGACGACCTGATGGTGAGCGAGCAGGTCGTAGTAGAAGCTGGTGGTCCCGCCCCGCTTGGCGCCGATGATCAGGAAGTCGGGCGGTGGCCGCAGGCCCGCGGTGGCCACGCCGAAGGCTCGGGTGACCGTCTTCAGGATCTGGCGCAGCACCCGGGCAGATTACCCGGAGGAACGCGCTGGCCCGCGATATTCCTCATTTCGAGGACCGCGGGCCGGGCTGGGAGTTAGATTCTTTCGGTTGGGGACGCCGCGTGGGGGCGGCGACTTTGGGTTGGGTCCATTTGGTTGGAAGTGGGGCGACGATGTCGCGAGTCTTGAGGCGGTCCGGAGCGACCGCAGTAGCAATCTTCGGCGCCGTTGCGGCACTGGTCGTGACCGCCGCACCCGTGGTGGCGAGTCCGTCGACCACGCCGGCGCCGACCGCGAAGGTCGACTGCGTGGTCCTCAATCCCGCCACCGGGGCATGCGACGTCGTCGGCGTCGTCTACGCGCTGACCCAGGTGGGTGACCGCACCTACATTGGCGGCTCCTTCAAGTCCGTGTCGGGCGCGCCGCGTGCGAACGTCGCAGCGATCCGCGGCGACGGCACCCTAGACCCGACGTGGAAGCCGGAGACCGACGGCGTGGTCTACGCGATGGCCGCGTCCAACGACGGCACCAAGATCTTCCTCGGCGGCACCTTCACCACCGTTGGCGGCCAGGCCAAGGCCCGGCTCGCCGCGGTCACCCCGGACACCGGTGCGCTCGTCGCCGGGTGGACCGGCACCGCCAGCGATAAGGTCCGCGCGATCGCGGTCGACAACGGCGACCGGCTGTACGTCGGCGGCAACTTCAACTCCGTCGCCGGGCGGGCGTTCCCGAAGCTCGCCGCGGTCAGCCAGACGACGGGCGCGGCGGTGTCGACCTTCGTGCCGAGGCCGAACGGCAACCTGATCGCCCTGACCGTGTCCGACGACGGCTCGAGGGTGTACGCCGGCGGTTCGTTCACCGCGCTGAACGGTGTGAGCCGCAAGGGGATCGCCGAGGTCGTCGCGACCACCGCGGCCCTCACCTCGTTCGCCCCCACCGAAGGTGGGGTCACGATCGCGCTGGACGTGACACCCAGTGGCCGGCTCTTCGCCTCCACGTCAAACAACCGGCTGTGGGCCTACGACACTGGCTCCGACAGCGTCCCCGAGTACGTCATCCAAAGCAGCGGCGAGGTGCAGGGCATCCTCGCGCTGGACGACGAGGTCTACGTCGGCGGTCACTTCACCAGCATCTCCAAGGCTCACCTGAAGCGGGTCCAGGTCGCCTCGCTCGTGACGTCGACCGGCCAGATCACCGGCTGGGCCCCGCCCGTGAACGGGTGGTACGGCGTCTGGACCCTTGGCCTGACTCGGACACCGCTCAGCCCGGAGGCGGCGCCCGCATTGTCCATCGGCGGTGGCTTCAGTGCGGTAAGCGGCATCTCCCGCCGTGGGTACGCGCGCTTCCTGTTCTAGCAGCGGCCCGGCGAGAGCCGTGCGACCATGGCATGAGTTTGGGTTTGCTGGGGGAAGTCATGTGGAGAGACATCGCACGCCGGTGCGTGGCAGCCGGGGCAGTCGTCGTACTGGCGACGACGCTGACGCCTGCTGCGGCCGAGCCGCCGCCGACCGTCGGCACGGCGCCGGTCAGCGACGAAGCGGTCCGTGGGCTGGGCAAACTGGTCGGCCGCAACGGCAGCTCGCAGACCACATGCCGGGTGGCCGGCCGGCCGCTGCTGGTCACCACCGGTGACTTCACGGCGTACGTCGGGCCGTCGGGCACCTCCCGTCCTGCTCGCCGCGTCGTGGTGACCAACGCCCGTACCGGCGCCTTCATCTGGGCGCCGCGCGAGGTCGATGGCTGGGTGCAGACCAGCCATTGCGCGCACGGGCGGATCTACTTCGGTGGGTCGTTCCACCGCTTCCACGGCCAACGGCGGCCGGGTACCGCCGCGGTTGATGCCACGAGCTTCCGACTGCTCCGCTGGACGGTGCCCGCTGGACAGTTCAACGGCGCCGAGGTCCGCAGCATCGTGTCCGGCAACGGCGCGGTCTTCGTTGCCGGCGGGGCCAAGGTGGCCCGCGTCGACAAGACCACCGGCGCGGTGGCGTGGAGCCGGTCTTTCGACTGCGGGGTCCGAGCGCTCGTCCAGGCCGACCGCTTCGTGTACGCCGGCGGCTTCTTCAACACGATCATCCGTCCAGGGGCCAGACCGATCCGGGCCCGCGGCCTGGCCAAGCTCAAGGCCAGCACCGGCGCGCCGACCGGCTTGCAGCCGCAGGGCTCGAAGGCCAACCGGGCCTCCTGCCGCACGCCGTACGACCCGAAGGACCCGACCGCGAGGTACAGCGGTGCCAACCCGCTCGCGCTCGCCCACGACCGCGAGCGTGGCCGGATCGTGGCGTGCGAAGGCGGCATCTCCAACCGGGTCCGCTCGGTCGGCATGTGGAGCGGCCGGAACGTCTGGGTGCGACTGATCGACGGCGACGGCCAGGTCTGCGTGATCGTGGGTCGGATGGTCTTCGTGGGCTTCCACCGTGCCAACCCGCTGGCACGCACCCACAACTGGGGCGCGATGGGTGCGTTCCTGCATGCCGGCAGCGGCCTGCAGGCGGCCTGGCAGCCCGACCCCGACTTCACCGGTTACGGGCCTGGGCGGGACGGTCGCAACAGGGGCATCATCGGCGCGGTCTACGTCCCCGTGCTGCGGCGGCTGTACGTCACCGGCTCGTTCGACCAGGTCGACGGGCTCTTGACGCCGAAGCTCGCGGCCTTCGCGGTCGGCTGAGCCCTCAGCCCGGATCCAGGCTCAGAACTGACGCCGATCCGGCGCGAGCTGACTGTCCCAGGCGTAGAGCAGCCAGCCCAGCTCGTACGGGCGGCACTCGTGGTCGACCTTGCCGGGCGGCAGCGCCCGGTCGAGCCCCGGCAGCTGCGCGCCGGCGCGCACCGCCGTACTCACCGCACCGAGCGCCCGGGCAGCCTTGGGCGGCTCGTGCCGGCCGATCTTGCGCCAGATCAGCCCCCAGCGGTCGGAGATCAGCTCCTCGACCGCCTCCGGGTGGGTCTCCAGCCAGCGCACGCCGAGCGCGATCTCGTCGACGCGGTCGTCGCCGCCGGCCTCCAGCAGGTCGAACAGCACCATCGGCGCCGTCGCGTGCTGGTGGACGCTGTAGACCGGGAAGCCCTCCACGACCGAGCCGTCGCGGGAGTCGTAGTGCCACCACCACTGGCCGTGGTCGCCCTGGAGCTCGCAGATCCGGGCGGCGGTGCGGTTGGCGGCGGCCAGCAGGGAGCCGTCGCTCTTGAGCACCGCCGCCCGGGCGAGAGCCTGGATCGGGTAGGCCTGGTCGGCGAAGGAGCCGACGTGGGCGCGCCACCGGGGCTGCTCGTTCGGGGGGAGGTGGTGCGGGAAGATCCCGCGCCCGCCCTGGTAGCGCAGCAGCAGCGCGAGTGCCTCATCGAGCACCGTGTCGGTGTTGCCGAGCTCCGCCGCCGCGACCGCGGCGGTGGCCATCCAGGCGGTGTCGACGGTCGGCAGCGGCCGGCCGTCCTTGAGCATCGTCCGCAGCTGCATGAACAGCTTGTCCGGGAAGACGTCGTTGATCTCGGCGTCCGCCCAGGCGGCCAGCGCGATCGCCCCCGGGTCCTTCTCATCGACCGCGTTCTCGCTCGCGATCGATGCGATCTCGGCGGCGGTGCGGTCGTGCAGTACGTCGCGCTGGACGTCGATCGGCAGCTTGCTCAGGCCGAGCGCGGCGATCGCGGTGTACCGCAGGTTGCGGCCCTCCGCCCGGATCTGCACGCCGTCCGGTCCGGTTACGCCGCGCACGGTCTGCGCGAACGACCCCGTCTTGGGGTCGTACGCCGCGGCGAGGCCGCGCAGGGCCAGCGCCAGCATCCGGCGTACCAGGACGCCGGTGTCCCCGATGGGCTCGAATGCTTCGAGCCGGGCAGTGGTCTCGTTCGTCATGAGGCTCCCTCTCCTGATGTGCGGACCAGACGTCGGTGATGCCGGACTCGTCCTCCCTAGGGAGCCCGAAAGTAAGGTGCCATCGTCGAGGCACTCGACCTGGTCGTCAACGCCCTCCAGCGCGCGTCCAGCGCGATGGTGGTGATCGTCTCGGTGGCCACATGCGACTTTGATCCCCCGTGGTGTCGGTCTGGGCTGCTCCAGAGTAGGTTCCGCCTCCAGGTCCCTGGGGTAGTTTGTCCCGGTTCCTGGGGTGCCCGTGGCCCAGGTGGGTGGCGCCGGGAGCTGTCAGATCTAGAAGTCGTCTGCACATCTGCCCAAAGTGCCCTGCACATGGCGTAGTCGAGGGGACTGCGGTTGACTCCGCGACGCCAGGTGCGCGACACCGTCGGCGATCAGCTGGGCCGCCTGGTCGACCTCGCTGGCGGTGGTCCATCGGCCGAAGGACAGGCGCAGTGCTGCGAGGGCATGGTCGGGAGGCTGGCCCATGGCGGTCAGTACGGGTGAGGGCTCGTCGGTGCCTTCGTGGCAGGCCGATCCGGTGGCGGCCGCGATGCCGGGTGCCGCAGCCAGCACGTCTGCGCCACGGGTGTTGCTGATGGAGACGTTGAGGGTGCCGGGGAGCCGATGCTCGGGGTGGCCGTTGAGGCTGACCCGGTCGGGGAGGAGTTCGGTGAGCTGACGGTGGAGGCGGTCGCGCAGCTCCAGGAGCTGGTGGGCGCTCTGGGGCAGCGAGTCAGCCGCGATACGACTGGCAGCGCCGAACGCCGCGATCAGCGCGACGTTCTCAGTTCCGGCACGCAGTCCCTGTTCCTGGCCGCCGCCGTGGATGGTGGGTTGGAGCCGGGTGCCGGCCCGCACGTAGAGCGCGCCGACGCCCTTGGGTGCGTACATCTTGTGTCCGACCACGGTGAGGAGGTCCACGCCGAGCTCGGTCATGTCGATCGGGATCTTGCCGGCGGCCTGGGCGGCGTCGGTGTGGAAGAGCGCGCCGTGGGCGTGGGCGATCCGGGCGAGCCGGCTGATGGGTTGCAGGGTCCCGGTTTCGGCGTTGGCGAGCATGATGCTGACCAGGGTGGTGTCGCCGGTGATGGCCTGTTCGAGGTCGGCTGGGTCGACCTGACCGTGGTGGTCCACCGGGAGGATGGTGACCCGGAACCCGTCGGATTGGAGGCTGCGACACGCTTCGAGTACGGCGGGGTGTTCGGTGGCCTGGGTGATGACGTGGTCGCCGCGGTCGCGGTTGGCGTCGCGGTTGGCCAGGGCCGCGCCTCGGATGGCCAGGGTGTCGGAGTCGGATCCGCCGGCGGTGAACACGATCTCGTCGGTCTGGGCGCCGAGCAGGTCTGCGACCTCGCGGCGGGCTTGCCGGATCGCCTGCCGGGGGGTGTGGCCGTAGTAGTGGGTGCTCGATGGGTTGCCGAAGTGCTCGGTCAGGTAGGGCAGCGCGGCCGCGATGACCCGTGGGTCGACCGGTGTGGTGGCGTTGTAGTCGAGGAAGATGGGCCCATTCCTGAGCCCAGAGGGCCTCGATCCGGCCTCGGGAGCCATGTCGGGAGCCATGTCGGGAGCCATGTCAGGCGGCGCCAGGCTGGACGGGGATGCCGGCGACCCGCCACTCGAGGACGCCGTCGGCGGCTCGCCTGGCGGTGAGGCCGTTGGCGTTCAGCAGGCGGACGGCGTCGTGGGCCAGGACGCAGTAGCGGCCGCGGCAGTAAGCGACGATCTCCTTGTCGTGCGGGAGTTCTTTCAACCGCTCGGCGAGCTGCTCGAGGGGGATGTGGATGGCGCCGGGCAGGTGGCCCCCGGCGTACTCCGGCTCGGGTCGGACGTCGAGGATCACGGTGTCGCCGGTCTCGAGACGGCGGAGCAGCTCGGTGGTGTCGACGGCGGCGGTGTCCTCGGGGCCGAGGTAGGTCTGTCGGGCGAGTTCGGTGTGGGGGCGGTGTCGCTGCGCGACCTGGCGTAGGTGGTCCCACAGGCCGGCGACATCGTTGCTGGCCAGGGAGTAGTAGATCCGGCGTCCTTCGCGCCGGGTCTGGACCAACCCGGCTTCGCGGAGCGTCTGCAGGTGGGCCGAGCAGGTGCTTACTCCGAGATCGGCTGCCGAGGCGAGGTCGTCGACGCTGCGGGGTCCTTGGGCGAGCAGGTCGAGCAGCTCGAGCCGCTTGGGGTTGCCGATCGCCTTCCCGACGGCGGCGAACTCCTCGAACAGGGCGTCTTTGGCGACACGGTCACCCATTGCTGGTCTCCTGGGTTCTGGCGGTGTCTGCGGGTTGGTGGGTCTCGTACATCCTGACGGCGACGACCAGCGCCGAGGCGAGGGTGATCGCGGCTGCCGCCCAGACCGCTGCCCGCAGCCCCCACAGGTCCGCGACCACGCCGCCCATCAGGGCGCCGACGGCGTAGCCGAGGTCTCGCCATACCCGGTAGATCCCGACCGCGCGGCCCCGCCACGCGGGATGTGCGACGTCGCCGATCGCGGCGAGCAGGGTCGGGTAGACCATCGAGGTGCCGGCACCGAGCAGGATCGTGCCGACGGCCCAGGGTGCGAAGGTGTCGGCCGATGCGATGACGGCCAGGCCGCTGGCTTGGGTGAGCATCCCGGCGGTGATCAGGTGCTTGCGGCCCCACCGGTCCGATGCGGCCCCGGTGAACAGCTGTCCCACGCCCCACACCGCGGGGTAGAGCGCGAACAGCACCCCGATCCGCCCGACGGACAGTCCCGAGCTCGCGAACAGCAGCGGGAACAGGCCCCAGGAGAGCCCGAAGTTGAGGTTGTTGACCAGCCCGGCCTGGCTCGCCGAGGACAGGGCGGGTTCGCGGAGGCTGGTCTGGGTGAAGACCTCGCGGTTGCTGAGTTCACCGTGGAGATGGTCGTGCCGGCCGTCGAGGCGGGCCACGTGGTTGGCGGCCTCGGCGTGGGCGTGGCCGCGCGTCTCCCGTACCGCCAGCGTCGACAGGCCCAGGGCCAGCGCGGTGTAGGACAGGCCGAGCAGGAACGGCGCGGGGCGCAGTCCGTGCTCGGCGGCGAGGTAGCCCGCGGCGAGTGAGGTCAGCGCGACAGCGCCGTACCCGGCAGCCTCGTTGAGTCCCATCGCCAGGCCTCGCTGCCTCGGTCCAACCAAGTCGATCTTCATGATCACGGTCGTGGACCAGGTCAGGCCCTGGTTGATCCCGAGCAGCACGTTGGCGGCCACCACCCAGCCCCAGTTGGGCGCCCAGATCAGCATCAACGGCACCGGAACCGCGAACAGCCAGCCGGCAATCAGCACCGGTTTGCGGCCGTAGCGGTCCGACCATGTTCCGGCGAAGTAGTTGGCTGCCGCCTTGGTGATACCGAAGGCGACCACGTAGGTGAAGATGAAGGTGTAGCCGGTCAGGCCGAACTCGTCCTCGGCGAGCAGCGGCAAGACGGTCTGTTGCTGCCCGACCATGCCGCCGACCAGTGCGTTGATGGCGACCAGGAGGGTGAACTGGGCGGCGTTCGCCCGCAGCCCCAGCGACACCGGCCGGGTCGCCGGTCGGGTCCGGTTCATGCGCCGGTCTCCAACCGCTGCCCGGTCGTCGCTGCCCAGTCCGCTGGCCCGCCTTCGAGGACCGCGACCTCCCGGTGGCCGGCGCGAGCGAGCAGGCTGGCCGCACTCATCGCACGTTCGCCGTGCCCGCACATGACCACAGTTGGCCGCGACGGCACCGCGGTAGTACTGACGGCGAGGTCGCCGAGCTCGACGTGTACGGCGCCGGGAACATGGCCGGCGGCGAACTCGCTGTCCTGGCGGATGTCGAGTACGGCCGAGCCCTCCCTAGCCTCCTGGAGGCTTTCGGCTGGTACGAGCGGAATCGACCCGGTCGGCATCGCCGCTTCGGTCCACGAGGCCAGACCGCCGTCGAGCTCCCCGACGATTTGGTTGTCGATCTGGTCGTAGCCGACCTTGCGGGCCTGCCACACGATCTCGGCGGGGTCCTGGTCGAGTTTGCGCACGATCACGATCGGTCGGTCGACCTCGGCCAACCATCCCAGCCAGGTGGCGAACACCGGACGCAGCGGGATCGACAGCGAGCCTGGGACGTGGCCGGCGGCGAAGTCGGGCACTGGTCGCACGTCGACCAGCTGCGCGCCCTCGGCGGCCAGCCTGGCCACCTCACCGACCGACAGAGCATGCAGGGTGTCCCCCGAGACCGGCGCGGGACCGCGGCGGTTGATCTCCCCGAGCCGCAGGAAGGACGGCGGGAAGCTGCCCAGCGAGGCCAGCAGCTGGGCCACGAACGCGTCCTCGTTCTCGGCGCGGAGCAGGGTGTTGGTGGCGCGTTCGGTGCCGATCGTGGAGGTGCGCTCGGTCCCGGGCGGCGCGGAGCAGAACGAGCCCGCCCCGTGGGTGGGCCAGACCGCGACCTCGTCGTCGAGCCGTGCCAGCCGCTGCAATGACCGGTACTGCGCCCGTGCCAGCTCCTCGGTCCGCTCCGGTGAGACCAGGTCGGTGCGGGCCGCGGAGCCGACCAGGAGTGACCCGCCGGTGAACACGCCGAGCACCCGCGACCCGTCGACCACCTCGAATGCGAGGTGCTCATGAGTGTGTCCCGGGGTCGCCAGCGCCCGCAGTGTCAGTCCGCCCAGGTCGACCTCGTCGCCGTCGACAATCCCGCTGTGGGGGAACTCGCGGTTACCGGCTCTGGAGGCCAGGACGGTCGCGCCGTCCTCAGCCGCGAGCCGGAGCGCGCCGCTGAGGAAGTCGGCGTGCAGGTGGGTATCCGCGCCGTACACAACACGCAACCCGCGTCGGCCCGCCGCCGCGCGAAGCGCCCGCAGATCCAGGCTGGCATCCACCGCCAGCGCCCGGCCATCGCCGAGGTCGACCAGGTAGGCGGAGTTGCCCAGCCCCTCGTCGACCAACGAGACCACATCGAGGCCCGCTGTCGAGTCTCGTGTCGTAGTCCTGGAATCGCGCACAACAGGACACTACGTCATTCCATAGAATAATGGAACGATGGTCGCACGGGTCTCAGTCGGAAGGCGTCAGGGTCGCCGGCCGGTTCAGGGGCGGGTCGCCACGACGATCGCAGCGGACCCCACCTCGTGGACGATCGGCTCGGCGAAGCCGGCGGCGCCCAGCGCCTTGATCAGCTGGTTGGTGGTAGGGATCTTGTAGATCTTCGGGTCTAGTCGTCGCGGCCGCCCGTGTTCGGCGGGGCGAAAGCCGATCGCGAGCCGGCCGCCGGGCAGCAGGACGCGGTGGACTTCGCGTAGTCCTGCGTCGAGGTCGGGCCAGAAGTAGATGGTGTGCACGGCGAGGGCGGCCTGGTACGACGCGTCCGGTGCCGGCACGGCGCCGGCGTCCCCGATGAGCAGCCGGACCGTCCCGGCATCGATCGCAGCGCGGTTGCGGCGACCAGCTGCGGCGATCATCGCGGGTGAGGGGTCGAGGCCGGTGACCTGGGCGCCGTGCCGGGCGATCTCGGCTGCAGTTCGGCCGGGACCGCATCCCAGCTCCAGCACCTGCTCACCGGCGGCCGGCTCGAGCAGGGCGATCACCCGGTCGTTGATCGCGGCGGTCTCGTGCACCCACAGGTGGCCGAGTGCCCATCCGATGAGGCCATGGGGTCGTGCTGCTTGGGCGGACACCGTGCGTCCGAAGGGTCCGGGTCGTCGGTCGACGCTGCATTGACGTGCCATGGTGCGCTCCTAGTGGTGGCCTGAGATGTCGTGGTCATAGCCGTGGTGGCCTCAGGGGTGCTGGTCGGGTTGGAGAGCCGTCGGGGACGAGGCCCGTGCTGAACAGTGCTGCGAGGACCGCGGCGATCTCGTCGTCGGGTCGGGTGGTGCGGAAGGCCGCCGGGGCGGGGTCCCAGTGCAGGTGCACCGCCCACAGCACGCAGGTCTCCACGATCGTGCGGGCCACCACGTCCCAGCGCCCCGGAAACCGCGTCGGGTCGGCGGTAAGCCTGACCAGCCCCTGCTCGGCGCGCGCGGCCAGGTGGTCGCGCAACCGGTTCACCAGATCGGCCCGCCCCTCACCGAACCAAAGCTCGGCGAGCTCGGGGATCTCCGGCGCGCACCGGTCGACGACCTTGATCGCCCGCTGGTGCCGGCCGAGACGGCGCATCAGGTCGGTGACGACCAGCTCAAGCTCCGCTGCTGCCGAGGCCGTCGCCGAGCCGTCAGCCGCTGGTGTCAGATGGTGGATCGCGAGCTCGGCCACCTCGCTGAGGCGCTCGGACACCAGGGCGGCGAAGTCGCCAGCCCCGGGGTGGGGGAGCGGCCAGCTATCCGATGCGGGTGCCGGTTCGAACCCGTCGGCGTACCTCAAGCAGGCAAGCAACAGCGCGTCCTTACTCGCCACCGCTGCGTAGACCGTGCCCTTCGCAACTCCCATCGCGTCGGCGACGTCCTGCATCTGCGTCCGGCGATAGCCGTGCGCCACGAACGTCGCCGTGCCCGCCTCGACCAGCGCCGCGAACCGATCCGACGGAATCTGTCTGCTCACGCCTCTAATCTATAACTGACTGACTCAGTCAGTCAATGGTGGCCGCTGTGCAGGCGCCTGCCTGAAGTGACAGGAGCGCGCCCGGCCGACGCCGGGCGCGCTCGCACGACGTGCTGGCGCGGTGATGCCCGTCCTTAGGAGCCCAGCAGCCGTTCCATGAGGTCGATTTCGTCCTGCTGCGTGGTCTCGATGGTGGCCGCCAGCTCGAGGGTCGGCTGGTACTCGCCGTCCGCTCGCTCGGTCTTGGCCATGTCGATGGCGCCCTGGTGGTGCTCGATCATCATCTCCAGCCACAGGGGCTCGAACTCCTCGTCAGCGGCCGCCTCGAGCTCCGCCAGCTCCTCGCCGCTCATCATCCCCGGCATGTCGGTGGGCAGGTCCGAGTCTCCGTCGCCATGGGCGTTCTCGTGGTCGCGGGCGGTCTCGGGGATCGGCTGGTCCCACTCGGTGAGCCAGCCGGCCATGGTTTCGATCTCGGGGGTCTGAGCGGTGAGGATCTGCTCTGCCAAGCGGTCGAC
The DNA here is from genome assembly GCF_003121585.1 of Nocardioides speluncae. Lineage (GTDB taxonomy): Bacteria > Actinomycetota > Actinomycetes > Propionibacteriales > Nocardioidaceae > Nocardioides > Nocardioides speluncae. Next base: position 176,571 of record NZ_QEOO01000007.1, read on the forward strand.
GTCCGGGGAGAGGTCCCGGCCCTCGGTGAGGTCGACCATCACCAGTGCCTGCGCGTGGTGCGGGATCATGGCGGTGGCGAAGTCGACGTCGGCCTGGTTGAACTCTTCGCTGTCCGGGATATCGGAGCCGTTCTCCTTGTCGTTGCCGCATCCGGCCAGGGCGAGAGCGGTGGTCAGTCCGAGCAGCAGCGCTGTGAGCTTCTTCATCGTGAGTGGTGTCCTGTCTTGATGGTCGTGGTCTGGGCGTGCCGAAGCCCGGTTCGGCCGGTGGGCCGTTCCGAGGCGGGGTGGCCGCTCAGCAGCGTTGGACCGACAGGGCGAACAGACAGGGCGGGTCGCGCTCTCGCGCGGACCGCGCCAGCGTGGTCACCGCGGCGAGCCGATCGGCCGCGGCAACGATCGACGGCCGGCAGGCGACGAACACCGCCGCGGCCAAGCCCACGGTCAGCACCGCCAGGCACAGCACAAGCATCAGCTCGCCTGCGCATTCCCCTGGCGAGCACCACGGCTCGTCCTGGACCCCAGCCGGGCCGGCGTGCGACGCCGCGTGGTGATGCTGCCCTCCGGAGGAGGGTTCATGCTGGGAGCCGTGCTGGGTCCCGTGCCCGCCGAGTCCGTGCATGGCGAACAGGCCGAGGAGCGCAAACGCACCCAGGAGCAGCCAAAGCCTCGAACGAGGGACCGGAGTCAGCATCGGCGGTCAGTCTAGGCGCCGACCTGGTGCATGAGAGGCTGGCGCCGTGAGCTCCGAAAACACCGTTCCCGACCTGTCCGACGACCATGCCCTGGCTGCCTGGTTGGCCGAAGCCGCGGGGGAGCGGCTGCTGAAGGTACGCACCGAGGGCCTCGAGGGCCGCGAGCTCAAGGATGCCGGCGACCGCGCCGCCCACGAGCTGCTGATGCAGCTGATCGCCGAGCACCGGCCGGACGACGCGGTGCTCTCGGAAGAGGGCCCCGAGGACACAGGCGACAAGGTCGACAGACTCTCAGCGGACCGGGTCTGGATCGTCGACCCGCTGGACGGGACCCGCGAGTTCTCCGAGCCGCCGCGTGACGACTGGGCGGTGCACGTCGCGCTCTGGCAGGGCGGCGACCTGGTGGCGGGCGCCGTTGCGCAGCCCGCGCTGGGCGAGACCTTCCACACCGGCGCTCCGCCCGTCGTACCACCGTCGACCGCACCGCGGCCGCGGATCGCGGTCTCGAGGAGCCGCCCACCGGCCTTCGTCCAGGCGCTCGCCGAGGAGCTGGACGCCGAGCTGGTCCCGATGGGCTCGGCCGGCGTGAAGGTGATGTCGGTGGCCCGCGACCTCACCGACGCCTATGTGCACGCCGGCGGCCAGTACGAGTGGGACTCCGCCGCACCCGTCGCCGTCGCCCGCGCGGCCGGCCTGTTCACCTCCCGGGTCGACGGCTCGCCGCTGGTCTACAACCAGGACGACGTCTACCTGCCCGACCTGATCGTGTGCCGTCCCGAGCTGGCCGAGCGGATCGTCGCCTTCGTCAAGCAGCACGGAACCGACTGATCCCTCATGGTGCGCCACGTCTTGCTCGACGCCGACGACGTACTCCAGGTGCTGCCCGGGGGCTGGCTCGCGGCGCTCGAGGTGTACTGCGGCAAGCGGGCCGACGAGTTCCTGACCGCGATCAATATGGCCGAGCAGCCGAGTATGCGCGGCGATGAGCCGGGGTTCTTCCCGGCGCTCAAGGCGCTCGTCACGGAGTACAAGGTGCCCGCCTCGGCGTTCGAGCTGCTTGTCAATGTGTGGCATCGGATCGAGGTGCTGCCGCACACCGCCGACCTGGTCGCGGAGCTGCGCGGTCGCGGGTACGGCGTACACCTGGCCACCAACCAGCCGCCCGAGCGGGCGGCGTACATGCGGGAGAAGCTCAAGTACGACAAGCTCTTCGACTCGTCCTTCTACTCGTGCGCGGTCGGTGCCGCGAAGCCGGACCCGGCTTACTTCCGGAAGGTCGTCGCCACTCTCGGTGTCGAGCCGGGCGAGGTCGGCTTCGTCGACGACCTGGCGGTCAATGTCGCCGCCGCCCGGGAGGTCGGCCTGGTCGCCCACCAGTGGCAGTACGGCGACGACGTGGACGTCCTGCGCGCTTTGTTCTGATACCTAGGCTCGGGGCATGCGCAGCGCCTTTGGATACGACTTCGACGTCCCGGCCGGGTACCTCAACACCGCGAGCATCGGGATCCCCGCCGTACCCGTGGCCGACGCGGTCATGGCCTCGCTGCGTGACTGGCGGACGGGCACCGGGCGGCCGGCGGACTACGACCAGCCGGTCGCCGAGGCCCGGGCCGCATATGCGCGGTTGGTCGGGGTGCCCGAGGACCGGGTGGCCATCGGCGGCAGCGTGTCCGAGCTGGTCGGGCTGGTCGCGGCGAGCCTCCCCAGCGGGTCGCGGGTGCTCGTGGTCCGCGGCGACTTCACCAGCGTCACCTGGCCGTTCGCGGCCCAGGCCGGGCGCGGGGTGACCGTCACCGAGGTCGAGCTGGACAAGCTGGCGGAGCGCGCCGCCGATGCCGACCTGGTCGCGGTGAGCGTGGTGCAGTCGGCCGACGGCAGGCTGGCCGACCTCGACGCGCTGCGCGCGGCCCAGGCTGACGGCACCCGGATCCTGCTCGACGCGACCCAGGCGACGGGCTGGCTCGACCATGACCTCGGCTGGGCCGACGTCGTCGTCGGCGGGGCGTACAAATGGCTGCTGGTCCCGCGGGGCGTCGCCTGGATGGCGGTGCACCCGGACTACGAGCTGGTCGCGAACAACGCCGGCTGGTACGCCGGGGACGACGTGTGGTCCAGCGTCTACGACCTCCCGCTGCGGCTGGCGAAGAACGCGCGCGCGTACGACACTTCGCCCGCCTGGTACTGCCACGTCGGAGCGGCGGTCGCGCTGCCGCTGCTCGCCGGGCTGGACCGGGCCGCCGTACAGAAACACTGCGTCGGCCTGGCCGACGGGTTCCTCGCCGGACTCGGCCTGCCGCCCCAGGGCTCGGCGATCGTGTCGGTCAGGCTGCCCGACGCGGGCGCGCGGCTGGCGGCCGCCGGGGTGGTGGCGGCCCAGCGCGGTGCCGGCACCCGCCTGTCGTTCCACCTCTACAACACCGAGGCGGACGTCGCGCGGGCCCTGAACGCCCTCGTCTAGGCAAGCTCCCGCCAGCTCCCCTCGGACACGACGTCCACGCCACCGTCGACGACCCTGATCGCGGTGTCGTCGTCGATCGCGTACGCCGGGATCCCGATGCCGGCCGCCCAGCGCTCGGCCTCGGCCATGGTGTTCTCCGGCAGGTCCGGGTGGTCGACGTGCGGGAAGATCGCGAAGTCGACGACGGCCAGCGTGCTGTCGCCACCGCTGGGCGGCTGCCACTGCACGAAGTCGTCGCCGATCCTCGGCGTCATCACCATGCTGCCGGCGCTCAGCCCGACCCAGACCTTGTCCTGCAGCGACGGCAGCAGGTCCGCCAGCCCGGACTCCCGCATCCAGTGACACAGGTACAGCGCGTCACCGCCGTTGACCAGCAGTACGTCGGCCTCCTCGACCCAGCCGACCCAGCGCTCCCGGTCGAGGCTGGGCAGCGCGGTGAGCTCCAGCACGCCGAGGGACTTCCAGCCCAGCTCGGCCATCGGCGTTCTGGACTCCTGTCCGCTGATGAACCGCCACGGCCCTTCCGGGCTGACCATGGGATGCCCGTAGCTCGCGGTCGGGATGAGGAGGGCGGTGGCCTCGGCGATCGGCTTGCCGATCAGGTCGACCAGCGCCGCGTGGATGCTCGGGTTCTTGATGCCGGCTGAGGTGAGGAGAAGCTTCAAGATGCCTCCCAAAGAGTGCTCATGGACATCTGGACCGGCCGGCAGGCAAGAACTCATCGGTAGCATGCGCTGTTGCCCCGCCTCCCGGTGGGTGGCGGGGTGTGAGGCGGGACTGCTACTCGTCCGGCGGTCGCGGTCGCGGTCGCGGTCGTGCCGGTGCCGGGTCGAGGGGCACGGTGCCTTGGTGGTCGCGTTGGTAGGCGAGTCTGTGGGGTGAGGTCCAGTGGTAGGTACCGTCGGGGTCTCGGTGGTAGGTCCAGCCGGCGTGGGTCTTCAGTCGGTGGTGGCGTCGGCACAGGGGCGCGAGGTTGTCGGTGGCGGTCCGCCCGCCGCGGGCGTACGGCGTGATGTGGTCGAGGTCGCAGGACCGGGCGTTGCGGCTGCAGTGGGGGAAGACGCAGGTCGGGTCGCGGGCGATGACGTGGTCGCGGATCCGGTCTGGGATCTCGTAGGCAGCGGTGGCGATCCGCTCACGTAGGTCGATCACCGGTTTGACGACGACCTGTGTGTCGGGCCGGTGACACCAGTCGCGGACCTGGTCGGCCAGCAGCAGCCGGTCGCCTTCCTCCAGCCGTGCCACCTCCGCGTCTGTGCCGCCTCCGCTGATCGCGGTGTCGGTGAGGTGGACGTGGAGCACGACCTGGCGGGTCTTGGTGGCCTCACTGGTGGTGAGGTCGAGTCCGAGCTGGGTGCGGGCCAGGTCGCCGAGGGCGAGGGCGCGGCGTACGTCGAGTGTCTCGGGGCAGCCGAGGTCCTT